>DASZYQ010000060.1:0-2418 GCA_035545315.1 Mucilaginibacter sp. | reverse complement strand
TAATAGCTTTGATAGTCGTCGTCGGTCAGTGTAACTTTATTGTCGGGGATCGACGCATAATCCAGCATCGTGTATTTAAAGTTCGCCAGCTTGTTCCTGTTCTCGTAATCGTCTTTGGCATCCAGCGAGTTTACATACAGGCCATTGGTAGCCATGGCCAAAAACTTGTCGCCGCGCCTGGCGACCATCATTTGAGAAACGAAGGTATTCCACCTGGCCCTGGTTTCAGCGGGTGCGGAAGGCAGGCCCTGCAGGAAGTTGATAAACCTTACCTTGTCGAACTGGCCGGTATTGGGGTCGGCAAAAGCCTGCATGATCTGGGGGCTCGGGTTGTCGCCGCTTATCATCGATTTCAGCTCATCCGTACTTACAACCAATCCGAGCTTATCGGTTTCATCGTCCAAAATGATCTCGTTTACCTTCTGGTCCCAGGTTTCCTGCTGCAGCCTCGTAACAAACTGCGGCGGCAAACTGTTCATCCGGTATTGTTGTTTCATCTGGTTGGTATTTTGATCAAGCTGCCTGGAATACTCATCATAAGCGATTTTCTGCCCGTCAACTTCACCCAGTTCGTTCCTGTCGCCATGAAAAAAGGAACCTCCCTGGCGCAGTACTTCACCCAGAATAAATGCGGCAAGCGAAGCTCCGATCACAATCGCCAGGATTCTGCCCATGCGCTCGCGCAAATAAGTCATTACACCCATATACAGTTATTTATTATATTATATCAATCTTTCTCAGCAAAAAGCTAAAAACGTAAGCCGAAAGCCTATGCCGGAATTCTTTTCAAAAGTCTTCGGCTTCGGCCTTTCAGCTTTAAGCTCCTTTAAAAGAGCGCGCAAGATACAATTTTTGATAAAAATATAAATACAAAAAATTGACCTGCGCAAATCAACCCTCCGGCCGCTATTGCTGCGGAACGTCCTGGCTGTTAACATGAATAATACCGGTAGCTTGGTTCAGCTTCCAATGTTCCAGATTTTCGTCGCTCACAAAGCTGGTACCGTCGGTCAGGCTGCCATCGGCCATGCGTACATGCACCAGCTTATCCGAATGGATCATTTTCGAGCCTTCGTCCCATATCAGCTCGTCGGAATTAAATGTCTCGCCTTTTGCATTCGTACCGACTACGTTTTTCCGCAGCTCTATCAGCTTTTCCTTTTCGTGGCGAATGCCATAGTCGGCCGTAATGGTGCAGGTTTGCTGCATATTCTTATCATAAAACACCACCTTTACGCCTTTAGGCATTTCGATATAAGGATTTTTTAGCTTATCATAATCCAGCATCAGGGGTGCGGTCAAATGGGCCTTCACGTAAGCCGAGTCGCTGTAAAGCACATCCACACCGGTATATTCCTCAAGCGGTTTATTTACTTCGCTTGCCGATATTTTTTTAATGTCGCGCAGGTCGTTCTCGCAGCCTGCTGTCAATAGGGTAAGCGTAATGAGAGCAGGCAAAAATAAAACGGATATTTGTTTTGCCCCGGCCATCGGTTGATGTTATTCAAATTTAAAGCGCTGGAACCACCTGTCGTTCAGCAGGAACGCAAGATGAAAATTGACATACCTCTCCTGTATCAGGTCGCTGGTCAGGGTGCCGCGGCGCCCTATCTCGGCCGAAAAGTTGACCTTGTAAAAAGCCGATGATGCGCGGTCGTGCGGCAACGGTATACCCAGGCCGAAAGTAACAGCGTACCTGTTCAGGTTCACATTATTTACGTTCAGGTAGGTCTTTTCGTAAATAAATCCCAGCCGGTAATCCCACAATGCAAAGTAGTTGGACAGCGCATTGGCATTAGGCGTAATTTGGCCGCCGATATTGAATATTTTATTGTTCTGAAGCCCGGCATTCACGCCTGCAATAGACAGGTCGGACCAATTTCCCATTGAAAAATCGGCCCCAACCATAAAACTGTTGTCCTTCTGGAACGAAATGCCGAAACGGTTGATACGCGGCAGCTGCAGCTTGGCGTTAGGGTTTTGCGTGTTTATTATACTGTCGGCCGCTACCTGCTGATTGCCCGACTGATCGTAATAATACTGGCTTACAATGTAGCCGCTTTGTTCATTCAGCCTGTTCCCGACGGAAGCCGAATAGCCCAGTACGAAATGTTTGTTAGCTGACACATCAATGGTATATTGTGCGCCGTAATCGAAATTAACGCCGTTTACTTTATTGTCTTCTTCGATGCGTGAATCTATCGCACCGGCAAGGTTAGGAAGCTCAGTGGACTGAAACTGCTTTAAGTTACCGAAAATGAATGCTACGTTGGCGCCGACCGTAAGATGCCTGCCTATGCCGAAGCCGTAACCGAGGTAGGTTTTGGTCAAGCCGCCTTCGCCCGAATATACGTAATTGGTAACGTTTGTATCGACATTGGCGCTGCCCGAGGGTGTGGGCGAGGTGCCGAACCCTTT
>DASZYQ010000059.1:0-27095 GCA_035545315.1 Mucilaginibacter sp. | reverse complement strand
TGCAAGGAAAATATAATTTCCCACCCAACCCCTCGGCCGTTATGGCCAGCCATTGATGCCCGGTTGAATCTTTGGTCCAGGTAAAGCCGTCGTCCCACGGCGGGCGGCGGGCCACATGCGGTTTACCGCCGTACAACACCTTTACACTTGCTTTTCCTGCAGGAAGTTCTTTGTCCAGGTGAATGGTGATCAGGTTGTTTTTGTATTCGAAAGCTTCCTTTTTACCATTCACCAACACTTGATGCACATTAAGCGAATCCAGCAGGTCGAAAAGCAATACTTGTGTGGGTTTCGCCATGATCACGTCGATCGTTGTATATCCTTCAATGGAATGCTGGTTAAAATCCACATTCAGCGCAATCGTGTAATGCCTTACATCCATGATGGACTGTTCGGGCTTTAGTTTGCCGCCGGATGTGAGGGTTTGGGCGTTGAGGATGGCCGCCGCGAAAACAAATAAAATTATGGAGAAGCACTTCCTCATTTATTTAAAGTTTAAAATCAACTATGGTCATATACGACACACGTACTACGTGCCCGTTTGCATGCCAGGGTTCCATTTCGGACTGTTTTTAGCAGTCTTACCGCTTCTTCATCGCAGCCGTTGCCAATTCCCCTAACAACTTTAGGAAAGGTAACAGTGCCGTCCTTCTCTACTATAAAACTCACGAATACCTTGCCTTCAACTTGGTTTTCTTTTGCCTTTTCGGGATAATGGAGATTGGTCTTGATGTAATTGAACCACTTTCTTAAGCCGCCGGGATAGGTAGGGTCCTGTTCAACGGCGGAGAAAACCGATGATACGGAGTCCAGGGCCACCTTTTTAATGGTATCAGCCTGCTGAGCTTTTGCAGATGCAAACGAACCAATGATAGCAATAGTAATAAGGACAGGTTTCATAAAAATATTAGTTGTTTATTCTTAAAATTTTTTCAGCATTCGTTTTATATAATTTCAACAAGATCTCTTTAGGCAGATCCAGGCCATACAAAGGCCAGTGGTAATAAAACTGGTCAAACTCATAAAAATGTTCATCCGCTGTTTCCAGTATGCGAAACGTGATCCTGTACATTTTTTCGCTAAAACCCATGTCGGTGCCATAAACTAAACGGTCCTGGTATTTGGTAATAAAAGCTTTGGTATAACGCGGAATGGGTGATATTTCGCCATACCGGGCGGCGATGTCGGCATACAGGTTGGGATACTTGTCAAACAGCCGGCCCAGTTGCGAAAGGTCGCTGCAGCAATTGGCCAGGTGGCACGCAATGAATGTTACGTTTGGATTATCTCTTACGGCATTTTCAAGCGATCTGACTAACTGGTCGTGGTCCAGTTTGCCCGGCTTATTCATATTCACGTGCCATTTTTCGGCATTGATCATGCCATCGTTGGTACTGTCAGCAGGCTCGTACATCCAGCGGTCTTCCGCAACATGAATGCTTATTGGCATTTTCAATTCAGCGCATTTTTGCAGCAGGGGTTTCAGCTGCGGATCGTCAATATGCAAACCAATGCCGGGTGTAGGTTTCGAATACAATTCGCCTTCCCCCTTATCGCCGAGTTCGCCTACGCCGCGGGCGCCTTTTTTATAACATCTTTCCAACTCGGCCACGGCATGTCGCTGCCAGCCGGGAGTATGGTAGCCGGTGTAATCAAAGCCGCACCACAATTCAAAGCGGCCCGCATAGCGGCCATATTTTGTAACCAGGCTATCGAAGGCTTTGCCCGCGGTATAAGTCAGCAGGACGGTTTTTTGAATGCCGACGGCATCCATCATTTTTACCCATTCGTCAATCTCTTTATCGCTTGCTGCATAAGGGTGGCTATGCATATCGATTACCGGGAAGGCCGCTTTATCGATATTGGTATGCGGTGTATTATAAATGGAAACCGGCCGGTAATTCTTTAAAAGCAAGGTATTGCTAACCTGTCCTAACAGAGAAGCAGGCACAAGAAAACTAAATGCAATAAAAGTGATAGTTATCGCCGATATTTTCACAGATTAAATATACTTAAATCCGAAAACGATAACAGATTAATTGTCCGGCCCTAAATAAAAACTAATGGGCGTAGCATAGGCGACCCTTACAGTATGGCCATTTCGTATTCCCGGATGCCATTTCGGACAAGCTTTTAAAAGCCGTACAGCTTCCTCGTCGCAGCCGCTGCCTATACCCCGTACAACTTTGATATTGGTCAATGAGCCGTCCCGCTCAACAATAAAGGTAAGAAATACTTTCCCTTGCACACCATCATTACGAGCAGCGACCGGATATCTTAAGTTGGCTTTGATATAGTCAGGAAATTTCTCCCAACCTTCGGGAAATTCAGGGTTTGTTTCGACGGCCGTAAATACCTTATTGGTATCGGCGAAGTTCTGTGGCGAGTTTTTAGCAGGCTCGGATATAACCAGGTCAGCATTGGGATCGCCCATCTGGGGTTTGCTTTGCTGCGCATGCGTAATCGTCGCAAGTACTGCAACTAATGAAAGTAATAAGGTCTTTTTCATGCACCAATATACTCAACTTTCCCTTATCATCAAACTGCCAACAAATCCGCGCAAGAAGGTTTTACTTTGAACAGGCATGTTAACGGCTTGCAAAGCGTCAAAGGCATGATCGGCATAGGAATTCATCGCTTCGCGGGCGCGTTGCCTGATATCGAGTGTATCATAAACGCCTGTGACAGCCTCGACTTTTTGTTTCGCCGGAAAATCTGTCACCGAAAACCATTTATTTAATTCTGATGATTGCTCTTTATTCGCCAGCTCTAATGCCTTGATAAGCAAATATGTTTTTTTGTTGGAAAGAATGTCACCGCCTACCTGCTTGCCGAATTTCTCAGGATCGCCGTAAACATCCAGTATGTCGTCCTGCAACTGGAAGGCGATGCCTAATTGTTCACCAAACGTTTGAAGTAATGCTGCGTCTTTGGTGTCAGCGCCGCCTATTAAGGCACCGATCTTCAGAGCACCACCGAGTAGCACGGCGGTTTTCTGGCGGACCATATTGATATATTCATCGATATGTACGTTATCGCGCGTTTCAAACTCCATATCGGTTTGCTGACCTTCGCACACACCAACAGCCGTTTCATTAAAGATATTGATCACAGGCCTCAATAGTATATCTTCAACCTGCATCATCAGCTTGTAGCTTTCAACCAGCATTACGTCGCCTGAAAGAATGCCGACATTTTGGTTCCACTTTTCATGCACGGTTATTTTGCCGCGACGAAGCGGCGCATTGTCCATAATATCGTCGTGCATCAGGGTGAAATTGTGAAACACTTCGATGGCTAATGCCGGTTTAATAGCTTTATGGACGTCGCCCCCGAAAGCGTCGCAGGCCATCAGCAGCAGGGCAGGGCGCAAGCGCTTGCCGCCTATAGAAAGAATATATTTTATCGGCTCATAAAGGTCGGCAGGATGCAAGGGGAGTTCAAACCGGTTGATTTCTTTCGTAATAATTGCCTGCAGGTCAGAGATAGGGGTCATTTGCTGATTTGAAACCGGTGCAATGTTACTAAACTCATTCAACTTAACCCAACTCAATCCAACTTAATCGACTCTTGTTAATTCTGGATCAGTGAAAAATCGATTTGCTTTTTGGTCAGGTCGACATTTTTTACCCTCACTTGTACTTCGTCACCCAATTGGTAAACTTTTCTTTTCCGCTGACCGATGATGGCGTAATTCTTCTCGTCCAGGGTATAAAAATCATCGCTTATCTCGCGGAGCCGGATCATGCCTTCACATTTGTTCTCGATGATCTCTACATACATGCCCCATTCCGTAACACCCGATATAATACCGCTATAAACCACACCTATTTGATCTTTCAGGAATTCGGCTTGTTTATATTTTACCGAAGCTCGTTCCGCATCGGCAGCTTTCTTTTCCATCTGCGACGAATGTTCGCAAAGCTTCTCATAGTAGGCGGCATTAGCTGATTGACCGCCATTGAGGTAATGGAACAACAACCGGTGCACCATAATATCCGGGTAACGGCGGATTGGAGAGGTGAAATGTGTATAGTGATCGAAAGCCAATCCGTAGTGGCTTGTAGCTTTGGTGGTATAAATCGCTTTCGCCATCGAGCGGATTGCCAGCTGCGTGAGTACATTCTGCTCTTTCTTGCCTTCCACATCTTCCATCAGGAAGTTGAGCGAGCGGGCTATTTCCTTGTCGGATTTGGTATTGATACGATAGCCGAATTTGGATGCGAATTGTGCAAAGTTGGCCAGGCTGTCGGGTTTGGGTGAATCGTGCACGCGGTATACAAAGGTGTATTTGTTTTTGCCTTTACCCAACTTACTTACGTATTCCGCCACTTTACGGTTCGCCAGCAACATAAAATCCTCGATCAGTTTATGCGCATCCTTACGCTCTTTTACATATACGCCTATGGGCTTGCCATGCTCATCCAGCCTGAATTTCACTTCGGTGCTTTCAAAACTAATGGCGCCCATTTTAAACTTACGTTCGCGCAGCTTATAAGCAAGATCGTTCAGCTTTAGTATTTCCTGGTCAAATTCGCCGGCTTTTTCTTCTATAATTTGCTGAACTTGTTCATACGTAAAGCGCTTGTTAGAGTGAATGATGGTTTTTCCAAACCACTCATTGATCACATGCGCTTCCTCATCAAACTCGAATACGGCGGCGAAACATAATTTGTCTTCGTTCGGCCTTAAAGAGCACAACCCGTTCGACAAACGTTCGGGCAGCATAGGTATCACCCGGTCGACCAAATAGACTGATGTGCCTCGCTCAAGCGCTTCTTTGTCCAGCGCCGAATCCGGTTCGATATAATGTGCCACGTCAGCTATGTGAACGCCCACCTCATAATGTCCGTTGGGTAATTGTTTAAAGGACAAGGCGTCGTCGAAATCTTTGGCGTCAACCGGATCGATGGTAAAGGTTGTCACATCTCTGAAGTCGCGGCGTCTTGCTATCTCTTCCCTTGAAATGGTATCCGGGATAGCCTCTGATTCTTTCTCAACTTCCCTGGGGAATGATAGCGGGAAGCCGTATTCCGCCAGGATGGCGTTCATCTCGGTATCGTTTTCACCCTGAACCCCCAATACCTGTTTGATTCGCCCGATCGGATTTTTGGCGCCCGGCGGCCAATCGGTAATTTCCGCAATTGCTTTGATCCCGTTTTTCGCGCCGTTCAAATCTCCTATCGGGATGAAGATGTCGTGCAGCATTTTGCGGTCGTCGGGAATGAGGAAGGCATATCGCTCGGAAAGTTTAACGATACCCGTAAACTCCATTTTAGCGCGCTGGAGTATTTCGATCACTTCACCTTCCTTGCGCTGGCCGCGACTTTTGGCATAAACGTAAACTTTTACGCGGTCGCCATTAAGTGCATTGCGCAGTTTACGCGGGGCAACAAAAATATCCGTTTCGGCTTCGTCATCGGTAACAATATATGCCGAGCCATCATTGGTCATATCGACAACCCCTTCGACGAAGGTTTTCAGTTCACGCAGTTGGAATTTGCCATGACCTATGTCCCTAAGAACCGTTTTTTTGGCTTCTTCCTGGAGTATTTCAAGAATGATTTCCCGCGATTCAGGATCACGGACATTGAGCTTGGCTGAAACCTGTTTATAGTTTAATGGCGCATTGCCGTTTTGTTCGAATATATCAAGCACTAACTGAGTAAGTACCTGTTTTACAGAAGAGTTGTTTTTCTTTTTGGACATAGATAGAATTTATATTGCAAAAGTACGAAGATTGTATTATTGCGGAGGTTGGAATGTCAAATGCAGAATAAAGAAGGTGTTTAACGCTTTTCCTTATTCTCTTTGGCGGTTTTACCCGAACTGGTAAAAATTGCTGTCAATTCATTCGACTCTTTATGCAACATCTTTGTTAAGTCATTGTTCAGAGTTTCGGATTCCATGATCAGTTCTAACCAAAACGAAGTTTCGTCTGCTTCTTCTTCAACTACGGTAATTTTTGATATGAAATCAGCCTTCGACCGCGCTTTGCAGGCTGATCTGTAATTGGCACCTACCGATGTGCCCGATCTCAGTATTTGATTTGCCAGAACTCTGCCGATTCTATCTTCAGGCATCGATTTGACTAATTTTATAATGTTCAGGGCGAAATTTTTTGTTCGTGCTTTAAGGTCGTTTATAGGTTGCATATTTTAAGCGTTTAAGTTCAATAAATTAGGTTCATTCCGCATTTGACATTTCGCAATCCGCATTCATTTTCCGGGAATTGACTCAATTAACTTCTTCGTATATTCATTTTGGGGGCGATAATAAATCTCATCAGGATCGCCCGTTTCGACGATCTCGCCTTTATTCATAACCATGATGCGGTCTGAAATGTGTTTGATCACTGCCAAATCGTGTGAAATGAAGATATAGGTCAGGTTAAATTCCTCCTGCAATTCGCGAATGAGGTTCAGTACCTGCGCCTGAACGGAAACATCCAATGCAGATACGGACTCATCACAAATGATGAACTTGGGCTGTAAAGCCAATGCCCGTGCAATGACAATGCGCTGCCGTTGACCGCCTGAAAATTCGTGCGGGTAACGATTGAAATAAGCCGCCGGCAAGTTTACACGTTCCAGCAACTCAAGCACCTTTTTTTTGCGTTTGGTGTCGTTTTCGTATAATCTGTGAACCCTTAAAGGTTCCATCAGCGAATCGCCAACTGTCAAACGCGGATTCAAAGAGGAGTAGGGGTCCTGAAAAATGATCTGGATGTCTCGCCGGATGTTGCGCATCGCCCGTTTACCTAACCGGCGAAGATTCGTGTTTTCGAAATCCATCTCGCCCGAGGTTGGTTCGATCAGTCTTAATATGCTGCGACCCAGAGTCGATTTGCCGCAACCCGATTCCCCGACCAAACCTAAAGTTTCACCCGGGTACACGTCAAAGCTCACATTGTTTACAGCTTTTACAAACCCTCTTGATGCCGAAAAGAGGCCTCCTTTAAGGGGGAACCAGGTGCATAATTCATTGATCTTTAAAATGGGCTGTTGTGCATAGAGTCTCTTTCGGCGATCGGATATTTCACCGGCCAAATAAGCATATTGCTCACGGATCCTTTCTATTGTAACGCCTTGCTTGTTCTCATCGCTTAGAAAATCAGCCACAACAGGCAGCTTTTTAAGGTGCAGGTCGGGCGACGGACGGCAGGCCAGCAGGCCTTTAGTATACGGATGTTTCGGTGCTGAGAATATAGTTTTGGTAATGGCCTCCTCAACAATTTCACCTTTATACATCACGATGACCCTGTCGGCGATTTCGCTTACCACGCCCAAGTCGTGCGAAATAAATACCAGGCTCATGTTGCGTTCGGCTTTAAGCCGCTGTAAAAGCTCGATGATCGTCTTCTGAACGGTGACATCCAATGCCGTAGTTGGTTCGTCGGCTATCAGTATCTCCGGGTCGCAGGCTAAGGCCATGGCGATCATTACTCGTTGCTTTTGTCCGCCTGACAGCTGATGCGGGTAACTATCGAAGGCGGCCTCGGGGCGTGGTAGTTGTACTTCTTTAAACAGTGCTATCGTTTTTTTCTTAGCCGTTTCCTTATCAAGGTGAAGGTGGACGGTTATAGCTTCCGTTACCTGGCGACCGCAAGTGATTACGGGATTCAACGAGGTCATCGGCTCCTGGAAGATCATAGCGATGCGGTTGCCGCGAACCTGCTGCATAGCGGCTTCCGGCAGCTTCAGAATATCCGTGTCATTTAGCAATATTTCGCCGCTAATGATCGTATTTGACGGGTTGTGCAGCCGCATGACGGCCAGGGAAGTGACTGATTTTCCTGAGCCTGATTCACCGACAATGCCAATGGTTTCTCCTTTTTGCAGGATAAACGAAATGCCTTTAACGGCTTCCGTTAACCCGTTTTGAGTTTTAAACCGAACTTTCAGATCTTTTAGCTGCAGCATTATTCCCCTACGATGGTTATGCATTCGTCCGGTATCAGTTCCTCCCCGCGATACCGCCGTATCAGTTGGGCTGTCGCGACAACATCCTTCTGGCAATAAGTGCAGATACGCTCCAATTGGTTTTCAACCCAATACACATGACCCACCATGCTGCCATCGATGTCGTCCTTCGGTGTTGGGATATTGAAAATAGCAGTCAGGAGGTTAAGGGACGTATAACTTTTAAAATCGCCGAATTTCCATAGCTCCATTGTGTCCAGGTGGTTAACTTCCCAAGGCTTCTTGCCCGACATTTCCAGTTGTGCAGGTATTTTGATGCCGTTGATCAGCATCCTTCGGCAGATATACGGGAAGTCAAATTCTTTGCCATTGTGCGCGCACAGGATCAGACTTGCGGGCTGGGCCTGCAGCAGGTCGGAAAAATTGATCAGCAGCTCTTTTTCATCATGCGAAGCAAAAGATTTAATCCTCAGACCGGTATTTTTACCCTTGGTAAATATACCCACGGATATACAAACGATCTTGCCAAATTCGGCCCAGATACCGGCACGTTCATAAAAGGCCTCGGGCGTTTCCTCTTTACGGGTGTATTGTGTTTTATGGTCCCACAGCTTCTGCATATTTTCCGGCACCTCGTGGTGGTTGGCATATTGCGGCACAGTTTCTATATCCAGTACAAGCAGGTTACTTAAGTCGAATTGTTCTAACATTTTGTTTTATCCGGTAGCCAAGATAATCATTTTTAAGTTCGCAGTTTCCAGTGGGCAGTTTGCACAATACTGCAAACTGAAAACTGCCTGCTGCCAACTCACTTCCCCAGTATCTCAAAATCGACTTGCACGGTATTGCCGTTAGCGTCGACCAAAGTTAGTTTATGCTGACCGACAGACGGATTAAGCGCCATCTGGTGAAAATCGGTTGTTTCACCGACATACTTATCATCCAGGTGCCAGAATATCTTCATTCCGGGCTGACGATGCGCGGCGTTGCAGATCATCCTGCCGCGGTTCCCATCAACTTCGAGCGGTACATATACTTTGGCGCCTTCCCTGGGGTAGATTACCTCCATTGGATTTGTTTTCCCGGTCAGGGCACAATCGGCCCTGAAGGGTGGCAAAACATGATACTGGTAGTTCTTGGTCTTGTAATAATACTCCATCGAAGGCGGCAGTACAAACCAGTTTTTAGTGATCATGGCCGATGGCGTTACACAATCGCCGGTTACCTGCCACTTACCCGTTGCATCTAAATGGACCAACTGGTGCCAGGGGCAAACCGGGGCTTTCAGGCAGCTTTGGGGTACATACATATCATCCGTATTATCACAGTACTCGCCGGCGCGGAAGCCGCTTTCGTGGCAGACTTTGACCTTTACCATTTCGCCCATCGGCATTCGGAACCATTCGCGCGATACCGGCAGCAGGCGGAATATTTCAAACAGGATAGGAGCGGCTGTGTTAATCCCGGTCAAACCAGGGCGACCTTCCCCATCCGTGTTTCCAACCCATACGCCAACCACGTACCGTGGCGTAATGCCAATCGCCCAGCCGTCGCGGAAACCGTAGCTGGTGCCGGTTTTCCAGGCGATGCGCTGCGTCGAGCTGAATTGCTGCCAAACCAACTCCTCGCCCGGCCGCATCACTTCTTCCATCGCTTGCAGCGTGTAATAGATTGATCCGGCATCTAATAATCCGCTTTTTTCAGCGTGACTTTCTTTCGCGGGCTGATAAGCATAAACCGGGCTATGGTAATCGGCTGTGTCGTATTTACCGGTATTATTGTAATGGTTCAACACCCGCGCCATATCCGCGTACGCGCCGCTCAGTTCCCAAAGCGTGTTCTCGCCTCCGCCTAAGATCAGCGATAAGCCGTAATGGTCGGCAGGCTGTTTTAAGGTAGTAATTCCCGCTTTTTGCAAAAAATCATAAAAGCGTTCATACTTAAATTGCTGCAGCATTTTTACCGCCGGAACGTTAAGAGAACGGGCCAACGCTTTTGAAGCGGGCACTGCGCCATCGTAACCTAAATCAAAATTTTCCGGGTGATAACCGGCGATTTGGGTAGGAATATCCGGGATAAGACTATTGGGCAGCATCAATCCGTCGTGCAGCATTGAAGCGTACAGCAACGGCTTTAAAGTACTGCCCGGACTTCGCGGCGCGTTTACTACATCCACATCGCTTTCCATTTCAGGGTCCTCGCGGTGCGAGATGTTGCCCGTGTAAGCCAACGCTGCCCCGGTTTCTACATCAAGCACGACAGCAGCGATGTTGTTGATGTCGTTGTCCTTTAGTACTTCGTGGTGGCGTTCCAGGATTTGGTTAACCTGTTGCTGGAGGGCTGATTTGATGCTGGTAGTTATCCGTGTTAATCCTTGAGCGTTCTTTTGATGATCTTCTTTAAATCTCTGTAGCAGGTGAGGCGCCACGTTGGGTAATGGCATGGGCTGTTCAGGAACCGGCTCCAGTTTAGCCAGTCGTGCCGTAGTGCTGTCGATCACATGGGTTTTATAGAGCTTATCTAAAAGGTCATTTCTCTTTCGGGTGAGGATTAGTCTGTTTTTACCCGGATGTACCAGCGACGGCGAATTAGGGAGCACCGCCATAGCCGCCATTTCGCCCCACGACAGTTTATCCTGGCTTCTCCCGAAATACCGCCATGAGGCCGCATCCAACCCGATCACATTGGTGCCGAACGGCGCGTTACTGGCATATAAGGCTAAAATCTCCTGCTTGCTGTGGGTCATTTCCAGCCGAAGCGCCATAACGATCTCGCTCAGTTTGTTCCAGAAAGTGCGCTTATGCTTCGTCGCCAGGCGGATGACCTGCATGGTGATCGTACTGCCGCCGCTGACCACGTGTTTTGACCGCAGGTTTTGCCTGATCGCTCGTCCCAAAGCCAACATATCTACGCCTATGTGGTGCTCAAACCGTTTATCCTCGAAAGCGATAATGCATTGTTTGAACTTATCCGGGACATTGGCGTCATAAGGAAAGCGCCACTGACCGTCGCCGGCTATTGAAGCTCCGAGCAATTGTCCGTGCTCATCATCAATTACATAAGAAGTTGGTGTATTGAATAATCTTTCAGGCAGGCAAAACCAGAACCACAGCAGCGCCGTCAGCAAAAAAATGAGTAATATTATTACTTTTGGTTTTTTGAGATAGTTTTTTGCCCGTGTCAGCCTTAGTTGCATGTTAATTCGACCCGTCTTTACCCGTTCGGAGTAGTTATCGACTGTATGAAAATAGAAAAATTATCTATTATTATTCCCGCCTATAACGAAGGAAAAACCATTCACCTGATACTGAATAAAATCAAAACTGTTCAATTGATCGAGAATATCGGCAAAGAGATCATCATCGTCAATGACTGTTCGAACGACAACACTGAACAGGCTATCGCCGACTATCAAGCTGCCAACTCCGAACTGGATATTCAGTATTTTAAGCATGAACTTAACCAGGGCAAAGGGGCCGCGTTACATACCGGAATTTCGAAAGCTACCGGGGAATATTTGATCATACAAGATGCCGACCTGGAATACGACCCAAACGAATATAACGACCTGCTCAGGCCGGTATGCGACGGTTTTGCGGATGTAGTTTACGGATCGCGATTTATGGGCAGCAACCCGCACCGCATCCTGTTCTTCTGGCATACCATTGGTAACCGCTGGCTTACTTTTTTGTCCAACATGTTCTCCAACCTCAATCTGACAGATATGGAGACCTGCTATAAGCTTTTTAATACGAAGATCATTCAATCCATCAAATTGCGCGAACAGCGTTTCGGCTTCGAGCCCGAGGTGACTCAAAAAATAGCCCGTGTCCCGCGGATACGTATTTATGAAGTCGGGATATCCTATTATGGCCGAACTTACGAGGACGGCAAAAAAATAGGATGGAAGGATGGCGTCCATGCCATCTGGTGTATTTTAAAGTACGGGTTGTTTGGGGTTGAATAGCCCCACCCATCCCTCCCCGGAAGTGAGGGCTTTTATTTTCGTTTAATAAAGTCTCCCCAACCGGGGGAGATTTAGAGTGGGCTTATTTAACCACCTCTACCCACCTGCCTTTTTCCAGCGCGCTAATGGAATTATTGTACATAGCCTGGCAATAGGTTGCAGGCAGGTAATATTTACCGGCGTAGGCAGCGTTCAGTAGTACATAATAGGTTACTTCTTTGTCTGGCGCTAAACTGAAGAACGTATTCACCCTGTCGTCCCTGATGTCGCGGTAATCCGACGGCGATTCGTCTTTGAATGAATTATCGTTATCCATCAGCCGCATGTTGATGATCTCCCAACCCGACGGGAATATCTGCGTCAACGCCAGGTTTTGATAGTCGCCGCGCTGGCCCGGGTTTTTGATGTTCACCTGCGCTACGAAATCGGTTCCCTGCTTCAAGCTTGTCGGGTCGATGGGCTTGCCGTTCAACGTAAAATAACCTACGCGCATTTGCAGGAGGTCGCTATTGTTGGCGATATCTGGCTCCTGCCCGAAGGAAGGTTGGCCTTTCTGTATCAACCTGACATATAATTTATTTTGCCCGTTGTTTCTAAGCATTACTTTGCCATTATTAGGTGACGCAGCCGATTGCCACAAGTACGATTTAGAAATCACAGGCGATGAGTTGTAACTAAACTGCAACTTGTTTTGACTCCGTGTAATGCCACAATATTCGGATATTGCCAGCAGGGAGTAAGCCGTGGTTTGCGTGCTGTACCAGTCGTCATCCGACAGCCTGTATGCAACTGTCCTGAATTGCTGCGATGCTTTTTGCTGCTGGCCAAGGAGAGTTAAGGTTTCCAGTATCATAGCCTCATCGCGCAGGTCGGAGCCGTAAGTGCCATACATCATGTTGTAAGGCTTCACAGTCAGCGGCAAACCCGATATCATTTGCAGGCCAACTTCAGGCTGCCCGGCAAGTTTATAGGCAGCCGCCAATCGCCATTTAGCTTCGTCGCTCAGGTATTTGAATTCTTTCAGGCGATTCATTGCTCCTAATTCCGGCACTCTTGCCAATGCCAGCAGGTACAAGCGATAAGCTTGTATCAGATCAGAACCGTAGAAGCTCCGGGTATCGGGCCCCCAGCTAATGGCCTTGAGTTTTTGGTACTTTTTCCAGTTTTCAAGGAAGCCGATAGGCAGCGTATAACCCCTTGCCTGTGCCGCAAGCATAAAATGCCCGGCATAATTTGTACCCCATTCGTCCGACTCAGCCTGGTCGGGCCAGTAGCTCATGCCCCCATCAGCCACCTGGAAGTCTTTTAGCCGATTGATGGTTGCCTTTACGTTGTGGTCGATATCAGCCAACTGTCTTGGTGTCAGATCCACGATCTGGCTTAAATACAATTGCGGGAAGCCCGACGAAGTGGTTTGCTCCACGCAGCCGTATGGATATTCGATCAGGTAATCCAGTCGTTTTTCAAGGTTCAGCGGCGGGATGCTGGCTACCTCTAATGTTGTCTTATTTGTGCCGGCCATCCCGATTGGCGCGTAGTCTGAACTCCATGTCTCACCCGGGGCGAGTTCTTTTTCGGTTACTTTCGTTATCGGCGGATTAGGATTCCTAATATTAATATCAACATCGTAATTGGCTGTTTCGTTGCCGCTTCGGGCAGTTACCTTTACTTTTCCTGCACCGACAATGTCTTTTACATCCAGGTCGAAAGTAACCAGTTGATCGCCGGTTTTATCAAAAGTAACCGTTTTGCGATTATTGCCTGCCAGGTTGCTGAAAGCATTTGACTGTACCTGCAGGTTCACGGTCTTCACATAGTTCTCCATCGCGAACACGGTCACCGGCAACTGTATTTTTTCTGATGGGCCTAAAACGCGCGGCAGCGTCGCAAGGATCATAAGCGGCTTCTTCACAGCCACATCCTTTTCAGCAAAGCCGTAACTACCCTCGTGTCCGGCGATTACCATTGCTTTGACGGACCCAATATATTGAGGTAATCTGAATGTATGAGTCTGCCTGTCGCCGGCATCGAGATGGAAAGGCCCAAGGAATTTAACAACCGGCTTAAATCTGTTGACAGTCACGTTTTTATTGGTTCCGTTTGTCCCGTCGCCTCCGATACTTACGATACGTTCCAATCCGCCGCCATAGGCTCCAATTACATAATCGAACAGATCCCAGGTTTTTACGCCCAATGCCTCCCGGGCATAAAACGCATCGTGCGGATCAGGTGTTTTGTAATTGGTGATATCCAGCAATCCCTCATCCACGATGGCGATGGTATATGTCATTTCCTTGCCGCTGGCTTCGGATACGGTTATCGACGATTGCGCTTCCGGCCGCAGCTTATCCGGCATGCTGATGACCGGTTTTAGTATGGTTTCCGGGTCTTCGACGGTCAGCGGAATAGCGCCGTACATCCGGATAGGTAAATCATTTACCGTTTGGGAATGGCGCTGCAGCAGTGTTACGTTCACAAAAACATTTGGCGCCATGCCCTGTTCTATCTTGAAACTGTAGCGTGTTTGTCCCTTTTTGGTGTCGATCCAATGGGTTTGCAATACTTTAATGCCATTCTCAATGCTGATCAGCGCCCGGCCGTCCGAGCTTGTTGGTATCGTTAAAGTCGCTTCTTCGCCCACTTTATATCTTTTCTTATCCGAGGTAAAGGATAACATCGCAGCCTCGGTCGAGTTGCTTTGCTGTAATCGTTCGGCCCAGTTCGGCCAGTCGATATAGACTATCTTGCCTGAAGAGTGCCCGCTGGTCTCGTCTTTTACGCGGATGAGGTAACGTCCCCAATCGTCCGGATCGACGTGCAAATTCCACTGCCCCCGGCCGTTCTCCAGGCGTACGCTCTCCGTTTTGATCAGCTTGTTGTACTCGTCCTGTGTAAAGTTGCTCATGTCGTCGCCGCTGTTGTCCCACCACCAGCGCCATTGGATGCGGTACAGTTCTACCTGCACATTGCGGCTGCCGCTTACAGGCTGCCCATGCGTATTTACATCGGCTATGTTGATCGTATTATCACGCCCCGTATAAAGCATGTCCGTGATATTGTCGTTATCCTGTGGCGTCTTGATACCCACATAGCTATCGTAAACGTTGTACGGCACCGAGGTTGACTGGACACTGAAGTTACCCCCGGGCTCAAAGACTTTTACCAGGAAGTTGGCTTTAAGCTGACCCGGAGCTTGTTTTTCCAGGTTGATATCCGTTTTTATCGTTGCCTTGCCGTTTTCATCCAGGCGGCCGTCGAATATGGTTTGAGTTTGTGTTGTAAAAGCCAGGGTAGGGTCGTCGAAGACATAGCCTTCATAACCTTTAAACGCAGTTGTTTGCGGCGACAGGAAGGCATCCACTTTAGCTTTTAAATTCTGCGCTATGCCGCCGAAAAGCCAGCGCGACTCAAGCGTTCCTGCCACGCCATCACCTTTGGTGAGCTCTTTGGCATTACCAAAACTTAAGTTGATCTTCAGCCGGTTGGGCATGATGGTTTCTATCTTGATCTTCTTCTCGAACGTGGCGCCGCCAACCTTTACCCTGGCAGTCCAATTACCAGTGCGACTGGATTGTTCGGTAGCGGTATGGAAACTGTAAAATCCATCGATGGATTTGGTGGACGTGATGCGCTTGTAAGCTTTTCCTTCCGGATCGTCCAGCTCAAATTCAACAGGGTGATCGGCCGGCAATGTCTTTAGTTTATCCTGCAAAATAAAAGTTAGGAAGATAGAGTCGCCCGGCCGCCATACGCCGCGTTCGCCGTAAATAAAACCTTTTAACCCGCGTTGTATAAATTCGCCGCTTACATCGAAACGGGAGAGGGGCAGCGAATTACCATCGTCCAGCTTTAAATAGCCGCGTTCGTTTCCTTCTTTTGCGACCAGCAGGTAAGCTTTGCGCTTCAGATCGAATTTGGCCATACCGCTGCCATCCGATGCCGTTTTAAAAATTACCTGCTTCTGGTAGTCGAGCAACTCCAGCGAAACGCCTTCCATCGGTTTGGCGGTTAACAGGTTGGTAACAGCCACGGTCATGCTGTTATCCGTTCCGCGTTTGGCGATCAGACCGAGGTTGGAGACGAGAATATTCCGCATAGCCCATTTATCCCTGGTATAATAGGAATCGGCACAGGGGTCCATACGCTCGTTCCACTTGTAATTTTGCGGGTAATAGTTATCATACCTCGACCAGAAATCATCGTCGTCATCACGAACACCATTGTTATTTCCTTCGTCGCTCGGACCATCAGAAACATCGCCGCCCTCTTCTTCGTCGCTGCTGTTATCGCTTTTGGCCGTTACGGTGCCGGCTTTACAATTGAATAGCGAATATTCCTTTCTGAAACCGATAATGACACGATAAATAGCACCGGGTTCAGCTCTCAGCAACTTGTCAATGTCGAGCATAAACCGGTTCTTTTTGTTCAAATTGAGACTCTTATCCTGGTCGAGGCGGATGGTTTTCTGTAATACCGGTCGCCCAACCATACGCAGTTCATTGCTGCCGTTAAAATCATTGGTCTGGAAATACTGCGGTACATTGTTCTCATATATCTTAACGATACTTACATCCACGGCATTCAGGTTTACCGCCTCAAACGGCATAGACAATCTGCCTGAATCGGGCAGGATCACCCCCTTGCCCGGTATCTCGACCGAAGGCATTCGATTCTCGAAAAATACATTGGCTGTATAAGCCTGCGTAATCTTTTTATGGACTATATTTTCCACGCCTTCATTTACAAAAGCGGTGTAATTTCCGTCGAGTCGTTCAGGGGCAAACAGTTTTACCGTACTGCCATCGATGGTATAGGAAGGCTCGGCTATATTTTTTATGCCGGTCAGGCCGTTCAATTCCTGGCCGACCATAACAGGATCTGAAAATTGTACCAGCACATACTGGTCGTTATCCTGTATGGCCTGTATGTTGAGCACCTTAAAATCGCCAATGGCCGGGATATCGAAATTCTTATTGCCTTTCTTATCGATATTCAGACTGCTGCCATCCCAATTGATCGTAAGGGGACTGGCGCTGCCTCTTGCACGGTTCAGTTCGGTTACCGTGAATTGATGCGTACGGGTGACGGGGTTGTGCTGCCAACTGATGTGAACGGGATTAGTATAACTGGCGCTGATCAGCTTTTCAACGCTGGCAGATTCTTCAGCATCGGCGGTCTGAACTTCTCCTTCCATTTTCATTTTGTCGAGGGAGGTATTTGTAGCGCTTCGCAATCCCACGAACGACACCGTAAAATCAGGTTTGATAGTCTGAAACGAAAACTTAAAGTCGTCGAATTGTGAAGGTACATCGATGATCTTATCCAGCCTGAAATCGGCTGAATAAGCCTGATCGGCCGTTAATTTGCCGTCCGGCCTGAACTCGATCGTTCGCTCATCAACCCAATAGGCTTTTCCTTTTACCGACGGAGAAAAGTCAAATATACCGTCGGGCAGCTGGTCGTTTTGTACGTGGGTGGTCGAAACGTCGCTCGCCAGCCTGATACGGATGGTATTTTCTTTAGATATTACTCCAGTGGTATACGATTCGATATACTTACTAAATGCCCGGTCGACAGCAATGTTTTTGTGACGGAAATGAAAGATCAGGAATGTGCCCAAAACCAGGATTACAATTGTGCCAACGGTAACAAACAGTAATTTCCGGAAAGGGGCAGGGTTAGGTTTTTTGTCCATCGTTCAGGTTTATTTATCACTGAAATTATATAAATTCCAGTGATAAATTACCTAAAACCAGGAAGAATATTTTTTGACGCTACCGGATCATCACACCAGGTTTATTAAGAATGGGCAGCTTAATGAAATTAGACTCAACAATACTTTCCGGCAGGAAAATGAACTTTTTGTCGTATATCTCTTTACCAATATAATAGCTGAGCCAATATTCATTGTTCAGTCCGAAAGTAGCTTCATCTATCGGTTCTATCAGCACAAAGGCGTTTTCGTTCACCATTGGAAACATATGGCGCAAGGTGGACGTTTTGATTTGCTCGCCGTTTTTTTCGCCATAGCCTTTTGAGGTGATCAGCACATTTTCTATCGGCTCATTCTTCAGATTAATCAGGTATACGTACCAGGTTTTGCTGCTGATGTTCTCACCCTCAAGTGCAACCGCAATAGCAACGTCCTTAACTATATTTTCGGGGAGGTCTTTTATCATTTTAGTCGACTAAGTTGATTGGGTTGGATTGAGTTGATTAAGTTTTTGAAAGGCCAACAACTCAATCAACCATTCAATTAATCAACTCAATTAACTCCTATTTCTTCTTCACAAATCTCTTTCCATTCGTCTTTTTTGGCGCTTTCGCTTCAGCCTCAGCCAGGGCTTTGCATTCTTCGTAGGTAAGTGCCTGGGGATCTTTCCCTTTTGGTATTTTAACGTTTTGTTTGCTGAATTCGATATACGGACCGAAACGCCCGTTCAGCACTTTCACGTCCGGCGCTTCGGCAAAAGTTTTCATCACCCGTTCCGAATCACGCTTGCGTTTATCGGCGATGATCCCGATCGCCTGTTCTTCCGATACGTCCAGCGGGTCCACATCTTTTGGCAGCGAATAGAATGCGCCGTTATGCCTGATATACGGACCAAATTTGCCAATGGCAACCGTCATGTCTTTATCCTCGAACGTACCGATATTTTTTGGCAGCTTAAATAATTCAAGCGCCTGGTCAAGGGTTATCGTTTCTATGCTTTGCCCGGCTCTCAAACTGGCGTATTGCGGTTTATCTTCTCCTTCGCTGTCACCTACCTGTACAAATGGTCCAAAACGGCCTATCCTTACTGAAACTTTCTTACCACTTTCGGGATGAACGCCTAATTCACGTTCGCCGGTAGCTTTATCGGCTTTCTCGATCGTGTTTTCAACGCCTTTATGGAACGGTCCGTAAAATTTACGGAGCATAGCCGTCCATTCCTCCAACCCCTGGGCTATCTCATCAAATTGCTTTTCAACGCCAGCCGTAAAGTGATAATCCACGATGTCCTTAAAGTATTGGATAAGAAAATCATTTACCACCGAACCGATATCGGTAGGGAATAGCTTGCCGCGTTCGGCTCCGGTATTTTCCGACCGTTGTTCCTTAGTAATGCTTTCGCCCTTTAAGGTTAGTACCCTGAAATTGCGCTGCTTGCCTTCACGGTCTTCTTTTACAACATAACCACGGTTTTGTATGGTGGAAATGGTTGGCGCATAGGTGGATGGGCGCCCTATACCTAATTCCTCCAGCTTTTTAACCAAACTGGCTTCTGTATAGCGTGCAGGCGGACGGGAGAAACGCTCGGTGGCGGTCATTTCCTGTAAGTTTAAAACCTGTCCTTTGGTTAACGGCGGCAATATGGCATTGTCTTCGCCATTTTGCAGGTCCTCATCTTCATCGGATGATTCCAGGTAAACTTTCAGGAAGCCGTCGAACTTCATTACTTCGCCGTTGGCTGCCAGTTCTTCCTTGCGGGTTGATATGCTGATCTTTGCAGTGGTCTTCTCAAATAAAGCTTCACTCATCTGCGAAGCGATCGCCCGTTTCCAGATCAGTTCATAAAGCCTTTTCTCGGCAGAATCACCGTCGATGGTATGCGCGTCAAAATAAGTGGGTCGAATTGCTTCGTGCGCTTCCTGTGCGCCTGCGCTTTTCGTCTTGTATTTTCTTAGCTGATGGTATTTTTCGCCATAAGCGGACTTAATTTCTTTTGCCGCAGTGTTTAGCGCCAGATCGGATAAGTTAACCGAATCGGTACGCATATAGGTGATTTTTCCCGATTCGTACAGCTTTTGAGCCACCGTCATCGTACGCGACACTGAAAAACCAAGTTTACGGCTGGCCTCCTGTTGCAGGGTAGATGTAGTAAACGGCGCTGCCGGTGAACGTTTGGCCGGTTTGGTCTCCAGCGAGCTGATCTTAAATTCGGCGCCTATACAATCTTTCAAAAATTTCTCAGCGTCTTCCTGTTGGGTAAAACGCTCAGGTAATTCAGCCTTAAATGCCTCTTTGCCTTTGCCGAATATGGCCGTTATTTTAAATGCAGCTTCCGCAGTGAATTTATTTATCTCCCGTTCACGCTCGACTATTAATCGTACGGCAACTGATTGTACCCTTCCTGCCGAAAGCGAGGGTTTTACTTTTTTCCAAAGAACAGGCGAGAGCTCGAAGCCTACTAAACGGTCGAGCACACGCCGGGCCTGCTGGGCATTGACCAGGTTTTGATCGATCTTTCTTGGATTTTCGATAGCGTGCAAGATTGCCGGTTTAGTTATTTCATGAAAGACGATCCGGCGGGTATTGGCGTCCTTCAGGCCCAGAGTATCAAATAAATGCCAGGAGATGGCTTCACCCTCGCGGTCCTCATCCGATGCCAGCCAGACTACCTCGGCTTCCTTCGCAAGTTTCTTTAATTCGCTTACTACCTGTTTCTTATCGGCAGGTACCTCATATTTTTGTGCAAAGTTATTTTTGATGTCAATCGCATCTTCCGACTTCACCAGGTCGCGGATATGTCCGTAGCTCGACTTGACGGTAAAGTCCTTGCCGAGGTAGCCTTCAATGGTTTTTGCCTTGGCGGGAGATTCGACAATCAGTAAATTTTTAGCCATTACAAACGGTTATTTTTTGCAAATAAAACATAAAATGTTGGAAAGTTGCAATGTTGGAAAGTTGTAATGTTGAAATCGCGCGACGTTTGAACCTAAAGAGATAGGCATCGTGACAGCTCGATTATTGAAATTTTTTTGCCGCAAAAAAGGCAGGAAATAACCTTTCAACCTCACGCCTTTCCAGCTTTACAACAAAAAAGTCACATCAGAAAGCCGCCGCCGAGCAGGTCGCTGGCTTCGTAAAATACAGCAGACTGACCGGGAGCAATGCCTGATACGGCGTGATGAAAATCAACCTTCATGTGTTCGCCCATTTGCTGAATGGTGCTTGTCGTGCCCGTATCCTTATAGCGTATCTTGGTTACTGCTTCAATAGGCGCGGTGATGTTTTCGTATTTAACCAGGTTGAGATTCCTCACCCACGCCGTATTCCGTTCCAATTCGTCATGAGTGCCCAATACGACAGTATTTGTTTCCGGCTCAATACGGGTAACAAACATAGGCTGACCCAGCGCAATACCCAGGCCCTTACGCTGACCTATGGTGTAAAAAGGATACCCGTCATGCTTACCTACTACAGTACCGTCGGTCAATACAAAATTGCCTCCGGCAACGCGATCGTCCAGATCGTCGATCTTGTGCCTTAAAAAAGCTCTGTAATCGTTATCCGGTACAAAGCATATTTCGTAACTCTCGCTTTTGTTAGCCAAGTCAACCTGCCCCATTTCCAGCGCCATCTGCCTGATCTCTTTCTTGGTAAAGCTACCTAAGGGGAATTTGGTACGTGCCAGGTTCTTTTGCGAAACGCCCCAAAGCACATACGATTGATCCTTATTTTCGTCCAGGCCCTTGGACACCACATAGCGCCCGTTATCATGCAGGTGAACATTAGCGTAGTGCCCAGTCGCAATAAATTCGCAATCGAGTTTATCGGCGCGCTTCAGCAACGCTTCCCATTTGATATGTGTATTGCACAAAACGCATGGGTTGGGGGTACGGCCGGCCATATATTCGTCAACAAAATTGTCGATCACAAAATCGCCGAATTCGCTGCGAATGTCAAGGATGTAGTGCGGGAAGCCATAGGCCACCGCCAATGCGCGCGCATCGTTGATACTGTCTAAGCTGCAGCAGCCGGTTTCTTTGGAGTTACTGCCGGATGAGGCGTAGTCCCAGGTTTTCATGGTTAGGCCGATAACTTCATAGCCTTGCTCATGAAGCATAACTGATGCAACGGAACTATCCACCCCGCCGCTCATTGCAACCAATATCCTGCCGTGCTTGCTCATTGTGGGCGCAAAGATACGCTTTTGAAAAATGGGGTAGGGTCAGGGAAGGGTAATTTGTGAACGGTGAATAGTGAATAGTGAATAGTGAATAGTGAATAGTGATATTTTTATCTCTTAAAGTATCTGTTCATATGAAATATATAAATGTCTGATTAGTAATTGTATTTAACTTTAAGTTAATAGAAAAAGAGATGATTCACTATTGACCATTCACTTTTCACTCAACAAATACCGTCTTAATATTTACAAATTCATGTATCCCAAACAGTCCCAATTCTCGCCCGTAGCCCGATTGCTTAATGCCGCCAAAAGGTAATCTTGGGTCCGATTTTACGAGCGCATTAACGAAGCACGCCCCTGCCTGCAATTGGGTCGCCGCTATTCGGTCACCCCGTTGGATGTCGTTGGTAAACACCGCTGCGCCTAAACCAAAGTCGCTGTCGTTGGCAATGCGGATAGCATCGGCTTCGTCTTTAGCCACGATGATAGCGGCAACCGGGCCGAACATCTCTTCCTCATAAGCCGGCATTCCGGGTTTTACGTTGGTGAGGATCGTAGCAGGATAGAAAGCATTTTTGCCTTTGGGTATTTCGCCACCCAATATGCATTTGGCGCCTTTCTTTACAGATTTCTTTACCTGGTCGTGCAATAGATTTCTCAGGTCAACACGAGCCTGCGGGCCGATGTCGGTTTTCACATCCAGGGGATCACCAAGTTTTTTCGCTTTCATTTTGCTGAGGAATAGTTTGGTAAATTCCTTTTGAACGGATTTAACCACTATGAATCTTTTAGCAGCAATGCAGCTTTGCCCGCTGTTTATAATTCGGCTGTTAACGCAGGTTTCTGCCGCTTTTTCCAGGTTGGCGTCTTCCATGATCACATAAGCGTCGCTGCCACCGAGCTCGAGCACCGTTTTTTTAACGAGCGAGCCTGCTTTTTGCGCTACCTGTTTACCGGCCGATGAACTTCCGGTTATGGTAACGGCTTGTATTAACGGGTTCTCGATTATCTTTTCAATCATCGCGCTTCCAACCATTAAGGTTTGAAAGACATTATCGGGAAACCCCGCTTGTTTTACTATTTCTTCGATAGCTAACGCACATCCGGGGACATTAGAAGCATGTTTTAATACACCGCAATTACCAGCCGCAAGAGCAGGGGCCAGGAAGCGAAAAACCTGCCAAAAGGGGAAATTCCATGGCATTATTGCCAATACCACCCCAATAGGCTGAAAGGTGACGTAGCTTTTTGAAGCTTCGGTTTTTATAAGCTGGTCGCTGAGAAAGGAGGCAGCATTAGCAGCATAGTAGTCGCATACCGACGCGCATTTTTCTATTTCAGCCACGCCCTGGTTAACCGGCTTTCCCATCTCCTGCGCCATTAAAACGGCAAGTTCCTTTTTCCGCGCTCGCAGTATCCCTGCCATTTCCGTTAACCTTTCACTGCGCTCGCTATGCGGGGTGTTTTTCCAGCTTAACCAGGCTTTATGCGTTTGTTTTATCTTCTGGTCCACTTGTTTTTGGCTGTGGGACCGATAGGTTTGAATGACTTTCCCGTTGGTGGGATTGATCGAAGTAATGCTCATAACCGGTTTACTATTCAAAAGTAAAACAGTTTATGGTAAAAAAAGTTAGAAAATGGAACTATGCCCTGCCAGGTGCTTTGACCAATTGTTCATCGGGCTGATGCATGTTTTTAACCTGGTCGCCAATTTTGGAATTGATAGCATGAACGATCTGGTCGAGTTCTTCCGCCGATTTATTGACGTTATCCAGTATCCGTAGTTTTTCCTCCATCAAGGGTGAAACTTTCATCATATTGGCCAGGCCGATGATATTGGCCAGCGGGCGGCGTATCTCGTGCGAGCTGAGCCAGGCAATTTCTTTCAACTTCTCGTTTTGGCGGGTGATTTCCCGCTCCTTTTGTTTCGTTTCGGTTATATCATTGTAGACCGCGATGTAGCCGGTATGCTCGTTATTGTCGTCGAATAATGGCGTGTATTCGCCGTGAACCCAGAACTTTTGACCATCTTTTTTGTGACATTGTACCTCGACAGAGAATGATTCCAGCGCTGCTTTACGCTTTTGGATAGTGCTGAGCATTTCCATGTCGGTTTCCTCGCCGGCGAAGAAAGTGGCTGCGGCATAGCCCGCAACCTCCTCGAGCTTATAGCCGGTAAAATCGGCGAAAGCCTGATTCACCCAGGTAACGAAATTATTCTTGTCGGTGATGATAATGATGTTGTTAACCTTGGTGATGATGCGGCCAAGTCTTTTTACCTCGTTGTCCCTGCGTCGCGCCTCGCGTTCGCTTTTAAATAATTTTTTTTCATCTATCACAACCAGCCTGTAAATCAAGAAACTGGTGACGATCACAAACACGAACCTTCTTGAATTGCTGAATATGTTGAACGCCCACCCGCTGAGCAAATGCTGATAAACGGATAGCATATGGTCGCTGAAAACGATCCATGCCAGGGAAACAAGTAGGTAGATCAGGGCGATCCGTAATGCGCCGGGCCTCATGTGTGATAGACTACTATAAGCGTATTTTTATACGTTATTCTGACAGTAAATGTTAGCGTTTGAGGTAAAATTAAGATGCAGTATATCAGTGCGATACGGCGTGATTATGGGTTGCGTACCTGGCCATTGCCCCTGATGATCCACTTGTAGCTTGTAAGTTCGGGCAGCCCCATGGGTCCGCGGGCGTGAAGTTTTTGCGTACTTATGCCTATTTCGGCGCCGAGCCCGAATTGCGCTCCGTCGGTAAAAGCAGTCGAAGTATTAACGTATACGGCCGCTGCATCCACCTTATTGAGAAATTCAGCGGCGACGCCGGCGTCTTCCGTAATAATCGCCTCGCTATGTTTTGAACTATATTTGGCGATGTGGTCCAACGCTTCATCCAGATCGTCTACGGTTTTAACCGCCATTTTGAGCGACAAAAATTCGGTGCCGAAATGTTCCGGTTTAGCCTGGTGTAACAACTCATTTGGATAATGTCCCTGTAATGCGGCAAAAGCTTGGTGGTCGGCATAAATCTCAACCTTTTTTTCAGCGAGCGGCCTGGCCAGTTGAGGCAAATCGCAAATACGTGACGAATGTATAATGAGGCAATCCAATGCGTTGCAAACACTTACACGGCGTGTTTTTGCGTTGAAGATGATGCCGGCCCCTTTTTGCAGGTCGGCGGTTTCGTCAAAATAAGTATGCACAATGCCGGCGCCGGTTTCAATCACAGGCACTTTACTTTGCTGGCGTACCCGGTCGATCAATTGCTGGCTGCCGCGCGGAATAAGCACATCGATATAGCCTATGGCATTGAAAAGAGCGTCGGTCGCCTCGCGTTCGGCCGGTAAAAGCACCGCGACATTTTTATCGATGCCATGTTTTTCCAATACTTCATGGATCAACGCTATAATCGCTTTGTTGGAATATTCAGCATCACTGCCGCCTTTTAGGACGCATACGTTGCCTGACTTAAAACAAAGCGCAAATACGTCGAAAGTAACATTGGGCCTTGCCTCGTATATTACGCCGACTACACCAAGCGGCACGCTTATTTTGGTTATTTGTAAACCATTGGGCATTGTTTTTTCCGAAAGAACATGCCCGAGCGGATTGGGAAGGCCGGCTACATTAACCATATCCCCGGCTATGTCCTTTATTCTTGCTTCGGTCAGCTTCAGGCGGTCATATTTGGGATCGGAGGGGTCCATCCGGTCCAGGTCCTTTTTATTTTCCAGCAGCAAACGATCCGTTTGGGCGATGGCGGCTTCGGCAATGTCGCTTAAAACGGCGGCTATGGTATCTGGCGAAATACCCGCGATGCTCCGGCCTGCGGTAAGCGCGTCTTCAAAATAGCTTTTATATGTAGCAGCGGCTTCGATCATAAAAGGTAAAGATAATCATAATGCACCAGCGCTTTTTGGTTTTTTTGACCGATCCGTTCCCTGGCCTTGTCCGAGCCGTATTCGGCAATGCCCAAACCAATTAGCTTATCATGTTCGTCAATCAGCTTAATGATCTCGCCTTTGTTAAAATCCGCTTCAACCCTGGTAATTCCGACCGGAAGCAAACTGGTTGCCTTGCTGGATGTCAGCGCGGTTTTGGCGCCTGCATTCACTTTTACCATTCCCGTGGCGCTATGCGCGGAATGCGCTATCCACTTCTTTTTACCCGATTTACTTTTGTCGGGCACGAATCGTGTATGGACAGCCTGGCCATTGAGCACATCGGTTAAAATATCCGCCTTTGTGCCATTGGCGATGTGAACGGTGATGCCTAATTGCGCCACTTTCTGCGCCATCGTCGACTTTGTAGCCATGCCGCCGCGGCCAAATTGAGAACGCCCGGAAGTTACAAAAGAAGAAAGCGCAGGAATTGGACCGTCGATTTCGGTAATAAGCTTTGAACCCGGTAATTTGGGGTCGCCATCATATATGCCATCAACGTTCGTCAACACGACCAAAGCCTGCGCGTTCAGCATAGAAGCTATCAGGCCGGCCAGCTCATCGTTATCGGTAAACATCAGTTCGGTTACCGACACCACATCATTCTCGTTCACAACCGGTATTACATGATGCTGAAGCAATACCTCCAGGCAATTACGCATGTTGAGGTAATGCAGCCTGTCGCGAAAGTCTTCCTTGGTTACCAATATTTGCGAACACAGCATGTTGTGTTTACCGAAAAGCTCAGCATAGGTGTTGATCAGCTTTACCTGGCCGATAGAGGCCAGCAACTGCCGCGAGGCTATTGCGTCCGACTTTTCGGAAACGGTTATCATGCTTCGCCCCGAAGCTACCGCCCCCGACGATACCAAAATTATCTCAGTACCTTGTTTCCTGATCGCCGCCATCTGTTCCACCAGGTGGCTGATGCGCTCCATGTCGGGAAGGCCATCGCTTTGTGTTAAAACATTGGAGCCGATCTTGATAACGATGCGATGATAATTGAAGGCCATGAGGCAGACGTAATTAAGCCTCAATTATAAGAAATTATAGTTATTTGGTGGGAGTTATAGCAGAATTTCGAATGTCAAGATTTCGAATCCGGACTCTTAATCGGTGAAATCAAAGTAAATAAGCCCTTTGACATATTCCTTTATTAATTCTTTACGGCGTTCATAACCCGGTTTGCACAACAGTGAATTTTTAAAATGCTACCTGCAATTGGACTTCAATGACGTTGTTTTTAACCTGCGTTACAGGCTCGTGTTTGTCGATATAGTTCACCGCCAGTTTAGCCCAATTGTTAAAGAAATAGTTTACGGCGTAATAATAGTAGGTGACGCGTGCATTGCCCG
>DASZYQ010000058.1:0-50132 GCA_035545315.1 Mucilaginibacter sp. | reverse complement strand
CCGATGGTATCTTTCCTGGCGCGCTTTTCCTGGTCGGGACTCGAAGCATAATCGATAAAAACATCCGTATATTCCTGGTAAAGTTCGGCCACATAAGGATCGATCGAAGATATCGCAACATGCAGGTCGGCCTGCGACATGGTTAATGCATTACGGATGCCCAATCGTTGGGTGATGGTTTTAAAAGCATCATTTAAAACCTCGATCTTGCATTTTTTTTCCGGCATAGTTAACAACTCCCGCGATAAAGTATTGGTTTGGACTTGATTATTCATTTCCTTAATATTTACACAAAACATCTGCCTCGGCTATTTACAGTCAATAATCTAACCAAAGGATTTTCTTTTAATTTTAAAGCGCATAACATGCCTGAAAATCAGATATTTATAAGAAAAAGTGATTGTCGTCACTATATCTTTTTGCGCTAACTGCATGCAACTAAATTATTACAATTCCACAAATTGTGGCGTTTGTTCCACTGCTGTGTAATTAAATCAGTATTCACCTAACACACATACGTTTCTCAAAAAATCTTTACATTTATATTTCACTGTAAGCCTGCCGGCTTTTAACCTATAATTTTATGAAAAACCAGTTTTCCGAAGAAGAAAAAATGAGTGCAACAGCCGGGAGCCAGGCCTTACACAGGCGTGAGTTTTTGCAATTATCCGGGCTGGGTTTGCTTGGCGCCATGCTGCCGATGAAAGGCGTGCTTTCAGCCTTTGAGCCTGCTAAGCAGGCACGATTGTCTGTGCAATTGTATACGGTGCGTGATGCTATTACCAAAGATGCAGCCGGAACGTTGAAACGGGTTGCAGACATTGGCTTTAAATGGGTTGAAACGGCTTTCTGGCCGCCGAAAGTAACCTTGCAGCAGGCAGCCAAATACATTAAGGACGCGGGCTTATCGGTTTCATCATCGCACATCGAATTGCCAACCGATACCGCTAAGAAAAAGGTGTTCCTCGACACGGCCAAAGCTTATAACTCCAAAAAGATGATCTGGCATGGCTGGCCCGAGGATAAACGTTACAGCAGCCTGGAGGGCACAAAAGAACTGGCCCGTATTTACAACGAGTCGCACAAATTTGCGAAAGACAACGGACTGGAGTTTGGTCTGCATAACCACTGGTGGGAATACCGGAACAAGGTAGGCGGCAAATTTGTTTACGAAGTGCTGCTGGAAGAGGTAAACCCCGATATATTTTTTGAAGTTGACACCTATTGGGTAAAAGTAGCCGGGCAGGATCCCGCAACCATAGTCGGCAAATTGGGCAAACGTGCTAAAATGCTGCACATAAAGGACGGACCCGCCAAATGGAACGACCTGCTGCCCAAAGATATCGTCGACCCGATGACGCCGGTAGGCCAGGGCACGCAAAATTTCCCAGCCATTGTAAAAGCCGCCAACGGCAATACCGAATGGATGGTAGTTGAAATGGATAAGGTTAGCGGCGACGTATTTGAAGCCCTGAAGGAAAGCTATGATTATTTGGTGAAGAATAAGATGGTGAGGGTTGGGTGATTTGCCTTGCTGAATAACCAAGATTAACTACGGCTTTTTTGTCCGGCAAGCCTTTCATTTCGCCTTTCTGTTAAATATTTCCGGACTGGAATATCGTAAAACCTCATTACCAAATAGGCCGCCCCAACCAGCAGGATCAGCCCGGATATGATGATGAAAGTCAATTGTGTTGTGCCGGGTTTGTGGCTGAGATAATAGTTGCCGAACATCCATAACACGGCATAATGCGTCATGTACAGGGGATAGGAGATCTTCCCCGAAAAAATGCAAATCCTTTTTAAGCCCTGCGTCAAAGCGGCACCCGCGCCTAAAGCGACCAGCAAGGGAAAGTAAAACAGTACGATCAGCGGCTCGGATACCCAGTTCCATTTGGAAAAAGGTACGACAAAGGCCAGGAACAACAATAGGGCTAAGCTGATAAATCCCAGCCGGTTTTTAATGATCCAATTGGAACGGTAAATGAGTAGCCCAGCTAAAAAGGAATATGATATCCGTGCGCAGCCGTCCCAAAAGGTTGGGCCGCTCCAGCCACCCAATAAATTGTCCGAACGGTAACATACAAAACAGAGCGCTGCGGCCGCGGGTACGATCAAAAGCAACAGGTAGCGGCGACTGAGTCTATAAAGCACAAATGCGTAAACGATATTGGCTGCATATTCCCAGAACAATGACCAGGCCGGGGCGTTGAAGCTGAACAGGTTAAAAGAACGATCGGATATTGCAGGAAAAGGTATCAGCAGCAGCGAGCACGCAAATGCCAGGACGATCTTGCCGGTGCTGTACAATTCAGGATGGCCACCAAAGGGGTCAAACAAAAACGCCAGCAGGCCCAATACCGACCCCGATATAACCAGCGGGTGCAGCCTGATGAGCCTCGATTTAAAAAACTCGATCACACCCATTTTTGCGATACGATCGTCATAGGCGTACCCGATGACGAACCCCGAAAGGCAGAAAAAGAAATCGACGGCCAGGAAACCGTGCCCGATAAAATTCCGGCTATAATCTGAATAAGCCCATTCCATAAAATGAAACGTTACCACCGAAAGCGCAGCAACGCCCCTTAACCCATCAAGAATTTCAAAATGCTGTTTGGTTTGCAGAATTGTAGGAGCGGTTTTATTCGTATTCATTGAATATTTGCTTGAGGCCGCATAAACTAAGTTTTTTCCATGGGTTGTCACCAGTAAAAAACTCGCTGCTACACATGCATTTCAACTATTTGATACGTTCAACATCCCAACCGTCATAAAGCTTAACTCCGCAATTGGCCGCCAATTCGTTAAATGCATTGTTTCTGCGATGTAGCGTTTCTGGAGTTAATATGTCGATTTTACATACACAAAGCCGCCACTCATTATCATCGGCTTCTTCTATACTTTCCAAAGAATAATTATAATCTTTTAGTTCTTCATAAACAGTTAAAAGTCTACTCCGGCTGGAATCAAAAAAATAAAATCCCCATTTCAACTTTGAATTCACATCAAAACCATCCCGCTCGATATCGATGAATATATCCCGTAATCGTTTTAAGTTGCTTTGCATTTTAATAAAACTATAAATATCACCCCGCCCAATCTTCTAGGTCCAAACTCCTGACATGGATTGGCTTCGGGCAGACGAAGCATTTTCAGTTAGTTACAAATTGTAACCAAGTCACTTCACTCCTTTAACAGATTGCATTTTCAACTGTCCGATCTTTTCGGACACTGTATGTTGCTTGCGCTCTCACGCATATCATATTTCACCCAGCCCAACCTTCTCTGTCCAAACTCCTGAAATGAATGGCCTCGGCCAGGTGCTCCAGTTTAATATCCTCGCTGCCGCCAAGGTCGGCTATGGTGCGCGATACTTTCAGTATACGGTCGTAGGCCCGGGCGCTGAGGCCAAGCTTTTCCATGGCTTTTTTCAACAGGGTTTGCCCTGCGGTATTGATTTTGCATATCTCCCGCACCATTTGCGGGCTCATCTGTGCGTTGGCATGCAGGTCGGGTTTATTACCGAAGCGTTCGGTTTGCCTGTCGCGGGCTTTGATCACCCGCTCACGGATATCCTCGCTCCTCTCAGCTAAACGTTCGGACGACAGTTCCGAAAAATTAACCGGCGTAACCTCCACGTGCAGATCGATACGGTCCAGAAGCGGGCCCGATATTTTAGCCAGGTATTTTTGCACCGCACCTGGCGGACAGGTGCATTCCTTTTCGGGATGGTTGTAATATCCGCAGGGACATGGATTCATGCTGGCGATCAGCATTACGTTGGCCGGGTAATCGACGGTAAGCTTGGCGCGTGAAACGGTGATCCGCCGCTCTTCCAGCGGCTGGCGCATTACTTCCAGTACGGAGCGCTTAAATTCGGGCAATTCGTCCAGGAAAAGCACGCCGTTGTGCGCCAGCGATATTTCGCCCGGCTGCGGGTTGCTGCCGCCGCCAACCAGCGCCACGTCGCTGATGGTATGATGCGGCGAGCGGAAAGGCCGCGTTGTTACCAGCGCGGCGCTGGTGGCCAGTTTGCCGGCTACGGAATGTATCTTGGTAGTTTCGAGCGATTCGTGCAGCGTTAATGGCGGAAGAATGGACGGCAGGCGCCGCGCCAGCATGGTTTTCCCGGCTCCCGGCGGGCCGATCAGGATGGCGTTATGCCCACCCGCAGCGGCGATCTCCAAAGCGCGTTTGATATTTTCCTGCCCCTTAACGTCGCTGAAATCGCTGTCGTAATTGCTGAGGCTGTTAAAAAATTCTTCCCGGGTGTTGACGACCTCGGGCTTAAGCTGCGCTTCGCCGTTAAAAAATCCCACCAATTCCTTAATATTTTCAACGCCATATACTTCCAGGTCGTTTACAATGGCCGCTTCACGGGCGTTTTGTTTCGGAAGGATAAAACCTTTAAACCCGTCTTTCCGGGCCTGGATGGAGATCGGCAAAGCACCTTTTATGGGCTGCAGGCTCCCGTCTAACGAAAGCTCGCCCATAATTAAATATCTGTCCAACGTTTCGGACTCGATTTGCCCCGAGGCAGCCAGGATAGCGGTGGCGATCGTCAGGTCATAGGACGAGCCTTCTTTTTTGATGTCAGCGGGCGCCATATTTACGATGATCCGCTGGCGGGGCATGCGAAGTCCATTCGTTACCAGGGCCGATTCAATTCGTTGCCAGGATTCGCGCACCGCATTGTCGGGTAAACCAACGATAGCATAATAAATGTTTCCGCCGCTGATATTTACCTCGACGGTAATAGTCATAGCCTGGATCCCGTAAACCGCGCTGCCAAAAGTTTTAACTAACACTCGTGATAAAGTTAGTACACCGCGAAAGATAGCTTTTTTTGAGTGGTATCGAAAACGTGGTTCTAAGAATTTGTTTTAGGCTGTTTACTATTCGGTTTTTAAAGACGCGGCCGGATTAACCAGCGCGGCCCTGACCGATCGGAAGCTTACAGTCAGCAACGCAATAATAATAGTGAGCAAGCCTGCGCCGGCAAAATACCACCACTCCAGGCTAATTCGATAAACAAACTCATCCAGCCAGCTTTTAGCGATCAGGTAGCTCAACGGCAAAGCGATACAAATGGCTATTAATATAAGTCTCATAAATTCGCCATTTAACAGCCTGATTATACCAAACACGCTTGAACCCAGCACTTTTCTTATCCCGATCTCTTTAGTCCGCATTTCCGCCGTGAAAGCCGCCAGGCCGAATAGCCCCAGGCAGGATATTACCAGGGATAACCCGGCAAAATACCGTGATAATGTTGATACCAGTCGTTCAGAAACATACAAGGCCTGGTAATCCTGGTCCAAAAATTTGTAGTTAAATACAACTCCAGGGTTAAACCTTTTAAAAAGGCTGCCCAGTTCAGTTAGCGCCTCCTTCTCTTTACCCATCCTGATCCTTGCTACTATCGTAGCGCCTCCATAGCTGTCGAGCCTGAATTTCATCGGCTCAATTTTCTCACGAAAGGACTGGAAGTGAAAGTTTTTCACAACCCCGATAACTTCTGTATTATAGTCCTTTCCCCTGATTATCGTCCCTACGGGATTTTTCAGCCCTAAGGCATCAACAGCGGCTTCATTTAAAATTATTTGCGTATTACTTGAATCAGGGGCGCCCGGGGAAAAATATCTTCCTTCTTTGAGCTTTATCCCCAAGGTTTCAAGCAGGCCGTAATGCACGCCGAACGAACGCGCAGGAATCGTTTTGCCGTTCCAGGTAATTTGGCCCATTCCCACATATTCATCGCCGACCAGGTGCCCGATCATACTCGAAGCCCGTTCTATAGACGGCAACGTTTGTATTTCGTTCAAATAAGCATTTACATCTTTCGGATTTGATTCAAAATAGACAATATTGTCTTTGTTGAAACCAAGATTCTCATTTTCTATGTAGCTGATCTGCTTATAAAGCACTAAAACCAAAACGATAAAAACGACCGACAAGCTAAATTGAAACACCACCAATCCCTTCCGGGTGATCTTCTCCGCTACCGGGTTATTAAATCTTCCCTTCAATACTGCTGCGGGTTTAAATCCGGAAAGGTATAAAGCAGGGTAGCTGCCCGAAAGTAGCCCGGTAAACAACGTAACGCCTGCAAGGAACAAACAAAATCCGGTGCTTAAATGAAAATTCAGGCTCTTTTGTGTGAGTACGTTGAACTGCGGCAGTAACAGAAAAACGATAGACATCGCAATCATTAAGGACAGCGAAGTCATCAAAACAGACTCGCCCAGGTATTGTATAATCAGCGCTTTCCTGGCTGCGCCTATCGCTTTTTTTATCCCGATCTCTTTGACCCTCGACGCCGCCCTGGCGGTAGACAGGTTCATAAAATTGATAGCCGAGATCACCAATATAAACAGGGCGATCAGTACAAACAGCTTTACATATTCGATCCTGCCGCCGGCCTGTTTTCCATTTTCATACCTGTTGTAGAGATAGTTATCCGAAAACCGTTTAAGGAAATAGCTCCGGTTTGTATTCTTGCTTTTGCTCCTGATGTATTTTGTTAATTTGTCATTGAGCCGTTCTATATTCGTCCCTTTTCTAACCGTCAGGTAAGTACATGCCAGGTCGGTACCCCAATTGCTGCCCATCTGCATCATATCCTTCAGATCATTGTAGGATAATACGAAGTCGAAACGCTCAGAACTATTTGCAGGCACATCTTTGAAAATTCCGGTCACCACGCATTGTCTTTCTATCCCAACCACTTTATAGCTGATCGTTCTGCCAATGATGTTGTCGGCCGAACCAAATAGATCAACGGCTTCGCTCTCAGAAAGCACAATAGCGTTTTTATTTGATAGCACATTGGATTCATTTCCCCGCAATAGGTGATAAGAAAATATCTTAAAAAAGTCTTTGCCGGCAAACTTTCCGGTTCCCTGAATTTTTTTGTTATGGGCTGATAAGGTAAATGCCGGGAAACACTTGTCGGGCGTGGTGGTAGTAATATATTCCACTTCAGGCATTTCCGATGCTAAAACCTCCGATAAAATATGCGGCGTATTGCCATTGGTTTCAACGCCGCTTTCGGTTTTATTGTTGGCCATCACCTGGTAAAGGCGCTTGTCGTTCGCGTGATATTTATCGAAGCTTAATTCATCGGTTACCCATAAATAAATTACCAGCACACAGGCAAGCCCGCATGACAGCCCGACCAGGTTAACCAGGAACGTGGTTTTATGCTTTTTAAAGTTCCTGTAAAAAAGAAGTAAATTATGCCTGAACATATATAAGGTTTAGCAGGTATTTGATTATTTCAAAAAGTCGCCATCGACGATCAATAGCTTAACGCCATTTTTGGATATGGAGCGGTGCGAGCTGAGATTGTCGGATACTATGTAGGTCATGCCTTTATTCAGTGCAAACGATTCGCCTGTTTCCAGTTCGCTTACAAACTCTCCTTCAAGGCAATGTACAATATGCCCTTTCCGGCACCAGTGGTCGGCCAGGTAGCCGGCCGAATATTCCACTATCCTGAGCCTTAAACCAGGTAGCTGCAGTGTTTGCCAAAAGGCTTCGCCGGTCTCGCCAGGATGTATGGTCTTTTCTATTTGCGACCAATCGATGGCCTGGAATGATATCCCGTTGCTGTCCGTCATGAATGGTTTACCTCATCGTAAAGATAAGGAAAGCACAAACAACGATCACATTGACCAATATCACAACAGACCAGGCATTCAGATTGTGCCGGCTAAGCCGGGCCATTTGCATGTTCAGGTTTTTAAGCCATTTGTTGTTCAGGAAGATCAGATGGTTGAGGAACACAAAAAACAATGCACCCAGCATTATTGCCGTAATCGTATAAATATTCACGGTAAGCATACCCGTTTTCAGCATCAGCTGCGTCAGCAGCAAAACCGTGGTGAGCAAAATGATAAGCAAAAAACTCACATTGAAAAGCGATTTAAATATTGGCAATTTGCCTTGTCCGAAATTTTTGAATATCCACCTGTAAAACGTTACATAAATGGATTGATACGATTTTAACATGGCTATCAATTTAAAGGTTCGCGGCTATAGCACACCAGGGGAATGTGCTGCATGGTTTGTTATTTACTTTAAACGCTGTTTGCCAAAGAAAAGTATAATATTTCGAAAAAATAAATTTTTCAAAATATTGTGTGAAAATTCAATCTTTTGCCAAAACTAAATTAGTTAGCCATTTTCACCGTGAACCGGGCAAGCACATTTACATCGGGGTCGGCGATTACCGACGCCGGTTGCTCGGAATAGGGAATCTCGACATGGGTGGTCCTATTTTTTACGGTGCAGTTATGCAGTTCTCCGCCAACAGACAAGCCGAGCGGAAATTCAAATAACGACTGCTGCTTTTGCACGATATCCAGCACGACCGCTCTTTTACCGGCATCAAATTTCCAGGTTATTTGTATGTCAGGGACGCCCGGTGTATATAACCATTTTTTGAAAAACACCTCCAGGTTTTGGCCGCTGGCCTCTTCCATTATATGGCGCAGATCCTCGGTATTGGCATTACTGTTTTCGTATTTAGCATAATAATTCCTGATGCCTTTCCAAAAGGCTTTATCGCCCAGCTTTTGATGCAGCATGTGCAAAACCCAGCCGCCTTTTTCATAGCTATTGGGATTGAGCAACTGCATATAGTTGCTTTTTACCGTAGTATCCACCACAGCAGTCGACCGCTGTTTTTCAAAATCAAGCACTTTCCTGCGGTCATCGTCAAGCCGTTCTTTGAAAATATCGCTGCCATACTTATTTTGGATATATACATTGGTCATATAAGTCGCAAAGCCTTCGCTTAGCCACAAATGGGCGAAGCTGGTTTCAGTTGCCGCATCGCCGAACCACTGGTGAGCTATTTCGTGCGCCATCAGCGCTTCCATATCTTTATACCCAACTGAGTTCTCAAAATAAAAAATGCAACTGGCATTTTCCAGGCCGCCGAATATGGTCTTCGACTGTACATCGGCCAGTTTTTCGTAAGCGTAAGGCCCGAATTTATTGATATAGAACGGCAATATCTCTTTAGCGTAAGCGTAGCCGGCAAAACCTACATCCTTGTTCTCAGGAAATACATAGGTGTAAATAGGAATATTATCCACATCGGCCAGGTGATCGATCGCGAAATCGGCCACACCGACAACCATTACTTTGGTCGACAGCGGCGCCGATTCTTTCCAATGCGTTTCCTTCAAATCGCCGGGCAGGTCTTTTTCACTGATCTTGGCGCCGTTAGCCACTACATCATAATGCTTTGGCGCGATAATATCAAAATCTACGGTCGCTTTATCTGCCGGGTCGTCCACGCATGGCAGCCAGTTATGACCGCGGTCCGGCCAGTTATCGCCGAAAAAGGTCCGGTGCCCGAATTTGTTGGTCGAGATGATCAGCCCATCGGCCGGCACGCCCGAATAAGTTATCGTGTAAATATGTTCGCTGCCGGTTTTGCCGGTACCCTTGATATTAATGGCATCGGCATCCTGCTGAAAAGACACGATCTTACCCGCTTCGGTTACACTGCTTACCAGCATTCCTTTTCCAGTATCGTTTTTCTTTACCATATCGATACGGAACGAACCGGCGTCCTTTAAAAATCTGACATCGATATCGGCCTTGCCTTTGATCACATTATTCTGATCGTTAAGCTGAATGTTAAAATCGTAATGCTGCACATCGATGGCCGAGCCTGGAACCTGGGCATAACCGAAAAAGGCGCCTGCTGATAAAACGATAGAGAGGAAAATTTTTCTTATCATAAATTAATCTTGCTGAAGGGCAAAAGTAACGGGCATATCATATTCACAGTTAACCGGTTTGCCATTCAGCATTCCCGGTATCCAGCTGCCATCAACGAGCTTTACAACCCGTAACGCTTCGCCGTCGCAACCGCCGCCTACCAAGTTCTTAACCCTGTAATTTACAGGATGCCCAAGAGAATCAATAGTTATTGCTATAACAACTTTCCCCTGTATATTTTCTTCCTTGGCTTCTGCCGGGTAACGGAGAGCGGCAATAAACAATTGTATCAACTTTCCTTGGCCATCCATAAAGATTGGTGGCCGTTCCAATGTTGTTTTTAAGGTATCTATCCCGTTAATTACATTATATTGCGAAGTTTCTTTGAAATTCTCAGGCGCCTCGTATGCAAGCAGCTTTTTATGTGTGTAATCGTATCTAACCTGTAATTTCCCATTATAATTATAGCTGCTCCAGATACTGTCGCGATTATTGTTCTTGTAAAAACCCTCGCATAGCAACTTGTTTCCATATAGCGGATAGACTGCATAGGGGCCTTGTTTAATACTGGTATCCGACTTTAACACATAAAATCTTTCTTTTATTCCCCTACTGCGAACCTCGCGGGTAACTTTTTCAGTCTGCGCGAAGGAATTGCCTGAAATAAGGACAAGGATAAGGATCGATAAGTGTTTCATGCACTAAATATAAGCAGTATTTTAAAGAGGACGGCAAATTCGAAATCGAACATCCGACATTCGAAATCCCGTTATCTCGGCATTCTCCGCATCATGCTGGCCATGGCCGCAGGATTGCTCATCTGTTTCATCACCTTACGCATATCCTCAAACTGCTTGATCAGCCGGTTCACTTCGGTGATGTTGGTTCCGGAGCCTTTGGCGATACGGTTCCTGCGGCTTTGATTGATGGAATCGGGGTTTTCTTTTTCGAATGGGGTCATCGATTGAATAATGGCTTCGATGTTTTTGAATGCATTGTCATCTATTTCCACGTCCTTCATCATCTTGCCCACGCCGGGTATCATGCCCATCAGATCCTTCATGTTGCCCATCTTTTTGATCTGCTGTATCTGGCTGTAGAAGTCGTTAAAGTCGAACTTGTTTTTGCGTATCTTCTTTTGCAGTTCGGCGGCCTCTTTCTCGTCGAATTGCTGCTGCGCGCGTTCAACCAGCGAGATCACGTCGCCCATGCCCAGTATACGCGATGCCATACGGTCGGGATGGAACACATCCAGCGCTTCCATTTTTTCGCCGGTACCGATAAATTTGATCGGTTTATCCACTACCGACTTAATGGACAGCGCCGCACCGCCACGCGTATCGCCGTCGAGTTTGGTGAGCACTACACCGGTAAAATCGAGGCGGTCGTTAAATACCTTGGCTGTATTTACCGCATCCTGGCCGGTCATGGCATCCACCACGAACAATATTTCATGCGGGTTAGTGGCGGCTTTTACCTGTTCTATCTCACGCATCATGGCCTCGTCGACCGACAAGCGGCCGGCGGTGTCGATGATGACTACGTTATTGCCCTGTTGTTTAGCTAACGCTATGCCCTCTTTCGCAATGGCGATGGGGTCTTTCGACTCCAGGTTGGCATAAACCGGTATGCCTATCTGTTCGCCTAAAACCTTCAGCTGATCGATAGCCGCAGGGCGGTAAATGTCGTCGGCAATAAGCAGGGGCTTTTTATTTTTTTGTGTTTTTAGGAAATTGGCCAGCTTGCCGCTGAAAGTGGTTTTACCGGCACCATTCAAGCCCGCGATCAGGATTACCGTCGGCGTAGCCGGGAAAGTCAGTTCGGCAGCGCTGCCGCCCATCAGGGCAGCAAGCTCGTCGTTCATGATCTTGGTCAGCAATTGCCCGGGCGAAACGGCGGTAAGCACGTTCATGCCCAATGCTTTTTGCTTCACCTCGTCGGTAAAAGTTTTGGCGGTTTTATAGTTAACGTCGGCGTCCAGAAGGGCTTTGCGTATCTCCTTCATGGTCTCGGCCACGTTGATCTCGGTAATAGTTCCCTGACCCTTCAGGACCTTAAACGCCCTGTCTAATTTATCGGAAAGATTTTCAAACATCCTCTTTGTAACTCAATTAAGGCTGCAAAGTTAAGATTTTGGAGCGATATAATAAGTTGCAAAACGGTGGCGCGCCATTATGGGAAGATGTAAGCGACGCCCATGGAAATGCCTTCAGTAGCCTGCGGCAATTTCGCGGTGTTTCTGTCGTATAGGAAGGTGCCGTTCATGCTTACGTTCACCAGCCGGTTTACTTTTGCGGTCAGCGTGGCATCAAGCCGGTGCGTGGTATAGACCAGAGGCTGTATGTAGGGGATGAATATGGCGTAGCGGGCAGAAAGATGCAGGTTCTTAGCAATGTCCTTATCGACCGTGCCAACGCCCTGGACAGCCAATTGATTGTAAAACGTATGGCCGGGCCTTACACCATAATTTTGGGGCAGGTTGTGGTAAATTGTCGTGTCGACGAGGAATGTTTGCTTGGCTGTACCGGTACCGATGCGCAGGTCGTAATATTTGTTCGGCTTATATTCAAAACCCAGCGATTCGGTCAGGTAGCCGGGCGCCATAAAGTTGGAAATAAGCAAACCCCGGCTAACCGCGTTACCGCTCAGATCGGTATAGGTGTAGCCCGGCGCGAATTGCGATTCAAAGCTTAGCGAACCGAAAAAATACCATTTTTTGGATAGCTGCGTAGCCAGCTTATTGTCCAGGAATATACGGTCATTGGTTTTACGCGCACCCTGTCCCTTGGTAGCCGCCACGCCGTATAACAGGCTGGTTTCAGTCGCGTAATTCAGGGGCGACTTATTGTACTCTGCTTTAAAATCAAAATTAGAGCCTAACGCAACAGAACTGATACCGCCAGCGCTCCAATTGCTGGTAAACGCGGCCTGGTTAAAATTCAGCCCGAAAATGATGCTTTTGCGCCAATAACTTACCTTATAGTCGAGCAGTTCGACCGGTATAAGTTCCTTATTTAATGGCACGGGGCGGACCATCATTGGAAACGCGTTTTTACCAGGATCTATCCGGTAGCGGTTTAACAGGCTGGTGTCGGTTTTCAGGGTATCAGTTTGCTGGGCGAAGGATGCGGAACAGAAAAACGTTAAAAGAAATACCCCAAGGATCGTTTTTAGCATAGTATCGCAAATTAACGCAATTGCTCCTGTTTTTTAAAAGAAACCCTTTATATAACAACGGATCGGGGCGTTTATTGTTGGGGTACCGGGGATGCCGGCGACATCAGGGACCGGCGGATTTGGTGGCAGTGGAACGTATATAACTGCGTTTGAGGCGCAGATACCGTCTCAGGCTCGTTTTAATATAAGTGATGAACTCGTATTCTGAATCGGTACTAACCCTGAAATAGCTTGGCCGGTAACGGTGCATAAAATCGGTTAGATCGGGGTCCTTCAAATGGGTGATATTACTTACGTAACTTTTGTTAAAACGATAGTCGATCACGTTCTCTTCGTAATCCTGCTGGATAACACCCTGCAGCCGTATGGCGTCGCGACCCTTGCGGCTAAGCGCGTTATACAGTGCATCAAGGTTTATTCCGGCGCCGCCCCCCGGAACAGCGCTCAGCGGATCGTTATAAGCCCGCGAACCATAGATCATGCTGTATTCCCTTTTTGTAGCCGCCAGCTTTTGCAACGGCGTGTGCAATGAATCTTTGATGGTAACGCCTTTCAGCGGAATGGCTTTCCGGCGGAGATAGATGAGCAGGTTGTCGCCGTTTTTTACGATCAGCGTATCCGAAAAGTAATCTTCTTTGTTAAAGATCAGGATGTCGCCGATCCGGGCTTCTATTTTGAACTCGCCTTTAAGATTATTATAAAATGCTTTCCGGGTGGTGGTATCAATGATGAGTGTCCGGGCGATACGCTCTTTGGTATCTTTATCAAATACAATGCCCTCAATTTCTTTCTCCTGGGCAAAAGTTCTTACTGTAAACGCACCAAACAGAAAAACAAGCACCAACCGCATTGCAACGCTAAAACCGTTCGTTCTGCTTGTATATTTCACATCATTGATCTTTTACCACTGTTAACTTCTGGCCGATCTTAATCGTATTGTCGGTTAGGCCGTTCATAGCCTTCAGGTCGTCAACAGTTAGTCCAAAACGCCGCGAAATGGAGTATAGTGTATCGCCCTGCACAACAGTATACAATTTTGCTGCCGGTGCGGCCTGTGTAACAGAATCTTTAGCTGCTGTGATGGCATTGTCGTTTATCTGGGTCAAAACTTTATCCTCACGTTTTTCTTTCTGCACTTGCGTTTCGGGCTGGTCATATTGGTCCAGGTGATATTTCTGGATGATATTGATCAGCAACTTCGGATAATCCGGATTGGTAGCATATCCCGCAGCTTTCAGGCCGTTTGCCCAGCCCACATAGTCGTTTTTGTCCAGTTGGAATAATTTGGCGTAGTGCGGCCGCTTCAGGAACTCGGAGTGGTCGCGGAACGAATCCTCGGGTCTGTCATAAACCCTAAAACAATCGTTATGCTCGTCGTCGTCCTTGTAATAGCCTTTACCCTGCCATCCGTTGTTACATTTAATGCCGAAATGGTTATTGGCCACCCGCGCCAGTTCGCTATTGCCGCTGCCAGACTCGAACAGGCCCTGCGCCAGCGTAATGCTTGCCGGGATACCATAAAGATTCATCTCCTGGATAGCTATCGTTTTGTATCGATCGATGTACTCCAGCGAGGTCATGGGTTTATATGTCGCGATGGATTCGCGGTTGTCCTGCTGTATCTGCTGGTTGTTGCGGCGCGCCTCGCGATTACTGATCAGTCCGTTATGAACGGCGCATGAGCTTAATAAAAGAATAAAAAGCAGGGAGTATAAACTTTTTCTCATTCGGGATCGAACAGGCAAATTGAACCCAAAAATAAGAAATTTATCGCGTGCTGGCTACAAGCGGCGGCTGATCGGCGGGGTTTTCGTCGAGCAGGTTTAACTGGTATTTGCGGATAATGGTTAACACCTGCGATGCCCAGGTATGACTGCTGCAATAACCGCTGTGCTGAATGCCTTTGGCCCAACCGACGTAATCGAAGTGGGTGAATTCCTGCGCCAGATGTGCGAATTTCTTTTTATCCATAATAACGCGGGCAAAATCCTCGAAGGAGTCCTTTACCGAGTCATATTTCTTGTATGGGGTAAGTTTCTTTTTGTTGTGGACGATCAGCACATGTTTATCGTAGCCCTTCATGCCGAACTGGTTGTTGAATTGCTGAGCCAGCAGGCTGTTCCCGCAGCCCGACTCGTGCATGGCTACAGCCAGGACAATGCTGGCGGGGATACCGCTTTGGTGCATGATCCGAATGGCTTCGTCTTTAAATTTCTCAATGTAGGATTGTGAAGTGTTTTGCGCTGAGGCTGCTAAAGAGGCAATCAATAGTGATGCGATCAATAGGGTTTTCTTCATAATTTATTTTTTTCGAACGAGCAGGATACCATCGCGTACCGGCAGAATCAGTTTATCCACACGGTCGTCTTTGGCTACCTGGTCATTCAGTTCACGGATCGATCTGGTATCGGCGTCGTTATCATCGCCGTACACTTTCCCTTTCCACAAAACGTTGTCAATTATTATCAGCCCGCCTGACCTTACTTTATCAAAAACTAAATTAAAGTAAGTTAAATTATTCTTTTTGTCGGCATCGATAAAAACCATATCGAAGCTTTCTTCCTCAATTTCTACGATAATCTGCGCCGCATGGCCGAAATGGAGCCTGACCTTTTTATCCACATTTGTGGACTTAAAGTGTTGATTAAGCATTTCTTCCATTTCGCGGTTAACCTCGATGGTATGGATAATGCCGTCTTTGGTCAACCCTTCGGCCAGGCAAATAGTGGAATACCCGGTAAAAGTACCAACCTCGAGTATACGCCGGGGCTGTACCATTTTGCTAAGGAAACTCAGTAAGCGGCCCTGGTAATGACCGGACAGCATGTGAGGCTGCAATACCTTCAAATAGGTTTCGCGGTTGATCTTCTGCAACTCGAGGGGTTCGGAGTCGCAATGATCTTCCAGGTAGAGCTGAAGGTCATGGGGTAGAATGTCCATCTTTCCAAAGGTAAGCGGATATTGCTTAATATTTAAATTTTTAACAACTTTTAACATCGATCCCTATTGTCTGAACCCTGATTCGCTTGATTAAAGGATTACCTGATCTCGGTAAGTTTATTATTATGAACTCGTTTAAATTGCAGGCTACGGGAGCCGAAATTAATAAGTAATCCGACTTCCATTTTATAGGCTTCGAGATAATTCATCGCCTGCGCCAAATGCACTTCTTCTAACTGTATAATGGCTTTCAATTCGACCATTATCGCGTTTTCGACAAAAAAATCAACACGCCGCATGCCTATTTCTTCACCATCATAATAAACCGGCATCTCCATTTCCCGGGCATAGATTAGTTTTGATTTCCGAAACTCTATAGCTAATGCACGCTGATAAATCACTTCCTGGAACCCATTCCCTAATGTTCCATGCACTTTCATTGCATATCCGATAATCTTCTCTGTTATGTCCGAATATTTCATCAATTCAAGGTAATCAAAAAATCCTACGAATCAAGGTTCAGACAATTAACGCTTTTCCATCCAGCTCTGCAGCAAAATTACCGCCGAAACTGTGTCCACCAACTCCTTACTTTGCCTGGCTTTTTTGCCCATACCGCTTTGGGCAATGGCTGCCGAAGCCATTTTGGAGGTGAAGCGTTCGTCGAGCATTTCGATGGGGACAGCAGGAAAATTCTTCTTCAGCAAGTTCACAAATCCTTTTACATGAATGGCCGATTTGGAAGGCGTGTTGTCCATTTGCTTCGGTTCGCCTACTACAAAACGTTCCACCTGCTCGGTTTGCAGGTACTTTTTGAGATATTCAATAATATCCTTCGGGTGAATAGTATCCAGTCCGGTGGCGATGATCTGCATCGGGTCGGTCACCGCTATGCCGATGCGCTTGGTACCGTAGTCGAAGGCTATTACTCTCATTTTGGGAGATATGAGACGTGAGACCATATCGGCAAAGATAACAGAGAACCCGGCTTTTTTACCACTACGCTCAACGGCTTTCCGCTTTGATCTTTCGGCTTCTCGCTTCCATCTCAAATCTCATATCTCACATCTCAAATCTAATTCCTAATTTGCACCAAATGCAGTTTAAACACATAGTTGGGCAGCAGGCGGTAAAGCAACGATTGATCGGCACGGTGAAAGATAACCGCGTAAGCCATGCACAGCTTTTTTTGGCGCCGGAAGGGTCCGGAAGTTTGGCTTTAGCAGTGGCTTATGCTCAGTATCTATCCTGTGAGAACCGGCAGGCCGACGATTCCTGCGGCGAATGTTCGTCGTGCCGGAAATACCAGAAGCTGATTCACCCCGACCTGCATTTTTCGTACCCGTTTTTTGCCAAAGACAAGAACGATACTGCGCTTACTTTTATCGAACAATGGCGCGAAGCCTTGCTGGCCAATCCGTACCTAAGCCTGGATATTTGGCGCGGTTACCTGGATGCCGAAAACAAGCAGGCTAATATCAATATCGCGGAGTGCCACCAGATCATCAAAAAATTAAGCCTGAAACCGTTTGAGTCAGCTTATAAAGTATTGATACTGTGGCTACCTGAGTATTTGGACAAGGAAGGCAATTCATTGCTGAAAATTATCGAGGAGCCGCAGCCAAATACGGTGTTTTTGTTGGTGGCCCAAAACCAGGACCAGATACTGAATACCATTCTTTCGCGCACGCAATTGGTAAAGGTTCCTGCTTTAACCTATGACGAGATCAAAGAAGAATTGGAGCAGCACCATCATCAATCGGGCTATGCTGCGGCTGAAATTGCTTATTTGAGCAACGGCAGCATGACCGAGGCGCTGAATATGCTGCAGCAGGAGCGTAATAACTACCATGCGCAGTTTGTTCAATGGCTGCGCTTGTGTTTCTCGAACAAAGGTATCGAGGTGATGGGTTTTGTAGAGCAGGCTGCGAAAATGGGCCGCGAAAACCAAAAGAATTTTTTGCGCTATGGCATCAGCTTTTTGCGTGAATGCTGCCTGTTGATGGCAGGCGCCGGTAACCTTGTGCATTTACCGGCACAGGAACTGGAAACCGCCCAAAAAATGACGGCCGTGATGAACCTGGCCATGGCTGAAGCGATTAGCGACGAACTGGAAAAGGCTCATTACCACGTGGAACGAAATGCAAATCCGAAAATTCTATTTTTAGATGTATCTTTACAAATTATTAAAGTGTTAAGCTTTAGAACGCTCCCGCAAGGGACTCATTATATACCGTCTTAAATTATGGGATGTGGAAGTTGCTCAACGGGCGGATGTACGCCCGCTGGCTGCAAAAGTAACGGCTCGTGCCTTACTAACGGATGCAGTAAATTGGATGTTTACGACTGGCTGTCGGATATGGACATGCCGTCAAATTATAAGCCTTTCCCGATCGTAGAAGTAAAATTCAAGGGTTCGCGTAAGGATTTCTTTAACAACGCCGACAATATTTACCTCGAAGCCGGCGAACTGGTAGCGGTTGAAACGGCTACCGGGGGGTACGATATCGGTCATGTTTCGGTAACGGGCGAATTGGTGCGCATGCAGATGCAAAAGCACCGGGTAACCGAAGAGAACGTAACCAAAAAGATATATCGTAAAGCTTCACAAGCCGATGTTGAAAAATGGAAGGCCGCCAAAGAACTGGAGTGGGAAACCATGCACCGTTCGCGCAAGCTGGCGCTGGAGTTGGGCCTGTCGATGAAGATCAGCGATGTGGATTACCAGGGCGATAAAACCAAAGCCACCTTTTATTATACGGCCGAAGGCCGCGTGGATTTTCGCGAGCTGATCAAAAAGATGGCCGAAGCGTTCCGCATCCGTATCGAGATGCGGCAGATCGGTATGCGGCAGGAAGCCAGCCGTTTGGGCGGTATCGGTTCCTGCGGCCGGGAATTATGCTGCTCAACCTGGCTGACCGATTTTAAAACGGTTTCCACTTCCGCAGCACGCTACCAGAATCTTTCATTGAACACCCTCAAATTAGCCGGCCAGTGCGGCAAACTGAAATGCTGCCTCAATTACGAGCTGGACACCTATATGGACGCGTTGAAGGGAATCCCGGATAATGTGAATGTGCTGAAAACGGAAAAGGGTGATGCACGTTTGCAGAAAACGGATATATTTAAACGCCTGATGTGGTTTAGCTACCCGATGGACGATACCTGGATACCGCTTGAAATAAGCCGCGTAAAGGAGATCCAGGAAATGAACCGGCAGGGCGTCATCCCGGCCGACCTGGGCGAGCTGCCTGAACCGGAAAGTAAACCGGCGAAGACGCTGGACTACGACAATGTTGTCGGCCAGGATAGTCTTACCAGGCTGGATGAGCGCAACCGAAAGAAGAAAAACAAGAACCGGAACAAGAATAAAGGCAACAAGCCCGGCGCACCGCAAAACCAGCCGGCCGCTATAGTTGTACAGGAGACTATTGAAGTAACGAAGGTGGAAGGCGTGAGAACCAGCGAGGGCCAGGGTAACCAGAACAGGAACCGGAACAACCGCCGTTTTAGAAACAACCGTAATAAAAACAAACGTAACGACCAGAACAAAGGCAATGAAGGCAATGCGTGATCTCCTGTTTTTTTTGTCCTTTCTATCGGCATCAGCGTTTATGATGGGTTGCTCGGACCCTAATACCGTTATTGACCAGAATACCGCTATCGACAATCATAACTGGTCGTATACCAACAAGATCAGGGAAGATGTGCAGATCAGCGATGCATCGATACCTTACAACATCGACCTCAATTTGCGCGTAACCGGCGATTACCGTTACTCGAATATTTATATTTTGCTGCACCGGAACGGCCCGGGATTGAAGGCCGACACGCGCTTTGAGGTGAAGCTCGCAAATCCCGACGGGCAATGGCTTGGAACCGGCTCCGGGAATTTATATAGCTTCCAGGTGCCGCTTATAACCGGTTTTAAATTCCCTGCAAAAGGTACCTACCACTTCGAGATCGAACAAAACATGCGCGACAATCCGCTGCACGAAGTAAGCGATGTAGGCCTGCGGGTTGAAAAATCCAAATAATTTTTTAAAACCGCTTCTTTAACCGGCTGTTGTTACTGTATGAAGAGGGCTGGTTATTTCATTGTCACTATCGTTGCAGCGGTTGCATTCAGCGCGTGCCGCCACACAGGTAATACCGGCGACACATCGGGCAGCGGAAGTTCCGCCAGCGGGGGCGCCCTTCCCGCCGCGCCATCGGATAGCATGAAAATGGTTGCCCATCCGAAAACACCCGCGATGACAGATACGCTAAACAAAGGCCTCAGAACCGATTCGATTAAAAAGAATCAGTAAAATTTTATACGTCTGTCAAATTTCCTACCTTCGTTTTGCTAATATTTTTATCAAAATGAGTGTGGCTTTTCTTGTTGTTTCGATCGTAATATTGCTGATAGCTGTTTGGTTTTTTGTGAAAAAGCCCAAAACATCCGATAGCGGTGTTTCATTGGATGATTTTAACAAGGCTAAAGCCGAGAACGATCAGTTAAAGATCAGCCTGGCCAGGGCGGAAGAACGCGCGTCGGGATTTGCAGCCGAGCGGGATAAAGCAGATAAGCTATTACAGGACGAACGCGTAAGGCATGATGCAGCCATTGTAAACCTTAACCAGGAACTGGTAGCCGAAAAGAATCGCATGGCCAAAGCCGAGGAGGCTTTTATTGCGCAGCGCCAGCGATTAACCGAGCAGGAAAAATCGATACAGGAAATACAGCAGAAATTTCAGCTAGAATTTCAGAATATCGCGAATAAGCTGCTGGAAGAAAAATCGCAAAAGTTTGTCGAGACCAATAAAACTCACCTGGATGTTTTGCTCAACCCACTGAAAGAGAACATCAAGGCTTTCGAGGAAAAAGTAGACAAGGTATATAACATGGAGGCGGCTGAGCGGAACACGCTGAAAGGGGTGATCTCGCAGTTGATGGAACTGAACAAGCTGATCAGCAACGAGGCCCAAAACCTCACCAAAGCACTCAAAGGCGATGCCAAAAAACAAGGCAACTGGGGCGAGGTTATCCTGGAAAAAGTGCTGGAACGTTCGGGCCTGGTGAAGGATCGCGAATATCGCATCCAGGCCAGTTTGATAGCAACAGACGGCAGCAGGCTGCAGCCTGACGTGATCATCGATCTGCCGGATGAAAAGCACCTCATCGTCGATTCCAAAGTTTCCTTAGTAGCTTATGAACGCCTTGTTAATTGCGAAACTGAGGACGAGCGCAAGCTCTATTCCAAGGCCCATGTGGAATCGGTCAGGGGCCATGTACTTAACCTTTCGTCGAAAAACTATCACGACCTGTACCAGATCAATTCGCCTGACTTTGTGTTGCTATTTATCCCGATAGAATCGTCCTTCAGCTTTGCTGTACAACTGGATGCCGAACTGTTCAGCGATGCCTGGGAAAAACGGGTTGTCATCGTCAGCCCTTCAACTTTGCTGGCAACATTACGCACCATATCCAGCATCTGGAAGCAGGAGCGCCAGAACCGCAATGTACTGGAAATAGCACGGCTGAGCGGCGCGATGTACGATAAATTTGTCGGCTTTATGGGCGACCTGGAAAGCATCGGCAAAAACATCAAGCAAAGCCAAAGCGCTTACGACAGCGCGGTGAACAAGCTGACTGAAGGCGCGGGTAACCTCACGAAAACCGCCGAAAAAATAAAAAGTCTTGGCGCCAAGGCTAATAAACAGATTGATCAGAAATATTTGGAAGAGGAATAGCGCTTAATTCGCAGGGCTATTGACTACGCTAAAAAAGTAATAGCTAACTATTGTTGCTTTACTTTTCATTAATATGCCTTTGTATTGCATTTCGAAATCAAATGAAAGATCGCGACTGATTGTTTTTGGAAAATTTCGTTTGGTATCATACGTCATTGAGCCATGTCCGCCGCCTTTCCCTGTTAACACCTGTGAACTTCCCTTTTTGTTCATCGTAAATTGGGAAGTTTGATCAATGTCAAATTTTGCTATCCCTTTTTTTATGGAAATTAGTTTATATGTTGCCGTAATTGTAAACGCTGCATCAAGTCCATTTATCATCATATTATATGGTATTTGCTGCGTAATAGTATCACCAACTTTTATCATTCTCTCGGATGATCGCAACTCATTTTCTACACCATTGAACGTAGCTGTCAACTCCTGCCGCAAACTTGTATCCAGATGCCTACCAGATATAGAATCAAGGTGTAGCTCATTTGTCTGTGTTGATGTGGCATACATCTCCTCACCGCTAATAACCGTCGGTCCGCCAGGGTTTTCTTCTCCATTTATAGTTCCTGTTCCTTTTATGCTATTAATCCGGAAAATTATCGGAAAAGTGTTCTGATCGCTAAGCTTTCCTGCTAATATTGTTAGGTCAGATATTGTTGATGTATTCACCAAAAGAGGCATCGTGATGCCTTTCCTAATTAATTTATCCGAATCTTCTTTGCTTAGATTTTCAAAATTCATTTCAATGTTTGAAGTCATTGAAACGGTTGACTCATACCTATGTTCCGGTATATACTTTATTTTAAATAAAATAGACCGCTGAGCTTTTGCCGATATCATCAAAAGGCAAAAAATTAAAAACAAGGAAGTGTGCCTTATCACTTTTCTAAGGGCCAGGTTAACCGTTTTTCCTAGTTTATCGCCGTCGTAAAAGACGAAGTTATAACCGCATCGCCATCCACATTTACCTTATCCGACGTTACCTTGAGCTTCATGTTAAAGTTACCGGTTTTTGAAACCGGGAAGTTGTTGCCGATGCTGTAAACCATCTTGCCGGGGCCGGTACCGCTCATGATGATATTGGCGTCTTTAACCGCTAAAGTAAGATTGAAATCAGGCTTCATATCGAAATTGGCATTGTCGCCGGAAATACTGGTAAGCGTGTAAGTAATGCTGAAATTCATCTGCATATTATTTGCGCCTGTTTTGCCAATCGGTATGTTCAGCGGCATCGTTTGGGTAAAAGAGTCGCCGGGTTTTAGCACTTTGTCGGGAAAATTTATCTTTTTCTGCACCATATCCATCATCTGCTGCATTTTCTTTTGCGTGGTATCGTTCGCCTTTTTGCCGGCGACCGAATCGATCTGTATCTTGCCATTGGCATCTATAGTACCCACAGCCTTGAAATCGGTTTCGGTAACTTTTGCCGGGATGGGCACCTGCTTATCGCCGAGCATTACCGAAAGATTATCAACTTTATAATCCAGGTGCACCGGGTAAGAATTATCGGCATTGGGCGAACCCGTTTTCATTACGCCGTTGAATTCCATATCGACACTCAGATTGACTGGCTGCGTTATGCCCTGCGATTTTAATTTGTCCAGTATTTGCTGATCGCCGCTAACCGTAGCGTTGATCTTCATGGTCATCTTTGCCGACGACTGATAGGTTTTATTTGGCAGGTATTTAATTTTAAAAACAACACCATTCTGTGCGTTTATATGAATAAATGCCAGGCACACGAGCGCAAGAAGTAAGCTGAGCTTTTTCATAATCGTAACGGTATAGGTGATCAGTCTTTTTTATTAAACGCGTTCCATCCCTGGGCTTTTAATTCATGTACCGTGCCGCTTTTAGCAATAAGGTTGCGCCCGGCGGATGCTTCTGTAATATAGCCAATAAAACTGATATCGGCCAAATTTTTCATCTTTTCGTAGTCGGCCTGTTTGATGGTAAACAGCAGCTCGTAATCTTCGCCGCCGCTTAATGCACAAATGGTAGGATCGAGGTTGAATTCCCGCGCTGTCGCGTAGGTCATCGGGTCGATGGGTATTTTTTCCTCGTATAAATTACATCCCTTATCGCTTTGCGTACAGATATGTAATATTTCAGAAGCCAGGCCGTCCGAAATATCGATCATGGATGTCGGCTTCACACCAAGTTCCTTTAATAATTGTACGATATCTTTCCGCGCTTCAGGTTTTAATTGCCTTTCGACGATGTAGTCCTTTCCCTCCAGGTCGGGCTGAATATTAGGGTTTTCCAGGTAAACCATTTTCTCACGTTCCAGCAGTTGCAGTCCTACGTAAGCGCCGCCCAAATCGCCCGAAACGCACACCAGGTCGCCCGTTTGAGCGCCATTGCGATATACGATATCTTTCTCGTCGGCATAACCCAATGCGGTAATACTGATTACCATTCCCTGCCGCGACGAAGTCGTATCGCCGCCTACCAGGTCGACGTTATATTTTTCACAAGCGAGGTAAATCCCTTCGTACAACTCTTCTATAGCCTCTAACGGAAACCGGCTGGATATTCCAAGAGAAACGGTCACCTGGGAAGCTATGCCGTTCATGGCGTAGATATCGCTGAGGTTTACCTGTACGGCTTTATACCCCAAATGTTTAAGCGGCACATAAGCCAGGTCGAAGTGAATACCGTCCAGCAGCATATCGGTCGAAACCAGCGCCCTTTTTCCGTTAAAATCTATCACCGCAGCATCGTCACCAACGCCTTTCAGGGTACTTTTTTGTTTGAGCTCTATCTTTTGGGTCAAATGATCGATCAATCCAAATTCACCTAACGATTCTATATTGGTTTTTTCCTGGTTTTCAAACATAATTTTATAATTTCACCGATTTGGTATACGATTACACCGATTTATAATTACAACCAAATATCGGTGTAATCTTTTTATATCGTTGTAATCACAATCCCAATTGGGCCGAAATAGACAGCATTCTTTCTATCGGCTTAACTGCCTTTTCAATAATATCCGCCGGCACAGTTATTTCTGGCATTTCGTTTTTCATACACAGGTATAGTTTTTCCAGTGTATTTCGCTTCATGTGCGGGCAATCGTTACAAGCGCATTGGTTGTTCGGCGGGGCGGGGATAAACACCTTACCCGGGTTTGTCCTCTCCATCTGGTGGATAATACCAGATTCCGTTGCGACAATAAATTCTTTACTCTCGCTTTTGGAGGCGTATTTTAACAATCCTGTAGTCGAACCGATATAATCGGCCATTTTAAGGATCACTTCCTCACATTCCGGGTGTGCTAACAGTTCAGCTTCAGGATGCCGTTCTCTTAAGCGGGTTATTTTCTCTCTCGAAAATATCTCGTGCACCATACAAGCGCCATTCCACAATACCAGGTCCCTTCCTGTTTTTTTGGCTACGTACGCGCCAAGGTTTTTATCAGGGCCGAAGATGATCTTCTGATCTTTCGGCAAACTCTCAACAATTGGTACCGCATTGCTCGAGGTGCAAACAATGTCGCTCATGGCTTTCAGCTCGGCCGTACAGTTCACATAAGTTATAACCAAATGGTCAGGATACTTTTCTTTAAACTTTTTGAACAAATGCGGCGGGCAGCTATCGGCTAACGAGCATCCGGCCTTCACGTCGGGTAAAAGGACTTTTTTCTGCGGTGATAATATTTTCGCGGTTTCGGCCATGAAATGTACGCCGGCAAAAACGATGATCTCTGCATCCGTTTTAGCCGCCTGTTGCGAAAGACCCAGGCTATCGCCAATATAATCGGCAATATCCTGTATATCAGGCTCCTGGTAATAATGGGCCAAAACAACCGCATTCTTCTCTTTTTTTAACCGGTTTATTTCATCAAAAAGGTCCAGCGCCGGGTCGATATACTCATCCGCAAAACCTTTCACATTTATTTCTTCGAAGGTATCCATTTCAACAATGCAATAAAAAACAACTCTTTTTAAATTAAAAAAAGAACTGTTGTTATTAGTGTGTTAGTACTGTTAGAAAATTGTGACACAAATCACTTTTAAAAAAGTTTATATAAATTTTTCAACATAAAATAATAAAATTTAAATAGCCATTATGCTGATTTTTAGAGCTCTGTATTTTGGTGGATTTAATTTTGAAACCTGTTTTGTGAATATTTTGTCGCCCTTAAAATTGTTGATTATGCGCGAAGCAGGATGTAAAAGTCGCTGAAAAATTAGTGATCAAAAACACATTGGAGTCACTTTTCAACCCTTTAAAGATTTATTTATTTTTTCCGTACACAAAATTAACATCATTTAAGCCTGTTTCTAACATAAGCCGTACTTTTACACAACATATACTTGAAAAATGACTAGAACATGTGATTTCCTCGTGATCGGCTCGGGGATAGCCGGGTTGAGTTTCGCGCTTAAGGCGGCGCAGCACGGTAAGGTACTGATAGTTACAAAATCTAACGAAGATGAGTCAAATACGAAATATGCCCAGGGTGGTGTGGCGGTGGTTGTGGATAAAAAAGAAGACTCATTCGATAAGCATATAGAGGATACCCTGGTTGCTGGTGATGGGCTGTGCGACAGGGAAACTGTCGAGATCGTCGTGAAGGAAGGGCCTGAACGAATACGCGAAATTATAGACTACGGTACAAACTTCGACAAGACCAACGAAGGTATGTACGACCTGGCCAAAGAAGGCGGCCATTCAGAATTCAGGGTATTACATTATAAAGATATAACCGGCTGGGAAATAGAGCGTTCATTGCTCGACCAGGTACATCAGAATCCAAATATCACCGTCTTAACGCATTATTTTGCGGTAGACCTGATCACGCAGCATCACCTGGGTGTATTTGTCGATAAATCGACTACCGATATAACCTGCTATGGTGTATATGTATTGAACACCATCAATGGCCTGGTTGAAAAGATACTGTCGAAGGTAACCGTAATGGCGTCGGGTGGCGCGGGCCATATTTATTCGATCACCACGAACCCAACCATTGCGACCGGCGATGGCGTGGCGATGGTTTACCGGGCTAAAGGAAAGGTGAGGAATATGGAATTTATACAATTTCATCCGACTGCACTTTATAACCCGGGCGAGTACCCATCTTTCCTGATATCCGAAGCTGTTCGCGGATTTGGCGGTGTACTAAAGCGGACCAACGGGCAGGAATTTATGCAGGAATACGACCCGCGTAAATCATTGGCGCCTAGGGATATAGTAGCACGAGCTATCGACGCGGAGATAAAGAAATCAGGCGAAGATTATGTGTACCTGGATATTCGTCACCGCAATAAGAAAGACATACTAGCCCATTTCCCGAACATTTATGCCAAGTGCCTTGATATCGGCATAGACATGACTAAAGACATGATCCCTGTGGCGCCGGCATGCCACTACATGTGCGGCGGTATTATGGTCGACCATAAGGGTCGCTCGTCCATTATGAGGTTGTATGCCTGCGGCGAGTGTTCTTCAACAGGGTTGCACGGGGCTAACAGATTGGCTTCCAATTCGTTATTGGAGGCGCTGGTATTTGCGCACCGTATTTACCAGGATGCGATAACCGAGTTTAAATATGTGACTATACCAGACGGTATACCCGATTGGGACGAGCATGGCGTTAAGCTCTCGAACGAAGATATCCTGGTTACGCACAACATCCGCGAGATGCAAAAGATGATGAGCGACTATGTGGGTATAGTCCGCTCCGATTTCAGGCTCGACCGGGCCATGCGCCGTTTGCACCTGTTATATGAAGAGACTGAAGATTTTTATAAGAAAACCAAAATATCCGTAAAGCTTTGTGAATTGCGTAACCTGATACAGGTTTCCTATATTGTGATCAAGTCGGCGATGCTGCGGAAGGAAAGCCGGGGACTGCATTATACTACCGATTACCCGGTGCATGCCGAGCCGGTTCATGATACGGTATTTTGACCTATGACATTATTTTCATTTTTTAAGAAGAAGGCTGAGCCAGAAGTAATAGTTGCCCCGACAGATGGCATAAAGGCGCTGGTTGACGGGATATTATTTGAAGGCGAAGGTGTTTTTCTGAAATGGGGTGCGGATATTGAAGCAGATAAGCTATACGCAAAAAAGGGATACCGGGCCGACCGGACCATTTATGAATGGGGCGAAAGGAGTATTCTAGACGGATTGAAACTGCCGTTTAAAACCGTTTGCTGGAACCACAAGCAGCACGGCGATATCAAATCTTTTGAATCCATCGAATTTTTGCAGGAGGGTGAGGGAGCCGGGGAATATTTCCAATCAATAAGAACGCATATCGAAGCGATTTTCGGCGAACCGAAGGCCCATGAAGATCTGCAGCCGGGCGAGGTGTCTTTAGAATGGAAGATAAAAGCGGTGAAGATATCCTTAAATTTCTTCAATAAAGAACGGCCAAAAGTGCAATTGGAAATAGGGTGGTGGCTGTAAAAAACTGAAACGTTTGATGGGAACATTAAAAGAAGATATAAAGCAGCAAGCCGCATGGCTTGTAAAAGCATTTGATTCAGACCATATATATCTTGACTATAGCATCGGAAGTTTGATGGAAATCGACAGGTTTTTTATTAAAAACAGCAAGAATGGGCAAGCAACCAAAAATGGCAGGTTATCGAAAAGTTTGGGACCAATCTTGTTTTCGGTAGGCGCTTATGTCGGGGAATGCCTGGTACAAAATGTCAGAGGGGCAAAATGGGTTACTGATGGCGATGATCCTGAAGATGAGATTAATGCTTCTGTCCATTTTCCTGGAGGAGGTATTGTTTGGCCCATGCAACGGGCTTGGAAGAGATTTAAAAACGGAAGTGAAGACTCAATATATGTATATGGCTACGAGCTTACCAATGAATTCACTAAAGAAGAGTTTGATAGCCGCTATTGGAAATTGAAGGAGCGGTCGGGAAGCTGGTGGAAGTTTTGGTAAAAAAGAGCGGAAAACGGGATTCGAACCCGCGGCCTTCAGTTTGGGAAACTGATGCTCTACCGACTGAGCTATTTCCGCTAATTTTGTATCAAAACTAACAAAATCATTCAATAATTCAATAGTCCATGCCAACGATATTGCCGGTTAAAGATAAATCACCCTCCTGGGGTAATGATTGCTTCATCGCCGAAAATGCGACCATTGTAGGTGATGTAACCATGGGAGATAATTGCTCGGTATGGTTCAACGCCGTGATCAGGGGCGACGTGCATTATATCCGTATTGGAAATAATACCAATATCCAGGATGGGGCCGTCATTCATTGCACTTACCTGCGCGCGGCGACCGAGATAGGCAACAATGTGTCTATCGGTCATAATGCCCTGGTGCATGGCTGTACGCTAAAAGATCACGTGCTGATAGGCATGGGGGCTATTGTAATGGATCATGCCATTGTGGAAGAATATGTAATCATCGGCGCGGGGTCCGTGGTGCTGGAAAATACGGTTTGTGAATCGGGCTATTTGTATGCGGGCACGCCGGCCAAAAAGATCAAACCGTTAAGCGACGACCAAAGGGCTATGCTGCGGCAGTTGCCCCAAAATTACATCATGTATTCGGGCTGGTTTAAGGGGTGACCGGCTCTTTCGGGATATCGATGTCTTCTTCAGCCTCCCAGTTGGCCCGAAGCGAGAGATCTTTACCGTACTGCCAGATATTTTCGGGATATTCTTTGCGTTTCACGTTGCCGCTGTCCCACTTGCCGTTGCGGTTGTCGTCGTAAACTACGCTTATCCAGTAGTGGCCGACTGGATAGTTTTTGTAAACCAGGGTCGCATTCCTGCTTATAACGTCGCTCTTTATAACAGCCTTTTTGTCGTTCAGCAATTGAACGATGTAGGATTTGGATGTGTCAGGAACCTTTATTTTGACCGTCAATTGGCCGTAATTATCCAGTTTGTCGGCCTGGAACGGTCGTATGATCTTTTGGTTTTTGTCGCCGTAAATATCCGACAGCGCGCCTTCGTTGAATACGACCTGGTAACGGCTGCCTTGTTTCCATGGGTACTTAAGGATCAGTCGCCTGAGATTGCCCGTATCCTGCCGCAGGTTGTAATTGGCGATATTCGTCGAGTCCTCGTTAAAAGTAATAAGCGACTGGTCGAACGAGCTTAGGGGTAAACTGGCGGTGATAATAAGACTTTCGGTCGGTTCTAAAAATCCCGACTGGCTAATGTTGGTTTGTACCGTAAGGTTCCGTGTAAAAGTTTCTCTTCGGCCCTTGCGCATGGTTATGGTATCCAGCGGCTTATTGTTTTGCAGAAACGACACCTTAAGGGAGTCGAAGTCCATATTTTTCATATAGATCAAGGCCGTGTCTTTTTTGGGACTGAACTCCACCAGTTTTTGATCATCGAAACCAGGCGGGGAAAGAATCTTTACCGATGGATTTTCGAGGCTCTTGTTAAAGGTGAAAAACATTTTACCGTCAAGGTCAAACTTAGGCCCAATTACGCGGGCCTTTTCCGGCTCCTGTTTAAAAAGTACCAGTTGAACGTGCGAAGTATCTTTTTGAAGATGGATAGGTCGCTTCCTGAAAGCAACCAGCTCGTTCTCGTTATCATATATCTTGTTGGGGCTCGCTTCTTTTAGCGCATAAATATAATAGTCGCCGGGGTGAAGGTTATTGAGCGAGAAATTGCCCGAAGTATCTGTTGTAGTGTAGATGGTCGGTTTCTTCTTACCCCAGATCGTATCTTGCTTGGGTGTTAGCAGCATCACCGTTACGTCCTTCTGCTTTTCGCCGGTTACCAGGTCCTGCACGGAGCCAGATACGCTAAGCGAGTCGATGTGCGGACCGGTCGAGAAAACATAAGTGAAGTTTTCAAGGATATTCCCTTCGTTCACATCGGCAATACCTTTGCCAAAGTTGATCACATAAGTGGTATTTTTCTGGAGGGAATCTTTGAATTGAACAACGATCGATTTTTTTACCTTTTTGTATAAGGGTAATTTTTCCTGCGCCGGGCTGATGCTGACCTCCTGCATTTTTAAATTAAAGTACTCGTCAAAATCCAGGCGGATCTGTTTGGCAGAAAAATTCCGGGTCATGTTTGGCGGCGTAGCCTTCAGCAATTTCGGAGGTGTCCTGTCCCTTGGTCCGCCCTGGGGTTTTTGGATGCTCGCGCAGCCAAACAGAAAGGCCGTAAGAGCAAACGCGAACAGAATTTTAACGAAAAAAGCAGACTTTTTATTTGACCCCATTTTTAGCCTTTATAATCGATTTTTCCCTTTTTATGAAGATTATCATTCGGCATTAAAAATAATCGATTTAAAGCCAAATAAAAAAGACGCGTTTTTGTTAATGTAATTCGCTGATAAACAATTACTTAATGCTATCTTGAGATGTGGACCATCAAAACCGAGATGTCGGAAGGCGATACGCCCGAAATTCGGGACGCCTGGCCTAAAGTTCGCGGTTTTATCTTCATCAATTTTTCCCGCGCCTCTTTTGAAAGCGATACCAGGGTATGATAGTTGAAGTTTGGGTTGATCTCCTTGTCTTCCATCTTCCGCATCTTTTCTACGATGTCCATTTCTTTCTCAAAATAACTCTCGTATTTGATTTTTATTTCAGCTTGCTCGATGGTTTCTTTATCAAAATTTGCCAGTAGCTCGTCGAGGCGCGAATCGGCCTTTCGCATATCCTGCAGGGTAACCTGCGGGCGGCTAATGAGGCTGAAAAGTTTGACGTTGTGCGAGAGTCCTGAGGTACCCAGTTCTTCCAGCAAACCATTCACTGCCGCTGCTTCAACTGAAACGTTCCTGGCAAAGGCAACGATGTCATCCGCGTCTTTTACTTTCTTAGTGACCTTCGCCATTCGGCCGTCGCTGATGAGTCCAAGTTCGTGACCGATGGGGGTAAGGCGGATGTCGGCGTTGTCCTGGCGTAACAGCAGCCGGTGCTCTGCACGCGATGTAAACATACGGTAAGGCTCTTCCGTTCCTTTTGTTACCAGGTCGTCGATCAATACCCCGATGTACGACTCCGAGCGCTGCATGATCAGTTCGTGCTTGTCGTGCACTTTTTGATGCGCGTTGATGCCGGCTATAAACCCTTGCGATGCGGCCTCTTCGTAACCTGTGGTGCCGTTGATCTGCCCGGCAAAGAACAGGTTGCTCACCAGTTTCGTTTCCAGGGTAAGGTCCAATTGGGTAGGCGGGAAGTAGTCGTATTCAATGGCGTAACCAGGCCTGAACATTTTGGCGTTTTCAAAGCCGGGAATCTGGGTTAATGCTCTGTACTGGACGTCTTCTGGAAGTGATGTTGAAAAACCGTTGACATAAATCTCGACGGTGTTCCAGCCCTCAGGTTCTACGAATATTTGGTGCCGTTCACGCTCTGCGAAACGGTTGATCTTATCTTCGATAGATGGGCAATAGCGCGGGCCTAAGCCTTTAATACGCCCGGTGAACATTGGGGATTTTTCGAAGCCTTCCTTCAGTGTTTCATGAACTTTGCTGTTGGTATAAGTTATCCAGCAGCAGCGCTGGTCCTGCGGCAATTCAACATCGGTAAAGGAAAAGCGCCCGCGGTCTTCGTCTCCCCATTGCTCTTCCATAAGGGCGTAGTTTAAGGTTCGCCCATCAACGCGGGGAGGAGTGCCGGTCTTCATTCGGCCGGCATCGAAACCCAGCTCAACGAGCTGTTCTGTGAGGCCGGTAGCAGCTTTTTCACCGGTCCGGCCGCCGCCGAATTTCTTTTCGCCTACGTGAATAACGCCATTGAGAAAGGTGCCGTTAGTGAGCACCACGGCATCGCATGCTATCTCAATACCCATGGCGGTACGAACACCTTTAATGGTGTTGTTCGTCACCACAAGCGAAGTGACCATGTCCTGCCAGAAGTCGACGTTTGGTGTTTTTTCCAACGCCAGCCGCCATTCTTCGGCAAAGCGCATGCGATCGTTTTGTGAACGCGGGCTCCACATGGCGGGGCCTTTAGAAAGGTTCAGCATACGGAATTGCAGGGTCGTTTTGTCGGCGATTATGCCCGAGTAACCACCCATTGCATCGATTTCGCGTACAATCTGACCTTTAGCTACTCCGCCCATAGCCGGGTTGCAGCTCATCTGGGCGATAGTGCCCATATTCATGGTGATAAGCAGTACCGACGAGCCCAAATTGGCCGCTGCGGCCGCAGCCTCACAGCCCGCGTGCCCTGCGCCAACTACTATAACATCGTATTTCCTAAACATTCATCCTCCATGTTCCACGTGGAACGTACAAATTTACTTCAATTACCCGATGTTCCACGTGGAACTTTTAATAATGATATTAATGCTACAAACGCCCAGACGCCTTCCAAAACGATAAAAGGGTAGAAGCGAACCATCCACGAAGCGTAGCAGCAGATACCCGCGCCTACGAAATTCATCAGGCTGTACATTCTGCTGCTTGCCGGCAGCTTTTTATATAAGTTAAGCATGAAGGCGATCAGCAAAACAATTACGCCGATGGATGCGACTATGTCTGAAGCTTTCATTTATGATTCGCTAAGTTCGGTTAACTCCATCCAGCGCAGGCTTTTTTCGTCCAGGCCGAGAGTTAGTTGTTCTATCTGGCGGGCCGTTTCCCCTAATTCCTGGTGGTCTACGGACCCTGAATTAAGTTTTTCCGTCAGAGTTTTTATTTCGATCTCAATGCGGGCGATGTCTTTTTCAAGCGTTTCAAGTTCTTTTTGTTCCTTGAAACTAAGTTTACTTTTCCTGGCCGGGGCGGGGATGTCCTTCTTCTGAACAGCCGTGTCCGCTTTGATCTGCTGTTTAAGCATTTCCTGTTCAAATCGCCACGATGAATAATTGCCATTGTAGATATTCACCTTGCCATTGCCTTCCATAATGAACAGCTGGTCGGTAAGCTTATCCAGTAAATACCGGTCGTGCGACACGAGCATCAGTACGCCGGTGTAGTTGGTTAGAAATTCCTCCAGGACATTCAGCGTATCGATGTCCAGGTCGTTCGTGGGTTCGTCCAGGATCAGGAAGTTGGGATTCTTCATCAATATCTGCAGCAATTGCAGACGCTTTTTCTCGCCGCCACTCAGGTTGGCTATAAAGCTATATTGCCTTTTGGGCGGAAACAGGAATAGGGTAAGCAGGGCCGAGGCCGAAATAGTTTTGCCATCGGCCATGGTGATGAACTCAGCGACATTTTTTACCACATCGATCACACGCTCATCTTCCTTGAACGCCATGCCCGACTGGTGAAAATAGCCCATAACCGTTGTTTCGCCTTTTACAGCCTCGCCCTTGTCGGGTTGCAGGTTGCCGGTTATTAAATTCAGCAGGGTCGATTTGCCGCTGCCGTTTTTCCCTGCCAAACCTATCCGGTCGCCCCTTTTGAAAACATAGTTAAAATCGTGTATCAGCTCGTGACGGTTAAACGCTTTTTGCAGGTGATGCAGTTCCAGTATTTTATTGCCTTGCCTTGCCGTTTTAACACTCAATTCAACCTTAGCTTTCGGACCTGCGTTTTTTGTCTTCTCCTCCAGATCGTAGTAGGCATCAATCCTTGCTTTCGATTTGGTGCCCCGGGCCTGTGGCTGCCTGCGCATCCACTCCAGCTCCTTTCTCAGCAAATTGCTGTTCTTCTGAAATTCGGCTTCTGATACAGCTTCACGTTCGGCCTTTTTTTCCAGGTAGTAACCGTAATTGCCGTTATAAGAAAATATCTTGCCGTTGTCGATCTCCATAATCTGGTTGCACACGTTATCCAAAAAGTAACGGTCGTGGGTAACCATCAAGATGGTCTTGTTACCTTCGGTCAGCAACTTTTCCAGCCATTCGATAGTTTCGATATCCAAATGGTTGGTAGGCTCGTCCAATAAATATAAATCCGGCTCTTCGATCAGCAATTTGGCCAAAGCCAGGCGTTTCTTTTGACCGCCCGACAAAGTATCGATACTTTGATTCAGGTGGTGGATGTCCAATCGCCCCAAGATGGTCTTGATCTTATATTCGTATTCCCAGGCATTGCTGTTGCTCAGCTCTTCCGTTACCTGGTCGATCGCTTTGGTATTATCCGGGTCGTTCTCCAGCAGCTCCTCGTATTTCCTGATCAATTGCTGCTGCTTATTGTCCGAATGGAAAATATAATCGCTGATGGTATATGCTTTGTCAAACGATGGGTCCTGCTCCAGGTACCCGGCGCGCAGGTCGCGGCTTTGCACTACCTTGCCTTCCGTTGGCATAAACTTTCCTGCAAAAAGCTTTAACAGGGTTGACTTCCCGGCGCCGTTAACACCGACCAGCGCTATCCGCCGCCCCTGGTTAATTCCTACCGTAAGGTTTTTAAATAGCCAGTTATCGTGATAGGAATGGCCGAGATTTTCCGCTGATATTAAAGTAGTCACAATAGGCTAAAATAAAATGCTGTCAATTAGTCCGATATCCCTGATTAACTGGCATATCTTGTTTAAATTCGAACAAAAATACGCATTCTGACAAAGTGGAATGAAAATTGTATGTTTAAACATGTAATTCTAAAACAGTCAAGGAGACTATTAAACGAACAATGAAAAAAGTATTTCACCCTGCCAGTGAGCGGGGCCACAACGACATCGGTTGGTTAAAGGCGAATTTCTCATTCAGCTTTGGTCCGTACTACAACCCCGAAAAGGTCCATTTCGGCGCATTGCGCGTGTTGAACGACGATATTATCGCAGGGGGAGGCGGTTTCGGCACGCACCCGCATGATAATATGGAGATTATTACCATTCCCATTTCGGGTGCTCTGGAACACCGCGACAGCACGGGGGGGAACGGCGTTATCTCGGCCGGCGAGGTGCAGGTAATGTCGGCAGGCACAGGCTTGCAGCACTCGGAATACAATCATTCCAAGACAGAAGCTGCCAATACGCTGCAGATATGGCTTTTTCCGAAGAAAATGAACATTCAGCCGAGATATGACCAAAAGAACTTTACAGATGTTCTGAAGCCGAACCAATTAACCATACTGGTATCGCCCTACAAGGATGGTGAAGCGCTATGGATAAACCAGGATGCTATTTTTTCAATGGGCGATTTTGATGCCGGCCAGAAGATCAGCTACGATGTTAAGATCGACGGTAACGGAGCCTACATCTTCGTAATCGATGGCAAAGCCTCTGTCGACGGTACGGTTTTAAACAAAAGGGACGCCGTGGGTGTTTATGATACAAGTTCATTTACCATTGAAACCGAGTCGCACTCACGGATATTGATCATGGAAGTCCCGATGAAATAACGTGCCCGCTCCTGGTGAGATGGTTTGGGCTGGCAAAACAATTTGATTTTGAATTGTTTATATCAGGCAAAACATTTTACCAATGGAAGAGCAGGCAGCACCGGCGTGGAAACGATGGCTCGAAGAGGGCGGAGACCAGGCATTATTCTTGAAAGGATTTTTCAGAAACGTCTTTCGGGGCGGCTTTGAATGGTCGGAGTTTATACGCCAATGCTACGAAATAGGATATAAATCATTAACGCTGGTTGCGACAACAGCGTTCATTATGGGGTTGGTTTTAGCCATGCAGCTAAGACCAACCCTTGTTGATTTTGGGGCCGAGAGCATGCTGCCGCGAACGCTGGCCGTGTCCATCGTACGCGAGATCGGCCCGGTAATTACAGCCATTATCTGCGCGGGTAAGATAGCGTCAGGGATCGGCGCCGAGCTGGGTAGCATGAAGGTTACCGAGCAGATAGATGCCATGGATATATCGGGCGCCAACCCGATGCAGTACCTGGTGGTGACGCGTGTGCTGGCGACGACTTGTATGGTGCCACTGCTGGCGCTTATGGGTGACCTGATCGGCCTGGCCGGCGGTTTTTTAGCCATTAACATACAAAGCAAGGTAAGCCTGCTGTTGTATTTTCATAAATGTATAGGCGCGCTCGGTTTTGCCGACTTCCTTCCCGCCTTTATTAAAACTATTTTCTTTGGCTTCGCCATCGGTTTTATAGGATGCTATAAAGGATACAACTCCAACCGCGGAACGGAGAGCGTCGGCCTGTCTGCTAATTCGGCAGTTGTTGCGGCATCGCTGTGGATATTCGTCATCGACGCTATCGTGGTGCAAATCAGCAACGTGCTTTTACTAAACTGATATGGAAGCAAAACCAGCAATTAAACAAAAGACGAAGAAACCGGCGCACAACGGGGAAGTCGTCATCCATATCAAGGGGCTTAAAAAGTCATTCGGCGATAAAGAAGTATTGAAGAATATAAACCTGGACGTACACAAGAGCGAAAACGTGGTGGTTTTGGGGCGGTCAGGCTCGGGCAAGTCAGTCACCATCCAATGCGTAGTAGGCAAGCTGGCGCCGGACGAAGGCGAGCTGACCGTTTTTGGCCAGGACGTGGCTGCTATGAACGAAGAAGAACTAAAAGATCTGCGTACCAGGATAGGCTTTCTGTTCCAGGGAGCGGCGCTATATGATTCCATGACCGTGCGCGAGAACATGGAATTCCCGCTAACGCGGGTATTGAAGCTCAGGGACCAGCAAGAGATAGATAAACGGGTGGAAGAGGTGCTGGAGGCAGTAGGGCTGACCGAGGCTATAGACAAAATGCCGGCCGACCTGTCGGGAGGTATGCGCAAGCGCGCCGGCTTGGCGCGTACGCTGGTCGTAAAGCCCGAAATTATACTGTACGACGAGCCGACGACCGGGCTGGACCCGATGACGTCGCGCGAGATCAGCAAGCTGATACTTGAAATGCAAAAAAAGTATAAAACCACCTCGATCATCATTACGCACGATATGGATTGCGCGCGCATTACCGCCGACCGCGTGGTGATCATGCACGAGGGTGAATACATCGCCGAAGGAACCTTTGACGAGCTGAAGAACTCGGACGATGAATTGATTTGCTCGTTCTTTTAAAACCTACACTATGAAAACAACAGCAGGACAAAAAATAAAAATTGGCGGATTCGCGCTGGCGAGTCTGTTCATACTGGTCGCGGCTATATTCCTGATCGGCAATAAAAAGGGGCTTTTTACCTCCACATTTAATATCCACGGGATGTTTAAAAATGTGAATGGCTTGCAGGAAGGCAATAATGTACGCTTCGCAGGCATCAATATCGGCGTGGTGGAAGATATCGAGATCATGAACGACACTACCGTAAAAGTTACCGTCACCCTGGATGATTATGTGCGGAAATTCATCAAAAAAGATGCTAAAATGAGCATCGGCAGCGATGGGCTGATGGGCGATAAGCTGATCCTGATCTCGCCCGGCGGCGCGCAAACTACGCAGACGGTTAAAAGCGGCGATGAAATAACCGCCGTGAACCCGTATGACATTGACAAGATACTTAAAAGGGCATCCAAAATGGCGGATGATGCGGGTAACCTGATCGAAGGGTTATCGGAAATCGTTAATAAAGTGAATCACGGACAGGGGAGCATCGGCCGGCTGCTGAATAACGATAAGATGGCGAAGGACCTGGATGCTACCGTAAAACAGGCTAAAACAACCATAGCGACGGTGCATAAAACAACCGGCACCCTTAACGAGGACCTGAAAGCTGCGCAACACAATATATTCCTGCGGGGCTTCTTCAAAAAGAAACAAAAAGCTAAGGAAGATTCGATCAAAAAGGCGAAGCAGGATTCTGTTAAGGGCAAGCATTAAGGATTACCCTCGGCCATCCGCCATTCATTTTTCCATTCGGGACTTGCCTGCTGGCAGCGAACTGAAATGGCCTGGCGGCAGGATGGTAAAGCAATCTCGTCAATTGTACCCGGTTTTGAGGGGTATCCTCGATTAGCATGCGCAGAGATTGCTTCTCCGCCAGCCGGCGGATCGCAATGACGCGGTGGTTTATTTTAAAAAAAACCGTCATTGCGAGGAACTGAGGTGGACTAGTGTGGTGGGGTGACGAAGCAATCTCGTCAATTGTATCCGGTTTTGAACAACATCCTCGATTAGCATGCGCAGAGATTGCTTCTCCGCCAGCCGGCGGATAGCAATTACGCAGTGGTTTATTTTGAAAAAAGCCGTCATTGCGAGGAGTTGCCTTGTGTGGCGACGAAGCAATCTCGTCAATTGTACCCGGTTTTGAACTACATTATTGATTAGCGCGTGCAGAGATTGCTTCGCTCTCGCTCGCAATGACGGTGGATTTTTAGGACCTCACTTAATCGCAAGATCGCCTCATCGAATCACCAACAAAAACGGCCCGGTAATCCGGGCCATTCCTTTATCTTCCAAATGGTTGTTAATTCAAGTATTGGGTGATCTCGGGCGATAACGGGGTCACCTTCGAGCGGAAACGGTGTATCAGTTTGCCGTTTTCGTCGACCAGGAATTTTTCGAAATTCCATCCCACATCGCCGGTAATACCTTCAGGGTTCGGTGCGCTGATCAGGTATTTGAACAGCGGGCAAATATCATCGCCCTTCACGCTCACCTTTTCGCTCAGCGGGAAAGTAACGCCGTACCTTTCCTTGCAAAAGCTTTTGATCTCGTCGGCGCTGCCGGGCTCCTGCTGGCCGAAGTTATTGGCGGGAAAGCCTACCACCACCAATTTGTCCTTGTACATTTCGGACAGTTTTTGCAGCTCGGCATACTGGGGTGTAAAGCCGCACTTGGATGCGGTGTTCACGATCAGGATCTTTTTGCCGTGGTACTGCTCTAAAGAAAAGCGCTGTCCATCGATGTTGGTCAGCTTAAAATCATAAACCGACGAGGCCGGCGCGACGAACAGCAAGGCAAACACGAATGCTAATAATATGTTCATGACTTAAGAAATTTGGTTTCAGAGAGATATGAGGTAAAATTAGCCTTAATCTTTTACTTCAACCATCGGATTTGTGTAAAATTTGTGAGATGGGGGCTGCTTAAGTACCGGGTAAAAAAAGTGCCGAAAAATGTATCTAAAGTGCTCCGGTATGGTATAAAAGTGCTCCAAATCGGCCCGCCAAATGCGCGAAAACGCTACATTCAGGCGAAGTCCCGCAGGGTCAGGTAATGATCTTCCTTTTCGGTCATCAGGGTTTTGTCTGTAGGGGTTTTGTCCTTGTAGCCGAGCAAATGCAACGCGCCGTGAATGATCACCCGGTGCAGCTCGTTGGTTTCGCCGGTTTGGAATTTTTCGGCATTTTCGCGGACGCGGTCGATGGAAATAAAAATATCACCTTCGATAAGGCCCTCTGTGACCGAGTTATCAAAGGTGATAATATCCGTGTAAGTGTCGTGATCTAAATATTGCCGATTGATCTGGAGCAGGTATTCGTCGGAGCAAAAGATATAATTCAGATCCTGCAGTCCATAGCCTTCGGCCTGGATAACAGATTTAACCCAGGTTTTTACCTTGATTTTGTTTTTAAGATCGAAATGGATGTCTTCTTCAAAAAAATTGATTGAAGGCATTATATCTTAAAGTGAAGTTCCACTTCATTTCCAGAAGCGTTGAAAATACACTGGTCGGCTAGCTGTTTTACAATGAAAACGCCGCGGCCGGTAAGGTTCTCCAGGTTTTCTTCGGCAGTAGGATCGGGCAGATGGTCGTAATCAAAGCCTTCCCCTTCGTCGGTTATCGTCCAGGTGATGCGTTTCGGCTCAACTTCTGCATTGATAATTACTTTTTTGCTTTCGTCGAGCTTGTTGCCATGTACAATAGCGTTTATAGCGATCTCGTTCAGGCAAGTCATCATATTAGCAAATGTATCTTCGCTAACCTGGTGCTTGTCGGCTATTTCTTCTATCAAATTTTCCAGCAAGACTATGCTTTCCGGTTTTGAAGGAAGCTGCAAAGTATAAAGCTCGCTGGTTTGTACATTCGCATCGGTCATACTAGTTAGCATTAAGTTGATCAAAGTAAGATTTTATTTTTTGTTTATAATACAAATTAAGTGCCGGAGATACCGTCTTGATTTGCTCAGTCTGTTTTTCCTTTAGTAGCTGGTAGTCTTGTAAAGCCTTGATATACCCCGGAGGCAAATCCTTTCCGGCATTGCTTTCGCGCTGCTGGTCCTGGTCCCTTTGCTGTTCAGCTTTCTCAGCTTCAAGGAGCCTGGTTTGGATTTGCTGCTGCCTCTTAAGCAAATCGACAGTTATTCTCCTGTTTACGATATCGTTAACAGTTTGTTCCATTTCTTTCGAAATTTTATCCAGGTTGCCCCCGCCGCCCTGTCCATTTTTATTGTCATCGGCGTTGATCTTTTCGAGCGCCTGGCGTATCATTTCCTGTTCCCGCGCCATTTTTGCAAGCTGTTCGCTCATGCCGCTGCGCTTGCTTTGTGACATATTGCCCTGCTTTTGCAGCTGCTCGCGCATTTTTTGCATGTTTTGATTCAGCTGCTGCTGCATTTTGGTTAACTGTGACAGCGAAGGCTGTTTCCCCTTACCGCTTTTGCCGTTCTTCATGGAGTTTTGCATGTGCTCCAGGGCTTCGCTCAGCATTAGGGCCAGGTTATTCATCGATGTCATCGCATATTGCTGGTTCAGGTTCGCCTCCGCTGTATGGCGTTCGCCTAAATTGGCCAGTGATTCATCAATATGCGTATTGACACTACTGATCTCCTGGTTTACGGTAGATTGTATTTGCGGAACCTTCCTGCTTAATGCATAAAGACTATCTTCGGCTGTCTTTAAGTTATCCTTTATGTCTTTCTGTTTTTGCGCTAATATAGTATAATTTGGATCAACAGGGTTAGTATTTTTTAATGTTTCCATTACTTTTTCCTGCTCGAACGAACTGTTTATCAAATTCTTAAGTAATTCCCGCAGCTGCTGTATATCGATATTATTCTGAGAATCTTCTTCCTCCTCGTTCTTTTGCTGCATTTTGCCGGCTAATTGCTGCATCTGCTGCGCAGCCTGCTGCTGTGCCTGTGCCGCTTGCTTTTTATCATTCTTTTGTAAATTTTCCGAGCTCTGCTGCATCTGCTGGTCGATATGCTGTTCATCGGCTTTCGGATTTTCGAAGTTGTTTTTTTGCTCCGCAGCCTCATCCTGCTTTTGCAGGTCCTCAAGCGACTTCTTGATATCCTGGAAATCCTGCTGCAGTTTTTGTTGCTGCTGCTGCAGGTCTTTTGCATCCGAATTGGGCTGTCGCGTTTCGTCGGACAATTTTTGTTGCTTATCAGCCAGTTGGTTAAGCTGGTTTATATTGTGGTCTAATTTCTGGTCAAACTCCAGTTTTTTATACAATTCGAGTATACGGTCGAGTTCTTTGCGCAGCGACTTGTTGTCCATCTGCATTTTACCTAATTGGTCGCGTGTCTCGTCTTTCTGCTCCTGGTCCATCATCTGCTGCAATTTTTCCAGCAACTCGCGGGTTTTTTGATCCAGTACATTGTTAAACAAGTTTTCTATTTCCTTTTGCTTTTCACGCAGCTCCTGGTTTTGCTGGTCATTTTCCTGGCGCTGGTACAGGTTCTTCTTGTTTTCATCCTGTATATCCTTGATCAGGTTATCCAAATCCTTCTTTTTCTCCAACAGGTCGCTGATCTGTTTCTTTTCGTCGAAAGAAAGCGAGTTTTTGTTCAACAGCGTTTCATTCAACTTTTGCGCATCGTGCTCTACCTGCCCGGCAAGCTTAATGGCCGATTCCATTTTTTGTTTTACTGCCTGCGTTCCTTTCTCTAATTGTTCATCCATTTGTTTTTGGTCCGGAATGTTTAAAGTCCGCTCGGGCGAACGGACTCTTTTGGGACCGGAAACGCCGTCGTTATCCGCAACCTCGAAGTAGTAGCTTATCGCGTCGCCAGGTTTAAAACCCAGCTGTTTCATGTCCCAAAAATAAAAGAAGTCGGCCTGCGTTTTGGCCAGATCGGTTTTTACCTGTTTGCTAACCAGGCGCTCGGCCGCCTTATTGCCGGGAACGTTCACCTTGTAATTAAAGGTAAGCGACGAGAATCCGTGATCGTCCTGTATTTTTCCGTTAAAGTAGATCGCTTTGCTGCTCACCGAATCAGATTTTTCCTGGACAGTAATGCCCGGGAATTCATCGGGCACCACATCAACGCGGTAGGAAGCCGAATCACCCTGGCTTACGGACGAACTCGATGGCTGTATCTTATAAAAAGTATTTTTGTATAAGCGCTCGCTATGCTCAAAAACGCCATCGCCTATAGCCTGCGCCTTGTACTGTTTGTTGTTAATGCTGAAGAGCAACTGGTCGGCATTTTGGGTATGCAATTCCCATTTCACCAATGTTCCGGCCGGGACCGTGAGGTCGCCGGCGTTGCTTATTGTTTCATTTCGCTTATGCAGGTATAATGGATAAGTAAGCGCAGCGTCAAAGTGCAGCAATGATGGTTTAGGGTTAACCCTTATTTCGAAGAGGCCGGATTCAAAACCATTCCCGCTGAAACGGAATGGTGTATTCTTTTGCAGGTTACTAAACTGGTAGTGGAAGTGGCTGATATTTTCCTTATCCAGCTTAAAAGTGTTGTTTCCCGTCTCGATGTAAACGTCTGCCGGCAGCCTGTCTCCTTCCACTTTAAGATCGATCTTTACATCCTCACCCTGGACGGCCGATAACGACCTGTTCAGGAGTACGAATTTGAAAGGTGCCACCGGAGCAAAATACTCATTGTGCCTTATCAGCCTTTTGGTGCTTTCCGTAAGGACGGATGGTGCTACCAATGCGATAATGCAGATAGCCGCTATCGGAAAAATAACCCATTTGACATACTTGCGGTTCTCGCCGAGGTTGATGGCCGAAGGAAAACTTACGGGTTTTAGGGTCTCGATTTTCTGATTGATGCTGGCCTCGATCAGCGCTTTTTGTTTTTCGTCCGATTCTGCTAATTTCTTCAGTTGAAGCGTGTTCAGCAGCTTGTCGCTTACTTCGCCAAAGTGTTTTCCTATGATCTCGGCAGCCTCGTCGTGCGTTATCGTTTTGCCCAGCCTTAACCATGCAAGCAGCGACGGCAATACCAGCCACGCGGTAAGCGCCAGGTTAAGCAAAATAAAGAAGTAAAACAGGAAGGTGCGGAACGAGGTGTCGAACTGCCAGAAGTACTCGCTTACCGTAACGATAATGTAAGCCGAAAACAAGCCCGCGCCAAAAAAGATCAACCCCCGCAAAAGATTATTGAGATAATACTTGCGGATAAATGAATCGATCTTGTGGATCAGCAGCTCATAATTTTCCTGCGCTCGCATAACTTTCAGGGCAACTTGCCGGTAAGAGAGTAAACGAAATCTCTTTACCCAAAATTATAATATTTAAATGATAATTAATTGACACAAACGAACACGCTATCGGCTACCTTTGTAAGGTAAACTTATAAGTTTAACTGATTAATTATTCGATTATGCCAAACGCCACCATGCAGCTTGCAACCGATTTGCGGGCGGTACTTTCAAGAATAATAAAAAAACTTCGCAGGGAGTCGGCCACCAGCCAGCAGTTATCGCTGACCGAAAGATCGACCATGGGCCTTCTTTATCCGAATAAGGAACTGTTGCCGAGTGAACTCGCTTCAATGGAAAAGATAACCAACCAGTCGATGTCCCAGATACTTAACCACCTGTCGGAGATCGGATATATCAATCGCAAAACATCGACCGCCGATAAACGTAAGGTATTTATATCGCTGACCGAAAGCGGTGAAAAAACGCTTTTGCAGATGCGCAGCGAACGCGCAGCCTGGCTGGCCAGGGCGATAGCTGAAAAATGCACGAAGGAGGAAGAGGCGGTGTTGCGGCAAGCGGTTGAGATACTTGCAAAAATGATTGATTTTGAGTGATAGGGAGATATGCAGATAACGACATTTAGCGCATTTAAGAGCAGAAATTACCGGTTATATTTTGCCGGGCAATCGGTATCATTAATCGGTACATGGATGCAGAAAACAGCGGTTAGCTGGGTGATCTATTCGCTGACGCATTCCACCTTTATGCTGGGGCTTGCTCTTTTTTCCAGCCAGTTCCCTTCATTTTTGTTTTCGCTATTTGGCGGCGTCGTGTCCGACCGGTATAACCGTTTCAAAGTATTGCTGACGACGCAAATTGCCTCCATGGTGCAGGCTGCGATACTGGCCGTGCTAATACTTATGGGCCATTATACCGTTTGGGAAATTTTAGCGCTTAGCGCCATGCTCGGTATCATCAATGCATTCGATGTCCCGGCCCGGCAATCGCTTGTGTACGAGATGATCGACGATAAGCAATACCTGCCCAACGCGCTGGCGCTTAACTCGTCGATGGTAAACCTTTCGCGTTTGATCGGACCGGCCATTGCCGGGTTTGTGCTCGAGAAGTTGGGCGACGGAACCTGTTTCCTGTTAAACGCCTTCAGCTTCCTGGCAGTTATCGTATCGCTGCTGATGATGCGGCTGCCGAAATATGTTAAAGAATTGCATACCAAAAATGTGTTCGGCGAGCTGCGCGAAGGTTTGGGTTACCTTAAGCGGACACCGGGCATCGCTTTTTTGGTATTGATGCTGGGATTGGTCAGCCTGCTGGTGCTGCCCTATACCACGTTACTTCCCGTTTATGCTAAAGACATATTTAAAGGAACCGCCTCCACATTCGGTATACTTGACAGCGTTATCGGGCTTGGCGCCTTATGCGGCGCTATTTACCTGGCATCACTAAAATCGGGGGCGAATTTTCAGAGGATCCTGGCGGTCAACACACTTATATTCGGAGCGGGGCTTGTGCTGTTTTCTCATGAAGGCAACTATCCGCTTGCGCTTGTTTTCGCTACGGTTGCAGGTTTCGGCATGATGTCGCAGGTTACGATAACCAATACGGTGATACAAACCACCGTCGATTCCAATATGCGCGGCCGCGTCATCAGTTTCTATGCCATGGCCTTCTTTGGTATGCAGCCGCTTGGCGGTTTGCTCATCGGATCGGTATCCAAATGGATTGGCACGCCCGATACACTTTTGGCCGAAGGCATTTGCGCAGTGGCGATCGGTGTATTGCATTTTCGCTATCTCAAAAAAACGAGATTGAGAAGCCAGCGGGACATGATCGCGGCCGAAGCCCAGGTAGAGCCAGTATAAAACACTTAATTTTTTAAGCCTTTCAATAGTCCGTAATAGGCATTTTTTTTGTTGTAAAGGCTATCGAATGGAAGCGGCCAGTCTTTCCGGTGTAAAAGCGAAGGTATCCAACTGTCAGCATCACTGAACTCCCAGGTGGTAATACCATATTGCTGCGCTTTAGGTACCTCCGCCCTATAGGCTTCAGCAACAAACTGATATTTGGCCGCCTGCAGAATTTGTAGCGCCGGGCTATAAACTACGTTTGGGTCGCTGCCGGGGTTTACCGAAATGTCGAGCTCTGAGATGTGGATCAATAAACCCGTCGAAGCAAGCTTTTTCAAAGCACTTACAATTCCATCATTGCTGGTATTGATGTCGATATGCATCTGCAAGCCTAACCCGTTGATCGGTACACCTCGCTTTTTCAGGTTCTCTGCTAAGGCTACTATCGAATCCAGCTTAATCCCGTTCCATTCCTGGCCGTAATCATTATAGAACAGAAGCGCGTTGGGATCGGCCTCATGTGCATATTCGAATGCCCGCGCTACGTAATCCGGACCGAGATGCCGGCGCCAGATGCTACCGTCGCCTGGGCTGACATCGTTGTTGCGCAGGGTACCATCATCGTCGCGTATTGCTTCGTTTACGACATCCCACGAAGCGACCTGGCCTTTAAAGTGAGTTACTTCGCTTTCAATATGGGTTTTGAAAAGTTTTTCCCAGGCTAAGGAATCGCCGGCAAAATCAACCACCCAATCGGGCAGGGCGATATGCCACACCAGGTTATGTGCGTGCATGCGCATATGGTTCAAATGAGCAAACGATACGATATAATCGCCGTCCGCATAGTTAAACCGGCCTTGCTGTGGTTCAATCCAGTTGAATTTCAACTCATAGTCGCTTGTAAGGCTATTATACTCAGATAATACGGTACGCCGGTACAAATATTTATTCTTCAGGCCGAAAGATGCGACGGCGGCCCCCATAGGAAAAGCGGCCGCAGATTTAAGCGTTTCAGCGCCTGGTACTGGCTCCTCCTTTTTTTTGCACGCCGCTAACAGAAGCACAAATAATATCAGAAGACAGTATTTATTGATGTTTGCAGGCCATTTCACGAATATCAATCACTTTGGAAAAACTAAAAATAAAAGAATGTCCTTAAAAATCGATTAACGAGTTTTATATTTGCTGTCCCTCTTTCGGGATGTAGCGTAGCCCGGTATCGCGCCAGCATGGGGTGCTGGAGGTCGTCGGTTCAAATCCGGCCATCCCGACTACGGAGAGCATGTTTAAGTCTTATTTTTAGATTTTAGACGTGCTCTCTTTCTTTTTTACAGTACTCGACCGATCACAACGCCGGATTAACAGCGTGTAGTTTCCGTTCTATATTTGATCGATAGCTAAATAGGTGGTACCCTATTACAGTGAGTTCTGAATAAAGGATATGAGGTCTTGGTTAGATTTATCAAAGCTGGTCATCAAACACGTCTTCGCAGTTTTGTATCCCCAGACACCCGGCTTTGTCGTATCATTGCTGATATCTTCAGAAATTTTTTTCGCCCTTCCGTTCCGGTCGTCGAAAATCATTACATGGTAATTAACCGATGCGGTCCATTCAAGCTTGCTCTGGCTAGCCTGGTACTTAGTGATAGCTAACTTGATTGTTATGCTGTTTGGCTTTGACGCCTTGTTGTAGAACGTATCGGGCAACAGCGCAATTTTGCAGGAGGGGAACTCCGATCGCAGGAAGTTTTTCAAGACTTGTTCGATATCGGCTCCCTGGCATTCAACCTTGGCATTAGCAGGTACCGTCCGGTTATCGAATACAACAATATCCACGGGCTGTTTATCCAGGAAGCCAACATTGGGCTTGGTATCGACTTGTTGCGGGCACCCGATGTAGATCTTTTGGGCATCCGCCTTATAGTTCAAAAGCGTTATGCAGAGTATGAGCAGGGGAATGTATTTCATGGCCTAAAGATAGCACTTTAGCGACGTACCTGATTAGTATAACATCAAATGTCACCCAGTGGAAACGGGCCTGGCAGCCTGCGTTTATCAGCTATAAGGGGGTTATTCCGCAAAAATTGTGAGTCAGATCTCTAACTCGCATCGGAATCCGAAGTATTGGACAATTTGTCTAAAACCCCCGACCGCGATATGCCGTCCAGTGCTACTTTGTAAAAGTTCGCAGCTTTTCAAACATACGGTAATGCTAGCTGTTAAACATACCTGCCGTGCACACATTGTGCTGATAGGCAAGAACCCTCCTTTTTCTCTATTGTAACCATCTTTTTACTTTAGGTTAAGTTTGTAATTAACTAATTTTCATTTATAAAACCAGATCTTATGAAAACCTTTTCTTTACTTACCTGCACATTTTTTTTGGCTGCTTTAGTAAGTTCATGCCAGAAAGACAACCAGGACCCCGAAACAAATACTCAAACATCAACGATCAGCTTCGGCACGGAGAATTTATCTGGCGGATCGGGCCTCAGTTACACGGTCAACCTCGGCATGATCGATTTTTATCCCTTTCACGGCAATGCAGACGATGTCAGCGGGCATGGGCATACGGGGCAAGCCATAGCTATTGGCGTGCCACCCGATTTTAACACAGTTAACCTAACACAGCCAAGTTTGGTACCAAACAAATACGGCATTCCCAACGAAGCGTATAAGTTTGATGGAGTAGACAATGTAGTATTAATACCCAGCGCGGTTTACGATGCAAAAAAAACACAAACCCAATTTTGTTTTTATGCCCGGTACAAAGCCGGTGGCTGGGGTGCATTACTTAGCAACGGCCAGTTAGGCCCTTTTGAACCCGACGAACCCGGATTTTCACTGAATGCAGAGCAGGACGGCAGCGCGACCTTTACCTGGAATGACTTTTTCCCCGGCGCACCCAATGCGACTGATGCCGGGCAAATAACCGCTACCATAAAAGGAGGGCCGCTGGCCACATCATGTAAAAATTCGTGGGTGGATGTTGCCGTTAATTTTAGCAATTCGGTTTTCACCATGTATATCAATGGCAAAAAGGTATCCACGGCAACATCGCCATTTCCCGGTCCCGGACATTTTGATCCTTATTTACAAATCGGAACAGAGAATCAACGATATGATGTAAATTTCTTTAACTCTGCCATAGATGAAATAAGGGTTTACAACCGGCCGCTTACAGACGATGAGATCGCCTATTTATACGCGCACTAAAAAAATGCAGCTTGAACAATTCAACCGGGTCTCCCGCACGATCCGGTTTTTTTATGCCCGCCCGGGAAGGGCTAAAATCATGTTAATGCGCATTCACATAACGAATTACCGCTGTAAAAAACAATAACTTTGCCGGGTCACCAGTTAAACCTTTTGATCGAACCCCAATCAAACGATGATATGAAAAAACTTACCCTGGTTATTTTGCCGTTGCTCGCTTTCCAGTTGAGCAGGGCGCAGGTTACCGATACGCATCCCGCCGCGGAGATATATGCCATTAATTACCAGAATGGGCAGGAGGAGCGGGTAAACAGCGAGCAAGCCATTCTTTTTAAGGATGCCTTTATCAACCTGGTTAACCATACCGACCAGGCGCGCCTGATACTGCACATGAACCGCGGAAAGAAAATAGCTGTGATCAAACAAGTCGATCCGCAAAGATTCAACGGCTACCAGCTAACCTGGGAAAACCAGCAACAACGGGTGTTATGCACCTTCTATTATAATATCGATCAGAACGCCTTGTTTTTTTACGACACCGGCGTACGCGATTGGGTAAATGTCACTATTGAAGACGAAAATGCGGCTAACCTTGACGCCTGCCGGCAATATGCGGGTTTCAATAGCCAGCAGCAGGGCACGCCGGACCTTTCGGTAAACAACGGCCAGCAACTGTCCCCCGATCTTTCGGTAGCCGCTAACCCGCAGCAGGATGATGCCACAACGGAGATGCAAGCCGGCCTGGACACGCTGTCGGACGAGGAAATAACAGCCGCTGCAGCGCCTCCTGAATTGCCCGAGTATGATCAACCGCCTTGCCCCGTCGAAGGATATTTATGGCAGCCGGGTTACTGGGCATGGAGCCGTACTGCCGTGGATTACTATTGGGTTCCCGGGGTATGGGTAGCGCCGCCGCGACCAGGCCTTTTGTGGACGCCCTGTTACTGGGGATTTGTTGGCGGGATTTACCGGTATCATCCGGGCTATTGGGGTGTTACAGTTGGCTTTTATGGTGGCATACACTATGGCTTTGGCTACATGGGCGTGGGATTTGTTGGCGGCGAATGGCGCGGAGGCGTATACAGGTATAATACAGCCGTAGTACATGTTAACACTACGGTAGTGCATAATACCTATATCAACAGAACCGTCATCAACAATACAACGGTTGTAAACCGTTCGAGCTTTAACGGCCAGGGCGGTGTTACGGCAAGGCCTAATTCACAGGAACAGGCGGCAATGCACCAGCAGCATTTCAGGGCGACGAATGATCAGCTGGCTCATCAGCAGGAGTCGCGCGACAACAGGAACCAGTTTGCATCGGCTAACCATGGCCGCCCTGCCGTTACTTCAATGGCTAAGGTAAATCCTGCACCGGCTAGTTTCAGAAGCAATACCGGCAACCG
>DASZYQ010000057.1:0-30959 GCA_035545315.1 Mucilaginibacter sp. | reverse complement strand
TTCCCGCTTCCTTGCAAAGCCTGCTTCGAGCATGACGAAGCCGGCCTGCATGCCGAATACCAGGAAGGCTGCTACCAGCGTCCATACCGTGTCGATCGAGTTCATCATCGAGGTTTCCAGGTCGGTGGGTTTGGCTGCTGCTGCCGCATGGGCAGTATTGCCTATCAGCCCGGGCAGCATGACCATCGCTGCCAGCACCAGGCTTAGCCCGATCAGCTTGCCGCTTAATATGGTCGCTCCCAAAGCCCATTTCTCCCGCGTTATTCGCCGGAGCTTTCCCCATACCTCCGTTTTCTTCATTACTAGTTCCATCTTTTTTCCGTTTAATTTAGTTTGATTGTTATGTTGATTTAATGTTTTGCCAAAACCCACTCTTGTTTTATCGAAAATCGCTTATAATTTTTTATAGAATCGCATAAAACTGCAATTTTAAGTGCAATTATTTTATTTTTTTCATGAAATTATAAACGATTCAACAAAAAAACAATTTTTTAACATAAAAAATCAAGAAAAAATGGAAGAATTATGAAAGTCATAAAAAATAACAATGATTTAATTTAAAAATTATATTATTTTCAATGAAAAAACCACTGAAACTCGACTACTTTCGAGAAGGGTTATACTAATTTGTTAATTTCTCACAATAACAACTCGAAAAAACAGCAATAGGCGCATTTTATTACACCACCAGGTTATATAAATTTCCATTCCACAGAAAAAAATGGATTTTTGATAAGATTTTACCCCTAAAAGCCATCGTAATTAATAAATACCAAAAGTTTTTTGAATTAAATAGCCCGATTTCCGCAAACACTACCGATATTTTAAAGGATAATTTTACTTTTGGACTAAATCCTTGTAAAAAAGCAAAAAATGTCAAATTTCAGATTCCAGGCTCTCGAGACCGTATTTAACCGGAGCATCCCGGACATAAAACTACCTTCTAACAAGATATCCGATTACTTTAATTCGAATGTTTTCGACAAGCAGAAAATGAAAGAGTATCTTTCAAAAGAGGGGTACCAGGCCATTGCGAATTCTGTCGAAAAGAACGAACCCATACCACGAGATATGGCGGAGCAGGTTGCATCGGCAATGAAAGCCTGGGCCATAACCAAAGGTGCTACCCATTACACGCACTGGTTTCAGCCGCTTACCGGTACCACGGCCGAGAAGCACGATGCCTTTTTCGAACCTACTGCTGAAGGAACTGCTATCGAGACATTTTCGGGAGATGCGCTCGCACAACAGGAACCGGACGCGTCGAGTTTTCCGAGCGGCGGTTTGCGCAACACCTTTGAAGCGCGCGGATACACCGCCTGGGATCCGTCCTCGCCTGCGTTTATAATGGGCCGCACTTTATGTATCCCAACAGTATTTGTATCATACACCGGCGAGGCCCTGGATTATAAACTGCCTTTATTAAAAGCGCTAAACGTATTGGATAAAGCCGCAGTCGACGTATGCCACTATTTTGATAAAAGCATCGAAAAAGTAAATGCGTCCTTAGGTATCGAGCAAGAATACTTCCTGGTTGATATTGCTTTGTTTAATGCACGCCCCGACCTGTATTTAACCGGTCGTACGCTTTTCGGCCACATGTCGGCCAAAAACCAGCAATTAGAGGACCATTATTTCGGTTCGATCCCTGAACGTGTTTACGCCTATATGCAGGACCTGGAAACCGACGCTTTACAATTAGGCATACCATTAAAAACCAGGCATAATGAAGTGGCGCCCTCGCAATTCGAGTGCGCGCCTATATATGAGGAGATCAACCTGGCGATCGATCATAACCAATTGCTGATGGACCTGATGGATCGCGTAGCGAAACGGCACAACTTTAAAGTACTGCTGCACGAAAAACCTTACGCTGGCATTAACGGTTCGGGCAAGCACAATAATTGGTCGATGATAACCAATACCGGGAGGAATTTGCTGTCTCCCGGGAAAACACCGAAGAACAACCTGATGTTCCTCACGTTCTTCGTGAATACGATCAGGGCCGTGTACGAGCATGCCGACCTGCTGCGGGCGTCCATAGCATCGGTTAATAACGACCACCGCCTTGGCGCCAATGAGGCCCCACCTGCAATCATATCCATCTTCCTGGGCAGTCAGCTAAGCGACGTACTTGATGAGATAGAAACTTCAAGGATCAGCAAAAAGATCAAGGATGACGCGCTGCTATGGCAGGGTATTCCGAAAATTCCCCAAATATTAAAGGACAACACCGATCGCAACCGTACGTCGCCCTTCGCATTTACCGGCAATAAGTTCGAGCTGCGCGCCGTGGGTTCGTCAGCCAACTCAGCTTATCCTATGACGATATTGAACCTGATCGTTGCCGAGCAGTTGAAAAAATTCAAGTACGACGTAGACAAACTTATCCGGAAAGGAGAGAAAAAAGATGTCGCCTTGCTCATGGTTATTAAAAGGTATATTAAAGAATCAAAGAACATCCGTTTTGAGGGTAATGGCTATAGCCCCGAGTGGGAAGCGGAGGCAGCAACCCGCGGCCTGGCCAATATTAAAACCACACCGAAAGCACTTGACGCCTTACTTTCCGAAAAATCGAGCATCCTGTTCGAAGAATCTAATGTATTCAGTCTGCGCGAAGCGCACGCACGGCATGAGGTGTTACTGGAAAGCTATTATAAAAAATTACAGATCGAAGCGCGCGTTATCGGCGAGCTTGTGAACAATGTGATCATCCCGGCTGCTATAACTTACCAAAGCAGGCTGATAGAAAATGTAAAGGGATTAAAAGATATCGGGCTGGACAGCTCATCTTATGCCGCTCAAATTGATATCATTACAAAGATCGCCGAACATGTGAACTTCATCAAAGCCAATGTCGGCTATATGGTTGCGGAAAGAAAACTCGCTAACTCTTTGGAAGACCTGCGTGAAAAGGCAATCGCTTACGATGAAAAAGTAAAGGCATTCTTCGTGCCGATAAGGTATCACGTAGACAAGCTGGAGCAATTGGTCGATGATGCGTTATGGCCGCTGCCGAAGTTCAGGGAACTGCTATTTATAAAATAACAGTCAGGCCGTACCGGGGGTTTGTTTAATGCCCTTTTCCTCGTCAAGCAATTCGCAAATGTACCTGATCTTCAGGCGTTCATACAACGAATGTTTGTCTATCGCCATGGATACCAGGCTGGCAAGCATACCTGCGAGGATGAGGTGGAAAATAACGTTATGCCTGTTGGTCATTTCGAGCACCAGTATTACCGATGTGAACGGCGAACGCGTTACCCCGGTAAGAAATCCTACCATTCCGGTCAAAATGAGCATATTTGTGTCGATATCCGACACTTTGAACCAGCCGGCCACCAGGGAACCAACGCTGGCGCCGGCACCCAGGGCCGGTGCAAAAATGCCGCCTGCTGAGCCCGAGGTAAATGACAGCATCGACCCGCCGATTCGCAGAATAGGTGTGTACCAGGCGACATATTTGTCAGAGGTGAATAGGGTTCGTTCCATAATATCCTTGCCTGAGCCCAACACGTCCCTGTTCACAAAAAAAGCCAAAAGGATCATAATAACTGCACAACCCGCCGCATACAAACCATACTGGTAACGAAACTTGAATTTGGATTTCCATTCGAACAGGTACCAAATTACCTTAGCCATTCCGCTGCCTAGTAGTCCGGAAAGCAAAGCGACAACAGCGACGCCCAAAAAAATTGTATTCGTTAATCCATCGAGTTTAGGATAGCCAAGGTAAAGATATGGTCCCAAAAGGGCCTGGGCCGACAGCCCGGCGATGATAACCGACGAAAATATCGCGGTTTTATAATAACTGAAATGTGTTTTGGTTAGTTCTTCGATCGCAAATACTATCCCGCCAAGCGGCGTATTAAAAGTAGCCGCCAAACCAGCCGCCGCGCCGGTTACGATCATATTCCGCTTGGCAATCTTGGGCCACCACTCGGGTAATACCTGGTAAATTATTTTGTATACCGACGCCGCCAATTGAATAGTGGGCCCTTCCCTGCCAATTGCGCCACCGCCGACAGCCATAATCAAGCTAGATATAACTTTTATGCATATGATCTTAAAGCCGATAAGCTTTTCGACGATTTTATTGGTTTTAGGCGACGACATTTCAATGGCTGCCATAACCTGCGGAATACCGCTGCCGCGAGAGTATGGAGCGAATTTTGCTACGAGAAACCAGGCTATAACAAAACAGACCGGAGAAACAATAAGAAGAACCCATTTATCGTGATTAAATATCCACGTAGTCAGGTCTTCGGCCATGTTAAATATCCGGGTGTAAAAAACCGCCATTAAGCCTGTAATGATGGAGGCGACCCAAAAAGGCACTGCCTGCAGAAAATTTTTTTTAAGGTTTTCGTTGCGTATACTGTCAAACAGTCCTTTCAGTAGTTTTCTTAGCCAGTAGACGATTTTCATTAGTTAGAAAGATACGCTTTTTGCTAAAGTAAAAAAATAAACACGTATGCAGGGACAATTTATAGTTGGTCAAAAAATAATTTTCAGGTAGGATATTAATTAACCAATTTTGCAAGCGTAAAATGTCTGTCAGAAAATATAAGTATCTCCGAAATTACCTTGAATTCGTTAACGCGGCAAAAAGTACACGCCGCTACAGCCTAAAGAAAGTTAAAAGCTACGAACTAATACTGCAATGGATAAAGACCAGGTTAACGCACAACCAATTTCTTATCTTGTCCGGTGTTCTTGTCGGATGTTCTGCCGGATTAGCCGGCGTCGTCCTTAAATCGCTGGTACATTACATACACTATATAATAACCAGCAAGGTGCACTTCGAAGAACAGATCTTGTTCTACGTTCTGTTTCCTTTCCTCGGTATTGTGCTTACAACTCTTATCGTGATCTACTTTTACAAAGGGCAGGACCGCAAAGGTATCGCTGCCATTTTGTACGAGATAGCACGCAACTCGAGCTTTGTATCGCCGGTTAAAATGTACTCACAGATTGTGCAAAGCGCCGTGACTGTAGGTTTAGGGGGATCGGCGGGTCTCGAGAGCCCGATAGCGGTTACCGGCGCTGCTATCGGATCGAATTTTGCCCAAACTTATAAGCTTAGTTATAAAGACCGCACCTTGTTGCTCGCTTCAGGCGCTTCGGCGGGCATAGCAGCCGCTTTTAATGCACCCATTGCGGGGGTAATGTTTGCTTTTGAGATATTACTGACCGGCGTTGTTTTTACAGACTTTATTCCGCTGGTAGTAGCCGCCGTTTGCGGCAGTTTGCTTTCGCGTATTATTCTAAATGAAGATATTTTGTTTAAATTCAGTGCGCGCCACGATTTTAACTACCATAATATACCCTATTACCTGGCATTAGGCATTACATGTGGCTTATACGGCCGCTATTTTAATGTGATAACCGGCAGGGTGGAACATTTTTTTCACAAGGTGAAGGTATCCCGGATCGCCAAAGCAGCGATCGGCGGATTGATACTTTCTTTGCTGTGCCTGCTTTTTCCCCCATTGTTCGGTGAAGGGTACTCAAGTATAAAATCATTTACAAATGGTGGTATTCACAAAATCATCGAGAACAGCTTTTTGGGATACATCCAATACAAGGAATGGATTGTTATTGCTTTTCTAACCTTCATCTGTTTGTTCAAAGCCTTTGCAACTTCTGTAACTATTAATAGCGGCGGCAATGGGGGTAATTTTGCGCCCTCACTTTTTGCCGGGGGAACAGTTGGATATCTTTTTGGATTTGTGTGCACCCAATTAGGCCTTGTGCAGGCCCCGGTGATAAACCTTACCATCGTTGGGATGGCGGGTGTAATGAGCGGAGTATTATATGCGCCACTCACTGCTATATTTCTTATTGCTGAGTCTAGCTCAGGATATGATCTTTTTATCCCGTTAATGATCGTATGTGTTATTTCATTTTTGATCGCCAAATGGTTCTCCCCTATATCCCCCGACCTGACAAAGCTGGCCGACGAGGGCAAAATATTCACACGTGAGCACGATAAGAACCTGCTTTTGCTGATTAATGCCAAAAAGCTTATCGAGCCGACCACATCGGTACTCGACATTAAAGCTTCATACCAGGATCTTTTTGAGGTGATCAAGAAAGGAAAAAGGAATATCATCGTCGTTTTGGATGGGACACAGTTGGCCGGGATCATTTATTTGGATGACTTGAGGCCACTGTTATTCAACCCTGAACTGCATAAAACGCTGCAAATTATTAACGTAATGAAGATGCCCGATACCGTCATCCATTACAACGAAGACGTAATATCGATTATTGATAAGTTTGACGAAACCTCGACCTGGGTGTTGCCTGTCGTTGACGAAGACAACAATTTTAAAGGGCTTATTTCTAAATCTGCCGTCCTGAATCGTTATCGCCAGCTACTAAAGGAGTATTCTGAAACTGCTTAATAAAAAATAACAGGTTTAAGCGATATATTTGCCCATGATTTCTTCGGAACGGTATGATCAGCGGGGTGTATCGGCCTCAAAAGATGATGTGCATAACGCTATCAAAAACATCGACAAAGGCATTTTTCCCAAAGCCTTTTGTAAGATCATACCCGACATCCTGAACGGCGACCCGGCTTATTGCAATATCATGCACGCCGACGGCGCCGGAACTAAATCATCCCTGGCTTATGCGTATTGGAAGGAAACAGGCGACATGTCGGTTTGGAGGGGCATAGCGCAGGATGCCATTATTATGAATGTCGACGACCTGCTTTGCATAGGCGCGGTGGATAACATTCTACTTTCATCTACTATCGGTCGGAACAAAAATTTGATTCCCGGCGAGGTGATCGCCGCGATTATCAATGGCACCGAAGAAATATTGGCTGAGTTGCGTGACGCAGGCATGGGCATTTATTCAACCGGAGGCGAGACCGCTGACGTTGGCGATCTGGTAAGAACCATCATCGTCGACTCGACCGTCACCTGCCGCATGAAGTGTGATGATGTAATATCGAATGATCGCATTCAACCTGGTGATGTGATCGTTGGTTTGGCATCGTACGGGCAAGCTAAGTATGAAAAGGAATACAACGGCGGTATGGGCTCGAACGGCCTTACATCCGCCCGCCACGATGTATTTAATAAGAGCGTAGCGGAACGATATCCCGAAAGCTATGATCATGCCGTTCCATACGAACTGGTATTTTCAGGCAGTAAGCTCCTGACGGACGAAATTGATATTGGCAATGGCCAATACATGACAGCAGGTAAGTTGGTGCTTTCGCCAACCCGCACCTATGCGCCTGTTATTAAAACAATATTGAATGACTACCGGGATCAAATTCATGGCATGGTGCATTGCAGCGGCGGCGCACAAACCAAGGTACTGCATTTCATCGAAAAGCTGCATGTGATTAAGGATAACTTATTCCCTGTGCCGCCGCTCTTCAAACTCATTCACGAAGAGTCGGGAACCGGCTGGCAGGAAATGTATAAAGTGTTCAATATGGGGCATCGTATGGAATTATACGTACCACAGGGAATTGCGACTGAGCTAATTCAGATCTCGGAAAGTTTTGGCGTAGAAGCCCGAATCATAGGCCATGTTAAATCAGCAGCGACAAAACAAGTTACCGTTCGCTCCGAATTCGGAGAATTTGTTTACCAGTGATCTGTCGCAGTGAGGATTTCGGCAGATAATATCCTTACAATAGAATGTTTCGCATGTCCCCCCTTTTACTTAGCTTTGCCGACTGATTCAGATAAACATTTTAAAAAACTATGGACTTCGATTTGATTGTTATAGGCTCAGGCCCCGGTGGCTATGTAGCGGCTATTCGCGCTTCACAGCTCGGGCTTAAAACCGCAATAGTTGAAAGGGAATCGTTGGGTGGTATTTGTCTTAACTGGGGGTGTATACCTACAAAGGCGCTGTTAAAAAGTGCGCAGGTATTCGAATACATTAACCATTCAACTGATTACGGCATTACTGTTAACGAAGGCAAAGTCGACTTTGATTCGGTGATCAAAAGAAGCCGTACCGTAGCCGAAGGCATGAGCAAAGGCGTTCAGTTCCTGATGAAAAAGAACAAGATCGAGGTGTTGATGGGCACAGGCAAATTAAAATCGAAGGGTACCGTAGAAGTTAAAGGCGCAGATGGCGCCACCAAGACTTATACTGCAAAACATATTATACTGGCAACCGGCGGCCGCTCGCGTGAATTACCCAACATCAAACAGGATGGCACGAAAGTGATTGGTTACCGCCAGGCCATGTTCCTGCCCAAACAGCCAAAATCGATGGTTGTGGTAGGTTCGGGCGCTATCGGTATCGAGTTTGCTTATTTCTATAACGCTATCGGCACTAAAGTTACCGTGGTGGAGTTTATGGACAACATTGTGCCGCTGGAGGACGAGGAAGTATCCAAGCAATTGAACCGCATCCTGAAAAAACAGGGCATCGAGATCATGACCAGCTCGACAGTAGAGTCGGTTGACAGCAGCGGCGAGCTCTGCAAAGTAAACATCAAAACCCCAACCGGGAATGTTACGGTCGAAGCTGAGATTGTATTGTCGGCAGTGGGCATCAGCACAAACCTCGAAGGCATTGGCCTGGAAGAGAACGGCGTTAAAACCGATAAAGGCAAAGTGCTGGTGGATGATTTCTACAAAACCAATGTTGAAGGCGTTTATGCAATCGGCGATATTGTAAAGGGCCAGGCGCTGGCACATGTCGCTTCAGCAGAAGGTATTATTTGCGTTGAGAAGATTGCAGGTTTAAACCCAGAGCCGTTAAATTATAACAATATACCGGGCTGTACCTATTGCAGCCCCGAGATAGCCTCGGTCGGCTACACTGAAAAAGCCGCTAAAGAAGCCGGTTACGAGGTCAAAGTGGGTAAATTTCCATTCTCCGCTTCAGGTAAGGCTTCGGCCGCAGGCGCAAAGGACGGCTTTGTAAAAGTGATATTCGATGCCAAATATGGCGAGTTCCTGGGCGCGCACATGCTGGGCTATAATGTAACCGAAATGATCGCGGAGGTAGTTACCGCGCGCAAGCTGGAAACCACCGGCCACGAGATCATCAAATCCGTGCACCCGCACCCGACGATGAGCGAAGCCGTAATGGAAGCAGCCGCGGAAGCGTACGGAGAGTGCATACACTTGTAATTTAAGTCCATAGTCCATAGTCCATAGTCGATGGTTTGGCTATGGACTATGGACTATGGTCTATCGACCATAATGAACCTGTATACTATAGACACGGGCTTTTTCAAACTCGACGGCGGCGCAATGTTCGGCGTTGTTCCGAAATCTATCTGGAACAAGCTCAATCCTGCCGACGAGAACAACCTTTGCACCTGGGCGTTGCGCTTGTTATTGGTGGAAGATGGCAATAGGCTCATATTGGTAGACACCGGCATCGGCGACAAACAGGATGAAAAATTCTTCAGTCACTATTACCTGCATGGCGACGCAACGATCGATTCGTCACTGGCAAAACACGGCTTTAACCGCGACGATATAACTGACGTGTTTCTTACGCATATGCATTTCGACCATGTGGGCGGCGCTATAAAACGCGACGGTGAGCGACTGGTTCCGGCTTTTAAAAACGCCACGTACTGGAGTAATGCAAAACACTGGGACTGGGCGGTGAATCCGAATGACCGTGAGAAAGCTTCGTTTTTGAAGGAAAATATACTGCCAATAAAAGAGAGCGGGCAATTAAAATTTATCGATCCGCAGGATGGCATCAGCTTTACCAATGACTTCAACATACGGTTTGTGTCGGGCCATACCGAAGCCATGATGCTGCCTTTGATCAATTACAGAAACCGGAAAATATTATATACAGCCGACCTGGTCCCGTCAGTAGGACATTTGCCGATACCCTATGTGATGGCCTATGATATGTTTCCCCTGACGACCATTAACGAAAAGAAATCCATCCTGCCTGAAGCCGTGAATAACGATTATATTCTTTTTTTTGAACACGACCCGGTGAATGAGTGTTGTACACTACAGCAAACCGAAAAAGGCATCCGGATGAGAGAAACGTTCAGTCTCAGCGAATTGTAAAAAAGCTAAAAAACAGTGACTTCGGCACGGAAAATGCCGTCCTAATAATTAAAATGTAAAGATGCATCCGGTTGCAATTTTGTAATAACAATTTTGTACCTTTGCACGTTCCATTCTAAAGTAAAGAATCGAGGTAAATAAATTAAATGAGACAACTCAAAATAACCCAATCCATTACCAATCGTGAGTCCCAATCACTTGACAAATATCTTCACGAAATTGGTAAGGTTGACCTGATTACAGCCGAAGAAGAAGTAATATTAGCCCAAAAGATACGTGAGGGAGATCAGGCAGCACTGGAGCGGTTAACAAAAACAAATCTTCGTTTTGTTGTTTCGGTCGCAAAACAATATCAGAATCAAGGACTTACGCTTGGCGATTTGATCAACGAGGGTAACCTCGGCCTGATCAAAGCCGCTAAACGTTTCGACGAAACCAAAGGCTTCAAATTTATATCGTATGCCGTATGGTGGATCCGTCAGTCCATCCTGCAGGCTATCGCCGAGCAGTCGCGCATCGTACGTCTGCCTTTGAACCAGGTAGGCTCGTTAAGCAAGATCAGCAAGGCATTCTCCAAACTGGAACAGGAATATGAGCGTGAGCCGTCGCCTGAAGAATTGGCAGACATGCTCGAAACCACAGTTGACAAAATATCCGATACGCTGAGCAACTCGGGCCGCCATGTTTCTATGGACGCTCCTTTTGTCCAGGGTGAAGAAAATACGCTGCTGGATGTACTGGAGAACCAGGAACCCAATACCGACTCGATACTGATCAACGAATCGCTGTCGGAGGAAATTAAACGTTCTCTGTCGACCCTAACGGAACGCGAGCGTGAGATCATCGTACTGTTCTTCGGACTTGGTACCAATCATCCGCTTTCATTAGAGGAGATCGGAGAGAAATTCAACCTGACCCGTGAGCGCGTACGCCAGATCAAGGACAAGGCGCTGCAGCGGCTGAGACATACTTCCAGGAGTAAGATACTCAAATCGTATTTAGGTTAATCCTTTAAGCCCCGGTTTTCACCGGGGCTTTTTATTTCCCGAAAACTGTCACAATGGCTTTTTCAGGGCGTCTTTTGGTAAAAATCATTATCACTCAGGATGTCCAGGGTCTATATGCTGCTATTAGCTTTGTTCTCAGTATTATACTGCGAGAACGGCTTTAGCCTGGATAAAAAAGGCGCTGGTAAAATTATCCATCTCAAAAGTCTGCCCGCCGACCCGGATCCTTATGGCGATTTCAATACCCTGGTTGTCCCCATAAAAAGAGCCGGGAATCTTATTATCGTGGAGGCGCAGGTTGATACCGTCGAAGGTAATTTTGTGCTGGATACCGGCGCACCCTACCTGGTGCTGAATGCCACATATTTCCGTAACGCGCCGCATATAAACGAACAGGAAGCGGGCGGAGTAAATGGCGAATCATCGTCGGAGACATTTACAACCGCGGTAAAAAACTTTTCCATTCTCGACCTGCATTACCCGCGACTAACCGCGGACGTGACCGATCTTTCCGCCATTGAGAATCAGCGTCATATCAAAATTCTGGGTCTGCTCGGCACCCGCTTGTTCTCAAAAATGGCTATTACGGTCGATCTGCTGCACAACGAGCTTTGTATTCACAAGCTCGATGAGCATGGCAATATTCAGCCGGGCGAACAGCAGTTTGATCATCCTCAACTGAAAACTTCATTTAAATACCTCAATGATATCATCTTTTTAAAGGGTGCAATAAACGGTAACAGGCCGATGTGGTTTGCTTTTGACTCGGGCTCCGAAGTAAACCTGATCGATCATAACTATTCAAAAAAGGTGCTTCAATCATTGCGGGTAGTAAACAGGCTGACTTTAACAGGAGTTGGCGGCTCGACCTTTGAGGTGATCAATGCAGAATTCGGTAAACTGATAATAGCCGATCAAACGTTTTTAAATAATCATATTTTAATAACTGATCTCGAAAAAATGGGGCACTTTTACGGGCAATCGATAGATGGCGTGTTGGGTTACGACTTTTTCGCGCGAGGAGCATTTACTATAAACTTCGTAAAAGAGGAATTTGAAATGTACATTTATAACAATCAATAATGGCAAAGCGCTGGGGATATATCATAGTGGTAATAATATTACTCTTGAGTAATATCAAACCGGCTATGGCCCAAAGCCGCAATACGCTGCGTATTACTAATGACAACCACCTGTTATTGCAGCTCGATCTGCAATCCTCAAAAAAGACGCTCGACAGTATATTGAGCATTGCCGGGGTTAACGCCAAACCTGAACAACTGCAAAAAGGCGATTTCAGCGCGCTGATCAAAGATCACTGGCGCCTGGTTGAGCGCGATGAAAATATTGTCCGTTTTGACCGCTCTCTGAACGAACTGAATAATAACCCGCCTAATAACCCTTACGAAATCAGCCTCAATATACCCCAGGTAGAAGGCAAGCCGGGTTATCCTGCTGAAGTAAAATACGGGGTTAATAAGTTTGCAAATATCACTGTTTATGAATTGCCATCCGGGTTTACAAGATTTATGCTTCCCGGCTATACCAATGCCAAACGGGTGTTCCTGGCCGGTAGCTTCAATAGTTGGAGCACATTGAACAGTCCAATGCAAAAAACCGATGGCGGCTGGATCATTGACCTTAAACTTGAACCCGGCGTTTATCAATACAAATACATCATCGGCGGGCGCTGGAGTACCGATCCCAATAACCGGCAAAACGCTGATGATGGAGCCGGCAATACCAATTCTGTTTATTTTAAATACAATTACACTTTTAAGCTAAAGGGGCATAACGAAGCGCACCGGGTAACCATAGCAGGCGATTTTAATAATTGGATCGGGAACGATCTCATCATGGATAAAACAAGTGATGGCTGGCAAAAAGAGTTATACCTGGGGTATGGAAAGCATGAGTACCGCTTTATTGCAGATGGCAATGGGATACCCGACCCGGCAAATCCAGTGCAGGAAAAGGATAATGACGGCAATATTAATTCCGTGATAACGCTTGGCGAAACCATCCATTTCAAGTTAAAAGGATATAACGAAGCAAAGAAGGTATTTGTAGCGGGCGATTTTAACAAATGGAACCCGGAAGAGCTTCGCCTGAAAAAAACCCGGGACGGCTGGACTTTGCCGATGGTATTAAGTCCGGGTAATTATGGCTACAGGTTTATTGTGGACGGAAACTGGATGCAAGATCCTCAGAATCGTAATAGCGTAGTTGAAAATGATAAGGAAAATTCATTGGTCAGCGTCAAACCTAATTATACCTTTCATTTAAAGGGACACACTGACGCTAAATCGGTTATACTGACGGGCAATTTCATCAATTGGGACCCTCGCGGCTATACTATGTCGCGCGATGGCGATGAGTGGGTTATCAGCCTTTATTTAAAACCGGGAAAATACCTGTATAAATTCATTACCGACGGGCAGTGGATGACCGATCCCGGCAATCGTTACTGGGAGCGGGATAATGACCGGAACAGCAACTCCGTACTCTGGATCGAGTGAAATTAGTTTCACCGTTTTATCCCGCAAAGATCAAGTAATTCCGGCCGGAACCACATTGAATAATTGACAATTTAAAACTACATTTACCAGCTTAATATATCGCTTATGACCATCCCGATTTACCAGGCTGATGCTTTTACAAATCGTCTGTTTGGCGGCAACCCGGCTGCTATATGCCCCTTAACCGAATGGCTGCCCGACGATACCATGCAGAAGATAGCCGCCGAAAATAATTTGGCCGAGACTGCATTCTTCGTAGCCGACGATAGCGGGTTTAAGCTAAGATGGTTTACACCTGAATTTGAGATCGATCTGTGTGGACACGCCACGCTTGCTTCGGCGCATATCCTGTTTTCGGAATTGGGATACAAGGGCGATACGATCCATTTTGAAACCGTAAAGGCCGGGGTCCTAACCGTAACGAAGAATGGCGATAAATATACCATGGATTTCCCGTCGAGGCCGCCTATCGGTATCGAAATGCCGAACGGCCTGGTGGAAGCTTTGGGCGGAAAAACGCCCATAGCCGCCCTGCGCTCGCGCGATTATTTCCTGGTTTACAATTCGGAAGACGATATACTGGATATTACGCCCGATTTTTCGGCACTGTCCAAATTTGACACGGTTGGTTTTATTATAACCGCACCTGGCAAAAAGGCCGATTTCGTTTCGCGATTTTTTGCTCCCGGCGCTGGTATACCCGAAGACCCGGTAACCGGCTCGGCACATTGCAACCTGATACCTTACTGGGCGGCAAAACTGGGCAAAGACAAACTGCATGCCTACCAGCTTTCGGCGCGCAGGGGTGAGTTATGGTGTGAGCTGAAAGGCGAACGAGTTTTAATGAGCGGTAACGCGGTGACCTATTTAAAGGGAGAAATATTTGTCTGAAGGCTGAAAGGATAAAGGCGAAAGGACAAAGGTTTTGATCCGGTTACCTTTCACCTTTTTCCTTTTACCTTTCACCTAAACAATAAAATGCAGCTAACCAAATTAGAGATCAAAGGCTTTAAGAGCTTTGGCGACAAAATTACCATCCATTTTAACAAGGGGGTTACCGCCATTGTTGGTCCCAATGGTTGCGGCAAGTCCAATGTAGTCGACGCTATACGCTGGGTACTTGGTGAGCAAAGTACGCGGATGCTCCGTTCGGAAAAAATGGAGAATATCATCTTCAACGGAACAAAAGGCCGTAAAGCCGCCAACCTGGCCGAGGTTTCCCTTACATTTGACAATACAAGAAACATCCTCCCTACCGAATATTCACAGGTAACGGTTACACGCAAGCTTTATCGCGCCGGGGACAGCGAATATCGCCTGAATGATGTACAATGCCGGCTGAAAGACATAACCGACCTGTTCCTGGATACGGGTATCGGGGCCGACTCCTACTCTATCATCGAATTAAAAATGGTCGACGAGATCATCGCCAATAAGGAAGGATCGCGCCGAAACCTGTTCGAAGAAGCATCGGGTATCTCAAAATATAAACTGCGCAAAAAGCAAACCTTTAACAAGCTGAAGGATACGGAAGCCGACCTGGAGCGTGTGGAAGATCTGCTGTCGGAGATCGAAAAAAATCTGAAAACGCTGGAAAACCAGGCAAAAAAAACCGAACGCTACTATAAGCTCCGGGATCAGTACAAGGCGCTGAGTATTATGCTGGCTTCGTTCAGAATAGCATCCTTTAGTGAGTCATTAAGCAAAATAGAGTACCAGGAGCAGCAGCAACACGCTGAAAAATTAGGTATCGCGACACAGATCGATACCCTGGAGGCAGCACTTCAACAACAAAAAGCCGACAGCCTGGTAAAAGAAAAAAACCTGTCCGTTCAGCAAAAAACCACCAACGAGTTTGTGACGAAGATCAGGGCGTATGAGAACGAAAAGAAAATAAAGAACGAGCAGCTTAAATATCAGCAGGATAAGGAAGACCGCCTGACCAAAGAATTGGAACAGGACCGCAACCAGCTAAACCATGTGCTGTATAATATCAAGCGCCTTGCAGAGGAAAAAAGCCAGGAAGACGAAACATTGCAGGCCCTGCAAAAACAGGTGGCCGATCTGAAACAGGCTGTCGACGAATTAAGAGATCGTCAAAACCAGGAACGCACTGAATTGAACGAATTAAATTCGGTTAATAACAGTCTGCAAAACCAGGTTTATTCCACGGAAAAAGAACTCGATATACTGGGCATACAGCAGCAGGCACTTGAACAGGAAAGCCAGCGTAATATGGAAGACGCGGCCAATAAAGAGGCTGAGCTATCGCATTTTAACCAGGTTGTGGCTGAATTGCAGTACCGCTCGAAGTCGATGGAAAAAGAACTGCAGTTATTGAACGATTTTGAACACACGCTGCAGGAGCAAATAAGAAAAGCGGAAACAGAGTCGGAACAAATCAAAGAGACCGTCATACAGGAAAGCCGCAAACTGGATGCACGGCAAAACGAATACAACCTGACCAAAAGCATGATCGACAACCTAGAGGGTTTCCCCGAGTCGATACGTTTTTTGAAGAAAACCGGAGGCTGGGCCAAAAACGCGCCCTTGTTTAGCGACATACTTTTCTGCCGTGAAGAATATCGGGTGGCTATAGAGAATTATCTGGAGCCTTTGATGAATTACTATGTTGTGGAGGATTATAACGAGGCTATCGCGGCTATCAACCTGCTCAGCAACGCATCGAAGGGACGCGCTCAATTCTTCGTATTAAGTAACTATGAAAATGTTACCCCTTCGCAGCGAAGTGTATCCGACGAAATTCCCGCGTTAAGCGTGATTGAAGTGGAGAAACGCTACCAGAACCTCTGTAATTACCTGCTGCGTAACGTCTACCTGGTGAATGACTCGGCAGAGAAAGACCTGGGGGCAGCGGTCGACGGCGATATTGTTCTGATCGGCAAAAGCGGCAAATTCAACAAGTCAAAACACACCATGGCCGGCGGTTCAGTTGGATTATTTGAAGGAAAACGCATAGGCCGTGCCAAAAACCTGGAGAATCTCTCCAAAGAATTAAGAAATATCGAGACTAAGCTTGCCGGGCTGAGAACACGCGGTGAAGAACTGCAAAGCACGCTTTCGGCGCTGAAGGCTTCAGACAAAAGCCCGCAGATACAGCAACAACAACAGGACCTTAACCGGCTGAATACCGAGTTGGTCACCGTTAAAACCCGCCAGGAGCAATACCAGGCATTTATAGACAACAGCCGCAACCGCAAAGAAGACATTGCGCAAAAGATCGGGTCGATCAAAGCTGAAATGAGCAGGTTACAGCCTCTTCTCGCTGATCTGAAAGCTCAAAAACAGATACATGCCGATATACTTTCCGCCAGGCAAGAAGCTTTTAATGAACTGAACGAGCAAATATCCGTCGAATCGAATGCTTACAACCAGGAAAACATCCGGTATCATCAGCAGCAAAATAAAGTCTCGGGATTAATCAAGGATCTCGATTACCGCGCCAGCCAAAGGGAAAGTCTTGAGCGCCGTATAGCGCAAAACAGCTCCGAACTGGAGACTGTAAAGCAGGCTATCAGCGCGAACCTTGCCCAAGCAGGGCATTCGGACGAGGATCTGCTTGAAATGTACAGCCAGAAGGAAGAGCTGGAAAAGGCGACCCAACAGGCCGAACAGGAATATTACACCTGGCGCAATAAAATAAATGAAACGGAGAACGGGATCAATGCTTTAAGGCGCAAAAAAGAACAGGCGGAAACAATAGAAAACGAATTAAAAGACCAAAAAAACAGTCTTAAACTTGAACTGAATGCCTTGAAGGAACGCCTTTCGGTTGAATTTAACGTAGACATCGGGGATATGCTCGACGCGGAACCGCCGGCGGATGAAAATGAAGCCGACCTGCGCGAGAAAACCGGCAAGATAAAACGCCAGTTGGACGACTTCGGACCGATAAATCCGCTGGCGCTGGAAGCTTTTGCCGAGATGAACCAGCGATATGAATTTATCCTGGGACAAAAGAAGGACTTAAGTGAAGCCAAAACTTCATTGCTCACGACGATACAGGAGATCGATGATACCGCCCGTGAAAAATTCATGGAGGCGTTTAATGCCGTGCGTGAGAATTTTATCAAAGTATTCCGGTCGTTGTTCAATGCCGAGGATTCCTGCGACCTGATCCTGATGGACCCCGATAACCCGCTTGAATCGGAAATCGATATCGTCGCCCGGCCAAAAGGCAAACGGCCGCTATCAATCAACCAGCTTTCGGGCGGCGAAAAAACTTTGACCGCGACAGCAATTCTGTTCTCGCTTTACCTGCTGAAGCCCGCCCCCTTCTGTATATTCGATGAGGTTGACGCTCCACTCGACGATACCAACATCGATAAGTTCAACAACATTATCCGTGAATTCTCGGCCCAGTCACAATTTATCGTTGTATCGCATAACAAACGAACCATTGCGAGTACCGATGTGATCTATGGCGTTACTATGGTTGAACAGGGCGTATCGAGGGTCGTTCCCGTCGACCTGCGCGAATTTGCCGACTAATAAAAAAGGCAGAACGCTATCCGCATCCTGCCCTTCTGCTATATTAATCACTTAGTTTATCGCCTCGGTACAAGCAGCCTGCGGTTATACACCATGCCTCTGAATTTCTTTGGGCTCAGTCTTAAAGAAGCTGCTTTTTGTTTATAAATCGAGAAATCGGCTCTTTGCGCCTGCAAACTTTGGATCACCGGCCCTTTGACACTGTAGGTTCCCGTTTTCAGGTAATTCCAAACATGGGCAAGCAAACCCTCGCTCAAATCGCCCCAATCTTTGGAATAGTCGTCATAATCTTCCACGCCCGGGTAATTGGCAGTTCCCGGAGCAAAACCATTATAATAACCACCCTGCCCCGCTGAATTCATAGTGTAAAATTCCGGCGTATAATACTGGTATTGGCCGATATTGATCGCAAAAAAACCGACCGGCTTGCCGTAACTGGTGTCGCCTACAAATTGCACATCCATTTGCGGGCGAAGGTTATTGACGGTCAGCTCGCTTGCCGACGCCGTATTACCAGTCATGATAAAGAAGACACGGCTGGCATTTAAGCTACCGATCTTATTAAAGTTGACGGCATTATTTTGAACCGAAAACGATCCTGCTGGTATGTAATACAATTTGGAAAGCAGCGGATCCTTGTCAGCCTGCAGATTGGAATTATAATAGGTATTATACATTAAACCGCCAGACTTGGCCGCCGGAACGAGCAGATTATCGATATATTCCGCCGTAGAAACATAACCGCCGCCGTTGTAGCGCAGGTCGACAGCCACGTCGGTAACGCCGGCGTTGGCAAACTTAGTAAATACGGCGTTCAGCGCAGGATCGGCATTAGCGTCTGAAGTAAAACTATTGAATACAATATAGCCCAGGATATGCCCATTACCGGCGTCATAAACCGAATCTTTTAAAACGGGGTTTACGGTGTAATTGGAAGTGCTGATGGTATTGGTTGCAAGCGTGCTTCCGTCGGGCCGTAATGCCGTAAGCGATATCGTATTGCTATAATGTATGGCATTGATAATAAAATTCACATTGGCGCCGCCGTCATAAGAAAGGCTGCTATTCGAATTGATACTGGTTATCCTGTAACCTCTTTTCAAACCTGCGAGGTCCGCGGGAGAACCGGGATAAACGTATGCTATACGCAGATCGTTTATGGCCTGATATCCGACATCGAAACCAAAATCTCCGCGAACGCCGTTTAATTCCGATGAAACCGCGCCATTATCGATAAAAGAATATTTTGCTTCTCCGGGCGAATACCGATAGTACTCGTAAGGTTTGCCGGTAGCCGGATTAATAGCATATTGTGAAAGCGCATCGACCTCATTTGTCAATGCGGTCTGTTCATCCGGATCCGTAAATCGGTGAGGATTAAAACTTGTGAGAGAGGCGGGCAATTGGTTATACCACAAATAATCCTCCTTTGCATACAGGTAAACTGAATCCTGTATTTTCTGCAAAGCAGTTTCGGTAGTAGTGGTCGTATCACCAGGGCTGGGCTTAATTTTTTTGTCCTTATGACAAGCGGAGATCGCAAACACGGAAAGAACAAAAAGAGCGTAAAATATTTTTTTCATGTTAATTTTTTGAATGGTATGCCTAACGAAATTGTTTAACGAAATATACGTCAATATGTTATAATCCGATACTTTAAAACGCCGGCGGTCTTACAAAGTCCACTCCCAGAGCTTCGGCACAAGTCTCGTCTGTTTCCGAGTTTCCGATCATTACGATATCCCGGCGTTTCAGATCATGGTCTTTCATCAGCTGTTCTATTGTATCGGTAGCCGGTTTGGGCATTATCTCATCGGCAAAATAACAGGTAAGATACGTCTCAAGGCCGTTCCAGTCAGTCTGCTTGATCTTGTTAAGCTGCCTGCCAGGATTTCCGTTCGTCACAATAAATATCCTTTTCCTATCGACCACAACCTCCTGCAACAACTTTAGCATATCCTCATAAAGCAGTAACTTCAAGGGTAACCTCGCCGTATTGCTTAAAAGATCAAAATTGTATCTATACTTTTCCTCAAAGTTAAATTTTTCCCTGAGATTATCAAAAACTCCATCCTTACCTTCAGACAGATACGTATTTACCATGTGCGCCGTTGCCTTGGATGCGTCAATTGCCACGGCATATTCCAGCAGGGCGGCAAAAAGATAGTAAACCTGGTACAGGTAGTCTTTCTCGGGGTAAAGCACATCGTCCAGTTCAAATATAAAGGCGCTTTTCCGGGAGTCGAAATCTTTGTATCTCAGCATTATAAAGCAAAAATATGAATGCCGTACTCAGAAAACAATTGTTTTGACTCCATTAGCAACTCGTATTCCTCACCCCGTAACGCATATACGGCAGTAATATTCCGGTCAAGGCATAAAGTGAGCATCTTATGGGCATAGCTCGGGCCGGAAGGATCAGGCAAACGTATTATTTTATCCAGGCTGACCAGTATTTCCGGCAGGTCGGCGTAATCCCCCAGCAATATATTTTCCGCATTGATCTTCTTGCTGAGGCGATATGCTCCGGCAGAAGTTGCCGCAGTGATCAAAGTATACATTTAATTCTATTATACGATCAAACCGTCTTTCATTAGTACGCGCCTGTCGGCCAGGTCGGCCAGGTGTTCATTATGGGTCACGATGACGAATGTCTGATCAAATTCGTCCCTCAATTCCTTAAATAAATGGTGCAGCTCATTGGCGTTAGTCGAGTCAAGATTGCCTGAGGGTTCGTCGGCGAAAACAAGCGCAGGTTTGTTCACCAACGCGCGGGCAACGGCCACTCGTTGCTGCTCGCCACCCGACAATTGGTTGGGCTTATGGGTCATGCGACTGCTCAAACCAAGCCTGTCAAGGAGCTTCCCGGCTTTCTTTTCCGCTGCACCGCGGCTTTCGCCCGCTATAAGAGCAGGAATACAAACGTTTTCGATTGCATTGAATTCGGCCAGGAGATGGTGAAACTGGAATACGAATCCGATCTTATGGTTCCTGAATACGCTCAATTCCGCGCTGCTGAGGTTACCTGTGTCCGTATTGCCGATAATCACCTTGCCCGAGTCGGCTTTATCAAGCGTTCCGAGAATGTTCAAAAAGGTACTTTTACCTGCGCCCGATGCACCAACAATGCTTACGATCTCGCCTTTTTTAACTTCCAGGTCGACGCCTTTTAAAATTTGGAGATTACCGTATGATTTATAGATGCCTTGCGCTTTGAGCATGGGGCGAATTTAGTGATTAGTGATTAGAGATTAGTGATTAGCAGGTTTAAAGTTTATTACCAAGCAGAAATTTAAACTTATCGCTATTCACAATTCACTATTCACTGATTTTGTGAAACAAAATCGTAGCTTTGGCGCAAATTCTACATCCGATATGAATATTCACGAATACCAGGGCAAAGCTATCCTTAAAAGCTTTGGCGTACGGGTACAGGAAGGCATCGTTGCCGAAACCGTTGAACAAGCCGTAGCCGCCGCCGAAAAATTAAAAGAAGATCTTAATTCGAGCTGGGTGGTGGTAAAAGCGCAGATACATGCCGGCGGCCGCGGCAAAGGCGGCGGCGTAAAGCTGGCCAAAAATCTGGATGAAGTTCGTGAAAAGGCAGGTGCTATTCTTGGTATGCAATTAATCACCCCGCAAACCGGTCCCGAAGGTAAAAAAGTGCATAAAGTATTGGTTGCACAGGACGTGTATTACCCCGGTGAGAGTGAAACCAAAGAATTCTACATCAGCGTACTGCTCGATCGCGCCAAAGGCCGCAATATAGTCATGTATTCAACCGAAGGGGGTATGGATATCGAACATGTAGCCGCTACTACGCCACATTTGATATTTAAAGAAGAGGTCGATCCGAAAGTAGGCCTTCAACCCTTCCAGGCGCGTAAGATCGCTTTCAATCTTGGTTTGTCCGGCGATGCTTTTAAAGACATGGTAAAATTCGTAACCGCGCTTTACAAGGCTTATGACGCTACCGATTCGTCCCTGTTCGAGATCAACCCCGTTCTGAAAACTTCGGATAATAAAATATTAGCAGTTGACGCCAAGGTGAACCTGGATGATAACGGGCTTTTCCGTCACCCCGACTTTGCCGCATTGCGCGACCTGAACGAGGAAGATCCTACCGAGGTTGAAGCCAGCAAATCGAACCTGAACTATGTTAAGCTCGACGGTAACGTAGGTTGTATGGTGAATGGCGCCGGTTTGGCTATGGCAACCATGGACATCATTAAACTGGCCGGCGGCGAACCAGCCAATTTCCTCGACGTGGGCGGTACAGCCAATGCCGAAACGGTGAAGGCCGCTTTCAACATCATACTGAAAGACCCTAACGTAAAAGCTATACTGATCAACATTTTCGGTGGTATCGTTCGCTGCGACCGTGTGGCCCAGGGCGTTATCGATGCTTATAAAGAATTAGGAGACATCCAGGTTCCGATAATTGTTCGCCTGCAGGGTACCAATGCCGAAGAAGCTAAAGAATTGATAGACCACTCAGGCCTTAAGGTTTACTCGGCGATCCTGCTCAAGGAAGCCGCAGAAAGAGTAAAAGAAGTTTTAGCGCTTTAGTTTTCAAAATATCAAAATATTGTCAGTTAAGCCCGCTCGGCGGGCTTTTTTTATTTCTTTTAAGAACAAATTTATTTCTCACAGGTTAAAGTCTATAAGAATTGTCGACTAAATGTAAACTTGTTGTTTTAACAATAGATGTTTAAACATATAGTTCGTATATTTGTTCTATTATTCAAAAGCAATCATAAAAAGATATGGAAACTCAAGCAATAACCAAGTGGGCAATCGACCCCATGCACTCGGAAGTACAGTTTAAGGTAAAACACCTGGTGATATCAACCGTTACAGGTTCGTTTAAGAATTTTGAAGGAACCGTTGAAACGGAGGGCGATGATTTTACAGACGCTAAGATCAATTTCAGCCTGGACGTAAGCAGTATAAACACGAACCAGGAAATGAGGGATAATCACCTGAAAAGCGCCGATTTCTTCGACGCCGAAAAATACCCGCACATCAAATTTGAGTCGACCTCTATTATCAAAGAAGACGACGACCAATATAAACTGACCGGAAACCTGACTATTAAAGATGTAACCAAACCGGTAACGCTTAAGGTTGAACACGGCGGCGTAGCTAACGACTTTTACGGCAATACCAAAGCAGGCTTTGAGATCGAAGGCAAGATAAACCGTAAAGAATTCGGTTTGACCTGGGACGGCGTAACAGAAGCTGGCTCGGTTGTGGTAGGCGAAGACATCAAGCTTACCGCCAATATCCAATTGGCTAAACAAGCATAATTTTATTTCGGATTTCGGATTTATTTTGACAGAAAGCCATTTGCTGATGCAGATGGCTTTCCCGTTTAAACTAATGGCCTGTATATTTGCTATAATTATATGTTGCTTAAGATATATCCTGAAAACCCCAACCCTAAAGCCATTGAGCAGGTGGTCGATGTGCTGCGCAAAGGCGGGATCATCATCTACCCTACCGACACGGTTTATGGGCTGGGCTGCGATATTACCAACCAGAAGGCCATACAGCGGATTGCACAAATCAGGCGTATAAAGCCCGAAAAGGCTAATTTTTCATTCATCTGCTACGACCTGAGCCATATCTCCGATTATATAAAACCAATCGATAACGCTACCTTCCGCGTTCTTAAAAAGGCATTGCCCGGGCCGTTTACCTTTATTTTTAATGCAAACCACAATGTGCCCAAATTGCTAAGCCCGAATAAAAGGACTGTCGGCATTCGCGTGCCCGATAATAATATTGCCCGGGAAATCGTGAGGGTGCTGGGCAATCCTGTCCTTTCTACGTCCATACATGATGAAGACGATATCATTGAATACTCCACCGATCCTGAACTGATCTATGAAAAATACAGGGACCAGGTCGACCTGGTGATCGACGGCGGTTATGGTGGAAATATCCCTTCGACAGTGATCGATTGTACTTCCGGCGAATTTGAAGTGGTTCGTGAAGGCAAGGGTGAACTTGAAATGTACCTTTAAAAACTTATGAAGTTTTAGAAACTTTGTAAGTTTAAGCGATGTTCAAAACACAACTATCGTCCAGTTTAATTCCTGAAAAAGTAACTATTGCAGTCGTTCCGCCGATTGTCTTTTTCAGTTGGGCCGCTTTGCAGCCTATCATAGCTTTGTTGATGTTCTTATTAATGCTGATACTGGTTCCGTACAGTATTTATACCATTTATATGTCGCATCTGAATATTGCTTATGACGAGTCAATTGCCTTTGTAACCGACAGGAAAACCGAAAGAATAATTGCCCTGAAAAATATCACAGCGATAAGGCCCGTTTCAGGCTTTGTTATCCTGAGAAAAAGGTGGCAGATGAGTTACCTGGAAAATGGTGTTGCGGAGGAACTATTCTTCTACCCAGCCGATATCACGGCTATACAACGATTTGTTAAAGCAGTAAGGAAGCACAGTCCTTTCATATCAGCTGCGGATTGACCTGACAAACTCCGGTATCCGGTCAATAAAGTTTTCTGTTCCTAAAAATTTAACGAAGGCGCTGCCGACGATAGCGCCACGCGCGTATTCGCAAGCCTTATTAAAGGTTTCGTTGTTAGATATACCAAAACCAATGATCGAGGGGTTTTTAAGGTCCATCGCCTTAACGCGTTTGTAGTAATCTTCTATCGCATTGGATACCTGCAAATTTTTGCCGGTAATTGCTGATGAAGAAACCAGGTAAATAAAGCTGTTACTTAGCTCGTCTATTTTCCGGATGCGCTCCTCCGACGTCTGCGGAGTAACCAGGAATATATTGCTTAGGTTGTGGTCCTTAAAGTGTTTGGAATAGAGTTGCTCATACTCGTACATCGGCAAATCGGGTACGATAATGCCGTCTACGCCCACCTCAGCAGCCTTTTTGCAGAAACGTTCCACCCCATATTGTACCATCGGGTTTACATAACCCATCAGAAGAATAGGAATACTAACCGTTTTCCGGATGTCTTTCAATTCATCGAATAGTCTGGACACCGTCATGCCGTTTTCCAGCGCCTTTTGTGAGCTATGCTGGATGACCGGTCCATCAGCAACCGGATCGGAATACGGAAAGCCGATCTCGAGGAAATCAACCCCGGCTTTTTCCAGCGCCTCGGCAATAGCGACGGCAGTATTCAGAGCCGGGTAACCGGCGGTAAAATAGATGGAAAATAAACGGTCCCTGCCTGAATTGAAAAGTTTGTTTAAGCGGTTCATGAGCCTCACCCCAAACCCTCTCCGGCAGAGAGGGGCTTTATAATAGGTTCTAAATTAAAAAGTCTCCCCTGCCGGGGGAGATTTAGAGGGTGACTAATAGCCAAAATAGTTAATGTACGTATTCAGGTCCTTATCCCCTCTTCCCGAAATGCAGATCACTACGTTGTCATTCTTTTTGAATTGCATTTTTTCCAGGTGAGCTAACGCGTGCGACGTTTCGATCGCCGGAATAATGCCTTCCAACTGGCAGCACAATAATCCGGCTTTTAACGCTTCATCGTCTGTAGCATTGGCATATTCTGCGCGTTTTACTTTATACAGATATGCATGCTGCGGGCCGATACCGGGGTAATCCAAACCCGCCGAAATAGAATAAGGTTCAACCACCTGCCCGTCCTCGGTTTGCATCAGGATAGTGCGGCTGCCGTGTAAAACGCCTTCTTTTCCCAAGTAAGTCGTGGCTGCCGAATGCCCGCTATCAACGCCCTGTCCGGCTGCTTCCACCGCGATGAGCTTTACCGACTCGTCGTCCAAAAAATGGTAGAAAATACCCATGGCGTTGCTGCCGCCGCCCACACAGGCCATCACATAATCAGGCAGCTCACTGCCAGTTTGCTCCAATAGCTGCTTTTTAGTTTCTAAAGAAATAATAGATTGGAATTGCGCCACCATTTCCGGATATGGATATGGCCCCACCACCGATCCGATGATATAATGCGTATCTACCGGGTTGTTGATCCAATCGCGCATGGCTTCGTTGGTGGCGTCCTTTAGGGTTTTACTTCCTGATGTAGCCGGAACGACCTTAGCGCCGAGCATTTTCATACGGGCCACGTTGGGCGCCTGCCGTTCCATATCCACCTCACCCATATATACCACACATTCGATGCCTTTCAGCGCACAAACTGTAGCCGTAGCCACACCATGCTGACCAGCGCCGGTTTCGGCAATGATGCGTTTTTTGCCGAGACGGATAGCCAGCAATATCTGGCCTATAGCGTTGTTGATCTTGTGCGAACCGGTGTGGTTCAAGTCTTCACGCTTAAAGAAAATATTGGCGCCGTACTTTTCCGAATATCTTTTGGCATGATACAAAGGGGACGGCCGGCCGACGTAATCTTTCAAAAGCTGGTCGTATTCGGCTTTAAAATCCGCATCGCCGAGTATTTTGGCATATTGCTGCCGCAATTCCTCGATGTTTGGATATAACATTTCGGGGATGTACGCTCCGCCGAAATCGCCGTAATAACCCTGTTCGTTTACTCCGTATTTCATCTCAATATGTCAAATGCTTTTCGCAGTTTATCAATGTCTTTTAACCCGGGCTCTATCTCAAACTTACTGTTCAGATCGACCCCATAAAATTGCGGGTGGGTTACCGATTGCACTTCTGCAATATTCTCCGGGCTAATTCCTCCGCTTAAAAAGAACGGCACATCCAGGTTATACCGGTCTAAAAGCGACCAGTCAAACGTTTGTCCCGATCCGCCATGTTTGCTGGTTTTGGTGTCGAACAAAAAATAGTCAACCTTCCCGGCATAAGGGCCAAGCGTTTCAAAGTCGAACGTCTCATCTACGCCAAAGGCTTTTATTACGACTACTTTATCTTTAAATACCTCGCAGTAATCCGTACTTTCGTTGCCGTGCAGCTGTATGGCATCTAATTGGTATTTACCGGCAAGTTTCTTCACTTTTCCAATGTTTTCGTTGACAAAAACCCCGGTCTTGAATGCCGAAATCTCCATGACGTCCAACTCTGCCACAAATCTCGGCGATTGCGAATAAAAGATAAACCCCATATAATCGGGTTGCAGAGCCGCAACCGCGCTTATATTACCAGGATATTTCATACCGCAAACCTTTATTTTCATCGCTCAATTACTGCTGATCAATGCATGGAAACTTTGCAGCGCCTTGCCGCCAGCAAGCGACTCCTCGGCCTCATAAAAACAATCGCCGAATGTTGTTTCCGGCTTCATCGTACGGATGGCAAGCGCGGCGTTGCATAATACCACATTAGCCTGGGCCGATGTGGCTTTATTGCTCAGAACGTTCATAAATATATCCGCCGAATCTTTTACCGTATTGCCGCCCGCAATTTCTTCGGGGCTAAGCCTTTCAAAGCCAAGCGCATCAATGGTATTGATCTTTTCACCTTCGGCTGAAAAGGTTTTAAAGTCGCCGGTTAACGATACTTCGTCGTAACCGTCCAGCGCGTTCAGAATGGTATATTTTACGGCCGATTTTTGATATAAATAAGCATAAACCCTGGCCAGTTCCAGGCTGAATACCCCCACCATCTGGTTATTCGGCTTTGCTGGGTTTACCATCGGGCCGAGCATATTAAAGAAAGTCTTCACGCCAAGTTCCTTGCGTATCGGCGCCACGGTTTTCATTGCCGGATGGAATAACGGCGCATGCAGGAAGCAGATATTGGCTTTGTCGATCGTCCTTTTCAGGTGATCGGTATCATTCGTAAACTTATAGCCCAAAAACTCCATCACATTGGACGAGCCGCAACCCGACGATACGCCATAGTTGCCATGCTTGGCTACCTTATACCCCGCCCCGGCCACCACGAACGACGCCAGCGTGGAGATATTGAAAGTGTCCTTGCCGTCGCCGCCGGTGCCGCAAAGATCGATCAATTGATCGGTCTCGAGGTTGGTTTGCAGGCACAGGTCAAGCATCGCATCGCGGAAACCTTCCAATTCGGCGACAGTAATGCTGCGCATGCAATAGGCCGTCATAAACGCTGCCATTTGCGAATTATTGAACTCGCCCTGCGCGATGCGGGTCAGGATATCACGCGATTGCTCGCGTGTAAAAGTCTTATTTTCAAAAAGATGGTTTAAAATCGCTTTCATTTCCGGTCAAATATCATCAACAAAAAAGGGCCGCCTTATGGCAACCCTTCACGTATATTTTTTAAACAAAAACAGGACTGCCTTACGATTACTCGTTAAGCCACCACCAGTTGTTGTTTACTATTGTCTTCATCGTTGTGGCACAAATATGGAAATTGTTTTTCCCAAAAACAAGGGGAATAGTATTTTTGATAAAAGTTGATTGGTTGATTAAGTTAAATTGTTGCTTAGGTTAAATCTCCCCAAAGCCTAGACTTATTCAACTTAATCCAACTCTATCAACTTAATCAACTAACAAATGTCCATCCAAAAGCGAAAATTTAACCCCGAAGACGACCTGGGCGCAGGCTACCAGCCGGTGATCAAAAGCCAGCCACTGATCAAACACGACGGCTCGGTCAACGTGAAGCGCAAGGGCCTGCCATTTTTTCGCCCGTATGACAACTACCATAAATTGATCACAATGGGCTGGGGTAAATTCTGGCTGCTCATCCTGTCGTGTTACCTGGTTATCAACGTCACATTCGCCTTCATTTACCTGGCCATCGGTGTAAATCACCTTAACGGGGCCGAAGGCACTGATGTTTACGGGCATTTCTGGGACGCATTCTTCTTTTCGGCACAGACGATATCAACGGTAGGATACGGGCATATTAGTCCGAGCGGAATGGCGGCAAACAGCGTCGCCGCATTGGAATCGATGATGGGCTTGCTTGCTTTCGCGCTGGCCACCGGTTTGCTTTACGGCCGCTTCTCCAGGCCCTCAGCAAAGATTGTTTATAGCAAAAACCTGCTGGTCGCGCCTTATCTTGAAACAGGCAGAGGCCTGATGTTCCGGCTCGCCAATCTGCGGCTTACTACGCTGATCGACCTGGAGATCGAGATCATTTTCTCGTACAACGAAGATGTAAACGGCAAAATACTGAGGCGATTTTATCAGCTCGCACTGGAAAGAAAACGCGTGAGTATCTTGACCATGAACTGGACTATAGTTCACCCCCTGGACGAAAAAAGCCCCCTGAAAGACATGACAGAGGAAGATCTGCAGCGGACACAGGCCAGTTTTGCCGTGTTATTAAAAGCTTTCGACGATACTTTTTCTCAAACCGTACATAACCGTACTTCGTACCAGCACCACGATATCGTATGGGGCGCCCGCTTTAAACCGGCATTTGAAAGGGACGATGACGGGCGTTTGGTATTAGATCTTAGTAAGATAAACGATTACGCCGAGGCTGAATTGCCGGAACGACAAATAGCAGATTTATCGGTTAGTTAATCGCGCTGTGTCATGAAACGTGAGGCATTCACTTATGGTTTAAAGGTTTGGCCAACTACCGGACTTATAGCGCCATCATTAATTATACTATTGCGCATTATTGCGGCACATAAATATTTTGCGTCATCTCACAGCAATGCAAGTCTTATTGAGAAATGGTACCATAAGTTTCTGTTGAGCCAATTGGGCTTTGCAGCGGCAAACCTACTTGTATTAATTATTTTAGGCGTTGGAGTTTATTATACAATACTTTGGTTAGACAAACGTCGAACCCCGTTCCGTAGTTATAAGTGGATTTTAACTATCGCCGGAATCATACTAACATTACTTCCCGGTGTCGTGTTAGTATGTTATGCTATGGCGGATAATATTAGCAGCTTTTACAATATAAGAGCTTTCAGTTCAGACTGTATTTTCTACATACCGGCTGTAACGGTAAGCGTCTGGCTATACAAAATCAAGCCAGCGTCAGCAGAATTAAAAAAATAAGCAAGTTCCCGCTGCAGTCTCATTTGTGGCAGGTACTGGTTTAAGTCTTCCGAAGGGCGACTTAAATCTAACGCGGGAAAAGGAGGACTCTGTCCGGCAATAATCCTTGCTTTTCTTTCGTAACCAGTAATATAACCCGCACGGAGTGCTTCATTTACTTTTTCCATTTAAGAGTCCGCTGCGCTAACTCTTAAACGAGTATTTGACAAATAGCAGATGTATCGGCATAATTTTACTTCTTCCCCCCTTCCAGCTTCTTTAGCATTGCCCGGCCATTATCGTTGTGCGGATTTAATTCAAGCGACTTCTTATAATTACTTATAGCCAAAGTCTTATTCCCGGCGTCCATATAAGCCTCTCCGAGACTATCATACGCATTGAAGGAATTGGGATGCAGCTTTACATTTTGGGCGAACAGATCGATGGCATTATCCAGATGTTTCGACCTTAATTGTGCATAACCGCAACTATTGATAAAATCCTCGGTCGGACTGATCGTATAACCGAACTCGGCGGACAAAACATCAAAGTGCTTCACCAAATCCTGGTAAGAGAGGCTGGCGCTGCCGTAAAAATCGATGAACCAGTCCTTATAAATAAACTTCAATCCATCGAAAAGGCTTTTGTAAGGGACCGAAAAATGATTTTCATCGTCATATTTTCGCAGATCCCAGGCAAACCAGCCTGGGGCCAGACGTTTTAACTGTGCTGCCAGGGCATCCACTTTCTGCGGATTTTCGTTGCCTAAGGTGATGAACAACTTTCCGTTATGAGGATGCCGTGATGAAAACACCTTTCCCACATCTGCTATCATGTGATCGTTCACGCCGCCAATCGCCGGGCTGACTAATATCATTGCTGTAAGGGTTTAGTAATTCGACAATGGAATTAGAGTTATTTATTGTTGTTTAAGGTGATCATTTCGATAGGTTTTTTGCCGTTGATACCTTGATGTGGTCTTTCCCAATTATAGTAGACCAGGTATTTAAGTAGTTCTTCT
>DASZYQ010000056.1:0-168423 GCA_035545315.1 Mucilaginibacter sp. | reverse complement strand
ATGGCCTTATATCTTTTTAAGGCGATTGCTGCTTTCCCGGGATGTTTCATCCGGTTGTACAGCAATGCATAGCTTAGTTGCACTTGTTCCTCCTGTAGGGGATAATGATTTTTCGACGAAAGGGTTAACGCCTCGTTCAGGTCGCGCAGGGCAAGCTGGTAATCTTTGATGTCGGTTTTGATCGATGCCAGTTCGATCAGCGATGTGATAATATTGGGGTTATCGTTTTTTGCCCGCGACAGCATATTGGACTGCAGGATGAACCACTTCGCTTGCGGATATTTCTTTTGCGCATGGTACACCCGGGCCAGGTTGTCAAAACAGGTGCGCAATCCCAACGTGTCGTTATATCTGGAGAAATAATGCAGCGCCGAATAGGTATTGCTTAGCACGTTTTCCTCGCTGGCCAGCCTTCGTTTCCTGTTGCTGATGGTATCGTAGCCCTGGTACTGTGCCGCCAATTGCGCATATATAGCGCCTTTCAGCGAGTCGGGGGCGATGGACAATTGTTTCTGCAGACTATCGACGCGGCTGTAAGTGGGCACAACTTTTTGCAGCAGGCTGTCGGGCATGTAAGGCAACGCATTAGCAAGGGCGCTGAAAAGTAGCAGGAAGATTAAAATTGGAAGTATCCGGACTGAAATAACTGGTCGCATAGGCTGAACGGAAATGTTTTATCAATTCCTGTGCCTGTTTTAGCTGAGAATTTCCCAAGGCGTTTAAAACCGGATTTAAATAATAAAAAGGGCAGAATTATTTTTCCGTGATTTACACGTCGTTACATAAGAAGCCGGCTTAGTACACAAATTAGTACAAAACGTCCCGGTTCTTTTATCTAACCAGGCTTGTATATTTTTCGATGTAATTTTTAAAGCCGCGCGAGCGAGTCATTAACAGCTCGAGCAAACCAATGCCTGCTGAGGCGCACAGGATACCCGCAATTACGTCGGCAATATAATGGTGACTGGTATAAACCGCCGCGAACCAAATGCCTGCCACCACGGTAGCGAAGACGATGTTAACCCAGCCAAGACGGTTTTTGAGGCTGTAATAAAGCACGATGACCGGGTAGGCCGAATGAAGCGATGGCATCGCCGCAAACACATTCGAACCGCGGGAATAGATCGAACTGAATATATGAGCATGGAAATAATCGTCGAAACGGGCCAGCCCGGCTATGCCTTCGCCCGTTAGGGGGTGAAAGTTAAACCCATATTGCTGCACGTACCACGGCGGAGCGGCAGGGTAGGTGTAGTAACCGATGAAGCCCAGTATATTAACAATAACGAACGCGTGCAGGAACAATATGGCCTGTTTCGGTCGTTTTGAAAAGAAAAGATAGAATGCAAAGCCAAGCGGCACCGGTATCCAGCAGAGGTAAAAAAGACCTGTCATAACGTCAAGGAAAACCGAGCCGGTGGTCCTGAAATACTCGTTGGCCGTAAGTACCTGGTTGTGGTATTCGATGCCGAAAAGATGCTTTTCGAAATTGTACAGATCGGCAATATGCACAGGATTGTACCTGTAATTGGGGAAGGCCTTCATGTAATCGAAGATCATCCAGTAAATGGCAAAGCCAAAAAATGTAACCAGGAATCTTCTTGTTACAGGGGAAGCGTAGAACAGCAAGTTGCAAAGCGCCACCAGGAAAAAATGATCGGAACGCAAACCTACAAGCCACCAGGTAAGCAGGAGGTAACCGGCAGATAAAAGCGAAACTATGATTACAGAGCGGGGTGTAACTGTAATGCCACGACTGACATTATTACCCATTCTACTTTTTGATGAAATCCGAACCGAAAACCTTGTCCCAAAGTGGTGAGCTTACACCATAGCCCTTATCGGCATCCTGGTAATGATGCAGCATGTGATGCTGTTTGATCTTTTTCCAGACGCTGCCTTTAAAGTTAAAGTGGTGAATAGCATAATGTGTCATATCATAGAATAGGTAGCCCAGGATAAACCCGGGGAAGAATGCAAAAATGTAATGCGGCGGGAGGATGGCATTGAACAGGAAATAGAAGCCTGTTGCCAGGGGAATGCTCACCGACGGCGGTAAAACCAGCCTTTTGGCGTCGCTGGGATAATCGTGGTGAACGCCGTGAAAGATAAAATGCAGCCTTTGCGCCCAGGGTTTATCCGGCGGGGCATAATGAAATACGAAACGGTGCATTACGTATTCGGTAAAAGTCCATATAAACAGGCCGAGGGCGAAATATTCGAAGAATGTAAGCACGCCCATGCCATCCATGAAAAACGCCTTAAAAATGCAGAACAGTATTACAGGCACAAAGATAAATACCGGTACCAGGTAATGTACCTTCGACAAACGCTCGAGCACGTTGCTCTTGAACATCCTCACCGATTCCTGCGAGTTCGAAACATACTTCTTTTTCATTCTTCAGGGCTTAAAACGTTCAACCATTTCCTTACCTGTATTTGGGTCGATGCCATTTACCTGTACATACGATACGTTGGGTATCCAAAACGAACCGCCGTCTATCTTTACAAATATCCGGTTAAGTATAGCCGGTTTTTGCGAAATAACTGCAAATATACGATATTTTCCGTCAGGCGCTTTCATTAGCGTCATCTTGAATTTTTTGTAGCATACGAACCGCAGATCATAATTTCCATTCCCCAGCGGTGTTGTATTTAATCCGTACGCAAATTTGCGCTGTATAAAGTTCAGATCTTCCTTTTGGCTCCGCTCGGCATATTTTATCCAATAAACTTTTACCGGCTCATCTTCGTCGGGTTTGCCGTTGGTTGCTGTGTTAAGGTCGTAAATGATAGTGTTGGCATTCGGCGTTCGCTGAACGTAGAACAGCCTGCTGCTGCTCGTGGGTGGAGTAGGATAGGTTACGGGCATCCGTGCAGAGTCCGGAGCACCTTTTCTGCCGCCGTCGGCCCCAAAAGTATACCCGGTTATCGCAAAAAAGAAAAACAGGAGAAAAGTAGTACGCATTATTGATTTGAATTCTTATTTTTTTGTTCGAGCGCCTTTTTGGCGTCAACCAGGCGCCTGAAAGCAGTTACATTAGTTAAAACAGCCAGGGCGACGATGGGGAAAGTAAAAATCGACATCGTCTCGAAGACATGGAATTTGATACCGGGTATATATAGCTTGTAGTCGCCGCCAAGATACAGCGAGCTGACGCCGCATAGTATGGCAAAAAGGCCCAGGGTAACGATCCGTTCGGGCCTTTGCATCAGGCCGCCTTTACATTCGACGCCAAGCCCTTCGGCGCGTGCCCTTACATAACTTACCATCATCGAGCCGATCATGGCAATAAAGGCGAATATCGAGCTCAGAAAATAGTGGTGTGCCACGAGATAATAACAAATGCCCAGAAACATGATCAGTTCGCTGTATCGGTCGAGCACAGAGTCGTACAATGCCCCGAAGGTTGATTTCATATTTCCAAGCCGCGCCACCTGCCCGTCGAGCATGTCAAATAATCCAGCGAACAATATTAACCCTCCGGCCCAGCCCACATAGGTGAGGTCGCCGCGATTGCCTTCTTCGGCGCCGATAACGAATATCACAGCAACGCCGACATTGAGTATAAAGCCGATGGATGTTACCGCATTGGGGGTGAGGCCAAATTTGATCAATAGCTTAACAACCGGGTCGATGACTTTGTATATCCCGGATTGAAGGTTGTTTCGTATCGATGTATGATCAGCCATGTAAATTACGTCTCTTAAAAAGTAAAAAGAACCCTTGTCCGGATACCCCATTTGGATACCTCGGGGTGGTCCAGGTAATCAAAACGCCTTACCAGGTCGACCCGTACAAATTTAAAAATGTTTTCAATGCCAACACTTCCCTCGATGTATGGAGTCCGGCCCAACGGGTACGTTATCGGTTGCCCATTTTGGTCGGTTGGTAACTGGAACAATGAAGGATGCAGCGACGGGTTATTTTCATCACGCAATCCGCCCCAGATCGATTTGAATGAAAATGTCTCACGCCACTTCAATTTTTTAAACAAAGGTATTTTGTTAAAAAAGAAGCCATTGAAATGGTAATCGATGTTGATGCCGGCGTTATGGTCATCAACAAATTCCAGGAAGTTCATCAGGTTGTACGAATAGATATCGTATGCGTAGGTCTGGTTTGCCCGTGGTATCGATAGCAGGGCGTATGGCACTTGGCCGAATATATTCGTTCCTTCAGCCAGGACATCCGCGTAACCCAGTTGTGAAAGATAAAACCGCTTGAATATGGACAGGTGGACGTTTTTATAATTGTACTGCCCGTCGAATACGCCTTTAATACCCTGCGTATAATTCAACGTAAAAATCGGGTATTTGTTGGGAATGTCGACGCGATAGATCTTGCCCTGGTAAAATTGTTCATTGGGCGCGTAGCGCAATTCTGCCGTAACTTCGGCAGTAGTGATATTATTTACCCTGTTGGGTATGCCGTTCAGCTCGTCGATAAAATACAGCGAACCGGCAGGCGATTGCGTCCATTTTCTCAGGCCAAGGCTATACGAAAAATGACTTTCAAATTCGTGCACATAATCCAGCCTATAGTTGTCATTGTACAGGTATTTATCGTTGTTGCCGCGCTTGAACGAAAGCAGAAAGTTGTCTTCCTGGACGAATTCCAAATCAAGCCCCGGTATTTTCGTATCGCGCTGGAAACTGGCACGAATGTAATTCTGCGGGAAGCGATAGATTGATTTATCGTTGATGGAATAAGTCGCACTGAGAAAATACTTCCATCTCAGGTCCCTGAAGCCATAAGCAGCGTAGGTTTCGAAATAATAACGTTTGCTTAACTCGGGCGTGGTGCGGCCGCCCAAACGCAACTTAAAGCCTTCAACCGGGTTGAAGCTGTAAAAAGTATTGGCTGGCCCCAGCTCGAAAGGCCCGAAAGATTTATAACCGGCGAACAATAAGGTAATAACGTCCATCGTCCGGCGGTATGACGGGATGGTTTTCAGGGTGTCGATGTTATGATAAACCTTCGATTCGGCGGTCGTAAGCGTATCAAGACGGTTTTTGGCCCAGTAGGCATCACTCCTGTCCTTCGCCTCGTCCAGCGCTACCTGCGACGGCCCGTCGTAGGCCGTGTCCGGCAATGCTTTGTTGACCTCGTAGTTTTTATATGTTATCGTCCTGGTGCCAAGCAGGCCCCCGTCGCCGTTTTTGTTTAGCCCGAAGTCGACAATGGTATTACTGCGGCTCAAATGGTAACGGTTATCCGGGTTCTGTTCAAAATCCTGGTCGACATGCAATGATTTTACAAAGTTGAGGTTGATGTTTTTGTTGATGGTAAGCGCAACGTGCTGAACGGCGTAATTGCCGTCGAGCGTGACGTATATTTTACCCTCGAACAGCATATCGGTCGTGTTTCGCGGCGTGAAGCTTAGCTCAACGACTTTAGCGTTATTTACCGTTATGGTATCCGTGATAAAGAATTTATAAAACGATGGGGCGACATCGCTTATCGGGCTCAGGAATTCATTGGTCATTAAAAAAATGTCGCCCTGGTAAATGTCCACATCGTAATACATGTGCTTAAAGTACTGGCCAAGGCCTTCATTATCTATATAACTGCCAAAGTTTACGCCCTTTTGCGCCAATAATATCGTTTTGGTTTTCTCGGGGCTTTTGCGGTAATATACCTGGCTCAGTTTCTCATCCAGGTAAATAGGCAGCAGTGTTTTACCCGGGATCGACGTACTGTCGCGGTTATCCAGCAGGAATTTGTATTTTTTGAAGAACTTTTTGTCCGAAATATTGGGAGAGACGTTCAACAGCGAGAACATCATTTTGTCGTATTCCTTGTACTGAACATAGTTGTAGCTTTCCGGACGGTTTTGCGCTTTATGCGCAATCACCTGCCTGATCAGCTCGACGGCGGGGTTGTCCTTGTTCCGGTATTTCGGCGCCTTGCTTGTTATAATGGTTACACCTGTAAGCTGCTGGCTTACGGGGACCAGCCGGACATTTACTACCTGGTCCTGCCCCGGGGTAACAGGTAAGTTAACAGGCTTATAGCCGACGTAGCTCACTTTAATACCTTTGAATGGTTTGGATGATTGCAGAACGAATTTGCCGTTAACATCCGACGTTACATTAACCGAACTGTCGGCAGCGAATATGTTTACAAACGGAAGGGTCTGTTTGGTTTTGGCGTCGGTAACCACGCCACTCACCCTGGTTACCTGGGCGACCGACGTGAAAGAAGTGAGAAGAAATAAGCTGGGTATAAATATTTTTATCAGAACCCTTTTACAATCCATGTGCCTTTTGCAATTACGCAGGTACAAACTCATTACTATATTGACGGTTGTAAAAAGTATTCATTTTGTCCGGCAGAATAATTTTAACTACCTATCACTTAATTTATGACAATAATAACGGCTGATAAACTGTATTCGTTCCGTTTTATTGCCCCTCTGGTATACGATATAATGGTTTTCGACAAGTTTGCCTTGCAGCGCAAAAATAGCAAAATTGCGTGCAGACTATTGTGGTCAAAAAGTCAAAAATTAATCAATTGATTAATTTTTGACTAAACTCATATTTTGAACCAAACCACCGCCTGCAATAGAACATTGGCGTATATACCGGCCAGTACGTCGTCGAGCATAATCCCCCAGCCGCCGGGAAGCCGTTCCATTCTTTTTATAAAGAAAGGCTTGGCAATATCGAAAAAACGGAACAACACGAGACCGGCCAGCACATGAACGATATTGACAGGGATAAAAAGCAGCGTAATGCACATTCCGGCTGCTTCGTCGATTACAACCCGAGATGGGTCTTTTCCCCAAATATGGGAGACAAGCCCCGATGACCAAATGCCGAGTAAAGTTATAAAAACTGTAACCGCCAGCGAGATTAGAGCAGGTGGAAACCCGCCCGCCCAAGCTAAATACCAGCAAACGCAACAAGCAAGTGCTGCCACCGTACCGGCTCCTTTGCCGATATAACCTATGCCCAGGCAGGTGGAAGTAAGTTTATGAAACAACATTATAATGCTTCAACCAGGTCCTGGTAATAGTCCAGGCCAAGATGTGTGATCAGGTCTTCGCCCATCAAATGGCGCAAAGTATTTTGCAGCTTCATTAATTGTTTGAAGATATCATTTTCCGGCCGTAATCCCGGCGCGGTTTGCGGCGATTTGAGGTAAAACGAAAGCCATTCCTGTATACCGCTCATATCGGCGCGTTTCGCCAGGTCGATAAACAGGGCAAGGTCGAGCGCAACCGGCGCTGCGAGTATCGAATCGCGGCAAAGGAAGTTGATCTTGATCTGCATTGGATATCCCAGCCAGCCGAAGATATCGATATTGTCCCAGCTTTCCTTATTATCGCCGTGCGGCGGGTAATAATTGATGCGGATCTTATGGTAAATATCGCCGTAAAGCTCGGGATGGTCGTCCGGCCGGAGAATATCTTCCAGTACGCCAAGTTTTGAAACCTCTTTGGTTTTGAAGTTGTCGGGATCGTCCAGCACCAGGCCGTCGCGATTGCCCAGTATGTTCGTCGAGAACCATCCTTTGATACCCAAAGCTCTGGCCGCCAGGCCAGGTGCGAGGATGGTCTTCATAAGGGTTTGACCGGTTTTGAAATCTTTTCCGCCGATAGGTGTGTTGGTCACCTTAGATAATTCTACAAGGGCCGGAATATCGACGGTCAGATTTGGTGCTCCGTTAACAAATGGGTAGCCTAATTTCAAAGCGGCATAAGCGTACACCATACTGGGCGAAATGCGCTTGTCGTCGTTGTCCAGAGCCTCCTCGAAAGCAGCCAGCGACCGGTGAATATCCGACGCTTCGTAATAGATCTCGGTCGAACCGCACCACAGAACAACGATACGGTCGCAGCCGTTTTTTGCCTTGAAGTTTTGAATATCTGCAATTACCTGGTCGGCCAGTTCACGCCGCGTGCCTGTTTTTATATTGGCCCCGTCCAGGTTTTTTGCATAGTTTTTATCAAAAGCGGCCTTCATCGGCACCAACTTTTCAAGTTCGGGCCTAATGGCGTGGAGTAAACCGCTTTCCAGTACCCTTGCATTGCTTGCGGCCTCGTACACATTATCCTCGTATACGTCCCATCCGCCGAAAACGATATCGTTTAAGTCCGCTAAGGGGACGAAATCTTTAATTTTGGGGTAACGGTTCTCAGTTCGCTTGCCCAGGCGTATGTGGCCCATCTGGGTGAGGGAACCAAAAGGTTGTGAAATTCCCTTTTTTACGGCCTCAACGCCGGCGATTAAAGTAGTTGCTACCGCACCAAGGCCCGGGATCAATATACCCAGTTTACCTTCGGCAGGTTCGATATTGCTTTTCATAGTGTAGAATTTTAGTTTGACTTTTTTGCGAAAATGTTCAAATCGTCGCGTTTTAACAAGAAGTTATCGTTAATTTTACAAAGTAGGTACATAAATGAAAATAGCCAATCAATTTGTGATTGGCTATTTTCTATATTACCGGTATGGGGTATTTCCGGTTTTAGTTTCAGATGGATTTTTCGTAGATACGGTATGTTTTGTAGTGCTTGCCGCCGATAGCTTCAATTGCCCGGTTCACCATGTCGTTATGCTCCAGTGTCCACGAAGCTTCGGCGTATTCCAAACCTTTTCTCGCGTATTCCTTAATAATGGTTCCGTACAACACAGCCTCGATACCCATTTTGCGATAACCTTCAACCACGCCCAGCAGCATGATCCTGATGCCCTTAATTTTACTTTTACCGAATAAGAGCTTAAAGATACCGGTCGGCAGCAGGCGTCCGCGTTTAACGGTCTTGAGTATTTGGTTAATGTCAGGGATAGCTACACCGAAGCCTACGATCTTGCCATGCTGTTCGGCAAGCAGGCAAAAATCCTGATCGAGGATCATTTTCAGGTCTTTGGCGGTATAGTCGAACTCTTCGTTGGTCATCGGGAAAAAGCCCATATTTTTGTCCCATGCCGAGTTGTAAACTTCGCGCAGGGCAGCAGCTTCTTCCTTAAATTTCTTCAGGTTTACTTTGCGTATGGTAACGTCGCTGCGTTTCAGGCGCTCTGTAAGTTTGTCGAGCAGCTTTACCGATTTATCATTGTAGCTGTGCCCTTCCCAACTCCATGCAAACAAGTCGACCTGTTTTTTAAAACCTGCTTTCTCGAGCAGGGTAACATAATACGCCGGATTATAGGTCATCATTACCACCGGCGAGCTGTCGAAGCCTTCGATCAATAAACCGCATGTTTCGTTGGTCGAAGGGTTGGCCGGGCCAACGATCTTGGACACTTTCTTTTCCTTTAACCAGTCGGTCACCGCCTTAAACAGCAGATCGGCCGTTTCCTGATCATTAATGCAATCAAAAAATCCGAAAAAACCATCGTTGGTTTTGTTGAAGGCATTGTGGTTGTTGTTCATTACCGCGCAAATACGCCCAACAACCTTGTCGCCATCAAACGCCAGGAAAGGCTGCAGCGACGAATGCTTCAAAAAGGGATGCGTAGTTAAAATATCTCTTTGGGCGATAAATAATTCCGGTACGTAATTGGGGTCGTTCTTGTGCAGGTCGTGCGGGAAATCGATAAATTGGGCCAATTCCTTTTTGGAGCCGACCGGAATTATTTTCTTCATATATTTTCGTTGATGGTTGTTACGCCAACTACCTTAAACGTTTTTGCTATTTTGTCGATAGCTTCTTCAATCTGGGCAAAGGTGTGTGTTGCCATCAGTGAGAAACGCAGTAAGGATGAATCGGAAGGAACAGCGGGAGACACCACTGGGTTTACAAACACGCCCGAGTCCTGCAGGTACTTGGTCACCATGAATGTCTTTTCGTTATCGCGTACGTAGATGGGCAATATCGGGCTTTCTGTCGGCCCGAGATCAAAGCCTTCTTCAATAAGCAGCTTTTTGGCATAGTTGGTATTATCCCACAGCTTGGCAATGCGTTCGGGCTCATTGATAATGATGTCCAGTGCCGCTAGTACGCTTGCAACCGCGCCGGGAGGCATGCTCGCGCTGAACATGAGCGAACGGGCCCGGTGTTTCAGGTAGTCGATCGTGGCAAAGTCGGCAGCTATGAAGCCGCCAAGCGACGCCAGCGATTTACTGAACGTACCCATGATCAGGTCGACATCGTCCGTCATGCCAAAATGCGATGCCGTGCCTGCGCCTTTCTCGCCGATAACGCCCAAGCTATGCGCGTCGTCGATCATAATATTCGCGCCGAACTCCTCGGCCAGTTCCACAATCTCGGGTAATTTTACAATATCGCCCTCCATGCTGAATATACCGTCTACCACAATCAGCTTAACGCCGTCGTCGGGCAGTATGGTCAGCTTGCGCCGAAGGTCGGCCATGTCATTGTGGGCATATTTAACAACCCTTGAGAACGACAGCCGGCTGCCGTCGATGATCGAAGCATGATCGTATTCGTCCAGGATCAGGTAGTCGCTCCTGCTGGCTAATATGCTCGACAAAACACCTAAATTGACCTGGAAACCGGTGCTAAACAGAACTGCGGCTTCCTTGCGCACATATTCTGCTAACTTTTCTTCCAGTTCGATATGAATATCAAGCGTGCCATTCAAAAATCTTGATCCTGCGCAGCCGGTACCGTATTTGTCAATGGCCTTTTTAGAAGCTTCAATGATTTTGGGGTGATTGGTCAATCCGAGGTAAGAATTTGAGCCGAACATTAATACACGTTTACCATCTATGATCACTTCCGTATCCTGACCTGACTCAATGGGCCTGAAAAAGGGATAAACACCCCTTGCCCGGGCTATTTCTGCGTCTTTAAACAACGCAATTCTGTCATGTAGTTTTTTACCCATGTATTAACCTTACTTTAATTTTTTGTAAAAATATAACGAATAAGTTTACAATTTGTAGTTAGCTTATTGATAATGTTTATATTACAGTTTGATGCGTAATATAAGTTCTGATAAGGCAAATTAATTAAAATTTTTATTTAATTCACTTCACATTTTTTCATTTTTTTGAAAAAGCACAAAAAAAGCTACCCTAATCTTTTGGTAGTATGCACTTTAGGTAACAATATTGTTGCTTCAATCCTTTTAATCATAATTATGCCATAATTGGCCGCACGACACAAAATTATTAAAATTTATAGCAGTGAATGCCTTTAATTTGTGTCGCTCAAACACCACCAAAAACGGTTTATGTTAAAAAAATGCCCCCTGCTTTTAGCTTTACTTTTATTTTCTGTACATCTTTTCGCTCAAGGCCAGGCAGATACGTCGGACAAGCAGCTTACCCTTAAACAGTGTGTCGATTTCGCCCTGAAAAACCAACCGGCGGTAAGGCAGGCAGCCATCGACGAGGCGATCAACGAAAAAAATATCGGGATAGGTCTTTCGGCCTGGCTGCCGCAGGTTACATCGTCGGGGCTTTATAATTACTATTTTAAAGGAAGCCCGGTATTTTCTACGCCAACCGGCGTATCGCCGGCGGGCGGGAATATCGATAACCTGTCGAGCCTGGGTTTGCAGGTGAACCAGGTGATTTATAACAACGACGTGTTGCAGGCGGCTAAAGCAGCCCGGTATTCACGCCAATATTATAAACAGAATACGCTCAGCAGCCAGATCAATGTAGTATCCGACGTCAGCAAGGCTTTTTTTGATGTGCTGTTATCTGAAAGACAACTGGAGATTTTGAACGAGGATATTACAAGGTTACAGCGCAGCCTGAAGGATGCCTACACGCAATACCAGGCGGGCACGGTGGATAAAACGGATTATAAACAGGCCACCATTAACCTGAATAACTCCATATCGGGCCGTAAGCAGACCGAGGAAGCTATCAAAAGCAAACTGGCTTACCTGAGGCAGGTTATGGGGCTGGGCGCTTCGGGAAACCTTTCACTGGTCTACGATTCTTCGAGGTATGAAAGCGAGGCTGTGATCGATACCAACCAGCAGTTAGACCCTAATAACCGTATCGAATACCAGTTGCTGCAAACCCAGCGAAACTTGCAGAATGTAAATATCAGCTATTATAAGTGGGGATTTTTGCCATCGCTTTCAGCGACGGGCGCTTATAGCTGGTTCTACCTTAGCCATAGTTTTTCCACATTATACGACAGTTCGATACCAAGCGGTTATGTTGGACTGACCCTGAACGTGCCGATTTTCCAGGGAAACAAAAGACTGCAGAATTTAAGCAAGGCCCGTTTGCAGGCTACCCGCGCAGACCTGGATATAGCCAATGAAAAAAATTCGATCAATACGGAATATACCGAAGCGCTGGCAAGCTACAAAAGCAATTATACCAACTGGAAACTGCTTAAGCAGAATGTCGCCTTATCTAAAGATGTATACAAGGTGGTGAGCCTGCAATACCGCGAAGGTGTGAAAACTTACTTAGATGTGATTGTAGCTCAATCAGATCTGCGCACCGAAGAATTGAATTACTATAACGCCTTGTTCCAGTTGTTATCGAGCAAGATCGACCTGCAAAAGGCGCTAGGCACGCTAACCGTACCACAAAACTGAATATTTGACTCATGAAGTATCAATACTTATTTTGGATAGCATCAGCCGCGGCAATATTGGCATCGTGCGGTAATCCCAAACCGCAGAATACCGCCCCGCCGCCAACACCGGTAAACGTAGCCGACGTAAAAAAGGGCGACGCGGTATATTACGATCAGTACCAGGGTACCGTAGTGGCGTTGAACAGCGTTGAATTACGCGCCCAGGTGGCCGGTTATATTACGGGCATATTCTTTAAAGAAGGCGACGTGGTGCAGAAGGGCAAGCCGCTGTACGAGATAGACCGGCGTAAGTACCAGGCTGCCTACGACCAGGCGGTGGCTAATCTCGCCAGCGCGGAAGCCAATTTGGTGAAAGCTCAAAAGGATGTGGACCGTTATACTTACCTGGAACAGAATGATGCGGTAGCCAAACAAACCGTCGACCAGGCGGTAGCTACGCTGGCGACCAACAAAAGCGCTGTCGCAGTGGCAAAAGCCGGGATCGAATCGGCTAAAACCGACTTGTCTTATTCCATTATAACGGCTCCGTTTACGGGCCGTATCGGTATTTCGCAGGTAAAATTGGGTGCTGCGGTTAGCCCGGGAACTACATTATTGAACACGATATCAAGCGAGCAGCCCATCGGCGTCGATTTCGTGATCAACGAAGATGATATTACGCGATTTTATAACCTGCAAAAGAAAAGCACCGATTCGACTTTTAAACTTGTTTTATCGGATGGCGTAACCACTTACAATAAACCCGGAAAGATACTAGCTATCGACCGGGGCGTAAATAACCAAACCGGAACCATTAAGGTAAGACTGCAATTTTCAAACAGCGACGATGTTTTGAAGGACGGCATGAGCTGTGTTGTTAAGGTGCTGAATGGCCAGTCGGGCGAGCAATTGCTCATTCCGTATAAGGCGGTCATCGAGCAAATGGGCGAGTTTTTTGTGTTCGTGAGCCAGGATACCATCGCTAAACAGCATAAAGTGACGCTCGGTCCGCATGTGGGAACTTACGTGGTGGTACTGAACGGCCTGAACGAAGGCGACAAGGTAGTTACCGAAGGTTACCAGCGTTTGCGCGACGGCGGCAAGATCGTATTGGGTAATCCGAACGCGCAGCCGGGGCAACAAAAACAAAGCAAATAATATCACTAAGAAAAAGCATGATCGCAGATACTTTTATACGCAGGCCGGTTACAGCCATTGTTATTTCGATAGTGATCGTTGTAGTAGGTGTTTTATCGATACTCAACCTCGCTGTCGGCCAGTACCCGGAGATCACGCCGCCTACGGTTAATATATCCACCACCTATATCGGCGCCGACGCTCAAACGGTCGAACAAACCGTTGCTACGCCAATTGAAACGCAGGTGAACGGCACACCCGGCATGACCTACCTGCAAAGTAACAGCACGAGCAACGGGCAGATGAGCATGACGGCCAACTTTGAAGTAGGCACCGACATTAATATAGCTACGCTGGATGTGCAGAACCGTGTGAGCATAGCTACCCCAACGGTGCCGCAGGAAGTGCAGCGCCTGGGTATCGTTACCCGTAAACGTAACCCAAGCATATTAATGCTGGTAGCGATTTTCTCACCCAAAGGGTCGCATAATATTCCGTTCCTGGATAACTACACCAACGTTTTTGTTAGGGATGCGCTGTTGCGCGCTAAAGGGGTGGGCGACGTAATACAGCGTGCCGACGATTTCAGCATGCGCATCTGGCTTAAACCGGATAAAATGGCCGCGCTGGGTATTACCGCTTCCGATATAACCAGCGCTTTGCAGGAGCAAAATGCCCAGGTAGCCGCGGGTTCCGTAGGCGTGCCTCCCCAGAAAAAGAGCCAGGTATTTGAGTTTAGCGTTATTACGCAGGGCCGGCTGGTTACGCCGAAGGATTTTGAAAACGTTATTGTACGCACACAACCTCAAAACGGCTCCATCGTGCATTTGAAGGATGTCGCACGCGTCGAGCTGGGCAAGTTCAACTACTCATCCAATTCCTTCGTCGACAATAAAAGATCGTCTTACCTGCTGATCTACCAGGCGCCGGGGAGCAATGCACTGGAGACAGCCGACAACGTTTACGCAACCATGAATCAACTGAAAAAGTCGTTCCCTACGGATGTCGACTATGTGGTTCCGTTCGAGGCGGTAACCGTGGTGCGTGTTTCGGTACATGAGGTGGTTGTCACTTTACTCATCGCGCTCGTACTGGTGATACTGGTCGTATTTCTTTTCCTTCAAAGCTGGCGAACCACGCTTATACCGGTGCTGGCGATCCCTGTTTCCATTATTGGCACGTTTATATTCTTTACCCCGCTGCATTTCACCATCAATACGCTTACGCTATTCGGTTTCGTGCTGGCCATCGGTATCGTTGTGGACGACGCCATCGTAGTGGTCGAGGCGGTGCAGCATTACATGGACGAGCAGGGACTTTCGCCGAAGGAAGCGACCATCCACGCAATGAAAGACATATCGGCGCCGGTTATAGCCATCGCGCTGATATTAGCGGCGGTATTCGTTCCGGTAGGATTTATACCGGGGATAGTCGGCAGGCTTTACCAGCAATTCGCCATCACGATAGCTATTTCGGTGTTGATTTCGGCCTTTGTCGCGCTCTCGCTGACGCCTGCGCTTTGTACTTTAATATTGAGGCCGCGTAAGCTCGACGAAAGCTCGAAGGGGCTGGATAAGTTCTTTTTCAGGTTTAATGTATGGTTCGGCAGGATTACCGGCAAATATAAAAACGGCGTACACAGGGGCATCAATAATTCAAAGTTCGTCATAGTCATCCTGCTGTGCATTATCGTAGGTACGGTATTCCTTTTCAAATCCAAATCTACCGGTTTTATCCCTATCGAAGACGAAGGCCGTATTTATGTGACCTACGACTTGCCCGAAGCCTCGTCTACGCAGCGGAGCGTTGGGCTATTACATGCGATGATGGATTCGCTCGACAAAATACCCGAAGTTGCCCATTATGCGGCGCTTGGCGGGCTTAACGTGGTGAGCTTTGCCAGTAAGTCCAACAGCGGTACCATATTCGTGCAGCTTAAACCCTGGGACGAGCGTAAGTTGACATCAGAACAATTGGTGGGAGTGATGCAAAAAAAATTCTCCGGGTTCAAAGAGGCTAATGTGGTCGTGATCCGTCCGCCGGCCATACCGGGCCTGGGTACCAGTGCCGGTTTCAGCTTTATACTTGAGCAGCGCCAGGCCGGCGGTGACCCCCAAAACTTTGAGCGGGTATTGCAGAACTTTATCGCCGCTGTAAATAAACGGCCCGAGATCGACCGGGCGTTCTCTTTCTTTACGGCGCGTACCCCCGCTTACCAGCTTACTATTGACAGGGAAAAAGCCAAACGCCTGGGTGTGTCTATCTCCGATATTAACTCGACATTGCAAACTTATATGGGCAGCACGTTTGTAAACGACTTTACGATATATGGCCGCGACTTTCACGTGGTAGCCCAGGCCGATAGTAACTACCGGACCGATATTAAAGATATAGACCAGTATTTTGTGCGTAACCAGGCTGGGAATATGGTGCCGCTCAGTTCGGTGACATCATATAAGATGACCCAGATAGCCCCGCTGATATCGCATTACAACCTGTTCCGTTCGGCGGAAATAGATGGCGGCCCGAAACCGGGTTATAGCAGCGGCGACGCTATTGCGGCCCTGCAGGAAGTAGCCGCGCAGACGCTGCCGCAAGGGTATGGTTATGAGTTTTCGGGCCTGAGCCGCGAGGAAATTTTATCCGGCTCCAAAACAGTATATATTTTCCTGCTGTCCATCAGCTTTGTGTTCCTGTTCCTGGCGGCCTTGTACGAAAGCTGGTCGGTGCCGTTCTCGGTACTGCTTGCCGTACCGTTGGGAGCATTTGGCGCTATCCTGTTTTTATATTTTAATAAACACCTGGATGACAATATTTATGCGCAAATCGGTCTTATTACGCTTATCGGCCTGGCAGCAAAGAACGCCATCCTGATCGTCGAATTTGCAAAGGAACGCGTGGACAGGGGCATGGAATTGGAAAAAGCTACGCTCGAAGCGGTAAGGTTGCGTTTACGGCCGATCATCATGACTTCTATGGCCTTCATATTCGGTGTTTTGCCATTGGTATTTGCTTCAGGAGCCGGAGCAATAGCCCGGCAAACCATTGGCTGGACGGTGTTTGGCGGTATGCTTGCGGCCACTTCGCTGGCAATATTTATAGTCCCGGTGTTGTTTTTCCTGATCACCCGTTTTGCCTATGGCAGAGCAAAGCTGGCCGAACTGCAACGGAATTACAAGCCCGATCCCGAACATGATCCGCAGGTATAGACAGAGCCCGAAAGGGCTTTTTTTATGAATTTACGATGTACTGCTTGGCTCGGCATTTGGATGCGCGCAAAAGTGACTTGCAAAAAGGGCAAAATTTCCTGCAAAAAGCTACAGAATTTAGTATTTCGGTCTGCATTGTCTTTCCCGATGAGCTTTTCGGCGCGCCCATTCAACGCCGGCCTCGCTCTCCTCAATTGAAATTGCTGATTAGCAATAATTTACCGGCACACCTATCGAGCCTGGGATAAACTTTAACGATAAAATATTAATTTCTAATGACGGAAAAATAACCATATGGCAAAATATTTGTGTGTCGGCGGGTACATAGACAATTATCCGTTAACTTATGAAACTAACGACAATGAAAAACAGAATTAAACTTTTAGCTATAGCTGCATCAGCCGTAACTATCTTTTGTGCCACTTCAGTTAAAGCTCAAACGCCTACGCCAAACAAATGGCGCTTCGGAATAGGCGTTGAGGGCGGCATACCGACTGGTAACGCCAATAACATATCAAATTTTGAACTTGGCGGTACCGCCCGTTTGCAATACGGATTTTCAAATAACCTGGCATTGACGCTTACCTCAGGTTATTATAACTTTTTTGGTAAAACTTATACCAGTACGTTTACCGACGCCACATCGACTACCACGGTAACTGTGAAAGGCCGTTCGCTGGGGATCGTTCCAGCCAAAGCCGGCATTAAATGGTTTTTTACTAACAACATTTACTTGCAGGGTGAAGCAGGTGCAGGATTTGAAGTGCACGAACCTGTTGACGGTGATACCAAGGACGTCAAGCTTATCCTGTCGCCGGGGATAGGCTGGGCAAATACGCACTGGGATATTGGCGCGCGCTACGAAAACTTCTCGGGGCAGGGTAATAATTATGGTTTAGCCGCCCTGCGACTAGCTTATGGTTTCGGATTATAACATAGTTCAAACCAAAACAAAAAAGCCATCCTGCAAACACAGGATGGCTTTTTTGTTTTTATCGCCCCAAGCCTTTATTGCAGTTTTCCTAATGCTTCTTTGATACGGCGCAAAGCTTCGGTCAGCTTATCTTCCGCAGCCGCGTAGGACAGGCGGATCGATTTTGGGTCGCCGAACGAATCGCCGCCAACCGTTGCCACATGCCCTTCTTCAAGCAGGTAAAGGCTCAGTTCGTCCGCATCTTTGATCGTTCTGCCGTTGTAGCTTTTACCGAAGAACGATGTTACGTTAGGGAAGAAGTAAAATGCACCGTCGGGAAGATTGGTTTTTATTCCCGGGATATCTTTTAACAGACCGTAAACCAGGTCGCGGCGTTTGCGGAACTGGTCGCGCATCTGCAGCACACTTTCAAGGCCGCCTTCGTAAGCAGCTACGCCGGCTTTCTGTGTGATCGAGCACGTGCCCGACGTTACCTGGCCCTGCATCTTATCGCAAGCGGCTGCAATTTCTTTATTTGAAGCGGTATAGCCGATACGCCAGCCGGTCATGGCATATGCTTTGGAGAAACCGTTGATGATGATCACGCGATCTTTAATACTATCAAACTGCGCTATCGACTCATGCTTATCCACAAAGTTGATGTGTTCATATATTTCGTCCGACAGGATGTATATTTCCGGATGTTTTTCAAATACTTTGGCCAGGCCTTCCAGTTCGGCTTTGCTGTAAACGCTGCCGGTTGGGTTGCAGGGCGAAGAGAACATGAACAGCTTGGAATTCGGCGTAATGGCTGCCTCCAACTGTTCGGGTGTGATCTTGAAATTCTGCTCAACCGTCGTATCGATGAAAACGCTTTTTCCTTCGGCCAGTTTCACAACTTCTGAATAAGAAACCCAATAGGGGGTTGGTATGATCACCTCTTCGCCGGGGTTGACGAGACAAAGCACAGCATTGGCAATGGCCTGCTTGGCGCCCGTGGAAACAACGATCTGGCTGAAGTCGTAATCCAGGTTGTTTTCATCTTTGAGCTTAGCCGAAACAGCCTTTCGCAATTCAGGATAACCGGAAACGGGGGTGTAATACGTAAAATTATCGTCCATTGCCTTTTTGGCCGCTTCCTTCACATGTTCCGGAGTATGAAAATCGGGTTCGCCAAAACTCAGGCTGATCACATCAACACCTTTGGCAGCCAGTTCACGGCCCAGTTTGGCCATCTTAATTGTTGCCGATTCCGCAAGGTTGTTGATCCTGTTACTTAATGCGCTCATGTTATTTTTTATTCCGGCCGCAAAGGTAGAAAAATCTTAACGGATATGACCCGGGTAACATGCGCTTAATCTTATTTTTACAATAATTTCAATAAAGCTTAGACTTATAGGCCGCCCATTGAAACTTTCTTAATTTTCGGCCTCGTGGTGGCAGTGAACCTTCTTACTTTCAGCTTTGGACTTTTCGCTTTCAGCTTTAGACTTTCAGCTTTGGACTTTGGACTTTCGACTTTCTGCTTACCTTTGACCACCAATCTGCTTAACACGTGCAGGAACAAAAGAAGATCATATTAACGGCGCTGATCACGGGTGTAATCCTGATGATGGCCAAGTTTGGCGCTTATTTTATAACGTCCTCAAACTTTGTGCTCACCGATGCGGCCGAAAGCATTGTAAATGTGCTGGCAAGTTCATTTGCCTTCTTTAGCATTTACCTCGCAGCCCGCCCGCGCGACCTTAACCACCCGTACGGCCATGGTAAAGTGGAGTTTTTTTCGGTGTTCATCGAGGGCGGCCTTATAGGCCTTGCAGGGCTGGTGATCATTTTCAAATCCGCCTATAATATTTTTTATCCTCACCCCATCAGCCAGTTGGTAACCGGCGCCATCATTATTGGCGCTACGGGTTTGGTAAACGGCGTACTCGGATTTTATATGATCAACCGGGGCAAGGCCCTTCGTTCGATCACCATTGAAGCGGACGGCCGGCATCTGATAACGGATATGATAACGAGCCTTGGCCTTGTCGCCGGGTTACTATTGATCCATTTTACACAGATATTTCTGCTCGACAGCCTGTTATCTATAGCCGTGGGGCTATATATCTGCTATGTTGGCTATAAATTGGTACGCAGATCGGTCTCCGGCCTTATGGACGAGGCCGATTTCGACGTGGTAAAGGATGTACTGAAGATACTGAATGAGGAGCGCCGGGATGAGTGGATCGATTTGCACAATTTCCGGGCGCAGAAATACGGTCACGAACTGCATATCGACTGCCACATGACGCTGCCCAACTACTTCGACCTGAATAAGGTGCACGAGGAGGTATCGCTTGTCGACAAGATCGTCAATAAAAAAGCAATGGTTAAGACCGAATTTTTTATACATGCCGATCCGTGCCTGCCCAGGTGCTGCCATTATTGCAACATGCCCAACTGCCCGATACGGTCGGAACCCAAAACTACCGACATTACCTGGACGATGGAAAACATCACCCGCAATAAAAAACACTTTGAATAATGTATAGGTTCAACGTCCGCGTTTATGGCTTGCTGATCAACGATGCCGGGCAGGTGCTGCTCAGCGACGAGCAGGAATACGGCATGCGGTTCAGCAAATTCCCGGGCGGCGGGCTGGAATATGGCGAAGGGCTGGTGGATGGCCTGAAGCGGGAGTTCGTGGAAGAATGTAATGTGGAAATAGAGGTGCTCAGCCATTTTTACACGACTGATTTTTTTGTGAAATCGGCTTTCAACGATACCCAGGTCATCAGCGTTTATTACCTGGTAAAAAACCTGTCGCCGCTGAACCTGATGTTTAAGACGGTAGCTTTTGACTTTGACGGTGAGGGCGAAGTACTGCAATCGTTCCGCTGGAAAAGTTTGGCTGAATTGACGGTGGACGACGTAACGTTTCCCGCTGACAAACATGTTGTAAAACTTTTACTGAATCACCTATGAATCTTACTGACAGGGATTTAAATATTATCTGGCACCCATACACACAAATGCACACGGCCTTGCCGCCAATCCCGATAGTTCGGGGAAGGGGAGCCTGTTTATACGACGAGAACGGCAAGGAATACATCGATGCCGTTTCGTCCTGGTGGGTAAACATACACGGGCACGCGCATCCTTACATCGCGCAAAAGGTGTCGGAGCAATTGATGAAGCTGGAGCATGTGATCTTTGCCGGGTTTACACACGAGCCTGCGATTGCGTTGGGCGAACGCCTGCTAAAGCTGCTGCCCGAAAACCAGGCCAAAGTTTTTTATTCGGATAACGGCTCGACGGCAGTCGAGGTCGCGATAAAAATGTGCCTGCAATACTGGCACAACCAGGGTGTCCAAAAGACTAAAATATTGGCATTCAATAATGCCTACCACGGCGACACCTTCGGCGCTATGGCGGTAAGCGGCCGCAGCGCTTTTACGGCAGCTTTTGACAGTTTGCTTTTCGAGGTGGATTTTATCGACCTGCCCGACGCGTCGAATATCGAATACCTCAAATCTCAAATCTCACACATCAAATCCGATCTGGCATGTTTTATTTTTGAGCCGCTGATACAGGGCTCGGCAGGAATGATCATGTACGAAGCGAAATACCTGGATGAGCTGATGCAGCATTGTCAAAAGGAAGGCGTACTTATGATAGCCGATGAAGTATTTACCGGATTTGGCCGTACGGGACGGAATTTCGCGTGCGATTACCTCGGTACAAGGCCTGATGTAATGTGCTTTTCCAAGGGCATCACGGGCGGAACGATGGCGATGGGCTTGACGACCTGCACCCAACAGATTTATAATGCCTTTTTATCGGAGGATAAACTGAAAACCCTGTTTCATGGCCATTCCTATACCGCAAACCCGGTGGCATGCTCGGCCGCGCTCGCCAGCATGGACTTGTTTCTGGATAGTTCGACAAAAGAAAACATTAAACGGATTGAAGACAGCCACAGGCAATTCGCTGCCCGGATAAAAGATCATTCGCGCATCCGAACGATAAGGCAAACCGGTACTATTGTGGCGATGGAATGGGAGACGGGTGGCAATACGTCGTACTTCAGCACCTTACGCGACAGGCTTTACCAATATTTTCTTAGTGCCGGCATCATCCTGCGGCCGCTGGGTAATGTGCTTTATATTTTACCGCCGTATTGCATAACCGATGAACAGCTAGGCTATATTTACGGCAAAATTGAATCCGCCCTTGAAGAATTATGAGCTTTGAACAACTATTGCCAATAATTATTGATAATAACCAACTGCATGCCCGCTGGCTGAACACGCTTTCGCTGATGGAAAACACCGGCGCCCGCAAAATTTCGGCCTGCGAAGACCCGGAGACTGTTACTTATATTATTCTGAAGCATGCCGCCGAGGAGCATCGGCATGCTTTTTACCTGAAGAAGCAAATCGAAAAAGTAGGAGCGGCGATATGCCCGACTTATTCGCCTGAGTACTTACTAGCCTCGGCGAGCAGCCGGCATTACCTGAACCAACTGGACGTGGACGTTTGTCGCTACCTGAAAACAGAACTCGGCCTGAAGGGCAAGGACTTACGTTTTGCAGCCTACCTGCTGGTAACTTATGCGATCGAAGTTCGCGCTGATGAACTTTACCCGGTTTACCAGGAGGCTTTGGATAAAGCCTCGAGCAAGGTGAATGTAAAATCGATTATCCTGGAAGAGGAGGGGCACCTGGAGGAAATGATCAACCAGTTAAAAACCTTTTCACCCGACTGGCAAATGCACGCCGATAAGGCTGTGGAAATGGAAAGCCGTTTGTTTAACGAATGGATTGCTCAGTTGGGTAATGACCCAGCAATAGGAAACGTTTCCTGACCTTTCCTTCTCAAAATTCGGGAATTCCCGCTAACCAGTTATTCCTGAGAAGAAAATGTAAAAGAGGTGCCTATGATTGGTTTATCGGCGCTTCCTCTACGATTTCAACTATATATTAACAGATGTTCTGATTTTTGGAAATGTCAATTCTATGCTGGTACACAGCACTTTGCACCATTTGGAATGCATGTTACGGTGTTTACTCCGCCCGCGTTACAGTTACATACGCCATATCCGGAAGGACAAATTACTGTAACGCCGCTACCTGCCATAATTGTTCGCATCTCCGCACGGCTGAGTACTGTTCTTATACTATTAAGGTTTAATTTTTCTTTTTTCATAATGATAAAGATTAAGTTTTGAACAATGTTAACGCAATCAAATATAAAATAAAAGATGAGAACTTAAATAAAATGTTATTTGAAATAACAATTTTAAATCTCGCCCGCTAAATTCTGTGGCGGAGGTCTTCACGTTCTAAAGTAAAAATGCACAGACGTCGCTGTCCGTGCATTTTAGCCGCCGTACGGCAATTCGCTTAAATTGTGTCTATTAATTGCCGCCGCCCGACATAGCTTTCAGGTCGTCCATTGTGATTTTATCAAAATCTGACGGGATACCGAAGGTTCCTGCGGGAGCTTTATCGCCTGTAACGCTCTGTACGGTAACCTCGGCGCTCTGGCCTTGCTGGAAAGCGGTGTATTGTACCGGGAAACCGCCTGCATCTTTATAGTAAGGTGCAATGGCAGTTGAAGGAACAGTGATATCCTTAGTTACCCAAATGTCATAGCTGGTGCCGGTTTTGTTATCCTTTGCACTTACCTTTGTACAGTTGAAGCCCGATATCTGCTTGGTTTCGCTGGTAGGGGTGAACGTAAAGGTAGGCAGGCCCGACATCATCTGGTCTACCTCGTCGGGATTGGCGATAGCTGCCTTTTTGATCGAAGCTACCGGCACGTCGACCAGTACTGCAAAATATTTGCGCGCAGCGTCCGACAGGATCTTTATTGTAGCAGGCCCGGCCGTAAAAGTAACCGCAGCCGAGTCGGTCCTGAAATAATTTTTTACGTCAACATCCTGCCCGCGCATACTGGTTTTGTAAGTAACAACACCTTCTGTATAATTTTTTTGCGCGTGGGCGCTAATCGTCGTCGCCGTCAGGGCTGCGCCGAGCGCAATACTCAAAAGTTTCATTTTCATGTTTTGTTCTTTGATTTTAATTCAAGTTAGATAATTTATCGGTTAGCGTGCAAATTAATTTTGCCCTTTCCTGTTTTGCTCCTAATTAGATACGGGCAGTACCGATTTGTTACGCCCGGGCTCCCAATATTCGATGTGTTTACTACCTGCCTGTTGTTCAAGCAGGTGCGCAGCCTGCGGCGAATTATTGACATCGATAACGAACAATTTGCTGTGATAGTTTTTGCCGATCAGCGCCGTATCGGGCTCCCGCGCGCCGGAAATATAGAGGCAATCTGTAGCGATCTTTTGGCCCGGCGCAAGGTCCGGAATCGATGTGTTCAGCAGTAATATCCTTTTATCACCAAACTGTACCAGCCCCGCTTTTTTTAGCAAACCTGGTAATTGAATGTCCTCATCCGGCGAACACCGTCGCACCGAAGCTACCTGGCAACTATCCAAATAAGGTTGAACGGAATACCTGTAAGTCTTGTCCGTGTCGGCCAGGTCGGTGAGCACGACAGCCTTGTCGCCTGTTTTAAAAATAATGCCGGTGTGTTTTTTTAAGCTGAGAAACGTAATGTTGCTGGTGCTCAATGTATCCCATCTTTTTATACTTACGCTTACAGTGAACAATAGCATCATTGCTAAACTAAACCGCAGCAGCGCGGTCTTCCTATTATAAAAGAAATAGAAGACACCAATAATAATTCCGTAAAGCAGCAGGCAATCCCATGCGGATACCCATATTTTGCTGATGCCGGCAAAAGGGGCGTGTTCGATAAAACCGAGCGCGCTGTCCATGGCCAGTATCGACTTTTCCAGCACCCATGCCAGCGCCGCCGACAGAAACGGGATGGCTGCCAGCAACAAATAAGCCATGCCCGCATAAAGGATAACCATGGATGGAATAATGATCAGCAGGTTGCTGACCAGGAAGTAAACCGGGAATTGGTGAAAATAAAACGCGCTAAGCGGAAAAGTGATGACTTGTGCGGCTACGGATGCCGAACATAAGATCCATAATTTATCCGCCCACTTGTTTTCAAAGTCAAACCATTTGTATATAATGGGTTGAAAAACGATCAGTCCGCCTACAGCCAGGTACGATAACTGAAAACCGACGTCGAGGATGAAGAACGGGTCGTAAAGCAGCAGAAAGAACGCCGAAATAGCCAGTACATTGAGCGAATTGATGTGCCGGTTGTACGTTTTACCGATGATGATCATGGAGATCATAAAGGCGGCACGGCAAACTGCCGGCGAAAACCCGGTAAGCAGCGAATAAGCCCAGATCAGTACGATAACCAATACCGCTTTAAGTATTTTACCATGCCTGAAACGGTCGGTAAAGCCCAGCACCAGGTTCAGCAGGTAAAAGATAATGGCCACATGCGCCCCGGATACCGACAGCACATGGATGGTGCCCGTCTTGGAATAGGCTTGCAAAACATCATTACTCAGATCGGCCTTGTAACCCAGGATGAGCGTCGAAGCTACACCGATGGCCTCTGGGTTATGCATGCCGGCTTTGAATTTTTCCACCAGCCGCTGCCTTAGCCTGAGTGCATAAGCGACAACCGGGTTGCCGGCATTTGCTTTCAGCACCACAAATTGGCCCGGCTGCAAAAATGCCTGGTAATGGATGTTTTGATTGGCGAGATATTTCTTGTAATTGAATTCGGCCGGATTTGCGGGTGGTGCAACCGCGTCGTATTTGGCAGGAATCAACAACTCGTCGCCATAATATAAATTGCCGGCGGCGCTGTCTCTGATGGTGACCAGCAGATTGCCGCGAACTTCGCGGGCTCTGTTACCGGTAACTGACTTTTCGACCTTAGCCGTAAAACGGATTAGTCCTCCTTTGGCTGCAGGTTCGCTTCCGATCGTTACAATAAGGTATTCGGAAGATATCCTGGCGAAATGGTACTTATCGTTCAGTTCGTTGTGCTTAACCGCAACCGACCATCCCAACACCAGCAGGACGAAATGCATCAATGCCCCGCCTATCCAGGGTGCCTTATAAAGTTTCAGTTTACGATAAAGCAGGTTTAGCAAAATGAAGGTGGCTGCAATGGTAGCCAGCAGTATCCAAATAAAGGGAATTAAACCAGGCTGACAGAAGAAAACGCCCAGTACTATCCCGGCCAGGAAGGGGACGATCAATACAAAAAAAGGTACTTCGCCTTTGTGGCCGGCTATCATAGCCAATAAAGATAAGGGTTTGGGATAAAAAATAGCCGGATCGGGGGTATATTACCCAATACGGCTATTATCCTATAAAAATTGCTTAAATTATAAATTCGTGTTAAAGCTGTTCGCGAACTTCGAGCAGGAACTTTTTGATACTTTCCAAAGCGTCCACCACGCGCTGGTTTTCCTTGTCGTCGCCGATGTGCTTTTTCAGGTGCTCGCGGGCCCCATTCAGGGTATAGCCCTTCTCGCGCACCAGGTGAAAAATAATCCTCAAATGTTCGATGTCCTCCGGGGTAAAATACCTGTTGCCTTTTTTATTTTTCTTAGGCTGCAATACATCAAATTCCTTCTCGTAAAACCTGATCAACGACTGATTCACGTCGAAAATCGCGGCCACCTCGCCCATGGTGTAATACATCTTGCTGATTTCGTGTTCTTTATAAGGCATTGCTCAAATGTAATTATTTCGTGGTCATTTATACGAAACGGGTTATCGTAAAGTTCCACAACGGAAAAAAATGTGGAAAAGTTTATGGTTGTCAACATAACATCCACTAATTATCAGTTTTATATCTTTTGACCTGACCTTCACGCTTTCGGGCGTAATAATTACCTTTGCACACTATTTACCAGCTTATGACAGCTTCAGAGATACGTAAAGCTTTTCTTGATTTTTTTGCTTCCAAAGGCCACCAGGTCGTGCCTTCCGCACCCATTGTGGTAAAGAACGACCCTACGCTGATGTTTACCAACGCCGGGATGAACCAGTTTAAGGACATTTTCCTGGGCGAAGCGTCAGCGAAATACAAAAGGGTGGCCGATACGCAGCGCTGCCTGCGCGTTTCGGGCAAGCATAACGACCTGGAAGAGGTAGGTATAGATACCTATCACCACACGATGTTCGAGATGCTGGGCAACTGGAGCTTTGGCGACTATTTCAAAAAAGAGGCAATCGCTTATAGCTGGGAATTGCTTACGGAGGTATACAAGATCGATAAGGACAGGCTGTATGTAACCGTTTTCGAGGGGGATGAAAAAGAAGGCCTGCCGAAAGACCAGGAAGCTTACGACTTGTGGAAGCAATACGTGCCCGAAAGTCATATTCTTTTAGGCAATAAAAAGGATAATTTCTGGGAAATGGGCGAAACCGGTCCATGCGGGCCTTGTTCGGAAATTCATTTCGATAATCGCTCTGAAACTGAAAGAAAGGCTGTTGACGGCGCGAAGTTGGTGAACGCAGACGACCCGCAGGTTATCGAGATATGGAATAACGTTTTTATCCAGTTCAACCGGCTGAAGGACGGTTCATTGCAGTCATTGCCAGCCAAACACGTGGATACCGGAATGGGTTTCGAGCGTTTGGTACGTGTGCTGGAAGGTAAGCATTCCAATTATGATACCGATGTCTTCCGGGGCTTAATCCAATTCATTTTCGAAAAAAGCGGCAAACCCTACAACAGCGAAGCCAAACCAGGCGATGCCGACTGGAATACCGCCGTGGCTATGCGTGTGCTGGCCGACCATGTTCGCGCGGTAAGCTTTACCATTGCCGACGGCCAATTGCCATCTAATAATAAAGCCGGTTACGTTGTCCGCCGTATTTTGCGCAGGGCTGTTAGGTACCAGTATCAATACCTGGGTTTTAAAGAACCATTCCTGAATACGCTTGTGCCGCTTTTGGCCGAACAGTTCCATGGTGTTTTTGATGAATTGTGGAACCAGAAGGATTTTGTGCAAAAGGTGGTATTGGAGGAAGAGTCAGCTTTCTTAAGAACCTTAGAAAAGGGTATAGCTTTATTCAACAGCGAATTTAATCAAGCAACATATCAATTTGGCGATAAACCATATGATCCGGCTCAAAAGCCAGATCTTTTCAGTGGCGAAATCGCTTTCAAATTACAAGATACTTATGGGTTTCCAATAGATCTGACTGAGCTTATGGCTCGAGAAAGTGGGTTGAGTGTTGATATGGAAGGCTTTAGTAAAGCCCTCGCCGAACAAAAATCCCGCTCCCGCGCCGCCACTGCTATTGATACCGGCGACTGGGTAAATGTTCGCGACGAGGAAACCACAGAATTTACCGGCTACGACGAGACCGAAACCATCGCTCATATCATTAAATACCGCAAGGTAACGGCCAAGGGTAAGGAGCAATATCAAATTGTGCTGGATAAAACACCCTTCTATGCCGAAAGCGGCGGCCAGGTAGGGGATAGCGGCGAGCTGGTGTTCCCGGACGGCGAGGTGATCGAAGTAACCGACACCAAAAAGGAAAACGCGCTCATCGTGCATTATGTAGATAAGCTGCCCGGTGCAGAGGCTATGGAAGATGCGCTGACAGCCATTGTCGATCCTGCCCGGCGGCATAGCATCGAGGGCAACCACTCGGCTACGCACTTGTTGCATGCCGCTTTGAAACAGGTGCTTGGTTCGCATGTGAACCAGAAAGGCTCATTGGTGAACGACGAATACCTGCGTTTCGACTTTTCGCATTTCGCCAAAGTAACTGACGAAGAGCTGGCTCAAATAGAGGCTATCGTAAATGAGAAAGTTCGCGAAAATATCCCGCTGAAGGAAGAGCGCCGCGTTGCCTATAAAGAAGCTATTGGCAGGGGAGTGATGGCCCTTTTCGGCGAAAAATACGGCGAATATGTACGTGTGATCACGTTCGACGATGCTTTTTCCAAAGAGCTTTGCGGCGGTACGCATGTAAAGGCTACCGGGCAGATCGGCTATTTCAAGATCATCAGCGAAAGCGCTGTGGCTGCAGGCGTACGCCGTATCGAGGCGATCTCGGGCGTCGGCGCCGAAAATTATATCAACGAACAAAGCCGGTTGATAGATCAACTGAAGGAACTGCTGAAAAACCCAAAGGACATCGGCAAAAGCATCGAAAGCCTGCTGGAAGAAAACAGCAAACTCAAAAAAGAGATCGAAAAGGCTGTGGTCGAAAAGTCAGCCGGGTTAAAGAACGAGCTGGCGGCAAAAGCACAACAGATCAACGGCATTAGCTTTATCGCCGAAAAAGTGGCGTTACCAAACGCCGATGCGGTGAAAAACCTGGCTTACCAGTTAAAAGATATTGTGCCAAACCTGTTCCTGGTGCTGGCAACGGATATCGACGGTAAGCCCGGTTTAACGGTAATGATCTCTGATAACCTCGTCAAAGAGAAAGGCCTGAATGCCGGCAATATCGTCCGCGAGCTGGCCAAGGAGATACAAGGCGGCGGCGGCGGTCAGCCTTTTTTTGCCACGGCGGGGGGCAAGGATGCGTCCGGGTTAGGCCGCGCGCTGGAAAAGGCGAAGTCGTTTATATCGCAATAGACTGTTTTAGTTTTTAAGATAATGCTGATCCCATATCAATTTATGGTTTAGATCAGAATATTGGATCAGATATTGACCTGGCGGAAGATTCAGTTCGATACGACCGGTATTGGGTTCTAAAAATTTAAAACTGATTAACGCCTTACTATTTTGTTCGGCGTTTATGTTATACGCCCTGACCAGCCCGGTCTTATTTTTTAAAACTTTTGAGGCCGGAATATTAAATATTACCGGTTCAGAGCTAAGCGGGTTGCTATAACTATTCAAAACCTGGTAAAATTCGCCGCCTTTTTGCAACTGCCTGCTGTTTCTCAACGACATATCATCTACATCGCAATACGGACAGTCATTGGGAATGTGGTTGTAGTATAAGAATTCGATATATTTCCTATGAAATGGAATTAGTGTTTCCGCTATTTCGACTTTAGAAATAGTCAAAATTCTATAGTAATATAGCAGCGTGTCCTTATCATATTTTGGCTTATATAGCTTCATATTTTCAGGCCTGGCCTCTCTGATAAAAGCTACAAAATGATAATACGGTTCGACAGTAGGTACGGCAGAAAATAGTAATTTGGTTTGCCCGGATTTTATATTCAGATCGGCTAAAATTCTTTTATCGCCGGTATATATTTTGTCAACCCGGACGCCTTTTTTTAGTTTGCGATTGTAAATATTAAAATCACCCCAAACATTTATTGTCAGTTTGATACTATCATTCAGGTAATATTGGTGGTCTTCTCCCTTTATAACGGTGCCCCCAGGAATGAATATGAATTTATTGCATCCTGTGCAGAATTGGATAAATGCAATGGCTAATAAAGTCAAATACTTTATTTTTTGACTCATAAAGACACTTTTCTTCGGTCTTGATTTTTAAAAGATTATAGCTGGCGTCATGTAAAGATTTGACAACTTTAAAAAGTTGTCAAATCTCAATACGCTGTTACTTCTCCTTTTGTAAGGCAAAGTTGATCGGTACAGTAAACGCGGTCCTTACCTTATGGCCGTTTTGGATGCCGGGCTCCCATTTAGGAGACATCGCCAAAACACGGAGCGCTTCTTTCCCGGCGCCATAGCCGATATCCTTTGCGATCTTGAAGTCATCAAGCCTGCCGTCTTTCTCTACGATAAAAGAAATTAAAACCTGCCCCTGGATGTCCTTTTCGCGCATTACCGCCGGGTAATGGATGTTTTTGCCAAGGAACTTTATAAACTCATTGTTTCCGCCGGGGAAGTGCGGCGGATGTTCGACTACCGTGAATACTTTCGTGTTTTTTTGCTGCGGTTTCAGGTCTGCCTTCCCACCAACCGGTTTGCCAAAAGGGTTTCCGGCCGCTGACGATATGATCAGCATGGCTGCAAACAGGGGTATAAAAAACCCGTACCGCAGCAGGGCTTTTTTCTGTGATCTATCTTTTTGGATCATCATAATGCGTTGTTTTAATAGACTAGGTTTAAAAAAATTGTTAACTAACTCATTTATTGGTGTTTCAAACGTTTGACTAACTAAAAGCATTACATATTCCCGCTTCCTGGTTGTGGCTTTCAAAGCCTCCGAATCCGCTATAAATTCGTGCACATTTTTAAGTTCCCTGCGGATAAAATAAGCGGCCGGGTTGAACCAATTGAATGTAATGACCAGCTCGGCCAGCAGCACATCAGCTGAATGCCATTGCATTGCATGTATATTTTCATGCGCGTATACCAGCCCTCCGGATAAATTGCTCTGGCTGATATGGATTTTCTTGAAAAAGGAATAGGACAGCGTATTTTGATCTTGTCGTATAAATCTCTTTACAGCGATCAGCCTGGCAATAAGTTTTGCTGCCATGAAAACCACGCCAGTAATATAGAGCCACGCCAGAATTTGTGTGAGCGACAGATGCGTGGCATTACCTTGTACTTCGCCATTTATGGTTACCCCAGGTAAATAAATTGTTTGAGTTATCTGCCGTGTAATGCTCAATCCGCTAACCCAGGTGGCGTGGATAAACGGAATTAGAAATGAAAGCAACATCGAACTTAGTAGGTATATCCTGTTTAACTGGAAAAATGTTTCCTTTCTGAGTAGCAGGTATAGTACCGAGAATAAGACCAGGCACGCATTGGCCAGCAGCAGGTACGGTGCATCAAAAACATCCATCGGTTTACAATTAAGTTTTTAGTTAATCGAAGTTAGGGAATAGGTTTGAATATTGCAACTAAAATTTTAGTTAATAGGATAAATAAGGTTAAACTATTTATATAATGCTGAAAACAAGTGGCTTATTATACTGGCCGGAAAAAATATTCGGATGGGGCATTAGTTATGGCATGCCGTACGCAGCTAATTGATAGTCATAAGTACGTATGAATGTGAGTTTTTAACTTATATTTGGCCCCTTGCAGGCATTGGGTTTGCCAAAGTTTTAAGATAATATGACAATTCATCCCGAAAAGTCAAAAGATAAATATGAGCTGGTGGTAGGTTTGGAGGTGCACGCCCAGTTATCCACTTTCAGCAAAGCTTTTTCGTCCGATTCAGCGGCCTTCGGAGGCGACCCGAACACGCATGTAAGCGTTGTTTCGCTGGGCCACCCGGGTACGCTGCCCCGCATCAATAAAAAGATGGTTGAGTACGCTGTAAAGATGGGCCTGGCCTGCAACAGCGCCATCAGCCTGCACAATACCTTCGCCCGCAAGAATTATTTTTATGCCGATCTGCCGAAAGGTTACCAGGTAACCCAGGATCAGTTTCCGATCTGTATCGGCGGGGCGGTAACTGTACGGCTTTCGGATGGTTCACAGAAGGATATCGCCATTCATCACATCCACATGGAGGAAGATGCAGGTAAAAGCATGCACGACCAGCACCACAGCGATTCATACATCGACCTGAACCGGGCGGGGGTACCGCTGATCGAGATCGTGTCCGAGCCCGATATCCGCAGCAGCGAAGAAGCAGGTCAATACCTCACCGAGATACGCAAGCTGTTGCGTTACCTTGACATCTGCGACGGCAATATGGAAGAGGGGAGTATGCGCTGCGACGCCAACATATCGGTCCGGCTAAAAGGCGATACAATTTTTGGAAATCGCTGCGAGGTAAAAAATATGAACTCGATACGCAACGTACAGCGCGCTATCGAGCATGAATTTGAGCGCCAGGTGCGGATATTGGAGCGTGGTGGCCGCATTGAGCAAAACACGCTCAATTTTGACGCCGATACCGGCGAAACATCGGTATTGCGCAGCAAGGAAATGGCAAACGATTACCGCTACTTTCCCGAACCCGATCTGCAACCCCTGTATTTAAACGACGCCTATGTTGAACAAATACGGGCAAGCCTGCCTGCTTTGCCGAAAAAGCTTTTCGAAAAATACACGGTAGATTTAGGGCTGCCCGCCTATGATGCCTCGGTGATCACTGCAGACAGGGATACCGCCGTTTATTTTGAGGAACTGATAAGCCATACGCAAAACTTTAAGGCTGCCGCAAACTGGCTGATGGGCGCGGTTAAATCATATTTGAACGAAAATGGCGTTCAGATTACAGATTTCTGTATCAAACCGGCTAATTTGGCTGGGATAATCAGCCTGGTTGACAGCGGTAAAGTTAACAATACGATTGCAGCTCAGAAGCTTTTCCCGGCTATGATCGCTGATCCCGGTAAAGGCGCAGAGCAGCTTGCGGACGAGCTCAACCTCATGATCGGTTTGGGCGGCGACGATGTGCAGCGGTATATCAGCGAGGCAATAGCCAAATATCCCGACAAGGTAATCGAATACCGGAAAGGCAAAAAAGGCGTTATCGGGCTGTTTATGGGCGAGATCATGAAACGCTCGCAGGGGAGGATCGACCCGCAAACGACCAACCAGTTATTGATAAAAGAATTAGAATCCAAATAGATGAGAAAGAATATTGTCGCTTATTGCTGTAGCGCCCTGTTACTGGTTGCTTTCATGTCGTGCAACAAAAATAAAGCAGCCTTCACTATAAACGGCACTGTAACTAACCCGGGCAGCATAAAAAAGATTTACCTTTTACAGGCCGACAGTACGGCGATATCCGTGGTCGATTCGACTAACCTGGGCGAAGATGGCAAGTTCCGGTTTGAACGTTCGGTTCCTTACGCAAACTTGTTTAACCTGCGTATCGGCAGCAATCTTTTCGACCTGATCGCGAAGAACGGCGAAGACATTTCGTTCTCAACAAATTTGGCCGACGTAAATCACAGTTATACGATAACCGGGTCGGAAGATTCGGAAAAGATCAAGGAGTTCAACAAGGTCAACAATGTGTTTAACCAGCAGATCAGCAAGATTACCGAAGATTACCGTTCGGCCGCGGAAAAATTGGGACGTGAGTCGGATTCGCTGATCAACGTTTATCGCCCGCAACTGCAAAAAGTGCTCGACAGCCAAAGTAAGGCCGTGTTGAATTTCGCGCTGGACAATAAAAACTCGCTGGCCGGATTTTATGCCATTACCGCGCTCGATCAAAATAAGTACGAGCAGCAAATGGTAGCTTACGCCGACGATCTGCACGGTAAATTTTCTGATAACCCGGCCGTTCAGGGTTTCATCAATCAAATGATGGCGGCAAAGCCGGTTTCGGTTGGCCACCAGGCGCCCGATTTCACTACAACGGGCTTAGACGGCAAACCGGTAAAACTGTCGGATTACCGGGGGAAATATGTACTGCTCGACTTTTGGGCGTCGTGGTGCGGCCCTTGCCGTCATGAAAACCCCAACGTGGTAAAACAATATGCCATCTATAAGCCAAAAGGCCTGAACATCCTGGGCATATCGCTGGACGTAAACAAGGCTGCATGGGAGCAAGCTATCAAGCAGGACAAACTCACCTGGAACCATGCCTCCGACCTGAAGAATTTCGACGGACCCACCGAGCGATTGTACCACATCAATGCCATTCCTTCCAACTTTATGATCGATCCGCAGGGGAAGATCATCGCCAAAAACATCACCGGAAGCGATCTTGAAGAATTTTTAAACAAAACGTTTAATAAGCCTCAATAGAAGGTTAAAATAAGGTAACACTTAACAATTTGTTAATATTAGGTTAATAATTTGCTTTTGTAGAGCTTATATTTTTATGCAAAATTTGTAATATGAGCATTTCTCCTAAGCAGAAAATCCTAATCGTTGACGATGAGCCTGATATTTTAGAGCTTATAGAATATAACCTGAAAAAGGAAGGTTACCAGGTTTTTACCGCACGTAACGGCCAGGAAGCTGTTTCTGAAGCGAAAAAAGTATTGCCCGACCTGATCGTTCTCGACATTATGATGCCCAAAATGGATGGCATTGAAGCATGCCGCATCATGAGGACGATGCCTGAATTTAAGAATACTTTTATGGTATTCCTGACGGCCAGGAGCGAAGAATATTCTGAAATAGCCGGCTTCAACGTAGGCGCCGACGACTATATAGCCAAACCCATTAAGCCGAGGGCGCTGGTAAGCCGCATCAACGCCATACTGCGCCGCAATTCGCCGGCCGAGGAAGTTACCGACAATAAACTGGAGATCGGCGGACTTACCATCGACCGTGAGGCCTACCTGGTTTTCCAGCGCGGCGAAAAGATCGTCCTGGCAAAAAAGGAATTTGAATTGCTTTACCTGCTGGCGTCCAAACCGGGCAAGGTTTATACCCGCGAGGTAATATTAAAGAACATATGGGAAGACTCGGTTGTAGTGACCAACCGGACCATTGACGTACATATCCGTAAGCTGCGCGAAAAATTAGGCGATAACATCGTATCGACAGTCAAAGGTGTCGGATATAAATTCGAAGCATAAAAAGTGAGGCCCCGGTTTAGGGGCTTTTTCATTTGCTATCGGCCTGCCGCAGGGAACAATAAATTTTCCGGCCTCGCTGCGTTCAAAAAATTGTAAATTTGAACGTCTTTTCGAAAGAGAGGCGGCATTTACCTGTAAACCCCTGATGTATGGACGCCATTTATAACAAGGATATCGGCACAAAGCAAAAGGCCCTTACCATCAACCTCGATCCGCGTATATACGGCTCTTTTGCCGAGATCGGGGCGGGACAGGACGTGGCGGCCAATTTCTTTAAAGCCGGCGGGGCGTCCGGTACAATCGCCAAAACCATGTCGGCGTACGACATGACCTTTTCCGATGCCATTTATGGTGTATTACAGGTCCGCCGCTATGTAAGCGAAGCCAGGCTGATATCCATGCTCGACCACGAGTACGGTTTGCTCATCGAGCGTCTTTCGGCCCTGCGCGGCGATAAGACTACCTTTTTCGTTTTTTCGGATACCATTGCGGCGCTCAACTATCATAAAACAAACGAAGGGCATGGCTGGATGGGCGTGCGTTTCCAACTGGAACCCAACGGGCCATACAATGATGTTGTGCTGCACGTAAAACTGCTGGACAATGACAATAACCTGCAGCAACAGGCGGCGGGTATTTTAGGGGTAAACCTGATGTATGCCTGTTTTTATTACAACGAAATACCGTCGGTGTTCCTGCTGTCGCTGATGGACGACCTCTCCAGGGACCGCATACAGATCGATATGATCCGCTTTGTGGGGCCGGCTTTTTCAAAGGTGGACAACCGCCTGATGAGCCTGCACCTGGTAAAGTACGGCTTTACCGATGCGGCGTTATTCGGTCCGGACGGTAAAAATCAACAGCCGTCCGAAGTATTGTACAAAAAGCATATCGTGGTGATACGCGGCCGGTTTCGACCGGTGATCAACGTCCATATGGACATGGTTACGACGGGGGTAAGGCAGTTTTCGCAAGAGCCTGACGTAGATGCTAATAATGTGGTTGTCATAGCCGAGCTTACGCTGCAGGCCCTGAAAGAACGGGATGCCGACCAGAACGCGGACATCGACGAAAAGGATTTCCTTGACCGGGTGGACATACTTTGCTCGCTCGGGCAAACCGTGTTGATCTCCAATTTTCACGAATATTATAAACTGGTGTCGTACCTGTCGAAGATCACAAAGCTGAAGATAGGCGTCGTTCTGGGATATCCTAACCTGGAATACATTTTCTCGGAAGTGCATTACCAGGACCTGCCGGGCGGCATTCTCGAATCGTTTGCGACGCTGTTCAGCCGTAAAGTGAAATTATTCATTTATCCCACGCTGCGCAATGGGGTGATCATGAACTGCCTGCGGTTTTACCCGCCGCCGCACCTCATAGACTTGTACCGTTACTTGATTGCTAATAATAAGATCGAGGATATCAGCCATTACAAAGAGAAGAACCTGCATGTACAAACAGACAACGTACTGAAGCTCATAAAAGAAGGGGCGAAGGAGTGGGAAGACCTGGTGCCGCCCGAAGTAGCCTCCATCATAAAAGAGCGCTGTTTGTTTGGTTATCCCTGTGCAACGACACCCGAAAACGGAACATCGACTGCGGCGGGCGACGACCCGAAAGCGTTGGCCGGTGCGGCTAAAGATTAAGGAAAAGTTTCAGTTTAAACAGCCAGGTTTCAAGCTTGTAACGGATATAGGAGTGGTGGTGCCACTTATAACTGAAATAGAACCGCGGTATCTGTGTCAGTTTTTTATGCTCTTTTTTATCCACCAGTTCGATGGATTCACTGCCCAGGTGGGTAACGTAAGAGGTTGAAACAAGGCAGTTTTTTACTTTAAATTTCTCGAGGGTGTTGCAGTAATCATAGTCGCAATACCAGAATACCAGGTTTTCATCCAGCGGGCCGATGACGTCGAATATTTCCCTGCGCACAAAAATACACCAGCCCACCAGCAGGCCGAAATAACCCTGTAACGGTGGGACATTTTCGGCAAAGCCTTCTTTTTTGTGGAAGTTAGGGCAATAGGGGGTCGCGCTCAGCATCTCCGGGTCGTTTTCCATAGCCTTAACTATCTCGCTGGCCCAGTTCGTCTGAAATATCAGGTCGTTGTTGCACAGGCAAACGTATGGACTGCCCGTCATGTTGATCCCGATATTCAGGTATTTGTGAAAGCCGAACTTTTCGGTTGGATAGATGGTGGTTGAATGCCCGAACTGGTACGGGGCCAGTGCCTTATTCGATTCGATAACCAGGATATTGAAATGGATCTTTTCCGGGTCTTCCGACTCTATTAACGTAGATATGGTTTGTTCGGTGAGGCCCTTTAGGTAATCATCTTTGGCATAGCTTAATATGATGATGTCGATGTTTACCTTGTCTTTCATCAGGCAGGACGATGTTCATTAAAAAACCTTTCGCAAATTAACATTTTTTTGAAAAACACATTACCTGTGTTTTCATAACCCCGCATAAAAAGCCCGCAATTGCTTACTTTTACCGGGTAATGCCGAACGGATAAAACCTATGATAAAAACCATATTTATTGCCAGCACGGAGCCTTACAGCGGTAAATCCATCGTATCCCTCGGACTGATGAACATGCTGCTCGGCAAAGCTCAGAAAATTGGCTATTATAAGCCGATCATTAACCAGAATATTCCTGTAAAAAGAGACGAACATATCGATACCATCCTGACCCATTTCGATCTGTCCATGACCTACGACGATACGTTTGCTTTTAGCTGGCAGGACGCCATGAGCAAAATGGAAACGGACAGCCAGGGCGAAATGCTGGACACCATTATCAGCAAGTATAAGTCGCTGGAGGCAAAGTATGATTTCGTAGTGGTGGAGGGCACGGATTACCTCGGCGAGGGCACGGCTTTCGAGTTTGAAATAAATGTGCAGATCGCCAAAAACCTGCGGGCGCCGGTTATTATTGTTATTTCAGGCGAGGGAAAAACCATAGCGCAGGTGGTAAGCGCCGCGCTTACGGCCATACATAACTTTGATGCGCGTGAGATACAAGTGCTTGGACTTGTGGCGAACAAGATCGACCCGGAACATGTAAAGGATGTGACAGAATTGCTGACGCAGCAAATATCCGCTGGTATCTTAATTACGGTAATACAGCGCGACGTAAGTTTGAACAGCCCGACCATGCAGGAGATCAACGAACAGCTTAACGGCAGGTTGCTGTTCGGCAAGGAGCATCTTTCCAACCAGGCCGATCATTTTATTACAGGCGCCATGCAGGTGCCCAATTTCCTGAATTATCTTAGTGATAATGTGCTTATCGTTACGCCCGGCGACCGCGGAGACATTATTATCGCCGCCCTGCAGGCCAATTTATCGACCAGTTATCCCAAAGTAGCCGGGATCGTTCTGACGGCGGGTTACCAGCCCGAGGAGCCCATCCTGAGATTGATAGAAGGTTCGCAGACGGTGGTGCCCATTATCGCTGTCGAGACCGGCACGTTCCAAACCAGCAACCTTGTCGGCAACATCCGCTCGCAGATTACCGCTGATAACAGTAAAAAGATACGGCTGGCGATAGATACTTTTAACAAGTGCGTCAACATTCCCGAGCTGGACAAGAGCATTGTCACTTTCAAACCTTCGGGCATTACACCGCGCATGTTCCAGTACCAGTTGGTTCAGTGGGCCAAAACGTCAAAAAAGCATATCGTATTGCCCGAGGGAAATGACGAGCGGATTTTGCGGGCCGCCGCACGGTTGGTCAGCCAGGATATCGTCGACCTGACATTGATCGGGGATACGACAGATATTAAGACCATTATAAACCGGAACGATATTAACCTCGACTTGAATAAAGTTCGCATTGTTAACCCCGCCTTCGATCAGCATTACGAGGATTACGTAAATACGCTTTTTGAGCTGCGGAAAAATAAAAATGTAACGCTTGAAATGGCCCGCGACCTGATGACTGACGTATCCTATTTCGGTACCATGATGGTTTACAAGGGCCATGCCGACGGTATGGTTTCGGGCGCGGTAAACACCACGCTGCATACCATACGCCCGGCCCTGCAGTTCATCAAAACCAAACCGGGCATCTCGGTCGTATCGTCCGTTTTCTTCATGTGCCTGCCCGACAGGGTATCCGTCTTCGGCGATTGTGCCGTAAACCCGAACCCAACCGCCGATCAATTGGCCGAGATCGCTATTTCGTCGGCCGACAGCAGCAAGCGTTTTGGTATCGAGCCAAGAGTAGCGATGCTTTCGTATTCGTCAGGGACATCGGGCGAGGGCGAGGACGTTGAAAAAGTACGAAGGGCCACTGAAATTGTTAAACAAAAACGCCCCGACCTGAAAGTGGAGGGGCCGATACAATATGACGCGGCGGTCGACCCGGTGATCGGTCAAAGCAAGCTCCCCGGATCGGAAGTAGCCGGACGCGCGAGTGTGCTGATATTCCCCGACCTCAACACAGGCAACAATACTTACAAGGCGGTGCAGCGTGAAACAGGCGCGTTAGCCATCGGACCGATGCTGCAGGGCCTGAATAAACCGGTGAATGACCTGAGCCGTGGCTGTACCGTCGACGATGTGTTCAACACGGTTGTAATCACTGCCATACAGGCGCAGGATGTTGCTACCGCCACCGAAAAATAGACTTAGCCGATGAATATTTTTATCATAAACTCAGGCAGCAGCTCGATCAAATACCAGCTGTTCAAAATGCCGTCGACCGCCCCGGTATGCAGCGGTATCGTTGAGCGTATCGGCTCGGACGATGCAGTGCTAACGCACAAGATCATCGCAAACGGCGAAGAAAATAAACTGACTTTCCGGCTTGGCAGGGCTGACCATGAAGCCGGGCTGAATAAAGTGAACGAATTGCTGACCGACCCTGAGATCGGCGTGATCAGGAACAGGAGCGATATTAACGCCGTTGGCCACCGGGTAGTGCACGGCGGCGAACATTTTTGGGAACCAACCCGGATAACGGAAGATGTAAAAAACGAGCTCAGGAAATTGTTTTTGCTCGCCCCTTTGCACAATCCTGCCGGATACACCGGCATAGAAGTGGCGGAAAAGATATTTCCGGATGCAGAGCAGATAGCGGTATTTGATACCGCGTTTCATCACACGCTGCCGCCCAAAGCATTCCGTTTTGCTATACCCGACCAATATTATAAAGAGAATAATATTCGCGTATACGGCTTTCATGGCACCAGCCACAAGTTTATTGCGCAGCAGGCCGCCGCTTATTTAGGGCGCGACGATCTGAAGCTGATCAGTGTACACCTCGGCAACGGGTGCAGCATAACGGCCATCGACAAAGGCCGGTCAGTCGATACCAGCATGGGTTTCGGCCCCTTAAGTGGCCTTATTATGGGCACGCGTTCGGGCGATATCGACCCAACGGTGATCTTCTATCTTATCGACCAGTTCGGTTATACGCCTGAACAGGTAAACAATCTGCTGAACAAGAACAGCGGGATGCTCGGGCTAACAGGCTCCAATGATATGCGCGACATTCGCAAGGCCATGGCCGAAGGTAATGCCAACGCCAAACTCGCGTATGAAATGTATGCCTACCGGATCAAGAAATATATCGGCGCCTATGCCGCGGTGCTGAACGGGGCAGACGTCGTGGCGTTTACCGCCGGGGTTGGCGAAAACGATATGTTTGTCCGCGAAATGGTTTGCAGGGATATGGAATATTTAGGCATTGAATTCGATCCGGACAGAAACAATATGCGTTTGGCGGGCATACGGGCGATAAGTACGGAAAGTTCAAGGGTTAAGGTTTTGATCATTCCTACAAATGAAGAGCTGGAGATTGCCAACCAGTGTTACGGAATTCTTAGTCAATAGTGTTATTTAACACTGATCGTAACAACATCCTGCCCTTTAAGATGCTTGGCTGTGGTGTTTTTAATTCCATGGTCGATGTAACTGGCCGTCAGGACAAATGAGCCTTTCTTATTCTCAGGCAAATGAATGACGCCGCTCAGCCCGTTATAGTAGTTCACATCAGGATTAGCGGCATTTTTCATGATCCATTGTACGGCGGACGCCACCTGGGCCGCCGACAATTCGGGGTGAGAGGGCATTTTTTCCTTAAATCCCCATATTCCTGACGAACCATTTTTGATGCGGTTGATTAGCGTATCGGTCGTAATTTTATTGAGCGGATATTTTTTGTTGATCTCTAAAAATGATGGTCCGAGCGATTTACTGTTAAAATTATGGCAGTTTAGACAGTTGGAACTCCGTATGACGGCAAGCCCGGCCGGATCATCGGGCACGGGGCCGTTTGGCGCCGGGACTTTAACACCGGGTTTTATGTATTTTAATTCGACCAATACTTCTTTGGCATTGATCTCGTCAAAGCGTGAGTCGCCATCTTCCTTGTCCGATACGCTTACCTGGTAGCTTATCTGTCCGCCCGGTGCAAATGTGCTGTTGTTGGCAGGCGCGTTGATCTTCACTACCGGCGCATGGTTTTCCTGCTGGACGGAGATGAACGACAGACCCGTGAGCGACAATACACCGGCCACCGAATAAATAAACGCCGAAATTCTGGTCATAATTTATGGATCTCCTGTGCAACGCGGTTCGCCGAACGCAGGCACGATTCCATGCCGCGGCTCATATTATCGGCATAGGTGCCCGCAAAATATATCCTGCCGTCCGGCAGCATCAGTTGCGGCCAGAACTTGTGCATTTCACCGATTGGGAAAGGTTCCATTTCGCAAGCCGGAGCAAATTTATCTACTGTCCAGTCAAACGTAAGCGCTTGTTCTATCGTGTCCTTTTTGCCGGGATATACCTCCCTGAAAGCCGCAAGTACCCGCAGTGGTGACAAGCCGCCGGGTCCGAAAGCCTTTAAAATAATGCGGCCGGTATCTACGTGGTTTGTTTCCTGCCAGATGGAAGATATATCCGGGTGCTCAAACTCCATATTGATGCTTTTAAGGCCGTCATCGAGCCAGAATTTGGAAGCCGCTTCAAACACGTAAAACGGGTGCGACGAATACGCCATATTATCCACCACGTATTGCTTTTCGGGCGACAGGGGTGGAGTAACCGGTATATTCCTGAAAACCGGGAGCGTGATGCAATTCACCAGCACATCGGCAGTCATTTGAGCTTCTTCACCTTTGTTGTAGGGTTTATAAGTAACGGTTACGCTCGCGGGCGTATGGGCTATAGCCGTTATCGGGCTGTTCAGCTTTACACGGTCGCCCAGCTTTTTGGCGAAGGCTTTAGGCAATTGTTCGTTGCCATCCTTCAGGTGAAAAGTTTCACCCTCCGAGGCTGGGATGCCGCGAAAATCCATTATGGCCTGCCGCCACAGATAGTATAGCGCCGACGTCCGTTTCCCGCCCAGTTCGCGTTGTGCCGCAGGCGACGCGCCTTCCTTTTTGTACAGATCAGCGATGGATATTTTATCAAGATCGTCATATCCTACGCCGAAGGGCTGATATGGATCTTTGAATTTTCCTTTGTAAGGTTTAAGGTAAAAATTACTCAGTTCGTAAAAAGGGTTTTTAGATAGAAATTCAATCTCTTTTTCATTGAACCCCATTTTGGTCAGCACGGCGGGATCGCGCAGCTTTTCGGCAGTATAGAATTTTCCGCCGATCATTTTCATCGCGTCTTTGTCGTAATTATGTTCCGAGCCTTCGGCGTTCGGATAGGGAATGGCTGTCAGGCCAAACTCATCGATATATTCAAAGAAACGTTCGTAGCCCGGTTTGGTAATATGATCGGCGCCAAAGTCGGCATAAAGTCCGTCGGATAAACCATCACGTACGGTATAAACGTGCCCGCCGTAACGGCCTGATGCTTCCAAAACAACCACGTCGTGTCCCGCCTTCATCAGTTCGTAAGCGCAGCAAAGACCGGTAATACCCCCTCCGGCGACAATTACTTTTTTTCCCACGGGCGCTTTCGGTTCAGAAAAAGACAACTGCGGCGCGAGCGCGACGCCGGCCCCGGCAACTATAGTTTGTTTAATAAAATCCCGACGTTTGATAGGAGGCATAGCAGTTAAATAACATAGGTTTACCCATGCAATATAAAACTTTCGGCCTGAAAAGCGAGTTATTTAACCTGTGTTCCGTAAAACTTTAATCCGAGGATACCGGACATGATCAGCAGGATAAAGAGGGATTCGAGCCAGGTGATACGCTGCTTGAAGAACATCACTTCCGAAAATTTGATAAACACCAGCGTGGCGGCCGTCCAAACTGCATAGGTGGTAGCCATTGGTAATCTTTTCATCGCCATCGAAAAAAAGTAAATATTGCCGACGCCGAATACAATATATCCTAAAAGCGGCAGCAATATGGGCAAGCCTTCGGCTGTTTTGTAAAAATTGGTGAAGCGCAGTGTTTTTATGTCGCCAAAACGCATGAATTTCAGCGAGAAAGTCCAGGCAGACTCAAACAGGGCAGCAATAAATATGTATAACCAGGCCAATCGGATAGTGGATTTAGTCGTTGCAAGATATTAAATTTTCTTCAATATCTTGAGTGCCTGCTTTTTCGGACGTTTGGGGGTACATTTCTATTATCGGGGTGTCTTTTCCCAGGAAAGTCTTTTTCGCCCATTTGATCAGGTTTGGCCGCAGATTGTAATAGCGGGCGAACCATTTGTAACGCAGCAATTTGTTCTCATCAAAGCGTTTTACCGAAAAGGCATGCTGGAGGAAATAATCTTTCGGGTAATCGTAATATAAGCCCCAGTTCTCACGCTTGTCGCCGGGTTTATGGCCAGGATCGTACATCGTGCCGAAGAGGTAGTCCCAAATCGAAAATTTGGTTGAAAAATTGGCATGGAAAACTTCCCGGTAATTGGCATGGTGCCACAGGTGCAACTCCGGCGAGTTAAGGAAGTATTTCAGTTTGCCGAACTTGACATTGATGTTGGCATGGATGAACATCCCGAAAATAGCATCCAGTAGCGCTTTGATCGGCACAATGATCTCCGGGTTTGGGCTCAATAGTACGATAGGAAGAAACTCGATGGTCTGATTGATAATGATCTCGACGACATGCGAACGCGACCCCGCCAAAAAATCCACCTCTTTACCCGAATGGTGTGCCTCGTGGGTACGCCAGAGTAGTTTATTTGCGTGCTGGAAGCGGTGGAACAGGTAAATGTAAAGGTCGTGCGTAATGAGGAAGAACAAGACCTGCTCGGTAATCGTCCAATGCCTGAAAACCTGGAAACCCGACCAATCGAAATGATGCTGTACCGGGGCAATGATATAATCGAAGATCAGGATCTTAAGAAAATAGCTCTGTATGATCGTATACCATACCAGGTCGACCCAAAAGCCATCCCGGAAGAAAGGCAGGCCCTTGCGGTAAGGCGATATCCTTTCCCAGGCGATGATAATGGCTACCCAGCTGAATAATATGATCGTTGTTACGGTAACTAATGACATTCTTTAGTCTTGAGTTCTGAGTCTTGAGTCCAAAGTCTTTATGACTTCACAGTACCGGCCTTGGGCTGATTATCTGCAAAATATTCGGCACTGATATTAACCCTTAAACGTTTCATCGGCCCCAATTCTGATTCGTAAACTCTTTTTACACCGTCGCCCGATGCCGTTTCTACATCCCGGATGTCGCGCACCAGCCGCTGAAAGCCCTGCGGCTCGACAGAAGCGGCATGGTCCGAACCCCACATGGCGCGGTCTAAGGTAAAGTGCCTTTCCACGAAAGTCGCGCCCAAAGCCACGGCTGCAACAGTGGTTGCGAGGCCGGTTTCGTGACCGGAATAACCGATCGGAACACCCGGATATTTTTTTGCTAACGTTTGGATCATCCTCAGATTTAGTTCTTCCGGCTTGCACGGATATGCCGAAGTCGAATGAGCAATGAACAGCGGATAATTCTCGTCAAATTTCCAAACTAATTGGACTGCATCCTCAATTTCTTTGGTCGTGGACATCCCGGTTGATAACATCAAAGGCCTGCCCGTAAACAAAATGCGCTTGATCAGATCGTGATCAGTAAGCGAGGCAGAGGCCAGCTTGTATATCGGCGTATCAAATTTTTCCATGAACTCAACAGCTTCAGTATCCCATACGGATACGAACCAATCGATGCCCAGTTCTTTGCAGTATTGGTCGATCGCCGCATATTCTTCAATGCCGAATTCTGTTTTGCGCTTATAATCGATATAGCTCATGCGGCCCCAGGGCGTATCGCGCATTATTTCCCACTGGTCTTTCGGAACACATATCTCCGGTGTGCGTTTCTGGAATTTTACGGCGCTTGCTTTGGCAGCTACAGCCTCGTCGATCAATTTTTTACAAATTTCCAGCGAACCGTTGTGGTTAATGCCGATCTCGGCAATAATATAACAGGGCTCATCTTTACCGATCTTATTGCCATTACCCAGGTCGATCACATCGTTAGCCACGGGAATCGATTTGCCCTTCGCAGAGATCAGTAATTCTGCAATTTCCCGGAAGCAGCCTTCACCGCCTTTGGCCTCAGTTACATGATCGGCTATTTCTTTGATAAAAGGAAGCGCATCTGCGGGGCAGAACCGCATTCCCACCAGCTTCATCACCTCAAGGTCGTTGCTGTCGTCGCCGATAAAGGCCACTTCTTCTGCCTTAAGTTCAAGACGGCTCAGTATTTCGCGCAAAACTGCTGGTTTATCCTTTGAGCCGAGATGGACTTCGGATATCTTAAGCTTCTCAGCCCTTTTTACCACCGAAGGCGAAAGCTCGCCGGTTACAATGCCGGTGATAATACCTGCAAGGTTGCGCATTCGTTCAACGCCCATGCCGTCGCGAATATTGAATTTCTTTTGGGTTTCGCCCTCAGCGCCGTAGTAAACACCGCCATCTGTTAATACCCCGTCACAATCGGTAAGGAGTAATTTGATACGTGAAGCTTTTTCGATCAATTCACTTTTCATAATTCAATTTTTTGGTTTAGATCGCCGTCCAGCCGCCGTCGACAACCAGGTTTGCACCAGTCATATATGCCGATGCATCACTGGCGAGGAACACTAAAGCTCCCTGATAATCAACAGCCTGCGCCATACGGCCAAGCAATGTTTTAGCTGAATAATTCTGTATAAAATACTCGTCCTGGCTGTTCTCAACTCCGCCGGGCGAGAGCGTATTTACGCGTACGCCGTTCTTCCCCCAGTAAGCGGCCAGGAAACGGGTAAAGTTGATCACCGCGCCCTTGGTTACCGGGTAAACCGGCGATTTATAAAATGTTTGCGCGCCGTTCTTATCCCGGTAAATGCTTTGGTCCGGGCCAACGATGCCATAGGTCGAGGCAATATTGATAATGCTGCCGCTGCCCTGTTTTGCCATCACCGTTCCGAATACCTGTGATGCGAGGAAAACCCCGGTCACATTTACATCCAGCGACTTTTTGAAAGCATCCAGCGGATAGTTTTCAAAAGCTGAAAGCTCTTTGGCTAACCCCGGGTTTTCAAACATGTCGTTGATGGCAGCATTGTTCACTAAAACATCGATACCACCGTATTTCTTCACTATGCTGTCGCGGGCGCCTTCTAATGATACAGTATCAGTGACGTTCATCCCCACGCCTAAATGCTTTTCGCCTAATTTTTTGGCGAAATCAGCCGCGCCTTTTTCATCCAGGTCGGCGACCACTACATTAGCGCCTGCATCGGCCAGCGCCTCGCAATGCTTTTTGCCCAGCAAACCCAGCGCACCGGTAACAATGGCTGTTTTATTATTCAGTGAGAATATTCGATCAATAGTCATAGTATATTTTCATTTGCACATCCGCACATTTGAAATCCGCACATCTCTACGCGGTTTTAGGCTTAATATTATAATCACTCACCTTTCGGAACACCGGTTCAAGCGGTTCGCCTTTCAGGTATTGTTTTACATTCCCGCTGGCAATCGCTGCCTTCATGATCGGCATCACATCGCGGTATGCCGACAAAGTATATTGAATATCTTCGTCGCTGTGGCTAAAATTCATATTGTGGAAACCGCCCCACAGAATACCGCGTTTAAACAGTTCCTGCTGCATCAGGGCTTTCACTTCAAGCCCGTTGCCTGCTTCGGGGGTAAAAGTAACCCATGAGCGGCAATTGTAACCGACACACCGGGTATAAATGTCCATGCCGGCTTCCATAGCTATTTGGTTATAACCATCTTTCAGCAAGGCGCCTTTTTCGTCCAGGTATTGCGGAACGTTTTTATCACGCAGTTCATGTATAGTAGCCATACAGGCAGCCAATGAAAGCGCCTCGCCGCCGAACGTGGTATAGCTGAATACTTTTGAATTCAGCAGTCCCATCACATCGGCGCGACCGGTGAGAAAAGCGATCGGCATGCCGTTGGCGCAAGCTTTGGAATAAACCGCCATATCGGGTTTTACATTGAAATATTCCTGCGCGCCGCCTAAAGCGATACGGAATCCGGTCCACATTTCATCGAAAATAAGCAGGGTTCCGTTTTCGCGGCAAACGTCGGCCAATTGCTGTAAAAAACCGGGTTTGGGCGCTTCGAAAATAAAAGGTTCGAGTATCAATGCAGCAACCGTGTCATCCAGAGCTGCTTTAATGGAATCGATATCATTGTACTCGAAAGTATAGGTCATGTTCTGGATAGCTTCCGGGATGCCGGCGTTGCGGCTGGTGATGCCGATATACCAGTCGTGCCAGCCGTGGTACCCGCAGCAGAAGATATTTTTACGCCCTGTGAAAGCACGCGCAAGCCGGACGGCTGCCGAACAAACATCAGCGCCGGTTTTGGCTATTTTTACCGCCTCGGCATTGGGAATGATTTCATGCAACAGCTCAGACACCTCGACTTCCAGGGGGTGCATCATAGAAAAAGTGATGCCGTCTTCCAATTGCCTTTTTATTGCTTCGTCTACAACGGGATAGGCATAGCCGAGCGAGATAGGGCCTATGGCCGAGTTATAATCGATATATTCATTCCCATCCACATCCCAAACATGCGAACCTTTGCCGCGCCGGATATAAATAGGCGAAACGCCTTTGGTATATTGCCCGGGCCCTTTTGCCAGGGTTTGCGTTACAGGCGTTTGCACCTTTAGAGCGCGCTCATACAATTCTTTCGATTTAGTAATGTCGGGATAATCCGCATTGAATTTTACAGTGTTGGGCATAATCGTATCCTTTTATATTATTCAGAGAACTGGGGAACAGAAACCTCCGGTTGAACGGAACGTGTGCTGTGTCCCAATATTTTTTCGGCTATTTGTTTGCCGGTAAAACCTTCGTGCGCCAGTACGTTGGGCAGCAAAGCAGGTTTGAACCAGCGTTCGTTAAGGGCGAAAGGAACTACCTTGCCCGAAATTTCATTCTTTAAAAGCGTTTCGGCTACGATGCTGTACAGGCCGCCGGTAACAAAATGGTCTTCCAGGGTTACGGTCAGCGCGCTGCCTCGCACGGCGTCGATAATGGCTTGCTCATCTACCGGTTTCAGGCTGCGCATATTGACTAAACCCACCGATATGCCTTCGCCTTTTAATATCTCAGCAGCTATTAACGCCTGTTCGAAAAGCAAACCATAAGTTAATATCGTTACATCTTCGCCTTTAGATATCACTTCAGCTTTCCCGATCTCGAACGGACTGTGCTCATAGTCGGTTTTACGTGTATTGATACGTACATAAGAAGGAGCGGGGTGGTTCCATATCTGCGGCAACATCCCAACCAGATCCTGTTCGTCGGCCGGCGCAAAAACCGTCATATTCGGGATACCACGCATTAAAGCCACGTCCTCAATGGCCTGGTGGGTGGGACCGTTACCATCAGATAAGAAACCGGGAACAAAGCTGCTTAACTTAACAGGCAGGTTAGCTATCCCGGCGTCGGTGCGCACAAATTCAAATGCGCGCATGGTAAGGAACGATGCCAGCGCGTGTACCACCGGTATGCGGCCGCGCAAAGCCAGCCCGGAGGCGGCACCGATCATGGTTTGTTCGGTGATACCTGTATCGATAAACCGTTTTCCCAGTTTGCCGGGCAGGTTGCGTATCAAAGCCCTGTTCTCCGCTGTCATTACAATAAAGCGGTCGTCACCTAAAGCGGTTTCGGTCAATAATTCCTCGTATGTCATGTTATCTTACCACTAAAGTCTCTGATGTCAGTTGGGTTATTTTTTCGCCGTGCAGTTCCTTTAGCAGATCTTCAACCTCAGTTGCTGTGAAATTGCAGAACCAGCGGTCGGCGCGACGCTCGATACTTGGTAGGCCCCTGCCGCGAACGGTATCGGCGATTACCACGTTCAGCTTGCCTTCTTCAAAAGGAAAGGCCGAAAATGCGTTGTGCAGTGCTTCAAAGCTATGCCCGTCGATACGTTTTACCGATGCGCCGAAGGCCTTGAACTTGTCGTGCAGCGGCTCCAATGGTATCAACTCTTCGGTCGGCATATTAGCCTGGAAATGGTTGCGGTCGATCACAAAGATCAAGTTGTCCAGCTTATAAGCATTCGCTACCAGCACAGCTTCCCAGCAGGTGCCTTCGTTCAACTCACCATCACCCATAATACAAACGACCTTATTTTTCCCGCCGCGAATCTTGATATCCATGGCAACGCCCATCGCCACCGAGGGTAAATGACCCAACGAGCCCGAATGAAATTCAATACCGGGGATATGCGTATTCGGATGCCAGTAAATATGGTCGGATGTAGAGAGGTGATTTTTCAAGCGATCTCTTTCCAGCAAGCCCAATTCGGCAAAAGTCCCATAGAGCGCCGGTACATCGTGCCCCTTTGAAAGGAAAAGGTAATCGCGGTTGGGGTCTTCCAGGTTATTTGAATTAACGTCGAGGAAGTTGGTGTAGAGGTAAACGATCAGGTCGGCTGCCGAGAGCGAAGCTCCAACGAAGCAACCCCCGTCCGTCGACATTCTGATGATATGTTCCCGTACTTTCAGGGCGATGTCTTCCAGCCTGGGAGTATCTATTTGGGTCGTAGTCATTTCAGTTAGCTATAGTTTTCGTTTGTGCGGCGCCGACGGTTTTCAGCTCATCAAGATGATTGCGGTACCAGTTTACGCCGGCGTAATCAGCGTTAATGCGGTAAATATCGGGTTTATTCTGCAGCAGATTCAAAATATCTTCACACGAAAAATCCACATTATGCGGGTATAATTCCTCAAAAACGCGTTTAATGAACAGGTAGTCGGCTTCATAGTCGATGGTAAACCGATGTGACATAGAATAATCCAGCCCGGCGGGCCAGGCAAAATTGCCTATCCTGAACTTACCAGGGTTTTCCCAAATATAAGGCGTGGTATGCTCTAATTCCAATTTCCTTGTAGCTTCCTTATGCGTCTTTTCCAGGCAGGCCATCGTCATGATCTCCACATCGTTGCCGTCAGGGTAAGTTGCAGGGTGCAGGTTGCTTACATAATCGTATTCGCCTTCGTGATCAAAATAAAAATCGAGCACATCATCCACTATCCGCGGATCGATGAGCGGGCAGTCAGAAGGTATCTTAAGTACAATATCGGCGCTATATTTCAATGCGGCCTGGTAATGGCGGTCGAGCAGGTTATTTAAGCTGCCGCGAAAGCAGGGAATATCTATACTCTCCGCTTCGCGTTCTATAATATCATCCGAGGGTTCGAGCGAGGTGGCCACGACCAGTTGAGCTTCATGGCGAATCATCTTCAGCCGTTCGACCATGCGGTACAACAGGCTTTTGCCTAATATTGGCATCATCACTTTGCCAGGCAGGCGGCTCGATGACATCCTTGCCTGGATTACAATAACGATCTTTTTGCCCATGCCCGGCTCGTTAAGCGTAAATTTCTTCTTTTTCAGTTACCGGAACAGGGTTGAACTGGTAATTTTTCAAAAAGTGTTCCTTCGGACCGGCAAACTCGATAAAGTCGCGGCATACCTGCGCAATGTTGATAGCCGACGTGCCATTGTTTTGTATAGGAGTGAGCCTTTTTAATTCTTCGAGATCAAAATAAGAATGCACTTTTTTGCCCAGGCTTATTCCTATATATACTACGGTGGAATATTGCGTGATCAGTTCAGAGCAGTTGGCGACCATGTGGTTTGTATTGCCCGACTGGTAGATCAGTGTTCCCTGCGGCGCATATTCTCTGATTTCAGCTTCGGCCCGGTCAAATTTTTCATTGGGATGAAGCTTAAACAGCAGTTGGCGCCCGTTTGCTATTGCAACGGTTTGCTTAATAAAGGCGGGCCTGTCCTCCCTGCGATAAGTTTCGCGCATGTCGGTTGTGGCTACCATTACATAATCGCGGTGAGGAAAGTCATTATACAGGAATTCGCGGTTATTATCGTAATTGGGCATCCCCGTAATCAGTATTTTGGATGGATCAGCTCCGCGCTGTACGATCAGATCTTTATAACCATCGGAAGCCGTGCAATAAATATCGCAGGCATTGGACGAGCCGTTTAATGCAGTGTTACCGGCGTACCAGCCCGGCAAATTCAACCTTCGTACCAAAGTGCCCCAGCCTGTAAGCTTATCTATCATCCCTTCCTGCACCCAAATCGTCTTGGTATTTCGAAATTTTTTGGCCATGATCATGTCCGAGCAGTAAACTACCAGGTCGTACTGGTTTATAATGCCTTCGTAGTCATTCGGAAGTTCATGGTCTTTAAGGTATCTCTCGGATTTTTCTTTGAACTGGCCTGCTACAACGGTGTTATCGACAAGGGACGTCTTTCTTATAAGCGTTTTCAGAACAGGCGAGTCTGTAAATATCTGGCTGAACCAGCAGTCGTAGTCAGGTAGTTCCTGGGATATTTTATGCATTTGCTGGGTCTGGTTGATGGACCCGGTTATAAATAGTATCTTTTTCTTCATAATCAGCGTCGGGGGTAACCGATATCTTAATTTGCCACGGCGACAAATTTAACATTATTAATTATCGCTTAATCCCTTTTTATTCGTTCCTTAAAATTACGCAATCTTCAATAAAATAATCAACAACTGTGTTAAGCTAATGTTATCTTAACTTTATTAATATTCTATTTGACGATCTGATTACATTTAGGTTACAAGCATCCCGGCAATAATTGGCAGGCTTAAACGGCATAATTAAATGCTGTCAAACACTTCCTTCATTACAGGTTTGGTGATAAAAGTCGTACTGAAGGGGTACAATTTGGAACGGTCGATATCGTTAGGATCGACCGACGACGATACGATGAATATTTTAATATTCTTTTTAAGCGATTTATAGATCTTTTGAAAACGATTCAAAAAGTCCCATCCGTCAAAGACAGGCATATAGAGGTCGACGAATATATAATCAGGCAGCGAACTCGAGTCGCTTTTTCTTTCTTCAAGATAATCAAGGATTATCTCTCCATCATAACAATAGGTAGCATGGTCAGAGAGATCGCTGTATTTCAGCGTCATTTGAACTATTTTATGAAAAATAGGTTCATCATCTATTAATACAAACTTGCTCATAATAACAGAACCGACAGATTTAGTGCGTTTTATAAATATATATAAATATGCAAATGCAATATATGATATATGTCACTTATTTGTTAAGTACCTGTTGGTCTGGCTTTTTTAATATCTATTTAAATATTGTGGTAATTATGAAAGTTTCATATTCTCCGCATCCCAGTGAATAACCTTGTTCTGAAAATAGCTTTCGTTACAAGCCAGCGCCGGTGCCGCTGCCCTGAAACCAAATTTTGCATCTTCCACGACTGGTTTGCCTGTACGCATTGAGTCGAAGAAATTGTCGAAGTGCGCGTAAGAAGAGTTATAGCCGTCAGGCGACTGATAGGTTATGGTCTCTGATTTGGGCTCCTGTTTATCGGCTTCTGAGTATTTCTTGTTGTACTCATCGGCTATAGCCTGCTGCATCGCTTTGGGGTAGGTATCGTATGAATCCCATCCGCCGTAACCGGGCGCCACGGGCATTTTGCGTTTAGTAATGGTAAAGCCACTCTCGTCGGAGATGTCGATCACGCCTTCCGAACCGACCATACGGGTATAACCCACTTCGCCCTGTCCGCTAATGAAATTAACCTGCAGCGAGACCTGGAACGATGGGTGTTCTTTCGTTTCGGGGTAATGGATTACCCCGGTCATCACATCAGGTACATTGCGCCCATCTTTCCAGTAAACCAGGTCGGCTATGGAGAATATCTTATCGGGCCCTTTGGAATCCGTAATAAAATGAATGCCCGATATCAGGTGAACAAACAGGTCGCCTGCAACGCCAGTGCCATATTCCCTGTAGTTTCTCCAGCGGAAGAAGCGATTGTTGTCATAGGGAAATTTGGTCTTTTCAGGCTCCTGGAACTTTTCCCAGTCGACAGTTTGCGGTGATGCATCCAGCGGAATAGTATACTGCCAGGCGCCCAGCGCGCTTTGCCTGTTGAACGATGCCTGGATGGAGTTAAGCTGCCCGATAGCGCCGGCCTTGTATAGTTCCTTTGCTTTGGCAAACGCAATACTGCTTACGCGCTGGCTTCCTACCTGGAACACGGCCTTGGTCTCCTCTTGCACTTTTATTTCTTCCAACCCTTCGCTGATGTAATGCACCATTGGCTTTTCGCTGTAAACGGCCTTGCCCTTGCGCATGGCGTCGATAGCAATACGGCTGTGCCAGTTATCGCTGGTGGCGATGATGACCGCATCTATGTCTTTGCGGTCGAGTATTTCATGGTAATTTTTCGTCGTAAAAATATCCGTTCCGAAAACTTCTTTGGCGCGATCAAGTCGACCGGTATACAGGTCGCAGCAGCCTGCGAGTTCGATCCCCTGCGAATGCAGCGCCGCACGCGTATCGTTAAAACCCATTATACCCATGCCAATGGTGGCCACGCGTATCTTGTCGTTCGCTGAAATACGTTTTTCAGCCTGTAAAATACGCCGTTCATGCTCTTCCTGCGCTGCCAGCGAAGTAAGGCCGGCGGAAGTGAGAATAATGGTACTGCCCAGTTGTTTCAAAAATTTTCTGCGGTCGGATGACATCGTTCTTTTTGTTTAAGTTTAAATACTGTATAATTGGTAAAAAGCCTGCAGGGACGCCTTTTCGGTCGCAATATAATAAAGATCGATGCAGAAAGTTAAATTTTTATAGCTTCACCACTGCCAATAATGCACCTATGAACCGACGCCATTTTATAAAACTTTCAGCAGCCGGGACGGCGGCGCTTTTGTTCAGTCGCCTGACGTCACTGGCCCAGGGCGGTAAACCTGTCATGGATATGCCGCTTGATGTTTATGCTGTTTCAGGAAGGAAGACATTCAGGCTATTCCCGTCAGCAGGGAACAAATATAGCTACGATGGCATAGAGGCTGAATTGATAAACGATGGTGAAAAACTGTCGGTATTTGTGCAATCGCCTAAATGGGAACTCAATGCTATACGGTTCAGGTGGCTTTATGATGCAGGATCGGATATTCATATCCTCGGCGATCACTTTGAACGCTCGTACGGCGACCTGGCATGGAAGCAACCTGCATTAGAAGCACGGTATCCCTGGTATGCACTTTTCCACGATGGAGAAGATACCGCGTGTTTTGGCGTAAAAACCGGGTGCAACAGTATTTGTACCTGGGATTTTTGGAATAACAACATAGAGCTTACAATGGACACCCGGTGCGGTGGCAGCGGTGCGCATTTGGGGCATCGCAAATTGCATGTTGCCGATATTATCGCCTATAAAAACGCCGGGGGCGAAAACGCATTTGTAACCGCTCAGCGTTTTTGCCATTCAATGTGCGATAATCCTCGTCTGCCCAAACAACCTGTCTACGGTATTAACGATTGGTATTTTGCCTATGGGAACAACTCGGCCGAACTGATCAAAAAAATTACCGGCCTGATGACCGACCTGGCACCTGATACAGATAACCGGCCTTTTTCGGTGATCGATGCGGGTTGGGCCACCTATTCGCCCTTGCTGCCCGGCGACGGGGGATTTATGGATGACTTTTCCAAACCCAACGATAAATTCGGCGATATGACCGTGATGGCCGATGATATCAAAAAGCTGGGTATGCGGCCCGGCCTGTGGACGCGGCCCCTTTGCGCCAAACACAATGATAAGGCCAGCTTGCTATTGCCCAAAATACCAGGCCGCGACGATCCGAAAGAACCGATACTTGATCCTTCGATAGCTGAAAATATCGAAAGGGTAAAGCACAATATCTCGCTTTACCGCCAATGGGGCTACCAATTGGTAAAACACGACTATACCACTTATGATATTATGGGCAAGTGGGGTTTCCAGATGAAAGAGGACATAACTACGCCTGGATGGAGCTTTGCCGACAGGAGCAGGACGACCGCCGAGATCATTAACCATTTATATGGGGCAATCCGCGAAGCGGCTGGTGATATGTATATTATAGGCTGTAATACCATGAGTCATTTGTCCGCGGGAGTGTTCGAGATGAGCCGTATCGGCGACGATACCAGTGGGAAGGAGTGGGCAAGGACAAAAAAGATGGGTGTCAATACGCTTGGATTCCGCATTTGCCAGCACAATGCTTTTTATGCCACCGACGGCGACTGCGTAGGCCTGACCACCGATATCCCCTGGGCAAAAAACAAGCAATGGATGCAGCTATTGGCCGAAAGCAGCACACCTTTATTTATATCACCGCAGCCGGATGCTTTGGGCGGGGAGCAAAAAAGCTTTATTAAACAATGTTATACCCAGGCGGCCAAACAGCAGCCCATAGGGCAGCCGTTGGACTGGTTAACCAATCAATGGCCGGGTAAATGGAAATTAAATGGTAAAGAAGTTGAATTTGACTGGGGCTGATTTGGAAGTCGGAAGTCGGAAAAATTTGGGTGGATTAACTTACCCAAAAATGTGTTAATGCGTCCTACAAACTACTTTGACTAACTCAATTTGGCAACCGGTAACAATCAAATTGTAACAAAGTTCTTGCAAATGATATTTTCAATTTCTATATTCACCGCAGTTATAGACCATTTTTACCCTCTTAATTGAAAAAACTAACAGCGATATCGCTTCTTGCTGTGTTCATTTTGAACATGGGCGGTTATGCTTTGGTTTTTAAATATTTCATTCACGAGTCTGACGTACAGATCGTTAACAAAATGTACGACAGTAGGTTCAATTCCGCTCAGCTCATCGAACTTAAAATACCGGTAAATATGCCAACCCAGCAAGACTGGGCCGAGTATGAGCATGTGGAAGGCCAGATACAGGTAAACGGCAACTATTATAATTACGTTAAACTAAAAATGACGCGCGATACCCTGTCGCTGCTGTGTTTGCCGAATACGGTTAAAAAAAATCTTGTTAAAGGCAATATCCTTATAACTAAGGAACTGAATGATATCCCGCTGAATAAAAAGGGCGCAAATTCGCCCGAAAAGAAAGCGGAGTCGATCTATGATCACGTTTACCAGGTGATCAATTGCGATTATACGGCCTTTGAGGAACAACTGCCGAAAATGTATGATCGCACCGGTGTGCCCGCCTTGAGCAGCCCTTACATCGAATCCCCGGGCAAACCTCCCAATACCGCCTGTTAATTACTGTTCTCTGCAGTTTAATTGCTTTGTTATGCAGCGAATTTTCATTCGCCCATAGCGTACGATTTAGCGTTGCATCTTGTATGTACGCCGTCGCGGTCTCAAAGTACTAAATTGATGTTGAATAGGTTCACCCGGTCGCCCGCAGCCGCGATCAGTGCCTTCTTGTACAATCGTGCAAACGGCAACGGCTGATAAAAACGCACCCTTAAATCAATTTATTAAATAACACACAATGAAAATTTCTACTAAGCATTTTTTTCGATGCCTTCTGGCCGTGGCATGTATCGTAGTGTCGGTACAGCGCTCGTCGGCGCAGATGGACAACGACGGGATCATGGTTCCCAAAAATTACCTATGTCCGGGCGTTATGTATGGCAACTCCCAGTGGACGAATTACTGGGAAGGTACTTACAAGCGCAGCAATGGCAATATAGGCACGCTGACCAGCAACATGTACAGCCTGATGGTTACCTATGGGGTTACAAACAACCTTATTGCCACGGTTAGCCTTCCCTACATTACCACCCATTCTACCGCAGGCACACTCCACAATCAGAAAGGCTTCCAGGATGTGGCACTTAACGTTAAATGGAAGGGTTTGAAATTTAGCTCGGGAGGCAGCAGGTTCGCGCTGTTTGCAAGCGTGACCGCCTCGACACCATCGAGCGACTACCAGGCCGATTATTTGCCGCTGGCACTCGGCAGTCATAGCACCGACTTCAGCGGGAGGGCAGTGTTTGATTACACTTTCCATAAGTTTTTCTTCACCGGGTCGGGCGCTTACATGACCAGGAGCAATATCACTATTGACCGCAACTCCTACTATACCTCGCAGTTGATCTACAGCAACCAGGTAGAGTTGCCTAACATGAGCGATTATAACTTCCGTACAGGCTTCCGCAGCAAATACTTCATAGCCGAAGGCGTTGCCGATATCAGCACTTCGCTCGGAGGTTTCGACATTCGCAAAAACGATATGCCATTCCCAAGCAATCGTATGAACATGACCAGTCTGGGCGCAAACTTCAGGTACAGGCTCAAATCGTTCTATAACCTTGAATTCACGGCGGGCGACGACTACGTAATTGCAGGCCGTAATGTTGGGCAGGCTAATATGATACATGGCGGCCTTAGTTACATATTCAGTTTGAAAGGCAAGGAATCACAGGCTAATTACTATAAAAACTAAAACAATGAAAAGATTTTTACGCAATACTACATATGTTACACTTGCTGCAGCCTCGTTATGCTATACCTCGTGCAAGAAAGACATTATCGACCGCACGCAGCAATACCCGACGCTTTCTCCGAAGGCTCTGGATCTGAACGCCGATACATGGAAACCGGTTTTGATCAGCGATCCCGGCGCGTTTAATGTTAATGCACCTGATGCGACGAATTCGCCGGCATATATAGCCGACCTGAACGAGATCAAGGGCCTTCAGCGCAGCATTACCGACGATCAGCGCGCTCTGGTGAAATATTGGAGCGCAGGTGCTGTTTTGCGATGGAACGAGATCATGCGCAACCTGGTGGCTAAACACAACCTGGCGCCATATCAGAATGTCGACGGTTCATATCCGGCGCCAAGCTCGGGCAACCCGTTCGCTTACCCGACGTTCCCGTTTGCTAACCCGCCTTATGCGGCACGTGCCTACGCCTATGTAAGTGCAGCCGAATACGACGCCCTCATAGCGGCCTACCATTTCAAAAAAATGTATAACCGGTCGGCACCTTATGTGAACGACCCTACGATACAAGCCCTGATACCTAAGTCGGCCTTGCCCTCGTATCCGAGCGAAGACGCGGTGGTTGAGGGCGCGGCGGTTGAAATGATGAAACTGCTTTTCCCCGCTGACGTCGCTTATATCGAGCAGCAGGCGCAAAACGAAAGGTTGTACCGTATGGTAGCGGGGGCCAATGTGCGTGGCGAGCTGGATGCAGGCGAGTCGCTTGGTAAGCAGGTGGCCGACGTATTTACTGCCCGCGCCCGTACGGACAAAGCCGGTACCGCAGGCGGCAACAAGGCCTACTGGACGCAATTGCAAACGCAAACTGCTGCGCGCGGCGAAATGTACTGGATAAGCCTGGAAACTCCTAAAAGGCCGCCTATGCTGCCTTTATTCAATAAGGTCAAACCTTTCCTTTTCGACACAGCTACCGTTGTAGCATTAAGGCCTGGGCCGCCCTATTCAACAAGTTCGCCTGAATTTAAGGCCCAGATAGCCGAAGTATTGAATTACAGTCAGCACCCGACCAGGGCCAACGAAGAGTTAACCGCTTTTTGGGCCGACGGTACCGCAACTTACACGCCGGCGGGGCACTGGAACGCCATTGCGGCCGACGAATTTGTAAAACAAAATTACAGCGAGGTACGCTGGGCACGGAACTTTGCCCTGCTGAACATGGCCGAAATGGATGCCGCCATTGTTTGCTGGGATACCAAGTATGCTTATTTCAATCCGCGGCCTTCCCAGGCTAACGACCAGATCAAAACATTGACCGGCATACCTAACTTCCCTTCGTACAGTTCCGGCCACTCCAATTTCAGCGGCGCCGCCGCAACTGTGCTAAACTATTTGTTGCCTGGCAGCGGCACCAAGTTTACTGATATGGCACAACAGGCTGCACTTTCAAGATTGGTTTCGGGTATCCACACACGCCAGGATATTGAAGTGGGCCTGCAAACCGGCAACGCAGTAGGCCAATATGCCGTGCAAAGGGCCGAATCCGATGGAGCCGGTATAACAGGTAACTGATCATTGATCGAATTAAGTATTTAGAACCATGGCACATATCAAATTGTCGAATGAAGAATTACCGGGGATAGTAGGATTATTAACCTACCGGCCGGAAACAGGCAAACCTCTGACCGAGTTGGCCGAGGTTTTACTGCGCGGGCCGTCAAGCTTAAGCAGCGGTGAGCGGGAGATCATCGCCGCTTCGGTTTCGTACTGGAATAAATGTCATTTTTGTCATACCTCGCACGCAGCGGCTGCAGCGGCACATCTAAAAACCGGTATCGGCCTCATCGATGAGATCAAAGCCGGGCTGCCCAATACGGAGGTGTCGGAAAAGCTGAGATCGTTGCTTCACATAGCTCACCAGGTTCAGCGGGGCGGCAAAGAAGTAACCGAAGAAGACATCGCCCATGCACGCAGCCTCGGCGCGACCGACCTGGAAATACATGATACGGTATTGATAGCCGCCGCATTTTGCATGTTCAACCGCTATGTGGACGGCCTTGGCACATGGGCGCCGGTCCCTAATGAGGCTTATGCCGAGATGGGTGAGCGAATGGCGCATAAAGGATATATAAGATTCTAAATCTTTAACAATGAAACCATCGTCTAACGAAAAGTACATTTATTACTCGCTGCGCTTTGCTTCGGCTATGTGCTTTATTGGTCATGGAGCCTTTGGTATTATCACCAAGCAGGTATGGTGCAATTATTTTGCTGTCTTCGGCATAGGGCACGATACGGCTTATTCTCTTATGCCTGTTGTCGGCACGCTTGATATCCTGATGGGTGTTTCGCTCCTGTTTTATCCAACACGGGCGGTATTGGGATGGCTGGCATTTTGGGGGCTAATAACCGCTTCCCTGCGGCCTTTGTCAGGCGAACCCTTTGCCGAGTTTATCGAGCGGGCCGGAAATTACGGCGCGCCATTTACGCTGTTCGTTCTGTGCGGCATTGGCAGCGTGGATATAAAACATTGGTTCGCCAGGGTCACGACGAATGATGTCGCAGGTAAAATAACCGCCAGGCAACTAGTAATGAGCCTGCGCGTAATCGTGTTTCTGCTGCTCGCCGGTCATGGCTGGTTAAACCTAATAGGTAAGCAGGGCTTACTGAGCCAGTATGCCGCGTTAGGTTTTTCCGACCCGGGCGCGGTTGCCCGTTTTGCCGGTGTATTCGAGGTGGGCGCCGCCTTCATCGTGCTGATCAAACCTGCGCGCCCGCTGATCATGGTCTTCCTCGTGTGGAAAATAGGAACAGAGTTACTTTACCCGCACTGGGAATTATTTGAATGGATCGAGCGTGGGGGAAGCTACGGCGCCATCCTGGCCCTTTGGTTCGCCCTGCCGAAAACAATTTTGCCGGTATCTTACCAAAGACTGAACGCTGATATAGTGACCACTAACGATAGAATGAACCATTTTGCACCATTTGTTAGGCTATTATCGGTTGACGTTAAAAGTCTGCTGATGCCCGGCATTTCAAGAATATGGATTAATAATATTAATTAGTTGATTATATAATTTGAGGTTGAGTACCAAGCCGGGCCTGAGAAACCCGGCTTTTTTATGCTGTTTCGTATTTTTTTATAAGCGTTTCACATTTGTGTTATCAAAACTTTATAGTTTTATCACATGAACACACCTGAAGAAAATTTTGCAGCCCTTGGTCTGAAACTGCCGCCCGCACCCAAGCCAATGGGCGTTTACAAACCTTGTTTAGTCGACGGAAAATATCTGTATGTGTCGGGCCACGGCACCGTTAAAGAGGACGGTACGCTTATCGTCGGCCGCATCGGCGACGCCGTAGAACCCGAAGACGGCAAGTTGGCTGCAAGACAGGTTGGTTTGGCTATTTTGGCAACGATCAAAGCAAACCTGGGCAGCCTGGATAGGGTAAAACGCGTAATCAAAGTGCTGGGCATGGTAAATTGCACCCCGGATTTTGAACAACATCCTTTTATCATTAATGGATGCAGTGAATTGTTTGCCAAAGTATGGGGCGAAGAAAATGGAGTCGGCGTTCGCAGTGCTGTTGGCATGGGTTCGTTACCGGGTAATATTCCCGTGGAAATAGAAGCGCTGTTTGAGTTAGCTTAGTCGGAAGGTCCGAAAGTCCGCATAAGTCCGAAAGAAAATGGATCACAACGATTGGTATTCTATCAGTGATGTTGAGAGTCTCGACTCACCTGCTTTAGTAATCTACCCGGAAAGAGTTAAAGAAAACATCAGGCTGTTAACCGGGATGATCGACGATATATCCCGCTTACGGCCCCACGTAAAAACCAATAAGTGCATGGAGGCCGTTCAGTTGATGCTGGATGCCGGGATTACCAAATTTAAATGTGCAACCATTGCTGAGTCCGAAATGCTGGGAATGTGTAAGGTGCCGGATGCCCTGCTGGCCTACCAGCCGGCCGGACCAAAGTTGGAACGCTTTATAAAACTGGTTAAAAAATATCCTGCCACGGCTTATTCCTGTTTGGTTGATAATATCACATCTGCCACGAACATTTCGGAAACAGCTGTACAAAATAGATTGCAAATCGATGTTTATATCGACCTGAACGTCGGCCAGAATCGTACCGGCATCATCCCCGGGGACGCGCTGCAATTATATATCGATTGCCAGTCGTTAGACGGGATAAAGTTGATCGGCCTTCATGCATACGACGGGCATTTGCACGAGGCCGATCTGCAAGCAAGGACGATTGCCTGTAACCTGGCTTATGAGCCCGTTGCGCAATTACAGCGGGAAATCGTGGCAAAGAATTTACCTGAACCAATTATTGTGGCAGGAGGGTCGCCTACGTTTCCCATCCATGCCAAAAGAGAAAAAATTGAGTGCAGCCCCGGAACCTTTATTTACTGGGATCGCGGTTATAGTTTAATTTGTGCCGAACAGCCATTTTTGCCTGCGGCACTGGTTATTTCGAGAGTGATATCCCTGCCTGATAAGACAAAGGTTTGCCTCGACGTTGGTCATAAATCCGTATCGGCGGAAAATGAACTGGGCAAACGGATTTGGTTCATCAATGCGCCGGAATTAAAGATGGTCAGTCAAAGTGAAGAGCACCTGGTGTGCGAAGCCGGCGAAGGGCATCAATATAAAGTCGGCGATGTGCTTTATGGCATGCCTTACCACGTTTGCCCGACGATAGCGCTTTACGAAAGAGCAATTACTATTGAAAACCATAAGATCAGCGGCGAATGGAAAAATATCGCCCGGGATAGGAAGATCAATATTTAGTTGGTTGAGTTGAATGGTTGATTAAGTTAATTTGACAACCACTCACCGAATCAACTTAATCTAACTTAATCAAAAAAAATGTTTACAATCGACGCACATCTTGACCTGAGTATGAACGCACTGGAATGGAACCGCGATTTGCGGAGGCCCGTTTCAGAAATAAACGCCCGTGAAAAAGGTATGACTGACAAGCCCGATCGGGGAAACGCGGTGGTATCGCTGCCTGAACTAAGACGCGGAAAGGTTGGGTTGGTGGTAGCCACGCAGATAGGCCGTTACGTTGCGCCCGATAATCCGTTGCCCGGATGGCACTCACCCGAGCAGGCCTGGGCGCAAACCCAGGGGCAACTGGCCTGGTATAAAGCCATGGAAGAGGACGGTGAGATGGTTCAGATCACCGATCTGAATGGCCTGGAAAAACATCTCGCTCTTTGGCAGCCGGAAACAGGTGAGGTCAGGCCCATCGGTTACATCCTCAGCCTCGAGGGGGCCGATTCTATCGTCACCATAAAACATTTGGAAAGGGCTTACCTGTGCGGTTTGCGGGCAATAGGACCTGCGCACTACGGGCCGGGCCGATATGCAAACGGAACTGATTCAACGGGAAAGATGGGCCGGCCGGGACTTGATCTGCTTAAAGAGATCGAGCGGCTGAATATGATATTGGATGCCACGCATTTGTGTGACGACGCCTTTTGGCAGGCTTTGGATAATTTTAAGGGGCATATTTGGGCCAGTCATAACAACTGTCGCGCTTTGGTGAACCACAACCGGCAGTATAGCGACGACCAAATAAAAGAACTAATAAACAGGGGGGCGGTAATAGGCGCTGCGCTGGACGCCTGGATGATGGTGCCTGGGTGGATTAGATTCAAATCGACTCCGAAAGAAATGAATTGCAACCTGGAGGTGATGCTCGACCATATCGATCATATTTGCCAGATCGCGGGGAATGCGCTGCATATCGGCATCGGCTCGGACCTGGATGGCGCTTTTGGCCGCGAGCAATGCCCGTACGACGTGGAAACCATCGCCGATCTGCAAAAGGTTCCGTCGTTATTACAAAAAAGGGGATATTCGAAGGAAGATATTGAAAACCTGATGCATGGCAACTGGTTAAGATTTTTGATGAATGCGTGGAGCGTTTAGTTTGAATGTTGGAAGGTGAGACGTTAACCTTGCGTAAATAAAAATATGTGCCGCCGGCAACCTTACGATCTTCAAACATTACAACATTACAACAGCCAATGAATGCTGAACAAACACGTTTACAGGACAACGCCTGGAAGGAGTGGGGGCCCTATATAAGCGACAGGCAGTGGGGCACCGTTCGTGAGGATTACAGTGCAAACGGCGATGCCTGGAATTACAGCACCCACGATATGGCACGAAGCAAAGCCTACCGCTGGAGCGAGGAAGGTATTGCGGGCATATGCGACGACCAGCAGTATCTGTGTTTTGCGGTTGCCTTATGGAATAAAAAGGATCCTATTATCAAGGAACGCTACTTCGGACTAAGCAATCCCGAAGGCAACCACGGCGAAGACGTGAAGGAACTGTATTATTATTTGGACAGCACACCTACGCATTCGTACATGAAAATGCTGTACAAATACCCCCAGCAGGAATATCCGTATAAATGGCTTTTAGAAGAAAATAAGCGCCGTTCGCGGACAGAGCGTGAGTTTGAGCTGATCGATACAGGTATATTTAACGATGATAAATATTTCGACGTATTTGTCGAATATGCAAAGAATAGCCCCACGGATATCCTGATCAAAATAACGGTGTGCAATCGCGGTGCGGACGATGCTTCGTTGAACGTATTGCCGACGATATGGTTCCGTAATACCTGGGCCTGGGGGCACGACGACTACAAACCGGGTATGTCGGACGGCATGAAGGGGATAATCGATATTTTCCATCACAAGCTCGGCCAGTTCTGGTTTCATGCCGAGGGCAGCCCGCCCTTTCTGTTCTGCGAGAACGAAACCAATGCCAGGCGTCTTTACAATTATGACGATGGGAAATTATATCCAAAAGACGGTATAAACGATCGCCTGGTACACGGAACCCCCAGCGTTAATCCGAAGCTGACAGGAACAAAGGCCGCCGCCAATTATGATATTAATGTGCCGGCAGGCCAAAGCGTCGTACTTCGAATGCAGCTTTCGCAAGATGCGCAAAGAGATTTTGGTGATTTTGATGAAATATTCGGAACCAGGCAGAATGAGTCCGACCAATTTTACAACGATCTTCAATCCCAAGCCCCCGACAGCGATCACAAAATGATACAGCGCCAGGCATTTGCCGGTATGTTATGGAACAAGCAGTTTTATCATTATGATGTACACGAATGGCTACTGGGTGACCCTGCCCAGCCTGCGCCTCCTGCTCAGAGGATGGACGGCCGTAATTCTAAGTGGATGCATCTGAACAATCGGGATATTATCTCTATGCCCGATAAATGGGAGTACCCCTGGTTTGCGGCCTGGGACCTGGCTTTCCACTGCCTACCGCTGGCCAGCGTTGATATGGCTTTCGCCAAAAGACAGGTGCTGCTGCTTACGCGCGATTGGTATATGCATCCCAACGGTGCCATTCCGGCTTATGAATGGGATTTTAACGACGCCAATCCGCCTGTACTGGCTAAGATAACCTGGATGCTGTACAAGCGGGAAAAGGAAGAAAACGGGGGCAAAGGCGATTTCGGTTTCCTGGCGCGCGTGTTTCATAAACTGATGCTCAATTTTACCTGGTGGGTAAATCGCAAAGACGCGCAGGGCAACAATATTTTCGAAGGCGGTTTTTTGGGTCTCGATAACATTGGGGTTTTTGACCGTAATGTTCAGCTTCCTGACGGACAGGAACTGGAACAGGCCGATGGCACCAGTTGGATGGCGATGTATTCGCTAAACCTGATGCATATTGCGGCTGAACTGACCAACCACGACGCATCTTACGCGGACATCGCATCCAAGTTCTTTGAACACTTTATTTATATTGTCGGGGCCATGTCGGCCCTGGGACCCAACAACGTCGGCCTTTGGGATGAGGAAGACGGCTTTTTTTACGATCAGTTGAGGTCGTCTGACAACAGCATACAAACAATGAGGTTCAGAAGCGTTGTAGGACTTATACCTTTGTTTGCTACAGTTGTACTGGACGACACCGACATTACAGAGAACCCGATATTCAGGGATCGGATGAAGTGGTTTACCGACAATCGGCCCGACCTGGCTTCGCTGGTATCGCGCTGGAACGAAAAGAACGAACAGGGCAAGCACCTTGTCAGCCTGCTTAGGGGCTTCAGGATGAAAAGCCTGCTAAAGTATATGCTTGATGAGGATGAGTTTTTAAGTCCGTATGGCATAAGGGCTCTATCCAAATATCACCTGGATCATCCTTACCAGGTAACCGTCGACGGGCACCAATTCAGTATCAAATACACGCCAGCTGAAAGCGATAGCGGCCTGTTCGGCGGCAATAGTAACTGGCGGGGGCCGGTATGGATGCCTATAAACTACCTGATCATCGAAAGCCTGCACCGTTTTTACCACTATTATGGTGATAACTACAAAATAGAGTTCCCCACCCGTTCGGGTAAGTTTATGAACCTGAAGGAAATAGCCGACGATTTGTATTACAGGCTGATGAAAATATTCCTGCGCGACGAGCAAGGCAGGCGAGCTGTTTACGGCGACTATGAGAAGCTGCAAAACGATGAACACTTTAAGGATTATATCCTCTTCTTCGAATATTTTGACGGCGATAACGGCCGCGGTGCGGGCGCCTCGCACCAAACGGGCTGGACGGGGTTGATAGCGAATTGTTTGTTGTAGTGAATGGTGAAAAGTGAATAGTCAATAGTGAATAGTCAATAGCCAACAGTGAATAGTGAATAAGCGAGTGGTTGGTTGTGGATGCCCAATTGTAACGGTGGATCATTGTTGGGCCCGTAGATTCAACCATTTTATTTAATGCGTCGCGCATTTTTTGTGCGTTTTGCAAATGAAACGAAACACTTGCTATCTTTGGGCTATTCACGATTGTTTAATTCCGGATAGATGAACTCAAAAATTACCGCTATCAGCGTGTATGCCCCCGAGAAAAGGATCACCAACGCATATTTTGAAAGCATAATCGATACGAATGACGAATGGATAGTGACGCGAACGGGAATACGGGAGCGCAGATTCGCAGCGGACGACCAGTTTACCAGCGACCTTTGCATCCAGGCGGCCAAAAATTTGGCGGCTGATAATAACGTCGCACTCGATGACGTAGATTTTATTATCGTAAGCACCACAACCGCCGACCAGGTAATGCCCAGCACCGCCAGCCAGATACAAAATGGCTTGGGGATACAAAATGCAGGATGCCTGGACATTATGGCTGCCTGTGCTGGTTTTGTATATGGGCTCGTTCTCGCCAAAGGTCTGATCGCTTCGGGCACTCATAAAAAGATACTTGTTTTCGGCGCGGAAACACTGTCTAAATTTACAGATTATACCGACCGGACGTCCTGTATTCTCTTCGGCGACGGCGCAGGTGTGGCCTTGGTCGAACCCTCGGACAGGTCTAAACTGTTTAATGCGGTAACCGGCGCCGACGGCAGCCACGGCAAGGATCTTTACCTTTCACAGAGCAGCAACAAGATTATTAATGGCGAATATATTGAAGCCAACGGCAAAATTCATCAAAACGGCAAAGTAGTATTTAAGTGGGCGATTCAAACCGTAAGCGCCAAAATACGCGAGCTCCTCGCTAAAAACAACATGCAGTTGAACGACCTGGACTGGGTCATCCTGCATAGTGCCAACATGCGCATTATCGAAGGTGTTGCCGGCGAAATCGGCTGCCCCATGGAAAAAATGCTTAGCAGTATAGAATATTATGGTAATACTTCTTCGGCTTCTATACCGTTGTCGTGGAGCATTGCCATGAAAGAAGGAAAAATAAAACCCGGGCAAAAAATATTGATGCTGGGTTTCGGCGGAGGATTAACGTTCGCGGGCATCATCGTCGAAGCTTAGTTCTGAAGATTAGCTTTGAATATAGGCCCGGACAAATTCGTCATCACTGATGGCATGAATTATGTCCCTGACGATCAGGTATTCCGGCAGATTTTGGGCGGACAGCGATTCGGCATATTTGTCGAGCCTGTTTGAGTAATCAACCGCGTCCTGCTCGTCTTCAAATTGAAGCACAACGCGGCCATTGATCTCGGAATCAAAGCCATCATTAGGCGCGGGGATATTATATTTTTCGAGTCCGGAAAACGTTAGGTGGGATGGGCCATCAGGAGAAACTTCAATACGCAGCATAAAGTCAAAATTTATACGATCAACAGCTCAAATATCGGTTGGTTTTTCAGGAAGGTAAATGTGTGACGTCATTTTACAATTTGACTGGGGTCACATATCGCTGGTAACAGCAGGAAAAGGGCTGAAGCATAGTGCGGGAGCGTTGAATGATTAATCTTCAGCCCTGTTCGCGCAAAAGTTATCTCATCGCTACGCGGTTAACCGGCGGGAAGTTGGCTTCGTGCTCCTTAATATAACCGTGAAACCTCATTCTGCCGTGATTCGTCGTATGTACCGTTACATCGGCATAACCTTCCTTGTTGATATACATGGTTATTTCTTTGATCTTGCGTACGTCCCTGGCATATTTTTCCTCAGGTTTTATAGAAACGGCATATTTGCCGTTAGCTCCCTGGGTCATATGGTAACTATAGTGTACGCAGGTAATGCCCGCATCGCGAGGTCTGTCGGGGGTTCCGGGAGCCTTTCCGGCATCGGGCAAATACGCAATTAGGGTGTCCTTCGAGATATCAAGGTCGCCCGGCCGCATGGACATGCTTCCGCCTTTCTTTTCCATTTCCCTGGTCGCTTCAAAAGTGTATCTCCCGCCGTTGATCAAACTTTTCACTTCTTTAGCTTTGTCGGCCTTATCGTCCTTTAACGACGACTGGGCCATTACTGTATTTGCTCCCCATAAAACAAGGGCAAATACAAACAGATTACTTAGGACTTTCATGGTAGTATCATTTAATATAGACCATACAGTCAAAAACAAAGACTATACCACGACAAATTATCGCAGGAACCTGTTCAAAACGGGGTGCGGCGGAGATAATATTGTACCCGAAAAGGTACACTGCCGTTATTCCTTCAGGTAGCCGTTATATGATATAAAATCACGATTGGTGCTGGTTACCGACACTGAAGCATAGCCATCGGTAGAAATATCGATAACCATACGCTGCAGGTATTTCACGTCTTTCGGATCGACGATTATTTGCCAGCCTCCTTTCTTTTTCTGCTTAACGGAATAGTCAAATTTAGTTGAAGTAAATTTTACACCGCCGTCGGTAGGATTATAAGGCACGTCAAAATAGGCCTGGCCGTAATAAGGCAAAAATGAAATAACGCTATCAGGAGTAACCCGAACCTCGTAATACGTTTCGGTAAGTGGTATCGCGCCCCGTCGCTGAGGTAACATGTAGTCGGCGATAAAAGTGTATTTTTTGGCTTCCACGGCGCTTTTGATAGCGGCGCGCTTTGCCGCTTTTTTATCCTCGCGATTTTGCGCATTTAACGCGTTGGCCACGGCGCAGACTATCAATGCCATGACCCCGATCTTTCTCAAAGCTTTCATATTACACTTTAGATGAAAAACGACAAACTATTCCATAAAATTACCTAAACTTAATACAATAAAAAAAGCGGCGGGTTTGAATCCGCCGCTGTATTTTGCTGTTAATAAGACGGTTTACTTAAATCAGGCTGACACTCCTGTTGACAAACTCCGTCAATTCCGGTCCGGTTAACAATCCCTGCGAAAGCAAGGCCAGGTCGAACGCCTGTTTAGCTAGTTGTGTTTGGCTGTCAGGGCTTTCCTGCTCCAATATTTTGCTCACCAGCTTGTGGTTGGCATTGATCACTACCTTGTAATTGTCGGGCATGCTGCCATAGAAACCCATTCCACCGCCCATGGCCGCCATTTCTTTCATACGGCGCATAAACTCGTCCATCGTAACCGTTACCGGCAGTTCATCAGGGTTCAGGCTCTCGAGTTCGATCTTATAAGCGGGCTTGTTGATTGCTTTTTCGAATATCTCTTTCACTTTGGCCGATTGTTCTTCCGTTAGCACGTGTTCGGGGGCATCGTCTTTTTTGATGAGTTTGTCGGCTACATCCGAATCCACACGCTTCAGCGCGGTTTTATCCAGCTTTTGTTCCAAAGCACTGATGAAATGATTGTCGATAGGCGAATTCATCAGCAATACATCATAGCCTTTTTTGTTGGCCGACTGGATAAACGCGTCCTGCTTTTCAGGGTCGTTGGTATACAGGTACACCACCCGGCCGTCTTTGTCGGTTTGGATAGGAGCAACCTTTTCTTTGTATTCTTCGAGCGTAAAATTTTTCTTTTCGGTGTTAGTCAGCAAGGCGAAATCTTTGGCCTTTTCGTAAAATTTCTCGTCGCTTACCATACCATATTTGACGAACAAGCCAATATCCGGCCATTTTTGCCCGAACGACTCGCGATCGCTCTTAAAGAGGTCTGACAATTTATCAGCAACTTTTTTGGTGATGTAAGTATTGATCTTCTTCACGTTGCTGTCGGCTTGCAGGAAGCTGCGCGATACGTTCAGGGGGATATCCGGCGAATCGATAACACCGTGCAGCAGCATCAGGAACTCTGGTACAATATCTTTCACCTCATCGGTAATAAATACCTGGCGTGAAAACAGTTTGATCTTATTCCGCTGGAAATCGAAGTCGTTCTTCACTTTCGGGAAATAGAGAACCCCAGTCAGGTTAAACGGATAATCCACGTTCAGGTGTATCCAGAACAGCGGATCCTCTGAGAACGGATAAAGCTGCTTGTAAAAATCCAGGTAGTCTTCGTCCTTCAGGTCGTTCGGCGATTTGGTCCAGATCGGGGTGGTGTCATTTATTATATTAGGTACTTCAACCGATTTGTATTTTGGTTTACCCTCTTCGTCCTCGCCGTCCGGTTCTTCCTCGGTTTTGGTACCAAAAATGATTGGGATAGGCAGAAAACGGCAGTATTTGTCCAATATTTCCTGCAGGCGATATTTGCTCAAAAATTCCTCGTTGTCTTTGTTAACGTGGAGCGTAATCTCTGTGCCGCGTTCGGTCAGGCTGCCTTCCGTTAGCTCAAACTCAGTACTGCCGTCGCACGTCCAGTGTGCCGGCTCAGCGCCATCCTGGTACGATAAGCTTTCTATTTCTACCCGGTCGGCCACCATAAATGCCGAATAGAAACCTAAACCGAAACGGCCGATAATCTCGTTGGCATCCTTGGCTTCCTTAAATTTCTCCATGAATTCCTCGGCACCAGAGAAAGCGATCTGGTTGATGTACTTCTTGATCTCTTCGGCGGTCATGCCGATACCGTTGTCCGAAATCGTGATGGTCTTCTTCTTTTCGTCGAAAGCCACTTCCACCCGCAGGTCGCCAATGTCGCCTTTTACCTGGCCCAGCGAGCTCAAACGTTTCAGCTTTTGCGTAGCATCTACCGCGTTGGATACCAGCTCGCGCAGGAATATCTCATGGTCAGAGTATAAAAATTTTTTAATGATCGGGAAAATGTTCTCGGTATGTATCGAGATCGTTCCTTTTTCTTGCATAATCTATAATTGTTTTTTGGGATTGATAAATTGTCAGAATCGGAATTTGCAGAATTAACAAAATCAGGTTGCTTAGCATTCTAAAAATTTAATAATCCTGTGGATTCTGATTCAGACAACTTTCATCAAGGCGCGTTCCAAAGGTCAGGATATTGTCAAATTGGCAGGGGCTGCTATTAAGTTATAGTAACTGGACGTGTGTTCCGGGGGGGTAATCAACCGGAGGCTAACAGATGTGTTAAGACCTTTTGTAATATTTCTTTGGTTTCGTTTTCAATAATATTACCGTTAATAATTTTGGTCCGGATAAAAGAGATTAGCAAAGTAGTTTCGGGAGATAACTTCGCATCCAGGGCTCCTAATATCTTAATCATTGCCTCGTGCGCATTTTCCCCGCTTGTTGAGGCGGTGATAAGCGCTACAGGTTTACCCGAAAATGATCCGCTTGAAACCGTCCAGTCGAGGGCGTTTTTTAAAGCGCCGGGTACGCCGAAAGCATATTCGGGCGTGCAAATAATTATGGCATCCGCACGCGCAATTTTTTGAAGGAACTGTACGACTGGTTCCGGCGTATTATCTAATCCGGGGTCGAAAGCGGGAATAGTGCTTAGCCCGTCGTAGATCGAATAGTTGATGCCATTTGGCACCAATCTGCCTAAAAACTCAAGAATAGTATGATTGGACGATCCTGCCCGCAGGCTGCCCGATATGGCAAAAATCTTCTTCATCGCTTTATAAAAGCAGTGATAGAAAATGAAAAGTTAATTATGTGTCAAAATCGGATCAGGGTTGCTCCACCGAAACATCCTGTGCTAATCGTGCATCATCCGGTGTTTTTGCCAGGTCGTTATCCAATGCATACAATGCATCCGGACCGGCATTTTTGCCCCCTGCAACTTTAATCTTAGAAAGCAGATCGAGCGCCAGTGTTTCCTCTTCCGTTTGTTCCTTTACAAACCATTGCATAAAATTCCACGTTGCCCAATCTTTTTCTTCCATGCACATATTTACAAGGTTGTAAATATTAGCCGTGTTCTCCACTTCCGATTTAAATATCCGCTCAAAACAATCGTTCACGCCGGTAGGGTCCGGACCAGGGTCGGGGATAGCGCTTACCTTTACCTTTCCACCGCGTTTGAGAATGTATTCCAGGAATTTCATCATATGATTGCGCTCCTCATTGGCATGCCTGAAAAGAAAGTTGGCTATGCCTTCATAACCCTCAGCGTCGGCCCAGGCTGCATAAGCCAGGTAAATTTGTGCGTTGTGCGCCTCATTGGTCATTTGCTGATTTAAGGCCGTCGTGATGTTTTGTGATAACCTGTTCGTGTCCATAACCTGCTTAACTGAATTTTCGGGGAATAGTTTTAAAAATGTAATAGATCAGCCAGGTTATTTTTAGATTTACGAAGTTTTCAAAACTTCGTAAATCTTTAGCGCAATTGCTATTTTTACCCTGTTTATCCCCTTATGAAACTAAGATCCCTTTGGTTTTTTGCTGTATCAGCCTTGCCTTTACTGTTTTATTCATGCGCAACTAAAAAACTACTTGCGCCGACAGCGGCGAATGTTGATGTCCCCAAAATAGTGCAACCGGTTTCCAATATTGATGTGCCGGTAACTGTCGACCTGAAAAGTTATTTTGTGCAGGCCGAGAACTCGGTGCCCTACAAGTATTCCGACAACCAGCAGCCCTGCGAAGGCTTAAGATATCAATACGTCTTCACCCGGACGCCCTTTGCCATAACAGGCAGTAATAACGTGGTGAATCTGAGCTTCGTCGGCAGCTACGGCTTTTCCGTTTCCTATTGCGCAAAATGTGCAACACTGTTCGGGTCGGGGCCATCGCCTGTCGTGCCTGTTATTTCGGCGCAGTGCGGCTGGGGCGATGAGCCGCCGCGCAGAATGCAAATATCCTACCAGTCGACGATTAACGTAACGCCCGATTATCATCTCAAATCGAAAACCATGCTTTACCCGGCGCCAAAGCCGCTGGACCGCTGTAATGTGGTGATGGGTGCGATCGACGTAACGGACCGCCTGATACAATACATTACCGGCCCTTTGAACGACCTGGGCAAACAGGTTGATTCACGAATAGCGGCCTACAACATTAAGCCGGTAGTGCAGCAAATATGGCAGAACCTGGCAGCGGAAAGCAAGGCCGGCGACTTCGGCTACGTTTCTATTAATCCCGAGTCGGTTCAGTTGAGCAATTTCAGCCTGAACGGCACGCAGCTTACTTTTTCGGTAGGCTTGTCGGCCCGGCCTGTGTTTACTACGGTGAGCAATCCGCAGCCGGTCAAGCCGCTGCCTAACTTGTCGCCTTATACGCCGTCGAAGGGCTTTAACGTCTATCTCGACCTGGTAGAAAACTACGACCACCTGACAAAGATGGTGAACCAGCAGGTGGCAGGCCAGAGCGCTGATGTAGCAGGTAAGCACTTTGTGGTGAATAATACCAGGATATGGGGACTTGGCAAACAGATCGTTCTGCAAGTTGATTTTGGCGGCACCAACGCCGGGACAATTTATCTTGTGGGTACGCCTACTTACGACCCGGCAACTTACCAGCTTACTTTCCCCGACCTGACTTTTGATCTGCAAACCCAGGCCTGGATATTGAAAACGGCTAAATGGTTGTTGAATGGAAAGATCACCGGAATGATCCGTCAGCGGGCCACATACAATTTCAAGAAAATGATAGCCGATAACAAGGCCGACCTGCAAAAACAATTGAGCCGCGATATGGGCAATGGCATCCGCTCGGATGTGACCATACAGGATCTGAATATACAAGCTATTTATCCCACGCCGGACAAGTTGGTAATCCGTACATTATCTGACGGGCAGATTAGGGTGAAGATGGTGATGTGACGGCGGTCGCAAAGTCTGCTTAAGTGAAGACACAAACTTTAAAAATACGCAGGGTCCCGTACCGGAGCCCTGCGCGGATCCGAAAGTGGTCGCTATTTTTTGCCTCCCAGCGAAAAATTATACGCTATGCGAACGGCAAAAGTGCTGATAACATCAAATTCCGTGTAATACCGTATACTGGCATCAAATCCATTGATGGTATAACCAACCCCGATAGCCGCCGCAAAATTGGTTTGAGAGAAAGAAAACCCGGTAACTTTTGTTGTAAGTATACCTACGCCGGCCTGTCCTTCGCCATACAAACCCGATTTGAGATTATAGCGGTAACCTGCCTGCACCGGGATCAGGCTCAACGTCTGGTCGCCGAATTGGGAGCTTGATTTACCGCCGAATGAATTGTAGCCGGCGGTAAGTGTCAATTGGCTGGCGTCGCCAATGCCATACAAACCTTTTAAGTTTCCGCCGATGCCAGGATGGTAAATGTCGCTGTAGCCATTGGATAATAGCAAATTGGTCTCAACGCCCACACCGACCTGGTTGTTTCCCGTTTGGGCGCAGCAGAATGTTGCTGACAGGATGAACGCCAGCAAGATTAGCAAGATTTTTTTCATGTCAATAAGATTAGATTAAGGTGAATAAATGGTTAAAAGTCACCAAAATAAGAAAAACATTTTTGTTTTAAATAAATAAATTATGCAATGTTTGCATTTCCCTCTTGTCCGGCCGGATTTCGCCATGGCATCCCTCCTGAACACTTCTGTCTACCTTTTAGAACAATAAATATACTAGTGTTAGCTGTAATATCTTTTGGCATGGTTTTGTGAATAGTTTGGTTGTCGAACTATTAAAAACAATTGTTATGAGATCATTATTGTATATCATCGCAGTCATCATGGTAATCGGATGGGCGATAGGTGTTTTTGCATATTCAGCAGGCGGTTTAATCTACGCCTTGCTGGTAATTGCTGCTATTGCATTTATACTCGGATTGATAAGAGGGGATACGACGACGACTATATAGAGAAACCGGTATAAATAAAAAAGCGGCTTTCGGGCCGCTTTTTTAATGTTCCTGCGTAACTTTATCTTTAATTAATTTCACGTTTGCAATACCCGAACGTCTTACATACAATGAACAGGAAGCAGCACCCTTTCGTCCTAAACGAAATTTTTGGCTCCAATACCGGTACCTGGATGCTGATCATTATCCATCTGTTTATTCTTTTTGTTCTGGTGTTTGTTTTTCACGACATTATCGTGCGCTTGCAAGAATTCTAATTTTTGCCAAAAGATTTGCATGGGTTTGGACTGTTAACCGGCGAATTGCAGCAGGAAGCCCGACCCAACGCCTTCTACACTTTGTACCTGGATATTACCCTTATGCAGCAGCATGATCTGCTTGCACAAGCTCAGGCCGATGCCGCTGCCCGTCTTACGCGTACTGAAGAATGGGATAAATATCTTATCAAGCAGTTCGGGTGGCATGCCGATGCCATTGTCAGCTATCTTTATGATGGCCCGGTTGTTAGATTGCACTTCGGCCGAAAGCGTTATCCGCGGACTTTCCCGGTCTTTTACCGCCTCAATGGCATTGACGACCAGGTTGATCATTACTTGCTCGATCAGGTTCAGGTCGGCCTCGATGGCCAGGGCGGGATCACGCAATACGATTTCCAGTTCGATATGCTTTTTCTCTAATGTCGGCTGCATCAGGCTGTTCAGGTTTTCGAACAGGTCACGCACCAGTATCTTTTTCAGGTCCAGTTTGGTGATCTTGTTCAGGTTGCGGTAGCTTTCGGTAAATTTAAGCAGGCCCTCGCTCCGGCGCTTAATGGTGTCGATGCCAAGCTCAAGGTCCTCCAACTGCCCGTTCATCGCGCCGACCATTTCGGGGCTTTGCAGACGATTTTTCAGCGTATCGGCCAGCGAAGAAATAGGCGCCACGGAGTTCATGATCTCGTGCGTCATTACGTTAAGCAGCTTTTGCCAGGCCTTGGATTCGGTTTCGTCCAGCGCTTCGCTGACGTTCTGGAAAGCAACCAGCTTGGATACGCCTTCCTCGCTTCGCAGCAGGCTAGCCGATATGAGTATTTTTACCAGTTGCTGGTTGCGCGTTATCGTGATCACCTTGCTTTCGCCTGGTTTAAGCCGGGTTATTTCCTTGTATAGATCCTCTTCCCGTTTTTCAAGCGAATGAATGGTTTTGAGGTAAGGTATACCCATTATTTTTTTAAAAGCCTCGTTCAGCCAGCCGGTTTCGCCGGTCTCATTATCGTACGATATAATACCGGTATCTACCAGTTCGAGTATCTTTTGCAGGTATTGGTATTGTGTTTCGCGTTCGCGGCTGATGATCTTAAAGGTGCTGTTGATCTCGTTAAATCCTTTCCTTAAAGGTTTAAGTTCAGACGGGGCGCGTCTTACGTCAAAATGCCGCGAAAAATCGCGGTAGTGGATAGATTCGACAAACTGGCTCACCTCGTCCTGCGCCTTTTTCTGGAATCGTATCATCTCGATCAGTTCGTAAACCAGCAGCGGGCACGTGATCACCATATAAATATAGTAGCTCGGCCCGCTCACCGCCAGTACGGAGGTAATGGTAAGGGTGATAAACAGGATCAGCACCCGCAGCAGCAGCCGCCATTCATATCGCTTAAATATCATATTTGCTCAGTCTGCGGTATAGTGCGGTGCGCGTCAGGCCCAATTCCTTAGCAGCGCGGGTAATATTGCCATTGTTTTTTTCAATAACGCGCAGGATGGCGTTCTTCTCCATGGTGCTCAGCGGAACGTTGTCTTCGTCCTCATTGGTTTCGGCTGGTGATTCCAGGATGGAGAAGATCAGGTCGTCTGCTTTCAGTGTGTTACTGTCAGCCATGATCACCGCCCTTTCAATGGTATATTGAAGTTCGCGTACGTTGCCGGGATAATTATACGATCGTAATTTTTGTATCGCGGTGCTATCCAGGTCCATGGCTGGCTTCAGGTATTTATCGGTATACATTTTTATAAAGTGTTTGGCCAGCAGTACAATGTCTTCGCTTCGCTTGCGCAATGGCGGCATATTGATCTCGACCGTATTGATCCGGTAGATCAAATCCTTGCGAAAACGGTTCTCGTTGGCCAGTTCCTGTAGCGGAACATTGGTAGCGCAGATCAGCCGTATATCTATATCGATTGGTTTGTTGGTGCCCAGCCTCGTCACCTGCCGGTTTTGCAGCACCGTAAGCAGCTTGGCCTGCTGCTGTAAAGAAATGTTACCAATTTCGTCCAAAAACAGCGTTCCGCCCTGCGCCTCTTCGAAACGGCCGGAGCGGTCCTCGCGGGCATCGGTAAATGCGCCCTTTTTGTGGCCGAACAGTTCACTTTCGAACAAAGTATCGGTAAGGGCCCCCACATCGACTTTTACGAACGGTTTATCGGCGCGTAGCGAGCGTTCGTGTATGGCTTTCGCCATCAGGTCCTTGCCCGTGCCGTTCTCGCCTAATATCAGGATATTGGCATCGGTAGGGGCTATTTTATTTACTTTATGAAAAATATCCTGCATGGCCTCCGATTCGCCAAGGATCGACGTACTGCCCGCAGCTTTCACCGAGGCCCGCGCCGGTTTTACCCCTTCCTGTTTATCCAGCAACTCTTTAATGGTGGCAATCAGTTTCTCGTTATGCCAGGGTTTAACAATAAAATCATTCGCGCCTTCCTTCAGCGACCGTACCGCCAGGTCGATATCGCCATAAGCAGTTATCATGATCACGCACACGTTCGGTTTCCATTCTTTTATTTTGCGCAGCCAGTAAATACCCTCGTTCCCCGTATTGATGGCGCTGTTAAAATTCATGTCCAGCAAAACCAGGTCGACCTGGTTGCGCTGCAGCAGCCAGTTCAGGTTCTCGGGGTTTTTTTCGGTTATCACTTCCTGGGCTTCTGTTTTCAGCAAAAGCTTCACGGCGGTCAAAACGTCTACATCATCGTCAACAACCAGGACGGTCGACTTTCTTAATATCATATTTGCTTGATCATTTAATGGTTCATCGCAAAACAAGCGGTAAAATCACAGTCGCTATATTATTGCAAAATGTGATAAAGTTAACAATGAACTGCGCGATAACATCAATTTTTATGCTAAAATGGTGTAATTAAAACCTTTTGATCGTAAATTGGCATAAAGACCTAACTATGAACGATGAACTACGACCTTTAAGCCACAGCCCGCAGCGGCCCCGTTGTATCATAAGCGGACACTTGCTGTAACAGAAGCGTACGCTTTGAATGTGTAATATGACACTAATGTACTGAAAAACAGTATTTTAATTTGTGGCATATCTTTTTGTAAACAATAGCAAAATATAATTTATACCGTGGATAGAAAAATTGAAAAAAAGACGTGGAATAGTAAACGCATCATGATCATCGCGGGCATCACAGCCTTCATTGCATTTTTGGTGATTTTTGTAATTCCGCAAGTAACAGGCAAAAGCAAGTATAATGTGCCTGTCGACCGTATTACGATAAGTGAAATTACCAAAGGGCCGTTTTCCGAGTTCATCCCGGTCAACGGTGTCGTTATGCCCCAGATCACAGAATATATCGATGCGGTGCAGGGTGGTACCGTAGAAAAGAGATACGTTGAAGACGGCGCCAAATTGCACAAGGGCGATCCGATCGTAAAATTGTCAAACACACAGGTGGAGCTGAACCTGGCAAACAACGAAACCCAATTATACAACCTGCAAACCCAGATGCAGATATCAAAGAACGCTGCAGAGCAGAATACGGTAAACAAGCTGCAGGCGATGGCTGACGTGGAGAGCGCTTACAAAGAGGCTGAACGTGTGTATATCCTGGATAAAGGTTTATACGCGCAGAAGGCAATCGGATTGCAGGAGTTCAAAATAGCTGAGAATAATTACAATTACCAGCTTAAAAAACGCAACCTTACCAGAGAGATTTTAAGACAGGACACGGCGCTCACGAAGGTACAGAATGAACAAGCGCAGGAACAGTATAAGCAAATGAAGAATGCGCTTGAACTGATGCGCCAGGAAGAAGCAGCGCTTACCGTAAAAGCTCCGATTGACGGGCAACTTACCTCGCTGGATGCCGAAGTTGGTCAGAACAAGAATGTGGGCGACCACCTGGCACAGATCGACGGATTCGAAGGTATTAAGGTGCAGGCGCTTATTGACGACCATTATATTTCCCGTGTGATACCCGGCATGACGGCGTATTATCCGGATCCGAACGGTACCAAAAATTATAAAATGGTGGTTAAGAAAGTTTATGTGCAGGTAACCAACGGCCAGTTTAAGGTGGATATGATGTTTGTAGGCGATACGCCCCCCGGATTGCGAAAGGGCCAGACATTGCAGATCAGGCTTGTATTCAGTGACGAACAGCCCGCTGTACTGCTTCCGAAAGGCGGCTTCTTCCAGCAGACCGGCGGTAACTGGATATTCAAAGTAAGCGATGACGGTAAAACCGCTTATCGTGTGGACATACAACTAAACCGCATGAACCCCGATTATTATGAAGTGATCAAAGGTCTGAAACCGGGAGACAAAGTGATCACGTCAAGCTACGAAACCTATGGCGACATACAGGAACTCGTTTTAACCAAGTAGAACAGAAACAATTATTAACTAAAATAAATAAATCAAATCCCAAAGGGATTTAGGAGGCACAAATGATAAAGATTACTGATTTAGAAAAGTACTACCGCACCGAAGAAGTGGAAACTATTGCACTGAACAAGCTTTCCATGCATGTGGACAAGGGCGAGTTCGTTGCGATCATGGGCCCGTCGGGCTGCGGTAAATCGACATTGCTGAACATCCTGGGCATGCTTGACGATCCGGACGGCGGAAGCTACATGTTCAACGGTATCGAAGTAGCACACTTCAACGAGCGTAAACGCGCCGACTTGCGCAAGCACAACATCGGGTTCGTGTTCCAAAGCTTTAACCTGATCGACGAGCTGACTGTGTTTGAAAACGTGGAATTGCCGTTGATCTATACCGGCGTTCCAAGTTCGGAGCGTGTAAAAAGGGTAGAAGAGGTTTTAGACAAGATGCAGATCATGCACCGCCGTAACCACTACCCGCAGCAATTATCGGGCGGTCAGCAGCAGCGTGTTGCTATTGCCCGCGCCGTTGTTAACAAACCTAAGCTGATACTCGCCGACGAGCCCACAGGTAACCTCGACAGCAGCAATGGCAATGAAGTAATGGAACTGCTTACAGACCTGAACGAACAGGGAACAACCATCATCATGGTGACCCACTCTGAGCACGATGCCCGTTACAGCCACCGCATTATCCGACTGCTCGACGGTCAGACCGTGGTTGAAAACATAATGATCTGATAAGCAGTCATTACGGAGCTTTATTTAGTTTTATAATATAGTTGATTAATGTGTCTCCCTAACCTCTTCCTGGCGGCAGGAAGGGGTTAGTTTGAGAGGTTTTTGCCTACGGTGATTAGTTAACCAGTGAGTTGTGATTAGCTAACCAACGGCAGGTGAACTAATAAACTAAAGCTCATGATAAGAAATTACATCAAAACCGCCTGGCGCAACGTTGCAGCCAATAAGCTTTTCGCCACGTTGAATATCGCAGGACTGGCTATCGGTATCTGCGTTTGTATCACATTGTTCGCGTGTGCGTCGTATGAATTGAGTTTTGACCACATGTTCAAACACTCGAAGGACATTTACCGCGTCAACCTCCAAAGCGGCGCGCAGTTCAACTACAAGATTTGGGCGCAGCAGCCAGGGTTGACAGGGCCGACCCTTTTGAAGGATATGCCGCAGGTAAAGGCAATGACCAGGTTGTTAAAGCATGATTTCGGCGCCGTAGTATCCCTTAGAACAGATGATAAGAACATTAGCGAAAAAGGCTTGTACATGGCCGATTCCGGTGTTTTTAAAATGTTCGATATCAAATTCATGGAAGGAAATGCTCAAACAGCTTTTGCCCAACCGAAGTCGGTAGTTCTTTCCGAATCGGCAAAGGAAAGATTATATGGCAAAGCATCGGCTTTTGGTAAGATCATTTATGTGGGGAACGAAGACACGCTGCACGTTTCAGGCGTTTACCAGGATCTGCCCCAAAACAGTACCATTGATTGCGACATGATCTACAATATTATGGATTCATGGGCCAAAAATGTGTATTGGGGTAATTCCAGTTATGAAACCTATGTTCAGCTGCAATCCGGCGCTGATGCCAAACAAGTTCAGAAACAAGCCAATCTTACGATCAATAAATATGCACCTGAAAAAGGCAGGTTTTTTGTCGGGGTCATATTCCAGCCGCTGACGGATATTCATCTCTATTCCGCGGATATAAGGGCCGGCTTTTCATCAAGGATAGGGAGCATAGGCACCGTAAAAGCGCTGTTGTTCCTGTCACTGTTGGTATTGGCCATCGCCTGCGTCAATTATATGAATCTTGCCACAGCCAGATCTGAAAAACGGGCCAGGGGAGTAGGCGTAAACAAAGTATTAGGAGCGGACAGGCGTCATCTGCTTGTGCTTTTCTATACTGAAACCGCTGTACTTTCCCTTATAGCGATCACCATAGGTTATGTAGCCTGCTTTGTATTGCAGCCTTATTTTCAAAATATAACCGGCATTGAATTGAACGCAGCTGCGTTGACCTCGATGCCAATCTTACTGAGCTTGTTAATAACGTGGATCGTCGTGACTTTGATGGCTGGTAGTTACCCGGCGTTCTCTATGTCGCGCATCTCGCCGCTGGTTTTGATGAACAAGCTGAAGCTCAAACATTCTGCTGCTGACGTTATCCGTAAGTCGCTGGTCGTATTCCAGTTTGCTTCATCCGTCATCCTGATCATTTCGGTGATCGTGATCCTGCAGCAGATCAATTATATCCGCAACAAGGACCTGGGCTACAATCCCAAAGGTGTAGTCTCTGTTTCTATCAATTCCGCTCAGAATAAACAGCAGGTTCCCGCTTTCATCAACGATTTGAAAGGTATGGCCAGCGTGGAAAGCGCAACGCCATCGCAATCGCTTCCTGGAGAAATGGAAAGCGGCAAATCTATTCACAAGTTGACGAATGATAAAGACGGTTACCCGGTGAGGACCTGCAGGAGCGATGGCTCTATAGTAAAAACGATGCAATTGAAGCTGCTCGCCGGAACTTCGATCCCTCAAACCCTTGCCGTTGGCGATACCAATTGCTATTTGCTGGTTAACGAATCGGTGATCAAATATCTCGGTTATAAAACGCCGCAGGACGCTATTGGTAAATATGTTATTACGGAAATGCACCCACGTGCTATCATCTCGGGTGTGGTGAAGGATTTCAATTATGAAACGCTTAAGAGCGAGATCGGCGGATACCTTTACTACATTACTAATAAACGTACAGAACCTTTAAATACATTATTGATCCGGTATAATACTGGCGACCTGCCACGCTTTATGCAGGAGGTACAGGACAAATTCAAAGCTGACCTTCCCAATTCAAGCTTTGATTACGAATTCCTGGATACGCATATTCAAAATTTGTACGAATCAGAACAGCATACGGCCAGCACGGCAACAGTATTTTCAATGCTGGCGATCTTCGTGGCTTGTCTTGGCCTGTTTGGGCTTGCAGCATCTATCGCCGAGCGAAGAACGAAGGAAATAGGCATCCGCAAGGTGCTGGGAGCAAGCGTTTCGGGTATCGCAAGGTTATTGACAAGCGATTTCCTGAAACTGGTGCTCATTTCGATAGTAATCGCATCGCCCATAGCCTGGTATATGATGAACAAATGGCTGACCGCATTTAGTTACCGGATAAATGTTAATGCCTGGGCATTTATTGCCGCTGGGCTCGTGGCGGTTGCATTTGCCTTATTGACCATTAGCTCACATGCCATTAAAGCAGCCATTGCTAACCCGGTGAAAAGCCTTCGTTCTGAGTGATCAGCGATTGAAAAAAGAAAAACGTACCACGTACAACTTGAAACGTACAAACCATGATAAGGAATTACTTTAAAACCGCTTTTCGGAACCTTTGGCGTAACAAGGTGTTCTCAGTGATCAACATCGTGGGGCTCAGTGTGGGCCTGGCCTGCTGCATGCTCATCTTTTTATATGCTATGGATGAGGTGAGCTATGACAGGTTTAACGTAAACGCCGCAAATATTTACCACTTGGTAGTGGACGACCAAAGCGCCGATGGCCAGGTGCATAAGTTTTCGAGCACAGGCGACATGCCCGGGCCGAATTTCAAACGGCAACTGCCGGAAGTGCAGGACTTTGTGCGTATACAGGGTGCCAGCTATACCATTAAACAAGGTAACGAGGTTTTTGATCAGGATGCATTGTTTGTTGACAGCAATTTCTTTTCGGTTTTCACCTTCCCGATGTTATATGGTACCCCGGCGCACGTATTGGACGATCCGCATTCTATCGTTCTATCAGAAGAGGTGGCCGAGAAATATTTCGGTAAGGAAAACCCCGTTGGCAAAACGCTCGATCTGAAAGTGGACGATAAATTTCAACCGTTTAAGGTAACCGCCGTGACTAAAAAATCACCGCAAAATTCATCGATCAAGATTAAAATGCTGTTGCCGAAGAAGGTGAATCAAATCGATAATCAATGGAACAACTTCTTTGAGAACACATTCCTCGTCATAAAACCCGGCACGAATATTAAACAGTTGGATGCGAAAATCAACAAAATATACCTTACCGACGCCGCAAGCCAGATCAAAGAAAATGCGGATAAATATGGGGATAAGGATAAAAGATCATTCAGCCTGCAACCGCTGTTGGCAATGCATACCAGTACCGACTATCCGGCCGATAATGGCTTGTCGGACCAGAGTAATCCTATGTATTCTTACATCCTTTCGGGTATTGCTTTGTTCATCCTGGCGATAGCCTGTATCAACTTCGTGAACCTGACTGTTGCCCGTTCGCTCAAAAGGGCCAAAGAGATCGGCATCCGCAAGGTGGTAGGCGGTCAGCGGAGGCAGTTGATCATGCAATTCCTGGGTGAATCGTTCATTCTCAGCTTTATTGCTTTTGTATTGTCGATCGTGCTCGTTGAGGCTGCGCTGCCATTCTTTAATGAGCTGGCCAACAAGGCGCTTGCTTTTTCTTACCTGCTCAGTTTCAAACTGGTAGCCGGCTATATTGGCATTTTCCTGCTGACAGGTCTGCTGGCCGGTTTCTATCCGGCATTGGTGCTGTCAGGATTTAATCCGGTTCAATCACTATACAATCGCACCCAATACGCTGGTAAAAACTATTTATCCAAAGGGTTAGTGATCCTGCAATTCACACTAGCTACATTCCTGATCATCTCTACTATCACCATCTATTCCCAGTTCAGCTACCTGATGAATTTCGACCTGGGGTATAATGATAAAAATGTTGTATCCATACACGCATTTGGAATGGATAAAGCCAAACTACCTGTATTTAAAACCGAATTGCTAAAAGACCCGAATATCCTCGGCATAACTGCCGACCAGGGCGGCCGGTGGGGGACGATGGCGCACATTAATGGCGCGCAGCAGCAAATGTTCGATATGAAGCATATCGACGAGGATTATCTCCCTTTATTCCAGGTGCCGATCGTTAAGGGCAGGAATTTCTCAAAAGCAATGGTGTCTGATAGTACCAATTCAGTCTTGGTAAACGAAGAGTTTGCGAAACAGGCGGGCTGGAAGAACCCGATAGGGCAGGTGGTCGATTTCTTCTATAGCAAGAAGAAATACAACGTGGTAGGAGTCGTGAAAGATTATCACTTTTTGTCGCTAACCGAAAAAACGCCGCCGATTCTGTATACAATGAGGCCCGACATTGGGTGGGGCAATATTTTCGTTAAAATCAGCGATAAAAACAAATCGGATGCACTAAATCGCATACAGAGAGAATTCAAAGCGGATTTTCCATTCATCCCTTACCAGTACAAATTCAAAGACGCCGAAGTTGCCGAACAATATGATAAAGAAGCCAAATGGAAGCAGATCGTAAGCTTCGGCGCCGGGCTTACCATCTTCATTTCATGTATAGGATTGTTTGGTTTGGCTACTTTATCCGCCGAGCGTCGTAAGAAAGAGATCGGCATACGCAAAGTACTGGGCGCGAGCGTGCAGACCATTGTTAAAAAGCTATCAACTGACTTTGGGGTATTGGTTTTGATCTCGGCAGTGATATCAGCTCCCGCAGCCTGGTGGGCCATGCACAAATGGCTTGAAAATTATCCGTACCGGATTAACATCAATGCCTGGATTTTCCTGCTGGCGGCACTATTCGTATTGCTGATCGCATTGGTAACGGTAAGTTTCCAGACGATCAAAGCGGCGGTAGCAAATCCGGTTAACAGCTTGAGGAGTGAGTAGCCGAAGCAGTAATTATCTTTCGGACTTTTGGACTTACGCGGACTTTCGGACAAAAAACGAACTAATGAACCGACTTGAATTCCTATACATTCCATATTACCCTTTATGACGCTGCATTCTTCGGGGTGCTGTTTATCGGGCTGACTTTTGTCTTACAGTTATGGTTCGTTAAAAGCATTAACCGCGCTGCTAACCGGCTCCTTGCCCTCGCATTGGTCGTGATGATCCTATGGATTACGCGGATGTTGGCTATCGATATTCGCCTGGAAACCTACCTACCCGACTGGGACCGGGTGCCGATGGAGTTTTTACTGGCACTGGGCCCGCTGATCTATTTTTATGTGCTGAAATTAACGCGGCCGCGATATAGATTCCATTGGAAGGACTTGCTGCATTTTAGCCCGTTATTGCTTGAAGAGGCTGTTTTTGTATCCGCAGTCCGTCAACAGCTTAGTCCCTTATTGCAAGTGCTTATCTTCATTTCGATCATAACCTATCTGTACAAGTCTGATAAACTCATTCAAAATTTCTACCGGCGATTGTCACCTGTACTGATGGATCGTTCGCTGCTTCAATTCAGTTGGCTTCGCCGGTTACTGGCGGCCACTGCCTTGTTGTGGTGCCTCTGGATAGCGTACGCTGCCATAGATTACTTCGGCTACCGAAGTCGATTGGGCATTCATGCTTACTATCCCCTTTGTATCTTTTTCGCTGTGATTCTAATATGGACGGCCGCAGCTGCCTTTTTAAGACCACAAGCCGGAGTATATCTACAGCCGCCTCCGGCTCCCAAACCGTCGGCCCCGGACGAATTAAGAAAAAAAGGCGCCTGGCTCAAAAAAACAATGGAAGCCAACCGCTATTACCAGGACCCCGAACTAAGCCTGGGCTCACTTGCCCAAAAACTCGGTCTGACTGCCCATGAACTTTCGCGCATAATCAATACGGCGTTTAAAAAAAACTTCAACGATTTTATTAATGAATACCGGATCCGCGATGTAGCCGCAAAAATGCAGGACCCTGCGTACGATCATATCACATTGCTTGGAATTGCTTATGAATCCGGGTTTAATTCCCAGGCGACATTTAGCCGCATTTTCAAACTGGTGACAGGGAAAAGTCCCGCCGAATACAAAAACGACCTGATAAAAGAGCGCTCAACTTATAATTTGAGAAGCGGAGCACCTTATTTGCCGGTAAAATTGAATCGTGAAACACCACCCGTGTGGTCTCACGAGAAATTAAACCGCAATTATATGTTCAGAAATTACATCAAAACCGCCGTTCGCAACCTGAAGAAAAACCTTGGGTTTACGGCTATTAATGTGCTGGGGCTATCCATAGGCCTGGCTACCTGCTTGCTCATTGTATTTTATGTTGTGGACGAGCTGAGCTATGATAAATACAATACCAAAGCGGATAGGATATATCGCGTTACTGTCGATGCCATGCTTAACGGGCACGGAGGCAAATATGCCACATCAGAAGGACCGCTGGAAGCAGCTTTGAGAGACAATTTCCCGGAAATCGAAAAAGTGACGCGGATTATCGATAAACCGGGCCTTGCGGTTTCGGCATCGAAGTTCAATATTAGGAAGGGCAGCTCGAACATCCAGGAAACCCGGGTGGCTTACACCGAATCGAGCCTGTTCGACGTGTTTACCCTGCCCATGATTTTCGGCGATCCGGGAAAGTCGCTGGATGAGCTGCATACCGCCGTGGTTACCGAAAGCGCCGCACAAAAATATTTTGGAAAAACAGATGTAGTAGGGCAGGTACTCACTATAAATGATACGAGCCTCTATCGCATTACCGGGGTTATTAAAGACATTCCACTGCAATCGCACTTCAACTACGATTTCTTATTGTCGTTTTCGACATTGCCCGAAAGCCACTGGAAAGGGTGGGGCTACAGCGGCGTACATAATTACCTGTTGCTAAAGCCAGGCGCGAATATCAAAAGCCTGGAATCGCGTATTGCGCAACTCGAGATTAAAAACTCGCCGGTGCAGCCGGGAGTATGGACAACAGGCGGCAATTACTTAAGAACAGAATTAACGCCTTTGCTGGATATACACCTGAAATCAAACGCCGAAGTCGAACTGGATAAAGGTGGAAGCATTCAGTATGTATATATCTTCTCTTTTATCGCGGCGATAATATTATTAATAGCGTGCGTAAACTTCATGAACCTTTCCACGGCCCGTTCATCCAACCGTGCTAAGGAAGTAGGCGTACGAAAAGTGTTGGGCTCCGCGCGCTGGAACCTTATTGCCCAGTTTCTGACGGAATCGACATTGGTTACCTTGCTTTCCGCATTTATTGCCGTCGGGCTGGCCGTGCTGCTGATGCCATTATTTAACCAGGTAGCCGGTAAACAACTGGGCTTTACCTTGCAGTCCCTTAAGTGGCTGGTGCCATCGCTTATCGCAATTGTGCTGGTGGTTGGTTTCCTGGCGGGCTCGTATCCCGCATTTTATCTTTCCAATTTTCAACCGATACAGGTATTGAAAGGGAAATTATCGGCAGGGTTTAAAAGCAGTTTCCTGCGCAGCTCGCTGGTTGTGTTCCAGTTTGGTATATCTATTATGCTGATCATTTGCACTGTAGTGATCTACAACCAGTTGAATTATATTCACAACAAAAACCTTGGTTTTAATCGCGACCAGGTATTGGTGATCAAGAATACCGCCATATTGGGCAAACAGGCCGAATCGTTAAAGAAAGAGATCAAGCAAATGCCCGGCGTAGTAAATGCCACTATGTCGCTGTACCAGCCTACGGGCGATGATCGCATGAAAACCGGCTTGTTCCCGGACAAGGAGATCGATGTGAAAAAGGATATCCTTTCCGAATTCTGGTCTGTAGACGAGGATTATGTCAATACGATGGGTTTGCAACTGGTTGCCGGGCGTAATTTCTCCAAACAATTAGCATCCGATAGTTCCGCCGTGATTGTCAACGAAGCGTTTGCTCAGAAGTTTGGCCAGAAAGATCCGCTCAACAAATTCATTTATCGCGACTCCTACGGGCTGCAGCAGTTTCATATTATTGGTGTAGTAAAGAACTTTAATTTTGAGTCTCTGAGAGACAAAATATCGCCTTTGGTGTTGGTTTATTCGCCCGATAACGGCGCCATCAGTGTAAAAGTAAAAACGGCTGATCTCTCTGGCCTGGTGACGAAGATTGAAAACAAATGGAAACAGTTTTCGCCAAATCAGCAGTTCAGCTACTCCTTTATGGACCAGGACTTTGATGCTGCATATCGTTCGGAACAAAAACTCGGTACGCTGTTCATATCCTTCAGTACGCTGGCTATCCTCATTGCCTGCCTTGGCTTATTTGGGCTTGCCGCTTATGCCGCTGAGCAACGCACCAAAGAGATCGGTATCCGAAAAGTGCTGGGTGCAAGCGTTTCGGGAATTGTGGGTATGTTGTCGATCGATTTTATAAGGCTCGTATTTATATCTATGCTCATCGCCTCGCCGCTGGCCTGGTATTTTATGAACAAATGGCTGCAGGATTTCGCATACCGGACGGAATTTCACTGGTGGATATTGGCAGTCGCCGGAATAGTTGCTATCTTAATTGCATTCGTGACCATAAGTTTTCAATCCATCAAAGCGGCGTTAGCGAATCCTGTTAAGAGTTTGAGGAGTGAATAGCAGTAGCGGTAGTTATCTTTCGGACTTCCGGACTTATGCGGACTTTCGGACTGAAATAAATGAATTCCTATACATTCCATATCACCCTGTATGATGTAGCGTTCTTTGGAGTGCTATTTGTCGGGCTGACTTTTGCCATGCAGCTATGGTTCGCCAGGAGCGTCAATCGTGCGGCAAACCGCTTCCTTTCCCTGGCCCTGGTCGTCATGATCTTATGGATGATGCGGGTACTGGCCATTGATGTTCGGCTGGAGACCTGCCTCCCTGGCTGGGATAGGCTTCCTGTGGAATTTCTGCTGGCCCTGGGCCCGCTGATCTATTTTTATGTGCTGAAACTCACACATCCGCAATGTCGGTTCACGTGGAAAGACTTACTGCATTTCAGTCCTTTATTGCTCGAACAGGCACTACTGGTACCGGCGGTGCGACATGAAATGAACCCGGTATCGCAGCTGCTCATCTTTATTTCGATCATAACTTATCTGTACCGGTCTGACAAGATTATTCAAAATTTTTACCGGCGTTCGCAACCTGTTCTGATGGACAGGTCGCTGCTTGAATTCCGCTGGTTGCGTCGCATATTGGCGGCTACCGCGATATTGTGGCTGTTGTGGATCGCTTATGCCGCAGTCGATTATTTCGGTTACAGTAACCAGTTAGGGATACGTGTTTATTACCCGTTTTACATTTTTTTTGTGGTGATGCTCATCTGGACGGCTGCTGCGGCTTTCTTAAGACCGCAAGCAGGAATGATTGTCCAGCAATCTCCGGCCCCAAAGCCATTACCCCCGGACGAACTAAGGCAAAAAGGGACATGGCTCAAAAAAGCGATGGAAGCCAAACGGTATTATGAAGATGCCGAATTAAGTTTAGGCTCATTGGCTGAGAAGCTTGACCTGCATCCGCATGAATTATCCCGGATCGTCAATACCGTACTCAAAAAAAGCTTCAATGATTTCATTAATGAATATCGCGTACGGGATGTGATATCAAAAATGCAGGACCCGGCTTATGTCCACATCACGTTGCTCGGTATGGCCCTGGATGCAGGGTTTAACTCCAAAGCCACTTTCATCCGGGCGTTCAAACAGTCGACCGGGAAAAACCCCGCCGAATATAAGCGGGACCTCGAAAAAGAGGTTTCAACTTATCATTTGCAACCTCGCTCCCGAACGAGACAGATAATTTTAGTCCCTGAAGTCCCCATGTGGACCCACGAACGATTAAATTATCATTTTATGTTTCGCAATTATTTAAAGATCGCCTGGCGCAATACCTGGAGGAACAAGTTTTACGCGCTCATCAATATCATCGGCCTTACCGTCGGCCTTACATTTGGTTTGCTCATATTACTTTGGGTGAACGATGAATTCAACTTTGATACTTTTAATACGAAAGCCGAGCGGATATATAAGATCAATGCACAGATCGGTACAGGCGCTACCAGGCAAACATGGCCGGGGATACCGGGGCCAATAGCTGTGTATGCTGTAAAAGGCGTTCCGGAGGTTGAGAACAGCGTCAGGGTAGTTAAAACTGACAGATATTCTGTGTATCGGTATCAGAATAAATTACTCTCAGCCGGAGACCATGGCGCGTATTATGCTGATGTTTCTTTGTTTAAAGTGTTCGACTTTAAATTGCTGAAGGGTAATATCAATAATCCGTTCCCCAATTTGAATTCTATCATCCTCACTGAAACCACTGCAAAACGATTTTTTGGCGATGATGACCCCATAGGTAAGGTATTGCTGGGCAATAGTAAAGACATTTTTACAGTTACGGGTGTAGTGGCCAATTTCCCGGAAAACTCGAGCTTTAAGGCTGATATGCTTTTCTCCTTTGAACTTGCTAAAAAGAACTATCAGGGTAATACTTACTGGAAATCATTGGAACAAGACTGGGGTGATTATTTTTATGATACATACGTGTTATTAAAGCCCGGTGCGTCGGCTGAGGTGGTTGCTGATAAACTAACGGCTATTCACCTGGCCAACCAGAAGGAGGCGGCGCAGTCGTCCAAATTGCAATATATAGCCGAGCCATTGCTGCATTTGCACCTTTATAATGCCGACGGTACGCCGGCCGGCCTGCAAACCGCAAGAATGTTCTTAATCGTCGCGGTTTTGATACTGATCATCGCCTGTATCAACTATGTTAACCTTTCTACCGCACGCGCAATGCTGCGTTCCAAAGAGGTTAGCGTACGTAAGATCATAGGCGCTGAAAGGAAACAATTGTTCGGTCAGTTCATTATTGAAACTACCTTGTTTTTCGTCATCGCGGCATTGCTGTCATTGATGGCCGTGAAATTATTGATGCCTGTCTACAACGAGATTTCCGGCAAGGAAATGCAGTTCGACCTGCTCGACGGCGGCTTATGGAAAGTTATCGGGCTGACGATCATCGGGTCGCTGGCCGCATCAAGTATTTACCCCGCATTGCTTTTATCATCATTTAAGCCTATTAATGCACTTAAAGGGAAACTGTCGCTGGGTGTTGGTAATGTGCTGTTCCGTAAGGGCTTAGTGGTTACGCAATTTATATTTTCGATCATATTGATCATCGGAACGCTGATCATCAGGCAGCAGTTGAACTATATCCACGAAAAAGACCTGGGGTATGATAAATCGCACGTTTTTGGCATGGATATGGGCGCTATTTATGGACATTACGATGGGGTAAGAGCCGAGCTGATGAGCCAGCCCGAAGTGGTCGACGTAACGCGTGCCGGCGATAATATTGTTAGCCTAAGCGGTTCAACCGGCGATACTGATTGGGATGGTAAGGACAGCAAGCAAGGATTTTTCATAAACCCTTTGAATGTTGACGGAACCTATGTCAAATTCTTTAAACTGAAAATTGTGGCCGGAAGAGGTTTCTTAAGCGGTAAAGCAGACTCGGCTAAATTCATTTTGAATGAAACCGCCGTTAGGGAGACGGGAATCAAGGACCCTATCGGAAAAAGATTTAAACTCTGGCAAACAAACGGAACGATCGTTGGCATAGTGAAGGACTTCCATTTCGCATCCCTGAAGCAAAAGATCGAACCGGCTGTTCTTTGCGACGCTCCGCAAGACTGCGGCACCCTGTTTATCAAAACCACGGGAAACGGCGCGCAGCAAGCCATTAAAGCAGCTGAGAAAATTTATAAGTCCTATAACCCAATCGTTCCATTTAGCTACCAATTCCTGGATGCTGATTATGATAGCCTTTATAAAACCGACACTCGTGCCGGTACCTTATTCAGCATTTTTGCAGGCATAGCGATATTCATTTCCTGCCTTGGATTGCTCGGCCTGGCAACCTATACTGCGCAGGTTAAGGTGAAAGAGATCGGCATCCGCAAAGTGCTGGGGGCAAGCGTAGCCAACATTACAACCATGCTTTCAAAGGATTTTTTGAAGCTGGTAGTGCTTTCGCTGCTTATTGCTACGCCTATAGCCTGGTATGCTATGCATAAATGGCTGCAGGACTATGCCTATCGCATTGGGATGCAATGGTGGGTGTTTGCGCTGGCCGGAGTTGTAGCCATCGCAATTGCATTTCTAACCATTAGTTTCCAGGCGATGAAAGCTGCACTTGCAAACCCGGTGAAGAGCTTACGATCGGAGTAGGATTTATTTTAAAAATGCTGCAACCTGTTGGTCAAAGTTTACGTCTGATAAATAATCATTCAGAAAGATCATGATCAAAAATTACATCAAAACCGCCGTTCGTAACCTAATGAAAAATAAGGGCTTTACGGCTATTAACGTGTTGGGCCTCGCCTTGGGTTTAGCAACCTGCCTGCTTATTGTGTTTTATGTTTTTGATGAGTTGAGCTATGATAAATACAACGTCAATATCGACCGCATCTATCGTCTCGATAACGATATCAAATTCGGCGGCAGGGAAGGATCATCTGCCGATGTGCCGGCGCCTACTGCAGCGGCTATGAAAGCCGATTTTTCGGAAATTGAACAGGTAGCCAGGTTAAGGGACAGGGGCGGTAATATGGTAAAAAAGGGCACGCAGAACATCCAGGAATATACGATGGTGTATGCCGATCCCCAGATCTTCCAGGTATTAACATTGCCGATGATCTACGGTGATCCTAAAACAGCTTTAAAGGCCCCGCATACCGTTGTCATCACTGAAAAAACAGCTGAAAAGTATTTTAATACTACAAACGCAGTCGGCAAGGTGCTGACGTTTAATGATACTGCTCTTTACAAAGTAACCGGGGTGATTAAGAACATACCATCCCAGTCGCATTTTCATTACCAGTTCTATATATCGATGCCAACCCTGGCTGAAAGCAGAGAAGACGCGTGGTTCAGTAATAATTTCCATACCTATTTTCTGCTAAGGAAGGGCGCTGACATCAATGCATTTAAAGCAAAGTTGCCCCAGTTTATGGAAAAACATGCGGGCCCTCAGTTACAAGCAGTATTACACACTACGTTTGCTAAGTTTGAACAAGCCGGCAATTACTATAGGTTTAGTGTCACGCCATTAAAGGATATACACCTTCGTTCCAATGCGCAAGACGAATTTGAAGCCGGAGGGAACATTCAGACCGTGTATATTTTCACAGCTATCGCGGTGCTGATTCTGCTGATCGCATGCGTCAACTTCATGAACCTTTCCACCGCGCGTTCGGCTAACCGGGCCAAGGAAGTAGGCGTGAGGAAAGTTTTGGGCTCAGCCAGGAAAAACTTGATCGCGCAGTTCCTGACGGAATCCATAATTGTGACGCTTGCGGGCGCCATTATTGCCGTATTTACCGCTTGGGCACTGCTGGGGGTGTTCAACGAGTTATCGGGCAAGCAACTGTTGATAACACCTACAATCATATTGTGGCTGCTCCCATCGCTGCTCGTATTTATCATCGTCGTCGGCTGCCTGGCGGGTTCATACCCGGCTATATACCTGTCCAGTTTTCAACCCATCCAGGTGCTGAAGGGCAAGCTCGCGGCCGGCTTTAAGAACAGTATGTTGCGCAACGTGCTTGTGGTAGGTCAATTTGTGATCTCCATCGGCCTTATCATCGGCACTTTGGTCATCTATAACCAACTGAAATATATTCAAAATAAGGATGTTGGTTTCGACCGCGAACATGTGATGATGGTATGGGATACCTGGACGCTGGGCGACAAAGCCAAAGCCTTTAAGCAGGAAGTCAAGCAACTGGCCGGTGTGCAAAGCGTAAGCCTCACGGGCTATTTACCCACCAGTAACATTGACAATAATTCTTCAGTGTTTAAGGACCCGGTAATGGATCAAAAACGTGGGATATTAATTTCTACCTGGACCGTTGACGAAGATTATATACCCACCCTCGGTATGAAAATAGCGGCAGGGCGTAACTTTTCGAGCCAGATGGCTACGGATTCGACAGCGGTTATTATCAATCAATCTGCGGCGAAATTATTGGGATTTTCCGATCCGCTGAACCATATACTGTATAAACCGTGGGATGATATGGGTAAAATCATGAAACCGTTCCACATAGTTGGCGTCGTTAATGACTTTAATTTTAAGTCGCTGCGTGAAAATGTAACGCCGATGATGCTATTTAACGGACAGGACCGGGGCGCCCTTGCTGTTCGCATAAAATCTGCTGACATTAAAGCCCTGGAGGATCAGATAAAAGCTAAATGGACCGCATTTGCACCCAATCATGAATTTAGTGATGCATTTATGGACCAGGAATTCGATAAACTATACCGTGCAGAACAGCGAACTGGACAGATCGCGATTTCTTTTACCTCATTAGCTATCGTAATCGCCTGTCTTGGTTTGTTCGGCTTGGCTGCCTATGCTGCCGAACAGCGCACCAAAGAAATAGGCATCCGCAAGGTTTTGGGCGCAAACGTGTCCAACATCGTAGGTATGCTGTCGAAAGATTTCATCGCACTGGTAATTATCGCCATACTTGTGGCAGTTCCTGTCGCCTGGTATTTTATGCACAAATGGCTGCAGGGTTTTGCTTACCATCAAAATGTACAATGGTGGATCATTGCCGTTGCTGGTTTCGGAGCGATATTGATCGCTTTCGTTACCATCAGTTTCCAATCCATCAAAGCAGCATTGACGAATCCGGTGAAAAGCCTTAGAAGTGAGTGATTAGTTAACTAGTTAATCAGTGATCAGTTCTTATAGCCTAATTAACTAGTCACTGATTAACAAATCACTATCCAAATAACTGTATCATAACCGTACATCCCGGTGTTCCACAAGCGGACAATTGTCTGCATTGTTTTTTTTGTTAAGTCATTGATAGTGATATAGTTGATTATTTGGTATTGATTTTCAGGGAATTTGTCAAATGCCGTGTTATGCTCAGAAATTATCTAACCATCGCCTGGCGCAACCTGAAGCGCAATAAAATAAGCAGTATTATCAATATCAGCGGCCTGGCTGTGGGTTTGGCTTGCGTGATGCTGATCGGCATGTATGTGAAGGATGAATTGGGCTATGATCGTTTCTTCAAAGATTCGCAAAGGATATTCAGGGTGAATATCCACGAGAAGATGGGAAACGACGAGTTTACCGCTGCGCATACGCCTCCGCCGCTGGGTGCGGCTTTGCTCAATAACTTTCCGGAGGTCGAGAGCTACGTCAGGATATTTAAGCCGGGCGACGAGGTTATTCATTCGGTGGTTGGTGACAGGAAAACTGCGTTCACAGAAAGAAAGCTGCTTTCGGTAGATTCCAATTTCCTGCAGTTCTTTAATTATCAAATGGCTGCGGGTGACCGGGCCACTTGTCTCAATGGGCCTAACTCGGTTGTTCTGACAGAAAGCGCTGCTAAAAAGTATTTCGGCAGCACCCATGTAATAGGCAAAAATCTTGTTTTTGATAACTATTCAACTCCGTTTACCGTAACGGCAGTGCTTAAGGATATCCCTGAAAAATCTTCGCTCCAATTCGACGTGCTTCAGTCCAACCTGGGCGTAGGTGTGATCAAACATTTTACCTGGAGCTGGATATGGCTCCAAACGGGAACCTTTATTAAGCTAAAACAAGGCGTGGCAACTAATCCTGCCAGCTTAGCAAAGCTGGAGGCCCGTTTCCCCGCTATGGTCAGGGTGCAGGCCGCAACCGCTTTCAGACGTATCGGCCAGCCATTTGACGAATTCATCAAAAAAGGAGGCAAGTACGATATTTTGCTTCAGCCGCTAAAAGACGTGCACCTGTTCTCATCCGATGTAGGCAACCGTTATTTTCCGCAGGGCGATATCAAATACATCTATATTTTTTCGGCTATAGCATTGTTTATCATCCTGTTGGCGTGTATCAATTTCATGAACCTGGCTACGGCGCAGTCTGCCAGACGCGCAAGAGAAGTGGGTATTCGCAAAGCGCTTGGATCGGAGCGCAAAAGCCTGATGGCGCAATTTCTCGCCGAAGCATTTCTATATACCTTACTTGCATCTCTGATCGCGGTTGCGATAGTGATACTCGCTTTGCCGGCGTTTAATCAGCTTGCGGCGAAGTCGCTTAGCTTTAATGGGTTTTTAAATGGATGGACCATTGCCGGTTTGCTGCTTATCATCGTCACAACCGCGATGCTGGCCGGTAGCTATCCGGCTTTTTATCTCACCTCGTTTAAGCCGGTAACTGTTTTAAAAGGACGCGGCGACACAAAGTTATCCGGCGGCGGCTTTTTTACACGCAATGCGCTGGTGGTATTCCAGTTCTTTATATCTACCGTGCTTATAACATGTACTATCATTGTTTATAAACAATTGAAATACAACCAATCGAAGGACCTGGGTTTTGACAAAGAAAATGTCATCGTTATATCCGATGCAGACAGGCTTGGCGGCAGTGAAGAATCTTTCAGACAGGAATTGACCCATGTTCCGGGAGTAGCGAATGCAAGTATCAGCACGAGCGCACCGGCTACCCAGTTATTTTTTGAAGATACATATATACCTCAGGTTGATGCAGCCAATAATACAGCCCCGGAGAAAAATGTCGATATCGCTTCTTACATCGTCGACGAATCGTTCGTGCCAACGCTGAAACTGAAAGTGTTGCAGGGCCGAAATTTTTCAAAAGATTATTCCGATTCATCATCGGTTCTGTTAAACGAAACGGCTGCCAAGCTGATGGGCTGGAAAAACCCTGTCGGGAAGCATGTCATTTATCCCGGCGGCGATAATGTTAAATTTACGGTGGTGGGTGTTTTAAAAGACTTTAATACAGAATCGCTGCACCAGGTGGTCGGCCCCTTTGCCTTATTCTACACCACGTCAAAAACTTATAAAGTAAATACTTCTTATGTAAGCGTACGGGTAAAACCCGGCGATTATAATAAAACCATCGACGCGATAACTGCTGTTTGGAAGAAATTCAGGCCGGACAGCCCTTTCGAATACAGCTTTTTAGATGAAGATTTTGACGCGTTATACCGTGCCGATAAAACAATGGGCAAGGTTTTCGGAACGTTCAGCTTTTTAACTATCGCAATTGCCTGCCTCGGCCTGCTCGGCCTGGCCATGTACACCGCCGAGCGCCGTACCAAAGAAATAGGCATTCGTAAGGTGCTTGGGGCGTCTGTTGAAAGCATCGTGACGATGTTGTCCAGGGACCTTCTGAAACTGGTCGTCATTGCGTCTTTTATAGCGTTCCCGGTAGCCTACTTTGCCATGAGCAAATGGCTGCAGGACTTTGCTTATCCAACCGATATGAACTGGTGGGTATTCGGCATAGCAGCATTTGCCACACTTATCATTGCTTTGGCGACAGTAAGTTTCCAATCTGTCAGGGCCGCGCTGCAGAACCCGGTGAATAGCCTTCGCTCAGAATGATATACCAATAAAATAATGAACAATTGAACTAATCATGATAAAGAACTATTTAAAAGTTGCCTTTCGCAACCTGTTTCGAAACAAGTTTTTCTCGGCCATCAATATACTCGGCCTTGCATTGGGCATGGCCTGCAGCATACTAATCCTGCTTTGGGTGCAAAATGAATTAAGTGTTGACGGCTTTCATGAGAACGGAGCTAATATTTATTCGGTTATCGAACGCCAGTATTATGACGGTAAGGTAACCGGTCAATACAATCTGCCTGGCGTAATAGCCAACGAAATGAAAAAAGTGCTGCCGGAAGTGAAATATGCTACCGGTTTTGATGACGGAGAACAAAATACCTTCCAGGTAGGCGAGAAGATCGTGAAATTAGATGGCGGGGCGGCCGATAGCGACTTTTTTAAGATATTCAGCTATAAGCTGCTGGAAGGAAAGCCGGCAACCGCGCTTAATGATCCCTCGGCTATCGCCATCTCCCGAAAAATGGCCGAAGATTTCTTCGGCAGTCCACAGGCTGCGATAGGAAAGTCGATCAGGTACGAGAACAAGCAGAACTTTAATATTACGGCAGTTTTTGAGAATCTTGGTGAAAATTCTTCCGAAAAGTTTGATTACCTCCTTAACTGGTTTCAATATCTCAAAGAAAATCCATGGGCTAAGGAATGGGGCAACAATGGTCCGGCGGCCTATGTACTGTTGCGGCCGGATGCCGACGCGAAAGCTTTTGACAAAAAAATAGCCCACTTTTTGGATGCCTACAATAAGGAACAAACGACAGGATTTAAAGAACAGATCGGCATACAAAAGTTTGAAGAGGTGTACCTGCACTCAGATCTGAGCAATGGCAAGGTATCGGGCGGCAGAATTGAATATGTGAACTTGTTCACTATAGTAGCCGTATTTATCCTGCTTATTGCCTGTATTAATTTTATGAACCTGACCACTGCGCGCTCGGTAAAACGCTCGCGGGAAATAGGTATACGCAAAGTGGTAGGGGCGGTAAGGCCCGTATTGATACGGCAGTTTATTGGCGAGGCGGTATTGCTTACTTTTTTAGCTGTTATTGTAGCTCTTGCACTGGTGATAGTATTGTTGCCTGTTTTTAACGAGATCACCCAAAAACAGATTGCCTATCCGTTCGCTAACCTTAGCTTCTGGATCGGGATAGCAGTGCTTACCTTGATAACAGGCGCTGTAGCAGGCAGCTATCCAGCCTTGTTCCTGTCATCATTTAACCCGGTAACCGTTTTGAAAGGGACTCTTAAATTGAGCTCGGGATCGGCGTGGTTCCGTAAAGGGCTGGTAGTCTTCCAGTTTACTATGTCGGTTGTGCTTATTATCGGTACTATAGTAATATCCAGGCAGGTGAACTATATTCAGACGACCAATATTGGCTATGACCGCGAGAACCTGATCTATGTTCCGCTTGAAGGCGATCTTACCGGCAAATATGAGACGTTTAAGAACGAGGCGTTGACGATGCCTGGTATTAAAGAGGTAACGCGCATCAGCAATTCGCCAACGAATTTCGGTAGCAGCACTGTGGGAGTTGATTGGGATGGAAAGGATAAAAATCAAAAGATCATGTTCACCCAGGTGTCAGCCGGCTATGATTTTACCAAAACTTTGGGCCTGAAACTAGTTCAGGGCCGCGACTTTTCGCAAAGCTACAGCACCGATACCACCAACTATATTATCAACGAAACTGCACTAGCTCGCCTGAATTATAAGGACCCTATCGGTCGTAACTTTACTATGTGGGGCCGCAAAGGCAAGATCATAGGTATTCTGAAAGATTTCCATTTCAATTCATTCAAAAACCCTATATATCCATTGATAGTAAGGTTGGGTGAAAAAGAGGATTATGGCACTATACTCATCCGCACCAAAAAGGGTCAAACCAAAGAAGCGGTTGCTACAATCGAAAAGCTTTGTAAAGAATTGAACCCCAAGTTTACCGTGAACTACCAGTTTTCCGATCTTCAGTTCAAGAAATTATATAAAAGTGAAACGGTTGTTTCTAAACTTTCAGATGCTTTCGCGGTATTGGGTATTTTTATATCATGTCTTGGCCTGCTGGGCCTGGCCATGTTCACCGCCGAGCAGCGTACCAAAGAAATTGGTATCCGCAAGGTATTGGGCGCAAGCATAAGTTCGCTGTTCGTCATGCTTTCACGCGAGTTTGTAGTACTGGTACTGATCGCGATGGCATTGGCATCAGCCCTGGGCTGGTGGTTTATGAACAAATGGCTCCTGAACTACAAATATGCGATAAATATTTCCTGGTGGATGTTTGTGCTGGCCGGAGTGATCGCTATTCTGATCACGCTGGCAACTGTCAGCTTCCAGGCGACGAAGGCAGCGCTAATGAACCCGATAAAGAGTTTGCGCTCTGAGTAGGCTGTAAAGAGTGAGTTGTTTATTGTGCATCATTGATTATCAACAATTCACTATTGACTGCAACCTCGTATTGATTTAAAGCGTCTTGTAATTATTAAAATATGACGAGCCATGTTTAAAAATTACTTCAAAACCGCCTTTCGCAATTTATGGAAAAACAAGGCTTTTTCCTTTATTAACCTCTTTGGACTGACGATCGGTCTGTGCAGTTGCCTGCTCATCGGCATTTATATTCTCCACGAATTGAGCTATGACAAGTTCGAGGAGAAGGGCGACCGCATTGCGCGCGTCATCATGGCTTATAAGTTCGATGGGGGTACCGAATTTAAGAAAGGCAATTTTACCAGCGCGCGGGTAGCGCCTGTTTTCAAACAAACTTTCCCCGAGATCGAGGACGCGGTAAGAATGACCAAGACATCCCGCGTGGTTCACTACGAGGATAAACTGATCGACGAAAAGTCGTTCATCTATGCCGATCCGTCATTTTTTAAGGTATTCTCATTCAAGTTGCTCCAGGGAAATGCTGAAACGGCGCTCAATGGCCCCAAAAAGGTAGTACTGACAGAATCAACCGCTAAACGCTATTTCGGCAGCGAAAATGCGATAGGGAAGGTTTTGAAAGTGGGTAGCGATACCAGTCTCTACCAGGTAACGGGTGTAATACAGGACAGCCCTTCCAACTCGCAGATCAAATTTGATTTTCTGGCCTCATGGTCTACGCTTAGTCTTGCGGACGAAGAAAAGACTTATTGGGATGCTAATTACACCACCTACTTGCTGCTAAAGAAACCGGGTGAGTTTACACAGCTGCAGGACAAGATTACGCCATTTATGAAGAAGGAAATGGCGGGATCGGGCGCATCCGTTTACTTCGAGCTGGAACCCATGCTGAAGATACACTTGTATTCACCCTACGAAGGCTTCGAACCCAATAACAGTATCACCTATATCTATATCCTGGAGGCCGTAACCTTACTAATGCTTGCCATTGCCTGCTTTACCTATGTTAATCTAAATACCGCCCGTTCGATGGAAAGGGCACGTGAAGTAGGGGTAAGGAAGGTAATAGGAGCGGACAAGAAGCAGCTTTTCTGGCAATTTATCGGCGAGTCGGCCTTAGTTTGCTCAATAGCAACTATTTTCAGCTTTGCCATTGCCGTATTGGTTTTGCCCGTATTTAACGATCTAACCCAGAAACAATTGAATATCGGCGACCTGTTTTCAACGCAGATCATTACCGGAGTTATTTTACTGATAGCCCTCGTAAGCCTGCTGGCCGGAACTTACCCTGCACTGATCTTAGCTAATTTTCAACCGGTAAAGGTGCTGAAGGGAGCGTTTAAAAATACCGGGTCGGGCCAATGGGTACGCCGATCGCTGATTGTCTTCCAGTTTGCGATCTCGGTTATGCTCATTGTATCAACGGTTATTATCCAGAAACAGCTTCATTACATTCAAAATAAAAACCTTGGTTATAACCGCGACCAGGTGTTGGTGCTTCCGGTAACCTATAATATGAAAAGCACCGATTTGCTTAAGCAGGAGTTCAAAACCAATAGTCATATTATCAGCGTTTCGCGGTGCGTAAGCACCCCGGTGAATATCCTCGGCGGGTATGACATGCGCTCGTCCGAAATGCCCGAAAATCAGCAGATTGCTGTTACTGCCGACCCTGTCGATGAAGATTTTGTCAAAACGGTAGGCCTGCATATCGTAGCTGGTACCGATCTGGTGAACCAGGATATAAAGGATGTGATGAACCAGGACGATAAAAAGAATATCTTCCATTTTATCCTGAACGAATCGGCTGCCAAACAACTAGGCTGGACACCCGAACAGGCTATCGGCAAGCGCATGTATCTTGGCGATGGCCGTCCGGGCTTTGTTAAGGCCGTGGTGAAGGATTTTAATTTCGAGTCGCTGCACTCGGCCATACGGCCCCTCGTACTATTTCCTGAAGACCGCGGACGATCACTGATGGTCAAGATCAACAGTACCGATTTGCCGCAAACTATATCCTTCCTGGAATCGAAATGGAAGGAGCTCGTTCCGTCGCGCCCGTTCGAATACCATTTTCTCGACGATGATTTTAATGCATTATACAGTGCCGAGCTTCGGTTGGGCCAGGTGCTTACCATTTTTGCGTCCATAGCAATCGCTTTGGCATGCCTTGGGCTCCTCGGCTTATCCGCTTATGCTGCCAAACAACGTGTTAAGGAGATCGGCATCCGCAAAGTATTGGGAGCAGGCGTAGCCAATATAACGGTATTGTTGTCGGTCGATTTTGTAAAACTGGTGTTAGTGTCGATTTGCATATCGGCCCCATTGGCCTGGTGGTTAATGAGCAATTGGCTGCGGAGTTTTGCCTATAAAACCGATATCAACCTATGGGTATTTGTAATTGCCGGGCTGGCATCATTATCGATAGCGGTGGCGACGATTAGCTTTCAGTCAATAAAAGCGGCTTTAACGAACCCGGTGAAGAGCTTGCGGAGTGAGTAGCTAAGTCCATAGTCCATAGTCCATAGTCCATAGCCAACTTTACAATGCTATCGACTATGGTCTATCGACTATGGACAAAAGAAAAGAACCAATGAACTATCATCATGATAAAGAACTACCTCAAAGTCGCCTGGCGCAACCTGTGGAAGAACAAGGTTTTTTCGGCCATTAATATTGTTGGTCTTGCTGTGGGCATGGCGGCGTGCATAGTCATCATGCTTTTTGTGCATTACGAAAAAAGCTTTGACAATTTTCAACCTGATCATATTTACCGGCTGAACGAAGTGCAGACTATGGGCACTGAAGGCGCTACGCAGAAAGTAGCGTTGTCCATGTTCCCCATGGGGCCTACCATGCAGCAGGAATTCCCGGAGATTAAAAGCTTCACCCGTGTACACTGGACGGATAAATATCAAATGACCGAAAAGGACAAAAAGATATTCCTGTCCCAGGCCTATTTCGTCGACTCTGCCTTTCTGAAGATGTTCAATTTCCCCGTAATTAATGGCGATAAGCTTACCGGGCTGCTGAAACCTCATTCGGCCATGCTTACAGAGGAAACGGCAAAGCGATTGTTTGGTGACGAGAATCCGATAGGCAAAACCATTACGCATTATAGCGGCGATACCACCAGCTTTGTGGTTACCGGTATTTTGGCCAATGTCCCTAAGAATTCCCAGATGCAGTTTGATGCCCTGTTTTCATTTAATACGATCATCAGGCCAGAGATGTATAATAACTGGGGCGGCAACTGGCTGGATACTTATTTTGTGCTTGCTCCCGGAACCAGTCAGGCCGCGATGGAGGCCAAATTCCCGGCATACCTGAAAAAGCACTTGCACGGCGATGGTTGGAAATACTACAAATTGTTCCTGCTTCCCTATAAAGAAGTTCATGCCGGCTCTGCTGACATCGGTCTGGACTATGTCAACTATCAAAAATTTGATAAGAAGACCACCGACTTGTTTGCTATTATTGCTTTGATCGTGCTGGTTATCGCTTGTGTCAATTTTATCAACTTGTCTACGGCTAAGTCTGTTGAACGGGCCAAAGAGGTCGGCATCCGAAAATCGATAGGAGCATACCGCTTTCAACTGGCAGTACAGTTTCTAAGCGAAACCGTTTTGATCTCGCTTATTGCGCTGGTATTTGCGATCGCCCTTGTCGAATTATCGCTGCCTTACATTAATAATTTGAGCCAGCGTGATATTACGCTGAATGTATTTAATAATCTTGACGTGATAGGCGCCGTTTTTGGAGGCACAATATTCGTCGGTATCATCTCGGGCATTTACCCGGCCATTTATTTGTCTTCTTTTAAGGCGGTTAAAGTGCTGAAAGGCTCAATTCAGGTGGGCAAAAACAAGGCATTAATGCGAAATGTGCTTGTTGTAGTACAATTCTCCAGTGCAATTTTCCTGATGATCGCCACGATATTTGTATTGCGGCAACTGAGTTATATGCAAAAAAAGGATCCGGGTTATAGTCGCGACCAGATCGTCAATGTTACACTGGACGGTGTTACTTACAAAAATTACGACAAGTTTAAAAATGCCCTGCTTGGCAACACGCTGATAGAAGGGGTTACGGGCTCACAGGACGTAATGGGCAGCCACCTGGATCAAAGCGGCGTAACTTTCAGACCGCATGACGGACCGAAGCAGGACTTAGGTACTACCCGGTTAATAGTAGATAGTAATTACCTCACTTTGTATAAAATGAAGCTGGTTGCCGGTGAAAATTTTTCCGGCGACACTGCCAAAGATGCACGCCAGTACATCGTGAATGAGGCCCTTGGGCACGAGCTGCTTAAAGATCATCCTAACAGGCCGCTTTCGTCGCTGGTTGGTGAACATTTTGGTTTCGATTCACTCGGAACGATAGTAGGCGTTGCCAAAAACTTTAATTTTAATTCGCTGCGTTACAAAGTTGAACCCATGTTCATGATCAGCGCCCGTAAGTTTGGCTTCAGCTATGTATCCATCAAGATCAACGGCAGCCGTACGGCGGACGCCATAGCATTTATTAAGTCAAAATGGAATAGCGTTAATCCTGATAACCCTATTGAATACCAGTTCCTCGACGATCATTTCAACGAAGTTTACAAAGCCGACCAGCAGCAGAGCCAGATCGTGGGAATACTTTCCGGGCTGGCGATATTCATATCCTGTTTGGGTTTGTTTGGCCTGGCGTCCTATTCTGCCGAAAAGCGGGTAAAAGAAATCGGCGTACGTAAGGTGCTCGGTGCTTCGGTGCGGAGGATAGTATTATTGCTGTCGACGAATTTCCTGATGCTGGTTTTGATCGCCAATGTGATCGCTATTCCTCTTGCCTGGTGGGTTATGTATTCCTGGTTACAGGATTTTGCCTACCGTATCGAATTGTCGTGGATCATATTTATTGCAGTGATGTTCGTTTCGGTCATCATCGCGTTGGTTACCATTAGTTTTCAATCGATTAAAGCGGCGACAGCTAACCCGGTAAAGAGTCTCAGATCGGAGTGACCGATTTGTTAATTGGATTAATTATTCTGCGAAATGCAGTGGCTGCAAATTCGATAAATATCACCAATGATAATTTAAACTTGCAATATATCGGGCCAAACTAACAACCTTATGATAAAAAACTATTTCAGGATCGCCCTCAGGAATTTGCAGCGAAACAAAATGTACTCGCTGATCAATATTACCGGGCTCACAGTTGGCCTTACCGCCTGCCTGCTCGTGGCTACCGTTGTGCTGAATGATCTATCGTATGACCACCAATGGAAAAAGGCCGATCGTATTTACCGCATTATCAGCATCGACCAAAACAACAAGAATGCAATCCAGCAATTTCCTCAAAGCTTTACCGGCCTGGGACCGACGTTGAAAAAAAACTATCCCGAAGTTGAAGATTACTGCCGAATGAGTGTCGCAAAACAGCGATTTAAGATGGGAAACAATAAGGATGGCGTACAAATACGGGCTATTTCGGCTGAGCCGTCGGTGTGGAAATTTTGGGATTTCGATGTAATTGAAGGTAATCCGCACGCTTTCGTCAAGGGTTACAGCAACATGGTCATAACCGAAAAAATAAAAAAAGAATATTTTCCCGATAGTGATCCGATCGGTAAGGTAATCACTAGTTTGCCGGAATTCGGGAAACCGGTCAGTTACCTGATAACAGGCGTTATTAAGAATATCCCTGCGAATACGACGCTCAGCGCCGATCTTCTTACCATTGGCCAAATGCGGCCGGATGATGACATAATACACCCCGAAGGATACGGAACTTTCGCTGAACAATATCTCTTGCTTAAGCCGGGTGCATCCGTAAAGGCATTGGAAGCTAAAGCCAATAAATGGTTTACAAATTATATTACGAACAAAGAGCTGCATTACTCTTTCCGTTTTCAGCCGATGAAGGATATTTATCTTAGGTCAGCTGACCTATCCGGAAATTCAGATAACCGGGGTGACATTAAAAATGTTTATATCTTTTCGGGGGTAGCGGTATTCTTACTACTAATTGCCTGTATCAACTTTGTGAACCTTACCACTGCACGCGCCTTGAAACGCGTTCGTGAAGCAGGCATACGCAAAGTTTTGGGCGCAGACAGGCGTGAACTGATCGTACAGTTCCTGTTGGAGTCCTTGTTATTCTTTTGTATTTCGTTCGCTGCAGGGATATTCCTTTACGCGGTGTTCTTAAAACCGGTGGAGACCTACCTGGGTCACCCACTTGCAATAACACTGCAAAGTAATATCGTTTTATTTATAACTACATGCGGCATCATGCTGATTGTAAGCGTGCTTACCGGAATATATCCCGCTCTGCTGGTATCAGCGCAAAATCCTGTTTCAACGCTTAAAGGAACGATAAGTGAACATATCGGCAGCAATTTCCTGAGAAAAGGATTGGTTGTTGCCCAATTCACTATTTCTGTGGCCATACTTACGGTGACGGTCATAGTCCAAAAGCAATTGCACTTTATGGACAATAAGGACCTGGGTTATGATAAAAATAATCTGCTTCATCTGAAGGATATGAGTTGGGATAGTAAAGGTGGTGCTTTTAAGCAGAACGTGCTCAGTATTCCCGGTGTGGAAAGCGCGAGCTTCGCGACATGGTACCCCGAAAGTGGTGGCGGGGGGTACATGACGCTGGATGCGAATGATCCTGCGCAAAAAGGCAACAAACTGAAGGTCTACTATATCAATGCCGATTTTGATTTTGTGAAGACCATGAAATTCCATCTTCTGGAGGGCCGCCTGCTAAATCCGAAATTTGGCGGCGATGCGATCAATTCAGATTCGTTGATGGCCCTGGGGGGTATGAAGCTCTCTGAAGCACAGAGTCATCAACCTTTGCTGATGACTGCCTTCACTGCAAAAACATTTGGTATCAAGCGGTTGGGGGAAACAGTAAAGGGTGCCACGGGTACCCCGGTAGGAATTATTAATAATTTTAATAATGAGTCGCTGAAAATGGACATGAAGCCTGTGTTTATTGGTGTTTCGAAAAACATGCGTTACGGTAGCTTGCTGGTACGCATCCAGCCGGGAGCCGCAAAAGCGGCTCTGGCTAAGTTATATCAAACGTGGCAACGCTTTTTCCCTGACAAAGTATTCGAATATGGATGGACTGACGAGGAGCTCAGTCAGCAATACGCTGCCGAGCATAAATTGCAGCAGCTTTTTACCACGTTCAGTTTCCTGATACTGGGGCTGGCTGCACTTGGACTGTTTGGGCTCACAACATTTATAGCCGAGATCAGGATTAAAGAAATCGGTATCAGGAAAGTATTAGGTGCTTCGGTATCGGTTATATCTATCGCACTGTCTAAGGACTTTATTAAGCTGGTAGTGATAGCCATCCTTGTTGCGTCGCCTGCTGCCTGGTATTTCGCCAATAGGTGGCTGCAAAACTATGCTTATAAGATCAGCCTGAGTTGGTGGCTATTCGCGTTGTCCGGTTTGAGCGCGGTTTTAATAGCCATATTGACAATAAGTTACCAAACAATTAAAGCCGCGACCGCCAACCCCGCAAAGAGTTTGAGAAGTGAATAAAATAAATACGGGCCACGTGCAACGTATCCGTTTGAATAGCTGTCTATTAGTCAAATCAACACAAAAGACAATGAAAACCTATTTTACACTATTGCTTATAGCCTGCCAAAGTGTTTGGGCCCTGGCGCAAGACAATAAAACACCTTACATGACCAAATCCCTGGGCAACGACGCTATCAGCAGCTTGGTGGTCAGCACCTCGGCGGGAGGCATCGAGGTAAGCGGCGAAAGCGGTCAGGCTCCGCGTATCGAAGTCTATGTCCAGGATAACCATGGACACGAATTATCCAAAGACGAGATCCAAAAACGACTGGATGAAGATTATGATCTCAGCATCACTGTGAATAATCACGAATTACAGGCCGTTGTTAAAAATAAACATCTGAATATGCATTGGAACCGGTCGATGAGCATATCATTTAAGATTTATGTTCTGGAGCAGGTCAATACCGACCTGAAAACCAGCGGCGGCGGTATTGAGCTTGACCACCTGAAAGGGACAGAAAATTTCTCAACCAGCGGCGGCGGATTGGAAATAAGTTATCTGACCGGAACAATTCATGGCCGCACTTCCGGCGGCGGTATCCAGGTTGCCAAATCGGGCGACGATATCGATCTGAGCACAAGCGGCGGCGGCATTACGGCGGCTGACTGCAACGGCAAGATCAGACTAATCACTTCGGGGGGCGGATTGCAGCTTCATAACCTGAAGGGCGATATTACTGCACATACCAGCGGAGGCGGGGTAGAAGCCAGCAATATTGAAGGAGAACTGGAAACAGGCTCATCAGGCGGCAGCATCGATCTGAAAGATATGAATTGCAGCCTGAGCGCTAGCACCAGCGGCGGCAGTTTGCGCGCCGAGATGAAGCAAGTGGGCAAATATCTGAAATTAGGTACCAGCGCAGGGAATATCGACCTGGAACTGCCGGCAAAACAGGGGCTCGACCTGGACCTGTACGGCGAAAGTGTTAGTCAGCATGCGTTTACCGGCTTTAAGGGAACATTTGACGAGCGGCATGTAAAAGGAAGTGTTAACGGCGGCGGGGCAGAGGTTGACGCGCATGCAAGCGGAAATATTAACGTAACATTTAATTAAGAACGAATAACAACCAACCATACGATCATGAAAAAATATTTCATATTAGGTGTTGCAGCCTGCCTGGGCATCGCAGCATCCGCCCAGGAAAATAAGACGCCTTACATGACCAAGGCGTTAAATTCGGGCATTAAAAACGTATACGTCACCACCTTGGGCGGTAGCATTACGGTAAGCGGCGCATCGGGACAGGAACCGCGCGTCGAGGTGTATATTACCGGCAATAATGGCATCACCTCGCCATCGAAAGAAGAAATAGAAAAACGCTTGCGGGAGGACTACGACCTGGAAGTAAACGTTACGGGCAGCGAAGTGCATGCCATTGCAAAAAACAAGCATGATGGGCACAACTGGGACTGGCGCCATTCGCTAAACATTGGCTTTAAAGTATATGTACCTCAAAACGTAGCTACCAACCTGGAAACCAGCGGCGGCAGCATCCATTTGGATAACCTGGCCGGAGACGAAAAATTTGAGACCAGCGGCGGAAGCCTGCATATCGATCGCCTGATCGGGCATATCCACGGCAGGACGAGCGGCGGCAGCATTACGGTTAATGACTCAAAGGACGACATCGACCTGGAAACCAGCGGTGGCAGCGTACATGCAACCAATTGTTCGGGCACCATAAAGCTGGAAACCAGCGGCGGTTCATTGAACCTGACTGACTTGAGCGGGAAAATTGACGCCGGCACCAGTGGCGGCAGCGTTCATGGCAATAATATAAAAGGCGAATTGCACACCGGAACGTCAGGCGGCAGTATCGACCTGACCGGTTTGGCATGCAGCCTGGATACTTACACCAGTGGCGGCAGTATCCATGTGCAAATGAACGAGGTTTCGAAATTTGTGAAGATCGACGCCAGCGGAGGCCATGTCGATCTGCAACTGCCTTCGAAGCAAGGATACGATCTTAACCTTCACGCCGACAAAGTGACTGCTGATATCAGCGGTAATTTCAGCGGAACTAAGGAAAAAGACCGGGTAGAGGGCAAACTGAACGGCGGCGGCGCATCAGTTGAAGTGAACGGAAGCAGCCGTGTTAATTTAAGCCTGGATTAACAGTAAGAGGTGTGTGATCGGTTATCTGGCGGTTGAGTCAGTTGACTGATCACATTATTTTCTTAGGTGGACAGCCTTGTAGTCTTTGTCTCCTAACTTTAAACGTATAACGTCAAACTTATAACGTACAACCTTATGATAAAAAACTATCTGAAAGTTGCCTGGCGCAACCTGAAAAGGAACAGCCTGTACAGTGTAATCAATATCGGCGGACTTACCATCGGTATGGCCGTCAGCTTTATGCTGCTAATCTATGTTTATAACGAGTTCAGCTTCGATAAGGCCAATGCAAACGACGCAAGATTGTATAAGGTTTTGCGAAATCAGCCCAGTAACGGCGAGCTGTTTACGAACGAAGCCACGCCTGTACCTCTCGCTCCGGCAATGATCAAAGATTTTCCGGAGATTGATAAGGTCACACGCATAACCTGGCCGTATGATGTACTGGTCAGTTATAAAAGCAAGGCCCTGAAACTAAACATGATGTCGGCCGACTCTTCGATATTGGACATGTATAGTTTTCAGCCGGTTTACGGCAGCGAAAAAGGTGCGTTAACCGATCCTTCATCGACGGTGATAACCGAATCAGCGGCCAAATCGCTGTTTGGTAATGCCAACCCGATAGGGCAGGTTATTAAACTGAGCAATCAATTTCTGTACAAGGTAACGGCTGTTATCAAAGACAACCCGGGTAATTCCACATTTCAGTTTAAAGTTCTTATTCCCTGGGGATCGGCGCAGCAAAGCTGGGTCAAAACATCCGGGTGGGGAAACTACTCATTTAAAACTTATGCTTTGCTGAAACCAGGTGTATCGCTGGACAGGCTCAATACCAAGCTCAAAGGGACCATTGCCAAATATGACCCTGAAAATAAAGAAAATACGATATTCCTGTATCCATTTTCAAGGTATCACCTGTACAGTAATTTCAAAAACGGGGTAGCGGTAGGTGGCGCCATAGAACAGGTGAGGTTGTTCATGATGCTGGCTATAGGCATATTGGTGATAGCCTGTATCAACTTTATGAACCTTTCTACCGCTCGTTCCGAACGCCGTTCGCGCGAAGTTGGTATACGTAAAGCGATTGGCGCGCGCCGTGGCGGACTTATGGCCCAATTTATGGGCGAATCGCTGCTAATGGCTTTCATCTCCTTCTTATTTTCGCTGATCCTGGTGTTTTCGCTGACCGGTCAGTTCGGAGCCATTATTCACACTAAGCTTAGTGTTCCTTATGCCAATGTATCTGCATGGCTTGCAGCAATCGGGGTAATTTTTGTGACTGGCATTCTCGCAGGCAGCTACCCGGCAATTTTTTTGTCTTCGTTCAGGCCCGTAAAAGTGCTCAAAGGACAGGTTACGTCGGTGAAATCGACCGTTGCCCCGCGTAAGGTGCTTGTAGTGATCCAGTTTTCATTCGCCACATTCCTTATTTTATCGAGCTTATTCATTTATAAACAGATCATCTTTATTAAAGACAGACCGGTGGGATACGATCAGCATGGTTTGGTAGAAATGCCGGACGAGGGCAATATGGATAAGCAATTCGAAAATTTCAGAAGAGACCTGATAAACGGCGGGGCAATTTCAGATGCGGCGGTAACAGGCAACAGTATTTCGAATAATAACAGCAGTTCGTGGGGAATTAAGTGGCAAGGCCAATTGCCTGGCGAGGATAAGCTGCCCATCGATCAGATAGCCGTTACGTACCATTTTGTTAGTACTTACGGCTTAAAATTAGTGGAGGGACGCGATTTTTCCGAAGCGTATCCCGCTGATTCCGCAGCAATCATATTGAACCAGTCTGCGGTAAAGCTGATGCGTTTTAAGGAGCCGTTGAACCAAATTGTCAACTACCAGGGCAAGAATTGCCGGGTAGTTGGCGTAGTGCAGGATTTTGTTTGGGGATCGCCGCACGAGCCGGTAAAACCAGCCATCATCGGCTTTATTAAAGGATGGACCGGGAGCATCGGTTTGCGTCTGAATCCGGCAAAATCAGTAAGCGCCAGCCTGGCCATCATCCAAAATGTTTACAAGAAATACAATCCGGAATATCCCTTCGAATATAAATTCGTTGATGAGAAATTTGCTGCAAAATTTACAGACGAGCAGACTCTCGGCGAAATGGCAATCAGCTTTACCTTCCTGGCGATTGTCATCTCCAGTCTTGGTTTATTCGGCCTTGCGTCGTTCTCCGCCGAACAGCGCAGAAAAGAGATCGGTATACGAAAGGTATTGGGCGCGCCGATAAGTCATTTGTGGATGAACCTATCCCGCGAATTTGTGTGGCTTGTATTGATCGCATTTCCATTCGGAGCATTTTTTAGCTGGTACATGGTAAGCCGCAAATGGATGGTCGAATTTACCTATCGCACTGAATTAAGCTGGTGGGTATTCCTGGCCACCATAGTAATGAGTCTGGTCATATGCATCATAACCGTAAGCTGGCAGACGGTAAAAGCTGCTTTAGCAAGCCCGGTGAAGAGTCTAAGGAGTGAGTAATTAGTTAACTAGTTAATCAGTGACCAATTGCTTATGGGCTAATTAACTAGTCACCGGGTAGCAAATCACTTGTATCAAGGACGAACGCCGATCGTTCGTTTACGAACACTTTCGTATATTGCAAATTGTGTAATTGATTCATACTAAGCAAAATACTATTTTGGCACAAAAATGATTGCCAATATACAAACGAAATCATGATCCGGAACTATATCAAAACAGCCTGGAGAAACCTCGTAAAGAACCGGGTTTTCTCGTTTATTAATGTGTTCGGCCTGGCGGTAGGGCTGAGCTGCTGTATGCTCATCGCTTCGTACTTGCATTCGGAGCTCAGCTTTGATACGTACCCTGCGCATTATAAACAGCTTTACCGGTTAGGCGTAAAAACGCTGGCCAATGGTGGTGTAACCGACTTTGCCTCGGTCGATGTGGCCGTAGGTGAAGGTATCAAGCGGACATACCCGGAGGTGCTGGCCTATACGCGGCTCGTGCACGGAGGACCTACATTTGTTACCTATGGCGACAAGCAGTTCAAGGAACAAAAAATCGCAACAGTCGACTCCAATTTCCTGCAAGTGTTTTCGATCCCGCTGATCCAGGGCGATAATAAAACCGCGCTCGTCGAGCCAAATAGTGTTGTAATCGATAAAGACCTGGCCAAAAAATATTTTGGCGAGGAACAGCCGGTCGGCAAAATGCTAAAGTTTGGCAATAATTTGATGAAAGTTACCGGAGTGATAGATAAAGTCCCCGACAATTCACATTTCCATTTTGATGCATTTATCAGTATGGCCAGTTTCGGCCATATGCAGCAAACCTGGAGCAACATTGGCTTCTATACTTATTTGCTGCTTGATAAAAATGCCGATCCGAAAAAACTGGAAGCCCAATTTCCGAAAGTAATTGCGGAACATGTGGTGCCAGAGGTGCAGCACGATATGGGCGTAAGCCTGGCCGAAGCACAGAAAGCGGTCAATACCTTTATCTTTTACCTGACACCGATCACCGACATTCACCTGCATACGTCAACCAAATACGACCTGGAGCCAAATGGTGATATCAGTTACGTGTACATTTTCGGAGCGCTCGCTGTGTTCATCCTGCTGCTGGCGTGTATCAATTTTACCAATCTTTCTACCGCAAGTTCAGCAAAACGTTCGAAGGAGGTGGGTATCCGCAAAGTAATGGGTTCGCTTAAAAAGTGGCTGGTAACACAGTTTTTGGTCGAATCGGTTATGCTGACGGTCTTTTCTATGCTGCTTGCTTTGGGCATGGTTTACCTCTTGCTGCCGTATTTCAATAACCTGGCCGGCAATCATGTTACCATGAGCTTTTTTTTAAATTACAAAGCCGTGATGATAGGGCTGGGACTAACTTTACTAGTCGGCGTTGTGTCGGGATTGTACCCGGCATTCTTCCTGTCGTCATTCCGGATCATCAATGTTTTAAAGGGAAACACGGGCACCTCCGAACCCGCTAAGAAGAACATCCTGCAAAGCAGCCTCGTTATTTTCCAGTTTACCGTATCCACAGCGCTGATCATCTGCACATTTATTGTTTACCAGCAGTTGCACTTTATGCAAAACAAAAAACTCGGCTATGACAAGGATCAGCTATTGGTTTTAAACGACACTTATACGCTGGGCAATAATGAATATGCGTTTAAAGACCAATTGATACGCGACAGCCGCGTAGTAAACGCTACCGTTACGACTGATATTCCCGGCAACGGCAGTATGGGCGGAACCGAAATCTATGCAAAAGAGCGGCAATCGGACGAAACGAAAAACGAAATCCATTGCAATATATACCGAGTCGACGGAGATTACGTCCTGACACTGGGGATTAAGCTGATGGCAGGCCGGAATATTTCGCCTGATTTCCCGGGCGATTCGTCATCGGTTGTTATTAACCAGGCGGCGCAGCGCGCATTGGGCTGGGGTAATGTCGATCCGTTGGGCAAAACCATTGTACGATCGGGCAGGAGAGAATATACTGTGGTCGGCCTTGTAGGCGATTTTAATTATGCATCTGTAAAAGATAAAGTTGCGCCCTTGATGATGGTCGCGAATCATCGTCATGGCAACATTATTGTTAAAATCAAAACAGCAGATGTCAGCGGCCTGCTTGCAAGTATTAAGAATCAGTGGAACGATTACAAAGCCAGCAGTCCGTTCAGCTATTACTTTGTCGATGACCAGTTTGCGTCGCTTTATTCATCTGAGCAGCGCACCGGTAAGATATTTACTTCATTTGCGGTTATCGCGGTGATCATTGCCGGTTTGGGACTGTTTGGGCTCGCAGCGTTTATGATCAAGCAGCGGGTGCGCGAGATTGGCATACGCAAAGTGCTGGGTGCATCTTCGTCGAATATCACAGCGATGCTTTCCGCCGACTTTTTGAGATTAGTTTTGATCGCAATCATTATCGCATTCCCGCTCACCTGGTTTGCTATGTACAAGTGGCTGCAGGATTTCGCCTATCGCATAAATATACAGTGGTGGGTATTTATACTGGCTGGTGTCATAGCGTTGCTGATCGCATTTATTACAATAAGCTTCCAGGCGATCAAGGCTGCATTGGCAAACCCGGTAAAGAGTCTTCGTTCAGAGTGAGGTGAAAGGCAAAAGGATAAGGTGAAAGATTTTGTATTTTAGAATTTAGGATTTTAACCATGAATTCATATACTTTTCAAGTCAGCCTTTTTGATTTCGCTTTTATAGGTACGCTGTTTGTCGGGTTTACTTTTGCCTTGCAGTTGTGGTTTGCCAAAAGCACTAATCGCAGTGCAAACCGTTTTCTTGCCCTGGCGCTGGTTACCATGATCGTTTGGATGACACGGATATTGGCTATTGATATCCGCCTTCGGACCTATCTGCCCGGCTGGGACCGTCTGCCAATGCAATTTTTACTTGCGCTTGGCCCGCTGATCTATTTTTATGTGCTGAAGATAACGCGGCCCGAATATAAGTTCAGGCGGAAGGATTTGTGGCATTTTAGCCCTTTATTGCTCGAACAGACGGCCCTCGTATTGGAGATCAGGGAAAGTTTTAGAACAGGTCTGCCTACTTATGCTACGCCGCTGTTTCATTCACTAAACCCACTGCTGCAGTTGCTCATCTTTATTTCATTGATGCTTTACCTCTACTGGTCCCATAAACTGATTCAAAGGTTTTACCGGCGCTTGAAACCTGTATTAATGGACAGGTCTCTTGTTGAATTCCGCTGGCTGCATCGTCTGCTCGCCGCTACCGCTCTGCTTTGGATACTTTGGCACAGTTTTGCCGCTATCGATTACTTCGGTTACGGGAATCGATTGGGCATACATGTTTACTATCCGTTTTACATCCTTTTCGCGGTGATAACGATTTGGACTGCGGCAGCGGCATTTTTAAGACCTCAAGCTGCTACCATGATGCAGCCGCCGGCTTTACAAAAGCCTACCGGCACGGCCGAATTGAAGGGAAAAGGCGTCTGGTTAAAGAGGGCAATGGAAGCCAACCGGTATTACGAGGACCCTGACTTGACCCTGAATGCTCTCGCTGAAAAGCTTGGGTTGACTATTCACGAATTATCCCGGATCATCAATACAGCGTTGAAGAAAAACTTCAGCGATTTTATTAATGAATACCGCGTAAAGGCAGTGATCGCCAAAATGCAGGACCCGGCTTACGACCGGATCACGCTGCTCGGTATGGCATTGGATGCCGGATTTAATTCAAAAGCTACTTTCATCCGGGTGTTCAAACATTTGACGGGGAAAAAACCGGCAGAATATAAGCTGAAAATTGAGAAAGAGGTCTCAGTTTATAGTTTGCAACCCCATACGCAAACGAAACAGATAATTTTAACTCCTGAAGTCCCTATATGGTCTCATAAGAAGTTAAATAGAAATTATATGTTTCGCAATTATGTAAGAAGCGCCTGGCGTAATATTACCCGGCACAAGTTTATTTCGTTCATCAACATTTTTGGCCTGACTGTAGGTTTGACCTGCGTATTACTCATCATTACTTACATCGTTAACGAATTAAGTTATGACAAGTACAACGCCAATGCTGACAGGATATATCGCGTGACGCGTATATTCTACTCTAAAAACGGTGAGGAAAACCTGCACCTGAGCAGTATTGCGCCGCCCTTTGGCCCATTGCTAAAATCGGCGTTTCCAGATATAGAGAAGATAACGCGCGTACTTCCCACCGGCACTACGATATTCCGCTACAAGGATAAGTTGTTCAATGAACAAAACGCCGTTTTTGCCGATGAGAACTTCTTTAAAGTGTTCACGGTAAACGTAAGCCAGGGAGATAAGAACAACGCTTTAAACGATCCATATAGCGTAATGCTTACGCCCGAAGTAGCCAAGAAATACTTCGGCAGCGAAGATCCGGTGAATAAAACGGTGATATTGAATAATCTGAAAAGAGGGTTTAGGGTCACCGGGGTTTTTGAGCCGTTCCCTGCAAATGCACATATGCATCCCGATATACTCGTATCGTTCAATACACTGAAGGACACGGCTATTTACGGAGAGAAGCAACTGGAGACCAATTTTGGCAACAATTCATTTTATACCTACCTGTTGATGCCAAAAGGTTATAATATGAATATCATTACCAGGCAGTTGGATGCCTTCATTGATAAATACATGCCTTCAAGAGGCATGCCGCCGAACATAAAAATGCACCAGGCTACCAAACTTACTATACAAAAGCTAACCGACATTCACCTGCGGTCGCATTTGGATGACGAGATAGAACCCAACAGCGACATTAAACGGGTTTATATTTTTTCAATTATCGCGCTGTTTATTTTACTCATCGCTTGCATCAATTATATGAATCTTTCTACGGCACGCTCAGCATTACGCGCCAAAGAGATCGGCATCCGCAAAGTGATCGGAGCTCAGCGTAAGGAGATCGTCAGGCAGTTCCTCGGCGAATCGGTGCTCATAACCTGGGTAGCGCTCATATTAGCGGGCACGCTAACCTGGTTGCTGCTCCCATATATCAACAACATATCCCATTTATCGCTTTCGTTCAGCAGCCTTTTGCACTGGAATATATTGATAGGTGTACTGCTGCTGCCTTTCGCAGTTGGGCTTTTGAGCGGTATTTATCCCGCCTTGTTCATGTCATCGTTCAGGCCGGTGCAGGTGCTGAAAGGCATGATGAAAATAGGTTCCGGAAATGTATCCTTTCGCCAGGTGCTGGTGATAATTCAGTTCTCGGTATCGATCATCCTGATCGTAGCAACTACAGTAGTATTCCAGCAACTACGATATATCCAAAACAAATCGCTGGGCTTTAATAAAGACTTTATTTTGACTACCGCCTACTCCGGTACACTTACGAAAGAATTTGAATCGTTCAAAAATGAATTGCTTCAAAATCCAGCTGTAAAGGATGTGGGCCGTTCGTCGCGTATTCCTTCGGGACGCTTACTGGATGACCAGGGCGCTCAAGTGATAGACGGTGGAAAGGCCATTCCCACCCAGATTGAGCTGAAATATATAACTACTGATTACGGCTTTATGAATACTTACGGGATGCAGCTCGCCGCCGGGCGCAATTTTTCACGCGACTTTGCTACCGATACTGCGAACTACGTGATCAATGAGACCGCCGTGCAACAACTTGGATGGAAAAACCCGCAGAATGCTATTGGGAAGGATATGATCTACGGCGGCACGAAAGGTAAGGTGATCGGTGTGGTGAAAGATTTTCATTTCGAATCGCTGCACCAACCTATTATCCCGATGATTTTCCTGCTGCCGCCTCCCACCAGTAGTTATTACAATAGTATATCGATCAAGGTTGACGGCCATAACGTGCAATCAGCCATCGCCACGATAGCTGACACCTGGCGCAAATACCTGCCGGATGTGCCGTTTGACTACACTTTTTTAGATGCAAAATTTCAGAAGCTGTATGATGCCGAGCAGCAGGAGAGCCAGTTGTTTACGATATTCTCCTGCCTGGCTATATTTATCGCTTGCTTAGGTTTATTTGGCTTATCTGCCTTTACCATATCGCAACGGGTTAAGGAAATTGGTATCAGGAAAGTATTGGGCGCGAACATCCCGCAGATCGTCGTCGAACTGTCACGCAGTTTTATGATACTCGTTATTATTGCAGCGCTGATAGCTTTACCGGTAGCTGGTGTGCTTATGCATAAATGGCTGCAAGACTTTGCGTCCCGCATCGATCTGAGCTGGTGGGTGTTTTTGCTGGCCGGCATAGCTGCATTTGTTATTGCCTTTGTAACCATAAGCCTCCAGGCCGTAAAGGCAGCCTCGGCGAACCCGGTGAACAGTTTGAGGAGTGAATAGTCTTAAGTCGTAAGCCTCTAGTCGAAAGTCTTGAGCCTGATGAGGCTATGCTAACTTTTGACTTATTACTTTTGACTTTAGACTTAGAAGACTGTATCATAACCGAACGCATCTTGTCACATAAGCGGACACCGCGAGAAAGTATTTCTTATGTAACATGCTGATAAATAGCGTCTTGTAATTTTGGTATGTTATTGACTACTGAATGCCAAAATGAATTGGTATAATTAAATCAATAAAAACAGCCAATCCATTCACTTAACACCCAAAACAAATGTTATCGCTACAACACATCTCCAAATATTACCAGGTAGGAGGGAATAAGAATGTTATCCTGAATAATATCAGCCTTGAAATTGACGAAGGCGAATTTATCTCCATTATGGGCCCTTCCGGTTCGGGCAAGTCAACTCTCCTGAACATTATCGGTATGCTGGATGAGCCCAATGAAGGTTACCATTACTTTATGGGACAAGCGGTGCACCAATTGAAGGAGAAACAACGTTCGGCCCTTTATAAGAGATACATCGGCTTCGTATTCCAGGCCTATCACCTGATCGACGAGCTGACAGTTTATGAGAACATTGAAACGCCGCTCATTTACCAGGATGTAAAGGGTTCTGAGCGCAAGGCGATGGTAGCGGATATGCTCGACAGGTTCCAGATTGTTGGTAAAAAGGACCTTTTTCCGGCACAGCTATCGGGTGGCCAGCAGCAATTAGTGGGCATTGCCCGTGCGCTGATAGCCAGTCCGAAGCTGATCCTCGCTGACGAACCCACCGGTAACCTGAATTCAAAACAGGGCGAAGATATCATGGAACTTTTCAGGAAACTGAACAAGGAAGACGGGGTGACCATTATCCAGGTTACACATTCCGAGAAAAACGCTGAATACGGAACCAGGATCATCGATTTATTAGACGGGAAGATAGAATCCTCGCGCAAGTTCTGACATACTATTACCAGATTATAATGACACGAATAACGAAATATTTTATTACTTTTATGTTGCTGGCGGGCAGCTTTATCGCACAGGGCCAGCAAAACGCAGACTCAGTACTAACCCTGCAGCAATGCATCGATATCGCCGTAAAAAACAACCTGCAGGTGAGGCAAAGCGACAGGAATGCACAATCGGCGGGTATTGATTTTCGGCAGGCTAAAGAGAACGTGCTTCCTGCGATAACTGCCGGTGTTACGCGGTCTTTTTACCAGGGACGCGGTATCAGCCCCGTCACTAATGCCTATGTTAACCAATCGCAAACCAATGATAGTTACGGCGCTAACGGAAGTGTAACATTGTTCAACGGCTTTTCGCTGATCAATGCTATTAAGTCGGCGTCGCTTGCGTACCAGGCCGGGAAGATGGATTTCCAGGCCGCGAAGGATGTAGTGGTCGTGAATGTTGTTACGAATTATTTATCAATTCTTGACGCCCAGGAATTATTGTCGGCAAGCAAAACTTCATTTTCTGTTCAGCAGGAAACGCTCGACAGGTTGAAAGTGCTTGAGCAGCAGGGGGCAAATAAAGCTGCGTCGGATTTGACCGATCAGCAGGGACAGCTTGAAGGGAATAGGGTTGCATTGATAAATGCACAAAATAACCTGGATGCGGTTAAGCTCAGTTTATTCCAATTGATGAATATTTCTTATCAGCCTGGCACAAAGTTCGAGCCGCTGAACGCCGAGGATCTTACAGGAAATAACGGCGCCGATCCTGATAAGATGTATCAAACGGCATTACAGCAGTTCGCAGCGGTAAAGGCAGCTACCTTGCATCGCGAGGCCGGTGAAAAAAACGTGAGCTCTGTCAGAGGACAGTTGTTCCCAACGATCACTTTTGGCGGCGGCGTATCGACGGCGTATTCCAACACGGCGCAACGCTCGATAATGATCGACACGACGACGATATTTCAAAATATACCATATAACCAGCAGTTAAAGAATAACTATAACTCATCGGTTTATGTGAGCCTGAACATCCCGATCTTCACCAATGGTTACCGGCGCAACGCACTATCGAAGGCTAAACTCAATTTGCTAAATGCGAGGGACGTGGAGGAAAACACCAAAATCGTGCTGAAGCAAAATATAGAGCAAGCCTATTATAACATGACGGCGGCTTATAAACGATACCAGGCGCTGTTGCAACAGGTAAAAGCCTATACAGAAAGCTATCGCATTTCCAAAATACGTTTTGACGCGGGGGTACTTACATCTGTCGACCTGATCATTGCCAAAAATAACCTCGATGGAGCAACTTACGGCTTGATCAGCGCCAAGTATGATTACTTTATAGACAGCAAAATACTCGACTATTACCAGGGTAAATTATCTCTCCAATAGCAGAAAAATTGATTTGCAATTGATAAATATTTTCTGAAATTTACATTCAGATCAAGCCAGATATCCGGCCGGTATAAGCATCAGTTTTGATGGATACCAGCCGGATATTTCCATTTAAATACGGCCCCTTTGCTTCATTACACTGCTGGCCTACCTGCTAGTACCCTCGTGGTTTTACAGAATAAGCTAAGCGATTGAGAACGGTTTGTGACCAATTCGGGCAGCTTTTGACGGAGCTATGTCGACGCCTTTCAGAATAAATGTTAAATAAACATTTTATTTTTCGCAGTGCCCGTTTATATTTGTGTGAACCAATATAAATCGAATCCCTCTGATCATGAGAACGATATTGTGGGCATGTACGATCCTAAGTTTATTCTTCCTGGCGTCCTGTTCCAAAAAAAGTGACACACAAACCACACCGACGCCGCAAACCTATACGCCGCCAACGGTATCTTCTACTTTCGCCAAAGGTGCGGATATAAGCTGGGTGACGCAGATGGAAGCCTCAGGTTATAAGTTTTACGACAAGAACGGCCAGCCGCAGGATCTTTTTACTTTGATGAAGAGCCTGGGTTTTAACGCCATCAGGTTAAGGGCCTGGATCAACCCTGCCGATGGCTGGTGCAACACGGCCGACGTCGTTAAAAAAGCGCTGCGGGCGCAAAATGCCGGTATGAAGGTGATGGTCGATTTTCACTACGCCGATAGCTGGGCCGATCCGGGCAAACAACCAAAACCCGCCGCCTGGGCATCGCTGGATTTCAATACGCTGGTAAACACACTGCACGACTATACGGTACATGTGATGGATACGTTGAAAACTGTCGGTATTACACCCGCCTGGGTGCAGGTGGGCAACGAGGTTGACGACGGTATGCTTTGGGAAGACGGCCGCGCATCGACGCATATGACCAATTTTGCCGCTCTGGTGAGCGCCGGTTACCAGGCCGTAAAATCGGTAAGCAGCACTACGCAGGTTATCGTACATGTTTCAAACGGATATGATAATACGCACTTTCAATGGCTGTTCGACGGCTTAAAGAACAACGGCGCCAAATGGGACATTATCGGCATGTCGCTGTACCCATCCGCCAGCAACTATACCACCCGGGACGCCGAGTGCCTGTCGAACATCAATGCCCTGGTTTCACGCTATAGCACCCCGGTGATGATCTGCGAGGTCGGCATACAAGCTTCCGGCCCATCGGATGGCCGCGATTTCCTGACCGACCTTATAAAAAAAGTGAACGGCGTTAGCGGCGGCAACGGCCTTGGCGTGTTTTACTGGGAACCTGAAGCCTACAACTGGCAAAATTATGGCCTCGGCGCTTTTGACAGCTCAGGCAAGCCTACGATAGCGCTGGATGCCTTTGGGGGTAACTAAGACAGTGCCGCGGTGATTACCGCAACCGCAGTTCAAATAATCATTTTCTTTGGGTTAATGCTTTTTCATGTGATCAGTCGGTTACCCGAAAATAAGAAAAAGTCTGTCATTTAGCCGCGGCTTTCTTCATTTCATTATCTATGGCAAATATCACATCCAGGTGATGTTTAAGCGCGGGTAAGGTTTGTTTAGCAAAAGCGCGAACATCGGGGTCTTTTCCCGTTACAGCGTAGTTTTCAAACGTTTCTACAGTTCCATGGTGTGCGACATCGCAACAGCTTTACGGCCTTCTTTTTTGATCAGGGCGATCACTTGCTGGGCATCAGGCTCTTCTGTTGGATAGTATACTATTGCGACGTCGGCGCCTTCGCGCGCATAAGCAATCGCAGCCGCGCGTCCCATACCAGAATCACCGCCGGTAATAAGTGCTTTGCGTCCCATGAGCCTGCCTGAACCTTTGTAGCTGTTCTCACCGCAATCGGGTACCGGGTCCATTTTGCTTTGCAAGCCGGGCCAGGGCTGGGGTTGACTTTTAAAAGGTGGCTTTGGATACAGGGGACGCGGGTCGCTGATTCTGGTGGTGCCAGTTTCGGCACTGTGTTCAATGCTGGTTGCGGCAAGCGCCGGTGAAACCGCCACTGCCGCGAGCGTAGTTCCCAAACCGGCGACAACCTGCCGCCTGGTTATTTTATTTTCATCATTCATAGCGAAATGTGCTAATTTGTGACTGGCCAATACCAGTTGCATAAAAAAGCATTTGAAGTAAATTAGGTTTGCGTGGAAAATACCTGTTTTTCAGCGGATAATACGCAATCAAACAATTAGTCGATTAGGCTATGCTTAACGGCAAATCGTATCAGTTCGGCCGAATTACGTACATTGGCTTTATTGATCATTGTTTGCCTATGACCTTCAACCGTCCTCCGGCTGGTGAAAAGTTTATCAGCGATTTCTTTATTGGTATAACCGGCCGCGATAAGAGCAAGCACCTCTGTTTCCCTTTTTGAAAAATCAATATCGTGGTTTTCTGTGCCCGATCTATTATCGGCTTGCTTCATAATACGTATAGCCAGGTCGGAGCAGATATAATGATTGTCCTGTGCTATATGTCTTAATGCGAACAGCATCTCATCAGTACTTATGTTTTTTAACAAATAACCGCTGGCGCCCACTCTAAAGGCGTCAAAAACATAGTTCTCATTGTCAATCATGGTAAGCATAACCAGTTTAACGCCCTGGCCATCCTGCGTTTTTTTTAGATTTTCAGCAAGTTCAATGCCGCTCATTTCAGGCATGTTAAGGTCGGCCAGAATGATATCAGGAATAGCGTTTTCTTTAAGCAACTGCAATGCTTCTTTACCGTTGGAAGCTTCCCCGACAACCCGAAACTGGCCACTCGTCTCCAATACGTTCCTTATGCCATCCCGGACGATCTGATGGTCTTCAGCAAGCAGAATTTTTATCATATAATAGTCTTATATAATTTCTAAGCAAAAAGCCGGCGGAATGTTTTACTATTAATTAAGGAAATTTATTGGATTAGGGCATCAGTACGCATTTCATTTAAAAGCTAAGTTGACGGCATAACATGGCGTATTAATAAAAGAAAGCTATTTAGCCGCATTGGAGATATTGGACAACAAGCCGCCGGCATTGGCCTGGTTATTTAACTAGAAGTGAAATAAGCGACTGTTGAAGTACTAAGGGACACGGATCCAATACTGGCGTCTTTTAAATTCCCGAGCGGCCGCAAACGAATAAGCGGAGGAAAAGCATAAGCAGTAGGATAAAACCCATCGATTTATTGCAAAATAGCGTTCTACGCGTCTAAAACAAGTATTTTTCGCATTCATTTACCGTATTTACCGGGCAAACCCCGGTCGCTTCTGCCATGTTGTCTTATCAATAAAACCGCTTCTGAAAGGTTTTCAGGAGCGGTTCTCTAAAGTCGGCAACATGAAGATATTCACCTGGCACATTCACGGCAGTTACTTGTTCTATCTCTCTCAGGGAAATTATGAGGTATATATACCTGTAAAAGATCAAAAAACAGAAGGCTATTATGGCCGCGGCGAAACATTTCCGTTCGGCGATAATGTGATCGAAATTCCTGCGGAAGACGTAAAAAATCACGAGTTCGATTGCATCCTCTTTCAAACTAATCAGAATTACCTGGTTGATCAATTCGAGATACTCTCAGAAGAGCAACGGAACCTACCGAAAATATATCTGGAACACGATCCGCCGCGGCAGCATCCTACCGACACCAGGCATATAGTAAACGACCCCATTATCACGCTGGTGCATGTAACGCATTTCAACAAGCTGATGTGGGATAGCAATGGCACGCCCGCCCGGGTTATAGAGCATGGCGTAACCGATCCGGGAGATTTATACAGGGGTTCATTGCGAAAGGGATTGGTGGTGATTAACAATCTGCCCGCCCGCGGCCGTTTATTGGGCTTTGATATTTTTCAGCAGGTAAAAGAGCAGGTGCCTATAGACCTGGTTGGTATGGGAACAGGCAGGTGGGGATTGGGCGAGGTTTTACATCCGCAGCTACCGCAATTCCAATCGAACTACCGTTTTTTCTTCAATCCCATCCGGTACACCAGTTTGGGACTGGCAGTTTGCGAAGCAATGATGATGGGTATGCCGGTTGTTGCTCTCGCAACGACAGAACTGTCAACTGTGATCGATAATGGTTATTCGGGCTTTATTCATACTGATGTCAACTACCTTATCGATAAAATGGATTTGCTGCTGAATGATGCTGCGCTGGCGGCCGAAATAGGCTCCAACGGTCGTGAAGTGGCTTTGAAACGATTCAATATCCAAAGATTTACCGCTGAGTGGGACGGCCTTTTTAAGGAAGTGGTTTACCAAAAAGGCCGGGAGAAGTTACATATAGTCCATTAACACTTATGAATAATAAAAATAAAAGGATAGCATTTATCAGCGATCATGCATCGCCTCTGGCTTGCATCGGTACGGTAGATACAGGCGGGCAAAATGTGTATGTGGCACAATTGGCAAAGCACCTGGCCGCTAAAGGATATCTCGTGGATATATACACCAGGCGCGACGATGCCGGGGCTGACGAGATAGTAGACTGGCAAAAAGGTATTCGTGTGATTCACGTAAAGGCGGGGCCAGAATGTAATGTGGTTAAGGAAGAAATGCTGCAGTATATGCAGGAATTCCAGGCTAATATGACCCGGTTTATCATCGGCAATCACCTGCATTATCAATTGATCCATGCCAACTTTTTCATGTCGGGCCTGGTTGCTGCCGGTATTAAAAAGGAACTGGATATCCCTTTCGTCATTACCTTTCATGCCTTGGGTTGCGTGCGCCGCATTTACCAGGCGGATAAAGACAAGTTCCCCGAAGAGCGAGTTGAGATAGAAAAAATGATCGTTCGTGAAGCGAACCATATTATAGCTGAATGCCCGCAGGACAGGGACGATCTGATTGCTCATTACCGGGCACATCCCCGGAAGATCAGCATTGTGCCCTGCGGGTTCAGCTCATCGGAGTTTTACCCGGTTGAAAAAACGGTGGCGCGTAAAAATTTGGGCCTTCCGTCCGACTGTCATATTCTGTTACAGCTTGGCCGGATGGTGGAACGTAAAGGGATTGATAATGTGATCAAATCGATGGCTTACCTTAAATCGACCGCCGGAAAAGATTTCAGGCTGGTTATTGTAGGCGGCGATTCCGAAAACATGGCCGAATCGGCTTGTTCCGAGTATAAACGCCTGCACACTATAGCCAGGAGATTAAAGCTCACTGACAAAATATTATTTGCAGGCCGCAAAGATCGTGACCAGCTCAAGTTCTACTACAATGCCGCCGACCTGTTTATTACCACGCCGTGGTACGAGCCGTTCGGCATTACACCGCTTGAGGCCATGGCCTGCGGAACACCGGTGGTTGGCGCCAATGTTGGGGGAATCAAATTCAGCGTGAAGGATGGTGTTACCGGCGGACTAGTTCCTCCAAAGCAACCGAAAAAGCTGGCTGGGAAAATAACTGAAATCATCGGCGACCGAGAAAAACTAAATAACATGAGCCGGAATGCCATCGATCACGTGAATACCTGGTTTACCTGGGCTAAAGTAGCTGAACAAACAGATGAGTTGTACCGGTATGTATCCAACGGAGAAAGGAAGCCGGCCAGCGCACTGATCAATATCGGGCGCGATAACCGTGCAGCATAAAGAAAAAAATGGAAACAGCGGTTTTTATCGATAAGGATGGTACGCTGATACATGATGTGCCCTATAATGTCGATGCCGATTTTATCGCTTTACAGGACGATAGCGTTGAAGGACTGAAAATGCTCTGTGACAACGGTTATAAACTGATCGTGGTTTCCAATCAGTCGGGAGTGGCCTGCGGCTATTTTTCGGAAGAAGATATGTTTATCGTTGAGCACAAGCTACGTTCATTGTTGAGGCCATTCGGTATAGCGCTTACCGGCTTTTATTTCTGCCCCCATTATGCTAACGGGATTATCCAGGAATACGCGGTCGATTGTTATTGCCGCAAGCCTATGCCGGGTATGTTGCTGCATGCAGCTGAGGTGCATAATATCGATCTTACGAGTTCGTGGATGATAGGCGACATTTTAAATGATGTGGAAGCAGGTAACCGGGCGGGCTGCAGAACAATTTTGATCGACAACGGCAATGAAACTGAGTGGCTTCCGGGTAAGTACAGGGTTCCGGCTATAACCTGTCATACCATCAACGGAGCCGCAGATTGCATCTTAAATCATCAATATGCATGACGGACTGGAAAGACTGCAAAAATATTCTCTGCATCCGCCCGGATAATATGGGCGATCTGGTTATGAGTGGCCCGGCTATCCGTGCGCTGAAGGAAACATTCGATGCACGGATTACTTTGCTTACCTCGTCTATAGCCAAAGCTATTGCTGCGTTTATGCCTGAAATAGATGAGACGATTGTTTTCGATCTGCCCTGGGTTAAAACGGAGCAAATGATCGACAATGAATCGATCCGTCATTTAATCGACGCGTTAAAGTTCAGGCGTTTTGATGCCGCTGTCATCTTCACCGTCTACAGCCAAAACCCATTGCCCACGGCCATGCTCGCCTATATGGCCGGTGTTCCAAGAGTGCTGGCTTATTGCCGCGAAAATCCTTACGGCCTGTTAACAGATTGGGTGCCGGACGAAGAACCTTATAGTTTCATTCGGCACCAGGTGCGCCGCGACCTCGACCTGGTTAAAACGGTCGGCGCTGCACCAGCCTGCGAAAACTTATGCTTGCAGGTGCCTGATGTTTGGCATGGCGTTGCGCAAAAGCTTGAAAGCGCCGGAATTAAAACCGATGAATCCTGGCTGATATTACACGCCGGGGTTAGCGAAGTGAAACGGCAATATCCATTTGACTTATGGGTTGAAACTGCGCAGAAAGTTATTGATGAACTGGGCTTCCAGGTTTTGCTTACCGGTTCGGCGCCGGAGAAAGATCTTACCAATCAGCTGCAATCGGCAATCGGCAAGGACAGTTACTCCATAGCCGGACTTTTGGATATGGAGCAATTTATCTGCCTGATGCAGCATGCGCCGGTAATGGTATCGGTCAATACGGGCACTATCCATATTGCAGCGGCGGTTGGTACGCCGGTGGTAGTGCTTTATGCGCAAACCAATCCGCAGCATACGCCCTGGAAAGTTCCCGCCAAAGTGCTGCAGTTCCCGGTGGCGGAAGAGTTGAGAAGCAGGAACGAAGTGATAAGATTTGTAAATCAGAAGTTATATGCCGCGCCTGTCGGCATGCCGCGACCGGCTGACGTTGTCAATGCGCTAACAGAACTCCTGCATCCAGTTGATTCACCAGCCCGGCGGTTTCACGAAATACCAGGTCAAAATCAGGCGATTGAAGCCAGTTGATGGTGCGGTGCAGGTGTTTGTTAATGGGAGCCCAGCGGTACGGCTCGCCATCCATGCTGATGACAATGCTTGGTGTTTTCAATGCGGCAGCAATGTGAGAGACCCCCGTGCAATTTGATATCAGCAAAGCGGCATCACTGATTAGCGCTGCAACGGCGCCCACGGAAGTTTTACCCGTGGTATCAATAGCCTCAACGCCCATCTGCCTGATAACTTCGCTGGTAATCAGCGCTTCATCTTTAGTTCCGGTAATGACAACTTTATACCCTTGTTCATGGCAGAAATCAGCTAAAGCGGCAAAATGTTCTGTCGGCCATTGCCTCCAGGCGCCGCGCGAACCGGGATGAATACATACATAACGTTTTGGCTCGATATCCAGTCTTAAATAGCTTAGTTCCTGCAGATCGATTGCATTAAGCGGAAATTCAAGATCGTTACCCTGTGACGGGATACCCAAAAACTCCATTAATGCCAGATGCCGGTCTATTTCCGGGCCGTAATCAGGATAAGGCATAAACAAGCCATTTTCAGGTGCATAATGCCCTTGGATACAAAAGCCCGCCGTATACTTCGCTCCAAAAAGCTCCACCATTGGGTTGACGACCGAGCCATTGCCCTGCATTTGCAGCACCAGGTCAAACTCCTCCCGCTGGATCACTGGCAAAAAGTCGGCGAACTTTGCCGCATCAAAAATCTGTTCAGGCAGACCGGGAAAACCAGGAAAATGAATAAACCGGTCGAAGTAATTGTCGAACCTTTCGGTGAGCCATTTGGCCCAGGGTAAACCCAACAAAGTAATTTCCGCCGCGGGAAAAGCCTGCCGCAAGGCGCGTATTGCCGGGATAGCGCAAAGCATATCGCCCAATTGCAGCGCCCTGAAAATCGCTATCTTCCTGATGTTGCCGGGTAGTTTCATGGAAAGAACACTCTGTATTTAAAAGCGCCGTACCATTGCCAGTAAATGGAGATGAACGGAATAATGAACGATGTAGCCACCATTTCGGCAATATGCCGTGCCGACAGCCGTGTGTTATACAAACGCTTAACGATGAAATTGAAGGTAAGGAATATCCAGGCATAAAAACCCGCGATTCCCAACCAGTAACTGCGCAGTAATATACCTGCGATCATTCCTGCAAAGGCTATAACAATGCCATAATAAAGCAGGGGCGGAATGGCCTGTATCTTTTTCCGGTATAAAGCAGGGTATTTTTTATAAAGCAGCGCATTATACTGGGTTTTCTTTTGCTCTTTAATGCTAACGCCCCATTTGACCGCGCGTACGGGATGCACCACAATAGCGCTCTCGATCCGCCTTACCGGGACGCCTTCTGAGATCAGTTTAAATTCCAGATCGCTGTCTTCGCGCCAGGCGAGCGGGAATCGTTCATCAAATCCACCGGTTTTAAGTAATGCCGATCTCGTGCAGGCGCAATTAGCAGTAACAAAATCAGCGGTTTCCAGCCCGGCCGTATTTTGTTCATAATCAGTAGGCCTTTTGCTTCTCGGTACAATTACCTTCCCGGTCACGGCCTCCTCTGTGTTGGGGTTCAGGTTTGATGCTATTTCGCTCAGCCAGTTTCTATCGGGCAGGCAATCGTCATCCGTAAAAACAATGATCTTGCCTTTGGCGTTCAGCCAGCCGTAGTTACGCGCCGCTGCCGGCCCCTTTTTTACCGGCAGTGATAAAAAGCGCAGCGATGCCGCCCTGTTTTTGACTATGCTGTTAACCAATAGCCGCGTGTCTATATCAGGCCCATCGCTAACTACAATTACTTCATACTGGTCTTTATCAAATTTTTGCTTCAGCAAGGCTTCCAGGCATTTTTTCAGCAATGCCGGCCTTCTGTACGTTGGTACGATAACCGATATTTCCATAGTTTTTTTCTATAATAAATGAACCAATGATCAATGCATCAAAAGGTGAACTCCAGAAACATTCAATAGCATCGCGCGGTGTGCAAACAATGGGTTTGCCTAATGTATTGAATGAGGTATTGATGAGTACCGGAACGCCTGTCTTCCTGTAAAATGCTTTAAGCAGATCATAGTAAGACTTATTCTGTTGTTCATTAATGGTTTGTATGCGCGCGGTGCCGTCGGTATGGCGCACTGCCGGAATTTTGTCCGCCTTATCTTCCAGCACATTGTAAACGAACAGCATGAAGGGCGAATAAGCGGCATTTTTAAACCAGTTTGGCGCTTCTTCTTCCAGCACCACCGGGGCAACGGGCCTGAAATCTTCGCGGTCCTTTACCTCGTTTAGTCGTGCCTGCATAGACGCATTGATGGGTGATGCCAGGATAGAACGCCCGCCAAGCGCACGCGGGCCAAATTCCATACGGCCCTGGTACCAGCCGACGATCTTGTCCTGAACGAGCAAATCTGCGGTCTCTTCCGCAACATTCTTCAATCTGCGGTAGGGCGCTTTACACCATTTCATAAATTTTTCTATTTCATCATCAGTGTATTCCGGTCCCCAGTAAGCGTGATTCATCACAAACGGCTTTCCTTCGGGCTTACGCTCTTGCGCATCCAGCCATAACGCGGCGCCCAACGCGGTGCCATCGTCACCTGATGCCGGCTGCACCCAGATATTTTCGAACGGGCCGTTGTCGCGAATGCGCGCATTGGCCACGCAGTTTAAAGCCACGCCGCCGGCCATACATAAGTTATCCAGCCGCGTCTCACGGTGAAGCCAGTGCACAAGTTCCAGCATGGTTTCTTCTAAAACCAATTGAAGCGAATGTGCAACATTAAAGTGGTGGCTGGTAAATTCCTGGTGCTGCAGCCTTTGCGGCCCGAAGCGCTCGGTTAGTCGCTGGTTGGTAATGGTATATTGGCCGTTACGGTCCACATGGATCATTTCCCGAAAATCGTTAACAAACTCAGGTTTGCCGTAAGAGGCCAGTGCCATTACTTTATACTCGTCTGATGAATGCAAAAATCCGAGGTGTGTGGTCATCTGTTCGTAAAGCAGTCCCAGCGAATGCGGCATATTTACCTGGCCTATGCGATCAAGCTGATTATTATTATAACCGATATAGTAAGTGGTTGTAGCCAGTTCCCCGCGTCCGTCGGCAGTCAGTACTGCCGCATTTTCAAAAGGCGAGCAATTAAAAGCGCTGGCGGCATGAGCAATGTGGTGTTCCACATAGTGCCATTGTTCAGGCTGGATATTCGCCCCCAAAAAACGTTTCTGCAAATGATGCGGATAACCGTCGCTCAACTGTTCGCGTGCGTTGATGATAGACGACAGGAACAGCGGGTCCCAAGGATTCAGCCACTCTTCATTGATGGGTTTGCCATCAGCTTCGAATGGTATTTCAATCGTAGGTCTTTTCCGGTATTCGCCGCCGATCAATAAGTACGGATCGAATGAATAGGCGATGTGATCGACATCATTGATATGGATGCCCGCTACATTCAGGCAATAATCAATGGCATGGAACGGAAGTTCCCAGGTTGAAAATGGTACAGGCCGCTTGCCGTGCTTAATGTGCGTAAAGCGTTCTTCTTCGGCTGCCGCCAGCAATTGCCCGTCATTCAGGATGCATGCAGCCGAGTCGTGAAATACGGCGTTTATACCTAATATATACATCGCGAGAAAGTCAAATTATTAAACATTTATTTTTCAAGTACATAAGAAGGAACAGCTTTTAAAGCTGGAGAGTTTAAGGGATAAATACGTGTTTTAGATGAGATAAATACTTGTTTTTTGGCCGGCCCTCAATCTAAAACTTATCACATGCTACACTGTTTACAAGGAACCATTTAACCGGATGCTTATGCCTTCTGAATTACTGATACAATGCAGTCATCTGCTTAAGGAAAAACAATTGACCATCGCTTTTGCCGAAAGCGCTACCGCGGGCAGGTTATCGGCCGAACTGGCGCTGATACCCGACTGCGGGAAAGTACTGAAAGGCGGAATTGTATGCTATGACGCCTGTGTTAAGCAGGACATACTTGGCGTGCCCGAGAGCTTGTTCGCTGAATATACCCCCGAGTCTGCAGAAGTTACAGAAGAAATGGCGCGTCGCCTGCAAAAACTTTTAAAGGCCGGTATTTCTGTCGCCGTAACTGGCTTAACTATGCCCGGTGGCAGTGAAGGTCCGGACAAACCGGTGGGCACGATGTTTATTCATACGATTATTAATGACAGGAATATCCCGCTGAAGGAAATCTTTCAAGGCTCGCCCGAAGAGATCGTTCTGCAGACCGTCGACCGTGTCGCTCAACTGCTTATCGATGAACTCGGCGGTAAAACAGGTATTTAGCTTTTCAATAACCCGTATTTTCCCCCCCAAACAGCCCCCTGCAATAGCCTGTTGCTTAAAGGAAAACATTTATCCTATGAAAGCAGCAGTGTTCCATAAACCTGGCGATATCAGCTATGATACAGTAGAAGACCCGCGTATTGAAGATGCCGGGGATGTCATATTAAAAGTTACCTCGACAGCTATTTGCGGTTCCGACCTTCATATTTTGGATGGTGGCATTCCCCAGGCCAGCGACATGATTGTCGGGCATGAATTTATGGGTATTGTTGAGGAGGTTGGCCCGGGCGTAAAAAGATTAAACAGGGGCGACCGCGTAGTGGTGCCATTTCCCATAGCCTGCGGGCATTGTTTTTTCTGTACACACAACAGCCCGGTTAATTGCGAAAATTCCAATCGTGAACATTACGGGCCGGACGGTGATTTGCTCGACCAAAAGGGCGGCGCCCTATTCGGTTACACCGACCTGTATGGCGGGTACTCCGGCGGACAGGCGCAATATGTGCGCGTGCCTTATGCAGATGTGAACCCGCGTATAGTACCTGGCAATTTAACAGACGATCAGGTGCTTTTTCTGACCGATATCTTTCCAACGGGCTGGTCGGCTATAGACTGGGCGCAGATGAAGGGTGGTGAAACTGTAGCCATTTTTGGATCGGGCCCCGTTGGATTGATGGCACAAAAAGCGGCCTGGCTGAATGGCGCCAGCCGTGTAATTGCTGTCGACCCGCTGGAATACCGGCTGGAAAGATCGAGGACAGTAAATAAAGTGGAAACCGTAAATCCGCACGAAGTGGATGCGATAGAGTACATACGCCAGGCGACCGGCGGACGCGGGGCCGATGTATGTGTTGACGCTGTGGGTTTTGAGGCCGAACGCTCATTTTTTGATAAGGTAAAAGCGACCATAAATTTTGAAAAAGGCACTATTAAAGTAATTGAAGCTTGCTTTAAGGCGGTACGAAGAAACGGCACGGTAAGCATAGTAGGTGTTTACGGAACCCCATTCGATAATTTCCCTCTGCATCGTATGTTCGACAAAGGCATCACTATCAAGCAGGGGCAGGCGCCGGTAACCAACTATATCGATCATTTGATCGAACTGGTAAAGTCTGAAAAGGTGGTGTTGAACGATATTATTTCGCACAGGCTGCCGCTAAGCCAGGTGTCGCATGCCTATGACATTTTTAAGAATAAAGAAGAAGATTGTGTAAAGGTGGTACTCAATCCGTGGGAATAAATAAACTATCATTTATGGAAAACAATCAGAAATATGCCTTAATAACCGGTGCAACCAGTGGTATCGGTTATGAACTGGCGAAATTGTTTGCACAGGATAAATACAACCTGGTAAACGTAGCCAGGAGCGAAGCAGAATTAAGAACGCGTGAAGCTGAGCTAAATAATGATGGAATAGAAGTCATCTCGATCGCGAAGGACTTATCCGACAGGAACGAGGTCATGGAATTATGTGAAGAAGTGCATATGAGGGGTATCCGCATAGATGTGCTGGTTAATGATGCCGGGCAGGGTTTATACGGTGAATTTAAGAATACCGACCTGGAACGTGAGCTGGCCATTATCGACCTGAACATTAGCGCCACGATGATTCTTACCAAGCACTTCCTGCGGGAAATGGTTGAACGTAATGAAGGCAAAATATTAAACCTGGCTTCTATAGCAAGTAAACTGCCCGGGCCATTGCAATCGGTTTACCATGCTACAAAGGCGTTTGTATTATCTTTTTCGGACGCGCTGCATTCCGAATTAGCAGAAACCAATGTTACAGTAACTGCACTAATGACCGGCGTTACCGATACTGATTTTTTCCGAAAAGCAGAGATGCTCGACAGCAAAGCAGTACAGGATAAAGATGCCATGGCCGATCCGGCAGAAGTAGCCAAAGACGGTTACGAAGCGCTGATGGCGGGATGGGATAAAGTAATATCCGGTTTTAAAAATAAGGCACAGGTTGCTATGAGCAATATGATGCCCGACAGTATTGTGGCCGATATGCTGAAGAAACAGCAGGAACCGGTAAAAAATCATTAAGATACTTAATTGCCAGATTAAGTTGTTTAATTCAATTTGCAACAGAAAGGGACATGCCAGTGTCCCTTTTTTAATTTATTTCATCGCCTTATCTATTTTCTCGATAGAGTTCAGGTGCTTTTGCAGAACCGGCAGCGTATTGGTCGCAAAGGCTTTCAGGTCAGGGTCCTTAACGTTTTTGATAGCATCCTTGAATTTTTGTATGTCCTCCTTATGGTCCTCAATCATAAGCTGTACATAGGCTTTGTCAAATTTTTTTCCCGACTTCGAGGAAAGCTCGGTTTTTACCTTTTGCTCCTCATTACCCGGTGTTGCAGGTAAGGAAATACCTTTATTTTTGGCAATTGCCTTCATTTGATCATTGGCTTTGGCATGGTCGGTTACCATCATAGCTCCAAAATTCTTCACTTGCTGATCTGCTGCTTTCTGTTGTGCCAGTTGCCCCAGTTCCACTTCCGCCAGGCCGCCGTTTGCCGCTTCGACAGCAAATTTTGCGTCATCCTTGTTTACCTTCATTACTAAGGACCTGGTGATGCCTTTGGAAGAATCGGCGATAGAATCCTTCATGTTGTTAAGCGTATCGGCGCTCGATTTGCTGTCCCAATGCTGGTCAGGATTGTGACAAGCCGAAAAAATGGCTGCAGATATTGCCATTAGCGTCCCGAATTTTAGTGTTCTCATAGTCGTTGATGTTTTTAAAATAACACTCGCCGACGGACGCCTGTTTGGATTATACCGTGTTTTTGTAATTCTGTCAGAAGCGCTTCTGAAACAACGGCAGGAAAAAATCCCAGATGAGCCTGTTGGCCAAAATGTCACAAGCGAATAATAATCTGTCCCTCAATCACTTAATCAATAATTAAATTATAAGATATAAACGGTAACTTTTTTGCGTTTAATGGCGTAAAGAGTAATGTTTTTGCTCTTCCCCGATTAATGAAAATTGTATTAAGCACCATTAACGATGGCGCCTGCCGGGCGCTGAACAAATGAATTTAAAACCACTAAAAAACTTAAGCGAAGATCAATTGGAGTCTGGTCTGAAACTTGTTGTTGCCGACGGGCTTTCGGCCGAAGCTATGGTTGTATTTACCAGCGGTACCTTTTTAACCGCTATGGCCATCCATATGGGCGCTTCCAATTTCCAGTTAGGCGTACTGGCTGCATTACCCACATTTACCACCATTTTTCAATTGCTTTCCATCTGGCTGGTTCAAAAATTTAAAAACCGACGGGCAATTACGGCCTTCTGTAATTTTATGGCCCGCGTGCCGCTTATTGCCATCGGCGTACTGCCGTTTTTGTTTACAGCTGCGACCAGCATCGAGATACTGATCATAATGCTGTTCTTTCAGCATATTTTCGGTGATTTAGCCGGTGCCAGCTGGAACGCATGGATGAAGGACCTGATACCCGGTTCAAAGCTGGGCTCGTTCTTTTCGCACCGCAGCCGCATGGCGCAAACACTCAATGTGAGCCTTAGCCTGGCTACTGCCCTGGGCCTCGATTATATTAAAGGCCACTACCCGGCCAGTGAAATTATGGTTTACCACTTATTGTTTCTTGCGGGCGGTATGCTGGGCATGGTAAGCGTCATCCTGTTGCTGCGCACGCCCGAGCCTGAGGCAAACGCAATCAATGGCAACGTACTGACATTATTCAGTAAACCTTTGAAAAATCGGAATTTCCGAAACCTGCTTATGTTCAATTCCTTTTGGGCATTTGCGTTAAACCTGGCTACGCCTTTCTTCGCTGTTTTTATGATGAAGACGATAGGGTTGCCCGTTGCTTACATCATCGGGCTGGGCATCGTAAGCCAACTGAGCAGTATTGTCTTTATTAAAATATGGGGGCGCTATTCCGACCGTTTCAGCAATAAAAACATTGTGGCATTTTGCGCACCACTGTACATTATTTGCATTCTGGGATTTGCTTTTGCGGCGAGCCCGGGCAGTATACACACCGTGCTTTTGTTGCTCGTATTGATCCATATCATCAGTGGCCTGGCTACGGCTGGTATAAACCTGGCGCTTTCCAACATCGGCATTAAACTGGCACCTAATGACGAAGCTATTGCCTACATTACTGCGAAGAACATGTTCGTGGCGTTATTTTCCACACTGGCCCCGGTAGTCGGCGGACTGATGGCTGATTTTTTTGTTTCACACCGCATGGAGTGGAATATACACCTGGGCTTTATCGGCATATCCAGGCTTCACCTGCTTACTTTGCAAGGCTGGAATTATTTCTTCATTATCGGCGGCGTACTTGCTGCAATTTCGCTGAGACTGTTGAAGCAGATAAATGAAGACGGCGAAATACGAAACAGGCACATGGTGATTTATATGCAAACGCGTTTTCGCGATAAGATGCGGGCAAACATCGGCAGCCGCATGGCTGGTGTGCCGGTCATAAATCGTCGTAAATTAAGGCGTATAAAACCCCGGGGCTACCGAAGATCTGCCTAACCATTGTCCGGTGGTTGCTTATATTCGGGCACGTCCTCACCTTTGTGAAGGTGCCGGTTAAGATGTTTCAGCGGCACATTGGCGGATATATCTTCGTTTTCGTCGTCGGTATATTTGTCCGCTATGCGGTCATCTCTTTCCGGGTCTGTGCCTGCAAAGGCGTCCGTTAATCCATGACTTTCGCGCCCGTTTCCCGACGGCTTTCCTTTTGGCGGAACATAATGCCCGTTTTTGTTCTTTCCCATACTGAAATCGTTTTTCTTAGTCAACAAGCTGTTTAGCAATGTGGTTTTCGTGGTAAATACCTGTTATTCGTTATGGACAATTGGAACAATGCCAAAATCATCAAGTTTTATGCTAAAAACATATAATACCGTGGGCATAATTATATGTTAATTGCGTGGCTGTTATAGCGTATGATGATGAAAGTTGGTCTTTTTGTGCCGTGCTATGTGGATCAGTTTTTTCCGGAGGCTGCCATCGCAACATTGCAGTTACTGGAAAAGCTCGGAGTTGAAGTGTATTATCCTCAAGATCAGACCTGTTGCGGGCAACCTATGGCCAATTCGGGCTTCGAGCACCTGACGGGTGGATGCAATGATCTGTTCATTGAAAACTTTAAGGATTTCGAATACATTGTTTGCCCTTCGGGAAGCTGTACGCTGCACATCAAAGATCATTTGCATTCGTCAGATTCTGAAAATTTAGCAAAGAATATCCGCAGCAGAGTTTACGAACTGGTGGAATTCCTGACTGACGTGCTGAAAGTGGAAAAGCTCGATGCGCAGTTTCCGTATAAAGTGGGTATTCACCAAAGCTGTCACGGGCAGCGTGGGCTGCATTTATCACAAATGACCGAGTTAGTGGCTCCTGATTTTTCCAAGCCGCGCCACTTGCTCAATATGATAAAGCATATCGAGATCATGCCGCTCGATCGCCCGGACGAGTGCTGTGGATTCGGCGGTACTTTTTGCGTATTCGAGGAAGCCGTATCGGCCCGGATGGGTCTGGATAGGACTGAAGACCACATCCGTAATGGCGTAGAGTATATTACTTCACCCGATCTTTCCTGCCTGATGCATATCGACGGGATACTGCGGCGACAGGGCAGCGAGGTTAGGATCATTCACATTGCCGAGATTTTAAACGGCAAGCAGCAATAAGTCGGGGTATGACAACGGAGAGAAAGGAACACGCAGAACTTGCTGAAACGTTTAACGAAGATGAAAAACGAGTAGGCTGGCATGATGAAACGCTTTGGTGGATAAGGCAAAAGCGCGACAGGGCCGTTCACCAGATTCCCGAATGGGAGCTGTTGCGCGAGACTGCTTCGGGCATCAAGCATAATGTTTTATCGAACCTGAGCAGGTATTTGCAGCAGTTCGAGGCCAATGCTCTGGCAAACGGGGTAACGGTGCATTGGGCGGCCGATGCGCAGGAGCATAACGACATTGTGCTGGGCGTACTGCGAAAGCATGGCATCACCAAAATGGTGAAAAGCAAATCGATGCTGACTGAAGAATGCCATTTGAATGAGTTTTTGGATGTTAACGGCGTAAGTGTGATCGATTCTGATCTGGGCGAGCGCATCGTTCAACTGGCGAAGGAACTGCCGAGTCACATTGTTTTGCCCTGTATCCATAAAAAGAAAGAAGAAATAGGTGAGCTGTTCCACCGGTACCTGGGCACACCTGCGGGTAATGCCGATCCAAAGTTTTTGGCCGAAACGGCCAGGCAGCACCTTCGCGATGTTTTTTTAACCCGCCGCGCGGCTTTAACCGGCGTGAACTTTGCTGTGGCCGAGACAGGCGAATTTGTAGTGTGCACGAACGAAGGTAATGCCGATATGGGCGCGCATCTTTCGGATGTCCATATTGCCAGCATGGGCATCGAAAAGCTCATTCCCGAAAGGAAGCATTTGGGCGTTTTCTTACGGTTGCTTACACGCAGTGCTACGGGGCAGCCTATTACTACGTATTCGAGCCATTTCCGCAGGCCGCGTCCGGGACAGGAAATGCATATTATACTGGTCGATAACGGCCGTTCGGTGCATTTGGGCAGGGAAGATTTTCGTAACTCGCTGAAATGTATCCGCTGCGGGGCCTGCATGAATACCTGCCCGGTTTATCGCAGGAGCGGTGGGCATAGTTACCATTATGCCATATCAGGACCCATCGGCTCGATACTCGCCCCAAATTTAGATATGGAAAAATATGCCGATCTGCCGTTCGCGTCTACCTTGTGCGGATCGTGCTCCAACGTTTGCCCGGTAAAGATCGACATACACAACCAGTTGTATAAATGGCGGCAGGTAATTGTGCAGAAGGGTTACGCCCCGGCTGCTAAAAAGGCTTCGATGAAGGGTATGGCCTGGGTGCTGGCTTCACCCGGTAAATATCATGTCGTGGGCAAAATGGCCCGGATGACGATGAAATTTGCACCTTTTGCGGTAAACAACAAGCTGAATCCCTGGTACAAACACCGGGATATGCCGAAACCTCCTGAGCAATCATTTGGCGAGTGGTACAAACAAAACAGGAAAAAGTAATGCGCAGCAGGGATAAAATTTTAGATCGGGTAAATAGAAACCAGCCGGCAAATATGCCTTTGCCGTCCGTTTCGGCTTTGCAGAGCGATGTTACTGATCCACTTGTAAAGTTTACCGATACGTTGAAAGCAATAGGCGGAGCGGTACTGCCTGTAAGATCTGCTGATGAGATACGTTCCTTTATCCTGGATAACCTGAAACCCAACACCCGCAAGGTTACCACCATTCCGTACCTGGCAGATATTTTGGAACCTGCGGGAAAAGAAACTATCGATCCGCACTCGATGGAAAATGTGGATTATGCGATTATTACGGCGCAGTTTGGCGTAGCCGAGAACGGCGCGGTTTGGGTTACTGAAAATTTGATGCAGTGGCGGATATTGCCGTTTATTTGCCAGCACTTGTTTGTGGTATTGAATGCGGGCGATATTGTGGCCGATATGCACCGGGCGTATGACAAAATCGGCAAGGCTGACTATGGCTTTGGAGCCTTTATCGCTGGCCCGTCCAAAACAGCCGATATCGAGCAATCGCTCGTGATCGGCGCGCATGGCCCGCGTAGCATGACCGTTTTTTTAATGTCCTGAAAATTACTGCACGTCATAATCCCAGTCGTCGGTGCGGAAAGAAGACACCGGCAAGCCGTCCGTACCGAAAAGATCGCCTACTACAAAATCTTTAAAAGCATAACGAACCGCAACAGGCTGAGTCACCTGCGGACTGCTCACCACCACTGTGCTTCCCTTGATGGTGGCCTTTGCGGGATAAAAACGTTTATTAGCGCCGGCAATTTCGAAGGTGGTCATCTCTTTCAAAAATGAGGTTAAGCCGTTATAAGCCTCCTTGAACTTTATAACAGCTTCGCTGCCGCTGATCTTCATAGAATCATATGCCGGACTATGGTAGCCAAACCCCTGCATACCATAAGTTTTGGCCAGGGCAAGGTACGCGAGGCGTAATCCAACAGCTTCCTTGCGCGGCGGGTGAATCGTGGCTTGCTCGCCTACGTCCATCAGCACGGCCATGCCGCAATTAGGTATTTTATCTTCATCCTTGCGCTGCACGTCCCTTAGAAACGCTGAATTATACTTCCCGCCTTTGTTGTACGGCGGCAATTGGGCATAGTCATAAGGCGCTATCTGGGCATAGTAAAAGGGGAAATCGCCGATACCCCATTTCGCCCTCAGCACTTTAACGAAGGTCACAAACAGCGAATCATATTGCGCCGGTTCCGAATAATTCGATTCGCCCTGGTACCAGATAGCGCCTTTGATGCCATAGCCGATGACGCCATGTAGCATAGCGTTGTAAAGCGTTGTAGGAGTGCGGCTAACCTCTTTGATCGAGTCGTGCGCAGCGGGGATTTTAATTTCAGGAAATGCTTTCAGCGTATTGGTATCCATCCAGGCCTGTATGGACGAACCGCTGTAGCTGCAATTGATCAGTCCGATGGGTACGTGCAGCATTTTATTCAGCATACGGCCGTAATAGTAACCCGTCGCACTGAATTTGGATACCGATTCCGGCGAAGCCTCGAGCCAGTGGCTGGGTTTAATATCATGCTGCATGGTAGTCGTAGAACCATGCGGAACGGTAAACATCCGGATATTACTATTTTTTGATTCGAGAATGGCTTCATTCGAACCGAGGATTGGCTGACTTTTGAAGCCTTTCATCGGGATATCCATGTTCGATTGCCCCATGCACATCCAAACTTCGCCGATCAATACATTGTTCAGCACCAATGGTTTGCCATCGCTGACGGTCAGGCTGTAAGGCCCTCCGGCGGCTGGTGTAGCGATCTTCACCATGAATTTGCCTTCCTTGTCGCTCACGGCCCGGTATAGCTTTTTATTCCACGATGTTATCACTTCGATTTTGGCGCCCGGCTTGTCCCAGCCCCAAACAGGTACATTGGTTTGCTGCTGTAAAACCATGCCATCGGTAAATAGTCCTTCAAGTTTTACCTGTGCATTTGCACTGGTTGAAAAAACAATAATGCTCAATACGGATGCGGAAAGAGATAATAATATGCGCTTTAATTTCATTTCGGGTAATTAATGCTTAACCGTTTATATGCCTGCCGGGCAGCAGGTTGGCTTGTAATTTCAAATGTATGGCATCTTTTTTTGAATGACCGAAGAGTGATCGCCAATTGGGTAACATCCTATAATCATTTGATAAAGTATTGAAATGGCGCGCATTAATAGCCGGTAACTTTACTTTTCAGAACAATCAGTTTCCTTAAATCAATGAAGAGATCTTTTATCATTTTCCCCGGATTGATCGCGCTATCGCTTTCACTCCATTCTTATGCACAGAATACTAATAAAGGCAAGGCAGAGATAAAAGCCGAAGCCGGCGCCAAATCAGATGTCCGCGAGCAGGCTGCGGAGTATGTGGCCGTGCTTAATCTTACAGATACCGCAAAAACATCGCGGATAACATCGGTGATCGCAGCACACCTCACTGCGGTCCGCGATTGGCACAATGATCATGCTTATACTTTGACACCTGAAGGGATCAATCCGATCACCGGCAAAGTATTCTCCACGCTGGAAAGGCAGCTGATCGTCGATTCAACCATTCCTCACAGTGTTCATGATGACCTGATGGCAGGGTTACGCAAGGATCTGACCGATGACCAGGTAAATGCAATACTGGATAAATACACTATCGGTAAAGTGGAATTTACGATGAAAGGGTATAAATCCATCATCACCGATATGAACCCGGAAGAAGAAAATGTGATCATGACCAACCTGAAGCTGGCGAGGGAGCAGGCGGTGGACTATAAGCAAGTAAAAGAAATGTCGGTCATTTTCAAGATATACAAAACCAAGATCGAAGACTATCTAAACACCCACGGCCGCGACTGGAGGACGTTGTATAAAACCTACGTAGATAAAGTGCTGGCGCAGAAGGCCGCCGCTAAAAAAGGATGACAGGTACTTCACAACTGCAGCAATCGCTCTATTAGATTGCTGCAGTGTGAGGAGTTGAATAGTATTTTAGTTCGATAATATCGGCTGGCAGGGTTTTGGGATTCCAGCACTGATGTATGGCTATAGCGGCCCCAACTGCGGTGGCTTGTGCCATGGACGCAGCAAATACTTCGAGGTTAGGAAATGACTTCGCAAGCAGGTTCATGTAGATCGAATTTTTGCTGAAACCCCCGTCCACAAATATCCTGCGCACTTTCGTGCCGCGTATCACCAGGCTGGTGGAATAGTATTGCTGATCCATAATATCCAGCATCAACTGGTGATAAGCTTCGGTATAGTTTGCGAAGTCGCTTAATATTCTATTTGAAAACGCGCATTCCTGCCAGGAATTACCCGTTGGCTTGCTTTGCTGCGAAAACTTTAGCTTGCGGATGATCGCCGGATCATGCTGTATGGACTTAAATAATTCGGTACTGACATTAAAGTGGCCAGCGATCCTTTTGACCTGTACCTCGTGCTCATTGCCTGCAAATAGGCGCGACGCCTTTACCGGGTTTCCTTTGTATTGCATGTAGCAAAGGCAATCATTGGCAAGTTCCTCATCCGTAGTTGCTGTATGGTTAAACGGGTTCAGACTGATGCACCAGGTGCCTGTGCTGATCAGCACAAACGGGTCGTTAAAATTCACCAGGTAGGGGATAAGCGCAGCCGAACTGTCGTGCAAACCAACGCCTACTACATAATTACTGCCTGGTGTATTGGCCGGCAATACGCTGTCCGAGTCCACAATGGGCGGAAAGATCTCGTCCAGGTTTTCTTCATAAACCCAGTCGTGATACCTGTTTTTCCTGAAGTCCCACAAACCGGTATGGCATCCGATGCTCGTAATATCTGCAACCGGCCTGCCGGTAAGCAAATAGCTTAAATATTGCGGAAGATGCAGGCTGTACCTGATGCGCGCGAACAGATCGGGTTTGCGGTGTTTAATGTAATACAATTGCATGCCCGAATTGAGATTGCCCAAAACAGGCGATGAGGTTTCCCTGGCCATTTTTGCCTTGCCGCCATATTTGTTATAAAACTGTTCCTGGAGCTCCTCTGGGTAATTTTTCAGGTAATTGTACAGTGGGGCAACTGGTTTGCCTTCATCGTCAACATGCACAAAGCTGGCGCCATATGCAGAAAAGTTGACCGCTTTTACCAGGAAATCGGGTTGCTTCAGTACCTCATCGAGTGAGCTCAGTATGAACTGTTCCAGGCTCTCCAGGTTTTCACAGGGTTCTCCGTCGTCGTCAACGGTTTCTGTCAACCGGGTAGTTTTTTCCGATACAATGCGGTAATTCTCATCAAAAAGAAAAAGCTTTTTGTTGGTTTTCCCGACATCGAATATGGCTATGACGTTCATTGTTCTCAGTTGATACAGTTGGATTAGGTTGATTGAGTTGGAATAAGTTGAATGGGTTAGAATAGTTACTAAGTGAAAAAACTAACTTAATCAACCAGTCAACCCAATCAACTTTAATAATTATAATCCGGTTGCAACAGTTTTCGAGCCGCGCTCTTTTATTAAGTTTTCCCTGACTTTCAATTCCCTGAAAGTTTCAACAGGGTTCAGGGCTCCGCCGTTTCTCAGGCTTGCCTCGGCGACCAGCGGGCGCACATCGGTGCGGTATGCTTGCTGCAATATTTCCTGGGCCCGGGCAACATCGTTGCTGATCTGTGCCTCCACCAATGCCGGCCGGTCAACCAACAGTGCCTGGGCGTAAGCAATTTTAATGGCCTGTACAGACTGCAATAGGTCCTCGATCGGGTCCTTCACATTGTGCGAAGCATCGATCATCCAGCCGATGGATGTGGCATGATCCATACCGCGGGCGTCCATGCCTTCAACCAGTTCGTTAAAGATCAAAAACAACTGATAGGGATTAATACTGCCAACGGTCAGGTCGTCATCGCCGTATTTCGAATCGTTAAAATGGAAACCAGCCAGTTTGCCTTCCATCAGCAGCAGGGCCACGATCTGCTCGATATTGGTTCCCTGCAAATGGTGACCCAAATCAACAAGCGTGCTTGCCTTGGCGCCCAATTTCGAAGCTAATAAGTACGATTGCCCCCAATCGCCGATGGTAGTTGAATAGAAATTGGGTTCGTAGGGCTTATACTCGATCCATATCTTCCAATCTTCAGGTAGCGACTGACAAATTTCCTGCAAACTCTCCAGCGTGTTTTGAAACGCCTTACGGAAGTTCAACTGTCCGGGAAAGTTCGATCCGTCCGACAGCCAAACCGACAGCGCTTTTGAGCCGAGTTCAACGCCATAGTTGATCACCTGGATATTATGCTCGATCGCTTGTTTGCGCACGGCTTTATCAGTATGATGCAGCGAACCGAACTTATAACTCAATTTCTGCCCCGGCTGATCCTGGAAAGTATTGGAGTTCACTGCGTCAAAATGCAGACCCAGTTGTGCCGCCAGCGCTTTTACCGCCTGTGCGTTGTCCGGAATATCCCAGGGAATATGCAGGGAAATAGAGTTACTGGACTTATTTAAAGCATGAATCACGCCTACATCCTCAATCTTTTCTTCCAGGCTGCGCGGCTCGCCGCCGCCCGAGAATCTGCCGAAACGCGTACCGCCTGTGCCGAGCGCCCAGCTTGGTATGGCTATATTAAACTTACCCAACTTTTGCAAAACGGCGTCAAGGCTGTCTACGTCCTGCGCGGTGGCCTCGAATCGTCTTTTATGATTTGACAGGTATTGCTGATTTAACTCATCTACCTTATGCTTCTCTATTTGCATAAACAAAAACTATGATCTATGAACTATTCGTTACCTTACAAATGCCGCTGCCACACCGCCGTCTACGTTAATGACGTTGCCGGTCGATTTATTCAGCAGGCCGCCGGTTATGGCAAAACAGGCATTGGCTATATCAGCGGGAAGGATCACCTCATTTAATAAGGTTCTTTTGGCATAATATGCCGGCAATTCTTCAACTGTAATGCCGTAAGCCTTGGCGCGGCCCTCGGCCCATCCGCCTGCCCAGATATTGCTGTCACTGATCACTGCGTCCGGGTTCACTACATTCACCCGGATATGATCGGTACCCAGTTCCGCAGCGTTGAGCCTGCTTAAATGCAGCTGAGCGGCCTTCGCGCTGCCATAGCCCGCATTGTTTGGCCCGCTAACCAAAGCATTTTTGCTTACAATATTAATAATATCGCCGCCAATGCCCTGTTTTTTCATCACGGCAACCGCCGCCTGCGTAACCAGGAACTGGCCTTTAACCAATACGTCATACAGCAGGTCCCAATCTTTTTCCGTATGGTCGCCGATGGTTTTTGATATCGATAACCCCGCGTTATTTACAACCAGGTCGACGCCGCCAAAAGCCAGGGCAGCTGTTTCCAGCGCTTCATTTATCTGTTCGATATTGGTAACGTCTAATTTGGCTGTGGCATAAGCATCCTTGCCGAATTGTTTTTTAAACTCTTCGCCCGCGCCTGCCAAACGCTCTTCGTTCATGTCGTTCAATATCACAACAGCCCCTTCTTCTACAAATTTCTTCGCGATAGCTTTGCCGATACCGCCCGCACTGCCCGTAATTAAGGCAATGCGGCCCGATAACGCTTTTGGCTTTGGCATCCGTTGCAATTTTGCTTCCTCCAGCAACCAATACTCTATGTCGAATGCTTCCTGGCGGGGCAGGGAAGTGTACTCTGAGATCGCTTCAGCGCCTTTCATCACGTTGATGGCGTTAATATAAAATTCCGCGGCCACGCGTGCCGTTTGCTTGTCCTTTGCAAAGGTGAACATGCCCACGCCAGGGTATAATATCACCACCGGATTGGCATCCCTGATAGCCGGGCTATTGGGATGTTTGCAGGTGTTGTAATAGTCCTCATACATCTTGCGATACGCTTCAAATACAGGAGCGAGTTTTTCTTTGATCGCGGTCACATCAGAAAGTTCTTCTTCAGGCTGAAGGTTTAATACCAGCGGGCTGATCTTGGTACGCAGGAAGTGATCCGGACAACTGGTACCCATCGGAGCCAGGCGGTCAAGATCATTGGAGTTGATATATTCGAGAACGCGTGCATCGTCGGTAAAATGGCCCACCATGTGAATTTTTGATGAGCAGAAACCACGCAAAACCGGTGCTAAGGCCGCAGCCTGTTTTTTCCGTAGATCTTCGGGCAGGCTTTTAAGCTTTTCGCCGCCGAATACAGGGCCTTTTTTACCGTAATTTTCTTCCAGGTAAGCCGCGCATTTTTCTATCACCTCTAAGGTGTTGATATAGCTTTCATAAGCGGTATCACCCCACGTAAATAAACCGTGTGAGCCGAGCATAATACCGCGAATCCCGGGATTGGTATCCAGGCATTCTTTTAATTGCAAACCCAGGTCGAAACCGGGGCGCTGCCAGTCAACCCAGCCAATAGCGCCGCCGAAAAGCTCTTCAGTTATTTTTTTGCCGTCTTTTGCTGCCGCGATAGCGATTGCTGCATCGGGGTGCAAGTGGTCGATATGCTTAAATGGCAAAAATCCATGCAGTGGCGTGTCAATTGAGGGCGCTTTTGAATTCAGGTCAAAAATGCAATGGTTAAATAGCTCAACCATTTCGTCTTCGTGTTCAATACCCCGGTAAACATTTTTAAGGCTCCTCAATCGGTCAACATATAATGCTGCAAGTCCGCTCTTTTTCAATGTGCCGATATCACCGCCCGAGCCTTTGATCCACATCACTTCCACTTCTTTACCAGTCAAAGGATCTTTATCCATCACCTTGCACGAGGTATTGCCGCCGCCATAATTGGTGAGCCGCAGATCGGCGCCCAGCAGGTTAGAACGGTAAATTAATAAAGCGACTTCATCGCCCGCTAATTCAGCTGCTTTGGCGTCATCCCACAAATAGCTTACATGTTTAAAATTCATTGTTGTATTGTTGTATTGTTCCATAGTTTCATTGATGTATTGATGCTCTATCCTTTGTCCTTTTGCCTCACTTTATCGAATTTCCGTAACCAACGATCAATACTGAAATGATCATCGTCACGATCCCTATCACAAGTGTTGTTATCGCCTTGCGGCTTACGCCTTTCCATTCCTTCAAAAACAAGCCCCAGATATTGGCAACCAGGATAATAAAGGCCATGTGCAATATCCACGAACTGGCGCCATTGCCCAGCCGGCTTTCGCCCATGCCATAAAAAAAGAACTGCAGAAACCAGGTGGTGCCGGCCAGCGCGCAGAATACATAATTCTTGAATAAAGGCGTTTGTTTATTGGTATAGTCGCCGAAGGTTTTGTTGCGGGCATTGAGTATCATGCACCAGATGAAATTGGTTGTCAGCCCGCCCCAGAGAATGACCACATAGCTTACGTTATTGCGGAACAGGAAGTTGCCCTGGCTAGGGTGAGCAGCTTGCCATATTTGATTGGCATGGTCGGCCATAGTTTTTCCAGCCTCAATGCCGAAATTAAAACAGGCACTCAGAACGCCTGACACTATCGCCACAATGATGCCAAGGCCAAAACGATATTCCTTGTTGTCCTCGGTATCAGCCTGGCCCATCGCCAGCTCCTTTTCCTTCATGGTACCGGCCTTGCCGCAAATCACAATACCTGCAACTGTAAGAACAATGCCCAGTAAAACCATTTGCCCCCAGTGTCGAGTTGCCAGGTCCGTAATGGTATCCTTGCCCGGCTGAGGCGCAAAATTGTAGTAAATAGAAGGGATCAGCGAACCGAATATGGCACATAAGCCGAGTATGATAGTACTGCCGAGCGATACTCCAAGATACCTGACGCCCAGGCCGTAGGTAAGACCGCCAATGCCCCACAGCACGCCAAAAAGATATGTGAAGAACAGAACGCTGCCGTTAGTCTCCCTGATGATATCGGCAAAGCCGGGAATCGTCAGCCAGGCGGCGAGCGGCGGCACGATCAGCCACGAAAAAATACCGCCCACGATCCAGAAGCTTTCCCACGACCAGCCCCTGACCTTTTTGTAGGGTATGTAAAAACTGCCCGAAGCAAAGCCCCCGATAAAGTGGTAAATAATGCCGAAAATGACTTGCATGTAGTTGTTGTGGCTTTAAATTTTATTTTTGATACCCCGAACCGGCAGCCTGGTTCGCTAACACATTTTTTAGATCAGTATTTATCAGCTGCCCGCTAATAAATGTATTAATAATTTCCAATTCTAAATTCTTCCGACGTTCAGGCCGCATGGGCGGTATGCTCCTTTCGTTTCACATTGATCCAGCCTTTAAATAATAGTTTTTGATCGACCTCAGGCTTGGGAAAAAACAAGCTGGCAATGTACCCCACGCCAATCACAACAAAATGGCTGTAAACACCCAGCATTAATTTATTGTGGGTGAAATTATAGTCGCTCAGGTCCAGCAACAGGCTTTTTTCGTTGCCTGTGCCTATTTTGGTAGAGGTAAGGACGGCATAGGCTGTGAACAGAATACACGCTATTATGCCTATGGTCAGTCCTTGTTTATTGGCCCGCGCGCTGAAAAGACCCAATAAAAATATACCGGCTATGCCGCCTGAAAATATCGCATACAACGTAAACACGATACCCAGCACGCCTTCGTCGCCTGCTTTGAGGTAAAGTGCCGCGATCAGGAGCGAGCCGATCCCGGCCAAAACGACGATCCATTTTCCCGCAGCCAAATATTGTTTATCCGAGCGGCCGGGAAGAAGCTTTTTATAATAATCTTCAACCCCTACCGCCGCCAGGCAGTTCAAATCTGCACCAAGGCTACAAACGGCGGCTGAAATAAGTGAGGCGATTATCAGTCCCACTACGCCGGTGGGAATCTGGCTAACGATAAAATGGGGAAAAACCGCATCCGGTTTTGTTCCTGCCGGAAGCGGATTTTGCGTATAATATGCAAACAACGCCGTACCGATGAACATGAAAAGCGCCCAAACCGGCACGAGCAGGAATACACCCATCAGGGAAGCTTTTATAGCCGACTTATCTGACTTTGCTGTCAGGTATCGTTGTACGATGGTTTGGTCGGTGCCGTATTTCTGAATGCCGTAAAACAAACCGTTGATCGCCATGACAACGAAGGTTAGTTTTCGGAAATTGACGTTGTAAGGTCCGAAGCCTGTGTGCCCGTTTGCCCGGGCAATATGCCACACGGCGGCCGGACCGCCGTGCACTGAATATAAAATGATAAAAAGGCAGGCAATACCGCAGGCGAAAAGCATAAAGCCCTGTATCACGTCCAGCCAGATAACAGCCTCTATGCCACCCATTAATGCAAGCAGAATGATCACTACGCCGATAACTAAAATTATTGCGATGGTATTGACTCCCGTCATGCTCGAGAGCGCAAGTGCTAAAAGGAAAAACACGGTGCCCATCTTGGAAAAATGAGCGAAAACGAACCCAAGGGAACTGTAATACCGGGCAAATGAGCCAAACCGCTTTTCAAAATATTCGTAGGTGCTCAGGCCGATCACTCTCCGGTACAGTGGCACGATGAACCAAACCATGGCCACGAGCACAATCGGTACCATTAGACCCTGTACCAGCAATATCCAGTTGGACGAGTAACCTTCGCCGGGGTAAGCGAGGAAGGTTATACTGCTGATAAGGGTGGATAAAATGGAAAAACCGATGGCCCAGGAGGGAATTTTTCCGTTTGCAGCGAAATAGCTTTTAGTTGAATTTTGTTTTTTGGAGTATCTGAAGCCAAAATAGAGCGAAAAAAACAGGAAGATCGCAATAATGATATAATCCGGAATTTGCAGATGTTCGCTCATGCTAAGAGATCATTTTTTGGGCTCAGAAATTCCATATACCGAAGGGCCAGTCGTAACTACCCGGCTTTAAGGTTAAAAATAAATCTTTTTCTGCGCCGGCCTTTAATTTTATTACTCCGGGCCCAAGCTGATTTACAGGGTAAAGCCGGTTAAATTTCAGATTGTTTACTATTGCCGCAGCTGTCGAGCCGCCTTCTATCAGCAACTCTTTTATTAACGTCCTGTCGAACACTTTTTTTACAACGTTCGCTTTTTTATTACGAAGGCTTGATGCCGTTACCACTGCGCTTACTGAATCGCGTGGATGAATCGCTATAACAGCCTTTCCATATACTTCCAATAAAGATATAATTTCAGCGGCCCACCTGTCAAACAATGTTTCATGTGGCTCGGCCATAGTTATGATATCATGCGGCATATAACTTACCGGCCCGCCGTTTCTGCTGACTTTGGCAACAGCAACCTGGCTCTTGCTGAATGTTGTTCCGCAGACAAATAGCGCAGGCTGTGTTAGTCCGCGCTCGTTATCTTGCCCGGGTCGTTGTCTTAAGCCAAGCGATTCGAGCAATGCCTTAAACAGGCCTGCCCCGCCGGCAAGCAGGGTGTTTTTACCACCGCGAGTTACCCATTCGGCCAGGTCTTCGCAAGTCACACATTCGCCGACCGTTATTCCATGTTCCGGCAGCAGATCGTTTTTTTTGCGGATCGTTATGCAATTCTTATCAACCCGGAGCATACTATGTACCTCTGAGTGGGTAATTGAAAACTCAGGATCATTGCCAAAACTTGTCAGGTGAACCGGATGCCCGTTAATAAAGTAGCGGCCATTTTCTATGGTACGTCCCAGGGCCGGATTGGCCGGGACAAGCAATGCCGTGTTTAGCTGAAGAGTTTTTAAATGTACCGCGAGCTCAACGATAACGTGGCCGCGAAGTACTGAGTCCACTTTTTTGAATATCAGCTCTGGTTTGATCTCAGCAATCTTCTTCGTTATTCGTTCTGTAGCATCCAATGCTTCTTTTTCGGGCATCGAACGGGTATCCGTCGCAATAATCAGCAGATCGGCAGCGGAGTTCAGTTCAGCCCCGCAAACTATTTCGGGTTTTAGGTCATAGGTCAATCCTATGCCGCCGATTTCGGCAGCGCCGGTCAGATCGTCCGCTATAACCACAATCATCAGACAATGATTTGTTTTCTGTACCTGCTTAACTGGACAGCCGACTCAATGGCCAGCAACATGGCATCCGGGCTTGCGATTCCTTTACCTGCTATTTCGAATGCGGTACCATGGTCGACTGAAGTGCGTATAATAGGCAGCCCGAGCGTAATATTTACCCCTTTCACGCTTTCCATTTGTTTCTTTTCAGGATCCCATTTAAAGCCTGAAAGCTTGAAGGGGATATGCCCCTGGTCGTGATACATGGCCACTACGCCGCCATAGGCCCCGGTGGCCGCTTTAGCAAACAACGTGTCGGGTGGAACCGGACCTTCAACATTGTAACCGAGCAGCTTTGCTTCTTCAACCGCAGGCGCGATCTCCTGGTCGTCTTCGCTACCGAACAAGCCGCTGTCGCCGGCGTGCGGATTTAAGCCAGCAACGCCTATTTTGAGGTTTGTTTCGCCCAGACTGTTCAATCCATTATGCAACAGCTCGATCACTTCCAATATTCTTTCTTTTTTTACCAGGTCACAGGCTTGGCGCAAAGAGACATGTGTGGAAACATGGATTACTTTAAGATTGTCCTCAACAAGTAGCATCGCATATTTCGGCGTGTGCGTAAAATGCGCATATATTTCGGTATGCCCGGCGAAATGATGCCCGGCTTCGTTGATCGATTTTTTATTGATAGGACCCGTAACGGTAGCGTCAATATCACCTGCCATGGCCAGGTCGATCACCTTTTTTACCGCCGCAAATGCAGCTTCGCCGGCCATCGCCGATACCTGTCCAAATGCCAGCTTATTCAGTTTTACATTGCGAAGGTCAATCACATCAAGCACGCCAAACTGGAATCTTGCTTCGTGAACAGTTTTTATTGCGTTCACCGTTGCATTAAGCTGGAGCCGTTTTATGATGTCGTTAAACACACCTGCATCGCCGACCAGTACCGGTTTACATACTTCGTAAACTTCGGGATTCAGCAACGCCTTAACCGCGATTTCGGGGCCTATGCTTGCGGGATCGCCCATTGTAATCCCTATGACCGGGGTATCAAACATTGCTGTTAGCATTAATGCGTAAATTATTTTTTTCGATTGCGTGCCGATAGTTTTTGATTAGTTTTTCCCGCTCATCGTCCGCCAGCGGATGCAAAGGGGGCGCTACGTGCTCATCGCATAACCCGGCCTCATTCATCAATACCTTGAGCGCCCAAAGCGATTCGCCCAGCGTTTTTCCCCGTTGATAAATATCGCCCAATGCATCGGAGATCTTTTGCAGCTTAAATACCCGCTCATGATCTGCTTCCTTTGCCGCCTTAAACATTTCACTATAAATACCGGGGCAAAAATTGCCTGTGCTGGGCACAAGCCCATCACTGCCATTCACCAACGCTTCGGCTGATTTGGGCGCCCAGCCCAGGAAATGACAAAAATCTTCACGGGCCGACCATAATTTAAGTGATTCTTTCAGTCGTTCTTCGCTTCGTTCAGAATCTTTCGTTCCGATTACTTTTTCATGCCTGCTTAATTCGTCCAGAATGCTCAGCGGGATCGACATACGTGTAGTGAGCGGAATATTGTAAATGATCATGGGACCTGGTATCGCTTCGGCAAGATGCTCAAAGTACTTTCGCATCTGGTCCTCGGATAGCACATAATAGGAGGGCAGCATCACCACAACAGCATCGACACCATTATCAAATGCGATATTTGCAAGGATAAGCGTCTCCTCGAGGCAGTTGGCGCCAATGCCCGCATAAACCAGATCGCCCTGTAATTTAAGTTTGCAAGCAGCAACCACGTACTCTTTTTTCAGATCAAAAGTGAGAGAAGATGATTCGCCTGTAGTGCCGTTTATAAAAGGCATTACGCGGTGCTCGTGAAAATGCCGAAACATTTTGCCGAGTGCAGCATGATCGAGTTTTAGGTTGGGTGTAAGCGGGGTTACGGCAGGAATTATAATGCCGTTGTATTTCTTTTTATTATTCATTCGGTTTAGTACGCTTCATTATAAATGTGTATCGCATCCTTCTCACTTATCTCCCGCGGATTATTTTTGAGCAATCGCTGTATCTTCATCGCATCCTTTGCCATAGCCGGTAACGATTCCTTTTGCACGCCAACATCTCTTAATCGCGGTGGAACGCCGCATTCATTAATCAGTTGTCTTATTTTTTCGATCCCTTTTTCAGCCGTTTCAACATCATTACCCTCCCTTTTGCATCCCAATGCAACTGCTACATTGGCATACCTGGCCGGCGCCGCAGGCAAATTGAATTCCATCACGTAAGGCAGCAACAAGGCATTCGACAGACCGTGTGCCAAGTGAAACATACTGCCAAGCGGGTACGATAGTGCATGAACTCCGGCGGTGTTCACCGGGCCCAGGCAAAAGCCGCCCAATAAACTGCCCATAGCTATCTGGCTGCGGGCCTGTTCATCACTGCCATTTTTTACAGCCTTTACCAGGTTAGCGGCAATAAGGCGTATACCCTCATAGGCATACATGTCGATGAAAGGCAGGGCGAACTTGTTGGTGTAAGCCTCGAGACAGTGCGTAAGGGCATCCAAACCGGTTGCAGCAGTAATGGCAGGCGGTACGCTGATAGTTAACAGCGGATCGACATAAACCATATCCGGAACAAGGTGGGGACTGATAATGCCTTTCTTTTGGCCATCGGCATCGTCGATTAATATAGCGTTTGGCGAAACTTCGCTTCCCGTGCCAGATGTGGCAGGCAAACAAACCAGTTTTTTGGAGCGGCTTTTGAGCAATCCTATGCCTGCAATGGTATTTAGTGGCTGACGATTGCCGGTCAGTGCGGCGATCAGTTTGGCAACGTCCAGCACGCTTCCGCCGCCGATGCCTATAATAATATCGGGATTTATAGTTTCAGCTTCAGTTAGTAGTTTTTCAAAATCACTATAATAGGGTTCCTGGGTAATGCCGGTATTTACCGAAACTGCAATGCCCGACGATTTCAACTCATCGAAAAACGACTGTAGCGCGGTTAACAAAGGCTCGATAGTAATGACAAATGCTTTTTTGCTTCCCGTGGCAGCTACCTCCGCAGGTAAATCGGAAAGCGAGCCGTTGCCGAATACCAGCTTACCCGGAAAGTGCATAGAAAGAGGACGCAAATAGTCGTTTGTCATAATTATTCTTATTCAGGGCTCACAAATGCGATTCTGTATATAATTGGTATTTAAGGCGGAACAGTTTTAGGTAACAGCCTTAATAAAAAACTCAGATTTTCCGATAACAAATGTATCGGTCGTTCTTGTATCGAAGTTGTATGATATAAGCAAGTAATTATAGGATGTTATCATGGGTTATGAATGGCTGAAATAATATCCGCTTTTTGGGGAATAATATGGTGCAGGAAACCATAATTATAACAATGCAGCAGAAATGCCTATTCCAATGCATTAATTGGGCATATAATGCAGATTAATAAAATATTAACGACAACGATTAAGTAAATTTAAGTCGCCTAAAGTTTGATGTTGTATCCCTGCGCCTATACTTTTGATTGAAGTTAAGATATTACAATATAATAATAGCAAACCCGGTGATTATCTATAAGTAAGCACTCAGGGTGATCTGCCGCAATCAAACGCAACAATATGTCGGCCGTAAAAACTTTAGGACAATTTATCATTGAAAGGCAAAGCGATTTTCCCTATGCCAAAGGCGAACTGTCGCGCTTGCTGCGCGACCTGGCCATTGCGGCCAAGATCGTTAACCGGGAGATCAATAAAGCCGGCCTGGTGGACATTTTGGGAGAAGCCGGCTCGACCAATATCCAGGGTGAAAGCCAGAAAAAGCTGGACATTTATGCCAACGAGCAATTTATAGCCGCGCTGAAAAGCGGTGGTGAGTGTTGCATCGTCGTGTCGGAAGAGAACGACGAATATATTTATATCGATTCCGAGATATCTAAAGGCGCCATGTATATCGTCGCCATCGACCCGATGGACGGCTCATCCAATATCGACGTGAACGTTGCGGTGGGTACGGTTTTTTCTATCTACAGGCGAAAATCGGAACAGGGCAAGGCTACTATTGAAGATGTTTTGCAAAAGGGGACCGAGCAGGTGGCCGCAGGTTATATTGTTTACGGTTCATCCACCATGCTGGTTTATACCACAGGCAAAGGAGTGAATGGTTTTACGCTTGACCCATCGATAGGGGAGTTTTGCTTATCTCATCCTGATCTGACCATACCCGAGGATGGTGTCATCTATTCCATTAATGAAGGAAACTATACCCATTTTCCCGACGGTGTAAAAAAATACATCAAATATTGCCAGGTGGAAGATAAGAGCACTAATCGACCTTATACTTCACGCTACACCGGTTCGATGGTTGCCGACCTGCACCGAAACCTGATCAAAGGCGGAATATTTATTTATCCCTGTACCGCCAGCTCTATTAAAGGAAAACTACGCCTGGTATATGAATGTAATCCTTTGGCATTTATCATCGAGCAGGCGGGAGGTGTGGCCTCCAATGGCTATTCAAGGATACTCGATCTGGATGTAAAAGAACTTCACCAGCGGTCGCCTATTTTTATCGGCTCGAAAAACATGGTCAAAAAGGCCGAAGAATTTATGGCGTCGTTTTCCCCGCAGGTGTTAAAACGAACCTTTGAGGGGGTGGTTAGCATACAATAAAAAGCTGTTTAAAAATTAATTTCATTTCGAAATCTGCAGAAGGGCGTGAGTAGGGATGCAGATGAGAAAACTTATACGACAGGCATGGCTGATTACCCGTGTTGTATAAGTTTTCTCCTCACCGCAAAGCACAGGCCATCGCCTGTTCGTCGAAATGACATGATTTGTTTATTTAATTACAATTTAAACGGCTCTCAAAGCTTGCTTTAGCTAAATAAAAACCCCGGATCCTTTCCATAAATCCGGGGCTCATCATTTTTATAAATCTCAACTCAATCTTTATAGCCAATCGGAACAACCCTGTTCAACGGAACCAGGCTGTTCAAATAGATCTCGATATTGGTATACCCGCCGCCGTTTTTCGGGGTCAGCGCAGCATCAGAGGCATCGTGCGGATTCAATCCATGTTTAAGCTCGTAGGCATCAGGCATACCGTCATGATCCGAATCTTTATAAGGAGTTCCTTTATATTCGGGATATCCACCAACCTGCGCTACATCAGTAATAATGCCTTTTTTGTAGGAGTCATCAGGCAGACGGTGCTTTACCCATTGGCTGCCATTGTGGTTATCGGTACCCGGTACATAGGATATTACGCCGGTGCGCACTTCTTTAATAATGCGGGTATCAACAGCGTCTCTTTTTGGGAGGAAAGCTCCTACGTTGTCCAAAACATAGTCGTGAGCTTGTTTAGCGGAAATAATCGTCACATGGGCCATTGGGAAAGGCTTATCAACACGTATGCTGTCGGTATATCTTCCTGCATCCGGCATATCGCCGATCTGTATTCCGCCATCCCAGTTGTTTTTGCTTACGGCGTCATCACCCTCCATAATATTTCCATTGGCGTAAACTCTTCCGAAAAGCCCCTTGCTTTGCGGCGACCTTCCTGATTCAGGCTTCAATATGCGATGCCCAACCGGTTTGTTGATAGAGGTGATCGGCCCCGGTTTGTAATAGTTATTGATAAAATTGAACAACGAGTTGTTATCGCCGCCATCAGCGCTGCGATCCCACCAGTTAAATATCACATTATTGGCAAAGCCGAAATCGCCAAACATACCTACAGACGGATTGCGGCTGATGTTATCGGCCCAAAGGTTACGCATGAATGTGCTGTTAAGGCCTCCGATAGTGCTGCCGAAAGCATGGTTGTACGTATCAAGCCCTTCGGCAAACATGCAGTTTTGCATGGTGATATTCACGGTAGGCAATTTCTCAGCTTTGGTGCTGCGGTTATATACATGCCTGTACATCGACATCACCTCGTCTAATCCCCAGCTGCCCGAAACGTGGTCGATCATGATGTTGCCGATAGGGTTTCCGCCAAAAGCATCGTCTCTGCGTGTAACGTCAGTTGCGCCCCGGCGAAATCGCATAAAGCGTACGACAACATCATGTGTACCAACCCATACCGATTCGCCGGCTATGCAAACGCCATCACCCGGAGCGCTTTGCCCCTCAATAGTGATGTACGGTGCGCGGATATCGATAGGTTTTGTCAGGTGGATGATACCAGCAACGTTGAACACCACGATGCGTGCACCGCCCTGCTCACAAGCATCGCGCAAGGTGCCGGGACCGTAATCGGCCAGGCTCGTTACTTCAATTACTCTTCCGCCGCGGCCGCCAAACGAATACATACCACCGCCTTCAGCGCCGGGGAATGCCGGGATTTTTGCCTGTGGCAGATCGGACGGTTTTGCGGCCCATGGAATATAGGGTTTGCCATTTTTTTCATCTTTTTCAATGGCGGGCAATGCTTTTTCCCAGGCCATATCCGAACGGTGCTTTTCAACGGCCATTGCCGAATCGGTTTTAGCCTGCATGGCTGGGGGCACACGCGGATATTGCGCACGTGCGGTTTGAACCGAGCAGGTTGCAATAGCAGCGCCAATAGCAACTACATTAAAATATTTCTTCATTTGAGGTTTATAATAATCATTATCCAAGGCCGTACATGAAATATGCATCTGATGCGGGCTGGATGTTTAATCTTTTTCAAAGATGCAGAGCACATTTGCCGCTTTTTTATATGATTTTTTCAACCTGATATACGATGTTAGCTTATGCAGGCTATCTACTTGCGATTTAGAGATAATTACCTATAAATTTACCCTGACTAATTTCAGCCGGATCAAAATTATTATTGTTGATGAACACCCTGGTTTGCACCACGCCGGGCAGCTTTGAATACCGTCAAAGCAATGGACCCGAACTATTAAAAGATACGGCGATCATTAAGATCAAACGCATCGGCATTTGCGGTACCGACTTGCACGCATTTAAAGGCACGCAGCCTTATTTTACGTATCCGCGCATATTGGGACACGAGCTTTCGGGCGAATTAATAGCTTTTGACAATGCGCCAGGATTTGAAAAAGGAGAAAGAGTAACCTTTATTCCTTATTTCAACTGTGGTGTGTGCATTGCGTGCCGCAATGGCAAGCCTAATTGCTGCGCAAGCATCCAGGTTTGCGGTGTACATGTCGACGGTGGTATGGTTGAATATCTCCGCGTGCCGTCGTATTCCCTGGTTCATGGCGAAGGTTTAAATTATGATGAATTAGCCTTGATAGAGCCGCTGGCCATCGGTGCACATGGCGTGCGTCGCGCAGCAATAAAATCTGGCGAATTGGTTTTAATCATGGGTGCCGGGCCTATTGGTTTGGGAACAATGGAATTTGCCCGCATAGCAGGGGGGCAAGTGATCGCCCTGGATGTCAGCGAGTCGCGCCTGCAATTTTGTCGTAACAATTTACATATTCCTTACACCATAAACCCAGCTGTCGAAGATGCTGCTGAGAAGATCAGGGAGATAACTGGCGGTGATATGATAAGTGTGGTAATCGATGCGACGGGCAACCTCAATGCAATCAACAATGGCATTAACTATTTGGCTCATGGCGGACGGTATTTATTGATCGGCCTGCAAAAGGAGGCGTTTAGTTTTAGTCATCCTGAATTTCATAAACGCGAATCGACTTTAATGAGCAGCCGCAATGCTACCCGCGCTGATTTTGAGCTGGTGATCGACTGTATGACAAGCGGCAAGGTGCACGCTAAAAATTACATCACGCACCGCGCAGATTTTGGCGAGGTTAAAGACGAGTTTAACAAATGGCTCGATCCGGCCAATGGGGTCATAAAAGCAATGGTTGAGGTGGATTAAGCGGTTATAAATATGATGAATAACAGGAGAATTTTAAGTTTAATTGCGGCTTTAACCATAAGTACATTTTGTTACGCGCAGAAGCATATTCTTTCGACTGCCAAACTGAAGAATTACGTTAATAATTTTAATTCGCTCGATACCGAAACAATAAAGAATTATGTGACGAATGCAAATGCATTCAATTGGCTGTCGGCTGATGTGCCATTGTTCGAATGCCCCGATTCGGCGATTGAAAAAATATATTATTACCGCTGGTGGACCTTCCGCAAGCATCTGGTAAAAACGCCCGATGGATATGTCTTTACCGAATTTATAACCAATGTAAAATGGGCCGGCGAATATAACACGGTCAGCAGCGCGGTAGGCCACCAAATTTATGAGGGCCGGTGGCTGCACGATCCCGAGTACACGCGCGGTTACATCAACTTCTGGCTATATGATGATCCCAAACAGAAAAAGCAGCATTTTCACTCCTTCAGCAGTTGGATCGATAACGCAGTTTACAATTTTTATTTAGTTAACCTGGATAAAGCCTTTATCAAACAGGATCTGCCAGCGCTGGACAAAGACTATCATCGTTGGGAAGGCGAGCGGCAGTTGAAAGACAAACTGTTCTGGCAATACGATGTGAAGGACGCGATGGAAGAATCGATCAGCGGGGGAAGGAAAGTGCAAAATGTACGACCGACCATCAACAGCTATATGTACGGCAATGCCGATGCGCTGGCTAAAATGGCCGCGATTGCGGGTAATGATACTTTGAAAACCGAATATCGCAAAAAAGCCGCTCAGCTTAAGAAGCTGGTTCAGGATAGTTTGTGGAACGATTCGGCTAAGTGTTTCGAGGTTAAAAAACCTAACGGGAAATTTGCTGATGTGCGCGAGGAATTAGGTTTTATTCCCTGGTATTTTAACCTGCCGGATGATAAGCGCGAATATGCCGCCCAGTGGGAGCAACTAACTAATACAAAAGGTTTCAATGCGCCCTGGGGAATAACTACTGCCGAAAGACGCAGCCCGCTTTTCCGCACGCATGGCTCGGGTCACAGTTGCGAATGGGATGGCGCAGTTTGGCCCTATGCCAGCACGCAAACCCTGAAGGCGTTGGGAAATCTACTTACCAATTATAAAAATCATGACGATATGTCGGCCAAGGTTTTTTATGACGAATTGCATAAATATGCCATGTCGCATATTAAACGCGGGGTGCCGTATATTGGCGAATACCAGGACGAAAAAACGGGCGAATGGCTGAAGGAAGACAACCCGAGAAGCAAGTACTATAACCACTCAGGTTTTTGCGATTTAGTGATAAGTGATTTGATCGGATTAAAACCACGCCCTGATAATGTTCTCGAAGTAAATCCGCTGGTCCCACAAGATCAATGGAACTGGTTTTGCCTCGATAAAGTCGCATATCATGGCCATAATATTACCATTATGTGGGACAAAAACGGGTCCAAATATCATCGCGGCAAGGGTTTTTATATCTATGAGGACGGCCGGGTGATTTATCATGGACGGTTGCTGGCGAGGGTCTCCGTACCCATGAAATCATAGACTTTGTAACAAAGTTGAAAATGATAATATCCTACAATAGGATGGCAAAAACAAACAGGATGTATTAGTGGGATGTAAATAGATTTGGCTGAAGAATTATCAAAACTTCGTTTTTAACCTAAAAGTTGTTCAATACCAATTAGGCGATTGTTTTGATATTTCATACGTGGCACATCTTTTTATAAATTATTATCCTGTCTAATCACATGCGAGCCAGAATTATTCTATTGTGTTTTGTTTTTTCCTGGTGCTTTTTCGTTTGCCATGCTACAACAATCGTTTCCTCCAAAAGCGTTTCGCTTGTTATTTCAAATAACGCCAATGTTCGCGTTAAATACGGCGTCCAAAAATTAACTGATCAGCTGAAAGCCGAGGGCTACACGGTAAATCTTCTAAAGGATAGAAAAATGGCAGGTCTTCATGATGGCATTATCGTTGGACTGCTGAGTGATCCGTTTATCAGGGAAACCATTTCAAAATGGCATATTCAACTATCCAAAACACCAGGGAAAGAGGGTTTTGCTATCAATTCAGCGACCGGGAATAATATTCTTATCGCCGGCACCGATAATTCAGGCGCGCTTTATGGTTGCCTTGAACTCGCCGACGAATTAAGGGCCGATCGAAAGTTGCCGGAGAAGATCAGCATGATCGATCAGCCCGAAATGGTGCTGCGCGGCGCCTGTGTGGGGTTACAAAAACCCGCGCTTTTGCCTGGCCGGGGTACCTATGAATACCCTTATACACCGAAAAACTTTTCATGGTTCTACAATAAAGCTTTATGGCTGCGATACCTGGATTCACTGGCCGAAAACCGTATGAACTCCATGTATCTCTGGAACGGGCACCCGTTTGCGTCGCTGGTGAAAGTAAAGGATTACCCGTATGCCCTTGAGGTGGATGAGGCTACCTTTAAGAAGAACGAGGAAATGTATAATTTTCTCACGCGGGAAGCTGACCGGCGCGGGATATGGGTTATCCAGGGCTTTTACAATATCATCGTCTCCAAGCCATTTGCCGAACATAATCACCTGAAAACGCAGGATCGTAATCGCCATATCGTTCCGATAATTGCCGATTACACGCGCAAATCCATCGCGGCGTTTGTAAAAAAATACCCGAATGTAGGTTTACTGATCACGCTTGGAGAGGCAATGGAAGGCGTTGGGCAGGACGATATCGACTGGTTTACGAAGACCATCATTCCGGGTGTAAAAGACGGGCTAAAAGCAGTAGGCCGGACAGACGAGCCGCCGATAGTACTTCGCGCACATGATACCGATGCGCCCGAGGATATAAAATATGCCAAACCCTTGTATAAGAACCTTTATACGATGGCAAAATATAATGGCGAGGCATTGACGACCTATCAGCCGCACGGCCCTTGGGCCGAGTTGCACCAAACGCTGAGCAAGACCGGCGTGCAAATTGAAAATGTCCACATCCTGGCTAATCTCGAGCCTTTCCGGTACGGATCGGATGATTTTATACAGAAATGCGTGCAGGCTATGCATGATGTGTACGGCTCCAAAGGTTTGCATATATATCCGCAGGCATCCTACTGGGACTGGCCCTACACTGCCGATAATACATCACCGCGCTTGCTGGAAATGGATCGGGACTGGATCTGGTACAAAGAATGGTCGCGTTATGCCTGGAATTGCCGCAGAGATAGGGATATGGAAATAGATTATTGGTCGCAACAATTGGCGGGCAGGTATGGCTGTGGTAAGGCCAGTGGAAAGGGAATTCTGGATGCCTATGAACAATCCGGTGAGATAGCGCCCAAGATATTACGACGATTCGGGATCACCGACGGAAACCGGCAAACCATGACGCTGGGTATGACGATGAGCGAATTGGTCGATCCGGAGAAATATGGTTTGTTTTCTTTGTTATACAACTCCGAAGGACCCAAAGGTGAAATGCTGAGCGAATATGCCCAGAAGGAGTGGAAGCACGAGCCACACGAGGGAGAAACGCCCGTAAAAGTAGCTGATGATATAGTTGAGGAAGGCCGCAATGCCGTTGATGCCATCGACAAGGCATCTTCAAATGTCACTTTAGACAAGGCTGAATTCAGTCGTCTGAAAAACGATATCTATTGTTATAATGCATTGGCCAATTCTTACGCGCACAAGGTGAGGGCTGCTCTGCTCGTGCTTCGCTATAAATACTCCAATGATGTTGGTGATCTTCAAAAGGCAGTGCCGGAGTTGCAAACGAGCCTCGAATATTACAAGCAACTGGTCAACCTTACCCAAGACGCTTACCTGTATGCCAACAGCATGCAAACAGGTGCACGGAAAATACCATTAAGCGGCAAGGGCGGCAAAAACAAAACCTGGACCGAGCTGCTGCCGTTTTACGAACAGGAATTCGATAATTTTAAAAGGAATGTGGATTCATTGAAGTCGCCGGCGGCAAACGCTAAGGAGGTGAAAAGAGTCCCGTTGACGAATGCTGACGTAACGATCAATTCCACGGACAAAACTTACAATGTGGCGCCCGGCAACCAGCCGTTTGCTGATACGGATGTCGTTATCAAAAACATTGCTCCCGAATTGGCCGGTTTGCGGGGTGTGAAATTAACAAAGGCGTCGCAAATTGCCGAAGGCACGATCATTAGCTTTACCAATACGAAACCCGTAAAAGTATTGGTCGGCTTTTTTATGGGTAAAGGACAGTACTTAAAAGAACCCCAATTAGAAACTGATGCAAGCGCGGATGATTACGGCCAGGCCGCCATCAAAATTGCCAATGCGGTTCAGATCAATGGCATGCCGCCCAGCAATGTGCATGCCTATACCTTTAAGGCAGGCACGAATAAGCTCACCTTAGGAAAGGGAGCCTGTTTGATACTGGGTTTTGTTGATGACAACACTAATATACCTACATATGATGCCGGCCTGGGCAATGAAGGCAATATCAGGGATATGAGGTGGCTGTTTAACTAAGCTAAATGATACAAAAGCAAAGATTGCGGTTAATTGGACTATCTACAGCAGCATTGTTCGCCGTAAGTGCGCTGGCCAATGCGCAGTCACATGATCTAAAGCTCTGGTACCGGCAGCCCGCCGTAAAGTGGACGGACGCATTGCCGATTGGCAATAGCAGCATAGGCGCCATGATCTATGGCAATCCTGATCGTGATCAGCTGCAGTTCAACGAGCAAACTTTATGGACCGGTGCGCCACGATCCTACGTGCGTAAAGGCGCTTATAAATACCTGCCCATTATTCGCAAGCTGCTTTTTGAAGGCAAACAGGCGGAAGCTGAATCGATTGCGCAGGTGCACTTCATGGGTACGAAAAGCAATGAGGAAACTTACCCTTCGGATTCGGCTGCCTGGGTGAAAAAAGTGCGGAAGGATACAGCCTTCGCCGCAGCAAATTATAAAGATAAAGATTGGAAAATTATTCACCAGCCTGAGGCGAACGGCTGGGATATATTGCCCGGCCTCGAAGGGCTGGATGGCGCAGTCTGGCTAAGAAACAGTTTTTATTTGTCGCCCGACTTGGCTGGTAAAAAATTGATATTAAGCATCGGCCGGGTGCGTGATATAGACTTCACCTATGTAAACGGCCACTTGATCGGCTCTTCGGACAATACCAAAGATCGTAAATATGTTATTCCGGCCAACTTGCTTCACGACGGTAAAAACACCATTGCCATACAGGTGCTCAACTTTTTTGATAAGGGAGGGCTGACCACCATCAAGGAAAAGCAGGAAGTATATCCTGAAGGACAGCCCGAAAAAGTTACGGTATTAAATTCCGAGTGGAAATACTATATACAGGATGATAACACGCCGGCATATCCGAGGTACAATGCCGATTATCAGCCCTTTGGTGATCTGCATCTGCAATTTCCGAAGCAGGAGATATCAGGTTATAAACGCGATCTCGACATCAGCAATGCTACCGCGCATGTTTATTATAAAGCAGGCGGCGTAAATTATACCCGTGAATATTTCGCCAGTGAGCCCGACAAGGTAATCGCCATACATTTAACGGCGGATCATCCCGGAAAGATCAACTGCAGCGCGTTGCTTAGTTCATTACACAGATCATTTTATACCCGGAAAATTGGCGATCATACCATTGCGTTGTACATGAAGGTGCACGACGGCGCCCTGAGAGGAGTCAGCTATCTATATGTAAAAACTGAAGGCGGATTTACTCATGTATCAGCCAATGCGATAAAGATCACCAATGCAAACGAGGCGACGCTTTATTTAACAGCGGCAACCAATTTTATAAATTATAAAGATATATCAGGCAATCCTGATGCGATCTGCCGTAGTGTAATTGACAAAATTGTTCGAAAAAGTTATCCGGCAATAAAGGCCGCTCATATTAAAAACTACCAGGGCTATTTCAACCGATTCTCGATCAATTTGGGCGCGACGCCCAACGATACGCTGCCCACCGATGAGCGCATTTTGAAATTCAGCAATACAAATGATCCGTCGCTGATTGCACTGTACGTGCAGTATGGTAGGTACATGCTGATTTCTTCCTCGCGCCCGGGAAGTAAGGAACCGGCCAACCTGCAGGGCCTGTGGAACGACCTGATGACGCCGCCCTGGGGCAGCAAGTTTACCACCAATATCAATCTCGAAATGAATTATTGGCCGTCGGAAGAGTTGAACTTGTCGGCATGCGCCGACCCATTGTTCAACATGATCCGCGACCTGTCCCAAACAGGTCGAGCGACGGCCAAAACTTACTACGGCGCTCCCGGTTGGGTGCTGCATCACAATACCGATCTATGGCGCGGAACTGCTCCTGTCAATTCATCTACTCACGGTATTTGGGTAAGCGGCGGCGCATGGCTTTGCCACCAGCTTTGGGAGCATTACCAGTTTACAAAGGATGCGGACTTCCTTCGGGAGCGTGCTTACCCGGAAATGCGTGGTGCGGCTGAATTTTTTGTACATTTCCTTATCAAAGATCCTGAGACCGGTTATCTCATCAGCACGCCCTCAAATTCACCTGAACATGGCGGCCTGGTTGCCGGGCCGACTATGGATCACCAGGTCATCCGCGACCTGTATAAGAATTGTATAGAGGCATCGCGAATATTAGGTATCGACGAGAAATTCAGGGACACGCTTAAAGAACAATATAGCCAGATCGCGCCGGATAAAATAGGCCGTTACGGGCAATTGCAGGAATGGATGCAGGATAAGGATGATACGGCGGATACGCACCGGCACGTTTCGCACCTGTGGGGTGTTTACCCGGGAACTGATATTACCTGGAATACTCCTGACCTAATGAAAGCTGCAAGGCAGTCGCTGATCTACAGGGGTGATGCCGGTACCGGCTGGAGCATTGCCTGGAAAGTAAACCTTTGGGCGCGTTTGAAAGACGGCGACCATGCCATGAAACTGTTCGATATGCTGCTTTCGCCTGCCGATGTAAGTTCGGGTAAGGAGAAGGGCGGCGTTTATCATAATTTGTTCGATGCGCACCCACCGTTCCAGATCGATGGAAACTTTGGCGGAGCAGCGGGCATGGCCGAGATGCTTTTGCAAAGCCAGGGCGATGCCATTGAACTGCTGCCTGCCTTGCCGTCGGCGTTGCCCAACGGGGAGATTAAAGGCATTTGCGCACGCGGCGGATTTGTGCTGAATTATGAGTGGAAAAACGGAAAGCTGCAAAATGTAAGAGTGTTTTCGAAAGCCGGTGGTGTATGCAAATTGCAATACCGGGATAAAACCATTTCTTTCAATACAAAAAAAGGAAAGGCCTACCAATTTGATGGTGTGCTGAAAAGGACTTAAGCAGTGGAAGGGAGATCGTACCAGTTTGAAAAATGCCGTCGTCGGCAGCTTCGCCGGAAAGCCTCGGTTCTTTTTACTTTGTTAATATCTTTTCTTGCCTGTCGCACAGCCATCGCGCAGCAGAACTTGCGGAAGGAAATTTTGCTTGACAATAACTGGCGAACGGTTGCTGATACCGCTAACATCAACGCCTATAATGGTTTTGAAAAAGCCGGATTTAAAGATCGAAACTGGATAACCGTTGATGTCCCGCACAACTGGGACACTTACGGCGGATACCGGCGTTTAAAGCATGGCAACCTGCACGGCTACGCCTGGTACCGGAAAACTTTTAAGCTTACTGCCCGGCCTGTTGGCAAACGTTATTTTTTGTGGTTCGAAGGAGTTGGGTCGTATGCTACCGTATGGTTAAATGGCGTGCTGGTGGGTCATCATGCAGGCGGGCGTACTACGTTTACTATCGATGTCACTAAAGCTATAAAGACGAATGGGACGAATTTGCTTTGTGTTCGGGCGGATCACCCTGCTTTTATCAAGGACTTGCCCTGGGTGTGCGGTGCTGATTCGGACGATCCCGGTTTTTCTGAAGGATCGCAACCGATGGGAATTTTCAGGCCGGTGCACCTTATTGTTACCAATGCGGTGAGGATTGAGCCTTTCGGCGTGCATATCTGGAATGATATCACGGTAGCGGAAAAATCGGCAGTACTCAATTTGGAGACTACAGTAAAAAATTATAGCAAAAATGCATGCAGGCCAATAGTTCTGAGTAAACTTCTCGATATCGCCGGAAGAGTGATAAGCGAAACGCAGTCAATATTAAAATTAAATGCCGGTGGGGCTGCCGTGGTTAGGCAACTCATGCAGGCGAAGGCAGTGCACTTATGGTCGCCTGATCATCCTTACCTGTACAATGTGATATCGCAGGTGATCATCAACGGGGAAATAATCGATCAAACATCAACACCTTACGGCATCCGCTGGATAAGCTGGCCAATTGGAAGAAAAAATAGCGACAATCGCTTTTACGTGAATGGCAAGCCATTTTTTATCAACGGGATAGCCGGGTATGAGCATTTAATGGGCAACAGCCATGCCTTTAGCCACCAGGAGATCAAAGCGAGAGTAATGCAGTTGCGGGCTGCAGGTTTTAATGCTTTCCGCGACGCTCATCAGCCGCATAATCTCGAATATCAGCACTATTGGGAAAAGTTCGGCATATTGTGGTGGCCGCAGTATTCGGCGCATATATGGTTTGATACGCCGCAATTCAGGAGCAATTTTAAAATGCTGCTGAAGGATTGGGTAAAAGAGCGCCGGAATAATCCTGCGGTTATTTTGTGGGGCCTGCAGAATGAGAGCAGGCTGCCTGCCGGTTTCGCCCGCGAATGTTCGGCTATTATTCG
>DASZYQ010000055.1:0-35662 GCA_035545315.1 Mucilaginibacter sp. | reverse complement strand
TCGATCACACGCTTTCGTTTTTCGATCTCTTCAACTGTCCAAACCTCACCTGCCGCGATATGGTGTAAAGCGGTGACGATACCTGTAGCGCCGGTTTGCCTGATGGCTGCCAGGGTTACGGGGTCGGACGGGCCATACCAGCGGAAGGTTTGTTCCAGGTTACTAAACATAGATAGAGATTTGTTTTTGAGCCGCTAATATAAGCACTAATTGCCGTTAACCGCGCCGGCGAGGGCTTCCCAATTGTTTATTTGCCGGTTGGCGCCAAACATGGCTGCAATTTCGGTATAAATGTCCACCGGCTTCCTGCCGCTTTCACGCAGATGTTTGATAGACGTATCTCCGGCTGATTTAGAGAGCTTTTTACCCGAAATTTCGATAAGCGGATGATGGTAAAAAGTTGCCCTGGTGAAATCGGTTCTGAGTTTTTGCGACAGGTACAGTTGCGCCAGCGTAGAGTGCCAAAGATCCCCTCCCCGCACAATCAGGTCGACACCGAAATGTAAGTCGTCTATCAATGACGTTAGCTGATAAGCCGGATAGCCATCCTTTTTCCGGACGACAAAATCTGTCATATCAATCGGCAGATGCGTTTTTATTAGACCTTCAGTCAACGTATTTACCTGCAATTCCTGTTTGGTATCGGTTTTCAGCCGCCATGCGGAGCCCGGCATATCAAGGGAAAGGCCTTTATTGCGGCAGGTGCCGGAATAGGTATCATCGGCATTGGCACTTCGTATTTGTGCCCGCGAACAAAGGCAGGCGAATACATCCCCATTTTCGCGCAACTTTTGCAAAGCCTTTTGGTAAAGATCTAAACGATGGCGTTGTGACCACTCCTTTTCGAATTCGTCATAATTTCGAGGACCCTCGTCCCAGGGGATTTCCAGGAAATTCAACGTATCGAAAACGTCCTGCACATATTGCGGGTTCACTCTTTCGCGGTCCATATCATCGATCCGCAATAGAATTTTGGCCCCTGTTTTCCGGGCCAGCGCGGCAGTTAAAGCAAACGAAAGTACGTTACCCAAGTGCAGGTAACCACTGGGCGTAGGTGCGATTCGCGTTTTTGCGAATTGGTGGCCGGCTGCTATGTCGGAAAGTGTCAATTAGGTCCTATTGGCTCAATTTCAAATCATCCGGCGAACTGACGATGATCTCCGGCTTGCCCTTGTAATCGATTAGTTTACCGGTTACACAAACACTTTTTCCTTTATAATACTCTTCCGGGTTAGCATGAAATTTAGTTTTGTTGTCGCCTTTGATCACCACGGTCAGGTATTGATTCGGGTGGCTGCCGCCCATGTCGAGCAATACCATGCCGGTATTTTCGATGAGTTTGGACGAATATATTTTATCGCAAATGCTGACGGTTTCGTTCAGGTGCTTTGCAGCATCTTTCGCGGCAATTTTAGTTTGAGCGCCGACGGTTAAACCCGCGAGTGAAATGAATAGAATGAGCAGATGTTTCATAGTGTAAATTTAAAAATAGTACGACTGATCGTGCGGGCGCCTAACGGTTATTTTACAAAAATTTTTATCGTATTATATGCCATGGGTATCCAATTGCACTTCCAGCGAAAAATTCTGATCGGCCGATGCGTTAATATGTTAAAAGATAGGCATTATGATTTTACTCAAAAGTTAGTAATTTTTGCCCTCAATTACGACTAAATCAATTGTGAAAAGAAACACCTTATTCTTTTATATCATACTTATTCTTACTGCCACCACCGCGGTCTACTTAAATCACTTTTACAACGGGTTCCATTTTGACGACTCGCACTCCGTTTGGAATAATCCCAACATCCGGAATATCAAAAACATTCCGCTTTTTTTTAAGGACGGCAGCACCAGCAGCGTATTGCCGCAAAACCAATCATACCGGCCGGTTACTACCGCATCGCTGGCCATCGATTACTGGCTAGGCGGAGGATATGATTTATTCTTTTTCCACCTGTCCACTTTTATCCTGTTCCTGGCACAGGGCCTTTTAATGCTTTACGTTTTCAGGAAGATATATAATATTTCCTTACCGGGTAATCCTACAACCTATATCGCCCTGTTTGCCACTGCCTGGTACCTGTTGCACCCGGCGGTAGCCGAAACCGTCAATTATATTATCGCCCGTGCGGATGTGCAATCTACGCTGGCCGTTGTGGCAGGGTTTGCCTTGTATATCGGCTCGCCGTTTTGCCGCAAAACGTTTATTTACCTGGTCCCGGTTGGCATTGGTATTCTTGCGAAGCCGCCTGCGGTGATGTTTGCGCCGATCTTTTTCTTTTACCTGCTGTTCTTTGAAGAAAAGCTAAGCCTGACCGATATTTTTAAAAAGGCGCATTTAAAGCAGTTGTGGAGCGCAGTTAAAAAGACCATCCCCTCGCTTATTGTCTGCGGCGGATTGTATGGACTGGTCGATAAAATGACGCCGAAAACCTGGATACCCGGCGGCAATTCACCCATCCATTACCTCATAACACAGCCGTATGTTATCCTGCACTATTTCACCACTTTCTTCTGGCCCACCGGCCTAAGCGCCGATACTGATTGGGGCACGCTGAAAAGTATATGGGATGTGCATTTTTTTATCGGTTGTTTATTTATCCTGCTCATGTTCGTTATCGCCTTTTATTGCTCAAAAAGGGCAATATTGCGGCCTGTTAGTTTTGGAATACTGTGGTTTTTTATTGCCCTGGCGCCGACCTCGAGCATTATACCTTTGGCTGAGGTGCTTAATGACCACCGCATGTTTTTCCCATTTGTAGGGTTGACCCTAAGCGTAAGCTGGATACTGGGCCTGGTGGTTTTAGCCTGGATAAAGAGCAACCGCTTCAATCTTGCTAAAAGACCTGAGCTGCTGTGGATACCGGTCCTGGTTTTATTTAGTGCCTGTGCGTATGGCACATGGAAACGCAACAACGTTTGGCACAGCGAAGAAAGTCTTTGGCGGAACGTAACCCTGAAAAGCCCTAAAAACGGCCGGGGTATGATGAATTATGGCATCATTAAAGTACAGGACGGCCAATATGCAGAGGCGGAACGGTATTTTAATAAAGCGCTGCAACTGCTCCCGGAATACTCGTTTATTTATGTTAACATGGGGGTGCTTGATGACAAAATGGGTCGTTATGCCGAGGCAGAAAAAAACTACCTTACAGGTATTTTATTGGGCGCAGTCTACCCAAGTCATTACGAACTGTATGGCGAATTCCTGTACAGGCAGGGCCGTTACCGCGAGGCCGAAGTGATGCTGACGCAGGCTGTCAATTTGTCGAATGCCGAGCTGCTGCAGCGCGAATATCTTATGCGCACTTACGAAGCCGAAGGGAAATGGGACGACCTGGAAGCGGTGGCGAAGAATACCCTGCAAATAGCTCCGGATGATTCTTTGGCCGCTGTTTCACTCAAAGATGGTCAGCAAAGAAAAATACACGCTGACGTAGAAGCCGATGAACTGAAAACATCCACCGATCCGGCAAAATACCTGCAATTGAGCCTGGATTACTACATGGTAAAAAGGTATGATAAAAGTATTGCCGCAGCCCAGCATGCATTAGAATTGAAGCCCGACTATGCCGAGGCCTGGAACAATATCGGCAGCGCTTATATTGCGCAGCAGCAATACGATAAGGCCAAAGAAGCTTTGCAAAAAGCGATAGCGCTAAAGCCCGGTTACCAGCGGGCAAAAAACAACCTGGTACTGGCCAACAAGCACTATACCGATCCGCGGGTGCTGGTGAACACGTACACGCCTGAGGATTACATTAACCAGGGTCTTACTTATTTTAATTACCGCATGTACGATATGTGCATAGCGGCCAGTTTGAGCGCGCTGGATCTGAAACCCAATTACGATTTGGCCTATAATAATCTCTGCGCGTCGTACAACAAGCTCGGCGAATGGGATAAGGCTATTGAAGCCGGAAATAAGGGCTTACAGGCAAACCCCAATAATCAGCTGCTAAAGAATAACCTTGCGCAAGCCCTGGAAGGCAAAAAGAAGAGCGGAAAGTAGTTTTTACCTCTTTTTAAAGAAGAAGGCCTTAATATCAGGCTCTGATCTTTCAATAGTTGGCTTCATTAACTTTAATACCGACGTCATAAGCGATGCCTTCCACCTGCTCATGCCTTTATCGGCCAGTATCCGGTCTTTGGTGCTTTGAATATCCAGCGATTTGAGCGGGAAGACGTCGGCGGTGTTAAAGCCGTGGTGGTCCAAAAGCATCTCCAGGTTTTTCTCGTTAAAATAATTCATGTGGGGGCTATGGAAATTGAATTGCCACATGCGTGTAAGCGTGCCGCTCATACCGATCTTGTGCAGCCTTATCGCCCAGTTGTAAAAGAAGCCGGTGCTCATCGGCAGGTTGATGATCAGGATGCCGTCGTCCGCCAGATCTTCCTTCAGGCTCTCAACAAGACTGTTGATGTCGGGTATGTGTTCAAAAACATCATTAAAAATGATAAAATCATAACCCTTTTCACGTTTTGGGCTCACATCGGGATAAAAACCGTAAACAATATTCAGCTTGTGTTCCTTGTGGTAATCTTCGTAAACCTGCTCCGGCTCGATACCGATGCAGTGCACTTTCTGGTCCTTGCAGGTTTCAAGCCACCAACCGTTACCGCTGCCGATTTCCAGACCGGTTAGGCCGCCCTTTTTTTCAGCTTTTAGTTTGCCGATAATGGTTAGGAAATTGTGCAGCCGGAGCGCCTTCAGGCCCGGGTCGCGTGCGCCGGCCTGCAAGTCCGATTCGAACGAATGCTCGAAATGCGCATCCGAATGCTGCAGGCCGCAGTTGGCACACTGGTACACATTGAACCGAAGCTTAAATTTCAGTTTTAAGGGATGGCCGCAAACCGGGCAGGTGGAATGATCCATTTTTTATTATTTTTTAATGTCATTTCGACGAGGGCCGAGGAGAAATCTTGAACGTCATGAATGTTGTAAAAGATTTCTCTGCGCCTGGGGCGAATCAGAATGACAGACGTGCTTAAAACTTATTCTTTTTTATCTTCTATATGTTTATTAAACTCTTCCTTTAGCAATGATATCTCCTGCGCCAATTTTTTGTTATCGTTATGCAGCTTCGAGGCTACCACGCTCAAATGCAGCAAGTAGATCAATATGGCGAAGATAAATCCGGTGAAAACCAGGTTCGCTGCCACCACTACGCCGGTAAGCCGGCGCAAGAGTTCCAGGCCTTCCGTCCAGAACGAGAATACCAGCAGGAACACCGTGCAGATCACCCACACGATGGCGTATTCCTCGCGCAGCTTGCCTTTTACAATAAGCCTTGATATGTACAAGACGAACAAAATGTTGACAACGATGGTGATGATCTGTATCCTTAACATGGCGATCAGGGTTTACGAATGAATGAAAAAAACATGGCCAGGGTTACCTTAAAGCAATAATACAATGATCCAAAGCTTCGAATGGACGATTGTCCGCCTTGCCGGGCGGCCATAACCACCGCGACCTCTGATATTTTCAATCCTGCCTTGGAGAAAACCACAAGTGATTCCGGTTCGGGGTATTCATCCGGATAATTGGTCGCTGCAAGTTGTATGGCCTTGCGGTCGAACAGACGAAAGCCCGATGTGCTGTCGTAAATGCTCAGGCCGGTCATCAGGCGGTTCAGCCAGTGGAAATATTTGATGCCCATCCGCCGTGCAAATGACGACTGGAAGCCCTCTTTCTCCAAAAAGCGCGAGCCGATAACAATATTAGCGCCTGTTTGCAGGTGATGGTTGATTAGCTTTGGCAGCTCTTTCGGCGGGTGTTGCCCGTCGCCGTCCAGTTGTATGGCGAGATCGAAATCATGGTCGAGGGCATAACGGATACCCGTTTGTACAGCCCCGCCGATACCCAGGTTTACGGGTAGATCGATCACCGTCGCTTGATGTTTTTTGGCCACTGCCGTGGTGTTGTCTTTGGAGCAATCGTTTACGATCAGCGCCTCCATTTGGTAGCCGTTTGGTAAGTTGGTCGAGAGCAGTTCGGGCAGCAGCGCGGGCAGCGATGCCTCTTCATTATAACAGGGTATTACGATCAGAACTTTACCTGGCATTCGTAGTATGAGTGGTTAACAGGTTGTTAAATTTTAACGGTGAAATTAAAGGTTTTTCTCAAAATTATAGCAGGGTTTCATGCAACAATATCTTCCAACTAATTAAACCCTGGCAACGTATTACGGTCTGTTATGGAAAATAGCCGATCATATATGAAAATATCTACAACGCTGTTAATTATACTTCCGCTGGCCATATTCAGTTCGTCCTGTAAGAAAAGCACAGTTACCCCTACGTCACCTGTTACTCCGACCACGCCAACGACACCAACGGGCTACGATTTCAGTGCGGTAGACAAGGTTTTGAACGATTCAGTTCCCGTAAAATTTAACGGCGTCTGTTATGCACTGATCGACATTAATGGGCAAACGGCTTACAGCAAAGGTTTCGGCGGTTATACCGGCGACACGCGCGAACTGATCGCTTCGTGCTCCAAATGGTTGTCGGCAGGTGTGCTGATGAGTTTGGTGGACGAAGGCAAATTGAAGCTGAGCGATACGGTAGGAAAATATTTGCCGGTTTTTACTAAATATCATAAAGGTAATATCACCATAGCACAGTTATTTTCGCATACTTCCGGCTTTCCCGGCAACTCAGCCAAAAACTACGAGGGTAATCCCTTGCTGACCCTGGAACAGGCTGCGGATTCCATCGCCAAAAATGTGCCGTTACTTGCTGCACCCGCAACGCAGTTTTACTATGGTGGCGTAAGCATGCAGGTAGCGGGACGAATATGTGAAGTGGCCTCGGGTGAAAGTTGGGCGACGCTTTTCCAGCAAAAGATCGCCGGTCCCCTGGGTATGACCAATACAGATTATGGCCTGACGCAGAATCCGCAGATAGCCGGAGGCGCACGCAGCACGGCAAATGACTATATCAAATACCTGAACATGATCATGAAGGAAGGTGTGGCGGCGGACGGCACGCGCGTATTGAGCCAAAATGCCATCGCCGCTATGGAACAGGGTCAAACGGCCAACGTACGGGTCGCTTACACGCCCTACCCGCTTGCGTTACTACAAAACAACGATTTTTATGCCATCGGCAACTGGCGCGACGTTACCGGCTCCAATGATGTGCTGATCGAAGACAGCAGCCCCGGGGCATTTGGCAGCCATCCCTGGGTTGACAGGAGCCGTAAGGTAACCGGCATCATTTTCACTTACCTGCCGGTGCAGCGTTACCTGGCCACGATCTGGACCTGCCTGGATGTGCGAAACCTGGTACGCAATATCGTTCCTCAATAAAACATCGGGGGTAGTATTGTGTTATTCTGTGACAAAACTGGATACCATGTCTGACACCGAAAATAACACCGCTCCCGGAACTGACGGCCTGCACGAATTTACCATGCAAACCGGCGGCCGCGAACTTACCTGCAGGGTCGAAAAGCAAGGCAATAACCTTAAGGTAAACATCGACAACAATGTAAGCGCCGAACTTGAAGTGCACTGGGATGGAACCATTACGCAAATTTCAGGCAATACCTTACCCGATTCCGAAATAGAATTTATCAAAAAGCACGTATTAGGCCACGAGGTTTAACTCAAAACTTCTTCCAGCACCTCATGCGACCGGATATTGCCGAAACCTTCGATGTGCAGGGCGTAGTATTCCAATAGTTTTTGCAGCAGGTAACGCCGTTCGTCGTTACCAAAATGTAATTGCGGAAGATTTTCAAAATTGCATTGCAGAAGACGATAAAAGTTTTGCGTATGCGGCGGCGAAAGATTATATAAGCCCTGCGGCTTATACCGGGTGAAGGCACCCTCTTTCATATCAAAATAGTCGGCACCGTCCGTCTTAACATGCTCGGGATAGAATCCGAGATAGCGCGTCAGTCTTACTAAAAAAAGCAGGTGAAAGTTAGCCAGGCCTTCGGTTTGATTGTCAAGCCATTCGATGGCGTTGAAGATGAAATTAAACAGATTTTCGTCCGGTGATTGCTGCCTGACGGCTTTATATAACACCTCGTTCAGAAAAATGACCATGCTGCTTTTGATCACATCGTAAGGAATGCTTTGCAAAACCGGGAAAGGTTTTAATTCGGAAATGCGCTGTACCTGGCCGGTATTTTTGTGGTACACCACCATACCCAGCAAATGCAGCGGTTGCAGCATGTTGCGGCTGATCTTCGCTTTCGGTTTTTTTACGCCGTTGATAATATAGGATTGCAGCCCGAATTTTTCTGTAAACACCTGCACGATGACACTGCTTTCGCCATAATCGGTCGTCTTGAAAACGATGCCACGGGTTTTATGCAGCATGATGAAAGAGAACTATCACTTTGGGCAGAAATATAACCAGGCCGATCACCAGCGCGGTAACAGCGGTAAGCAGCACCGCGGCGGCGCACATATCTTTGATATGACCGGCCTTTTTATCGTATTCGGGGGACACAAAATCAACCAGCAGTTCCAGCGCCGTATTAAATGCCTCTGCCGCCAGGACTAACCCGATGGCTATTATCACCCACAGCCATTCCGCGGCGGAAATGTGCAGGGTATATCCTAAACCTATCACGATAAAAGCGCAAACCAGGTGTACCCGGAAATTGAGCTGGGTTTTTACAGCGTAGGAAACCCCCTTGAAAGCATAACCGAAGCCACGGAGAAATTTGTTCATTGGTTCAAAAATACAAAAAGTGGGTGTCATGTTGAGGCTCTCGAAACATGTGGGCGAAGGCCTTTATGCTCACCCTTCGAGTGCCTCAGGGTGACACCCTGTTCTCATTATTGGAAAATAGCATGCAGTTGTTATTTATGATATGTATTTTTATCCATGGCCTTAGAACTGAATCATCCGTTAAAAGTAGTATTAACAAATTGGATTCACTTTTTGGGATTTTATCTCTGCGTGGAAATTTTTGACATAACTAATCTCTTTACCCATTATGACTCAAATGTTAGTTGGCAAATGGTGATTATTGGAGTATTGCTTGGACCTCTCTTTCTTATGTTAACCTATGGTTTATTAATAATAGCTGCCTTTCTTGTCGCAATCGTCTGTTTAGACCTCATATTTTTCTCAATTATAAAGAACAAAATATTACTCATAGTGATAATTGAATGGGTGTTGATCATCCCGATATTTATTTATTGGGCTTTTAAATACGAATACTGGCTATGGCTTGGTCTATCGGTTGCATTTTATATCACACAATACATCAGAGCCAAAAAGGTAGTTAGAATATTGCGTCAAACTTTATAAATGGATCTCAAACTCAAAAATAAAGTCGCTCTTGTACTGGCCGCCAGCAAAGGCTTAGGCCGCGCTTCGGCTTCAGCCCTGTCAGTCGAAGGCGCCAAAGTGGCCGTTTGTTCGCGAAATGAAGATGAAGTGAAGAAAACGGCCGCTGAAATTCACCGGCAAACGGGCAATCCTGTGATCGCCATCGCAGCCGACGTTTCGGATGCAAAGCAGGTGCGCAACCTCATCCAAAAAACCGTTGAGGCTTTTGGCGGGATCGATATCCTGGTTAATAACGGCGGCGGCCCGCCTTTTGACAAGTTCGAAAATTTTGATGACGCTGCCTGGCAAAAAGCCTTTGAACTAACGTTGCTTGGTTTTTCGCGAACCAGTCGCGATGTGTTGCCTTACATGAAAAAAGCCGGCAGCGGGCGCATCATCAACATCATCAGCGGATCGGTAAAATCGGTGCTAAACAATGCGGTGCTGTCCACAGCCATGCGCATGGGCATTGTGGGTATGGCCAAACTGATGGCCGATGAATTAGGCCCTTACCAGATCACCGTAAATAATATCGCTCCCGGGTTGATCCTGACCGACCGTGTAAAGGAAGTATTGCCCAAAGATGTTGACCACGAACTGGCCTTACAAGATCGCGCTAAAAACATTCCGGTTGGACGTATCGGCAAGCCGGAAGAACTGGGCGCCCTGGTAGCCTTTTTGGCTTCGGAACAGGCTGCTTATATCAGCGGCACGACGATACAGATCGACGGCGGATCGAACCGGGGTATATTTTAGCCCAAAGTCTTAAGTCTGAAGTCGAAAGCCATACAAATAGAGCGTAAATTGACTTAATACTTGCGACTTTGGACGTTGGACTTAAAAAAATTCCGTATTTTTGCCACCTCTAAAATTTGAGGTGGAACATATTGATGTACAAGGAATATAAGCAGCTAAATTTATCGCAGATCGGCAAGGATGTTCTGGATTTCTGGAAACAGAACAACATCTTTGAAAAGAGCATTACGAGCCGCCCGGAAAACAATCCCTACACGTTTTACGAGGGCCCGCCGTCGGCCAATGGCATGCCAGGCATCCACCACGTAATGGCGCGGTCGATCAAGGATATTTTTTGCCGTTATAAAACCCTCAAAGGTTACCAGGTAAAACGCAAAGGCGGCTGGGACACGCACGGCTTACCTATCGAGTTGGGTGTGGAGAAAACCCTGGGCATAACCAAAGACGACATCGGTAAAAAGATCTCTATCGAAGATTATAACGAAGCCTGCCGCAAGGAGGTAATGAAGTTTACAGATGTGTGGAACGACCTGACCGAGAAAATGGGCTATTGGGTCGACCTGAACGATCCGTACATCACTTATAAAAACGAATACATCGAGACCCTTTGGTGGATACTGAAGGAGCTGTACAATAAAGGCATGCTGTACAAGGGTTATACCGTGCAGCCTTATTCTCCTAAATCCGGTACCGGCTTAAGCTCGCACGAGCTGAACCAGCCGGGCACCTACAAGATGGTGAAGGATACCACCATCGTAGCGCAATTCCACCTGAAGAATGATCAAAACCATCCCCTGATGCCTTTGCTCTTCGAAGACGCTGATGAGGATACGGTAATATTAGCCTGGACGACTACTCCCTGGACGCTGCCATCCAACTGTGCGCTGGCCGTAGGCGAGGATATCGATTATGTAAAGATCAAAACCTTCAATCCCTACACCTTCAAGCCGGTTAGCGTTATACTGGCGAAGGAGTTGGTGGCCAAATATTTCAAAGTTGAAGGCGAGAACGCTTCTTTTGAGGATTTCAAGGAAGGCGATAAAGTGATCCCATGGAAGGCGGTAGCTACCCTTAAAGGTTCGGACCTGATTGGTTTACGCTATCACCAATTGATGCCTTATGTAACTAACGCGGACCTGGAAAAGAATGCATTCCGGGTTATCCCCGCTGATTTCGTAACCACCGAGGACGGTACCGGTATCGTCCACACAGCCTCTGTTTTCGGCGCCGACGACTTCCGGGCCTGTAAAGAACAAGGCGTTCCGTCGGTATTGATATTGGACGAAAACGGTAAAGAAGCGCCATTGGTTGACAAGCAGGGCCGCTTTGTAAAAGAAGTGACCGACTTTGCCGGCCGTTATGTAAAAGAAGAATATTATACCAAAGCCGAACGTGACGAACCGGGCTTCAGAGCCACGGACGTGATGATAGCCATTAAGCTGAAGGAAGACAATAAGGCATTTGATGTACGCAAATACGAGCATAGTTACCCGCACTCGTGGCGCACAGACGAGCCTATTTTGTACTACCCGCTGGATAGTTGGTTTATCAAAACCACGGCGGTAAAAGATAAGCTGGTTGCCCTTAACAAAACCATCAACTGGAAACCCGAATCGACCGGCACGGGCCGCTTTGGTAACTGGCTGGAAAATTTGGTGGACTGGAACCTGTCGCGCTCACGCTACTGGGGCACGCCGCTACCTATCTGGCGCGAAGAAAACGGTTCGGAAGAAAGATGCATTGGCTCAATTGCTGAATTAGAGCGGGAAATAGAGAAATCGATCGCAGCCGGCTTTATGCCGAAAGGCTTTAAGCTGACCGACATGCACCGTCCTTTTGTGGACGATGTAGTTCTGACCTCGTCCAAAGGCAGCAAAATGTTCCGCGAACCCGACCTCATCGACGTTTGGTTCGACAGCGGGGCCATGCCTTATGCGCAATGGCATTTCCCGTTCGAAAATAGAGAGCAATTCAAAAATGCTTACCCGGCTGATTTCATCGCCGAAGGCGTAGACCAAACACGCGGCTGGTTCTTCACACTGCATGCCATTGCCGTAATGCTAAGTGAATGCAGCGACGAGATAAAGGCTGTCAACAAAGAGGTTGGCAATGCGGGTATAGCCTTTAAAAATGTCGTTTCGAACGGCCTGGTGCTGGATAAGAACGGCAACAAAATGTCCAAACGCCTGGGCAATGCCGTCGATCCGTTTGCAACCATCGAAAAATACGGAGCGGATACTGCCCGCTGGTATATGATCAGTAACGCATCGCCCTGGGATAACCTTAAGTTTGATATGGAAGGGCTGGATGAAGTGCGCCGCAAATTCTTCGGCACGCTTTATAATACCTATTCTTTCTTCGCGCTGTATGCCAATATCGACAAATTCACTTACAGCGAAGCAGAGATCGATCTGAATAAACGACCTGAAATTGACCGCTGGATCATCTCGCTGCTGAATACGCTGAGCAAAGATGTTGATGAATTCTATGCTGACTTCGAGCCAACCAAAGCGGCGCGCGCCATACAGGATTTTGTCGACGAACACCTGAGCAACTGGTATGTTCGCTTAAGCCGCCGCCGTTTCTGGAAATCGGACGATTCGGAAGATAAGCTTTCAGCCTATCAAACGCTTTACACCTGTTTGGTGACCATCGCCAAACTCATGTCGCCCATTGCGCCTTTCTTCGCCGACAGGTTGTATAACGACCTTAATAAGGTCACCAAAAAGGAAAAATTCGAGTCGGTTCACCTGGCCGATTTCCCGGTTTATAATAAGGACCTGGTAAACAAAGCGCTGGAAGAACGCATGCAGTTAGCGCAGGATATTTCGTCGCTTACGCTGTCGTTGCGCAAAAAGGTAGGTATCAATGTGCGTCAGCCTTTGCGTCGCACTTTATTGCCGATACTGAACAAGAGTTTCAGGCACCAGGTCGACCTGGTGAAGGATCTGATTCTTTCCGAAACTAACATCAAGGATATCGAGTATATAACCGATACATCGGGTTTTATCAAAAAGAAAGTAAAACCCAACTTTAAGGCGCTTGGCCCGAAGGTAGGCAAGGATATGAAAGCTGTCGCTGAGGCTATTACCAATATGAGCCAGGATGAGGTAAACAAATTTGAGCAGGATGGTGTAGCTATATTCGAAATTGCAAATTCGAAATTCGAAATAGCGATTAGCGACGTTGAGATCATCGCCGAAGATGTTCCGGGCTGGCAGGTGGCTAATTTGGGAAAACTAACTGTTGCATTAGACGTTAATATATCCCATGAGCTGAAACAGGAAGGAATTTCGCGCGAATTTGTAAACCGCGTGCAGAATTTGCGCAAAGAAAAGGGCTTTGAAGTAACCGATAGAATAAATGTACGTTATAAGACAAATGCGCAAATCATTACCGAAGCTATCGATAATAATTTACCCTATATTTGCGCCGAAATTTTAGCCGATACTATAACGTTTGATAATCAACCCGATACAGGCGATACAGTAACGATTGACGAACACGAGATTTTGATTGATATAAAAAAGTGTAAATGAAACAAGAAACAGAAAAAACCAGGTACTCTGATGCCGAGCTGCAGGAGTTTAAGGAGTTGATTTTAGAGAAGCTGCGTATTGCAAAAGAAGAATTGAACGCCCTGGCATCGTCACTGAGTACGCCCAATGCCAACGGTACCGATGATACCGCCGGCACATATAAAACATTGGAAGACGGTTCGGCAACTCTTGAAAAAGAGTCCATTAACCAACTGGCGGCGCGCCAGAAGAAGTTTATCGAGCAATTAGATGCAGCGTTGGTACGTATCGAAAATAAAACTTATGGTATTTGCCGTGAAACCGGCAAACTGATACAAAAGGAACGTTTACGCGCCGTGCCGCACACTACGCTGAGCATGGAGGCTAAACTGAAGCAATATTAATGAAGGCTTCCTATACCCGGCCCTTCCTGCTTGCCGCATTCATCATCCTTGCCGACCAGATCATTAAAACCTGGGTACGGTCGCACATGTACATCGGTGAAGAAATTCACCTGCTGGGCAACCGGGGCATGCTGCATTATACCGAAAACAATGGTATGGCCTTCGGGATGGAATTTGGCGGATCATTCGGTAAGTTATTTCTTACACTGTTCCGTATCGGCGCTGTAATCGCCATAGGCTATGGGCTGCTTTTTCTCATAAAACATAAATATCATCGCGGATTGATCATGAACGTTGCGCTGATATTCGCCGGCGCGATGGGCAATATCATCGACTCCACTTTTTATGGTGTAATGTACCACTATGCGCCGCTTTTTCACGGGCAGGTGGTCGATATGTTCTATTTCCCGCTATTGACCGGTAATTTTCCATCGTGGGTGCCGTTTTGGGGCGGCCAGGATTTTATCTTTTTCAGGCCGGTTTTTAACCTTGCCGACGCGGCCATTTCGGTTGGCGTAATTCTCATCCTGGTCAATCAGAAACGTTATTTTAAACATCAGACACCCGAGGCCGCTTCGCCCAATAGCGAGGTGGTGGAAGAGTAATTTTCTTTTAAGTTAAATTCCATTTATATAAAAAGTGCCCTGGTTTAATTCCAGGGCACTTTTCCATTTTTTTCGCCCGGTAAAATACCGTGAAAACACGGGTTGCCCTCACTTTTTTTAATGCCGACCTTTATAGGGTTGAGTCTAAACTTTATCCCCTAAAAGGCAGAGGACAATTGCAGGCGTTTGCAGTTGTCTTTTGTTTTAATGACAGGTTCTATTTACCCATCGATTTCTCCCTTATCGCCTTAAACTCCGAACCGCTTTTCCATCCCGGGAAAGTATCGCCGTTGGCAAGGTCGTTACCGAGCCGATAAAGCAGGTTGGCTATTTGCGCCATACCCGAGGCATCCATACCGGGCGAATAATTATCAGACGGCTGGTGGTAATGGTTAGCCGTATAATCATCCTGGTGCTGCCTGGCCCAATTGGCATCATGCTCTTTACTGATCAGGCCGGTATTCATATCTAAAGCCGGTGCGCCCACTTTAGCAAAATTAAAATGATCCGAACGATAGTAGCTGCCCGAGCCTGGCTTACTGTCGCCTACCACCGTGAGACCATCGGCTTTCGCGTATCTTTCTATGTAGTCATCCAGGTCATTTTGCCCTTTGCCGGTAATCGAGATATCTTTTGTCTCGCCATAATCACCGAGCGCATCCATATTCAGATCAGCTAAGGTTTTGTTTAGCGGATAGATGGGATGCGTGGCATAATATTCCGAGCCTAATAGTCCCTGTTCTTCCCCTGTTACCGCCAGGAATATGACTGATCGTTTGGGTTTGGGGTTTTCGTTAGCAAAGGCTTTAGCCATGCAGATCAGGGATGCCGTCCCGTCACCGTTATCTACGGCGCCGTTATAAATGCTGTCGCCTTTGGCATCCGGCTTGCCTATGCCGAAATGATCCCAATGTGCAGTATAAATAATGTACTCATCGGGTTTTAAGGCTCCTTTCACCACCCCGATGACATTATGAGACATAGAATACTTAAGCTGGTTATGAATACTAAGGCTGACGTTCATGTTAAGTGGCATCGCTTTAAATCCACGTTTCCTTGCCAAGGCGCGTATGTCACCGGTGATGCCTGCCGCTGCAAACAGTTTATTTGCGGCAGCCTCGGTTATCCAGCCTTCCACTTTGCAGCGGTCCATGTGTTTGTTGGCCTGCTGCAGATACAGCCTCGCGCCCGTGTTGCTGCTGCTTACTACCTGCCAGGGATAGCTTGCCGGCTCGGTTTGATGCACGATAAGCACACCGGCCGCGCCCTGCCGTGCCGCTTCCTCATATTTATAGGTCCAGCGGCCGTAGTACGTCATAGTATCGCCTTTGAACAAATGCGGATCGCCGGATTTAAAACCGGGGTCGTTAACCAATACAACCACGGTTTTTCCCTTTACATCCAATCCGGCGTAGTCGTTCCAGTGATATTCGGGTGCTACCACGCCATACCCGGCGAACACCAGCGGCGAATTTTTCAGGTCGATCTCCGGCTGCTCCTGGCGCGTAAAAGCGACGAAATCGGTCCCGTTATGTAAGGTTATCGGCGTTTTACCGCTTATTTCCATGGTCTCAGAAGGCGTCCCTTTGATCTGCACCATAGGCACATCCTGGAAATAACTTCCGTTGTTGCCTGGTTGAAGGCCGATCTTTTTGAATTGCTGTGAGATGTAACGGATGGTCCGTGTTTCGCCTTCGGTAAAGGGCTTACGGCCCATCAGCGAGTCGTTCGCTAAAACGGCGATTTGGCTTTTAATGTCACCGGCCTTAATAGGGCTCGTTTCGGTCCGGTTGCGCTTACAAGCGGCCAATAGCAAGAGCGCTGCTATGAGCAGCCTGTAGTCGTATTTGATGTTCATTAATTATTGGGTCAGACCCAAATGTAATGATTTCACTCAAAAAATTATTTAACACTGAGGAGGGCAACCTGCGAGGCGATGGCCACCCAATGGCCGTTTCGTTTTTGGTAAACATCGAGATAACTGGTTTGAAACGTATTGGTCTTTCCATTGGCCTTTACTACGGAAGTAGCTTTGGCACTCACCAGGCCAATCCGCCCGATAACCTTGACGCTGACGGTATCAACTTTTGTGGACAAGAACTCCTGGTTTGGCGACATCAGGCTTTTCAGAATATCCTTTTTGTGGAAGGTAGCGCCGTTGGGCGACACCAGTGCCAGGTCTTCCGCAAAAATGCGGCCCATGACAGCGGTATCCCGGGTTACGTAGGCGCTGATCCAGTCGTGATTAAGTTGTTTCAACTCCTCTTCGTCTCTATTCTGTCCGAAGGCATGGGACGCAAAACATGCAAGAAGCAGGATCGTAAAAAGCTGTTTCATAACATTTCGGGCTAAGTATCTTTTGACTTAAACAAATTTAAAGATAACCCTAACGCGGAGGTGTTAATTAATGTTAAACGGGAGCGCACACCGCCGTAAATTTTTATCTTAGTTAACAAATACGTAAACCATGAAAAAATTACTGATCATAGCGTGCCTCAGCCTATTGGGCTTGACAACATTCGCCCAAAACGTCGACCTGCGCCATAAAATTGAAGTGACCGGCATAGCCGAACAGGAAGTAACGCCTGATATCATCAACGTATCGATTTCTTTACAGGAATATAAGGACGGAAGGGATAAGGTAACCATCGATCAATTGGAAAATCAGCTTGAAACAGCTGTAAAGCGGGCCGGTATTCCTAAAGAAGATTTTACCGTCAATAATGTATTGGTGTGGAATAATGTGTGGCAGAAAAAGAAAAACCCGGATTTTTTGGCAAGCAAACAATACCTGGTCAGGCTGCATGACTTGAACAAGTTTAACCAAATACTGGCGGCGGTCGATCCCAAAGGCATACAATCTACCAGTATTGAGAGCTACGACTATTCCAAAATGCCGGAACTAAAACGTGAGCTGAAGATCCAGGCATTGCTGGCGGCGAAAGAAAAAGCCACGTACCTGCTAAGCAGTATCGGTGAAAAACTGGGCCGGCCGATAGATATTACCGAAACCGATAATAGTAATTACCCAATGGCAAACCAGGTATTTGCCAATAGAATGACATTTAAATCTACCCAAGCCGGTGATTCGGATATCGATTTTAAAAAAATCAAATTAAGTTTCCAGGTACAGGTAATTTTTGAAATAGCGCCGTAACCTTTTTATGCCGGCTACGTAAACAAAAATTGCATGATGGGGTCTTCACAAGTGTTGAAAAAATCTCTATATTTTTTCGTACTGATTAACAGGCACTTGACAAATTGAAATATACATTTTATCTTTAGGTATCCGTAATTGATAGCTCATGATACATTTTAGGACCGAGAGGGTATTGATAGTGGCCCCCAATATTTTTTCGGTACAACCCCTGGCCAACAATAAACAGATTCGTCACATTACGTCTGTCGATCGTGTTTTCCCTACCATTTATGAAATGGCCCCCCATATCATCGTTTTCGATTACGATTACCTGGATAAGGATATGGAACATATCCTGCGCCGCATACGCACTAACTCCTATTATAACAAGATCAAGATTTGCTGTTTCAAAAGTGGTCCCAACAGGCGTATCGACGACTTTTTAAGGGCCCTGGGCGTAAATCATGTGATCTATAAGGCCGACCTGCAGAACGCATCTAAAAGCACGATCAGCCACGTCAAATCTATACTCGACTCAACCGTTGCCGACCTGCTGGTCAACGCTTCCTTTTAATACCCCGGTTTTTAACCAAATAACGTATCTGGCATTCTTATTTTACGGCCGCTTGTAAAAAGTTGGTTATATAACTTTTTAGCTGCCTAATAATTGTCAATCGTACAATTTATTTTATACCTTTAACTGACCGATCCAAAACTATGAGAAGGAGTATCTGCGGGTTATTAACCGTTCCATTACTGTTATTTGTATTTTCAATCACTGACTCATACGGACAAGGGCATAAAACCGGCAAGCCGGGCGAGCCCTTCGAGGTGCAGATAACTTCCTACAAAACGACGATGAAGGCCGATGGTAAAGATACAGCCGATATTGCCGTCAAGATCATCGACAATGAGGGAAATACGGTGACGACTGCCGACAACATGGTCACGTTTAATGTTATGGGCAAGGGCCGGATCATCAGCATTAGTAAGACGGGCCAGCCATCGGTAAATGAACCGGCTGACGGTAAATGGCAAACCCATGTTTACCGGGGCGAGTGCAGGGTAATCGTACAAACCACCAACCAGCGCGGCGCTCTAAAGTTCGAAGCGAAATCCGACAGCCTATGGACCGGTTCAACCGACATACAGGCGGTATGGCCCGGTGTGCCCCACCCTGTCACCAATGCCGATTATAAGCCTCATAAAGTGAAAGGCAGGATTTTGGGAGCGGATATATCTTTCCTGCCCGAGCTGGAAGCAAAAGGTATGAAGTTTTCGGATAACGGTGTTCAGAAGGATGCTATACAAATATTAAAAGATCACGGGTTCAATTATATCCGGCTCAGGATTTTCAATGACCCTGCCGAACCCAAAGGATATTCACCGGGCAAACGCTTTTGCGACCTGGAACACACCAAAGCCATGGCCAAACGCATCAAAGCGGCCGGAATGAAATTCCTGTTAGACTTTCACTATAGCGACACCTGGGCCGATCCGGGGAAACAATTCAAGCCGGCTGCATGGGTTGGCGAAGATTTTCCGGCGCTAAAAAAATCCATCTACGATTTTACCAAAGATGTGATGCAGCAATTGAAGGCCCAGGGCACAACGCCGGATATGGTGCAGGTGGGCAACGAGATCAATCACGGAATGCTGTGGCCCGACGGCGGTATCAATAACCTGGATACGCTGGCCCAGTTTCTTTATGCCGGCATAACGGCAGTTAAGGCGGTGAGTCCGAACACGGCCATTATGCTGCACATCGCGTTGGGCGGGCAAAACAGCGAGTCGCGCTTTTGGCTCGACAACATGGAAGAGCGAAAAGTACCCTTTGATGTGATTGGCCTTTCTTATTATCCAAAATGGCACGGCACTCTAAGCGATCTGAAAAACAATATGGACGACCTGGCCAAACGTTATCCGCAACAGGTGATGGTAGCCGAATATACCCAGCTAAAACGTGAGGTGAACGATATCGCCTTCACTGTTCCAAATGGCAAAGCGCTGGGTACATTTATCTGGGAACCGTTAAACACCTGGGAGCAGTTTATCGACAAGGACGGCAAGACTAACGACCTGATCAATATTTATCCGGAAGTAGCAAAGAAATACGACATAAAACCATAAAACCGATGAAAAACATTTTAGCAGGCCTGCTATGCTGCCTTACAGTCCTTTTGGTATCGCCGCCAAGTTCCAACGCTCAGGCACGTTTTCGCCAGCGAGGCGCGGTGCAGATCACCCCTTATAAAACCACGTTAATAGCCAACGGCAAAGATCAGGTCTCGATCAGGGTAGTTGTGATCGACGCCGCCGGCAATGAGGTGAAAAATGCGCCTAACCTGGTTCATTTTTCATTGCAGGGGGATGCCAGGATCACCAAAATTAGCCCGGACAACGGATCAGATGCAGACCGTAAACTGGGCGATACCAGTGCGCAAGCCCATTTGGTAAACGGAATTTTATGGGTGACAGTAACTTCGGGGACGACAATTGGGCACCTGAAATTCGACGCAAAGTCGGATAGCCTGTGGACAGGGTCGAGCGAGATACACGAGATTAAGCCCGGAACACCGCATCCTGTTACGCATGCCAAATACACCCCCGAAAGAGTAAAAGATAAGATACTCGGCGCGGATATTTCTTTTCTGCCTGAATTAGAATCACGGGGAATGAAGTTTTCGGATAACGGAACGCCCGGCGACGCCATTCAATTGATGAAGGCTCATGGCTTCAACTACATCCGCCTTCGCATTTTTGTCGATCCGTCGCAGCCAAAAGGTTATTCACCCGGTAAAGGCTTCTGCGACCTGGCGCATACCGAGGCCATGGCTAAACGCATTAAGGCTGTCGGCATGAAATTCCTGCTCGATTTTCATTATAGCGATTACTGGGCCGATCCGCAGCAGCAAAATAAGCCTTCGGCCTGGGTAGGACAGGATTTTCCCACCCTGAAAAAGTCGCTTTACGATTATACGGTAAGCGTTATGAAAGCGCTGAAGGATCAGGGTACCGTACCAGATATGGTGCAGGTGGGCAACGAGATCAACCACGGCATGGTATGGCCCGAAGGCGCCATCAATAACCTCGATAGCCTTGCGCAGCTTATATACGCCGGGGTGACCGCGGTAAAGCAAGTTAACCCCGCCACCACGGTAATGCTGCATATCGCCCTGGGAGGTCAGAACGCCGAAGCGCGATTTTTCCTGGATAATATGAAAGCCCGGAATGTGCCTTTTGACGTGATAGGCTTATCTTACTATCCGCGTTGGCATGGTACCCTGGAAGACCTGAAAAATAATATGGCCGACCTGGCCAAACGCTACCCTCAGCAGGTAATGGTGGCCGAATATTCGCAGTTGAAACGCGAGGTAAACGATATCGCTTTCAATGTGCCCGATGGTAAGGCGGTGGGCTCATTCATTTGGGAGCCGCTTAGCAGTTGGGAAGGCATTTTCGATAGGTCGGGTAAAGCCAACGACTACCTGAACATAGTTTACCCGGAGATAGCGAAAAAATACGTCCTTAAATAAACGCAGTGACGTAACACCTTGCTTTTCAGCTGGATTTTATGCTCATCATCAGGTTATAAAACCCTTTTCGTCATTTTTTGGTTGTAGTAATAGTTCTTAAATTTATTACAACTATGAGATCGATCTGGAAAGGCTCTATCGGCTTTGGCCTGGTAAGCATACCCATCAAATTGTACTCGGCTGTGCAAAGCAGCGCGCTTGAGCTGGATATGCTGGATAGTCGCGATCATGCGCGAATCCGTTACCAGCGGGTGAACGAGAACACGCATAAAGAGGTGCCTTATGAAAAGATCGTTAAGGGTTATAAGCTGGATGACGACTACGTGGTGTTAGAAGAACGGGATTTCGAAGACGCTGCGCCCGAAAAAAGCAAGGTGATCGAGATCGAAAGTTTTGTAAACCTCAGCGAGGTAAACCCGATGTTCTACGAAACGTCGTATTATACCGAGCCGGATACAAAAAACAATAAAGCTTATGCGCTATTGGTTGAAGCGCTAAAAAAATCGGGCAAGGCTGGTTTGGCGCGTTTTGTTCTGCGAAACAACGAGAACCTGTGCATTATTCACCCGCTGCAACATGTGTTGGTGGTAACGAACATCCGCTTCGCGCAGGAGATACGCAGCACCGACGAATTGAACATTGACGATGTCGATGTTAGCAAAAAGGAACTGGATATGGGCCTGGCGCTGATCAAGCAATATGAGGAAAAATTTGATATAGCCAAATTCCACGACGATTATCACGAAGAATTGCTGAAGATCATCCAGGCTAAGGCCAAAGGCAAACGCCCGACTATCAAGAAGCTAAAACCGCACAAGACCAAAAACGACGACTTGTACGATCAGTTAATGCAAAGCCTGAGTGCTAAGAAAGGAGCCTGATCATGAGCCTGGCGGAATATTTAAAGAAACGAGTTTTTGGCCATACGCCCGAACCCAAAGGAGGCAAGCATGCCGGGAAAGAACTGCGATTTGTGGTGCAGCGGCACCATGCTTCGCATTTGCACTATGACTTCAGGCTTGAGCTTGACGGTACCATGAAAAGCTGGGCCATACCGAAAGGCCCATCGCTGAACCCGGGCGACAAGCGTTTGGCGATGATGGTGGAGGACCATCCGCTGGACTATCAATACTTTGAAGGCATTATCCCGCAGGGCAATTACGGCGCCGGTGTGGTGATGATATGGGACCATGGCACTTACACCTCCCTGGCTGAAGATCGAAAAGATGATGCAAAAAATTTGCGGGCAGGATTAAAGTCAGGCAACCTCAAATTTAGGCTGAACGGTGAAAAGCTGAAAGGTGAATTTGCTTTGGTAAAGCTGCACAGCGCCGAGGACAATTCGTGGCTGCTTATTAAGCACGACGATAAATATGCCGATCATAAGCCCTACAACAGCGAAGACTTTGTGCCCGACGAAGTAAAAGCAATGCTGAACAACAAAAATGGTAACGCATCTTCTCTGCCTAAAACGAAACGAAAAAAAAAAGAGGATCAGCGTGAAGAGCCTGGAAACGAAACACACGGTCAAAAAGCCTACACGCCCATGATGGCCAAACTAGCCGCCAAAGTTTTTGATGACGACGACTGGATATATGAAAAAAAGCTGGACGGGTATCGGGCTGTGGGTTATACAGGAAAGAACGCGAAGCTCATTTCAAGGAACGGTATCGATTTCAGCGATAAATACCAGCCCATTGTTAATGAATTAAAAGTGATGGAAACTGACGCCATACTGGATGGAGAGCTGGTTATTGAAGATAAGGACGGTCGCAGCAACTTCCAGGACATCCAGAACTATGGCAATAAAAAAGGGCTTGAACTAAAATATTATGTATTCGATCTGCTGAAACTCCGCGGGCATGATCTGCGCGGTATCGAGCTCATAAAACGTAAGGAGCTTTTAAAAGCACTGCTTGCGCCGCTGAAAAGTAAGAAGATCATTTACAACGAACACGTGCAAGGGAAGGGTTCGAAACTCTTTAAACAGGCACAAAAAGAAAAGTGGGAAGGAATTATCGGCAAGGATTCCAATAGTTATTACAATAGCGGAACACGAACGGATAGGTGGCAAAAATTTAAACTGCAAAACTCGCAGGAAGCTATTATCTGCGGGTATACCGAGCCTTCCGGATCGCGAAAAAAGTTTGGCGCGCTGGTGCTGGGTGTCAACGAGGAAAATAAGATCAGGTATATCGGTAATTGCGGGACGGGTTTCGACGAGAATACACTAACGGAGCTTTATGAAAAGATGCATCCACTGGAGACTGATGAAAAGCCTTTTACCGAAAAAGTGCATCAGCGTACAAAGATCACATGGATAAAGCCGAAGCTGGTTTGCGAGGTTTGGTATGCCGAGTGGACCGGCGACGGGCATTTGCGCCAGCCGGTATACAAAGGCTTGCGAATGGATAAAAATAAAGAAAACGTAGTCATGGAAACTCCGGAAAAACAATTGGCCGACGACGAGATCATCGAGGTCGATAGGGTGAAACTCAAAGTTTCACACCTGAACAAAGTTTTCTGGCCCGACGAGGGCATTACCAAAGGCGAGTTGCTGCAGTATTACCGCGACATGTCTGACTGGATATTGCCGTACCTGGAGAATAAGCCTATTAACATGCGGCGTCAGCCCAACGGCATAGAGGGGCCGGGCTTCTTTCAAAAAGACAACGACCCGGCACAATTGCCCGATTGGGTCAAAACAGCTAAACTTTATTCGGAAAGCAATGATAAGGATGTGAATTATATCGTTGGTAAGGATACGGCTACGTTGCTTTACATGGTGAATATGGGCTGCATCGAGATCAATCCCTGGCTGAGCAATTATAAAACGCCGGATAACCCGGACTACCTTGTTATCGATATCGATCCGCACGATGTTCCGTTCACCGAAGCCGTAGAGGTAGCGTTGAAAACCAAAGAAGTTTTCGACCGCATGAAAATTGACGTTTTTATAAAAACTTCAGGCTCAAAAGGCATGCATGTTTATTGCTATGTAGGCGGCAAATATGATTATGATTTTATAAAAATGTTCGCAGAGTATGTGGCTAATATCATTCACGATGAGTTGCCCGATACAACCAGCGTTGAACGGAGCCCTGCCAAAAGGAAAAACAAGACCTATGTGGATTTTCTGCAAAACCATCGCGGGCAAACCATCGCATGCCCCTATTCCGTGCGGCCCAAGCCTGGCGCGACGGTTTCAGCGCCGTTGCATTGGAACGAGGTGAACAATAGCCTGAAATTATTGGATTACACCATTCATAACATGTCTGACCGGGTAAAGAAGATCGAAGATCCCTGGAAAAAGCTCACACATACCAGGGCCGACCTGAAGAAAGGCCTTGAATTGCTGAAAGCCAACGTGTAAAGTATTTTGGGGTAATTGGCGGCTGAAAATTATCCGAAAATATATCTGCACCGGCCGGCGTATTGTACAGGCCAGGCTGTTGGCTCCGGCTGATAGCGCAAAAATAGAACGTGGTTTGATTTTCGCCTCAAACAAGTTGCACTTCGCATAGTTCATATTGTTATGAAGCACGCAGAAGAAACTATTCCTAAACAAAACGTGGGCCGTGCCACCGATTTTGATGAAGAACGATCCTATGACACTCAAAAAGAAGCGCATACCGCTTTTCAAAAGGCTGCCGCGCGTTTACTTACCGTAGGTGAATGGCACAATTATGCAGGGCCAGGCTCGTCGAGGTTTTGTATGACAAACAACATGGGTGAAGAAGTAAGCGGCTTCGCAAGAGAAGGCTTCCTGTTTAATATCGATCTACCGGCGCCAGGCTCTAACGCCGGGGACGGCCTGGAGTGGGTTATGATCGAACGTATTGAGGCCGCGGGCGACGCTCAAAGCGTAGAGGAATATATTTCATTGTTAGCACGACCGGTGCCCGACCCCAGGAAAACAGATACCGCGATAGCACATTTTTATAAAGAGGCGTCGACAAGTACGTTTATAATAAAGCGACTGAATAAAACTGTCACAGTCGCTATTCACGGTAGAAACGAAACTCCAAACAATGAGCAGGTCGGGCTGCATGATAAGATCAGGAATACACTGATCGCGTTGACGGCACGGATTGGTCTGGCCGGCCCGCAGTGGAAAAAGCTGGCTAAAGGGTTGTTGGATGGCCAAGCTTAATTAAATAAAGAAGCTTTCCTCGTCAAAGGAAAGCTTCTCCGAAAGTATTGACTAAATTGCTGTGGGTCGTCTTATCAATCCGAGTATGACGGATATGATCGCTATAACGAGGAGAACATGGATCAATCCTCCTACAGAATAAACAAATACGCCAAGCGCCCATCCGATGATGAGTATAACGGCGATGATGTACAATAATGAATTCATTGGCAGATGGCTTTAGTGATTTCTATCATAAAAGCCGGCTAACCCCAAAATGTTTTGCAGACGGAAGAAAAAAAAGCGCCTTCAATATGCGGCTTGATTTTCTGTTACATACTGAGCCATTTTTTTCTGACCGCCAGTTGCTCGCCGTTAGGATTTGGCACACTCTCCATACGGTACTTCACCTGGGTTTTCTTCAGCAGCGTAACCGGTAGCGTCAGGGGCAGGCCGTCCCGCAATACGGATATGTTGATTTTGTCGCCGGGTTTTTTTCCGTTCAGCATGGTGTTTACATCGGTAACTTTCACGCTGTCGACAGATACAATTTCGTCGCCAACATTGATACCGTCAATCCAGGCTGCGCTGCCGCGAAATACACCTGACACTATGATCTTGCCGTTTCCCGTGTTGGTCGCAATGCCGAGTGCGGGGTCGTTATGGCCTGCAAATTCGTCGGTAAGCTGATAACCAGCGTAGCCGAGGTATTTATCGTAATCAACGGCATCAACGCCGTTAACATATTTTTTGTAGAAATCATCCAGGTTTTTGCCGGCAAATTTCTCGAGCCCCTGTTTGAATTCCTCGTCCGTATAGCCGCGTTTCTTGATTTTGTAATAGGTGTGGTACATGTAGTTCATCACCTCGTCGAGCGCATATTTGCTACGTGAATCATTCATGATTTCCAGGTCGAGCAGCATTGCCAATACAGCGCCCTTGGTATAATACGATATGGTGGAATTGTTGGTATTCTCATTAGGCCGGTAAAGCTTTATCCACGCGTCATAGCTCGCCTGCGACACCGGGTCGATCTTAGCACCGGGTGTGTTTTCCAACGAACTGATCAGCGCAGCTAAAACTCCCAGGTAATTATCAACCGGGTAAAGTTTGGTGCGGTTAACTATCACATCCTGGTAATAGGCTGTAAAACCCTCCGCTATCCAAAGGTCAGTCGTATAATTCTCATTATCATAGTCGAACGGACCCAGGGCGATGGGCCGCAACCGTTTCACATTCCATAGGTGAAAATGCTCGTGAGCTACCAGCGCCAGGAAATTTTGATAATTCTTCTCATAATTGTCGCGTGATGCACCCAAAACGCACGAACTCAGATGTTCCAGTCCGCCCCCGCCTCTCGACGTGTTATGTACGATAAAAACATAATGTTTATTCGGGTTCTCTCCATAAATAGCCGCTTCATGGCGGATAATCAATGGCATATCTTTAGTAAGCCTTTCTTTGTCGTAATTTCCGCCGCCAACCATGGCAACTTCATAGTTAACACCATCTACGTCGAAACCGAACACATCCTGGTTCCCCACCTCGATCGGTGAATCGAACAAAATGTCATAATCGGGTGCATACCGGGTAAACGGATCGTTATTCACCATCTCCAGGCTCGTCGAGACCCTGACCCAGCCCTTATAGGGAATAATATGAACCGTAGAGGGGTGGTGCAGCATGCCATCCGGGTATACGAATATGCCGGTGCAGGATAAGAATGCATGTGATGCGTCGACCAGGCTGGTGCGAACGGAAAGCTCAAAAGCGTAAACGCGGTATTTTATCTTAATTGCCGATGCTTTTTCGGAGTTAATACGCCATATATTTTTGCGGATCTTTTTTGCATAGATAGCGTTCCCGCCCGCTTCGGCGGTGAACGATTCGACGTTTTTAGAAAATTCTCTCACCAAATATGACCCGGGCGTCCAAACGGGCATTTTCAGGTCGAGGGTTTTTTGATGTAAACCCGAAATATCCATTTCGACATCGGCATAATGCGCCTGCGCTTCAGGGAAGGTAACGGTATAGAATATTTTAACGGGTGATTGGCTTTTGCCTGTATTTGGCTCCATGGTGAGCAATAATAACGAGAAAATGATAAGAGGCACTAATTTCATGGAGGCAATTTAGATAAAAAATGACGTGCATAGCTAAACGCCAGTAAATAAGGCTGTAAAATTGCCCGGGTGCCGGAATGATTATAATTAGGGCACCGTTACGATGGTATAAATAAATGCGGAAAGGCGTTCTTTTTTTATTTTTATAAAAACTATTTTTGGGGAGCATGCCAAATCACTACAGAACTTGCCTTTTGATCGATGACAATTACATCGACAACTTTGTGACGCGCCGGATATTGGAAAGCAGCAATTTTGCCGAGAAAGTTGTTGTCAGCAATTCGGCTTCTGAAGCGATCGAATGGCTGCGCGCAGGCAAGGTGAAGCCAGATGCGATCTTCCTGGATATCCGCATGCCAGTGATGGGTGGTTTTGAGTTCCTGCAGGAATATGATAAGCTGGATATTGAAGGTAAAAAGGATATTAAAATCTTCATGCTGTCATCCTCGCTCGACCCCGCCGACATGAGAAAATCGGCCAACAACAAATATATCACTCATTTTATCCACAAACCGCTTACCCAAAAGGCGCTCGAAGATATCGATACATGATATTAGTTGCTGACAGCGGCTCATCTAAAACCGACTGGTTACTCGCCGTGCCGCAACAAACTCCCTTAGAATTCAGGACGGACGGTTTAAACCCCTATTTCCGCACCGAAAAGGAAATGGTAAAAATATTGCAGGAGCAGGGTGCCGACCTGGTCGCCCGTGCGCACGAGATACACGAGATCTATTTCTTTGGTGCGGGTTGCTCAAGTCCCGACAGGCACGAGATCGTTTCCAATGCGCTGTCGCAGTTGTTTCCAAAAGCCTATATCAGCGTCGACAGCGATTTGCTGGGCTGTGCTTATGCCACCTGCGGGCACGAGAAAGGACTTTGCTGCGTATTGGGAACCGGATCAAATATTTCGTTTTTTGACGGCGAGGACGTCTATTCCGGTAAGCACGGCCTCGGTTATATTTTGGGCGACGAAGGCTCGGGTACTTGGTTCGGCAAAGCGCTGATAACCGAGTATCTTTATGGCAACATGCCGCAGGATATTCATCAACTATTCAGCGAAGATTATACGGTAACCAAGGAGATCGTTATCCAAAATGTTTACCAACAGCAGGGTGCAAACTCGTACCTGGCATCATTCGCGGGGTTTATGAACAAGATCAGGGAAACTGAATACGGACAAATGCTGCTGGAAAAAGGCTTTAACGAGTATATCGAAACCAACATCAAGTCGTACCCGCAGTACCACCGCTATAAATGCCATTTTGTAGGCTCGATCGCCTACGTTTTCGCCGATGAGTTGAAACGGCATTGCGAAACCCACGAGGTTAAGGTCGGCAAGATCCTCCGTCAGCCGATCTATGACCTGCTCCAATTTATTGTCGGGAGGGACGCCTGATTTAGCCTGCGGTTGGCGGCATCGCCTTTTTTCTCTTTCTGCGTTTTTCGTAAAGCCCGGCGATCAAAATAAAAAGTATGCCTCCTACGGCCAGGAAGGTACCTAATCGTGCTAAATAATCGCCGTGTAGCACATAAAAGGTCATGTCGGAATTAAGGTTGATATTTTGCTTAATCGCAGTCGGTACCCACCACTTGGTTTGCTGCACAATATCTCCCCGCTGGTTAATAAAAGCTGATATGCCTGTATTGGCCGAGCGGCAAACCCAGCGCCGCGTTTCGATGGCGCGTAACTTGGCATAATCCAGGTGCTCGTCCTTACCCGACGTATTCCCCCACCATCCGTCGTTAGTTATAATCGCGATGAACTGGGCGCCTTTATGAACGCTTGTCGCTATCCATTCGCCCCATATGGATTCAAAACAAATGACCGGCGTTACGCCTATGCCGCTTTGGGAGTAGAATACTCCCGGCTCTTTCTGTATTCCATAGCCGCCCGTGGCGCCGCCAAGATGTTCAAAAACCGGTTTCAGGAACGAAAGCGCGCTGCCGAATGGCATAGCCTCCACGCCGGGCACCAGCTTGGATTTATGATAAAACTGCACTTCGGGCGAATTCTCGATATTGATCGCGGCGTTAAAAACATCATAATATTGGTTGCCTTGCGGATCGAATGGACTAGCGGTAGGTGTTTTTCGTGAATTGTATATTTTGATATCTTCCGCGCCGGTCAGCACATTACCGTTCTTGTATTTATTCAGGAAACGTTCGACTTGTAAGAAATACGGATTCGAGCGTATCAGGTCCTCATTGACGCCCTGGGGGTCGGCGATGGCTGTTTCGGGCCAGATAAAAAATTCCGTATTGCGCTGGCCAAGCGAGTCGGACAAGTGAGTCAGGATACCGATCTGGGTGGAAACGGGTATTGTTCCTCCTTTTTCATAGGGGTCTATATTCGGCTGGGCCACTACAATGTTGGACGGATTCACCTGCTCGTGGTAATTGTGATACCGGTAAAGGGACCAGGCGATAGGTAAGGTAAGAACTAAGCCGAAAGCGAGAATTAGTTTAAGCTTTTTTGATCGTCGCTGCGCCCTGCCAAGGCCGATGTAGATCAGGAATGCCAGGATATTGACTACCCATATCCATAACGTGCCGCCGTATACGCCGGTATATTCATACCATTGCACCCATTGGTGGCTCACGGCCAAACCATTGCCGAGCGTCATCCACGGGAAATTAAGGTCCCAATTTTGGTTCAGGTACTCGTAACCGACCCAAAAACAAACCAGCGCAGCCAATGCAATATTTCGTTTGGTTATACGCCTGAAACGATAGTACAGCCAGCACACCGTCGACATTAATAATGGCGCAAGCGCATAAGGTACTATAGTAACCGGCACAGCAGCCGGGCCGGCTTGCTTAAGCGCGTTATAAACCCAGTATATGGACAAGACGTTCCAAATAAAGAAGCCCGGGAAAGTTGTCCAAAATATTTGTTTGCCTTTTTTTCGCGAGCCGGAAACGATGATGTTTTCCATGGCGACCAGCATCGGCACCAGCCCGACAAACAGGAAAAACGTAGTGTAATGTGTAGGAGGCCAGGCTATCCAGAGCAATAAACCTGATAAGATGGAAAGGAATATGTTTTTTTTCATTAAGCCCCTCCTAAATCCTCCCCAGGAGGGAGGACTTTTAATTTTTTTTCTAAACTAACAACGATCATTATCATTTAAAACTTTTTAAGTCTCCCCCCTACGGGAAAGATTATTCGCCATGTGGTTTATTTTTGAAGCTTGCTCATGATGGCTCCGCTGTTTAGAGAGGGCCTATGCACAGCACAAACTCTCCTTTTAACGGATGCGTTTCAAAATATTGTTTTACCTCGCTTATTGTTCCGCGAACGGTTTCTTCAAAAACCTTGGTCAGCTCGCGCGAAACAGATATTTGCCGGTCAGAGCCAAAATAAGTTATCATTTCGTCCAGGGTCTTCAACAGGCGGTGCGGCGATTCATACAAGATGATCGTCCTCTCTTCCTGCGCTAATTCTTTATAACGCGTTTGCCGGCCTTTTTTTAAAGGTAAAAATCCTTCAAAACAAAAACGGTCGGTCGGGAAACCGGAATTGACCAGCGCCGGCACAAACGCCGTGGCGCCGGGCAGGCATTCTATTTCAATATTATTTCTTAACGCCTCGCGGACGAGGTAAAAACCCGGATCGGATATGGCCGGAGTGCCGGCATCAGATATCAGCGCTACATTTTTTCCGTCTTTCAAAAACCGGATGACCTCGTTGGAAGACTGGTGCTCGTTATGCTGATGATGAGCGTAAACCTTTTTTTCGATCCCGAAATGTTTAAGCAGCGGGGCCGACGTCCTTGTGTCTTCGGCTAATATCACATCCGCCTCCTTCAAAACGCGTATCGCCCTGAAAGTCATATCCTCCAGGTTGCCGATGGGAGTTGGGACGAGGTGTAATTTACCAGTGTTATGCATGTTTTTTTGTCCATAGTCGATGGTCCATAGACCATGGCTATCCTGCTAAATACTATGGACTATGGTCTATTGACTATGGACTTATTTATATCTTTGCCAAAAATTAAAAATAGATGCTGCAAGTTAGTTATATCCGCGATAACCGTGAACATGTTTTGGAGCGTTTGGCTGTAAAAAATTTTAAACAGACCGGCTTGGTAGATGAAGTGATCCAGTTGGACAACGATCGCCGGCAAACCCAAAACCGGTTGGATAACGTATCGGCCGAGGGTAACTCAGCAGCGAAACAAATCGGCGAGCTGATGCGCAACGGCAAAAAAGAAGAAGCCGAGACCATTAAGGCTAAAACCGGTGCCTGGAAAGAAGAGATTAAAGCACTTGGCGATGCCTTGACTGCGATCGAAAACGAATTACAGCAAAAACTACTCCTGCTGCCCAACCTGCCGCACGCTTCTGTGCCCAAAGGTTTCACTCCCGAGGATAATGACGTGGTACTGGAAAACGGCGCCAAACCCAACCTGCCCGAAAATGCCCTGCCGCACTGGGAACTTGCCGCCAAATACAAACTGATCGATTTTGAACTGGGGGTGAAAATTACCGGCGCGGGCTTCCCGGTTTATATCGGTAAAGGCGCGAAGCTACAAAGAGCGCTGATAGCCTATTTTCTGGACGAAGCCGAAAAAGCGGGTTATGCCGAAGTGATACCGCCATTGGTAGTGAATGAGGCGTCGGGTTTTGGCACCACGCAGCTGCCTGATAAGGAAGGCCAGATGTATTACATCAACGAGGATAAATTATATCTTATCCCCACGGCTGAAGTGCCTATCACCAACCTGTATCGCGACGTGATACTAAAGGCCGATGAGCTTCCCGTAAAGAATTGCGGCTATACACCTTGCTTTCGCCGCGAAGCAGGTTCCTATGGCGCGCACGTTCGCGGTCTTAATCGTTTGCATCAATTTGATAAAGTGGAGGTCGTCCAGGTAGCGCATCCGGATAAATCGTATGAAGTGCTGGAGCAAATGAGCCAGCATGTACAGGGGCTGCTTCAAAAACTTGGCCTGCCGTATCGCGTATTGCGCCTTTGCGGCGGCGATATGAGTTTCTCATCGGCTTTAACCTATGACATGGAAACCTGGAGCGCGGCCCAGCAGCGCTGGCTTGAAGTATCTTCGGTATCTAACTTTGAAACTTTTCAGAGCAACAGGCTTAAGCTGCGTTTCCGCAATGCTGAAGGTAAAACCCAGTTAGCTCACACGCTAAACGGCAGCGCCCTGGCCCTACCGCGCATTGTAGCCACTTTGCTGGAAAATAACCAGACCGAAAAAGGTATAAAAATTCCCGAAGTGCTGGTGCCTTACACCAAATTCGAGTGGATCGATTGATCGGTTTTTTTAACTTTTTTACGCCACCGGATCAATTGCCAGGCGATCTCCGCCGTGACGAGCAACCCGATCGCGAAAAAGGCTGGTTTTGCGCCTCCATCGTCCGACATCAATGCGCCCGATAAAGCGATCACATAAACGCCAAGGGGTAACAGCGTCAGCAGGCTAAGGGTTTTGACATTTAGCCGGATCTTAAATGGCCTGAACCTTTCGGGTTCTTTAATGCGCAGCGCAATAAGCGAAACATATTCCAGGAACAAGCCCGCTCCGTAAACGATCACATCGATGATGATCAGCTCCTCGAATTTCCAAAGCACCATGGCGCTGACTACGAGGGAACAAGTGATAATGGAAATATAGGGTGTATTGAACCTGGGGTGCAGCTTGCTGAACCATTGGGGCAGTAGTTTGTCGTCGGACATGACTTTGGGTACGCGCGATACGGATAGCAGTACGGTAGCGTAGATGCCCAAATAGCTGGCCATGCCGCCGACAGCGATGATCACACCCAGCCACCTGCCGCCGATAAGTGATCCGAGCGCCGGGAAACCGTCGTCTTCTAAAACTTTGAAGTCGATATGCGATTGCTGGGCCGCAAGCATCATCAGGAAATATATAATGATAACCAGCGCAAAAGCCGTAAATATCGAGATGATGTACGAACGGACCGGCTTATTTACTTCGCCGGCGTAAGTCGTCACGTTGTCCCAGCCAAGGCAGTTCCACATGACTATGTATATAGCCATGCCTAAAGAGGGAAAAGCAATCCCTTTCAGGGACGGCGACGGTAAGCCGATATGACCTGCATGATGATAGAAAAACAGGATTAGAAGCGCCAGCAAAGGTAACAGCACAACCACGCTAAGCAGTAACGATATCCTGCCAACGGGGTTAATGCCCAGTATATTGAGCCCGGCAGACACCCAGATGATAACCAGGCATATTTCAATTTTGTAAGTTTCGATACCGGGGAAAAAGAAGGTCGCATAAATGACGATATACACTGGGTAAATCGCCAGGTCACAAAAGGTATACAGCCATGTCCACCAGCCTTCGAAGAAGCCCCACCGCGTGCCCAGGGCATGCTTTACCCATTTGTAGTAGCCGCCTTCAACAGGCATCATGCTGTTCAGCTCGAGCACGGTGAAAATTGCGGGAACATCCCAAAGCAGGGGGGTGACCAGGAGCAAAAGAAAAACGCCGTGGCTGCCCGCGTAGCGCAGTAAGGGCTCAAGCCCATAAGGCCCCCCGGATACCGTAAAAAATATCACTGCGATAAGCGGCAGTATGCGCATCTTTTTTATGGCTGGTGAGGCGGGCATCCCGGTAAAAATATAGTTTTTACGGTTTATATTTGGATGAATCCGCCTATACATGAAAAAAGCATTTTTGCTCCTGATATTTGTCCAGTTTGTTTTCTTGCAGGCATTCGTGCAACAATCGACGCCACGCTTTCATGTTATCGCCCTTTATGAAAATGGTGGTCACCACGTAGAATATTCAAAAGCCGCGCGTATATGGCTTAACAAGCTGGCTGCCGACAGTAATTTTAGCATCGACTACATCCAGAACACGGACCAGATCAATAATGAATTTTTGCACAAGTACCAGCTTTTTATTCAACTGGATTATCCGCCTTATGGATGGAAACCGGCTGCGGTTGAAGCTTTCCAAAAATATATTGAAGATGGCAAAGGCGGCTGGATCGGCTTTCACCATGCGTCCCTGCTCGGTGAATTTGACGGTTATCCGATGTGGGAATGGTTCCACCGATTCATGGGCGGCATACGATGGAAAAACTACATAGCCACATTTGTGCAGGGACAGGTAAAGGTGGAGGATAAAAAGCATCCCGTGATGAAAGGCGTGCCCGCTTCGTTCATCATAAAAAAAGAAGAGTTTTATACCTACGACAAAAGTCCGCGGGCGAATGTACACGTGATAGCCAATGTTGATGAGAACTCCTACGTGCCAAATTCAGATATCAAAATGGGCGATCACCCGGTGATATGGACCAACGACAATGTAAAAGCCAGGAATGTCTATATTTTCATGGGCCACTCGCCCGATTTGTTCCACAATGATGCCTATAAGAAAATATTTACCAATGCTATATTTTGGGCGGCAGGCAAATAGTTTGGCATTTGTGTACAACGGGATTTTAATCTGCAAATCATCTTTTGTTAAATTGCGACCCGTTTAATTACTATTGATTCAAAAAAATGACGAAAGAAGAAATATTCGGCTATAAGCCCGATCCAAAATATAAAAAGACTGTTGCCTACTTCAGTATGGAGTTCGCCATCGACCAGGCCCTGAAAACTTATAGCGGAGGCCTGGGGTTTCTTGCCGGCTCGCACATGCGCAGCGCATACGAATTAAAGCAGAGTGTTATCGGTATCGGCATGTTGTGGAAATACGGCTATTACGACCAGTGGCGGGAGATCAACGCCGATATGAAGGTTACTTATGTTGAAAAGGGTTATTCGTTTATCGAGGATACGGGCATCATGTTCACTGTGCCGGTGCACGATTCGCCGGTTCACGTAAGGGCATTTTTGCTCCGCCCGCAAACGTTTAATTCGGCGCCGATATTTTTGCTGACGACTAACCTGAATGAAAATGACGAGCAATCGCGTTCGATCAGCTACAAATTGTATGATTCAACGGAATCGACGCGCATAGCACAGTCTATTATTTTAGGTATTGGCGGCGCGATGCTGATCGATAAGCTTGGGCTGGACGTGGATATTTATCACATGAATGAAGGCCATTCGCTGCCCCTCAACTTTTACCTTTATAAAAAATACAAAAATCTTGATGAGATAAGAAAGCGCGTAGTTTTCACCACCCACACTCCCGAAGCT
>DASZYQ010000054.1:0-47117 GCA_035545315.1 Mucilaginibacter sp. | reverse complement strand
CCCAATATCGCGCCGTCTTTTGCAAAACGCACGATCAACTCTTTATCCTCATCCCACCTTTTATACACCTTAACACTCCCGGAATAGACGAAATAGACTCCGGTTACGGGGTCGCCCTCTTTAAAAAGCACCTCACCTTTTCTGAGCTTTTGGTTCTTCTTACCCAAAGCAATGGCAGGTTGCCATGCCTTCTGGCAATTCCGGCACATAAAACAACTGCTCACATCGCATATAGCGGCATTTTTCTTCATTTTCTATTGACAATAGGTGTAATATATACATTTTTATAACAAAACATCCCTAGCTATTCCGACTAAAAGTTATTTACGGAATAAAAACAACCAATTTTAGTGCGATTTTCGAAACTTTTGTTCAATAATCGCCTTTTTTTAAGAATATTTCGCGGCGAAAATGCAATTAATATTAGATTTTTATCAAATACATGCCATGTGTACTATGTATTATTTTTTATAAATTATCATTTTTCATCTTTCACGCCTTAATCAAATTCAAATTTTTATAAAAAATCAACTTTTGTATAATTTAAATCATAAAAATTACACCAAACAGTCGAATTAGTTGCCAAAACGCATTAACAACGGTATATTTATATCAAATCGACGACACAAACAGTACACACAGATAAAATTTAACGCCTATGGCCAAACCTAAATAAAGATCAAAAAAAAATCCCCGCCCGGAGGTCGCAGTCCAGGCAGGGTTAACAGTTTTTCTTGCTTTAACAATTAAAAAACTAAATCAAATGTACAAAAATGTATTAAATCAATACACTCCCGTTCTTTTTCTGTTTTTCGTCGGTTTATCTGCTCAAAAAGCGAAAGCGCAGTTATCATTATCGGGCCAGTTGCGCACCCGCGGCGAACTCCGTGACGGCTACGGCACGCTCGAATCCCTAAATAATAACGATGCCGCATTTATTTCGCAGAGAACACGGATCATTTTCGACTATCGTTCAGGCAAGATAATTTTTCATACTTCGGTCCAGGACGTGCGTCTCTGGGGCCAGGACGCTTCGACAACAACCATCACCGACGGCAATCGCCTCGAAGTTCACGAGGCATGGGCCGAACTCATTGTCTCCAATAAACAAGATACGGCATTTAAAAGATCTCCTTTTGATTATTTCGGCATCAGAATTGGCCGCCAGGAATTGGTCTATGACGACGAGCGCCTGCTTGGCAACCTCGACTGGACCCAACAAGCACGCCGGCACGATGCCATTGTTTTTAAGGCGCTTCAAGGCGGCTGGCAGTTTGACCTGGGCGCTGCATTCAATCAAAATACTGACGCGATCAATTACAACGGCACCTATTATACTCCGGCCAACGTCGCTGCAACCGTCAAAGACAGCAAGGGAAACCTGGCCAATACGCCGGCCGGCCTGATCCCGTTGGTTAATAGCTCGGGCATCAGCGCGAAAAACGGCAGCCCGGCGTTTGCCAATCCGCCCGGCACCAATGCCGCCACTCAGGATTATAAGGCGATGCAATATTTATACATCGCCAGGAAACTCAACAAGACCAAAATTTCAGGCCTGTTCCTCACCGATCAATTTGGCAAATACATCGTCGATTCGGTAAAAAATGTATCGGGCATCGACGTCGGCTATGTATATGGCCGCAGATTTAACCAGCCCGGCGTTAACACCAGGTTCACTACCGGCATCCTGGCCAACCCTGTATTTGGCAGCAGCGACCAATGGCTTGGTACGGCCGGTTACTATTACCAGGGCGGCCGCGATCGCGACGGCGCTTCGCTGAGCGCTTATACCTATACACTTTCGTTGACCTATAAACCGGGCATGGTGGGTTATACCGCCGGTTGGGATTACCTTTCGGGCAATGATAGCTTCAACGGTTCAGCTACCGACCACCGCTTTGATCCGCTTTACGGCACCCCGCATAAATTCTGGGGATATATGGATTATTTCTATGCGGTAAGTGGCGCGCCAACGGGCGGCTTAAGCAACCCTTATTTGAAGGTAAAGTACAGCGCAAGCCGCCTTTCTGTAGAGCTGGCCAACCACTACTTCTACCTGGCACAAGAACAGAAAGACGCCATAGGACAGCCTGTCAGCAAGTACCTGGGCACCGAGTTCGATCTGACTACCGGGTACAAGCTGAACAAATTTACCAATGTTGATCTCGGCCTCTCCTACATGGCGGCCACCGCAAGTATGGAGTATGCCAAAAACGTAACGCCGGGTACGGCCAGGCTCAGCCCGCTGTGGGCCTATCTGCAATTGAATATCAAACCCGAATTTTTAAACAAATAGCCTTCCCGACTAACGACTTTAAAATTACGCCCATGAAACATCAACTCACCAAACTCAATATATTCTCCGTCAAAGGCGTGCAAATGCGCACCTTTCACATCACCTGGCTCATGTTCTTTGTGTGCTTTTTCGGCTGGTTCGGCCTGGCGCCGCTAATGCCCACCATCCGTGCCGAGCTGCATTTGACCAAAGCAATGGTTGGTAATACCATCATTGCTTCCGTTGCGTCAACCATTATTGCACGCCTTATAATAGGTAAGCTGTGCGATACCTGGGGGCCGCGCAAAACTGCTGTAAGGTTATTGATCGCAGGGTCGTTACCTGTCTTTCTCGTCGGCCTGGCCCATAACTACACCACCTTTTTGTTGTTCCGGCTGGCCATAGGCGTTATTGGTGCCTCATTTGTTATTACCCAGTTTCACACATCGATGATGTTTGCCCCCAAAATAAAGGGCACAGCCAATGCGGTCACCGGCGGCTGGGGCAACCTGGGCGGCGGCGTCACGAATATGGTTATGCCTTTGATCTTCGCGGCCATCGTGGGTTTCGGTTATACCAAAGCTGAGGCCTGGCGATATGCCATGATCGTGCCCGGAGCGATGATGCTTGTCATCGCTTTCGTCTATTATAAATTTACCAAGGACACGCCCGAAGGCAATTATGACGAGATTGGCTATACCAAATCAAAATCGCATAAAACCAATTGGAAAATACTGGCCGACTGGCGCATCTGGGCGCTGACCATGGCCTACGCTATGTGCTTCGGCATGGAGATCACTTTTGATAACGTTGCCTCGCTGCACTTTGTCGATTCCTTTCATCTTTCGCAGAAAGTAGCAGGTCTTTGGGCCGGCGCATTTGGCTCCATGAATCTTTTCGCGCGCGCTTTGGGAGGCATAGTGTCGGATAAGGTTGGGGGCAAATACGGCTTGCGTGGCAAAGGTTTATTACTTGCGGGCGTACTGCTGCTTGAAGGATGCGGATTATTACTGTTTGCCCATGCGGGCTCGCTGGTTGCCGCCATCAGCTTTATGCTGACGTTCGCCCTGTTTCTCAAAATGTCCAACGGCGCCACTTACGGCATCGTTCCATTTATCAATGAAAAAAATGTAGGCCTGGTGGCCGGCATCGTCGGAGCGGGGGGCAACCTGGGCGGTATGCTGTTCGGCTTCCTGTTCAAATCAACGTCGATTACTTACGTGCAGGCATTTACTTATATCGGTTATATGGTAATTGCTGTTTCGCTTATCGTCCTGATAACCCGTTTCCGGACAGAGAAAGTAGTTCAGGAGGAAACACAACCTGTAAGCCTCACCCCAGTCTTCTCCGGAGGAGAGAGCGCATAATACAGCTAAAATGAGATAGCCATGTCCGCACATAAAAACAACACCAATAAGCTTACGTCAACCTGCTGTTACTGCGGGGTCGGCTGTGGGGTGGTTATTCATAAAGAAAAAAACGGCAATATTTCAGTCGAAGGCAATAAGGATTACCCCGTAAACCGGGGTATGCTTTGCAATAAAGGCATGAACCTGCATTACACGGTAAATGACCGTAGCGACAGGCTTTTGTACCCCCAGATTCGCTACAACCGCAGCATGCCAATGCAAAGGGTGACCTGGGATGAAGCGCTCGACCGCGCGGCGGCTGTGTTCAAAACTTTCATTAATAAATACGGCCCCGACTCGGTGGCGTTTTACGCTTCGGGACAATGCCTCACCGAGGAATATTATGTGATCAATAAGCTGATGAAGGGGTTCATCGGCAGTAATAATATCGACACTAACTCACGACTGTGCATGAGCAGCGCCGTCGCCGCCTACAAAATGGCATTGGGCGAAGACAGCGTTCCCGTTTGTTATGATGATATCGAATTAGCCGATTGTTTTTATGTGGCCGGCGCAAACCCGGCATGGTGCCACCCCATTTTATGGCGAAGAGTTGAAAACCACAAAGCAGTCAATCCAAATGCAAAGATCATTGTCGTCGATCCGCGCGTCACGGATAGCTGTTCTATTGCTGACCTGCATTTGCAGATCAACCCTGGAACAGATATTACTTTAAATCACGCCATTGGCCGGCTGCTGATCGAAAACGGCGATATCGACATTGATTTTGTTCGAAATCATACCGAAGGTTTTAAAGCATACAGTTCGCTGGTCTTTCAGCGGACACTGAGCGAGGCTGCGCAGATCTGCGGTTTGGATGAGAACGACATTCGCCTGGCTGCCCGTTATATCGGCGAAGCCAAAGGCTTTATTTCGATGTGGACAATGGGATTAAATCAAAGCTCGGTCGGGGTCAACAAAAATCTTAGCCTGATTAATTTGAATTTGATTACCGGCCACATCGGCAAACCGGGTTCAGGCCCATTGTCGCTTACCGGACAGCCCAACGCCATGGGTGGCCGGGAAGTGGGCGGTTTGGCGAACCTGCTTCCCGCGCATCGTGATCTGAATAATCCGCAGCATCGTCAGGAGGTGCAGAAATTCTGGGGCGGAACGGCGATCAGCCCTGCCCCGGGTTTGACGGCGACGGAAATGTTCAAAGCATTGGATGAAGGCCGGCTGAAAGCGATCTGGATATTGTGCACCAACCCGGTCACCAGCATGCCCAACGCCCGGTTTGTGGAGCAGGCGCTGAAAAAAGCAAAATTTGTGGCGGTGCAGGAGATCAGCAATAAACCGGAAACATTGGCTTTTGCCGACGTGATCCTCCCTGCCGCTGCCTGGGCCGAGAAGGAAGGCACCATGACCAACTCGGAACGGCGCATCAGCTACCTGAACAAGGTTATCGAGCCGCCGGGCGAAGCGCTGCCCGATGCGGAGATCATCTGCCGTTTTGCGCAAAAAATGGGTTATAAAGGTTTCGATTTTGAGAACGCCGCGGCGATTTATGCGGAACATGCCCGGTTAACCTCGAAAACCAGCATCGATATCAGCGGACTAAACCATGATACCATAAAAGAAAACGGTTCAGTGCAGTGGCCTTATAAAAAGAAGAGCAAAATGGCCGGGACGCCCAGGCTGTTCACCGACAACGCATTTTACACCCCATCGCAAAAAGCTATTATTCACAATGTGCCGGATACGCATTCGGGCGAAACGACAGATGGCGATTACCCTTTTATTCTGACCACCGGCCGTATCCGCGACCAATGGCATACGATGAGCAAAACCGGCAAAGTGAACAAGCTAAATCAGCACCTGAAGGAAGCTTTTGCCGAGATCAACCCGGCCGACGCTGAAGCGCTGAGACTTAAAGACGGCGATGTAGCGGCGATCAGCTCACGCCGCGGCGAAGTTCGGGTAAAAGCTAAAATTACTCCAGGAATCAAAAAGGGCGTCATTTTTATTCCGATGCATTGGGGTAAAATACTGGGCAGCGACCTTAATCGTGCCAATAACGTCACCAATGACGTTGTGGATCCGATCTCGAAAGAGCCTGATTTTAAATACTGTGCGGTTAACATTCAGAAATACCGGAAGCCTCAACAACGTATTATCGTGGCCGGCGCGGGGGCTGCGGCCTTTGGTTTTGTGAAATCCTATCGGGAATTGAACCCCGATGATGAGATCACTATTTTCAGTAAGGAAAATTTCCCCTTTTATAACCGTGTGATGCTGCCCGATTATATCAGCGGCGAGTTGCAGTGGGATCAGTTGGTGAAGATGAAAGATTCGGAAGAGCCGGCATATAATATCCGGTTATTAAGGGGAATAAGCATCGACCGGATCGACAGGGCCAACAAGCAGGTGACCGACTCGCGTGGCCTTAAATATTCTTATGACGTCCTGGTACTGGCAACAGGCAGTAGTCCCGCGCGGCCAAAAAACATGCCGGTACTGCCCGGCATTTTCACCATGCGCAGCCGGACCGATGCCGACAACTTTAAAAAGCATGTGCCGGCTGACGGACATGTGGTGATCGTCGGCGGAGGTTTGCTTGGCCTGGAGATGGCGGCAGCGCTGCGCGAAATGGGCACCCGGGTTACCATCATCCATCGTACGTCCCGGTTCCTGAACAAACAACTGGACGCTTTAGGCAGCCAGTTACTAAGTGAGGAAATGGCCGACCAGGGTTGTGACATTTTTTATAACGACGAGGTGCAACTGTACTATGGCCGATCCAGGCTGACGGGTATCGGCTTACGAAGCGGCCGGAAGATAGACTGTGATGCGATGATCATTGCGATAGGCACCATACCAAATACCGAATTGGCCAAAAATAGCAGCCTTAATTGCAATCGTGGCGTGATTGTGAACGAGCGTATGCAAACCAGCGACCCTGCCATTTATGCAGTGGGCGAAATTGCCGAGCATGACGGCGAGTTATACGGCTTCACAGCAGCCGCCGAGCAACAGGCCGAAGTAGTTGCTAAATATTTGAACGGGGATATCGCCAGTTACTACAAAGGCTCGACGCTGATGAATATCATCAAAATTCACGGGTTCGATCTATGCAGCATCGGCATGTCGGAATGCCCGGCAGAGGGCAATTACGAGGAGGTGATCTTTATCGATAAGGCTAAGCGTTATTATAAAAAATGCATTATTCACGAGGATAAATTGGTGGGTGCAATACTCATTGGTGATAAGAGCGGATTCCTGGAGTTTCGTGAGCTGATAGCGGATAAAATTGAACTGAGCGAAAAGCGCCTTCAATTGCTGCGCAGCGGTAATAAAGCTGATCCGTCACTGGGCGCCCTGGTCTGCAGCTGCAATAACGTGGGAAGCGAAAACATCAATAAAAAAATAGCGGAAGGCTGCGATAACATGAAGGACCTGTGTGCGACGACCGGGGCCGGAACAGGTTGCGGCTCGTGCCGGCCGGAGGTGAAGCGTTTGCTGGACGAAGCATTAAAAAATTTGATTCCCCAAGGGTAAATTTTATGGAGCATACTGTCAAAATAAACCTCCCGGGGGGATATGTCTCGGCTGGCGACCTGTATGAAATATTGCTAATCGCCGAAAGCGCCGGGGCAACGGACGTGCGGTTTGGAAACCGCCAGCAGTTATATTTTACCGTTGAGGATAATCAGCTTGAAAACCTGGAGATGGAAATGCTTCGTGTGAACATCCCCTACGAAGTGGACGCTGACGAACATGCCAACATCATCAGCTCGTACGTTTGTGATTCCATTTTCAGTAACGAGAGCTGGTTGAAGGAGGGCGTTTACCGCGATATTTTCGACTTATTTAACCATCAGCCAAGGCTCAAGGTAAACCTGGTTGATCAGCAGCAAACCTTTGTGCCGTTCTTTAGCGGAAACCTTAATTTCATTTCGTCCGACATTAGTAATTACTGGCATTTTTATATCCGCTTCCCTAAATCCAACCAGTTTTACCAATGGCCCTCCTTAATTTACTCGGATGATATAGCCACATTGTCGAAGATCACTGAAGATGTAATTTTTGGGCAAAAAGAGTATTTTTTTAATCAGCAAAAAGTTAACGAACTGTTCTTTTATAAGATGGTTAGCTCCAAAATACCCACATCGCTCAGCCATCGCAGTGAACCTGTCGAATTACCCGACTTTTACCTCCCGTATTACGAGGGTTTTAACAAATATGGCAACGGCACTTACTGGCTGGGGATCTACAGGCGCAGCGAGTTATTTTCTCTCGATTTTCTGAAAGATATTTGCACACTCTGTATAAAAACGAGGATCGGTCAGATATATACCACACCCTGGAAATCGATCATCATTAAAGGCATTGAACAGGCTAACCGCATTGAATGGGGACACATTTTAGATAAATACCGGCTCAATGTTCGTCACGCCGCCAACGAGCTCAACTGGCAGATCGAGGACCTTTGTGAAGAGGGATTATGCCTGAAACATAAGCTGGTTCGCGAATTCGAAGAGGCCGACCTGCGTACTTACCGCCTTAGCTTTGCCATTAAAACGCAGCATAAAACGGGCTTACTCGGGTCGGTAGTGATCAGGAAACAATCGCCAGGCATGTTCGATATACAACATACGCGTGACTTCAATCCGAACAATAAAGACTTGATTGTGTATAAGGAAGGACTGGAGATAGAAGAGCTGGCACCAAACCTCGCGGAATTGTGTGAGTATTATTACTCGGCCTCCGTTAAGGATAAAGTTGAGGCAGGCTTTAAACAGCAGCCGAAAGACGACGACGGTAAAAGCAATCAGCGCCCCGTGTACCAATGCAAAAACTGCCTGAATATTTACGACGAACAGTATGGGGACGAGTTGAACAACATCGCAGCGGGTACGAGATTTGAGAGTATCGACAACTATTCGTGCTCAGTATGCGACTCGCCGAAGGAAGATTTTAAAAAAGTTACATGCTGACCGGCAATTATGCCCCAATTGCACAACTGTTAATAAAGCTTTACTTGTTAACAAATAAATCACACTGGCTTGACATTTATATGCAGAGTTATCGCTTAATTTTATAGACCTGAAAATCAGGTCACTTAAAATTAACTTAAGAAAATTTTATGACCTGGAGAAAATTTAGCGGCGAGATCATTCACACGCCCATCCTCGAGGAGGTTGAAAAAGCGATCGAGAGGGAGACGAACCTGGGTAACAAGCTTAAAGTTTGCATCGGTACCGACTCGCAGGTGAAGGGCAACATTACCGATTTTGCCACGGTAATCGTTTTCCTGCGCGAGAAACGCGGCGGCTTTATGTACATCCACCAGGAGCGCACCGGGCAAAAGATGAGCATTAAGGAACGTATGCTGACCGAAGTGCAAAAATCCATCGACATTGCTTACAAACTGTGCGATTTGCTCGACCTGTACGATGTTGACCTGGAAGTGCATGCCGACATCAACACCAACCCGATGTTCAAGTCGAACCAGGCTTTGCACGAAGCTATGGGTTACATCCTGAGCATGGGCTTTGTGTTCAAAGCCAAACCGGAAGCCTTCGCCAGTTCCTATTGCGCGAATAAAATAGTACAGTAATTGAGTCAGAAGTCTTAAGTTCTGAGTCTTAAGTCATCACCGGGACAGTGGCTTCAGGCTTATGACTAAAGATTAACGACCTCATTCAAGATGGCAGAAAAACGCTGCCCCTGGAGACCGACCTCCTAAAACAACCCTGCTTTCCCTTCCGTTGGTTACTTTAGCGTTAAATTTTTATCGATGAACCCAATTGTCACCCGGAGAGCGACTTTAGCCGACCTCGATACCCTGCTTGATTTCGAACGGGGCATTATGGAATTTGAGCGCCCATTAGATTCGACGATAAAGGAAGGCGACGCACATTACTACGACCTGGCCGCATTGATCGAGTCGCCTGATGCGGAAGTTATCGTGGCGGAACAGGACGGAGAACTTGTCGGTAGCGGTTACGCACATATTGTAGACTCCAAGAGCTATTTAAAACACCAGCAACACGCGCACCTGGGTTTTATGTATGTAAAATCCAACCATCGCGGCCAGGGCATTAACCAGGTGATCATGGAGGTGCTGCAGCGTTGGGCGCTCTCCAGGAATATTACCGAGTTCAGGCTGGAGGTGTATCATAACAATCCAAGCGCTATCCGGGCTTACCAAAAGGCGGGTTTTATACCCTTGCTGCTGGAAATGCGCATGAATTTAGCCAAACCAGAATAATATTCCTTTCGTATATCTTACCGTGAAAACATACAACTTCCGCCGTGAAACACTGATCCCGGCTTCGGCCGATAGGGCCTGGGATTTCTTTACCTCGCCGCTTAACCTGGCGAAGATAACGCCGCCCGATATGAATTTTGTGGTTGCCTCCGATTTCAAACCCGAGGATAAGGTTTATGCCGGCATGATCATCACTTACAAAGTATCGCCGCTGTTTGGTATCCGCATGAACTGGATGACCGAGATAACGCAGGTAAAGGAAAAAGAATATTTTATCGATGAGCAACGTTTCGGCCCCTATGCGCTGTGGCATCACCAGCATCATTTTAAGGAAACAGATGGAGGAGTGCTGATGACCGATATTGTAAACTATGCTATCGGCTGGGGCTTTATCGGCAGGATCGCGAATAGCCTGGTCGTAGCGAAAAAACTGGAAAATGTGTTTGATTATAGGGAGAAGGTGATCGGGGAGATGTTTTAAGCTTCACCCCACCCCTCTTCAAAGGCGAACGACTAAAAGGTAATCCGTGCGTAAGCGAGTTTGCGACAGTTATGAAGCCTATAAAACGGGTTGTCATGCTGAGCCAGTCGAAGCATGAGCGTTGGCCTTCGCGCCCTATCCTTCGACAAGCTCAGGATGACAGCGCACTTTTAACGTCTCGTTGGCGGCGGTGGTACCGTTAGCGTAACCTTTACCGATACCGTTTTTTCGTGCTATTTAAGCCATAGACATTTACATTCCATTCACCATCGATAAAAAGGCAACCGGCTTTATTTATCAGAACTCCGGCTTTGTCCTTAATGTTTAATGTCATGTACTCGTGAGGTTCATATTCAGCCGGTTCAGCGGTAACAGCACGCGGCTCACGCTGAAGTATTTGATCGAAAAGCACTTGTTGAAATTGCTGATATATTTTATCCCAAGCTAACACGCTGTGGTTACTTGTATCGTATCCGAACCCCCATTCAGAGCTAAAATAAGGTATGGTGCCAATCGGCTCGTCATTTACATATAGTTTAGCATTCATCCATATCCAATCCATATTATCATCTAAGCACACTTTGCCATACTCACACCTTTCATCGAATTCAATATAAGTGATTGGCAGCAAAAGATACTTCCTTACCTTTTCAATTTCATTTGCCAAGCTAAATTTTGGTGTTCCGGTTGTTGCCATGCTCAAAGGCTTCGGAGTTCAGAACGTAAAATTAACGATTTATGGACCATCATTCAATAGCGTAAATCTTCATGTTTTGTTAGAATGTGCAGAGATGGCTTCTCCCGATAGCTATCCGGACCTCGCTTTGACGCGTGGGGCTATTTGCAATATTCCTTAACCTTTTCCTGCGCCGCTTTTGAGCCTATTTCAGCAGCTTTGTTAAAGTCACTACAGGCGCCGGACTTATTGTTCAGGTTGATTTGGATCAGCCCGCCGGTGTAGTAAATATCTTCGTTATTTGGACTGAGCCGTATTGCCTCGTTCAGGTCGGCGTTAGCCTTCTCCTTTTCGCCGAGGTAGCTTTCGGCCAGGCCGCGGTAAGCGAAAGCTTCGATATTGTTGTCCAGGTCGAAGAACAGGGCGCTGCTGTAATCGTCTTTGGCGCCCTGGTAGTTTTTCAGGGTCATTTTAATATTGCCGCGGATCAAATAGCCTTTATCGTCCTTATCGTTAAGGGAGATCGCCTTATCTACATCCTCCATAGCGCCGTCATAATCCTTCATAGCAGCTTTTACGCTGCCACGGTTATGGTAGCCGTCGATACTGGTATTGTCCATTTGCAGCACTTTATTGTCGTCGGCTAAGGCTTCCTGCAGCTTGCCCAGCTTCTCGTTGGCAATACCGCGCTGGATATAGTATTTGATATTCTTCGGAAATTTGGAGACCAGCAGGTTAAAAACCCGCAGCGCCTCGCTGTAAAAACGGTTGCCGATCGCCAGGTAGCCCAGGCGCGAGTACATGCTGTAGTCCCTGGAGTTCAGCTCCATGATCTTTTTGAAATCCTGCGACGCGCCTGCCCGGTCACCGGTCTTTATCCGGGCAGCGATGCGTTTCATGTAGTTTTCCGAATTACCGGCGTTCAAATCAACAGCCTTGTCATAATCCTTTAATGCCGCGGTATATTGTTTCATAGCGCTTTCAACATCGCCGCGTACCGCATAGGCATAGTCGTTGCTTTTATTGTAATCGACCGCCGTATTGATATCCGTCAATGCGGCGCTGGTGTCCTTCAAAGCCAGGTTTGCGCGCGAACGCGTGATATAGGCCGAACTATTCTTCGGGTCGAGTTTGAGAGAGGTGTCTGCATCAGTTTTTGCCTCATCGTAATTTCCGAGTTCGAGTTTGATATCGCCGCACGCCTGGTATGCGTCGCTGCTTTTAGGGTCCAGTTCGATGGACTTTTGAAAATCGTCCAGGGCGCCCTGTTTATCGCCCAGGTCTTTTTTCACCATGCCGTCGTACAGGTAAAGCTCGGCATTATTGGGATCCTTTTTGATCAGGCCGCCAAAATACTCCAGTGCCGACCGGCTATCCTCGCTATGGCCGAGCACATTGGCCAGGTATTTATACACATGCGGCATCCGCGGGTTCATTTGGATGGTTTGCTTGTAATCGGCAATCGCGTTTTCGTAGTCTGCCAGGTTCGCTTCGGCGTTACCACGGTAGAAGACCGCCTCCGCGTTGCGGGGATTAAGCCTGATGGCGGTTGTATAATCGGCTATCGCACCTTTATAATCACCTAAATTACCCTTCGCATTGGCACGGTAAAAGGCCAGGTCGGCGTTGTTAGGATCCATTTTAATCGCTCTGTCGTAATCGGCGATAGCAGCTTTTTCATTTTTCTGGTTGCTTTTAGCCACGCCGCGATATTCGTATAACGATGGATCGTTCGGCGTCAGCCGGATGGCGGCTGTAAAGTCGGCTTCGGCGCCCGCATAGTCGCCCGAATTGGCTTTGGCATTAGCACGGTAATGGTACATATCGGCGCTGGGGTGACTGCTTAGCGAGATCGCTTTGTTAAAATCGGCTATTGCGCCTGTATAGTCATCGATAGCATTTTTGGCGTCGGCGCGGTAAAACCAGGCGTTAATGTTACCCGGGTCGAGCTCGATAGTTTTTGTAAAGTCCGCTATCGCCTCGCGTTGTTCATTTAATTTGGCATAAGCATTAGCGCGATAAAAGTAGGTCGACGCTTTCGTATCGCCCAATTGTATGGCCTTGGTGAAATCGGCTATTGCGCCCTGGTAGTCTTTTTCCTTGGCCTTAATGTTCCCGCTCTGCACATAGCTGCCCGCAGTCTGGCCGGCGCACCAGAACGGAAGAATAAGAAATATGGTCAATAACCTTTTCATAAACTTTTTGCAGATTGAATGAGAACTATCTAACTCATTCATTTATTAAACCGCTGGGTATTACCCAGCCCGAAATGTGTATCCCACACCACTCCTCAGCCACAAAAATTGCCCGCTTTGTTGAGTTCGTTATACATATACCCTGCTCAGGGTCGTAATACGGCTGTGTCCTCCGACTGGCATCCTATTTGTATCATGTTTGTTACAAATTAGAAGCCCTTATAAATGAAAAAGATCAAGCAATCATTCGTCGAAGTAATAGCCGGTCAGCCAAGCAAAGAACATTATGTCAAAGTAGCAATTTCTGTTTTAATCATTTCAACCATTATCGGAACCTGCCTCATGCTGGTGGCTCCGAATTTCAATATTACCAAATAGCCGTCGCTGATCTGTCACCGCGTATCGATGCGATAGATCAGCGACAACGACGCGCTGGTGCCTTCACCTGTATTTCGCCCCGCGATAAACTGACTCCCGGTAAGGAATACAGTAAAATCGCGGCTGAAACTATGCCCATAGCTCAGCGAAACCTGTTTGAACGAAAAGTTGGTGCTGGTATAAAAGTTGGCTACCTGGTATGGCGTAAGCGTTTTATATTTACTGGTGGTATAAAAACCGCCCAGGCTTACGGATACCTGGTCTTCCAAACTTTTATTAAGCGTCATGCCGAGGGTACCCGAATACTTGTCCTGCAGCGGGCCTATCGAGCCAAAGTATTGGCGTATGCCGTCGTCCAGGTTAAAATAGCAATTATTACCAAACATGGTAAAGCTGCCCGCAAATGATGCTTTAAATTCGGCACCGGTCTGCCCATACCCCAACGCCAGATTTTTATACAGCGGTGTAATAACCGTCCCCTGTACCGAAAAATAATATTGATAGCTGATGTTTGCCAGGTAATATTTCAAACCCGTTTCCAAATCGGTAAAGCCTTGTATGGCGCCGGGATGATAAGTATCGTCCTGGTAATTGTTGATGCTGTAGGGCAAAGTACCGACGAACGAAAGCCGCCTGCTGATCCCATATTCCATATACCATGCCGCCGTAATGGAATTAAACTTGCCGTGGTTAGGGAAAGGCATCAGCCGGCTATTAGCGTTCCACTCGCGATTGGCCCAAAAGTAGCTTACCGACGGCGACAGCAGGAACCTGCCCGGCCGCAATGGAAATCCGCCGGCAAAAACATTGACCTGCGCCATTGCCAGGAGCATCACAAGAATGAATTTATATCTGGAGGGTTTGTTCAGCGTCATGTCCATGCATTAAAATAATCCGAATGTATCCCGCATCCACCTGCCCTCGTAATTTTTATACCGCACCGCCACTTCGTGCCCCAGGTCTTTAAAAACAATAATGTGCTTCTTTGCCGTGATATTGTTGTAAGCCGCATACTCGTTTGCCGGCGGCGCAAGCGGGTCCAGCACGCCTATCCCCATTAATGTGGGGCAGGTAATATCTGTTGCAAAGTTTTTTACGTCGAAATAATCGAGGTTGTCCAGGGCTTTCTCCAGGGTCAGGCCTGGCACCGTCCGCACGTATTTCTTCAGGTCTTCAACAGGCCACTCCACTTCGCCAACCAGGTTGTGCACGTCGCATAAAATAGGGTTTTGGGCGGAGCATAAAGCCACCCGCTTATCCAATGCGGCCGTCGCGACGGCGAGGAAACCGCCCATACTGCCACCCGATACCATAATGTTATCATGCCGCAGCTCGGGGCGCGAGAAGATAAAATCCACCGCCCGTACGCAGTCCATAATAACACCGCGCATGACATATTTATCCTTGTTGTCGAGGTTGTAAAATAGGAATTCGTCGCGCGGCCGTTTGATCACATCCGTACTGTTACCCTGCCCCCGGACATTCAGCGTGATAATGGCCAGATCGACATCCGAACCGAACATCGGCGGCAGTCCCACCTGGTAACCCGGCAAGCCCAGCAGCACCGCAAATTTCTTATGCGTGTTATTTGTTTTGGGAATGGTAAGCCAGCCGCGTATGGTCATGTTATCCAGCGACTTCATTTCAAAACCGAAGACGCGGCGGTTGTCCTTTGTCGAGTCCGGGTATTCCTTTACCTTAAATTCAGGTTTTACCTTAGCCAGGTCGTCTTTTGCTTTTTGCCAGAACTGGTCGAAGTCGGCCGGCTTGGGGTATTGCGAGCGGATCTCTTCCGGCCTGATACCGAATGCACGGCGGGTGGTATCGTCATAGTCCGAAACGTTGATCATGAAGTCGATCTTATAAAAACCGGCCTTCAGATCGGGGATGTTAAAATCGTAGCTTTCGTTTGTATTCCGGTCTATCTTTACTTTCACAACCTTAGTCGCCAGTTTCACCCCCTTCTCGGTCATCAGCAGGTAGCTTACCGTGCCCACCTGGTCGGTGTCGAGCGTATTCTTTACCGAAAAAGTAAACGATGCCGTGCCGTTGAAAATAGCATTGCTGTCGTGTATCACCAGGTCGGTAGTTACCTCGCCGTCAGCTTTTGCGTTTTTCACGTTGCTTCCGGCATGTGCTTTTTGCGCAAACAGCAAGCCCGATAACAGCGTCATCACGAGAAAAACCTTCGTATCGAATGTAAACTTACCCAACATGGCTCATTTGTTTTGGCTTTGCTTTGATCAAAAAATCAGATTTACGTATATAATGGTTTAAAGGTTCCTCGATACACTTGAATAAAAGTATAGATAAACCGTTTAATAAAATAAAAGCATAGATAATATTTAGCCAGTCGTATTCAAAGGGCGAATGCCAGTCGACATTCCATTTATCGTAAAGGTTAAAAACCCGGTCGTTAAGCCAGTTGATACCCCTGCTGATATAGATGTACATATAACCCAGGTGGATGAGGTAAAAAATGTACGAGCTTTTTCCCAGCAGTTCCACAAACGGATTAGCCAGCACCGTTTTCATTTTGGTGGTTTCGGTAATAAGCCCGTAGAAGAATGTGGCTATGGCTATAGGCAGCAAATAATTGTTGGTGATGATGCCAAAAGGATTTTGCAGACCGACAAACCAGCCGGCCGGGATCGGCAGCCGTGACAGTATCCAGACGCAGAAAAATATGCCGAAGAAACCGATATAGGTAAACTTCAGCCTGTTTTTTCGGTCCATACCATTCTTACGGACCATCAGCGCCAGCTTTATACCGACAAAGAACTCGAAACAGCGGCCCAGGAAGGTATAGAGCATCATGAAAGTAAAGTTGCTGAAAAAGCCGTACCAGTCGATGTTCCGGAAGATCAGTACCAGCAAAAAACCCAGGCCGGTGATGCCGACGATCTGCAGGAAAAACTTCCTGTATTTGCTGATGACAAGAAATATAATAGGTGCAGAAAAATAGAAGCACTCTTCCACGGTAAGCGACCAGCCCTGGGCGATGCCCGTAAATTTCAATTGGTTGAAGAAACCGCGCACGAAAGTGATGTTCAGGAAAAACAGGCCGGTAGCGTTCGGGAAACCGTTTGTAACAGCCGGGTCGCGACTAAAATAGTAATAGATGAATACCCCCGTGGTGAGCAGAAAATACATCGGGTAGATACGCGCCACGCGGTTTTTAAGGTATTGCAGGAACCAGTCTTTCGTCAGATGAAAATTACCATAATACCTGAAAGCGATGAGGAAGCCCGACAACACAAAGAAGATGGTGACGCCGATGTGAAATTCCAGTAAAAAGCGTTTCAGATAATGCGGGAAATTGGTATCAAAAGTACCCTCGTAATGCGAAATGAAAACCAGGTAGGCGGCCATAGCGCGTACCCCTGTTAACGCCGGAATATAATTCTGCTGCTCTCGCTGTGACAAAATCTGAGTTATTTATCGCTTTTACGCCGTTTAGCGGAACAGGTTCTTACCTGTTATTAAATTTAAACAATAATAAAAAAATTATCGTAAAGGGAACCGCTTTAAGGGGGAATTGTTAAAGATGGGCGGTCCGGTTTTTTTGTAGTTTTGCAAGTATACCCATGGGAAAAAGGATATTAAGTTATGTTTTCAGCACAATCCTCGCCGCGGCCATCATTGCGGGCATTTTCCTGTTAACCAAACGGGATACCCCGCATCACGAGGAGATTGATGGGATCGTTAACAAATGGGATTATGTGCTGAACAAGAATAACCGATCAAAGGATTATGTACTCATCAGCACCAACGGCGGTGAATACAAGCTGATCCTGACCCCGATAGCCGGCGAGGCTCAGTTTTATGAAGTGGTACAGGCCGGCGACCGGATATATTCCCGCGCAGACGGCGACACGCTTTTTCTATACCACCAGGATAAAAAGTTGAAGTATTTTGCAAAGCCGTTTTCAGAACAATAAATTTTTATTTATAGTTTCAGCCTGGTGTTATGCCAATTATGAAAAAAGCTTGCTATTTACTGTTCTGTTGTTTTTTACTTAATTGCAACAATCATGAGCGTACCAATCATTATATACTGACACTCAATTACTACTACATTGATGTAAGTAAAGAAAAAGGCGCTGTTATAGGGCAAAGAATTGATACAGAAAAAATTCAAGCCCCAAATGATACCGTTGCATATAAACATGCATTGGCCGGTTATTATGTCGCACTGCGATTTGATACTATTCCAGGCTCAACTGAAAAAGTGCGATTTTTCACAATAAAAGATAATAAGAATATCAATCTGGAATCCAAGCTTTCAAAAAATGTCAAGGATAGTTTGACCTTATTAGTTAGAATGCGTGTAGCGAGTGGTGCAGAGTCATCGGACTTAATACCGGATAGTATAATGCCGCAAGACAAAGAACAGAACAGCCCACTTATGAAAAAAATTAAGGCCTTGGATAGTACCGGTAAAGCTACCGATGAGAAAAAAGTTGACAGATACAAGGGCCGGGATTCTATTCGTAAACTTATCGACAGTCTTGCTCATCTAAATTAACGCCGACCCTGCACAATGCCCCTATCGGCGATCGTCTTATCGATATAATGCTGTATCTCGGATTTTTTGAGGCCCCAGTTGGGCGCGATGAGCAGGTCCATATCAGACAGGCCAAACAAGCGCTGGATCACTACATCCGGGCGAACGAGCGGCAGCAATTCACACAAAAAATCAGCGTACTCCGGTAGGCTGAATAATTTGAAAGGCTGGCGCTTATATTTAACACCCATCACCGAGCCTTCGACGATATGCAGGTGGTGAAACTTGACGAATTTGATCTGCGGGAAACGATTGATCTCATCGGCATATTTCAGCATCATCTCTTTGGTTTCCCAGGGGAAGCCGAAAATGGTATGCACGCAAATATCGAGCGGGCTGTTTTGGACGAGCGATAAGGCGTTCACCAGGTCGCCGTGCAGGCAGCCGCGGTTGATCTGTTTCAGCGTGTCGTCATAGATCGACTCCATACCCATTTCCAGGTCGACGTCAAAACGATCGGTATAGCTTTCCAGCAGGGTAATCTTTTCCGCGTCGATGCAATCGGGACGTGTGCCGACTGACAGGCCGACTATGTTTTCGGTGTTGATGCTCAGCGCCTCGTCGTACAGCATTTTGAGGTAATGCGCCGGGGCGTAGGTATTGGTATTGGGCTGAAAATAGATGATGAACTTATCGGCCTTATTACCTTTCACAGCGCGCTCCATGCCTTTGATCACCTGCTCGCGCAGCGTGGGTGTTTTGCGCGACACCTCGGGTGTAAAAGAATCGACATTGCAATAAGTACAGCCTCCGTAACCTTTGGAGCCGTCGCGGTTGGGGCAGGTGAAGCCGCCGTCCACAATTACCTTGAACACGCGCTGCCCCTGGTACTTTTCGCGTAGCCATGCGCCGTAATTGTTGTAGCCTTTAATGCCTTGTTGTAAGAGGGATTCCACCGATTATGAAATATGATTACACCGATTGTGCTTTATGATTACACCGATGTTTCTGAATTGCACCGATTGGGCAAAGATACGATTTTGACTTGTAGGCGGTTACCGGCAGCCGATCTAAAAAATGATCTTCGTCATTTTTACGGGTTTTTCAATTGCCGAACTTGCGCGCTTTTATAAAGCGATAGCGTGCAGGAACGGCCATTTGAACATTACTCGTACTCCCAAAGAAATAAAAACAATAAAGCAGTTATCTGCTGGCTAAGTATCGGCGCTTGTATGCTGATGGTGCAGGTACTGCTCGGCGGAATTACCCGTTTAACCGGTTCAGGCTTATCAATCACAGAATGGAAACCGCTGATGGGCGCATTGCCGCCGCTGAACCATAGCGAATGGCAGCATAGTTTTGAAAAATATCAGCAAATAGCACAGTTTAAAAAGGTAAACAGCCATTTCACACTGGCCGATTACCAGGCCATCTTCTTTTGGGAATGGCTGCACCGCGAGTGGGCCCGGCTGATGGCGCTGGTATTTCTGATCCCGTTTATCATTTTTATTGTTAAAGGAAAAATCGACCGCAAAATGGCGGGTCCGCTGGCCGTTCTTTTTCTTTTGGGAGGATTACAGGGGGCCATTGGCTGGCTGATGGTAAAAAGCGGGTTAAACGATACCGACACGCGCGTCGATCATATTCGTTTGGCCGTACATTTTATGTGCGCGCTGTTCCTTTTAACCTACCTGGTTTGGTTCATCTTAAAACTGCGTATACCGCCAGGGCAGGTACAAAGGGAACCCAAACTAAAAAAGCTCAACATTTTCCTGTTATCGTTATTGTTCTTTCAGCTTATCTATGGTGCTTTTATGGCTGGCACGCATGCGGCGCTCTATGCACCGTCGTGGCCGGATATCAATGGGGTTTATATACCCGCCGGAATGTTAGCCAATGGGAACTTGTGGTACAACCTAAATTCCGACCCATTGACAATCCAGTTTATCCACCGCACATTGGCGTATGTTATAACCGCGACAATGATCTTCTGGTTTTTCAAATGCGCGAAAACGGATCGCGGTAGCTGGCTGTATACCATTCGCTGGCTGCCGCCGGCACTGGTCGGAGCTCAGGTAGCGCTCGGCATTTTAGCATTGGTCAACAGTCCGCTTAAAAGCTCAATTTATTATTCCGCAGCTCATCAGTTCAATGCGATGATACTTTTGACCTCCTTGGTAATTACCTTATACCTTAGCAACGGACGGCCTTATTCCGAATAATTGATCTCAACGTTTTTACGTTTTAAATACTCGGGCCGCCACGTTGCGAAGCAATTAAATTAATTTAAAATTAACAAATTATCAATCAGGGACTTAGTTAAAAGTGGTTTAAAACAGGCAAACAAGGCCTTTTTTGCCGGGTTAAACAAGTAATTAACCAAATGTTTAACCAGTAAATTCAAAAGGTTATGCCTACCACGAAACAGTCCGGCCATAGCAGCCGGCAAAATGAGAACGAAAGGAAGATGGGCTCACAGCAATCCTCATCTTCGCAAAGCGATCGTAACAGGGAAAATCGCAATATGGGCAGCAACAGCGGCCGCAGCGGTAATTCATCGCGTACGACGCATAAGTAGGATGACAAAATACAGCAGTGATGCTGCATAACGGGATAAACATTTCCGGAAAACGGGATTTGTACGAGTTACAGGTCCCGTTTTTATTAAGTCTCAACCTCACCCTAAATCCCTCTTCAAAGGAGAGGGACTTGAAATTCAGTCACAAACATTTTCATAATGACTGATGTTTACCCTTCTACATAAACAATAAAACATTCACTATGAAAACTTATTTAAAACTGACGATTATCGCCCTCGGTCTGTCACTGTCAGTGGCGGCATGCAAAGGCAATAGCTCGTCCAGCAACTCCGATTCGAGCCACGTCGATTCGAGCTCGACTACCAAAGTAGACACGACCGTAAAGCCCGATACCACTAAAAAGGACAGCATGAAAATGGGTGATACCTCAAAAAAGGCCGATACGGTTAATAAGACCACTACAAAAACTACGGTTGAGAAAAAGAAAAGCGCCAAAAAGGGCTAACGAACTTATATCTCGCAGTTTTCCAAAACAAGGCCCGGCTAACGCCGGGCTTTTTTATATCTGAACCGTTGATGATTACTTGATTGCGTTGGAGGCTTAAAAAAAACTATTTTTACGGCGTTTTCAACCACCCTAATGGATCTTAATTTTCAAGTTACAGCTTCGGGCAGATCGGATGCAGAGTTGCAGGAGCGCATTGATAACAGACAGAAATACTTGCCAGATACTATTGAAGCGTCACTGGAGGAATTGCAAAACAGGGGACATTCATTTAGTGAAGAAGAATTACAGGCTATCCAGGAGGATATACAAGCGCATCGGGATAATGCGTTGATGGCTGATAGCAGGCCCTGGGTTATGAACGGCTCATACAGAGATGTGATTGTCGACGACACGAGTGCGCCCTCGTATTACTCCAGTCGCGTCATTTATATATTTTCCATCCTGTTCGGCACACTTTTCGGGTCGATTATGCTAGCCATGAACGTGAATAGGACTGAAAATCCTGCGGGATCTGTTGGAATTATCTTTTTTGGGCTGTTTTGCACCTTAGCCCAAGCGTTTATTATTGCAGCTACGGGTTCAAATCTTTTAAATATCCCGCTACTGGTTTTGGGTGCTGCAACGTTACATTCATTTTTCTGGAAGCGCTACATAGGCGATTCCACCTTTTACCGGACCAGGCCTATCTGGGTACCGCTGATCATCGGTATCTTACTATCGGGATTGGTAATTGGGGCGTATATTTATAATCTATATTACCCGGTTAAGTAATACCACTATGTTAAAGAAGCCGGCACTCTAAACTGCTATGCATGCATAGCATTACAACAATTTGCTTAGTTTTGTGGTAGAAATACCGCCAATGGAAACCATCGCTCCATATCATACCAAAAATAAGGTCCGTTTTGTCACCGCAGCCTCCCTGTTCGACGGGCACGACGCGACCATCAATATCATGCGGCGCATATTACAGGCGTCGGGCGCGGAAGTAATCCACCTGGGGCATAACCGCTCGGTGGACGAGGTGGTGAACTGTGCGATACAGGAAGATGTGCAGGGCATTGCACTCACATCGTACCAGGGCGGTCATTTGGAATACTTTAAATACATGTACGACCTGCTGCGCGAACGCGGCGCAGGACATATCAAAATATTTGGTGGCGGCGGCGGCGTGATCCTGCCGCAGGAGATCAAAGAACTTCAGGACTATGGCATCGCGCGGATTTATTCGCCGGACGACGGCCGAACGATGGGCCTGCAGGGCATGATCAACGATATGCTGCAGCAATGCGATTTTGCGACCGTTAATAAACTGAACGGAGAACTAAAGCATCTGCCCGAAAAAGATCCTAAGGCAATAGCATCGCTGATCACATTGGCGGAAAGAGGCGGCTCCACTGGCCTCACCCCAAACCCCTCTCCAGTAGAGAGGGGCTTAAAAGAAGGCGCAAAAAAAGTCTCCCCAACCGGGGGAAATTTAGAGGGGGCTCCGGTCCTTGGCATTACCGGCACAGGCGGCGCGGGTAAATCGTCTCTCGTAGACGAGTTCGTGCGCAGGTTTTTGATGGAGACGGATAAAACGCTGGCGATCATTTCTGTCGACCCGTCGAAAAGAAAAACCGGCGGCGCTTTACTGGGCGATCGCATCAGGATGAATTCGATCAACAACCCGCGTGTGTACATGCGTTCGCTGGCAACACGGCAGGCTAACCTGGCGCTGTCAAAGCATGTGGAGGAGGCCATTGATATTTGCAAGGCCGCCGGGTATGATTTGATCATCGTTGAAACCTCTGGCATCGGGCAGTCGGATACCATGATCACCGATTACTGCGATGTATCGCTGTACGTGATGACGCCGGAGTTTGGCGCGGCCACCCAACTGGAAAAGATCGACATGCTGGATTTTGCCGACCTGGTTGCACTGAACAAGTTCGACAAGCGCGGCGCACAGGATGCTCTGCGCGATGTGCGCAAGCAATATAAACGCAATCATCAGTTGTTTGCAGCCAAAGATGAGGACCTGCCGGTTTACGGCACCATGGCTTCGCAGTTTAACGACCCGGGCATGAATAATTTGTTCGAAGCCATCATGCGGACCATCAATGCAAAAACCGGGGTGAACTTCATCGGTAAACAATTTGATGAAGCCAAGCTGCATTGGGGCGAATCGGAAAAGATATTTATTATCCCGCCCGACAGGGTGCGCTACCTGGCCGAAATTGAAGAAAGCAGCAAAGCGTATGATGCCTGGGTGAATGAACAATGCGGCGTGGCGCAGAAAATGTATAACGTTCGGGGTGCAATTGATGCGCTGAAAGAACACACCCCCAACCCCTCTCAAGAGGGGAGCCTAAATGATTTATATAAACACCTTGAAGAACAACTGCACCCCGAATGCAGGCGCTTATTAAAAGAATGGCCGGAAACGGTACGCAAATACAAAGCGGACAATTTTATTTATAAGGTGCGTGATAAAGAAATAAAACAACCGCTGTACTACACCTCGCTGTCGCAACTGAAGGTGCCGAAGATCGCATTGCCGCGGTATGAAGCCTGGGGTGATATTCTGCGCTGGCTGCTGACGGAAAATGTTCCGGGCGAATTCCCGTACGCAGCCGGGGTGTTCCCGCTGAAACGTGAAGGCGAGGACCCGACACGCATGTTCGCCGGTGAAGGCGGCCCGGAGCGGACGAACAAGCGCTTTCATTACGTATCGCTTGGCCAACCGGCGCACCGGCTTTCGACAGCGTTTGACTCGGTAACGCTTTACGGCGAGGACCCGCACACGCGACCGGATATTTACGGCAAGATCGGTAATTCAGGTGTGAGCATTGCTACGCTGGACGACGCTAAGAAATTATATTCCGGCTTTGACTTGTGCGACCCGGCAACCTCGGTTTCCATGACCATCAACGGCCCCGCGCCAATGCTGCTGGGTTATTTCATGAACGCGGCTGTCGACCAGCAATGCGAGCTGTATATCAAAGAGCACCAGCTTGAACATTTAGTAGAGGCGAAGTTTAAAGAGGTTTATGATGACAGGGGGCTGGCAAGACCTTATTACCGCCTCACCCCAACTCTCTCCAAAGGAGAGGGGGAGGATGCGGGAAATAATGAGGCCCGCTCTTCTAAAGATAATTCAGGTGATACGAAAGAACAAAACAGCGCGGGTAAACCCAGGATCTTTGGTTATCAAACCGCGAACACGAAAATTTGGCAAACGTTAAAAGCCAATGCAATTTCACACAGACAAAACCCGACTGAAGCTGAAAATATTTTATGGCAACATCTGAGAAATAATCAAACGGGTTATAAGATCAGGAGACAACACGCTATCGATGGCTATATCGCTGATTTTGTTTGCATATCAAAGGGGCTCGTTATCGAAATTGATGGAGGGTACCACATCCTGACGAGCGAGGAAGATGAAGTCAGGACAAAAGTTTTAAATAGTGAAGGATTTGACGTTATCCGTTTCACAAACGAGGACGTTGCAAAGGATGTTTTTAAAGTCGTTCAAACAATAAAGGACTTACTTAGGCGACAGCCTGACAGAATTATCAATAAAAACGACTCCCTCTCCTTTGGAGAGGGCCGGGGTGAGGCGAAATTACCCGAAGGAAACAACGGCCTCGGCCTGATGCTTTTGGGCCTGACTGGCGACCAGGTATTGCCTCCGGATATTTATAAAAAGCTAAAAGCCAAAGCTATTTCAACAGTTCGTGGCACGGTGCAGGCAGACATTTTAAAAGAGGACCAGGCGCAGAACACTTGCATTTTCTCCACCGAGTTTGCCCTGCGCATGATGGGCGACGTGCAGCAATATTTTATCGATCAGAAGGTCCGCAATTTTTACTCTGTATCTATTTCGGGCTACCATATTGCCGAAGCGGGCGCCAACCCTATCTCGCAGTTGGCCTTTACCCTGTCGAATGGCTTTACCTACGTGGAATATTACCTGAGCCGGGGCATGCATATCGATGATTTTGCGCCGAACCTGTCGTTCTTCTTTTCCAACGGCGTCGACCCGGAATATTCGGTTATCGGTCGCGTTGCGCGCCGGATATGGGCCAAAGCGATCAAGAATAAATACAAAGGGAACGACCGTTCACAAAAGCTGAAATACCATATCCAGACCAGCGGCCGCTCGCTGCACGCGCAGGAGATCGACTTTAACGATATCCGTACCACGCTGCAGGCATTATACGCGATATACGACAACTGCAATTCCCTGCACACCAATGCCTACGATGAAGCGATCACCACACCTACGGAAGAATCCGTTCGCCGGGCAATGGCCATACAACTGATCATCAACCGCGAACTGGGCCTGGCCAAGAACGAGAACCCGCTGCAGGGTTCGTTCATCATCGAAGAATTAACCGACCTGGTGGAAGAAGCGGTGCTGACCGAATTCAAACGCATCAACGATCGCGGCGGCGTGCTGGGCGCTATGGAAACCATGTACCAGCGCGGCAAGATACAGGAAGAATCGCTCTACTACGAAACGCTGAAACACGACGGCGAATACCCTATCGTCGGCGTAAATACGTTCCTTAATAAAAAAGGTTCGCCGACCGTTATCCCGGCAGAAGTGATCCGCGCGACGGAAGACGAAAAGCAATTCCAGATTGCCGCTCTCGAAGCTTTCCAAAAGCGAAACGAAGACAAGGCACCCGCCCTGCTGAAAAAATTGCAGCAGACCGCTATTGCCGGAGAAAATATTTTTGAAACGCTGATGGAAGTGTGCAAATACTGCTCGCTCGGGCAGATATCACATGCGCTGTACGAGGTTGGGGGGCAGTACAGGCGGAACATGTGACCGCTGATTTGTTTGATTAAATGATTTCGTTGACAATTTAAAACTTACGAAGTTTTGAAAACTTCGTAAGTTTATCCTTGCAACAAATCTGTATGTTACCTAAAACCATTACCATTCCTTTCGATCGTAACAATTTTTTGAGTAGCCAAAAGATGATCTGGTTATTATCATTTTCCAAAATCATCCGCTATTATTTTTTATTTACTATCGTCGCGATTGTATTATATGCCACAGATGTTATTATCGATAACGACCAATCAGTTGTCGGGTTATCAATCATAGGTGGATATTTCTTTTATATCGTTTTCCTATGGGCAGGTCTTTTAGAGAAATTTTTTAAATTTATGAATCGTCGAAAACGTATTGCCAAACGCTTTGCAGATGAATCATTTATAAGTACTTACATCTTTTCAGAAGAAAACCTGCAGTATCAAGACAACGAAAAGCTTTACCAGTTAAACTGGTCATGCTTTAGACCTTACGTAATGAAAGAAGATAACATTTTAATAAGTTCAAAAGATGTAGATGCTGTGCTGTTTTCATTTAGCAGGAAAGAACTGAGCGACGAAGATTTTCAGCAAATACAATCAATTTTAGATACAAGGATAGGGCAAAAGCATAATCGATAACCAATATGCCAATAACCGCCATTGTCAAACTAAACTCATGAAATTCTCACAGTCTTCGTAAGTTTAGTTTAACCATTGATTGTATAGGTGATCGCGCTGATTGTAAACGTTCTTATCCTAACACGATCATGACATTTTTTTAAATATGGTCTGAAGCCATTAAATTTAGATCAGAAATTATTATTTGTCTTTTGAGAAACCTAAATCACTCATATCTGCTTGTTATTATTTTGGCTCTAACTTCTTGTAAACGAGTCGGCAAGAATCAAGCTACCATTGATCCTTTGTGGCACAAACTGACTTTGTCGAGCGGCTGGATAATATATGCTCCTCCTGATTTCATAAGTAAAGCAGAACGAGGAATCGACTCCAGACCTGGCATTATCTATTCAAAGAAAGATAGTATCTTCCTGCAGTATGACAGTGATATCTTTGAAAGGAACGGTATTAGCGGCTGCGACTTAAAATCACATTTTGCAGATGCGAAAGCCAGCATTGACACCGGCTTCTATAAAACATTTTATAAAATTCCCGTTAGCCATATTGCTCTTATCGACACTATTGATAATAAAATCGCTATTATATTGGAACCAACGAGAACTGGCAAAGGAACCGTTGGAATTGAAATTCCCGGTTGCAGAAAAGAAGCCTGGATCGGGATAACAGGAAAAAATCTAACTGCCGATAAAGAAAAACTTGTTTTGGAAATCTATAAAACTCTAAGGCAAACAAATAAATAGATTGTTGGACATAACTCTAATGTCAGCGGAGAGAATTATTTTAGCCCTATGTCCGCATCTATCCACGAAGACCGAACATTTACCAAAATAACAGCAGCCGATCCTGTTTTGGCGAGTCGGCAATTCGAATATTGCAAATTCATAAGCTGTGATCTTTCCGGCGCTGACTTCAGCAATATCCTGTTTATCGATTGCGTTTTTGAAGATTGCAACCTGTCCCTGGCGAACCTGAGTAATGCGGGTTTACAAAACATCCGTTTTAAAAACTGCAAGTTCAGCGGCGTAAACTTTGGCCGCAGTTTGGATTTTTTAATGGAAATGCATTTCGATGGCTGTAATTTGGATAACGCGATTTTTTATAAAAAGAAAAATAAAAAGGCGATATTCAAGGATTGCTCGATGATAGAAACCGACCTGACTGAAGCCGATCTGTCCGACTGCAAATTTGACAACTGCAATATGCATCGAGCCACGTTCGACCAGACCATCCTGAAAAGTGCCGACCTCAGCTCTTCATATAATTTCATCATCGACCCGGACAACAATATGATTAAAGGCGCAAAATTTTCGGTGCACGGGTTGCCGGGGTTGCTGGTGAAGTATGGGATAGAAGTTGTATGAACTGGTATGGCGAACTGGTCAAGGCACAGTATTTGAGGAAGTTTGAATGAAATGATCAATAAACGTATTACATCTATCGTCCTGCTTATCAATATACTTTTAATCGCGATCTGGGTGGCGCGGTTTGTCTACTTTAATAATCAGATCATCATTGATCCGGAAAAAACAACGCCGGCTCAGGTCCAGCCAAATTCATTTTGGTATATTATACCGCAGATCCTAAGCCTGCTTGTGCTCGGAGGTTTGGTATGGGTACTGAAGGTACTCGGCGAAAATATTTGGATCAGGGGCGGACTGGTCGTATTTATGCTTTGCAGGATCGCTATACTTGTTGTCGTCCACCTGTCCGGCGAAAAATATCTTTCGGACCATGAATTAGTCCTTATCATCCTTAATTACCTGGATCTTTTTATTGCCGTATATGTTTTTGCGACCTTGCCGCTCATCAGAAACGCCTACCTGCGATCCTATTTCAGGTGGCTGGTTATCCTGTTGCTGCTATCGATGGTTCTGCCAATTGTGAGTGAAAAAATTTACAACGACCTTCAGATACACTGGGGACTACTAAACGGCGAAGTACTCTCGCTGCTGCCGTTCTTATTTACGCCATTCCTGTTTATTAAGGCATTGGGCGTTCTAAGACGAAACGAGGTATAAGCAGGTTTGTTCCTTACTCCGATAGTGAGATTTATCAAGAATGACTAACCGCTGCATTCGCGGCGGGTGTCATGTTGAGGCACTCGAAACATGCGGGCAAAGGCCTTTGCACTCATCCTTCGACGGAGCTCAGGATGACACTCCCTCTTTTATCTCTTCTCCACCTTATCATAAAACCCACCAAATGTGTTCACCTTGACGGCGTCCTCACGAAAGAAATCGCCGGGGAAGCCAAGCTCGATGGCGCTTACTTCGTCGAGGCGTTTCAGGTGGTCATCGCTTAAGGTAACGTCAACTGTTGCGAGATTATCGTGCAATTGCTCCAGTTTGGTGGCACCGACGATGGGAATGCAATGGAAGCCCTGCTGCATGGTCCACTTAAGGGCGACGTTGCCAGGCGAAACACCAAGCTCATCCGCGATAGCCATTACCACTTTGGTTATTTCGACGGCCTTATCATTACGGCGTTTGCTGTCGGGCTTTACGCGGCCCTGTTCGCCGCGCAGGTATTTGCCGGTAAGCGCGCCGCCGCCCAGCGGGGCCCAGGGCGTCACCGTCATGCCGAAGTGTTTGGCCATCGGGATCAGCTCGCGTTCGGCCGTGCGCGCGATCAGGCTGTATTCGATCTGCAGGGCTATCAGCGGGCTCCAGCCCATCAGCTCAGCTAAGGTGTTGCCCCTGGCAACCACCCAGGCCGGCGTATCGCTAATGGCCACATAATTCACCTTGCCCTGGCGAACGAGGTCGTCCATGCCGCGCATCACTTCGTCGATCGGCGTTATATCGTCCCAGATGTGCAGGTAAAACAGGTCGATAAAGTCCGTTTTCAGGCGTTTCAGGCTTTCCTCCACGCTGCGCATCATGTTCTTGCGGTTATTGCCCGATGCGTTGGGGTTGGTTAGGTTATCCTTCAGGCTGTATTTGGTCGCCACCACGAAATAATCGCGGTCGTGATTGCTCAGATACTCGCCGATGATCTTTTCGCTGGTGCCATTCTTATATAGGTTGGCGGTGTCGAGGAAATTGCCGCCGGCTTCGGCATAAGCGTCCATAATGGCAAAGCTGCCGTTTTTGTCGGCGCCCCAGCCGTTATCGGTGCCGAAGCCCATGGTGCCCAAACATAATTCTGATACTTTAAGGCCCGAACGGCCGAGGAGTTTATAGTTCATAGTCTGTTAACACTAATTGCACGAATTTGTACGAATTACAAGAATTTTTAATTTGTGCAAATTAGGGCTCATTCGTGTAATTCGTGTCAGCCTAATGTACATTCTTCTTTTTCAGCAACCCGCCTGTGGTGTCGTCGATGCTTTGCTGCACGATAAATGCGGAAGGGTCGATCTCCAATATTTTTGCTTTGATAGCCGGGATCTCGAGACGCGTTGCAACCGTGAAAATAATATCGCGGGGATCATTAATATGCCCGTCTTTCCCATAGCCTCTTTTCCCTTCGTAAACCGTTACACCACGGCCCATCTCCGTGATCATTTTACGGATCGTGTCGCCTTTGGCCGATACCACGGTGATGCCGATGTATCGCTCGATACCATTGATGATAAAATCGATCATCCTGGATGCTGAAAAATACGTTAGCACGGAGTATAAGGCCGATTCGACGCCCAAAAAGAAAGCAGCTGCCGAAAAGATCACCACATTGAGCACCAGGATAACGTCGCTTACTTTAAGCAATTGCATTTTTTTGCTCACCAGCAAAGCCGCTATGTCGGTTCCGTCGAGCACACCGCCGCTGCGGATAGCGAGCCCTATGCCGACGCCGATAAAAAAACCTCCGAAAACGGCTGTCAGCAGTTTATCGTGCGTCACGTCGGGATAGTGCACGAAGGCGATGCAAAGCGAAAGTCCTGCGATGGCCAGTGTTCCCTTGACCGCAAAGAGCGGGCCTAACCGGCGATAGCCTAATACCAAAAAAGGGATGTTAATTGCAAAAATGAGGATAGACAGCGGCAGCCCGGTAGTTTCGGCAAGCAGCATCGATATGCCCGTTACGCCGCCGTCGATAAACCTGCTTGACAGCAGAAAGCCCTCTAAGCCGAAGCCAGCCAGAAAAATACCAGCCAAAAGAAGGATGATGTTACCGATCTCGGTCCTGAGTTTCATGCCTAAAGATAGTTCTTTGCCGGAAGGTTGAAAAGTAAGGCGATGTGCAGATGTGCAAATATGCAGATTAAAAGCTTGAGAATGACTCAATGACTAAACTACCGAAACAAAAGCAGGTGCAGCTTGTATTTGGTTTAACGACAAATACTTTCTGACAAAATGAAGATCGTCACTGCACATGAACGTGTAAACCCGCAAGACTTGCGCGAGCATATCCGGCAAAACCTGGATACGATGTTTGCCCGGCAACGGCAAGAAGCCATCCATTTTGAAGTAGGCGGCGAGGGAAACGTTATCGAAATATCGGAGCCGAGCCTTTACGGTTTTCTATATAAGATCGAGATAAATGGACCGGTACTGGATATTACCCGGTCGGAACACTGGACCGACGATGTTAATTCACTTACTGTCGAATCGATCCTGAACGAGCTTTTGGCAGGCAAGTACGGGACGGATCTGTTGCAGGAGGGGTGATTTGAGTCGGGAAGTCCGAAAAGTCCGCGTAAGTCCGAAAGACAAATAACGTAAAACGTTCAACGTATCACTTATCACTCAACCAGCTATCCAACTGAACTTGTACTCCAGTCCCGGATTTTTCATCCGGTCGGCGACGCGGAGCAGGCGGGCAGGCAGGTTCATGATATAGTCGCGGGCTTTTTCGCCGGTCTCGTTCAGGTCTTTCACACTGCCTATATGCCATTCTTCAATGAGGTCCTTAAGAATGTCGACATAGTCAACCGCAGTATAAATACCGAGCCTTTGTGCCGCGTCGGTAAAATGACCGAAGGTCTGGCCGACTTTCAGGCCTATCTCGCGCAAAAAATGCGCAGGCATCACGATCTTTTTGCGCATCATGTCTTCAAAAGCCAGCATGGCCTCGTTGGCATCTATTTCGAATATCTTAGCGATAAAGTATTTGTAAGCTTTGGCGTGACGCGCCTCATCGCCGGCGATGACGCCGCACATTTTCGATAGCAGGTTGTCGCCCTGTTTCTTCGCCTGCGATGCCACGCGACGGTGTGATATGTTGGTAGCCAGTTCCTGGAAGGAAGTGTAAATGAAATTACGGTATGGATCGGTGCCGGTACCTATATCGAAGCCGTCGGCTATCAGGTACTGCATGGAAACTTCCATCATGCGCATGTTTACCCGGCCCGACAGGTATAAATATTTATTCAGCAGGTCGCCGTGGCGGTTTTCTTCGGCCGTCCAGTGACGTGTCCAGGTCATCCAGCCGCCGTGCTCCTCTTTGGACACACCCTCCACCATCGTCAGCCATGATTCATAGGTAGGCAGGGCCTCCTCTGTAATGGTATCACCAATCAGGACTGCGATCAGATCGTACGACAATCCAGCGGCGCTTTCGCGCAATTCTTTTATTTCTGAAAAGAAGGTTTCGCGCGTGGAATCAGGCAAAAGGTCAGAAGGCTGCCAGATGGTGTTTACCGGTTTAAGGAACTCATCCATTTTTTCAAGCATATACTTTTCGATATGCTTCATTGCCTCCCTGCGCTTCTCTTCGAAAAATTTCATTATTCTAAATTAAAAGGACGCAAAAGTAACGAATTATTATTGTTATACAGCATTCTGTCACAGGTTCTTTCACTAATAAAAACAAACGCGCCGAGTTTACTGCCTGAAACACTAAGTCAACGCTAATCTGGCTTGAAAGATACTATATTTCCGGCCGGTATAAAGTGACCATGGTCATATAAATCATTCAAGTAGTAACAAACTTAACATGCAAACACGTATAATTTGCAAAATTTTTAAAATTTTATCAGCTGTTACCAACTGGCACGGCGCCGCAGTTTTGCGATGCTGATGACCAACCATCGTCCGGGACGTGCCCGAAAGTTTCAGCTTTGCCAATTTTTATCGTTATTTTATGCCTTTATTAACCTGCACAAACCAATTAACTTTAGCCATATGACCGGGGACTCCAAATAAATTGCCATGCAAAGCTTCGGCAGTGCGGCGCCCCCCACCAGGTATAGTAAAGAAAATGTGAATAGCTTTACTGATAACCTGTTAATAAACAATGTTGAAAACGTTTCGTTTTTAACTTATTTTTATTTTTATTCACGCTAAATTAACGACCGGTTTAACATTTTTATTGAATAAGAAATATCAGCATGTTCATTCAGATCGATAAAGAAGAGTTTCTGAAGGAGTTAGGGAAAAAAGCGTGGTTCCAGACCCACAATATTATCTGGACCATCTTCTTTCTTTATCCCCTGTTCAGCATTGTTGATTTTATCTATGCCAAGGATATATGGATGCAGGTATTTATTGGCAGGCTGATCATCATCCTGTTGCTCTATATTCTTTACAATTACCTGCATACCCGGAACTACAATTACCGGATACTGATGCACGTTGCGTTTTTTTCGCTATCCGGCTTGTCGGCATTGCTTTGCACGCTGGTAAACGCTCAAGCGCTGTTCATCTATTTTACCGAATTTTCCATTGTTATCTTGTTCTTTAACCTGCAGGTATTTTGGGAACCGGTGCATTCGCTGATCGAAACGCTGATCGCCGTATTGCTGCTCGCCATATTTTTCGACCTGTTCTGCGATTATTCAATAGATATTTTTGTTACCAACGGCGCTCAGTATTTTTTTACCATCGCGCTTATTTCGTGCTTAGTGCCTAATACGCGTCATAAAGTGATACAGCGCGAAGTGCACCAGCAAATACAGATCGAGAAATCGAACGAGCAGCTGAAAAAACAAAACCACGACATCAGCGAAAAGAACCATATCATCGATATGCAGTATGAGCGGTTGCGCAAGCTCGACGAGCAAAAAAACAGCTTTATCAATATCGCCGGGCATGACCTGAAAAACCTGATCGGCTCCATCATCATGAGTAATAACATGCTGAAGGACGAAGAAGACCGGCTGAGCTCCGACCAAAAGGAGTTTGTGGGATACATCGGTCAGTCGGCTGAAAAGATGCAGTATATGCTTAGCAAGCTGATGGATGTAAAAGAGATCGAGTCGCCCGAGATGAAATTCACTATGGAGGTGTTCGATATTAACGCCGAAGTGCAGCATGTGTACCGCGGGCTGATAGAAACGGCCCAGATGAAAAACATTCACCTGGTCGACAACATCCTTAAACTGCCGCTTTATGTGAAACTGGATAAAGTTTTTACCGGGCAGATATTCCAGAACCTTTTATCGAACATCATTAAGTTCTCCCAAACCAACAACAGCATTAAAGTTGTAACCAGCCTGCAGCGCCAGCACTTTGTATTCGAGATCGTTGACGAAGGCATAGCCATAGGACAGGACGAGCTGGATATGATGTTTAACAAGCTAAAAACATTGAACGAAGCCTCGGGCCACATCGAAAGCCGCCTGGGACTGGGCCTTTCCATTGCCAAGCTGATGACGCAGGAAATGGGTGGCGAGCTGAGCTACCGCAGCGACGAGAACGGTAATTATTTCAGAGTGGAATTCAACGTCATAAACTAATATCACGCAGATGAATAAATTTTTAAGCCTTTTAGCTCTCACATTATTGTTAAGCACGGCCTCAATCGCGCAAAGCATTGTATCCTTTAAGGCGATGGGGCACGACGACGAACCGATATATGGCATGATCGGCGCAAGTTCGTTCTATTTGAAGATCAGTCCGCTGGTGGAGATGAAGGGAAGCAAGCTGGTTCTTTATATCGAGCCTTCGCAGGCCCTGATAAAGGACCACTCCTTTGTTAACGTCGTGATTAATGAAAGGCCGGTTTACAGCGCGCGCCTTACCAAAGATTCCGTTGAAAAGATCAGTATCAATTTGCAGCCCGAGGACCTCTCGCCCGACAAGTTCCTGAAAGTACAGGTAAAAACTTTGTTAACGGTATCCGATGATAAATGCAAGGACCTGGATAATCCCGCGATGTGGATCAAGGTAAAGGATTACTCCTACCTGTCGCTGGTGAAAACCAATACCAACTTTTTCAATAATGTTAATATCAGCAACTGCTTCGAGTCAAAAAGGGCCATCGTTTACCCGATAAACCCTTCGCTGCACGACCTGAAAGCCGTAGCCTGGGCTTATTCGAGGCTGAAGAAAGCCCAAAACAGGGATATAAAAGTTTACTCGGAAGACCAGCTGCCCGATTCGATCAAGAATTATATTATGGTCGGCAACTGGAGCAGCCTGCAGGCCGACAAGCAAGCCATGATAACGGTAAAACCGGCTGCAAACCAGGGTTTGTTGTTCCTGAAAAAGTCGCTGGTTAGCTTCGGAGACTCCGTGGCGATGGCAAACGGGAAGAAAGCCCAGGGCCAGGTAACCGTTCCGGGTGAAATATTGTTTGTTACTGGCGGCGACGATGCCGGTTACGAAAAGACCATCACCGCGCTGGGTAACATGAACATCCTGAATTCATCGTTCGGTGAATACCTGCTGATCGATAACGCGCAGAACAATTTCTTCAAAACGATCGACGAAAACCGGTCGCGGCTAACGCTCAGGCAGATCGGCGGCGCACCCAACTTTATGTCGGGTATCGGTTCGCTAACCAACGTTTACAGCTTTAAAAACAGCGATTTTAGCTTTACGCCGAAGGAAGTGGAGATTCACTTCGTGGCTAATTACAGCAGCCTTACCCCCGGCGACCGCGGCTACTTTAACGTGTACCTGAACGGCATGCTGATCAGCAGCGAAAGGCTGGACGCCACGGGCAAGCTGAACACCTCGGTAAGTATAAACCGTTACCAGCACCACAAGTACAATACCATCGAAGCTGAATTCAGAATATATCCGAGCAGCGGCAACTGTATCAACTCGTTCACTAACTTTTTCGCCGAGATCGACGTAGATAAATCGTACCTCGAATCGAAGAACCCGTTCATTACCAACGACCTGAGCTTTTACCAATATCCGGAAGCCTTCAATTCGGGCACTACCCGTATAGTGATCAGCAAGGAGTACGCAAAATATGCGGCAGCGGCTGTGGGCGAGATCATCTACGAGCTGAACAATAACATCAACGCCAATAATTTCCCCGAGTTCGTTTATTCGGACGACGTAAAAACACCCGATCTGAAAAAATACAACATCGTAGCGTTGTTATCGCAGCACGACCAGTTGATGGACGACTTTCCCGATGCACCGATAAAGTTCAACAAGAAATTCAGGATTTATAATAACGAGAACAACAAGCCTGTTTACACGCTTTCGGACTCGGTGTCGAACGGCCTGGCGCAGATATTCTACGGCCGCAGCAATAATGCCGTGCTGGTGCTTACTGCAACGGGTAACGACCAGGCCGATGCCTTTACCGCCGCGGCAAAATCGATTACCGAGCAGTTGTCGACCTTATCGAGCAACATGTGTATAGCGGATGTGAATGGTAACAAATACCTGTTCAACATCAATAAATCAAGCGAAAACCTGGAATATTTCGATACCAAGAGCGCGCTGACACGTTTCTGGGAAACTTACAACCTGTACATCCTGCTCGGCATACTGGTACTGATCCTGATGTCGTTCCTGTATGTGCGCTCGAGGGTGCAGAAATCGCAGGAACTGTTTAACGACTAAGCCCTGGGAGGATATCATTTCGATGAGCAAGCAAGGGAATAAAGGAAGGGCGCGAAGAGAACTTTATCTTGAGTGGGACTGTGGTCTGACCGTGGGTGCGAAAAATCTTATACGCCTTGAGTAATCCGCAAGCATGATGAATAAGCTTTCTCCTCATGGCTGCCCCGCAGATCCCGGATTCGTCGAAATGACATTCGTTTTTTGGACTCAATTGTCCGCATAAATACTATAACTGATGGCTACTCACATTTCCGATATACTGGTCAAAGACGGTTTCCTGACACCGGCAGCACGCGAACAGATCAACGCCTTTGCCCGGAAAACGGATACTTCCTTTCTTAAAGTCGCGCTGAACTACGGATTTGTCTCCCGCAAAAACTACGGGCGGTCGATGGAAAACGCCGGCTATCAGTTTAAAGAAGTACGGGATGAAGCGTTTGACGAAGAAGTTGTAGAAAAAGTTGAGTTGCTCTTTGCAAACGATCACCTGGCGATACCGCTGCGTATCGAGAATAACAGAGTGATTACGGTTATGGCCGACCCGACCAATAAGCTTTTTATCGACTTTATCAGGATCACTTACGGACTGGAACCGGAGATCATCCTGGCCGACGACCTGGAAGTAACCTGGCTGTGCCATAAACTGCTGGGCAAGGGACATGTCAAATCATCCGTATTCGAGTTACTAAACCGCGATCCGGACAGTTCTGCCCTATTCACTTTTACGGGACCGCAAATGGTTTCTATCTTCCTGGTGCTGGGCGCTATCGCCGCAGGCTTGGTGATGAACTTTAAAAATGTGACCATCATCGTAAACGTCGTCCTGAGCGTATTCTTCCTGGTGGCGATCATATTTAAGCTTTTCCTCTCGCTGGTAGGCTCGCGCTTTGAACTGTACCAGGCCGTAACCAAACATGAGCTGAAGGACGTTAACGACGATGAGTTGCCTGTATACACCATCCTGCTGCCGGTTTACAAAGAGGATAAACTGATAAAAAAACTGATCTGGAACCTGCAAAGCCTCGACTACCCGCGCGAGAAGCTTGATATAAAGCTGTTGATAGAGGAGGACGACGCGAAAACGCTCGACGCCGTGCGCAGTCTCGATTTTCCGGCAGTTTTTGAGGTGATCGTCGTTCCGTTTCACATGCCGAAAACCAAACCCAAGGCCTGCAATTACGGCTTGCACTTTGCCCGCGGCAGATACCTGACCATTTACGACGCCGAAGACATTCCGGATACCGATCAGCTTAAAAAAGTAGTGGTGCTGTTCAACAAGCTGCCCGACCATTACATCTGCGTGCAAAGCGCGCTGAACTACTTTAACCGAAACGAGAACTTCCTTACCCGGATGTTCACGCTGGAATATTCTTTCTGGTTCGACTACATGCTGCCGGGGCTGGATACGCTGGACATCCCCATACCGCTCGGCGGCACCAGCAACCATTTTAAGATGGAAAACCTGGTGGAGCTTGGCGCCTGGGACCCGTTCAACGTTACCGAAGACGCCGACCTGGGGGTGCGGGCTTATGCCAAAGGCTATAAAATAGCCATTGTAAATTCAACTACCTACGAAGAAGCGAATAATGAACCGTTCAACTGGATACGCCAGCGGTCGCGCTGGATAAAAGGCTATATGCAAACCTACCTGGTGCATATGCGCAATCCCATCGGGCTGATCAAAAAAATAGGCTGGCGCGGTTTTATAGGCTTTAATTTTTTCGTCGGGGCTACGCCGATAACCTTCCTGGTTTATCCTATCCTGCTTTTCATCTTCCTCGCTTATGTCATCTTCGATATTTCATCCATCAAAATGCTGTTTCCCGACTGGGTGCTGTTCATTTCCATCTTTAACCTGATGGTGGGCAATATCCTGATGATCTATGTGAACATGATGGCGGTGTTTAAGCGCCGCTTTTACGAATTGATTTTATTCGCCATTGCAAACCCCATTTACTGGCTCATGCATTCGGCGGCGGCATATAAAGGTTTGTACCAGCTTATCGTAAAACCGTTCTATTGGGAAAAAACCAATCACGGCTTGAGCAAGGTGAACAACCCGGTTGTAAATATTATTAAATAGTGGTGAGTCGCCTCACCCCAACCCCTCTCCAAAGGAGAGGGGCTTTAAAAGAAAAGAAGTCGCGCTTTTAAGTCCTCTCCTTTGGAGAGGATTTAGGTGAGGCCAAAACAAACTAATGCACCGCAGGACACTATACCTCATTATTATTACGCTGCTGCTGGCGGCGTACTACCTGTTTATGGCGGTGTACCTGCACAACCTGGAATACCACAACCTCGAATCGCTGTTTTACAGCGAAAAAAGCAAAATACTGTTCGAAGGACTTGGAAACCGGCTTAAGGTAATGGGCCTAACTTCGCCCATCCTGCCTTTTTACGGGTCGTTTGCGTTTACTTTCGGCAAATTTTATTTGCTGTCGCCGGTGCTGGCATCGGCGGTGGGTACCGCCGTGCTGTTCTACATTATGGCCAATACGCTCACCAAGCGCAGCCACGACGATTTTTACCTGCTCATCCTGCTCGTACTTTTCGTGTTCGATCCCAGCCTGCTATATACGGCCAGTTCGGGTAAATCTACTTACCTGGTACTCATCTTTTTTTTCCTGTTCTTTTACCATATCATCCGATACTATAAATCGAACACGACGTTCCACGTATCTATCGCCAGCATTTGCCTGCTGCTGCTTATATTTTGCGACTACAAATTCGTCTGGCTGTGCCTGTTCTTTATTCCGCTGGTGTTGTTCATCTCCATCAACAGCCTGAACCTGAGCGAGAAGGAAACTGTCTTTCGCCTGCAACAGGCCTTTAACAATCCTGCTTTGCGCCGTAAGCTGATCAACAAAACGGTAGCCATTTATATCATCATTTTCCTGCTGCCCATCGCCTCCGTGCTCATCTTCAAAATGCTGAACCTGACGCACGCCGATAACTTCGACTATTTCCTGGACAGCCCCTACGCCAACTGGACCGTGCTGGCCGACCGCCTGAGCTTTGAGCAGGCCACCAGCTTCGGGCATTTCCAGGCGTCGCAGATATCGCCGCTGGTTACGGCCAGCATCATTGTATACTGCCCCATGATCGTGCTGGCTATTTACCTGTTCAGGCACAATACCTACCAGATACTTACCATTGCCGCACCTTTTGGTTTTGTGCAGTTTCTGCAAATCAAATACGACAAGATATTCCTGGCGCACGAGTATTTCTTAATCTTCCTTGTGCTTTCGCTGCTGTGCATCGTCTTCCGTGGCCACAGGCACGAAAACCAGCGGTTGATGAAAAGCCTGATCGCGGTGCTGACTGTGGTGCAGGTAATAACCGGGTACTATTTCCTTAAAAACTCGCTTATTGCGGAGGAAAGAGATTATGTAAACACGCTCTTCAACCGCACGCCGAACGACAACGAAGCCGAGAGCCGCGAGATAGCCTCGTTCCTGAACACGCTGCCAGACAATGAGCAGATACTCGTCGACGATGCTATCGCCTACCCTGTGGTCGCATTTACGCATCACATCGGCCGCCTTACGCTGCCTTACCAGGAAACCTACCTGAGCGCCAGCGAGGCCCCCGAACGCTATGTAAACTACATCCTCATCGCCACCGACCGCAACCCGCTTACCGGCTACACCCAACTGAACAACAAGTACCTCCCCGCCATCCGCAAAAGCGACAACCGCTTGAATTTGCAGAAGGTGTATGAGACAGATAACTGGATTTTGTATAAGGTGTTGTAGGAGTCGGGAAGTCCGAAAGTCCGCATAAGTCCGAAAGACAATAAAAACCCGTCATTGCGAGGCGCAAAGCGGTTAGCGCGTGGTGGAGCGACGAAGCAATCCCGAGTTGTGCCCGGAATCTGCAAACTGCCAACTTATAACTGCAAACTGAAAGGACGGATAACTGGATTTTGTATAAGGTGTTGTAGTTAGTTTGCAGTGGGCGGTTTGCAGTGGGCAGTATATTTCTGCAAACTGCCAACTTATAACTGCAAACTGAAAGGACGGATAATTGGATTTTGTATAAAGTGTTGTAGTAGTCGGGAAATCCGCATAAGTCCGAAAGAAAATAAAAACTCGTAATTGCGAGGTGCAAAGCGGTTGGCGCGTGGCGGAGAGCACGAAGTAACCTCAAGTTGTGATTTCTGCAAACTGCCAACTTATGACTGCAAACTGGAGGACAGATAATTGGATTTGTATAAGGTGTTGTAGGTAGGTTAATAACACTCAAAAGTGTTGAAAACTTTTAAGCATTAAATACTAAAATTTTTAGCTCCTATTAATATATTTGGACATAATCAGTCAAGAACATTTCGTGTCCAAACCGACTACTGAAACTTTTGGAGAGACCATTAGGAAATTACGAGAGGACAACCAAATGCCTCTTCGTAAACTTGCTGCTCTTTTAGATATAGATCAATCGACACTAAGCAAGATAGAAAGGAATGAGCGGAAAGCTAACGATTCTTTTCTGGAAAAGATTTCAAGCATTTTTGGTATAAGTAAAAAAGATTTGCACTTGATTTTTATCAGCGATAAGATTGCTTATGACTTATTAGAAGAAGAAAATATAGACGATATCTTTAAAGTTGCAGAAGAAAAAATAACTTATCTAAAGCAATCAAAAAATCTAACTCATGATTAACGCTGCATTACAAGTTCAATCACCGCCTTTAAAAAAGGTCTACTTAAATCAAGGAAAATTATTTCCAGGGTTCGGAAATCAAAAGCCTTTTTTAAAATGGGCTGGTGGCAAATCTCAAATGCTTGATGATATTAAGAAGTATATTCCGAAATCGTTTAATACTTATATAGAGCCATTTATTGGAGGAGGCGCAATATATTTTAGTCTTAATCATCCTAAATCGATAATATCTGATCTGAATGAAGAATTAGTGATAACGTATCAACAAGTAAAAGAAAATGTAGGAGACGTAATATGCATTCTTGAGGGATTTGAAAACACTGAAGAATTTTATTACAAAATAAGATCTCTTGACCCCGTTGCTCTTTCTTATCAAGAACGCGCCGCAAGGCTAATTTACTTAAATAAAACTTGCTTTAATGGATTATTTAGAGTTAATAAAAAGGGTGTTTTTAACGTGCCATTTGGTAAAAGAAACGGACCGTTTTTAAATAAAGGCCTTTTGGAAGGTGCTTCTAATTATCTGAAACATACTGATATTTATCACGCCGATTATAAGGAAATTCTACAACAACATGCCCGATCAGGAGACTTAATATTTCTCGACCCTCCTTACCAACCAGTAGGAAAGTTTTCTGATTTTAAACGATATACCAAAGAATTTTTCTACGAAAAAGATCAGATTGAATTGTCAATACTATTTAAAGAACTTGTCAATAAAGGATGTTTTGTTATTTTAACTAATTCAGAACACCCTTTAATTTTTGAACTTTATCAGGATTTTCAAATAGAGATTGTAGAGACTAAACGGTTAATTAGTAGTAACCCCAGCACACGAAAAGGTGTCGATTTAATTGTCTTGGGTGGCTTATGAATATGCAACTTCAAATACCGGATTTCGTTGATCAGTTTGCTTCTTTCCCTGGCACAAGATATATGGGAAGTAAGAATAAAATTATATCTGAGATTTGGCTCTATTTAAAAGATTTACCATTCGGAAATTTTCTTGACGCATTTGGAGGAAGCAACGTTGTTGGATATTTTATGAAATGTCAAGGCAAGAGAGTAATTTCCAATGACTTCTTGGCATTTAGTCATATTATTTCTAAGGCAATAATCGAAAATTCAAATATCATTCTTGACGAAATTGACATTGATTTTCTCTTAAAAGGCAATGAAAATAATCAGTTTATAAAAAAAACTTTCAAGGGCATCTTCTATTCGGATATAGAAAACGAATTTCTAGATAGAGTTAGGAAGAATATTTCTGAACTTGAAAACGAATATAAGACAGCTTTAGCATTATCAGCATTAGTCAGAGCCTGTATGAAAAAAAGGTCACGCGGCATATTTACTTTTGTTGGAGAAAGGTATGATGATGGGAGACTTGATATGAAAAAGTCATTGCGGGAACACTTCATCGAAAGCGTCAACATTTTTAATAAGTCAGTTTTTGACAACGGACATTTAAACCAATCTTTCAATCAACAAAGCGAAAATTTAGATTGCCATGCTGATCTTGTTTATTTTGATCCTCCATATTTTTCGCCTAAATCGGACAATGATTATGTTAGGAGGTATCATTTTGTCGAAGGATTAGTTAAGAATTGGCATGGAGTAAAAATGCAAGAGCATTCTGTCGTCAAGAAATTCGAAAGCTATAAATCTCCTTTTGCAAAACGCGAAACTGCTTATGATGCTTTCAAAAATTTGTTTGAAAAACATAAAAACTCTATAATCGCAATTTCATATTCTTCTAATAGCTTACCAACCAAAGATGAACTTATCGCACTATTAGGACAGTATAAATCTGATGTGTCTGTATATGAGATAAATCATACCTATTCCTTCGGCAATCAGAATCATAAAATTGGAAACAAAAACAATAGAGTAAAAGAGTTTTTATTTGTAGGAATGTAACGATGCTAATACCGAGTGACGAAATACCACAAGCCGACGTTCTAACCGATGTTGTTAGAACAGTGATAAGTGTTTCACAAGGTGCAACTACTTTTCAAGCAATAGCAGCTTCAATAAACAAAGTCGAAAGACAAGGTAGATACTATAGAAAAGCAGCGGAAATTCTTGAGCTAATTGCTACCCCAGCAAGAAATCACTCAGTTGTGACCAATTTAGGAAATAGATTTCTCCAATCCGGCCCCACATTAACTAATCCCATTCTATTAAATGCAATATTAAATGCAAGAGTTTTTCAGAGAATCATCCCTTTCTTGGAATTAAATTCTCAAAATGGAGTTACAAGAGAGGAAATAGTGGCTTTTATAATGTCTATAGCAGATTTGGCAGCTAATTCAATGGCACCTAGGCGCTTTAACTCTGTGGTCTCTTGGCTTGAAGTAATGCAAATTATACAAAGAACCGGAGATAGATTCCGTTTATCTTCGAATACTATTAATCAGGCTGTTGAACAACTCAGTTTTACTGATGTTGACGAACCAATAATGCCTAGATCAACGGATTTACATGAATATCGTACTGTAGAATTACGATCGTCACAAGCTGAAGAAACTATTATCACATATAGCAATCTAGCTGCCACCGAGAGAGCAGATAATGCACATCGGCGGCTTGTAAATCTGGTCGCAGAACGGATAAGAAGAACCGGATCCATTCCAAGAAATAATCAAATAATAGATTTAGCAACAAGATTTAATGATGTAGATTTCATATTTGAGATGAAATCTATCACCAACAATAATGCTAAAAGCCAAGTAAGAAGTGCTTTAAGCCAACTGTACGAATATAAGTATTTGCAGAATCTGCCCGATTCAAATCTCGTTTTAGTTGTTGAAAATCGACTTCCTCCAAATGCTGAGTGGATGGTTGAATATTTGGAAACTGATAGAAATATACATGTTATTTGGGATGGGGATGATCAATTGCATGGAACTGAACGTGCTGTAAACACGTTGGGCTTTCTAGGCTTGCAATAATATAAGATGGCTTATTTTTATTGATTAGGCAGCATCAGCAAAAACGGCATCGCTTTGCTGTAATCCAATTGTTCGTAAAAAACACCAAGCCGGTTTAGATTCCGGTAATAATCAGCCACATGGGTATAGTAATGCAGTTCGCTTTGCAGGTACCATGCTTTGGCGCCCAGTTTTTCGGCAATAAACCATTTTTCGAGCAGCCGGCCGGCGCGCCCGTTACCCCAAGTCTGGTGCGAGTATCCGGGTAAGGTTGCGGGCCGGTTTATTTTACCTTTCTTGATAGGTGTATAAAAGAGGTAGGTTAATTACATTTTGTATACATATGCATTTATATATGTATACAAAATGGCATTTTTCTATACATGTTAGTCGCGACATGTATAAAATATCTAACTTTCTATATGCATTTATTTAAGATGAACGAAAGTCGGGATTTATGGTCTGAATAGGAGGTGCTTCTTGTTTTATTTCGGGTTCATTTTTAAATAACATAAATAAAGGAACATTGATATAAAAATTACTTCTCCCTATTTTTTCTTTAATTAGAAATCCCTTTTTAACTAAATGATCAGCATATTTTGAAGCAGTAAGTCTCGACACCATTAATTCTTTCATCACAAAATCTATTTTAGTGTAAGGATGTCTGAAAATATTATTAAGTAAATCTTGACTATACATTTTTGGAAGTTCCTTACGTATCCTAACCTTATAATCTTGCATAAGGCTCCTCATTTTGGTAATCAACACAATAGTTTCCTTAGCTGTTTGCTCAATTCCGTTTAACATGTATATAATCCATTCTTCCCATTCGCCTGTATCTCTTACTTTTTGCAAAAGCCTGTAATAATCAGCTTTATAGTTAATAATATACCGACTTAAATACAGTATAGGCAAATCGAGCAGATCCTGGATAACCAAATACAGAATATTCAAAATACGTCCGGTGCGCCCATTACCGTCATAAAATGGATGTATACTCTCAAATTGATGATGAATCACCGCCATTTTAATTAAGGGGTCAAGATCACTTTCAATAGCATCGTTCATAAATTTGACCATGTTATCAATTAAATTGATAATCAAATCAAATTCTTGGGGAGGGGTGTAAATATTCTTCCCGGTAGCTTGATTAATCAGTGCCGTTCCGGGAAGCCTTCTAAAACCTGCATCATTTTGTTCCAGTATCTGCTGAATTTCAATGATGTGATTAGTTGTTAGTATCTTATCGTGCCTAACTAAATCAAAGCCATGTTTTAAGGCTTCTGCATAATTATTAACTTCCTTGGCAGAAGCATTTGTAATTAGTTCTTCAAAAAGTTGAGCTTTATATAATTCATCATGTGTTGTTATAATATTTTCAATAGCCGAACTGTCCTTAGCCTCTTGCAGCGCCAAGGTATTAATTAGAATACTTTCATTGGGTATAGTCGCGGCAATTCCTTTTAATTCAGCTAATCTTCTATGCGCCGCGGGAAGTTTTTTTAAAATAGCTTTGGTTTCTAAATCTTGTTTTGGCGGTAAGAAAGGAATATTATAGGACATTTTCTCAATTTACATTTAACTGAAGTAAATCAAAAGTACCAATATAAAATACTAAGATAAAATCTTAAAAAGCAATGGGCCAAACCAGTGCAGGCATCCAAGGCAGGCAGTCTGGCAATGAGCTATTCGTGCCTGCCAACCAACGCATCGGGCAGCATCAGCAAAAACGGCATGGCTTTGCTGTAATCTAATTGTTCGTAAAAAATGCCCAGCCGGTTCAGATTTCGGTAATAGTCAGCCACATGGTTGTAGTAATTAAGTTCGCTTTGCAGGTACCATGCTTTGGGGCCTAATTTTTCGGCAATAAACCATTTTTCGAGCAGTCGGCCGGCACGCCCGTTACCGTCGTCAAAAGGGTGAATATTGACAAACACCAGGTGGATATAGGAGGCGAAATAAAAAATTTCGGCACAGGTAAGCGCTGTTAGTCTTAAATATGCAATATCATCCCAAAACTGTTCAAAAAGGTGCGGTACCTGGCCCGCCGGAGCCCCCTCAAACTGTATGCGGCCCGTTTGGTGCTCCATAACCAGCATGTTGCCGGTGCGCAGGATACAGCGCTTTGCCTGCGGGAGTAAATGAGCCGTTATTAAGCGGTGAGCATCGAGGAAGCTACTGGCTGTGAGCCGGTTTTGCTGCGCGAATATATAAGCCTGGTACAGGTCATCCGGCTTTTGCACCAGGTTGGGCTCATTTCCACGTTCAGCATTTTGTGCCTGATATAGCTATCCACCTCCATCTGCTCGCCTTCGATACGCGAAGACGCAATAGCCGACACCGAAGTATAAAAGCTGAATGTTCCGGTCGAGATTTCGGCATCGTGCAAGCTATCAAATGCAGCCTGCAAAGCTGCGCCGTCAACGCGCTGCCGGTATTCGGGCAGCAGGTCGGCAGGTATGATTTGCAGCGGCTCCATCAGGCCAAATATAGTTAGTTCATGGTTGATAGTTAATAGTTCATAGCCAAATAAGTACTGCCACGTGCCTTGTAATGGCGCAGATTATTTTTAATTTCCTTTTCCACTTCTCGCCAATTTTGCGTATATTTATAGTTAAACCTGTTCCTTGAAAGCAGCCGCCCAGCCTGCGGGATGTTTACCTCAAAAGACAAAAAAATAATTTGCGTATTGCTGTAAATACACTGTATATCAGCCAATTAAGTACAATAATGTGGTTCTAAAGTGCGGAAAAGTGTTGCCAAAGTGCTTAAAAGTGCTGCAAACGGGCCAGATCCGGCGGAAAAGTGCACCTAAATGGCTGAACGAATGGTGAATGGTCAATAGTGAATGGTGAATGTTTTTGATTGACCATTGACTATTCACCTTTGACTAAAAACAAGAAACCCCACCAGCGTTAGCTGACAGGGTTTCAGAGTAAAATTTGGCACCGACCTACTCTCCCACGTTTTACCGCAGTACCATCGGCTCTGGCGGGCTTAACTTCTCTGTTCGGAATGGGAAGAGGTGGACACCGCCGATATAGGCACCTGAATGCTTTTTGCTCTGGTCATTGGGGCATTGAGTCATTTGGTCATTAAACCTTTCGCTCAGGCCTTGTCCAGGCTATTTTTTATTTTGGTCTCTTATCCACTGTGCATTAATGACTTAATGACACCATGACTTAATGACCTTAACATGATT
>DASZYQ010000053.1:0-57658 GCA_035545315.1 Mucilaginibacter sp. | reverse complement strand
GTGCATGTTACCGGCGGGCAATTGCAAATTTCTTTCCCGCATGCGTTAGCCGGGGAAGCTATCATTTCGGCTATAGCAATCAGCACATTGAATCGTCATGTTATACCTGCTGCTTCTTCCGGCGGAGTTATAAAAAATTTCAAAGCAGAAGGACCAGATGAAAAAAAATGGTCGGCACAATCGTGGCTGGACATTGGCGACCAGGCTTATGCTGATAGTAAAACATGCTTTAGCCAATTGCCGCCGGTATTGTTCGGTGCGGATTGGATTAGGACGCCGGATAACAATAAAGGTTATCCCGGCGCGGCCTTTAATGTTGATGTCGCGAGTGACGTATACGTGGCAATGAATTCAAAGCCTGAAAACCTTCCTACCTGGCTGAGAGATTACTCCGCAACCGGTTTATCCTTGCAGACCGACGAAAATGGTGGCACCAATTTCGCGCTGTACAAAAAGAGATTTGCAAGTAATTCGCAGGTTGTGCTCGGCAGTGCGGATCAAAAATACACCGTGGCTGTACTTCCTGTTACCACGCTTCCGCCGGCCATCGATCTGAAAAAAAGTATAAAGTACGGTACAGATGGTGCAACAGCGACCGACGGTGCTGTGCACGACACTTTGGATGGTAAGAGAGTAGTTCGGTTTGCAAAACTCGCAGGCGGCGAGGTTACATTTTCGATAGCACCAGGTGTTGCTGATAAATACGATCTTCGATTCAAATATCATAACGACAGTGCAAGAACGCTAACCGTGAATATGCAGTTACAGGCGGCAGATGGAACGGTTATGAAGTCTGAAGAGCTCAGCTTCAAACCTGTGAAGAAAAATAAAACCGGCACGCTCGCAACCACAACGGGTACCAGCATCAATGCAGGAAATTATAAAGTGATACTAAAAGCGGTCGACGCCAAGGGTCTGGTCATATCGGGGCTGGAGATGCAATAAGTAAAATTATTCGATGAAAAAGTGGTTTTATTTGATCTTGTTAATGCTTCCCTTCCAGGTACTCGCACAAAAACCTGTAGTAAATAATCTGCGATGTGAATACAAAGACAATCCGATGGGCGTCGAAACTGTTCATCCGAGATTAAGCTGGGAGATACAATCGGACGGTAGAAATGTGATGCAAACTGCTTATCGTGTTTTGGTTGCCGATAATCCCGAAAGTTTGAATAAGGAGATCGGCAATGTGTGGGACTCAAAAAGGGTAAATTCGTCGGCCTCTATCCAGGTATCATACAAAGGCAGTCAACTGAAACCGGCAAATGCCTATTACTGGAAAGTAAAAGTTTGGGGCAATCACGGGCACGTATCGGCCTGGAGCAGCATCGCTGAATGGCGAATGGGACTGATAAAATCCGCGGATTGGCATGGAGCGAAGTGGATAGCGTATAACCGCCTGCCCGATTCCCAGCGTATTGTGCCGTTCTTCCATGGCCGTGGACCGAAAAAACTGGGACATATTAAGGATACTCTGCCGTTGCTTCGCAAAACTTTTATTATCAATAAGCCGCTGAAAAGCGCGGTGATCTATATTTCCGGGCTTGGGCATTTCGACATTAGCTTAAATGGTGTAAAAGTCGGCGACCATTTCCTCGATCCGGGATGGGCGCAATACGATAAACAAGCTTTGTATGTGCCATTCGATCTGACTAATCAACTGAAACAGGGCAATAATACCCTCGGGGTGATGCTGGGCAATGGCTTTTACTTTATTCCTCGCGATAAACGATATCGTAAACTGACCGGCGGCTATGGCTATCCCAAAATGATATGCAGGCTTGTGATCGTATATAAAGACGGGACCCAGCAGGACATCATAAGCGATGGAAGCTGGAAAACAGCGCCGGGGCAGGTTACCTTCAGCAGCATTTATGGGGGCGAGGATTACAATGCCAACCTGGAGCAGTCCGGTTGGAACACGCCGGGCTTTGATGACAGCAAATGGCGGCACGCAATACTCGTCGACGGTCCGGCTCAATTAAATGCTCAGCTTGCCGACCCGGTTAAGATATTTGAGCATTTTTCTCCCGTTAAACGCATTAAGCTCGGACCGGGCAAGTATGTTTATGATCTTGGTCAAAACGCATCCGGTATACCTTTTATCAAAGTGAAGGGTAAAAAGGGCGATACCGTGAGGATCATCCCGGCAGAACTATTGAATGAAGACAGTACTGCCAGCCAAAAAGGCTCCGGCGGACCGACGTATTTTGATTATGTATTGAAAGGCGACTGCATTGAAACCTGGCATCCGCAGTTCAGCTATTATGGTTTTAGGTATTTACAGGTGGAAGGCGCCGTTCCTGAGACCGATAGTAATCCGCAAAATCTACCGGTTTTAACAGAGATCAGTGGTCTGCATATCCGCAATGCAGCCAGTCGTGCCGGAAACTTTAGCTGCTCAAACGAATTGTTCAATAAAACTTTTAGCCTGGTAGATTGGGCGATACAGAGCAATATGATGAGTGTGTTTACCGACTGCCCGCACCGTGAAAAACTGGGCTGGCTGGAAGAGGTTCACCTGATGGGCAATTCCATTCGTTATAACTATGACGTTGCCAACCTCTGCCGCAAGTGTATTAACGACATGAAGGCGGCGCAAACGCCGGAGGGCCTTATCCCCGAAATAGCGCCGGAATATGTCAAATTCGGAGAACCTTTCCGCGATTCACCGGAATGGGGGAGCAGTGCTGTTATCCTGCCCTGGTATGTTTACCAATGGTATGGTGACAAGCAGGAGCTTTCGACAAGTTACGATATGATACAGCGCTATCTGGCTTATGTGGGCAAAGAGGCCGATCACCATATCCTTACCGAAGGCTTGGGTGATTGGTACGACATTGGGCCCAATGCCCCGGGGCTTTCACAAAACACACCCAAAGGGATAACAGCCACAGCGATATACTATTATGATCTCAATATCGCCAGATATATAGCAGAAATCCTTGGCCGGAGCAGCGATGCCAAAGCTTACATAAAACTTGCAGCACAGGTTCGTAAGGCATTTAATAATGCGTTTTTCGACCCCAAAACAAACGAATATGGCACAGGCAGCCAAACCGCAAATGCAATGGCCGTTTATATGAAGCTTGTCGACCCGCAATATAAAGATGCTATAGTGGCCAATATTATTAAAGATATCCGTAATCAGGGAAACAGTCTAACGGCGGGAGATATAGGTTACAGGTACCTGCTGCAGGTACTCGATGAAGCAGGGCGACCGGATGTGATCTTCGATATGAACAGTCGCTCCGACGTGCCGGGTTATGGTTATCAGTTAGCCAAGGGTGCAACAGCGTTAACCGAATCCTGGCAGGCGCGGTCGTCCGTATCAAATGATCATTTGATGCTGGGTCATATCATGGAATGGTTTTATGGCGGTCTTGCGGGTATCAAAGCTGCGCCGGGCGCTATCGCTATGAATAAGATAGAACTAAGGCCCGAACCTGTGGGTAATATCACCTTTGCCAAAGCCAGTTACCATTCGCCGTATGGCGTCATTTCCGCCGACTGGAAAAAAGAAAATTCAAGATTTGAATTGACTGTACAGATCCCGGTGAATACAACGGCAACGATATATCTGCCTGCCGGTAAAAGAGATCATATTTATGAAAATGATAAGGAACTGAAGTTCATTACTTATCAGAATGACAGTGCGCTGGTTAAAGCTGGTTCAGGCACTTATCGTTTTGTTGTTAAATAGATAGAATGAAACTAAAACATATATTTTTCGCCGCCCTGTTTGGTTTCTTCGGCATACACGCCTGTGCGCAATCACCCGTAAATAAAGTGCCGGATAAGGTGATGGCTGATATTTATGAGCAGGTGAAAACGCCTTATAAATATGGCTTGGTGATTGCACCGTCGGATAATTCAAAAAAAGCTGATTGTCCTACGGTGTTTCGTAAAGGTAGCAATTGGTTTATGACCTACATCATTTATAATGGTCGGGGATATGAAACATGGCTTGCCAAAAGTGCCGACCTGCTGCATTGGAAAACACAAGGATGCATTTTATCATTTTCAGACACTACCGATTGGGATTGCAATCAAAAAGCAGGTTATGCTGCGCTGGAGAATATTAAATGGGGCGGAAATTATAACCTGCAAAAATATGATGGCAAATACTGGATGTCGTATTTCGGCGGGCATGACCGCGGTTATGAAAAAGGGCGGCTATCGATAGGTATCGCGTATACGGATCAGGAACCTTCAGTCCCGCATGAATGGAAGCGCCTGGATCATCCGGTGTTGTCGTCCGCCGACCCGGATGTCAGCTGGTGGGACAATCATACGCAATACAAGGAAACGGTTATCTGGGATAAGGCAAAGCTTACCGGTCACCCGTTTGTGATGTATTACAATGCTAATGGCGACAGCGTGGATAAAAAGCGCGGCGCCGAACGCATCGGCATGGCTGTGTCCGATGATATGGTGCACTGGAAGCGTTTTGGCAAAGATCCTGTACTCAATCACGGCCCCGGCATAACCGGTGATCCCGATATTCAAAAGATCGGCAAGGTTTACGTGATGTTCTATTTCGGCGCATTCTGGAAGGCCGGTCCTGGCGGTGTATTTAACCGTTTTGCCTGCTCGTATGACCGGGTGCATTGGACCGACTGGACAGGCGAAAAGCTGATCCAGTCATCCGAACCCTACGACAACGAGTTTGCGCATAAATCCTGTGTTATTAAATACAAAGGAGTGGTTTACCACTTTTATTGCGCGGTTGATAAAGCGCAACAGCGGGGCATTGCTGTGGCCACATCGAAAGACATGGGCAAAAGCGAGGTAAACTTTGTTGCTCCGCCGGTAAAAAAGAAGAAATAGGGTATTTGCTGATGAGATCATTAGGTGTTTTTATAATCGTCTTTTTTTGCTGGATCACAGCCTCGGCACAACTGCCGCGGAAACGGCTGAACTTTGACAATGACTGGAAATTTACATTGGGTGATAATTCCCCGGCAAAGGACCCAGTATTTGACGACAGCAACTGGCGGCTTCTTACTTTGCCTCACGACTGGAGCATCGAGGGGAGTTTCGACAGAAATAGCCCAACCACACAGGCGGAAGGCGGCCTTCCGGCAGGTATCGGTTGGTATCGAAAAACCTTTGAGCTTTCGTCTTCAAACCGGGATAAGCAAATCTTTATTGATTTTGACGCTATTTACCATAATAGCGAAGTATGGATCAACGGTCATTATCTCGGCAAAAGACCTAACGGCTACGTTTCTTTCAGCTACGATTTGACCCCGTATTTAAAATTCGGCCACCAAAAAAATGTAATAGCCGTTCGGGTTGATAATTCCGATCAGCCTAATGCCCGATGGTACACAGGCTCGGGTATCTACCGTAATGTGTGGCTTACGGTGGTTAATAAAACTCATTTTTCGCAATGGGGAACCTTTGTTACTACCCCGCAAATAACGCCGCATTCCGCAACTGTACATGTTAGCACCAAGGTAGCTAATGGCATTAACGGCATGCTTCTAAAGGCTGTTATTTATGATGAAAAGGGAGATGTGGTTGCTTCCGGGTCCATGCCCGTCAAAGACGCTGCAGATACCTTAGTGAAATCAGAGCAAAACATAGTGATCAAAAATCCAATACTTTGGTCGCCGTCACATCCTTATTTGTACAAAGTGTCGCTGTTTTTGCTGCATGGTAATAAAGTACTGGATAATTATTCTGTTCAGGCCGGTATCCGCTCATTTAATTTCGATTCAAAAACCGGCTTTTCATTGAATGGCGTCAGGATGAAGATCAAAGGTGTTTGCCTGCATCAGAATTTTGGCGCTTTGGGTGCGGTCGTCAATACGAGCGCCATCGCCCGGCAATTAAAGCTGCTGAAGGATATGGGCTGCAATGCCATTCGCACGGCTCATAATCCGCCCGCGCCTGAGTTCCTGGATCTTTGCGACAAAATGGGTTTCCTGGTGATGGATGAAGCTTTTGATATGTGGCAAAAGAAGAAGAGCAAGCATGATTATCATGAAAACTGGGCGCAATGGCATAAACGTGACCTTGCCGACCAGGTATTGCGTGATCGTAACCACCCGTCGGTTTTTATGTGGAGCATCGGCAACGAAATACGGGAGCAGTTCGATAGTACAGGCATCAGCATTGCGCGTCAACTGGTAAAAATTGTGAAAAGCATCGATGATACCAGGCCGGTTACCTCTGCGTTAAGTGAGGCCGATCCGAATGAGAATTTTATCTATAAATCCCGAGCACTGGATGTTGTCGGTTTAAATTACCATCAGGATTTGTACAAAGATTTTTTGAAGAACTACCCGGGGCAAAAATTTATCGCAACCGAAACTACATCGGCCCTGGAAACACGAGGATTTTATGATCAGCCCACTGATTCTACCCGCTACTGGCCCAAAAGTTCGAAAACCCCATTTACACAAGGTAATGACCAATTTGCAGTAACTTCTTACGATAATGTAGCCGCTTACTGGGGCTCAACGCATGAAGAAACCTGGAAGATCATCAAAAAATATGACTTCCTGTCGGGCTTGTTTGTTTGGTCGGGTTTCGATTATCTCGGTGAGCCGACGCCTTATCCCTGGCCGGCAAGAAGCTCCTATTTCGGTATAATTGATCTGGCTGGCTTTCCCAAGGACGTTTATTACATGTACCAGGGTGAATGGACTAATAAGCCCGTCTTACACCTGTTGCCTCACTGGAACTGGAAACCCGGGCAAATGGTAGATGTTTGGGCCTATTATAGCCAGGCCGATGAGGTGGAACTATACTCAAACGGAAGATCGTTGGGCATTAAAAAGAAACGGGGTGATGATTTGCATGTGTCATGGAAGGTTAAGTTTGAGCCCGGCGTTTTGAAAATCGTTTCGCGCAAAGCCGGAAAGGTTGTATTGACCGAGGAAGAACACACCGCCGGACCACCCGCAAAAATCATTCTTTCTGCAGATAAAAAACAGGTAAAAGCCGATGGCAAGGATTTGTCGTTTATCACCGTGAAAATTGTTGATAAAAACAATATTACGGTTCCCGATGCTGGAAACCTGGTCAACTTTAAGATAAGCGGTCCGGCGCATATTGCCGGAGTTGACAATGGCTCAGAAAGCAGCATGGAACCATTTAAGGCGAACTATCGCAAATCTTTTTATGGGCTTTGCCTCGCAATTATTCAATCAAAAAATAAAGCCGGCCAGGTTAAGATCACTGCCACGTCTGTCGGTTTGAAGCCGGCGACATTGGATTTAAAAATCATACGGTAGAACATTGGCGTGAGGTACATACGGCAAGATGTCATAATATAAAGGCAAAATGTTAGATTAATTGATGCTATGCCGGCAATAGATTTGTGTCTGGTATAGCCAATATTAGCCTGTATTCATAAATTTAACCTGATATTTCATCCGACTCATGATCAATAGGCTGCACATTGTTGATCTTGTAATTATAATATTTTACCTGGCGGCGATGCTGCTGGTAGGCTTTTATTTTTCGCGAAAAAACAAGAGTGCAGACGAGTTTACGCGTGCAGCGGGTAAAATACCAGGCTGGGCCGTTGGCATATCTATTTATGCGACATTTTTAAGCAGCAACACATTTTTGGGCGTTCCCGGTAAAACATTTGGCTCGAACTGGAACGTATTTGTTTTTAGTCTCTCTATGCCGCTGGCAGCGTGGGTTGCCATCAAATACTTCGTGCCATTCTACCGTAATAGCGGCGAAATTTCGGCCTACACGCATTTTGAGCACCGCTTTGGGCCGTGGGCGCGCACCTACGCGGTCGTGTGTTTTTTGCTGACGCAGGTCGCGCGCATGGGCTCGATCTTTTTCGGTATAGCGCTTACGCTGCAGGCGCTTACGGGTTTTGATATGAGGACCATCATGACGGTGACAGGAATTTGCATTGTCGTTTATACTGTACTTGGTGGAATCGAGGCGGTTATTTGGACCGAGGTTGTGCAAGCAGTAATCAAGACCTTTGGGGCGTTGCTTATTTTATATCTTGTCGTTATAAATATGCCGGGCGGCGTCAAGGAGATTGTCCATATCGCCAGCATCAATCAAAAGTTCAGCCTGGGTAGTTTCCATCTTGATTTTACGCAGCCGACTTTCTGGGTTATATTGCTATACGGGTTTTTTATCAACCTCAACAATTTTGGGATAGATCAGAATTACGTTCAGCGCTATCATACTGCCAAATCATCTGTTCAGGCAAAAAGATCCATCTGGATATGCGTGGCTACCTACCTGCCTGCGTCACTGATTTTTTGTGTTATAGGATCAGCTTTGTTCGCTTATTACCAGGCTCATCCGGGACTCGTCGATATCATCAAGCACCAGGTTGCTGTTGAGCGGGCCGGTTCCGGAGCATCGCCAGGCACCATAGCAAAAATAGCGGGTTCTTTAAAGCCCGATGATTACGGCGATAAGGTAATGCCCTATTTTATGGTGAGTAAAATTCCGGCCGGTTTGGTGGGACTAATTATTTCGGCTGTGTTATCGGCGGCGATGAGCACCATCAGTTCAGGGATGAACGCCTCTGCGACGGTATTTTCCGTCGACATTTATAAAAGATACCTTAAGCCGTCGGTAAATGAAAAGCAAAAGTTGAGGCTGCTGCATATTTCAACGGTAATTTTTGGCATAGCCGGGATGGGAGCAGGGGTGGCCATGATCGGTATCAGGAGCGTGCTTGATGTTTGGTGGGAGCTTTCGGGCATTTTCGCCTCGGGAATGCTGGGTTTGTTTTTGCTCGGAATAATAAGCAGGCAAACCGGCAACACAGCCGCAATGACGGCGACTTTTATCGGCGTGGCTGTTGTCTTATGGATGACATTCCCGTCGTTTATTCCCAGTCAATACCAAGTGTTAAGAAATAGCCTTAATGTAAATATGACCATCGTAGTGGGAACGCTGTCCATCTTTTTAACCGGCATTTTACTTGGCAAATTAAAAACAGCACGAAGTTACCAGGCATTTTAAACAACGACTAAAAATTTAATTACTTATGAATACAATGACACAAAAAGGATTTGTTCCGGTAATGCTGACGCCTTTTAAAGATAACGGAGCGATTGATTATGATGCGCTGACACAATTAACCGAGTTTTACTTAGAGTCAGGGGCGAAGGGGCTTTTTGCTAATTGTCTTTCGAGCGAGATGTTTGAATTAGATCCGTACGAGCGGCTGGATACCATAAAACATGTCGTCAAAGTGGCCAACGGTTCGGTGCCCGTAGTTGCTACCGGCACTTTTGGCGGCTCTATAACTAAACAAGCCGATTTTATAAAGAGTGTATATGATACCGGAGCCAATGCCGTAATTATAATAACCGGATTACTGGCCGGGCAAGACGAACCCGATGATGTTTTTAACCAGCGTGTTCACAGCCTGCTTGATCTCACCGGCAATATTCCTCTGGGTTTTTACGAATGCCCTGTGCCGTACAAAAGACTGCTTTCAGCAGAGCAACTTTCGGAATTTGCCGGCACCGGGCGTATAATTTATCATAAGGACACCTGCCTTGATATAGACCAGGTAAAACTAAAAGTGAATGCGGGCAAGCTGAATCCAAAGCTTGGGTTGTATGATGCCTATATGGGCCATGCGGTTGAGTCGTTGAAAGCAGGCGCTGCCGGCCTCTCATGCATCCAGGGAAATTTCTTTCCGGAACTTGTGGTGTGGCTTTGCAACAACTACGCAAACGAAGCGCTGAATTTAGAGGTAAACACAGTACAGCAATTTTTTATCGACCACATGGACGTGATGCACGATATCTATCCTATCGTTGCCAAATACTTGCTGAACAAACGCGGGCTGAGTATGTCTGTATTCACAAGGCGGAGTGTAGGCACATTTTCACCCGTAATAAGCAAGCGCATTGATGGTCTGTATAATAGCTATAACCGCCTGACCGACCTGATAGAATTACAATTTTGCTAAGCGGAAATGGCTCTAACGTCAATATTAACGGTTTGGCCTGTTAAATATCTTCTTTTATATTCCAGGGGCGTCATATTCGTTACCTTTTTAAAATGCCTGTAAAAATTTGAGATATTGTTAAATCCACATTCGAAACAGATCACTTCGGCAGGCAGCTTATCCTCGATTAAAAAACGGCACGCGTGGCTTATTCTTATTTCCGTTAGGAAGTCGGAATAAGTTTTCTTGGTCATCAGCTTAAAATACCGGCAAAACGATGTGACGCTTAAATTGGCAATAGATGCGATCTCCTCTAAGGCGATGGCTTTCTTGTAATTGGTTAAAGTATAAGAGCAAACCTTGTTAAGCCGGATCGTATCTGATTCGGTCGACTGATGAAATTCATTGTGAGACAGGGTGATGGGTTCAAAATCCTCATTCTCGGCAAGTACTTTCAAAATAGATAGCAAGACGATTATCCGGTCGAGATTGTTAGCGTGTACCGCGCGATGCATCAGTTGTTTTAGTTCTTCCTTTGCCTTGCCTTTTACAATGATCCCGTTTTTTGCCGTTTCGAAAAGCTTGGTCAACATATAGGCTTCCGGTAAGCTGAGCAGGTACTTACCCAGGCAGTCGGGCAGGAAATGAATAACGATCACTTCGACGTTAAGGCCCGAATCGGGTTGAAAATATTCTTCTTTGCAGCGCCAGCAATGCGGCAGCTTTTCGCCCAGGAGCAATATTTCACCCGATGAGAAATTGCTGATATTATCGCCGATAAAGCGCACGCCTTCCCCTTTAATAACATAATGCAGTTCAAGCTCGGGATGATAATGCCAGATACCTCTGAAAGTAGGTAAAATGTCGTGGCGAATGCTGAATGACGTTTGAGGTTTTACCGGAACTTTAAGAAAATGCGGTTTCATCCTTTGCTAACTCTTTAAAATGTTTCTGATAAATTTTTTAGCCACAATCTCTTCTGTCGCTACGGCTAAACCAGCTAAAAATCCTGTATCCAAAATTAAAAATGCAATATAAACAAAATGTCATAATCAAAGTATGTTCTTATGATAAGATCATACAGTAAGTTGATAAATACGGGTAATAATGCATACTACCAATACTTGATATTTGTTTAAGCGTACTTCCGTAAAGTGCTGCTTTTTATCTGGGATTATAAACCAAACTGATAATTATATATTTTATTGCAGGCAAGGTTTCAAAGCTTCGGCGAATAATGGGCCGAATGGTTTGGCGCAAATATTATCAAACCATTGATAATGCAACTTTGCTTATTAGTGCGAATATTTTTAAAAATATTGTTATGAATTATATATATAAAGGAGCGATTAAAGGGTGTTTTTTGACCGGTGCGGCTGTTCTTATGAGCCTGACGGTTGTTTTAGCGCAGGAAAAGAAATCTGTCGAAAAAGCCAATTATTTACAAGTAATAACCAAACGATCGGAGAAGATAGTTGACGGGTTGGCACTTACCGATTCGGCAAAATATAAACGCGTATGTAATATTATAATCGATCAATATCTGAATCTTAGTAATATTCATGATGCACATGATTTGAAGGTGAAGGAAGTAAAGGCACGTAGTGTTAATGACGAAGCTGCGATTAGGACCCAGGTGGCCGAACTTGATAGTACTATGTACAATCAGCTCGGGCAGTTGCACCAGGTATACCTATCCGAGCTTGCGAAGGAGTTAACACCGGCACAGATCACGAATGTTAAAGATGCCATGACTTATAAAATATTACCCTTAACCTATGCGGCTTACTTAGACGAACTGCCGTCACTAACCGATGTTCAGAAGCAGAAAATAATGACCTTGCTGACCGAAGCACGTGAGCATGCGATAGATGCGGGATCGTCGGAAAAAAAGCATGCCTGGTTTGGAAAATACAAAGGTAAAATCAATAACTACCTGTCCTCACAGGGGTACGATATGAAGAAGGCAGGCGAAGAATGGCAGAAGCGTATTAAAGAGAATCAGAAGCTGAAAGGATAAGCTCGGATATAACACAGCCCATTATAAAACCTATACTAATAAATTTAAATTCATGAGAAAAATTTGCCTCTTATTTTCAGTATTGCTACTGCTCGGCAATGTACTTATGGCTCAGAACAGGACCATTACGGGTACAGTGACCGATGAAAAAAGTGAACCGCTTCCGGGCGCTGTCGTCCATATTAAAGGCAGCCAGGCCAGCACGGCGACGGATGCAAACGGACGATATTCTATAAAAGTGACCAACCTTCAAAACGTTGTTGTGGGTGTAACTTTCATCGGCTACAACTACCAGGAGAAAACACTAAGAGTAGGTGAACAGAATGCCGACTTTAAAATGGTTCCGTCAAACAACGGTTTGTCCGAAGTAGTCGTAGTGGGCTACGGTGAGCAGAAGAAAGCGACACTTACAGGTTCTGTATCTACTATTGATGTAAAAAAAGTTGAAGATCTGCCATCGCTTAGCCTTGCCAGCTCATTAGTCGGCCAGGTTCCGGGCTTAAGTATCGTCACTTCTTCGCAACGTCCGGGCCAACCAGTTACCACAGTTATTCGAAATCCTCTTTCGTTCTCAAAAAATGGACAGGGCGGAGGCACATTGTATGTAATTGATGACGTTGTCAGATCAGTATCAGATTTCAATCTGCTTGATCCGAGCCAGATCGAAAGCATATCAGTTTTGAAGGACGCGGAAGCGGCGATCTATGGTATCGACGGTGCTAATGGCGTTATCGTGGTCCGGACGAAAAAGGGAAAACAGGGAGCGCCGAAAATTTCATTCAGTACTTCATTCGGCAGAGAGAGCGCGCGACAGTTACCTAAAATGATGAGCGGAATCCAATTAGCTACCTGGCTTAATGATTATTACCAGGTTCAGGCCGGTCAAACGCCGGGCAACTACATTGACCCTAACGGTTATTTGAACGGGGATGTGACCAAAAAACAACCCCAGTGGTATACCCCGGACGAACTAGCCTATTTTGCCAATCCCGCTAATAATACCAACTGGCTTCAACAGGCCTTTAAACCTGCTAACGTAGAGAGAGGTGCTCTGACGGTTAGCGGCGGTTCGGACAAGGTAACTTATTTCATCAGTTCGGACTATGTTAATCAGAATTCAAACTTTGCGGGCGTTAATTCCAATAAATTGGGATTTATGGCGAATGTTGAGGCAAAACCAGCCAAAGGATTAACAGCATCATTGTCGTTGAGCGACAATATTTCTTACAATCGCAGCTTCTGGTACAAAACCGCAGGTACTTCAGAGAGCCTGGACGAGGATGTGACATCATTAGTGCGTGTAGCGCCATGGTCCAAATATTTTATCGATGGCAACCCGGTATTGTTGAATTCAAACCATAACGGAGCTACGAATATCGATAACGTTAACGTTTTCCTTTTTGAAAACTCGAACAATTATACGGGTGGAACCAGCTATATCATGAACGTGCTGGCAAAACTTAATTACGAGATCCCGGGGGTTAAAGGTTTAAGTGTGGGCGCATCGTATAACGATAATATTGATAACCAGTTTAACAAACAATATGGAACTGCGTTCGACTACTACCGGTATTCAGGCCTGGGCGACAATAACCATATTCCGGGCGGCACGATAGTTGGAAGTCCGATATTGATAAAAAACGGGGACAGGGTGCGCCTTACTCCAAATTATACAACCGATTACCAATTTGATGCTGATATTAATTATAAGCGCAGTTTTGGAAAGCACAACATAAATTTCATAGGTATATATGAGCAAACCGAAAGCTACATGGAAGGCGTCGCCGCTGAAGCGGACGGTGTGATCACGACAGGTTTGGACAACCAAAACTTTACAACCGGGCAGCAGTCTTCCAGCCAGGCTTCAAATATCAGCGAACTGGGCAAGCTATCTTATATCGCGCGTTTGAATTACGATTATGCCGGCAAGTATCTGGTGCAAATGGCGTTCCGCAGGGATGGTAGTGTTGATCTTGCCCCTGATCGCCAGTATGCAAATTTCCCATCCGCCTCTGTAGGCTGGGTGGCGTCAGAAGAGCCTTTCATAAAGGATCGCTTTAGTTTTATCGACCTATTGAAATTCAGGGCCTCGGTAGGGTCTGCCGGCAGCGATAATACGCCACCTTATGAATATGCTACATATTATAAATATGGAACAGGCAGCGGCGGTGGTGCAGTATTTAATGAAGGGGAAAAAGGACTTGGGATCCAGTATAACATGATCCCGAACCCTTATATTACCTGGGACCATCAAACTAAAACCGATTACGGTATTGATATGGCCTTCCTGAAAAATCGCCTTTCGTTTACCGCTGATTATTACTGGAACCATAATTATGATATATTAACCACACTCACCTCATCTGTGCCGCTCACGATTGGCGGTAACATTCCTAATGAAAACTTTTCATCGTTCAATACTTTCGGTTACGAACTATCCGCTACGTGGAGGGATCATATCGGCAGCAACTGGACCTATAATATCACTCCGTTCTTTACCTGGAGCGATGACAAAATGCTCAAATACGATGTGCCATCAGGTTTGGTGGGAACCTTCCGCGACCGCACCGGCAAATCGGACGACGGCGGCGTGCTCGGATATAAATACACCGGCATGTTCAGAACCCAGGCCCAGGTCGATGCATTTATGGGCGCGCATCCGGGTTATACCATATTCGGGCAAACGCCCGAGCCCGGCATGCTGAACTACCAGGATTTAAACGGCGATGGTAAAATTGATGATAATGATATACAATATCTAAGTCACAAAGCGGGTAATCATAACATGGCTGGCTTTAACTTTGGATTTACGTATAAATCAGTAAGCCTGAACGTCACTACCGGCTTAAGCTGGGGCGGCCAAGGCGTAATTTCGGGAACCGATATTACACAATCGGTGTCGAAGGATATTACGGAAAACAAACCGGCTTTCTGGGCTGACCACTGGACTCCGGCAAATCCTAATGCGAAATATCCGGCGCCTTATTATTACCAATACTACAACGCGGATTACCCAAGCAATTTTTGGTTCGTTAGCTCATTTTCATGGGATATACAGAACGTTAACCTGAGCTACACCTTACCGGAAAGATGGACAAAAGTGGTAGGCGTTAGCAGCGCCAGGATTTATGCAGTATGCACCAATGCGTTAAGCCTGTTTAATCCTTATCCCGATCATTTTAGAGACCCGGCCACCGATATTAATCAATACCCGGAATTGAGGAGTATCTCGTTTGGTTTAAATGTTGGCTTTTAAAGATGAAAGAAATGAAAAAATTATATAGCATATTTTTAGCAGCCGGTGTAACAGGGCTGTTATTCTCAAGTTGCAAAAAAGTACTGGACAAGCAGGATTTGCAGCATAGCACGGCTGCCCAGGTGTATAACGATTCGACCACAGCAGTTTTAAGTTTGAATTATTTATACGCAGCAAACCAGCCGGGATGGTATGGAAATGGGTCATATAGCTTCATTGGAAGTACAGGTCCCGGCAACCTTACCGAAGAAAATCAATCGGACAACGCTGTCGTCAAAGGTACCGTGACACAGGAAAGCGTAGGCGATATTGGTACCACCAACAGCAACAACAGTAATTATGGTCGTATCCGTAATCTTAACCAATTTATCGTTGACGTGAATGCCGGTACAATGGACAAGGGCATCAAAAAACGTTTTGTCGCTCAGGCGCTGTTTTGGAGAGCCTTTAGATATTTTGAACTTGTTAAGATATACGGCGGTGTACCGCTTGTATTGAAACCCCTGCCTGCGGTTGGAGAAGCTGCGAAACAAGAGGCATTATTGCCCAGAAGCTCGACATCGGCTACCTTCGGCCAGATTGTCGCCGATCTTGACACGGCTATAAACTATCTTCCTGTAAGATGGTCGGCTTCTGATTACGGACGTATAACCAAAGGCGCAGCGCAAGCTTACCTTGGTCGTGTTCTGTTAACCTGGGCAAGCCCGCAGTTCAATCCTGGTAATGATCAGTCCCGCTGGCAGGCCGCTTACGATGCCAGCACACAAGCTATTGCAACACTTTCTGCAAACGGCTGGGGGCTTTATCCTAAATGGGATTACACCATGTGGACAACAGAAGGGCCAACAAATCCGGAAGCTGTAATGGTGACCGAATACAATACCTTTTCGGATGAAACAGGCATGTCCAATGAGAGTTACACTAATTCAACACTCCCAAAATATATCGGAACAAGCGGCGGCTCAAATCAGCCAACCTGGGATATCGTTCAAGCTTTTCCTATGGCTGATGGAAAGATGCCGGGTACATCGACAGAATATCCATATGACCCGCAAACTTTTTATAAAAACCGCGACCCCCGTTTTTACCAAACGATAGCCTACAATGGCTGCGCATGGCCGGTGCCGGGTAATCCGAATTTCAGGTTGTGGACGTATTATTATTATAGCAAAGCCAATGGCAGCGCTACAAAATCGACCGAGCAATCGGCAAGCAATACCGGTTTTTATTGCAGAAAAGCAGTTGATCCAAGTATTAGCGTCGATAACCTGCAATATGGCGGTACCGATTGGCAGGAGATACGTTATGCCGAAGTTTTGCTAAACCAGGCAGAAGCCGCCACTGAGCTTGGCCACCTTGGACAAGGCGAAGAAGCTTATACTAACCTGATCGCAATAAGGAAGAGAGCAGGCATTGAAGCAGGGACAGACGGTTTATATGGCTTGCAGGCCAACATGGACCACGACCAGATGATCAGCGCCATAATGTATGAAAGAGAAATAGAGTTTGCGTTTGAAGGTAAGAGGTATTGGGATTTGAGACGACGGAAATTGCTGGAAAGTACCTTTAACGGAAAACAAAGAACAGGCCTAACTATTTTGTTGAACAACAACGGCAGCGCAACGGATTACATTGCGCAGACCAGGGATGCGATGGCGACCACGTCGTTGGATAGCCTCTACCACAATTATTTCACGCTTTCGTCCAAGCCCTTAGACAAATATCAATTAAATATTCAACCGGCGGATTACTTCTTTGGCATACCAACCAATACGCTTAATAATGATCCGAATATTCAGCAGAATAACACATGGGGTGGTTCTTTCGATCCTTTAAAATAAATTGAGTTGAGAGATAGATGAGAGAGGAGGCTTTGGGCCTCCTTTTTTTTTGAAATTTGTCGACGAGCGTAGTGATAATTTTTCAATTGTAAATTTTGTATGATATTACCTATTTAGCTCTTAAAAAATTTACTTGTTTGTTTTTAAAAATATGCTTGCAGATAACGAATAGGCGTTATTTTGAGCATATTTTGTAATATATGTGTGACATTAGACGCGACCAGAATTCAAAATTTGCCCGGAGATAATATCCTATAAAAACATGCGAACATACTACATGAAACACAATCGTTTGCCGCTCATATTTGATTTTATAATTATCAAACCAAATTATAGCCTGAAGTTTGAAACACCGTGGTGGTCGTCGCTAAATGTTGTTATAATGCGACGTTTTCGCATGAAAAGCGCGAGAACTGGAATCCTTACGGCTACTATTGAAAAATTTAAAAAAATGAAAAAAGGAATTTTTTTGCTGATCTTTTGTATTGCGGTTTTTTCTGTGAAACCTGCGTTTGCTCAATATCCACAAGTACCTCAAAAGGTTAAGGCTGAATCCGATTCCATGATGAAAGCTGCTTATCGTCATTCTGATTCGGCATGGAAAGTGGCCTGGCCTATAGTACAAGCTGATATGCGCAGGGGTAAGGTTTATGTGCCATGGGCATCGCGACCCACGGATCTGCCGCAAGCAAACATACCGGCGTTTCCCGGCGCTGAGGGCGGCGGCAAATATACATTCGGCGGCCGGGGCGGAAAGGTTTATGTCGTAACAAGCCTGGCCGACAGCGGTCCGGGTACTTTACGCGACGCATGCGAAAAGGGCGGAGCGCGGATTGTGGTATTCAATGTTGCTGGTATTATACACCTCAAAAGTCCTATTATTGTTCGCGCACCTTACATTTCAATCGAAGGCCAGACCGCGCCTGGTGATGGTATCTGCGTCGCAGGTGAATCATTTTGGGTAAACACGCACGATGTGATCATCCGTTATATGCGATTCAGAAGAGGTGAAACTAATGTAGGAAGACGCGATGATGCCTTAGGAGGGAACCCGGTAGGTAATATTATAGTGGATCATACTTCGACAAGCTGGGGTCTGGACGAGAACTTCTCTATGTACCGTCACATGTTCGATCCGCAGGACGGATCAAAAGAAGAAAAACTCGGGACGGTAAATATTACCATCCAGAACTGTATGTACGCCGAGGCGCTGGATTACTGGAATCATGCGTTTGGTAGTACGACAGGTGGTGAGAATAGCACGCTCGTACGCAATTTATGGGCCGATAACACTGGCCGAAATCCATCAGTGGGATGGAATGGGGTTTATAATTTTATTAACAACATAGTATTCAACTGGCATCACCGCTCGATGGATGGAGGCGACTACACCACAAATTATAATATCATCAATAATTACTTCAAACCAGGCCCGGTAACACCAAAGAATGAGCCTGTCGGGCACCGCATACTGAAACCGGAATCGGGCCGTAGTAAACTTAAAGAAAAAGTATTCGGACGGGTGTATGCTGTTGGCAATATTATGGACGGTTACCCGAAGATCACGGCCGACAACTGGGCTGGTGGCATACAGGTTGAGGAATTGCCTGATGCTGGCCCATACAAGCCCTACATGTATTCGGCTACTCCGTTCCCAATGGCGCCTGTAACAATTATGACTGCAAAAGATGCTTTCAATTTTGTTACTGAAAATGTGGGAGCAACATTGCCGGAACGTGATGCAGTCGATAAACGTATTGTTGAACAGGTGCGTACAGGTAAGATAGCCTACAAGGAGGTTAAAACAGATACTGACTTTCAATTCAAAGTGCGTAAATTACCCAGAGACTCATACAAGTTGGGCATTATAACTGCGCCGTGGCAGGTAGGAGGATACCCGGTATATAAAGGCACACCGTACAAGGACAGCGATAATGACGGCATGCCCGATTCATGGGAAACTTCACATGGTTTAAATCCTAATAATGCCAACGATGCAAGCGAACTTGCTAAAAACGGTGAAGGTTATACGAATATAGAGGTATATCTGAATACTGTCGCTCTGAAAGGCGAGCACAAAATGACGAATGGAGAGCTGAACTAATCAAATAAAATTGTGATCAGGTTTAGTAAAAATAAAACGGTTGGTTTATTGGTTGGGCTATTTGCAGGGGGTATGGTAATACATACCCCCGCAATATGCCAAAAACTAAAGAAATCGGCCAGGGAATTGGCGCCGGTTATTGTTGAGAAAGACGGTAAGCTGGTTTACCATGCGGATAGTAAAGGCGACCGTATACCCGACTTTTCCTATTGCGGTTACATGGCTTCCGACGAGCCAATACCGGATAATGTGCCCGTGAAGGTTGTCGTTCCGCTTAAAAAAGGTGACGCGACTTTGCGCATACAGGCGGCATTAGATTACGTGGCGTCGCTTCCTGCTGATCGCAAGGGTTTTAGGGGCGCTGTTTTACTAAATAAAGGTACTTACGAGGTTGACGGGAGTTTAAAAATAAGTGCCTCGGGCATTGTTCTCCGAGGTAGCGGCATGGACAATAAAGGCACTATTTTATTTGCTGCCGGCAAAGATCGGGCGACTTTTATCCAGGTTTCGGGTATAAACGACCGCAAAGAATCAAAAGAAATTAAAATAACGGATGCTTATGTGCCGGTAAACGCGTTTACTTTTTATGTTGCCAATGCTGACAATTTGAAAGCCGGTGATATGATTTTAGTGCACCGGCCGAGCACGCAAGCATGGATAGATAAACTCGGAACCGATCACTTCGGTGGCGGCTTGACAGCATTATCCTGGAAGCCGGGTGAACGTGATATCTATTGGGATCGCAAAATTACCTCGGTAAAGGGCGACGAAATTACTATCGATGCGCCGCTAACTACTGCGCTGGATACTACTTATGGCGGCGGATTGATAGCCAAATACGAATGGCCGGGCCGCATCTCGCATGTCGGTATTGAAAATCTGCGTTTGCAATCGGCTTATGATGCTGCGAATCCGAAAGATGAGGCCCACCGCTGGATGGCTATAACCATGGCGAATGTTTCGGATGCCTGGGTGCGCCAGGTGATATTCGAGCATTTTGCCGGGTCGGCAGTATTCGTCCTTCATACTGCTAATCGCATCACTGTTGAAGATTGTAAATCACTGGCCCCTATATCAGAGATTGGCGGGCTGCGCCGCAATACCTTCTGGACGATGGGCGGCCAGACGCTTTTCCAGCGCCTTTATTCAGTAAACGGGTTTCATGATTTTGCTACCGGGTATTGCGCGCCCGGCCCCAATGCATTCGTACAATGCTCGGCGTGGCACCCTTATAGCTTCAGTGGCGGTATTGACAGTTGGGCGTCGGGTGTGTTATTCGACGTCGCCAATATCGATGGACAGGCTTTAAATTATATGAACCGCGGCCAGGACGGGCAGGGAGCAGGATGGAACGCAGCCAACAGCCTGTTCTGGAACTGCTCGGCAGCGCTGGTAAATTGTGCTAAACCGCCAACAGCCGAGAATTGGGCCTTTGGTACCTGGGCGCAGTTTGGCGGCGATGGCTACTGGAATTCTTCCAACGAAAATCTTTCTCCGCGCAGTTTTTATTACACACAGCTTGCTAATCGTTTAAACCGCGACGTGAGCAAACAAGCGGCCATATTACAGATTACAACAGAGCCCTCGAGTAGCCCTACGGTTGCACAGGCTGCCGAGTTAATGGCCGAAGCAAAAAGACCGGCGACAACGATTAGCGATTGGGTTGACCAGGCTCCAAAAAGAAACCCGATCAGTATTGCATCGAACGGAGCTAAAACGATTGACCAGATCGGTTATCATGCACAACCTAAGCCGGGGTTAGCACCCAAAATGATGGTGCGAAACGGTTGGCTGGTCAGGGGAGACGAGGTTTTACAAGGGAAGCATTTTGAAGCGCCATGGTGGAATGGGACAGTTAAGCCGGTTTACCTGGAAAAAACTGCAAAACCTGATGTTACCCGCTGGGTGCCAGGACGGACGGGAACCGGTTTGACGGACAATCTTGACGATGTAGCTGATTGGATGCTGAAAAATAATATCGTCGTGCTTGAACATAACTACGGTTTATGGTACGACCGCCGGAGGGATGATCATGAGCGGATCAGGAGAATGGACGGCGACGTATGGCCTCCATTTTATGAGTTGCCATTCGCCCGCAGCGGACAAGGCCTGGCCTGGGACGGTTTAAGCAAATACGATCTGACCAAATACAACTACTGGTATTGGAACAGGCTTAAACAATTTGCCGACATAGTCGATGAGAAGGGCCTGGTGCTTTTCCATCAAAATTTCTTTCAGCATAATATCATCGAAGCTGGGGCGCACTATGCTGATTTTCCCTGGAGAACAGCTAATAACATCAATAATACAGGCTTCCCGGAGCCGGTGAATTATGCTGGCGATAAACGCCAGTTTATGGCCGAACAGTTTTACGATGTAACCCAGCCAACAAGGCGTAAGCTATTGACGGCTTACATCGACAAGTGCATGGATAACTTTGCCAATAACAGCGGTGTTATCCAAACTACCAGCGCCGAATTTACTGGTCCGCTTAGCTTTATGCAGTTCTGGATCAACACCATAAAGCAATGGGAAATCACTCATAAGAAGAAAGAGATCATCGGCCTTAGCGCTACGAAAGATGTACAGGACGCTATTTTGAATGATCCTTCAAAATCTTCCGTAGTTAATGTAATCGATATAAGATATTGGTATTACCAGCAGAACGGCGAGGCCTATGCACCGAAGGGTGGCCAAAGCCTTGCACCACGACAGGAACTGCGGATATATAAACCCAAAGGTTCGTCATTTGAGCAGGTGTACCGCGCTGTACACGAGTACAGGCAAAAATATCCTAGTAAAGCAGTATTGTATTCTGCTGACGGTTACGATCATTTTGGCTGGGCCGTATTTATGGCCGGAGGATCGTTGCCAGTATTACCTGCTACTACCGATAAAGAATTTTTGACCGCTGCGTCATCCATGCAAAGCGTCGCTTTACCCGGGAATCCGCCGGGACAATGGGCGCTTGCCAATTCTGGGAAAAGCTATATCGTTTACAATAGTTTAAATAGCGTTATCCGTTTAGATCTGGCTGCCAATGATAACTATGCTGTAAAATGGATCGATCCTGAAACAGGCAAAGTTTTACCGGTTGAAGAAAAAATAAAAGGCGGTAACGGCGTTGAAATTAAAAGTCCTAAAGCCGGTACTGCTATTTTGTGGCTGAACCGTATTTGATCTGCTATGCTGAAAAGATGCTTTTTATCCTGCATAATAATCTGCTTGCTTTTTGCCTTCAAAAGCGATACGGGAATAGTGACCCGGTTAGAAATATCAGCTAATCATCGATATTTTGCCGCTGGTGGCAAGCCCTTCTTTTGGCTTGGGGATACAGGCTGGCTTTTGTTGTCCAAACTAAACCGGCAGGAAGCCGAAAAATACTTAGAAACCCGAAAAGAGCAAGGTTTTAATGTTATACAGGCAATGGTGCTGCATAGCACAGCCGAAGTAAATGCCTACGGCGATTCGGCGCTTGTGAACCGCAATATTACGATGCCAAAGGTAACTCCGGGTAATGCCGTTGAAAACTCCAAAGAATATGACTATTGGGATCATGTAGATTGGATAGTGAATGCGGCGGCTAAAAAAGGTATTTACGTGGCGATGGTCCCTGTATGGGGAGGTGTTGTTAAAGGATCACACGTTAACCAGGCGCAGGCTAAAGTGTATGCCACTTTTTTGGCTGACCGGTATAAATCGTTCTCCAATGTGATCTGGATGAACGGCGGCGATATACCCGGCTCTGATTCATTGAAAGTTTGGAACATGATCGGCAATACACTGCATACTTTGGATCCTGATCATTTGATCACCTTTCATCCGCGCGGGCGCAAGCAATCCTCTATCTGGTTCCAGCAGGAGCCGTGGTTAAGTTTTAATTGCTTTCAGTCGGGTCACCGTACCTATGCCCAGGATACCTCGAAATCTGATTTTAACTATGGCGAGGACAATTGGCGATATGTAGAATCGGACTACGATAAAAAGCCAACAAGACCAACGCTTGATGCCGAACCATCCTATGAAAACATACCCCACGGACTGCACGACGCCTCTTTACCGAGATGGACGGCTGATGATGTAAGGCGTTATGGATACTGGTCCGTTTTTGCGGGCGCCTGCGGGTATACCTACGGCAATAACGATGTGATGCAAATGCACAAACCCGGTGATAAACATCCTGCATATGGCTCAAAGAAGTTTTGGTATCAATCGATTAACGATCCGGGTGCGCGCGAAATGGTTTATCTCAAAAAGCTGATCTTATCGAGGCCCTACTTTCAACGGGTACCCGACCAGTCGTTAATTGCAGGCGACCGGGGAGAAAAATACAACCGCCTGATAGCGACAAGAGGTAAGAACTACGCTTTTATATACACTTACACCGGCCGCAATATGGAGATTAATGCCAGTGAATTGGTCGGTAGTAAAATAAAGGCATTATGGTACAATCCGCGTAATGGTAATACCACGCTTATCGGGACATTTGATAAATCAAAAAATATGAAGTTTGACCCGCCCGGTCAGCCCGCCAATGGTAACGACTGGGTTTTGGTGCTTGATGCTATCTGACAGGGTAGAAAATATGATGAATGGAATAAAGAGAATATGTTTGATTGTTTTGACGGGTATGGCTTTGCTTTCGTGCAAGGCCCGGAAGGATATCTACCTATTCACTTCTTTCCACGAACCGGCTGATGGCGGGCTAAGATTACTCTATAGTCGTGATGCCTATCACTGGACCGATCTTAACCATGTGTTTTTAAAACCCGAGGTTGGCAACGCCAAAATCATGCGCGACCCTTCAATAGCACAGGGGCCAGATGGTGTATATCATTTGGTTTGGACGACAGGGTGGAAAGATGATACCGGGATCGGTTATGCCGAATCGAAGGATCTGGTTCACTGGTCGCCTGAACGTCATATCGATGTGATGGCCAATGAACCCAATGCCGTTAATGCCTGGGCGCCTGAATTGTTTTACGATGATGTGAACAAGGACTTTATTATTACCTGGGCATCGACTATTCCGTTTCGCTTTCCAAAAGGGGAGGAAGATGAAAAGAATAATCACCGCCTTTATTATACGGTAACCAGAAATTTCAAAAAATTTACACCGGCAAAGCTATTTCTCGACCCCGGTTTCAGCGTTATAGATCCGGAGATCGTGAAAATTGCGAGGGACAAATATGTGCTGGTGATGAAGGATAACACCAGGCCGAACAGGAATATACTGGTGGCTTTCAGCAATAATCCGCTTGGGCCTTATACTGATTTTTCAAAACGGTTCACCGAAATGTATTCTGAAGGACCGACCATGACAAAAGCTGGTGATGACTGGCTGATCTATTACGATTCGTACCGCCAAAAGAAATTTGGTGCAGTGCGGACCAAAGATTTTAAGACCTTCGTCAACATCAGCGACCAGGTAAGCGTACCCGAAGGGCATAAGCACGGAACGATATTTAAGGTTACCAAAAAAACGCTGAAACGGCTGAAGTTAGCAGCGCAATCTAACCTGCAATAGCAATGAAAAAGTTTATAGTAGTCATATTTTCAATAGGCATCGCCGTTTTTAGCGTCGCAGCGGCGGCGCAGGATACAGTGCGTTATAGTGGAAATACTGTAGTTAATGTGGATTACCACGACGGGCGGCTAAGTCCGGCAATAGGCGTGCACAATGTGCAGATATTCCGCGCCAACAGGCAGCACCCTAATCTGGCGGATGGCCTTGGCTTTACTTATAACCATCAGCCGATGATGGCTTATTGGAACAATACTTTCTATGTAGAATATTTGAGTGATAAAGTAGGCGAAAGCGTGCCTCCGGGTCAAACACTGGTCATTACTTCAAAGGATGGCGCAAAATGGTCGAAGCCTACTGTAGTTTTTCCACAGTATAAGATTCCAGACGGTACAACCAAAGAAGGTCACCCCGGCGTCGTTAAAAACCTGTACGCGGTTATGCACCAGCGCATGGGCTTTTATACTGCTAAATCAAACCGGCTGCTGATACTGGGTTTTTATGGCATCTGTCTTGATCCGCACGACGATCCGAACGATGGCAAGGGCATAGGCAGGGTGGTAAGGGAAGTATATAAGAATGGCACATACGGTCCAATCTATTTTATTCATTACAATCCGAAATGGAACGAAAAGAATACATCGTATCCATTCTACAAAAGCAGCAAGGATAAGGGATTTGTAGACGCTTGTGACGAGCTGATGGCAAACCCGCTGATGATGATGCAGTGGGTCGAAGAAACTGATAGAAAAGACCCGCTTATTCCATTGCATAAAGATTATAAAGCCTTCAATTTTTATCGTTTACCGGATGGCCGGGTTGTTGGCCTTTGGAAATATGCCTTGACTGCAATAAGCACCGATAACGGCAAAACATGGCCAGCCAATGCAGCCCGTGCACCACGTTTTGTTACCAGCAACGCTAAAATATGGGGGCAGCGCACATCCGATGGCCGCTACGCTACGGTTTACAACCCTTCGGAATTTCGCTGGCCGCTGGCAATATCGGTCAGTAATGATGGACTGGATTACACCAGTCTTTTGCTGGTTAATGGGCAGATACCGCCGATGCGCTATGGCGGAAATTACAAATCATACGGTCCGCAATATACACGAGGCATTATTGAAGGCAACGGAACGCCGCCGGATGGTAAGTTGTGGGTTACCTATAGCATGAACAAGGAGGATATCTGGGTTTCGTCGATACCTGTGCCGGTTACAGCAGTTGCGACAAACCAGGCAGATGAAGTATTCAACGATATGCCGATTGGTAAAGAGCTTGAAAAGTGGAATACCTACAGCCCCATATGGGCGCCTGTCGGCGTAGCTCAAGCGCCCGACGGGACACGCTGCCTGGCATTAAAAGACCACGATCCGTTCGATTATGCATTTGCCGAACGTGTCGTTCCGGCTACGAGTAAGCTGCTTGCCGATTTTACAGTGATCCCCGCTCAAAATAATACGGGCATGATGGATATCGAGTTCAGGAACGGTCAAGATGCCCCAGCTATCAGGCTCACCTTCGATTCAACCGGCTACGTCAGGGCCAAAACGGGCTATCGCTACAAAAATTTCCTAAAATACGAAGCGGGCAAGCCGTATCACATCGTCGTAAAGCTTAATACAGACACCCGTTTTTATACCGTAAATGTAAACGGAAAAGATGTGCTACGCGCCTTGTTCTTTGCTCCGGTATTGAAGGTTGAACAAGTAGTTTTTAGAACCGGCGATGTACGGCGCTTCCCCAATGCGGATACACCAACCGACCAGGACTATGACCTGCCCCATGCCGGGGAGCAAGCGCCGCCTGCCGCGTTCTATATTAAATCATTCAAAACCGAGGCTTACTGATGAATACCTGGAAATACATTGCCTTTATTCTTTTGGCAAGTTTCTTCTTGCTGCCCTGTAGCAGCTACGGTACGGTTGTGCTGCCCAAAATACTAGGGAATAATATGGTGCTGCAAAGAAATAAACCCGTTCCGATTTGGGGCACTGCTTCAGTTGGTGAAATGATCACGGTAAGTTTCGCAGGGCAGGTAAAAAATACGACCGCCGGGCCTGATGGTAAATGGGAGATAATCCTTGATCCTATGCCGGCGTCGGCAAATGGCCGGAATATGGAAATAAAAGGCACCAACACTGTCAAGTTGAGCGATATCCTGATAGGCGAGGTGTGGCTGTGTTCAGGGCAGTCCAACATGCAATATGAAATGCGCAAGAACAGCAAAGTGCACAAGCCGGATACCAGCACGGCTAATTCGCCGGTTGATGAACTGCAAAGAGCGCATAATCCGCAGATAAGGATCTTCCTGGTTACCCAAAAGAATATGCAAAAACCCGATTCTACGCATTCGGGATGGGATATAGCCGAAGGCACAGCATTAAGAGATTTTTCGGCTGCAGGGTATTTTTTCGGCAAAAATCTGAACCATGATCTTAAAGTGCCGGTCGGTATCATATCATCAGCTGTTAGCGGCAGTCGTATCGAACCCTGGGCACCAATGGAAGCATTTGATGCCGTTCCCTATTTCAAGGCCAACAACATCAAGATCGATGGCGATCCGGGCAAGTTTTATGGTAAAATGATCGCGCCGGTTGCGCCATTCGCGCTTAAAGGTTTTTTATGGTACCAGGGTGAGTCGAATTGTTTTTTGGGTGAATCGATTACCTATACTTATAAAATGGAAGCGCTGATCAATTGCTGGCGTAAGTTATGGCACGATGATGCTATGCCTTTTTACTACGTTCAGATAGCGCCGTACTATTATTCGAAAGCTAAAGGCCCTATAGCTTATACTATAGAACGTGAGCCCGAATTCAGGGAGGCGCAAACCCTAGCGCTGAAGATACCAAACACCGGCATGATCATAACTACCGATTTGAACGATAACCTCAATAACATTCATCCGCCCTTTAAATGGGTAGTTGGTCACCGGCTGGAATTGCTGGCCCTGGCTAAAACTTATGGCAAACACAAGGTTACCTTTTCAGGGCCTGAATATAGCGGTATGAAGATAAAGGGCAACAAGATCATTTTATCTTTCAGAGACACCGACGGTGGCCTGGTCAGTCATGATGACAAGCCACTCAGCTATTTTTCTATCGCGAGCAGCGACGGCAAATTTGTTGATGCCAATGCGGTTATCAATGGGAATAAGGTCATAGTTTCGGCACCCGGGGTGTCATCGCCTGTGGCAGTACGTTTTGCCTGGAATGAAGCGGCTCAGCCAAATTTTTATAATAAGAGCGGCTTGCCTGCGATGCCTTTTCGCACCAACAATCCTTTAAAATTTACTTATACAAACAATTGATCCGACATGAAATTCGCCTGGCTTAAAATACGCCTAAGTGCTTTACTGCTGATACCTGCTGTCAGTGTTTGTGCGCAGCAGACACAGGTGCAATACCTTTCGGGTACAGGCAGCGATCATACGGTCAATTGGCAATTTTATTGTACATCCGGGCATAATTCAGGTAAATGGACAACCATTCCGGTACCGTCGAACTGGGAGCTACAGGGTTTCGGAAAATACAATTACGGATTAGATAAGGACAGCCTGAAAGGCAGGGAACAAGGCCTTTACAAATACAGTTTTACCGTCCCTTCGTCATGGAAGGGAAAAGACATCGATATCGTTTTTGATGGTTCGATGACCGATACCAAAGTGATGATCAACGGCAAACTGGCCGGACCGATACACCAGGGAGCTTTCTATCAATTTAAATATGACATAACCAAATTGCTGAATTTCGGTCAGCCAAACCTGCTCGAAGTTGCCGTTTCAAAATATTCGGCGAATCCAACGGTAAACAATGCCGAGCGCAAAGGCGATTTTTGGGTGTTCGGTGGTATCTTCCGGCCAGTTTACCTTGAAGCATTTCCGCAAAACCATATCAGTCATGTAGCCATAGACGCCAAAGCGGACGGCAGTTTCGAAGCGCAGCTTCAATTGTCCGTCGTTAAAAATACATCTGGGGTAAGCGGGCAATTTTATACGCTCGATGGCAAAAAAGCCGGTGTTCCTTTCTCAACTAAAATCAAAGCCGGTGATACTTCGGTACTTATTAAAACGCATTTTAACGCACCTAAGCTGTGGTCGCCGGAATTCCCAAATCTTTACAACGTAGTTTTTACGCTCAATGCTAATGGTAAATCGGTGCATACAGTAAAACAGCGTTTTGGTTTCCGTACCATCGAACTGCGCGAGCACGACGGTATTTACGTCAACAATGTCAAGATCAAATTCAGAGGAGTAAATCACCATTCATTCTGGCCGACTACCGGCAGGGCAACATGCAAAGCGATGAGTATAGCCGATGTAAAGCTCATCAAGGATATGAATATGAACGCGGTGCGCATGTCTCATTATCCGCCCGATGCTCATTTTCTTGACGTTTGCGATTCGCTTGGCTTGTTTGTACTTGATGAGTTGACCGGCTGGCACCATATCTACGATACACAGGTTGGTACAAAGCTGGTAAAGGAAATGATAAGCCGGGATGTGAATCATCCTTCGATAGTAATATGGGACAATGGCAACGAAGGCGGCTTCAACTTCGATCTTGATCATTGGTTTGATGAACTGGATATCCAAAAACGCCCACTGATACATCCCTGGGCTATTTTTAGGGGCACGAATACCCAGCACTATATTAATTACGATTATGGCACTAATACTGATCTGCACGGTCACGATGTAGCGTTCCCAACCGAATTTTTGCATGGGTTGTACGATGGCGGCGCCGGTGCCGGGTTGGATGATTTTTGGGAAGAAATGTGGCATACGCCCATATCAGCCGGCGGCTTCATTTGGGTTTTTGCCGATGAGGCGGTAGTGCGGACGGATAAAAACGGATTGCTCGATTCAGATGGCGACCACGGTCCGGACGGCATTCTCGGTCCGTATCATGAAAAGGAGGGCAGTTATTATACTATTAAAGAGGTCTGGTGCCCGGTTCACCTGGAGCCGAAGGAGATAACCCCCGCATTTGACGGAAAGCTGCATCTCGAAAATAGGTTTGCGTTTACTAACCTGGATCAATGCACTTTCAGCTATCGGCTCGCGCGTCTTAACAATCCTTATCAAAAGTCGTTATCGGCTTCTTTAATAGGGACAATTACTGCACCTAATGTACAACCCGGTCAGTATGGCGACTTGCAACTGCATTTGCCTGCAGGCTGGAAAACTTACGACGTGCTATATGTTACCGCACTAGATCCTCACAAGCGTGAACTGTATACCTGGAGTTGGCCGATAAGCAGCCACGAGGCAATAACCAAACGTATGGTTGTGCCTAAGGGCGACAGTAAACCGTCTATTAAAGAAACGGATTCCCTGTATAAAGTCACTGTAAAAGATATCGAGCTGGAGTTTAACCGCAATTCAGGCATTCTCCAAAAGGTAAAGAATGCAAAAGGTATTATTCCGCTTACAAACGGACCGGTATTGGCAGAAGGGCAGAACCAGTCAGGATTTCAAAAGCTGACCAACCATTACGAAGGCGATAATTTAGTAGTGGAAGCAGAGTTCGGCAAAAAGACCACTGAACAGGAATTAAAATGGACGATTTACCCTTCCGGTTGGGTTCAACTGGATGTGAAGTACTGGCCCGTTGGTGAAGAAGCCGATTTATTGGGTGTAAGCTTTTCGTACCCCGAAAAAGAAGTTAAAGGCGTAACATATATGGGCGACGGTCCTTACCGCGTATGGAAGAACCGATTGAAAGGCGTTACCCTGAACGTTTGGGACAAAGCCTACAACAACACTATTACCGGCGAAGACAGCACGAAATTAATCTACCCTGAATTTAAAGGCTATTATTCCAATTTGTATTGGATGAAGCTGCAAACTAAGGAACAGCCCATTACCATAGTTTGCAACAGCCGGGACGTATTTATGCGCCTGTTTACGCCGGCGTATCCTAAAAAGACCTACAATGTTGCGCCTGCTTTTCCAACGGGCGATATATCATTTATGCATGGTATAACGCCTATCGGAACCAAATCGCAGAAACCTGAAAAACTAGGCCCCAGCGGTGCAAAGAACCAGTATTTCAACTACGATAGGAATATACAGGACGCGCTGTCGCTTAGCTTGTACTTTGACTTTTCGGGCAGATAACTAATGAAGAAGTGTGCAATTCATATCGCTGCGATTTTGGCCTGTATCCTGGCCTGCAGTTTCGATGGTTTTGCATCTACCAGGATAGATGTGCAGCACCTGCGCTGCGAAATGCTGGAGAACCCGCATGGCATCGATGCTACACATCCGCGTTTAAGCTGGCAAATTATTGGTGACGGACGCAATATCGTCCAAACTGCCTACAGGGTAATCGTCGCATCATCGCCTGCAAAGCTTGAACATGATGAAGGTGATTTGTGGGATTCCTATAAAGTCCGGTCTTCGGCGTCGATCATGGTGAGCTATGCAGGTAAAACTTTGATAAGCCGCACTGCCTGTTACTGGAAAGTTAGAGTTTGGACGAACAAGGGGCAAAGCTCGTGGAGTGAACCGGCGTTCTGGAGCATGGGATTACTAAATACCGGCGATTGGGAAGCAAAATGGATCGGATACGATGCTGGTTTCCCATGGGATAGCGTTTCGAAATTCTCAAGACTATCGGCGAGATACTTCCGCAAAGAATTTACGAGCGATAAAGGAATAAAAAAGGCAGTCGTCTATATAGCCGGCCTGGGGCATTATGAGCTTTATATCAACGGCAAAACCATTGACGACCAGGTACTGGCCGAAGCGCCGACTGATTACACAAAGTCGGTAAAGTACAACACCTTTGATGTGACTGATGACATCAGGCAGGGGAATAATGCGATTGCAACGGTACTAGGCAACGGCCGTTTTTTCACTATGCGGCCAAAATATAAGCCTAAAAAGATAAAGGAATTTGGTTTCCCCAAAATGCTGTTGCAATTGGAGATTACTTATAACGACGGCAGCAAGAAAACCATTGTGAGCGACGATAGCTGGAAGTTTACCGCTGACGGCCCTATCCGTACAAACAACGAATATGACGGTGAAGAATACGACGCGACTAAAGAGCTAACCGGCTGGAAAAGCGGTGGTTACGATGACAGCAAATGGCTAAAATCCCAGCTGGTGGCATCGCCTGGCGGGAGGTTGGAAGCGCAAATGAACGCGCCGATCAAAATAATGGCGACTATCGCACCAGTAAGTGTTAAGCCGCTTAAACCGGGCGTATGGATAATGGATATGGGACAGAATATGGCTGGCTGGGTGCAGATGAAAGTGCGCGGCAAGCGCGGCGATAAAGTGACGCTTCGGTTTGCAGAGACCTTACAGAAGGATGGAAGTCTGTATGTAGCCAACCTGCGCGACGCAAAAGCCACCGACATTTATACGCTAAAAGGCGAAGGCGAAGAGATTTGGCACCCGGTATTTGTGTTTCATGGGTTCAGATATGTCGAAATTACGGGTTATCCGGGTACACCGTCTATAAACGACTTTGCCGGGCAGGTTGTATATGACGACATGGCGACAACGGGGCATTTTGAGACATCAGACACATTAATCAATCACATCTATAAAAACGCTTACTGGGGCATACTGAGCAATTATAAGGGAATACCCATTGATTGCCCGCAGCGTAACGAACGTATGCCCTGGCTTGGTGATCGTGCGGTTGGTTCGCTCGGTGAAAGTTTTGTGTTCGATAACGAAAACCTGTACGCCAAATGGCTGGACGATATACAGGAAGCTCAACTGCCTGATGGCTCGATACCGGATGTGGCGCCCGCGTATTGGCATTATTACAGCGATAATATGACCTGGCCCGGCACTTACATACTGGTAGCCAACATGCTTTACGAGCAGTTTGGAGACAAGGCGCCAATTGCAAAGCATTATACATTCATGAAAAAATGGCTGGGTTATATGCGCCAGCGGTATATGAGAAACGGCTTGATGACCAGGGATAAATACGGCGATTGGTGCGTGCCGCCCGAATCGCCTGAGTTAATCCATGCCAAAGATCCTTCGCGGCTAACCAACGGTGTGCTCATTGCGACTGCTTACTACTACCGCATGTTGTTTTTAATGCAGCGTTTCGCAAAGATCCTGGATAAACCTGCCGACTCGCAAAGTTTTTCGGCAATGGCTTTGACCACAAAAAATGCTTTCAATCAGAAATTCCTGAACGAAAAGACTTTCCAATACGATAACAATACCGTTACCGCCAATATGTTGCCTTTGTATTTTGGGATTACGCCTAAAGAATACCAAAAACAGGTGTTCAACAATGTCATAACCAAAATACTTACTACCGAAAATGGCCATATCAGCACGGGCGTTATCGGAACGCAATGGCTGATGCGCGGCCTGACGGATTTTGGCCGTCCGGATGTTGCTTTCCGGATAGCTGATAACAGTGATTACCCAAGCTGGGGTTACATGGTGAAACGAGGCGCAACCACTATTTGGGAACTATGGAACGGCGATACGGCTAATCCCAAGATGAACTCCCGTAACCACGTGATGCTTTTGGGCGATTTGATCGCCTGGTTTTACCAGGATTTGGCGGGAATTAAAGCCGCCACACCGGGTTTTAAAACTATCGTTATGAAACCTGTGATTATAAAGGGTTTGGACAGTGTAAAGGCTTCGTACGATACGCCCTACGGTTTGATAAAAAGCCGGTGGGAAAAAACAGCAAGCCAGTTTGAATGGACGCTCACTGTGCCGCCGAACGCTACCGCGACGGTTTATTTGCCGTCCAAAACTTTGAAGAATATTAAGGATGGCAACAAGAGTTTGACGGAAAGCAACGGGATCAAATACATCGGAACTGATAAAGACGAAACCAAAATATTGACAGGCTCTGGTGACTACGATTTCAGAATAAATTATTGAACAATAAGCAATATTAATTATGAAAAAAGGCTTTTGTATAACGATGGTTTTATGCCTGGGACTGGCATTAAGCAGTTGGGGACAATTGAAGCTATGGCAGCACGGAATTATAACGGACGAGTTCATTTTTGAGCAAGCGCCTTATCCCGAATGCCATGCATCTACCATTGCCGAAACACCGCATGGATTAGTTGCTGCCTGGTTTGGCGGCACGAAAGAGCGCAATCCGGATGTCTGCATCTGGGTCAGCAGGTATGTGAACGGCAAGTGGACGGAAGGCGTTAATGTTGCCAATGGTATTCAAAGCCCGTCATTGCGCTACCCGTGCTGGAACCCCGTGCTTTACCAGGTGCCGGGCGGAGACCTTCTGCTGTTCTATAAGATCGGACCCAAGCCATCAGATTGGAAAGGTTTTATGAGGTCGTCGAAAGATGGCGGAATTAGCTGGTCGAACCAAAAAGCGTTACCTGAAGGATTTCTCGGCCCGATTAAGAATAAGCCCGTTTTGTTAGCCAATGGCGATTTGCTATGCCCTTCATCCACCGAAAATGACGGATGGAAGGCCCATTTTGAGATATCGCCAGACTTTGGGCAGACATGGAAAATGGCGGGTCCGGTTGACAATGGCAATGCTTTTAAACCTTTGCAGCCAACTATTCTATCTTATAAGGATGGCAAATTGCAGGCATTATGCCGCAGCCAGAATAGGGCGATATTACAAACCTGGTCATCAGATAATGGCAAAACCTGGTCGCCACTTGAACCCACATCGCTACCTAACAACAATTCAGGGATCGATGGGGTGACTTTGAAAGACGGCCGCCAGTTGCTGGTATATAATCATGTTCTGCCTCCCGGCGATAAGACGAAAGGTGCGCGCACTCCGCTGAATGTCGCCATATCGAAAGACGGAAAAACCTGGTATGCCGCTTTGATCCTGGAAGATTCACCCATCAGCCAGTATTCCTATCCCTCGGTAATACAAACGGCTGACGGTATGGTGCACGTGGTTTATACCTGGCGCAGGAAAAGGATCAAACACGTGGTTATCGATCCCGGTAAGCTGGAATTAAAAGAGATCAAAGATGGGCAATGGCCGGTTATACCCGGTTATACAGCACCTGTGGTGAAGACTGAAGACGATTGAATGTTAGGCGATGAGGGACGTTAGAATTTATATCACGGCGGGACTGATGCTGTTTTTGCCTGCACTGATCTGGGCACAACAGGATACTGATCACGAATTCAAAAAAACATTAAAACAAACACTTGAGGAGATCGAGCAACGGTTTCATGTAAAGATCAAGTTTTCGGATGACCAGGTAAAAGATAAGGTGGTAACCTATGCCGACTGGCGGTTCAGGAATACGGTTGAGGAGACGCTCGACAATGTGCTTGCGCCGCTGGACATGAAGGTGAACAAAACCGGCCCGAACACATATAAGTTGAAGGACTATGAGTACAACGTTTGGTCGGTAGAAGATGGCTGGGCCAAACTCGACAGCATTGCCAAACTTTATCATGATGCCAAAAGCTGGGAAAAAAGAAAAGATTCGCTTCGTATCGAACTATACAAGGCCCTGGATTTGTATCCTCTGCCGAAGAAACCTGGCAGCAAGCCAATCAGAACGCCCGAAAGAGTTTACAACGGCTATTCGGTTCAAAATATCGCTATTGAAATTTTGCCTGGGTTGTATATTAACGGATCGCTTTACCGGCCGCTGCATATCCATGGTAAAATACCCGTAATGCTAAGTCCCGATGGGCATTGGGCGCAGCAGCGTTACCGTCCTGACTGCCAGATACGTTGTGCAACCTTGGCTCGCATGGGCTGTATGGCCTATAGTTACGACCTTTTTGCCTGGGGCGAATCGTTGCTTCAATTTAAATCGCAGGATCATCGCACCAGCATCGCGCAGGTTGTACAGACTTTAGGTGCTATCCGAATATTGGATTATGTACTGAGTCTGAAGGAAACTGACCCGGCGAGGGTAGGAATTAGTGGTGGTTCGGGTGGCGGAAGTCATACCGTGTTAATGGCCGCGCTCGATCCGAGGATTAAACTGAGCGCGCCGGTTGTTTCGGTGTCATCTTACTTCTATGGCGGATGCCCCTGCGAAAGCGGTATGCCTATATTCTTTTGCGGCGGCGGAACAGACAATGTTGAGCTGGCTGCTATGGCCGCCCCGCATCCTCAATTGCTGATATCGGACGGAAAGGACTGGACCGCTCACATGCCCGAGCATGATTTTCCATACCTGCAAAAAATGTACGGTTACTATGGTAAAACTGGCCTGGTAGAAAATGTCCATTTGCCGAATGAGGGCCATGATTACGGCCCGTCGAAACGCAGGGCGCTTTATGCATTCGTTGCGAAAAATTTCCACCTGGATATCCGAAAGATTGAAGACAAAAGCGGAAAGATTGACGAATCGGAAGTGACCATTGAAAAAGAACCTATGATGTACGTTTTCGGCGATCATGGCCAGTATTTGCCAAAGAATGCGATCATGGGATATGATAATTTGTTAAAAGTCTTTGCTACTGCGCCGCGTGAAAAAAAATCGAGGAATAATAATGACTAAAAAACTATTGCGAAATTTTTTGGCCGCCCTGACTGGCTTTATCATAGCTGCAGGTATATCGCCAAATAGGGCATCGGCACAGACAAACGGACACAGTTATAAAGTGGCCGTGGTCGATCTGATGATATTGAAACGCCAGAAACTGGGCGCTTTTCAGTTGGCCAAGGACATCGGCGCCGACGGGGTAGAAGTAGATATGGGTGGTTTAGGGAACCGCGAGACTTTCGATAATAAGCTTGCCATAGATTCGGTAAGGCAGCAATTTCTTAATAAAGCCAAAGAGTTAAACCTTGATATATGTTCATTAGGCATGACAGGTTTTTTTGCCCAGTCGTTTGCCAAAAGGCCAACCGCATTGAAGGCCGTGCAGGATTGCATCAATACCGCTAAAAAGATGAATGTTAAAGTGGCTTTTCTGCCGCTTGGCGTCCAAGGCGATTTGGTTAAAAACCCCGAATTACGTCCCGCGATCGTGGAGCGGTTAAAAACCGCAGGCGCAATGGCTGAGCAGGCTGGTGTAGTTATCGGTATCGAAACCTCGCTCGATGCAAAGGAGGAATTAAAACTGTTAAAAGATATCGGCTCGCCGGCTGTTAAAAGCTATTTCAATTTTGGCAACGCGGTAAAAAATGGTAGGGATATCAGCAAAGAACTGAAAACTTTGGGCAAAAACGAGATCGTGCAGATCCATTGTACCGATGAAGACGGCGTTTGGCTGCAAAATGATCCCAAAATCGACCTCAAAAAAATAAAACATACCCTCGATAAGATGGGCTGGAGCGGATGGCTGGTGATCGAACGCTCGCGTGATGCCAAAGACCCGCGTAACGTGAGAAAGAACTTTACCGCCAACACCACTTACGTAAAATCAATTTTTCAGTAGCTGCTGTTGTGATCCGTTTTTGTTTCATATTGATTTTCAGTTGCTTGCTTGCAGTCGTTGGGTTGCAGGCATTTGCCGCACAAATTTGGGTGGCGCCCAATGGTAATGATGCAAATCCGGGCACAAAGGATTCACCTAAACTTACGATCGCTGCGGCATTACGCCAGGCAAGGGAGCTGCGGAGGCTTAATTCTCCTTCAATAGCCGAAGGCATTTACATAATGATAGAAGACGGGAAATATACACTGAATGAACCTGTTTTTATTCGTCCGGAAGATTCAGGCACAGCCACATCGCCAACTATCATTGAGAATGCGCCTAGAGCAAATCCGGTTATCAGCGGAGGTGTGAATATCAATAACTGGCGTAAGGTATCTGGTCATATTGCAGGTTTTCCTGCACAGGCACAAGGCAAATTGTGGGAAGCACCAGCTCCGCGGGGCGGCGGCAATATTTTATTGTTCAGGCAGCTTTGGATGAACGGTAAAAAAGCTATTCGCGCCAGGGAAAGCAATACCGATGATGGCATGAGCCGCATTTTATCGCTCGATAAGGAAAAGCGTATAATATGGATACCCCTTCCAGCGCGTGGTTTGCCAAAACATGTCGGGCAGATGGAAATGGTGATCCACCAGATGTGGGCCATTGGCAACCTGCGTGTGAAATCGATCGTGATTGACGGTAATAAAGCCGGACTGACTTTTTATGAACCCGAAAGCCGAATCGAATTCGAGCATCCCTGGCCGGGGGCTGTGATCGATAAGGATCATAAGATGAACGGCAATTCTGCATTTTACCTGGCTAATTCGCCTTTATTTTTAGATCAGCCGGGAGAGTGGTACGAAGATATTAATGCGGGTAAGGTTTACTATCTGCCACGCAAAGGCGAGAATTTACTGAATGCGAAAGTAGTTGCGCCATCGCTTGAAAAGCTGGTACAGGTAATAGGCACTGCCGACAGACCGGTAAGTTATGTTTTCTTCAAAGGCATAAAATTCGAACACACTACCTGGCTGCGGCCTTCGATGCAAGGGCATGTGCCGTTGCAGGCCGGTATGTACCTGCTGGATGCCTACAAGCTGAAAATTAAAGGCACACCAGAAAAGAACGGTCTTGAAAACCAGGCATGGGTGGGCCGTCCGCCTGCTGCGGTTGAGGTCAGTTATGCCAATCATATCGATTTTTCGGGCTGCACATTCATGCACACAGCTTCAACGGGGCTTGATTATCAAAGAGGCACGCACGATGATGAAATAAAAGGCAACCTGTTTAAGGATATAGGCGGTACCGGCGTACAGGCCGGCGTTTATTCGGACGAGGGCTTTGAGGCGCACTTGCCGTACAATCCTTCCGATGCACGCGAAATTTGTACTAACGAGCACATTACAGATAATTTAATCGACGATGCAACCAACGAGGACTGGGGCTGCCTGGGTATCGGTGCAGGTAATGTGAAAAATATAAGAATTGAGCACAACGAGGTCTGTGATGTGTCATACTCGGGCATAAGCCTCGGCTGGGGGTGGACCAAAGCTGCCAATGCCATGAGCGGCAACATCGTCCGGGCAAATAAGATCACGTATTATGCCAGGCATATGTACGATGTATCGGGCATTTATACTTTATCCGCGCAGCCCAATTCGGTTATCGACAGCAATTATGTCGACAGCATTTACAAAGTACCCTATGTGCACGATCCGCAGCATTGGTTCTACCTGTATTGCGACGAAGGATCCTCTTTCTTTACGGTGAAAGATAACTGGTGCCCGGCGCAAAAATTCCTTAAGAATGCGAACGGTCCGGGTAATACATGGGAGAACAATGGGCCGCAGGTATCGGAAAGCATTAAACGATCAGCCGGCTTGGAGCAGCCCTATAAGTATTTGCTGAAAGGAATTATAGTTAACCCGGATAATGAACCTATTAACCAGATTACTCCTTAAAGGCTATGGGTAAGATGTTCGGAAAAAAAGCTTTAAGATGGAAGATGCACATTTTGTTTTTTGTGTGTGCTTCCTGTTTATTGAATTTTTCGGAAAGCTTTGCACAGGATAATAACCCCTCGATCATGGAAATTATCGGGTCGCAAGGCTCAAAGCCCGATGCGCATTTATTACTACCGATACTCGCAGCCTGGCACATCCCTTCATCGGCGGTGTACCAGTGGCAAAATCACCTGGTTATATATGATTTATTGGCTAATCCGGCAAAATTGGAGTACCAGGTCGCAAAACAGTTTCCGGGGTGTTCGCTGAAAATCTACCAGCATCCCTACTATGATTTTAACCGCAGGCCGCATTGCAAAGGTAAGGGCATTGCTAAAGAATGGGACAACATCCTGCTTACTGCCAATTTGGTTGACAATCCCCGGATGCAGCAGGAGTACCTGGATTATCATAAAACTCAGTTTAAAAAATGGCCCAAAGTGGCCAATGGATTTTGTAATGCCGGGTTTCAGCAATTGCTCGGATTTAAAAACGGCAGGCAATTGATGTTGGTGATCAGCATTCCCAAAGGTCAAAGTCTTGACCGTTTAAATCCGAAAACAACCGAAAATAATCCTCAAATGGTACAGTGGAACGCTCTGATGAAAAAATACCAGGTGGGTATACCCGGTACCAAACCCGGTGAAGTGTGGGTGTTTTTGAAACCGGTAAAAAATTTATAACAAATGATGCTAAAATTAGGAATATTAGGATTGGGAGAGGGCCGCAGCACCATGTCGGCGGCGCTGCAGAGCTCTAAATATGAGTTAAAAACGATATGTGACCGGAATATTGAATTGTGCCGCCATCGTGCAGAGGAATTTAACTTTCATAATTACACGACGAATTACCAGGACCTACTGGATGATCCGGAAATCGATGTGATCGCCATTTATACTCCCGATCACCTGCATGCCGACCATGTGAAGCAGGCGCTTTTGCATCAGAAGCATGTGATATGTACCAAGCCTTTTATCGACGATCTGTCGAGAGCGCAGGAATTGCTTGATCTGGCTAGAACAACCGGTAAAAAAGTTTTTGTGGGACAGAGCTCCCGTTTTTTTGAGCCGGCAAAAAGACAGAGGAAGGATTTTCAAGAAGGCCTGATCGGCGATCTGATCACCGTTGAAAGTCATTATCATGCCGATCATCGATGGTTCCTGGAAAAGCCCTGGGCTTTGGAAGACGCGTTTAAGTGGCTGTATGGCGGCTTAAGCCATCCAGTGGATTTCATACGCTGGTACCTACCGGATGTCGAAGAAGTGATGGGTTACGGAATTATCAGCAGCAACGGAAAGAAAGCCGGCCTCAAAAATGCCGATACCATGCATTTCATTTTTAAAGCGACCGACGGCCGGATCGCGCGGGTAAGCGGCGCTTATACCGGTTATACCCAGCCAACACAGCGTGACAGCGGCATGAGCGTGATACTGAGGTGTACTGAAGGCGCATCGCAAGCTGATTATCATGAGCTGCGGTATGCGGTGACCGATAAAACCGGTGAGGAAAAGATCATTTACTGGGGCGATAAAGCATTAAAATATTATTACCGGTTCGAAGGACAAAGTCACCACGCAGGCGAATACCAGAACTATCTTGAATACTTTGCCGACTGCCTCGAAAATGGCGAAACCGCCTACCCGGATATAAGCGAAGGTATCGGTACCGTTGCCTTATTGCAGGCGATGGACAGGTCGCTGCAAACCGGCGTGCCTGTAAAAATAGCTGATGTGCTCACCGATTATCATTTATCACCAGAACAGTTAAAGGCATGATACTGGCAATGGGGCATTTGGGGGAGAATTTAACGGCTCTGGATTACGCTATCGTATTGATATACATTGCGATACTCGTCATAATCGGTTACAGGGCCAGCTTTGCCAAAAAGAAAAAGAAGGACGAAACACTTTTCCTGGCCAATAAATCGCTTGGCTGGGCCAGTATCGGCTTTAACATGTGGGGAACCAACGTGGGCCCATCCATGCTGCTGGCTTTTGCCGCCGTGGGTTATACCACGGGCATCGTAGCCGTGAATTTCGACTGGTATGCCTTCGTTTTCCTGCTGTTGCTGGCGGTGGTATTTGCACCGAGGTATCTTGCCGCGAAAGTGAGCACCACACCCGAATTTATGGGCAACCGCTATGGTGATTCGACCCGGAATATACTGGCGTGGTATGCGCTAATAAAGATTCTCATTTCGTGGCTGTCATTGGGCCTGTTTGCAGGCGGTTTCCTGGTTAGGCAGATATTGGGCATCCCCATGTGGGAATCGGTTATCGCGCTGGTGTCATTCGCCGGTTTATTCACTTTCGCAGGCGGATTGAAAGCCATTGCCAAAGTGAATTTTTTCCAGATGATATTGCTGATCGCCGTATCGCTAATGCTTACCGTTATCGGCGTTGTTAAAGCCGGAGGTCTATCGGCGGTCTATCATAAGGTTCCTCATAACTTTTGGAACCTGGTTCATCCTGCAAGCGACGTAAAATACCCCTGGTATGCTATTCTGCTGGGGTACCCGGTTTCGGCAGTAGCCTTTTTTTGTACGGACCAGGCCATGGTGCAATCGGTTTTGGGAGCGAAAAACCTGGAGCAGGGCCAATTGGGCGTGAACTTTATCGGCTGGCTGAAAATATTGTCGCTGCCATTATTTATCCTCACGGGGATACTTTGCTACATCTTATTCCCTGGATTAAAAGATCCTGCGGAGGCTTATATGACCATGGTGACGCACCTTTTTCCGCCGGGCTTGAACGGTTTGGTTATCGTCGTGCTGATAGCCGTGCTGGTCGGCACCATCGGTTCATCGCTTAATTCGCTGAGCACGGTGTTTACGATGGATGTCTATTCAAAAAAGATCAATCCCAATGCCTCGAATGAGCAGATCATCAAAGTTGGGCGCCTCTCGGTTGTTGCCGGCTGCGTTTTCGCCATTATCGTAGCACTGGCGATCGATAATATCAAGGGACTGAATCTGTTCGACATATTTCAATCGGTTTTAGGTTTTATTGCGCCGCCTTTGGCAGTTGTTTTCCTGCTGACTGTGTTTTGGCCAAGGACCACACGTAAAGCAGTCAACCTGGTTTTATCGGTCGGTTCGGCGTTTAGTTTGGGTGTTGGTGTGCTGTATTTGTGGGTATTCACGCCCGACAAATACCATTTCTGGCCGCATTACCTGATGCTGTCGTTTTACATTTTTGCGTTTCTGCTTATTATGGCAGTAATCATTTCTCTTGCCGACCGCAACCCGGTTATGTATCTGCAAAATAAATTCGATAAGGCCAATATCTCCAAAACATCCAAACCTGTTAAAGTATCCTGGGCGATGCTGATCGTGGTAATGATATGCCTATATATTCTTTTCAAATGACATTGATGATGAATAAAATATTGAAGGGTAAGAAGATTGTATTGATCGCAGCATTGCTGGGATTGATGTTATTTGGCGGTGAGGCCAAAGCGCAAGAAGCCTCCTGGATATGGTATCCGGGGGACTATTCCATCTGGCTGAGCAATAAGATGCAAACCCGGCGCACCGAGCGCGGAACGTTCCTTCCACCATTTTGGAAATTGTACAGTCCCTATGCTCTAATGGAATTTCACAAGGATTTTGCGCTTTCCAGTCCCGAAGACGCTCACCTGTATGTTGAAGGGCAATATAACATAAGTCTCGACGGCCAGGTGGTACATGGTATCCCCAAAATCGTTCATCTTCCGGCAGGGAAGCACCGGATCAGTCTGAAAGTTTATAACGACACCGGCGTTCCGGCTATCTACCTAAAAAGCGCTCATTTAGTATCCGACACTTCATGGCTGGTGACTTACGAAGACAAGGAATGGATAGATGCCTCGGGAAAAACGTCGGATGTTTCGGCCACTAAATATTTGCATGCAGCAAGCTGGGATTTTACCGACCCGGCGATGTTGCCCTCAAAGTATCATTTACCCGTTGAACCGGAAAAAGCGACGAAAATCGAAAGAAAACGGCATTCGCTGTTTGTTGATTTTGGCAAGGAAACTTTTGGTTACCTGAAGCTGAATGGCATAAAAGGCAGCGGAACTGTTTCTGTTTATTATGGCGAATCGCCTTACGAGGCTCGGGATACCGGCCGTTGTGAGCTTATCGATAGGGCGGTCATTAACAAAAATCATAGCGCTGATTATACCTTCAAAGGTTCGAGAGCGTTTCGTTACGTCACTATCTACTATGGCGACAATATCAGCATTGGCGACGTGTCGATGCTGTATGAATATTCGCCGGTTAAGCAGCGGGGAAGTTTCCGTTGTTCTGACGAGGAGATCAATAAGATATGGAATGTGGCGGCCTATACGTTGCACTTAAATACCCGCGAGTTTTTTATCGACGGTATAAAACGCGACCGCTGGGTATGGTCGGGTGATGCTTATCAAAGCTACCTGATGAACTATTATTTGTTTTTTGACTCGCCCGAAGTTGTTCATACGTTACAGGCCCTAAGAGGGAAGGATCCGGTTACCAGCCATATCAATACCATACTCGACTATACCTTTTACTGGTTTTTGGGCATTAACGACTATTACCTGTATACCGGCGATAAGGCCTTTATCGAACAAAATTACCCGGGCATGAAAAGCCTGATGGATTTTTGCCTAGCCCGGCGCGATCAGGATGGCCTGGTGCAGGGCCTTCCCGGCGACTGGGTATTTATCGACTGGGCCGATGGATTAAGCAAGCAGGGCGAAGTGAGTTTTGAGCAGGTGTTGTTTTGCCGCAGTCTTGAAACAATGGCTCAATGCGCCCGGATTGTGGGAGATACTGCCGGAGCAGAAAAATATGACAAACTCGCGGCCGGCTTAAAGGAAAAGATATTCAAGTACTATTGGAACGATCAGAAACATGCATTGGTGCATAGCCGCATTGATGGCAAGCCGACGGATAACGTTACCCGCTATGCCAACATGTTCGCCATATTTTTTAATTACCTGGACCAGGCCCAAAAGCAGGATGTAAAAAAATATGTGCTGCTCAATAAGGATGTGCCGGGTATCAATACGCCCTATATGCGCTTTTATGAACTGGAGGCCCTGTGCGCCATCGGCGAAGAGGATTATGTGCTAAAGCAGATAAAGGATTACTGGGGTGGTATGCTGAAACTGGGCGCTACTACTTTTTGGGAAGAGTACAATCCTGCCAAAAAAGGCGCCGAAAATTATGCCATGTATGGCCGGCCTTATGGCAAAAGTTTGTGTCATGCCTGGGGCGCCAGCCCGATCTATCTTTTAGGAAAATATTATTTAGGCGTTAAACCCTTGTCGCCGGGTTACGAGGATTATATTGTAGAACCCAACCTGGGCACCTTACAGTGGATGCGGGGAGCAGTTCCGACTCCTCACGGAAGCATCAACGTTTATTGCAGCACTACGCAGATAAAAGTAAGCAGCGACGAGAACAGCGGCACATTGCGGTTCAAAAGCAAAACTAAGCCGGAATGCAGCCTTGGCGAAATCACGGCCAAAGGAGACAATATTTACGATCTGCATTTGCAAAAAGGGAAGAATTACATCGTTAATTATAGCGCTATTCAACAATGATAAAGGCTTTAAGCTCTTATTTGATATTCGGATTATTTATCGTTTTCCCGTGTCTTGTCAGGGCGCAATTAGTTGACGGAACGCCGGCTGCGATACCTTACCAGCCGTCGGTTTACCGGTTCGACCCATGGGAAGATCAGTCGATAGATGGTATTAATCGTCTCCCGGCGCATGCAACGGCTTATTCCTATAAAGATATCCAGGATGCTTTGACCGGCGACCATGAAAAATCAGGCCGCATGATGTCGCTGAATGGCTATTGGGATTTTACGTATTCTCCAATGCCGGCAGACACTCCGAGAGGTTTTTATAAAAGCCGTGTACAAGGCTGGAAAAAGATCATTGTTCCCTCCAATATGGAAATGCAGGGATATGGCAAGCCGATCTATAAGAGTGCGGTTTATCCCTTCAGGCCGGTTAATCCGCCGCACATGCCCGATACGGATAACAGCGTGGGCAATTACCAGCGTACATTCACCATTCCCGAAAGCTGGAAGGATATGAACATCGTGCTCCATTTCGGCGGTGTCAGCTCAGGGTTTAAAGTTTGGCTCAATGGCAAACTCCTTGGTTATGGTGAGGATAGTTTTTTGCCTTCCGAGTTTAATATAACCCCTTATCTGAAACCGGGAGAAAATATATTGTCGGTGAGGGTCATCCGCTGGACGGACGGTTATTTCCTGGAGGACCAGGATCAATGGCGGTTGAGCGGAATTCATCGCGAAGTAATGCTGCTTGCAGAACCCAAATTGCATATCGCCGATTTCTTTTATCAAACCAAACTGGACAAGGATTACAAAGATGCGATGTTCAAGCTGCGGCCAAGGATAGAAAATTTGACAGGCAAGCGTGCCCGCGGCTGTAAACTCGAGGCTCAATTATTTGACAGGAATAACAAACCTGTTTTGGCGAAACCGCTGGAAAAGAGCGTAGAAAGTATCCTCAATGAAATTTACCCAAGGCTGGGTAATGCCAAATTCGCGGTGATGGAGGCAAAGGTTAAAAATCCGGCAAAATGGAGCACAGAAGAACCGAATCTGTATACGCTTACACTGTCGTTAGTTGATTCTACGGGGCATACCCTCGAAGTAAAAAGCTGCAAGGTTGGTTTCAGGAGCATCGAATTTTCGAAAAAGGATAGTAAGCTGCTGATCAATGGCAAGCTGACTTACCTGTACGGGGTAAACCGTCCTGACCATGATCCTGTTAAAGGTAAAGCTTTATCGCGAGCCGATATTTTGAAGGATATACGAACTATTAAACGGTTTAACTTCAACTGCATCCGTACCAGTCATTACCCGATGGACCCATATCTGTACGATCTATGCGACCAATACGGCGTAATGGTTATAGACGAAGCGAATTTGGAAACGCATGGCCTCGGCTCAAAACTGAGCAACGATCCAACCTGGGCGGCGGCTTATATGGACAGGATGACGAGGATGGTGATGCGGGATAAAAATCACCCGAGTGTGATCATCTGGAGCCTGGGCAACGAGGCCGGCCATGGGCCCGACCACGCGGCGATGGCCGGTTGGACGCACGAGTTTGACATTACCCGCCCCGTACATTACGAACCGGCGCAGGACTCGCCGCAGGGCGAAGGCTATATTCCGCCGGATGATCCGCGTTATCCCAAAAAGAACGATCACTCGCATCGCCTGCAAAATCCTTTCGACGAGCCTTACGTGGATATAGTAAGCCGCATGTATCCCGGTTTGTACACTGCCGGTTTATTGGCCAATCAGAAAAACGGCGATCATCGCCCGATATTTTTTTGCGAATACGCGCATTCCATGGGAAATTCGGACGGCAACCTCGCGGAGTTCTGGGACATCTGGCGTAGCACGCCTCGCATTATCGGCGGCTGTATCTGGGAGTTTAAAGATCAGGCTTTGTTGAAAAAGGACGATAAAGGCATTCCATTTTATGCCTATGGCGGCGATTTCGGCGAGAAGTATTATGAGGATTTTACCATTAAAGGTATTGTCAGTGCCGATGGCAGACCCAAACCTGCTATGTACGAATGTAAGCATGTTTTTCAGCCTGCTGTTTGTACTCTCGCCGATACAGCAAAAAAGATCATAAGGATAAAGAACTGGAGTTCAGTCAGATCGCTTGGTTATTATAAAGTGATTCTTGATGTTTTGGATGACGGAAAGATCATCTCACAAAAAAACCTGCCGTCGATAAATGTCCAGCCTTTTAAGGACACACTTTTCTCACTGGCGCCCTATCTGCCGGTTATGAAACGTGGTCATGAATATCTTGCAGATATCCATTTTAGCCTCCCGGAGGACGAGCCATGGGCAGATAAAGGTTATGAAATAGCTGCCGACCAGTTCACGTTCGGTCACGTGCCTGCCGTTAAAAATATGGTTAAGCATTATCCGTCGGTTTCGATGGCGGAAACGCCAGATGCGTATACTATAAATGGCAAGAACTTTAAAATCTGCATAAGCAAGAAGGACGGAGCGCTTAATTCGTATGTAATCAATAATCAGCAGCAGGTGTTTGCGCCTTTACTACCTCACTTCACCCGGCCACTGACTGATAATGACCGCCGCGGATGGAAGGCTAACAAAGTACTTAAGCCCTGGTATAATGATACTGCGCAATTCAAAACTGTATCGGCAAAGAAATTAGCCAGAGGGTTAATAAAGATAACCAGCAATTATACACTGATACATGATAGCGCAAATGTATTCGTGACATATTTAATTAATGGAAAAGGAGTTATAAAGGTTAATTATATTTTAGCTATAACTCCTGGCTTGCCCGATATACCTGAAGTGGGCATGCAATGCGGCATCAAACGCAGCTACGATAATATCAGCTGGTATGGGCGCGGGCCGTATGGAAATTACATCGACCGGCGTACCGGATCGGAAGCAGGTATTTACACTCAATCTATAGACAAATTCAACGAGCCTTATGTGGTTCCGCAGGAAACAGGTAATCGTACCGATGTGCGCTGGATGTTTCTTTCGGATAAAAAATCGGATGGTTTATTGATAACGACCGACAGCCTATTAAGCATGAACGCATGGCCTTATACCGAAAAGAATATCAATATGGCAAGGCATACCGATAAGCTGGTCGACCCTGGCTTTATAACGCTGAATATCGACCTGATCCAAATGGGTGTAGGCGGCAATGACAGCTGGTCGCCGGTTGGAGAGCCCATAAAAAAATACCGGGTGCCTGCCAGGGACTATAGTTATAATTTCTACCTGTTCCCATGCAAAACCAATGCGGAAAAAGCGGGAGCAGTTTCGGTTGGCATCAAATTTAAATCAGCAGGTTTATGAAGATGTCAGTAAGAGTCATATTGATTTGGGCGATCTGCTTTAGTACGGCTTTTACCGCATCTGCCCAAACCGGTCGTAAGAGGTCTGCGACTAATTTGCTCAAACAAAATTTTCTGAATCCGCCTGAAGCGGCGAAACCCTGGACATTTTGGTACTGGATGCAAGCAAGCGTAACACGCGAGGGCATTACGGCCGACCTGCAGGCTATGAAGAAAGCCGGGATTGGCGGAGCTTACCTGATGACGATACAGGGGCCCGCTAATCCACCGTATATCAATCCTCCGGTTGAACAGCTGAGCAAAACCTGGTGGGCGATGGTAAAATTTGCGATGGAAGAAGCAAGCCGGCTGGGTATCAAGTTAGCCATGCACGATTGCGATGGCTTTGCAGTAGCAGGCGGCCCCTGGATAACGCCTGAGCTTTCGATGCAAAAAGTGGTTTGGACCAAAACACTGGTTAAAGGCGACAGGCTTTTTGATGACACTTTAGCCAAGCCCGAAAGCTACAAAGGCTATTACCGGGATATAAAAATTTTGGCTTATCCCTCGCCCGAAGGCAGCGGTATCTCAACCCAAACAATTGTTCCAAAAGTTACGGCCAGCACCGGCGCGGATGTGCAATATTTAGCAGTGCCGGGTAATAAAATCAGCTTTAAAAGCAGCAAACCGTGCTGGATTCAATTGGCATTCGACAAACCGTTTACCTGCCGATCCCTGATTATTCATACCGATGCGAGCAATTATGAATCGGAAAGATTGCTGATCGAGACAAGTGACGACGGCGCCAATTTTAAGTCACTGACGCGCCTTGTACCGCCACGGCACGGCTGGCAGGATGGCGATGCGCAGATCACCAATGATATAGTGCCGGCTACCGCCAAATATTTTCGGTTTGTGTATGATAACGCAGGCTCGGAGCCGGGATCGGAAGACCTTGATTTTGCCAAATGGAAGCCTTCGTTAAAATTATCCGGCATCGAATTATCTGCCGAGCCGCAGATCAATCAGTACGAAGGAAAAATCGGCGAAGTATGGCGGGTAAGCAAGCGCACTACGGAGCAGCAGGTACCCGACAATCTTTGCGTCCCTAAAGATAAGATCATCGATATAACCGATAAGCTTGACGCCAACGGCCGTTTAAAGTGGAAGCTGCCGCTCGGTGAGTGGACAATTTTACGCATAGGGCATACTTCTACAGGCCATGTTAACGCAACCGGGGGTGCCGGGAAAGGTCTGGAGTGCGATAAGTTTAACCCCGAAGCTGCGAAGGTCCAGTTCGATCATTGGTTTGGAGAAGCCGTCAAACAGGCAGGGCCCGAGCTGGCAAGACAAGTGCTCAAAATCTTCCACGTGGACAGCTGGGAATGTGACAGTCAGAACTGGTCGCCGGTTTTTGCAGCTGAATTTAAAAAACGCCGGGGTTATGACCTGGTGCCTTATCTGCCTGTAATGGCGGGTGTACCGGTACAAAGCGCTGAAGTATCTGAAAAAGTCTTGAGCGATGTACGGCAAACCATCGCTGAGTTGGTGGCAGACAATTTCTACGGTACCATGGCCAAATTAGCTCATGCACAGGGATGCAGCTTTAGTGCGGAGTGTGTCGCGCCGGTAATGACCAGCGACGACCTGCTGCATTACAGCAAGGTGGATTTGCCGATGGGTGAGTTTTGGCTGCGCAGCCCCACGCACGATAAGCCGAATGATATATTGGATGCTGTTTCGGGCGGGCATATTTATGGTAAAAATATCATTCAGGCCGAGGCGTTTACCGAACTTCGCCTGGCGTGGGACGAATACCCGGGAATGCTGAAAACGCTTGCCGACAGGAATTTCGCATTGGGTATTAATCGATTTGTATTTCACGTGGATGTGCTGAATCCCTGGCTTAACCGAAAGCCGGGCATGACGCTCAATGGCGTGGGCTCATTCTTTCAGCGTGATCAAACCTGGTGGAAATCCGGAGAAGCGTGGGTAAAATATGTACAACGTTGCCAGGCGATGCTGCAGACGGGACACCCGGTTACGGACATTGCTGTTTTTACCGGCGAGGAAACACCACGCAGAGCCATTTTACCCGACAGGCTGGTCAACACTTTACCGGGAATATTTGGCGCCGAACGCGTAAAATCGGAAGCTGAAAGGCTCGCCAATAAAAACGAGCCAATGCGTGTGATACCGAAAGGGGTAACAAGCTCGGCTAACATGGCCGATCCCGAAAAATGGATCAATCCGTTGCGCGGTTATGCTTATGATTCTATGAACCTGGATGCGTTGCTCAGGCTGGCAACAGTACAAAATAGCCGCATTGTATTACCAGGAGGCGCGAGCTATGGTGTTTTGGTGATACCTGGCGCAAGGCCCATGTCGCCGGACAGTAATTTGATGTCGCCGCAAGCCTTAAGAAAATTGCAGCAATTGGTTGACGATGGTGCGACGATTATTATGAATAATCATCCTGAACAATCTCCCGGTCTGTTAGGCGGGGAATCTGTTAAAAATATGGCCGGTCAGCTTTTGAACAAGTCAAAAAGAAAGGGCAGGATGCTTACCGGACCTTACAAAAATGAAACATTTGATAGGCTGGGCATTCCGCGGGATGTAATTGTAACCAACTCATCTGGGCAGTACGCTGAAAATATTGGCTGGAATCACCGCACCGGTGCAAAGTTCGACAGCTATTTCATTTCCAATCAGAATGACGTGCCCCGTTCGCTTACCTTATCGCTTAGAGTTAATGGCCGTATTCCTGAATTATGGAACCCTGTAACCGGCGAAATGCAAACAGCCGGCGATTGGAAGATACAAAACGGCCGCACCGTATTGCCTTTAAAGCTGGATGCCAACGGATCATTATTCATCGTGTTAAGGAAACCAGCCGGGTCGGCGTCAATCCAAAAACATAAAAACTGGCCCTCAGTTGAACCATTGCTGAGGCTGCAAGATACATGGAACGTTCAATTCGATACAGCGTATGGCGGTCCTGCAAAACCCGTGGTATTCAATAAGCCTGAGAGCTGGAGCAGCAATGCAAATCCTGCGATAAAGTATTATTCGGGCACTGCGAGCTATAGCCAGGTAGTTAACTGGCATGGAAACGGCAAAACAGGCGTTGTTTGTCTCGAGGTAGGCAAAATTGCTAATATAGCTGACGTATATGTGAACGGCACATATTGCGGAACAGCATGGACCTATCCTTATCGCGTCAATATCAGTCATGTTTTAAAGTCTGGCAAAAATACCATCAGGATAGATGTAAGCAATACCTGGGCGAACAGGCTGATCGGCGATCATGCCCTGCCCGAAAATAAGCGCATTACGTGGACGAACGCGCCTTACCGCCTCGATGGGGAATCGCTGCTACCAGCTGGACTATTAGGGCCAGTAAGAATAGTTGAATTGAAGTATTAATCCATTTAGATGAAGAAGGAAATTTGGATAGGCTCGCTGATTGTCGCTGCCGCAATTTTGAACCCGGGAAGGTCATTGGCACAAAATGATGCTTTGGTAAATACCTCTGCAAGTCCATATGCAAAATTGAGCGGCCTTAATATGGGTGATGTAACCTGGACTAACGGTTTCTGGGCCGACCGTTTTAAGATTTGCCGCGAAGCGATGATCCCCAATTTATGGAAGATATACAGCGATCCTAAGGTAGGTCATGCTATCCAGAATTTTGGGATCGCTGCAGGTCTGGATACGGGATCACATGTTGGGCCGCCGTTCCAGGATGGGGATTTTTATAAACTACTCGAAGCAGCGGCCAGCGTTTACGCCGTTACACACGATCCCGCCCTTGATCAACTGATGGATAAAACCATCGCCCTCTTTGCCAAAACACAGCGGGCAGATGGCTATATCAATACCATGACACAGATTGCGGAGCGTAAACGGCCGAATTCAAAGGCTTTTGAGGACAGGATGAATTTTGAAACTTACAACCTGGGGCATCTAATGACAGCTGCCTGTGTGCATTATCGTGCTACCGGCAAGCGTAATTTCCTGGATATTGCGATCAAGGCGACGGACTATCTCTATCGTTTTTACAAAAATGCTTCGCCGGAGTTAGCGCGCAATGCCATTTGTCCGTCGCATTACATGGGTGTGGTGGAGATGTACCGCACAACGCATGATCCGCGCTATCTTGAGCTGGCCGAAAACCTGATCAATATCCGCGGATTAATGAAAAATGGCGAAGATCAGAATCAAGACCGGATTCCGTTCCGGGAACAAACACAGGCAATGGGTCACGCAGTGCGGGCCAATTATTTATACGCGGGTGTCGCAGACATTTATGCAGAAACCGGTGATACTACGCTGATGCACGCGCTTGACCTGATCTGGCATGATGTAGTCGATGATAAAATGTACATTACAGGAGGCTGTGGCGCTTTGTATGACGGCGTGTCTCCCGACGGGACATCATATTCGCCCCAAGAGATCCAGCAGGTACACCAGGCTTACGGCCGGGAATACCAGTTACCCAATTTTACGGCTCATAACGAAACCTGCGCTAGCGTTGGCAATGTGCTCTGGAACTGGCGTATGCTGCAAATTACAGGCAATGCCAAATATGCTGATGTACTGGAGCAGACCTTATATAATGGTATGCTGTCGGGTATCAGCCTTGATGGCAAAAAGTTTTTCTACACCAACCCGCTAAGCGTTAATGACAAATTGCCGTACAAGCTTCGCTGGTCAAGAGACAGGGTAGGGTATATCGCTTATTCGGATTGCTGTCCGCCCAATGTGGTGCGTACCATTGCCGAAGTAAGCAGCTATGCATATAATATATCAGCTAAAGGGCTGTGGTTCAATCTTTATGGCGGCAATAAGCTTTCAACACGATTGAAAGACGGTACGCCAGTCAAATTAACCCAGACTACCAACTATCCCTGGAATGGCAGGGTCGACATCCGTTTCGACGAAGCGCGGGGTAAAGAATTTTCAGTTCTTTTACGCATACCCGGCTGGTGTAAAAATGCATCGTTGACGTTAAACGGCAAGCCGACAAGTGTAATACTAACTCCGGGAAAATATGCTGAAATAAGCGGCCGCTGGAAAACAGGCGACAAGCTGGCACTACAGCTGCCTATGCCGATAAAATTTATCGAAGCAAACCCGCTGGTAGAGGAGGTGCGTAACCAGGTAGCCGTTAAACGCGGACCGATCGTTTATTGCCTCGAATCAGTCGATCTACCCAAAGGGCAAAGTATATTCGATGTTGCACTTCCGGCTAATGCCGAGTTGAAAGCTGTACCTATAAAGATAAACAACAGTTACATCATGAGCTTGAACGGCAAGGCTGACATCCGGGATGAAGGTAATTGGAAAAATAGTCTCTACAGGGAAGTTTCGCTAGAAAGTGATACCCATATTAATATCCGGCTAATCCCGTATTATGCCTGGGATAACCGCGGCCACACCGATATGGAAACCTGGATACCGTTCGACCGGTAGGCTCAAAACATATTGACGATATCTTTTTCGCGTTCTTTCGGGAATACGGTAAGTGATTCGAGCTTATGGTTTTTAATGGTCGCTTCAATCGTAGTATTGTAAGGCGCGTGAAGTTTGAAATGAACGTCCCAGTCTTTGGGCCATGCAGGGAACAGGTAGATTTTCTTTCCATCGGTTTGCAGCAGCATTTCCTGTAAACCGATCATACCTGAACCGCCCCAGTTGTGGTCGGGCGTCCAGTCGAAACCGGGTCCCCAGAAAGCAGGGAAGCGTCTGCCGGAATTTTTCAGCTTAAAAACTGTTAAGTCAGCCGCTTCTTTAGTGAGACCCATTCTTGCGGCAAAAATATTGTCCTGTTTCCAGCCTATGCCGCTTCTGAATTTCGTGGCGAGTGTGTCGTACTTCCAGGTATTAATAGCTTCATCCAGGTCAGGTTTGCCGACGCCGTAAATGCCCCAGGGAAAAACAGGGTAAAGTTGCATTGTTTCCACGTTATTTACCCGCGCCCATACCTTAGCCGGAGCAATGGTTTTATGCCCTTCAAACTCGCTGAAACTGATGGGAGGTATGCGTTTTAACATCGCCTCCCACTCTTTGCGTTCGCTGTCCGTTAAATATTCAGGCGGTAGTTGAAGCAGGGTAGTGAGCACAGTTTTCAACGCCGCTATGGTCGAAGTGGAATTATAGGCCATCTTATACGTTTCGCCTGCCGAGCCGGGATATAGTACCAGGTGACCGTCTCCACCCAAAGTTTTTACACCACGTTTCTTTGCCAGGTACTCGTAATGTTCATTGAAAAACGTGAGGCAACTTTCTATAAAAGGGATGTATTGTTTAATGTTATTCCCGATATAGCGCTGGGTTTCCAGCATCATCTGGCAAAACTCCAGCACCGTATCCCATTCATATTCGAGCCAGGCATTGTATTGCATGCCAGGATCGTAGACCGCCGGCCGTTTAAGGCCGTACTCCGACCGGTTAGGAAGACCGAAATTTTCGACTTGCTCGGTAAAACAAGCCCCATGGTGCCCCCAGTAAACCTTGCTTCGCAGTTCGGCATTGTGCAGAGATCGGAGATAGAAATCAAACTGCGGCTTCATCATATCAAAGTCGCCGCTTTTGAGCATCGGCCAGTAAACCAACCGCTGATTTTGTGCTGTCATCAACCCACCGCCCCAGTTTCTGAAATCAGGCGTAAAATCATATGAAGGATTAACAAACTTAGGATCATAGGTGAATAAACCGCCATTAAATTTGGTAGGGTAAGAGCCGAAAGCATTGCAGCCGAGCATGTACCTGAACAACTGGTAGTTGCGGCCTGCCTGCCATTTGGGGTTTTCAGGACTGGCGTTAGCCGGTTCGATAAAAATAAAGCTGCGGTCCCAAAATTGTTTCCACCACTTTTGTGTGGCGATCAAAGCAGTTTGACGGTGTGACGCAGCATCGTGTTCAACGCTGTCTAACTTCTGAGCCCAAAGCCTGGGCGAGGAGTCGTAGCCCGAGCTTAATACTACTTCGATATTTTGTTCTTTTGCTGCATGCCGGCTTTCCAGCTTCCAGCCCTCAAAATCGGTATTCAGGTATTTCCCGCGGTAAGTGCCTGCGGCTCGCATATCATTACCCTTCATCGTTCCACCGAAAATTAGATGATGAAGCGGGTTAAATAGCTGCGATTTTACCGCTTCCATTCCCTCATCCTTCACCGTAGCGTCGAAAATTGAGGAGTCTTTATTCTGATGATAAAATACAACTGAATTGCCCCGGAAATCTATGCTGTCTTTATAGGTTTTAACCTCGCCGGTTTTGGCCCACTTCCGCGAGCCTTGGTTGTTTTCCAGCCCGTTTGATTCCCGGTCGCGATAGCGCCAGCTTTCGTAGCCGGCCTCTGCTTTTATTGGCTGATTACTGCTAATGCCGACATGGATTACGGGCCTGTAAACATCAACCCAAAGTTTAACCTGCGCATGCAGTTTACCATTTATGCCGTTGATAACTACAGAACCATCATTCAGCGACAATCGCTGCGAGAAATCCCTGTCAGTGAAAGGATTAGGAGAAAGCCTGATCCGGACGCGACCCAGCTTCAAAAAAGTGTTATTTTCGTCAAAGGTGCCACTTTTGGAGAGATAGAAGTAAAGATCGCCATTCTCGAGCCAAACGTTCAACCCAATATCGCCGCCGCCGCAGGGCATCGATTCGCCGGAATTTTTGCTTTGACTTTTCCAGGTGATATCGCATGATTTTAGTTCGCCCGGTTGTGCTTTCGAGATTGAAAAACAACCGATCAGCAGGATAGATAAAATCAAAACCTTGATCTTCATCAGCGGATCGTCCTATTTTTTAGATGGTATCTGCTGAACCAGCCACTTTACGAAATCGTTTGCCGCTTCAAAATTCTGAAAATCGGCCGGCAGCTTTCGACCGTCGGTATATTCATTGTAAAACCAGGGATCGCCAACCGCAAATACAGTTCCTTTACCATATTTGGCTGTCGCGATGATCACGTCGTTCTTATCGGTTAAAGCCGAAACGGCGGGAGAGATGATCTTTAAAGTGCTGATATCTTTTACGTAGACCTTTTTAGCGGTTTTAAATATTTTATTGCCAGCCGGTATATAAATGGCGCCCTGCTCAAATTGCTTGCCCTCGACATGTTTGGCGCGATCTTCATTAAACTGTATGCCGAATTTAGCCATCAGTTTGTTCAAATGATAAAACTCGGCGTTCCCAGTGTCATTATTTAAAACGGCCAGCACACCGCCTGCTTTTACCCAGTTGCTTATCGCTTTAATGTGCGCCGGTTCGATGTATTTAGCATTAGGGTTTTCCTTCGGAATGTCGGGATCGACAATGATGTAAATGTTTGCTTCCTTAAGATTCTCCGCCGTCGGCTCCTTGTAAAGCGTTTCAGTCTTTACGCCGTAATTATTAAAAGTATGCCCTAAAAAAGAAAAGCCATTGTTGGTTTCTTCATCCCATTTATAGTGATAAGATACGACCTGGCCAGTGATATCCTTCCGATGCTCGTCGTTAAAATAGCTGTCGAGCAGCACGGTCTTTCCTTTTCCGGCGTATAAACGCGCCAGGCGCTCGATCTCCACGCTGGCCAGTATAAACGAACCCACACCTTTTGGATCGTTTTGTACGACCTTTTCGCTTAGGTAATACTTGTAGCTGCCGTCGCGATAAGGTTTACCGCCCAGTCCGCCTACCGCAACCGTTCCATTCAGGTTAACCTGTCCGTCGGCATCAAACTGTACAAATTTTTTGACGATGCCGCTATATCCCTTTTTAGCAATACTTAGATAGCTTGCCGGCAAATAACCTTCCCTTGCGCCTTTAGCTAACGCATACACAAACATGCACGATGCCGATGCTTCAGGATAATTGCCCGGTGCGTTTGCCTTATCCATTATTTGATACCAAAGGCCGCTATTCGGATCCTGGTGTTTTTTTATGGCTGAAGCAAGGCGATTTAGTATTGCCAGCAAAGTTTCACGTTTGGGGTTGCTTGTTGGGAATTTATCGAGCACATCAACCAGGGCCATAGCGTACCAACCATCAGCCCTCGCCCAAAAGTTTTGCGATAAGCCTGTTTGCGAATTTGCCCAGCGTTCCTCGCGGCTTTCGTCCCAGCCATGGTATAATAAGCCCGTTTTGGGGTCGCGCATATGGTTCTCAATCAGTATAAACTGGTTGGCTATGTCGTTGAAATCGGTATCTTCATGAAAAGCGTAAGCGTATTCGGCATAAAAAGGCTCAGCCATATAAAGCCCGTCGAGCCACATTTGGTCGCGGTATTTTTTTTTATGCCAGAAACCACCTTCCGCAATCCTGGGCTGATCTTTCAGCTGGTCGCGCAAAACCAATGCAGCTTTGTAATATTTAGCCTTTTCCAGCACATTGCAGAGCATCAATACCGAACGGCCGCATAAGATATTATCCAGGCTGTAAATGTCTTTTTTATAGCTTTTTATCGAGCCGTCATCAGCAACCAGCGCGTCTATATAATTATGTACATAATCGAAGTACTTTTTATCTGCCGTTTGCTTCCAAACGTTGGTAATGCCCTCAAGCACTACGCCTTGTTCGTAACTCCAACGCGCCGTGGAAGCGCTATCCTTCCAAAGCTTCATGGCTGTGGCGGCCATGCGTTGTGACAAGGGAGCTTGCTGTGCACTGACAGTGAGGGCAGTAGCAAAAGCCAGTATCGATAGGCAAATGATCTTCTTCATAGCTGCTGATTAATTTGGACGGATAAGTTATAAAGAAACGCCTCTTTTCCAGGGAATGAAATCATTTTGCCCGTGTCGTACTGCGCTAACTTCGAT
>DASZYQ010000052.1:0-132035 GCA_035545315.1 Mucilaginibacter sp. | reverse complement strand
AAGGGGCCAATACGATCCAGGCCAGGAAAATGCGGTAAAACCCCGATACCAGCGGCGACGCTTCAGCAAGCTTGACGAATATCGGCGAGAAGGAAATGCAGACGATGCCGATAATGAGGCTTGCTTTGGGATTCATGGTATAAATTATGGCAGCAAAAATACGCGAAGCGCCTTAATTTCTTTACTTTTAGTGACCGATTGTAGCAACCATTGCGACTAACGCGTATTTGGCTTAAACTACTAAAATGAAAAAACCGATTTACCTTATCTTTTTTGCCTTGCTGTTGTTAATGTACTCATGCAAACCGGACAAGTGTTGCGTAATACCAGAACCGCCTGCCCGGGTAACCGCCGAAAAGAACGGAGCTGAATGGGCACCGCGATTTGCCAAAGGTGTTTTAAGTGAAGTCGACTCGTTAAGCATTTCAGCAACCGACATTACGGAGACTATATACCCGTACAAAAAGCTTGACACACTGAACATAAGCATCCTGTATAAGCAGCCGGGTACTTACCAGCTTAAAAGCGGCCAGGCATTTTACGGCATATTTAACGATACCGGCATAACTGGTTATCAACTGGATGCAACTTACAATAACGCGATCAATATTACCGGGTATGAAAGGCTAAGCAATCCCTATTCCTCTGCACCTGACGAAATAAGGATCACGGGCACCTTTAGCCTTAAGTTCACTGATCCAAATAATCCGGCCGGCATTAGCTTTCAAAACGGCAGCTTCTACGCGTTGGTTCCTTATTGAAATCGATTTTAGCTGGTTAGCTTATTTAAACAGCAATTCGGCTGTCCTTTAAGCAAATTATCGTATTTTTGCCGCTCAAAAAATATGAATTTATGAGCCAGCGCACGAAGATCAAAGCATTACTGGAAAGCGAACAAACCAACATCGGGGTGACGGTTAAAGGATGGATACGTACCTTTCGCAATAACCAGTTTATCGCTCTGAACGACGGCTCGACCAATAATAACATCCAGGTTGTTGTCGATTTTGAGAACACCGATCCGAACCTGCTGAAACGCCTTACTACCGGGGCTGCCATCAGCGTAACAGGTGAGTTAGTGCCCTCCTTAGGTAAGGGCCAAAAGGTGGAGATCAAAGCGAGGTCGATAGAAGTTTTGGGCGACTGCGATCCGGAAAAATACCCGCTGCAGCCCAAAAAACACAGCCTGGAGTTTCTGCGCGAGATTGCGCACCTGCGTTTCCGTACTAATACGTTCGGCGCGGTATTCCGTGTGCGCAATAGCATGGCTTTTGCCATCCACCAGTTCTTTTACGAACGCGGCTTTGTTTACCTGCATACACCGATCATTACCGCGTCGGATGCTGAAGGGGCGGGGGAAACTTTCCACGTAACGAACTTCGACCTGGCCAATCCGCCAAAAACGGAAAACGGGGAGGTAGATTTTAAACAGGATTTCTTTGGCCGCGCCACCAACCTGACGGTGTCCGGTCAGTTGGAGGGCGAACTTGGTGCATTGGCATTGAGCGACATTTATACGTTCGGCCCCACCTTCCGTGCTGAGAACTCGAATACTACGCGCCACCTGGCCGAATTTTGGATGATCGAACCTGAAATGGCTTTTTACGACCTGGAAGATAACATGAACCTCGCCGAGGCGCTGCTAAAGCACCTGATCAAATATGTGCTGGAAAAGCATCCGGACGATATTGAATTCCTGAGCCAGCGGTTAGCCGACGAAGAGAAACAGAAGCCACAGCACGAACGCTCGGAAATGAGCCTGGTTGAGAAGCTGAAATTTTGTCTTGAAAATGATTTTGAGCGTCTTACTTATACCGAGGCAATCGAGATATTAAAGGAATCGACTCCGAATAAAAAGAAAAAATTTCAGTACCCGGTTGAAGGCTGGGGTACCGACCTGCAATCGGAGCATGAGCGCTACCTGGTGGAGAAACACTTTAAGAAGCCCGTGATCCTGACCGACTATCCAAAGCAGATCAAAGCATTTTATATGCGCCAGAACGACGACGGAAAAACGGTAAGAGCAATGGACATCCTGTTCCCGGGCATCGGTGAAATCGTGGGTGGTTCGCAGCGCGAGGAAAGGCTGGACAAACTGGAGCAGCGCATGGACGAAATGGGCGTTCCAAAAGAAGAATTGTGGTGGTACCTGGATACCCGCCGCTTCGGAACCTGTCCTCATGCTGGCTTTGGTTTAGGCTTCGAACGTATGATTCAGTTTGTTACAGGCATGAACAACATCCGCGATGTAATACCTTTCCCAAGGTTCCCGAAGAATGCAGAGTTTTGACCGCTGATTTAATATGATTGCATAGATTACGCTGATTTTAAAATGTGTCTAGTCCTTTTCAATCACAGTAATCACTTAATCAAACTAATTAACGGTTCAGACCATGCCGAAAATTGAGCTCAAAACCGAGATTAATGCACCCATCGAAATAGTCTTCGACCTGGCACGAAGCATTGACCTGCACATCAAGTCGACGAAACATACCGGTGAAAAGGCTATTGCAGGTAAAATCTCGGGCCTGATAGGTTTAGGCGAAGCCGTTACCTGGCGGGCAAAGCATTTCGGAATCTGGCAAAACCTCACTTCAAAGATCACGGAATATGACCGTCCGAATTATTTTGTTGATGAATTAGTCGAAGGCGCTTTTAAAAGTTTCCGTCATGAGCATCGTTTTTCAGAAGCCAATGGTCATACGATCATGAAAGACATTTTTGTTTTCGAATCGCCGCTGGGAGTTTTTGGTAGATTATTCAACTTGCTCGTGTTAACCCGGTATATGACGCGACTTTTGAAGGAAAGGAATAGGGTCATTAAAAAAGCTGCCGAGCAATAAAAAAATCGGTGTAATCTCAATTCCCCAACTGCTTCAGCGCCAGATACGCCATCAGACCTGTACTGATCTTAAACGCATCTTCCTCCACATCAAAGGTTGGCGTGTGTACTGAAGAGATGATACCACGGCTTTCGTTCCGTGTACCCAAGCGGTAAAAGCAGGAGTCGGCCACTTGCGAGTAATAAGCGAAGTCTTCAGCGGCCATCCAGATATCCAGGTCAACTACATTTTCCTTACCCAGGTATTCCTCGGCATGAGCACGCGTTGCAGCCGTCAGTTTTTCTTCGTTAATGAGGAACGGATAGCCCTTCATAATATTAAAATCAACGCTGCCCCCAAAGCCTTCGGCAATGCTTTCGGCCATTTTCTTCATCTTCTTGTGGGCGTCGGCGCGCCATTTTTCGTCCATCGTACGGAACGTGCCTTCAAGGTAAACCTCGTTTGGGATCACATTGGTGGCGCCATTGGCGATCACTTTGCCGAATGACAGCACCGAGGGGCTTTTAGGATCGTTGTAACGGCTGATAATGGTTTGCAGTGCCGTAAGCATGTGCGCCGTAATGATCACAGGATCGATATTCTGCTGCGGCTGCGCGCCGTGCCCGCCCCTGCCTTTAACGGTAACGTATATCTCGTCCGTCGAGGCCATGTACTTCCCGGAACGGAATCCTACTTTACCAGCCTCGATCAGTGGCATCACATGCTGACCGAGCACAGCCTGCGGTTTGGGATTTTCCAGCACGCCTTCTTTGATCATCAGGCTGGCGCCGCCCGGCAGTTTTTCCTCGGCCGGCTGAAAGATCAGTTTCACTGTTCCGGCGAATTGGTCTTTTAATTCCGTCAAAATCTTTGCGGTGCCCAATAGCGACGAAGTATGCGCATCGTGCCCGCAGGCGTGCATTACGCCGGTGTTTTGTGATTTATAAGGAACGTCGTTAGCTTCCGTAATCGGCAGCGCATCCATATCGGCGCGTAGGGCCACCACCCCGTCCGAAGGCTTTTGCCCTTTGATCAGTGCCACAAGGCCGTTCCCGGCCATGTGCTGATATTCCAGGCCCAACTCATCCAATTTCGCGGCTATAAAAGCTGAAGTTTGCTTTTCTTCAAACGAAAGCTCCGGATGTGTATGCAGATGGCGGCGGTTAGCGACTACCTCGTTAAAAATATGCTGGGAAAGCTCCTGTATCTTTTCTTTATTCATCTGCATCCGGTTTGGGCGGGTTAATCTTTTCGGTTATAATAAATGTGCCGGCGAACAATTTCTTTAGCTGGTCCTGAAATTTTTCGGCCTCGAGCCTGGTCCTGAAATCGCCGGCGCGGACCTTAAAATTGGGTTCGTTGTAAATAATATAACTGCGAATATCGGGAAATTGCTGTTGAAATTTAGCCCGCGCATCATATGCCTCCCGGCGATTGGAGCCGGCGAAGATTTGTACCCGGTAGCCCATCACCTGGTCGAGGCCGACAGACTTGTTCAGCTCGGCCCTCCGGGCTATCAATGTATCGATCCGCGGATCTTTTACCACCTCAACCTTACCGCGGGTTTGTGCTGATGCCGTGCCGAAAAGTAAAAGCACAAAAAAACAGCATCCCGTTACGCGCAAAATAGCTTTAGTAATGGATGCTGTATAATTCATAAATCCGAAATTGAAAACGGCGAAGCCTTCTTGAGCTCCGCTTAAAACAAATCAAAAAGCGAAAAATTCGAACTCCGAAAATGCTTTATGCCATTCCTGCGCCGTGGCAGTTCTTATATTTTTTCCCGCTGCCGCATGGACATGGATCGTTACGGCCTACCTTCTGCTCAACGCGCACCGGCACCGGTTTTTGCAGCTCGCGGGTATCCTCCATTGGAACGCCGTTGCCTTCGTGCACCAATTCGGGTTTAGAAGTACGCATCTTCTTCATGTCCGTTTTGGGCTGCGGTCTTGCCTCGCGAACTTCTTCGGCCTGCTGCATCGGTATGCCGCCGCGGAACAGGAAGCTCACCAACTCTTTGTTCACATTGGTCAGCATAGAGCGGAACAACTCGAACGCCTCGAATTTGTAAACCAATAAGGGGTCCTTTTGTTCGTAAACGGCATTCTGTACCGACTGCTTTAATTCGTCCATCTCGCGGAGGTGTTCCTTCCAGGCGTCGTCGATCAGGTAAAGCACTACGTTCTTTTCGAACGACTTAAATACCTCGGCGCCTTTGTTTTCCACCGCTTTCTTCAGCGGTACAGCTACCTGCAGCCCATGTATTCCATCGGTAAACGGCACGACAATGTTCTCGATCATATCTCCCCGGGAAGTATATACCTCCTTCAGCACAGGATAAGCCTGCTGGGCAATACCCTCAGCTTTGCGCTTGTAAAAGGCGGTCACTTCATGGAACACCTTATCGATCAACTGGTTAATATTCGTCGAGGAAAATTCATCCTCGCTGATGCCCGGTTCGATTGAAAATACACGAATGATTTCAAGCTGAAAGCCTTCGTAATTATTCGATTCCTTAAATTCCGTTACCACATCGGCAGTTACGTCGTAAACCGTGTTGTTTATATCAACCTCCAGGCGTTCGCCGAACAATGCGTTCTTTCTTTTCGAATAAACCACGGTACGCTGCGAGTTCATCACGTCGTCGTACTCCAGTAAGCGTTTACGGATACCGAAGTTATTTTCTTCTACTTTCTTCTGCGCCCGTTCGATTGATTTGGTGATCATCGAGTGTTGTATCACCTCACCTTCCTCGATGCCCATGCGCACCATCAGGTTGGATATTCTTTCCGAACCGAATATGCGCATCAAATTATCTTCAAGCGATACAAAGAACTGGCTCGAACCCGGGTCGCCCTGACGTCCCGAACGGCCGCGCAACTGGCGGTCGACACGGCGCGATTCGTGTCTTTCTGTACCTACAATGGCTAAACCACCCGCTTCTTTTACCCCCGGGCCCAGTTTGATGTCGGTACCACGACCGGCCATGTTGGTAGCAATCGTCACTGTACCGGCCTTACCGGCCTCGGCCACAATATCGGCCTCTTTTTGATGCAGCTTGGCGTTCAGTACATTATGTTTAATGCCGCGTAATTTCAGCATGCGGCTTAGTAACTCTGATATATCAACCGAGGTAGTACCTACCAGGACAGGACGACCCGCCTCGGTCAGCTTAGTGATCTCGTCGGCTACGGCATTAAATTTTTCGCGGACGGTACGATAAACCAGGTCCTGCCGGTCATCGCGTATCACTTTCGTGTTGGTTGGTATTTCAACCACATCCAGCTTGTAAATTTCCCAGAACTCGCCGGCTTCCGTAACGGCCGTACCGGTCATGCCACAAAGTTTGTGGTACATCCTGAAGTAGTTCTGGAGGGTTACAGTTGCAAAAGTTTGTGTAGCGTCCTCTACTTTTACGTTCTCTTTGGCTTCTATTGCCTGGTGCAACCCGTCAGAATAACGGCGCCCGTCGAGGATACGGCCGGTCTGTTCATCAACGATCTTAACTTTGCCTTCGTCGACAATATACTCCGTATCTTTTTCAAACAGGGTATATGCCTTCAAAAGCTGATTTACCGAGTGTATACGGTCCGACTTGATCGAAAAATCGCGCAGCAGGCTGTCCTTTCGAGCGATCTTTTCATCGCTGCTTACGTCCGATTTCTCTATCTCAGCTATTTCGGTACCCACATCGGGCATCACGAAGAATTGCTGGTCCTCGCCCGCAGCAGTGATTAGCTCGATGCCTTTTTCGGTCAGCTCAACCTGGTTGTTCTTTTCGTCGATAACAAAGAACAATTCTTCATCAACCTTCGGCATTTCCTTGCTTTGGTCCTGCATGTAATAGTTCTCGGTTTTAAGCAGCACCTGCCTATTACCGCCTTCGCTCAAGTATTTGATCAGCGCCTTGTTCTTAGGCAAACCGCGGTGAGCCCGTAACAGCGCCATACCGCCTTCGTCCGGACCGGTTTTGCCGTCGGCAATAGCTTTCTTAGCTTCATTGAGCGCCGCGTTGATATATGTTTTTTGAGCATTTACCAGTCGTTCTATGCGCGGTTTCAGTTCATAAAATTCGTGCTCGTCACCACGTGGTATCGGTCCCGAAATGATCAGCGGCGTACGTGCGTCGTCAATCAAAACCGAGTCGACCTCATCCACCATGGCGTAGTGCAGTTTGCGCTGTACCAGTTCCTCGGGGCTGCGTGTCATATTGTCACGCAGGTAGTCGAAACCGAACTCATTGTTTGTACCAAAGGTAATGTCGGCCAGGTAGGCGTTGCGGCGCGCTTCCGAGTTCGGTTCGTGCCTGTCTATACAATCAACCGATAACCCATGAAATTCATACAGGGGACCCATCCATTCCGAGTCGCGGCGTGCCAGGTAGTCGTTAACCGTCACGATATGAACGCCCTGGCCAGCCAATGCATTTAGGTACGCAGGCAAGGTAGCCACCAGCGTTTTACCTTCACCAGTAGCCATTTCGGAGATTTTACCCTGGTGGAGTACCACGCCGCCTATTAACTGCACGTCGTAATGCACCATATCCCAGGTCACTTCGTTTCCTGCAGCCAACCATGTATTATGATGAACGGCTTTGTCGCCCTTGATAATTACGTTGGGCTTCTTTGCGGCCAGGTCGCGGTCAAATTGGGTAGCGGTTACTTCCAGCGTTTTATTTTCTTTCAGCCTGCGGGCAGTCTCCTTTACCACGGCGAAGGCGGCCGGCAGGATATCCATCAATATAACTTCGAGCTCTTTATTGCGATCCTTTTCCAGCTTATCTATTTCGCGGTAGAGCTCAACCTTTTCGCTGACGTCCATGTCCAGACCATTCTCCGCGCGATCTTTAAGACCCTGTAATTCAGCATCGATATTGGAGAGCCCTTCTTTTATGGTGTCTTTGAAGGATATCGTCCTGGCACGCAGTTCGTCATTGCTTATGCCTTCCAGCTTCGAAAATTCTTCCTTTATTTTCTCAACTATCGGCGTTATAGTTTTTAAGTCGCGTTCCGACTTGCTGCCGAACAGCTTACTGATAAATTCCAACATAATATAAATCGTTCTTGCCCTACCATGTCAACAATTAAGCCAGTGACTTAGTTAAGGCCATAATGGCAGGCAAAGGTACTGTTTTTGAGGTGAAAGGCGAAAGGTTTGATGTGCGAATGTGCAGATATGCGGATGTGCTGATGAGTGTCAATCCTCGTCGAAATCATCCGGGTCGAAGTCATCTTCATCAGGGTCGTCCATGTCAAATTTATCATCATCGAACATTAGCTTTTCCAGTTCTTCCTGTTCGGGCGTGCTGGTATCGTAACGGATGGCCCAGTTATCGGGAATATCATAGCTTTTATCAAAGCCGCGTATCCAGGCCACAAACTCTATTCTGAATTCTTCTACTTTTTCCCGCATCAGGTTCACGTAATCTTCGTTATTCAGCCCGAACATTTCAGTGCTAATTACAGCATTGCGCATATTATATACGGCATACTTTATTAATACGGCATTTTCCATGCGTAAAGAATAAAGTCCGCCACCTTCGGCGCCTGCTATTTTAGCCTGTATTAGCATTGCATTGCCAACAATCTCGCCCGAAAGCCATTCTTTCTCATCATCTTCCTTTATTGCCTCAACTATAGCTTCCGCTAATTCGAGTAATTCTTCCGCTTTCTTATAAACAGGCAGCCTTTGATATTTTTCAAATCTTTTTGACATGTGTGAATGTGCAGATGTGCAAATATGCAGATGTGCGAATGATTTTTAGATAATCATTTCACAGACATTTACACATCCGCACATTTGAAATTTGCACATCGAAACTCTGCACATTAAATTCTACATTTGCCCGCATGAACATCCTGCTCCTCGGTTCGGGCGGAAGGGAAAGCGCCTTCGCCTGGAAGATATCGCAAAGCCCCATCTGCAGCAAGCTTTTTATTGCACCGGGTACCGCCGGCACTCCGCAATACGGGCAGAACGTGAATATTAAGGTAACGGATTTTGAAGGCATCGGGCAGTTTGCGCTGGAAAACAGTATCGGCCTGGTGCTGGTGGGGCCCGAAGAACCGCTGGTAAAAGGCATTCACGACTTTTTCCTGGCGGACGAAAAGCTCAAACACATTCCGGTTATAGGCCCTCAAAAAGAAGGCGCGCAACTGGAAGGCAGCAAGGATTTTTCAAAAGCCTTTATGCAACGGCATAATATTCCGACCGCCGCTTCCAAAACTTTTACACGCGACACGCTGCAGGAAGGGTTTGAATATCTTGCAACAGCGGGGCTGCCGGTTGTTTTAAAAGCCGACGGCCTGGCTGCAGGCAAGGGTGTGCTGATCTGCCTGACGCTGGAAGAGGCACAATTGGAGCTTGCCGAAATGCTGACCAACGCCAAATTTGGTGATGCAAGCTCGAAAGTGGTCGTTGAACAGTTTTTGCAGGGCATCGAGCTGTCGGTCTTTGTGATGACCGATGGCGAGCATTATAAAATTTTACCCGAGGCCAAAGATTACAAACGCATCGGCGAAGGCGATACCGGCCTCAATACCGGCGGCATGGGCTCCGTTTCGCCTGTGCCTTTTGCAGACGGGCTGTTTATGAGAAAGGTTGAGGAAAGGATCATCATCCCAACCATCGAAGGGTTGAAACAAGAAAACATTCCTTACAAAGGTTTTATTTTCATCGGTTTGATGAATTGCGGCGGCGAGCCTTATGTGATCGAGTACAACTGCCGCATGGGCGACCCCGAAACCGAAAGCGTAATACGCAGGATCGATTCGGACTTTGCCGACCTGCTGCTTGGCGTCGCCGAAGGCAACCTGGATAAAAAAGACTTAACCATTTCAGGCAAAACCGCGGCCACAGTGGTGATCGTCGCAGGCGGCTACCCCGGTGAATATCTTAAAAACAGGGTGATAACCGGCATTGAAAATGTGCATGAATCTATCGTATTTCATGCCGGCACATCTAAACAGGGCGAAGATATCATTACAACCGGAGGGCGCGTACTCGCGGTAACCACTTTGCAGGATAATCTTTTTAACGCACTACAGCAGGCAACAGCTGATGCAAGCCGCATTTACTGGGACGGCATGTATTTCCGCAGAGATATTGGGTTTGATTTGTTGTAGTCCGGGAGCCAGAGAAAAATTCAAACAAAAGGATTAATTATCCTTAATTTTCCTTCAAGCAAATGATTGTGAGTCATGTCTTCTGAATAAAGAATATTGCAATTTGATAACAGCGCTGCCGATATGATTAGGCTGTCATAAAATGAATATTTGTATTTAGCTGCTATTTTGCAGGCTTCAGAGATTGTCAGCTCATTATTTTTAAAAACATTGAAGTTGTTTGCAGATTCCAATAAAACTTCTCCAACCTGTTGCCAGCTAATCTTAAATTTCTTATTCAAAGTATTGGCTAACTCCTGCAAAACTTGGGTACTGATAAAAATCTGATTTGCTGAAAGAAGATTACGGGCAATTGACTGCTTGTCCGGTTCAGTGATAGAATAGGCGTATATTAGAATATTTGTATCAAGGAAAACACTACCGCTCATTTGCCTCGTCGCGGTTAAAACGATAATTTAAAGTATCAATTTTCAAGGCGTTAAATGTAGGGCTTGTTTTATCTGATACATTGGTGCTTTCATCCAGCGCAAATGCAATAACTTCCACGGGTTTGCCTATATATTCATCCGGAACCGAAACGGAAACTACATTTTTATCGGGAACTACAACCTCTCTAATCATACGATAAATATACGAACAAATTAGATTTTATTTATTATAGCTGAAATGTCCGAAAGATGATCATAAGGTTTTCTTTCGTACTTTCCGGCTCATGCGGGCTTCAGGACCAAATACTACTTACTCTTCTCTACGCCTGGCTTACCAAAAATTTCAGTCAGCTTGTTTTCCAGGTCAAAGCCCATCAGGTTGTGTGCGATGATCCTGCCGTTGGGGTCGATCAAAAAGTTCTGCGGAATAGCCCGTACAGCATATAGCCCTGCTACTTTGCTATTCCAGAATTGCAGGTCGGAGACATGGTTCCATGTCAGTCCATCCTTGTGAATAGCATCGAGCCATCTTTTTTTGCCGTTCGGCCTGTCGAGCGAAACGCCGAGTATCGTAAAGTTTTTGTCTTTAAACAAATTGTAATTCCGCACAACGCTTGGGTTTTCCCGGCGGCACGGGCCGCACCAGGATGCCCAAAAATCGATCAAAACATATTTGCCGCGGAAGGATGAAAGGGTGATCATTTTACCGCTGGTATCTGCTTCGGTAAATTCGGGCGCTTCGGCGCCAATGGCTACTGCCTTTAGTTTGGGCAGCCTTTCGCCAAATGCTTTGCCGGCTTTTGAATGTTTAACAGCGTCCGATAAGCCGTTATATAACGGTGCTATATCAGCGTAATCAGAGTAGTAGGCAAACATTTCCAGGGCGTTCAGGCTGATGTATGAATCGGGATTGTCCTGTATGAATTTTTTATCTGCCGCCATCTCTTTGGCTTCGGCAGCTTTTTCGGCGTTGAAAATTTCGTGCTGAAAAGCCGGCGAATTTTTCTGTTCGTCAGTGGCATTCTTTTTCCTGGTATCTACAGCATCTTCTTGGGCATTGATGGGCTTCATCATCGCATCGTACCGGATGTTATCCTGGTTGGTTTTCGGCCCGTCGACCCTGGCCGTCATTACCGAATCTTTATCGTTAATATTGATAACGCCTTTTTCGAGATAGATCGACTTATAGTCCTTATAATTGGCCCCTGTGCCTTTCGTGTTCAGCACCAGGTACGCATTAACCGGTTCGTCATCTACATTTCCGTCGAAGAAGAATTTACCGTCTTTGAGTGTGACCGAATCGGTGACAACCTTTCCCTTCTGCTCAAATTGAAGGTACATTTTAGCGGGTGCGTTATAGGAACCAACCGTACCCTGAACAGTGTATTTGCCGTCCTGCGCAAAAGCCATAACGGGTAAGGATGCGATGGCCGCAAAAAGAATTTTTTTCATGCCCGACTTATTGAGAAATCAATATTACTAAGAATTTCGGAATGCGGAATGCGGATTTCGGATTTACTTTCGCTGAATTTTCGAATCGACCAGGTTGGCAACCAATCTCTGACCCAACAGTCTAATCCTGGCAGTTTATTTGCCCAGCACTTCCTGCAGCTTCGACTCCAGGTCGTCGCCGCGAAGGTCTTCCGCAATGATCTTCCCTGTCGGGTCGATGAGGAAGTTCTTGGGTATGCTTTGCACAAAATAAAGCTGCGCCACGGCGTTATTCCAGAACTTCAGGTCGGAAAGCTGCGTCCAGGTCAGGTGATCGGACCGTATAGCGTTCAGCCAGTTAAACGCGCCGTCAGAACGGTCGAGAGAAATGCCGACGATGGTAAAATTTTTATCCTTAAACTCGTTATAAACCCGTACCACATTAGGGTTTTCCTGGCGGCACGGCCCACACCACGACGCCCAGAAATCGAGCAATACGTATTTGCCCCTGAACGACGACAACCGTACCGGGTGTCCCAGCGTGTCGGTCTGTTCAAAGTCAGGCGCCATAGCGCCTATCGAAACGGTTTTTAGCTTTTCCAGTTCGTCGCGCAATATCCTGGCCGTTTCGGTGTCCTGTAGTTCCTTGGTCAAACCGTCCAGCAGCGGCAGTATTTCGTTCGGGTCGGGCGTGGGGCCGCCCAGGTTGCCGAGCGTAAGCAGACTTAAATAACTATCCGGGTGACTGATGATAAAATCCTTCAGCTTCTGATGGTACTCGTTTTGTATGATCTTCAATTTAGCCTGCAGCCGGTTTTGCCTGTCAGCGCTGTTTGAATTGGTGGTGTCGGTGTTTTTTAATTCCTCGGTCATCATCGACGTAGTTTTGGCGCTGGCATCGTTGCCTATCGCGACCAACTGCTTGTACTGGTCGTTTATTGGCGAATCCTTGATCGTGGCTTTGTATGCCGAATCGGGGCTCGTGATATTGGTCGTGCCTTTATCAAGATAAAACACCAGCTTATCAGCGGTCCTGGTGTCGAGCTTTTGAGCGCCTACATTGTGGTAATCCACGATAAGCACGGCTGCCGTCGGATAGATCAGGTCGCCCTTAAACTCAAAGCTTCCATTCGCTATCTGTGCCGAATCCAGCACCTTATTTGACCCTAACTGGTAGGCCATATAAATTTTAGCATTCACGTTGCCAAACTTGCCCGTCACCGTAAAAGGCTGGGGTACCTGCGCCATTGTCAATAATGGCAGCACAAGCAGCAAACCAACAAACAATTTCTTCATCACTTTTTTTCGTTCATTTGTTTACCTGATCATTAGTTCATTGCTTTGATCTTCCAATGAATTTAATGCAAGCGTTTGATTTAAGTTGGATGGTCTGCAAAACCACCCTTTTTTTACTGTAACAGAAGCTCTGCTAAAATAGCAGAAGTTTTTGTTTTCTTTATATCACCACTACAAGATCCCCAGGGTATTGTAACTCATTGCATGTCGTTTTATTATAGTCCTCGTCTTACTGATAAACTATTGAACCAATGAACCAATGAGTTATTGAACTATTTCAGTTGAGTTTTTGATAAGTACGCCACCACAGGTCGGGCATTTCGCCTGCTACCGCTGTTTTATAATCGTCGTACCGGCAGGGCACCAAGTGAAACCGCTCATTCATCGAGCCGCCTGCCGGATACGGAACCTGCATCCACCAGCGGTCTGATTTCTTACTTTTAACAAATACCAGCTCGTGGTCGTCGTGCTTCAGGCTGGTTTTGTAGATCAGGTATTGCGACTTGGGGTTGAGCGGAAAATCTTTCTTTCGATTGTAAAAGCCGTCGATAAAATACCACACCATCTGGGCCATTAAAGTCGCCGTTTGGCCGTTGCTGTCGTAAGCCGGGTTAAATTCATAAAATCCAATCGAGCTCAACTTATCGTTAAAACCGGCATACCGGGCAATCTGGCAAGCTTCTTCGCCATAAAATCCGTTAGGGCCGGCATTGGCATTTCCCATAGCGTCCGAGGAACGAACGGCGCCAATGTCGAAGCTGATCATGCTGGCATTGCGAATTACCGGCTCGGCTACCGTCACCTGCCCGCTTATCTCGCCGAGGCGGTGCACATCAAAATATAATTTATCCATTACCCGCAAACTTTCGTTGCTGGTAAAATAGGTTTGGTAACCCAGGTTGCTGTAATTGAACAGGTAATTGGGCTCGTGCAGAAATATTTTGTTCAGGTACGAAGTCGAGGTGGTTTCTGTAGTATCGATATAGCCGTCGTCCTCCAGGTCGAAGCGCGGATCGATAACCACCAGGTCGACCTTTTGCTCAAGGTCCTCGTACGCCATGTACTGGGCGTAGGTAATATCCTGGCCGCCGCCGATGATCAGCGGAAAAATATTTTTCCTGATCAGTTCGTTCACCACCGTCTTTACCGCAAAATAAGTATCGGTAATACTGGCCCCCTGCCTGATATTGCCCAGGTCGGCAATCCTGGTTTTATATCCTCCTTCAAAAAGCTGGTATAGCTTTTCGCGCACGTGATCGGGCGCCAGTGCACAGCCGGCATTGTTTACCGCATTACGATCGTCCTGCACGCCTATTATGGCTATGTCCGCCGGTTGTTCCAGGTCGGGAAAATCGACGGAATAGTGCACGATCTTTTCGCCCAAATGGCTGCTGTAATAGCCGTTCTGCGGGGCTATCCTGCGGAGGTCGATGGGTGTGAAAAAATCGGATAACGACATATCGATGTGCAAATGTGCTGATGTGCGAATATGCAGATTTTTTGTCTTAAGGGAAATTTTATTGAATCATTTGCATATCCGGCCTAATCGCTTTTAAAATGCCAGGAGTTAATTTGAGGCTAAAACCATTTGATTCTCTCCAACTTTTAAACACCGCTAAAACCATAACAGCAATGAATAAAGCCCCGGCAAAAAATCATTGTCATAGCATTTATGCGGCGGAACGAATAATCAAAAAGAGATGGGCTTCGTCCTAAACTGCCAATAATGCTTTAAAAGCAACTCCTGCCGTTACATATCCGGGCATTTGCACAACTGCTCATCTATCCGCACATTTGCACATCCGCATATTTGCACATTAAAATGATCCTGGTTACGGGCGCAACAGGTTTTCTTGGTTCTGAAGTTGCCAGGCTATTGGCCCAGCAAGGCCATCGTGTTCGTTGCACTAAGCGCAACACTTCCACCATACCCGGCCTGTTAAAACCGTTCAGCAGCAGCATCGAATGGGTTGAGGCCGACCTGCTCGATCTGTTTTCACTTGAAGATGCACTAGACGACATTACACAGGTTTACCATTGCGCCGCCTGGGTTTCGCTACGCGAAGCCGATAAGCAGCCTATGATCTACACCAACGTTACGGGAACCGCCAACCTCGTCAACCTGTGTTTGGAGCGGGGTTGCCGGCTGGTGCACGTAAGCTCGGTAGCGGCAGTGGGCAATGCCAGGCCGGGCGAGCTGATCACCGAAAAACATTACCTCGATCCAACTTCCGAAAACGATGGATACGCCATATCCAAACTGGAGAGCGAGATGGAGGTGTGGCGGGGCATTGCCGAAGGACTGGACGCAGTGATCGTCAACCCATCGATCATCATTGGAGCCAGCGCAGGCACCGAAGGCAGCGGCGTATTGTTCGAGACCGTGCACAAGGGCCTGAGATTCTATACCGGCGGCAGCATGGGGTTTGTCGATGTGGAAGACGTGGCTAAATGCATGATTGCGCTGATGGACAGCGGTATTTCCGGCGAGCGTTTTATCATCAACGCCGAAAATCGGTCGTATAAGGATATTACAGTCGAAATAGCTGAGAACTTTGGTAGAAAGCCCCCTGCGATCCTCGCTAAGCCATGGATGATGGGTGCGGCGTGGAGAGCGGCTAAGTTGGCTTCGCTTTTTACGCGGAAACCCCCTGCGATCGACAAGGTTTCGGCACAAGCCGCGTCACATGAAAGAAATTTTGACAATAGCAAGATTCTAAAGGCTATCGACTTTAAGTTCAAGCCGCTGGATCAATCCGTTAAGGAGGTTTGCAAAGCGTTGAGCGGCTAATTTCAAACCAATTCTTCTTAATTTCGTTTTCCGGTCATGAAAAAACTATTGCCGTTCGCTTTGTTGTTTTGTGCTGCCTGCGTTTATTCAGCGCAGCAGAACGATGCCAACCGCTCGGCCGAGCAATATATCCGCGAAAACCTCGACCCGAAAGGGCTTCAAAGCATCGCCTTCTCACCGCTTGAAACACACCGCTATACTACACCGCTTGATTCATCGCTTAACTATGCCCATATCAGCAGCGACAACAAAGAAAAAATGGAGAGGTACGTCGACAGCGAAAACTTCCAGCGGCCCGACCTGCAGCCGGGCAACGAAAGAGATCTTTACAACATTGAACACAAAAAACTCACCTATTATACGCTTGACTATTCCTTCCGTGTCGATTCGCAAGGGCACAAAAAATTAAAAAGATACCATTTCGAGCTTGATACGGCATTCCGCGTACTCAGGGCCACCGATATTACCTACGGCAGAGATACGCCGGCTGAGCAGTAGATATTCACAAACAGTGCCTACGGTGGAAACGGACGCTGGCCGCGGCGCCTATTGCTGCGCCGTTGTGCCGACAATCACCCACGCCACCGAGCTGGAGCGAACTTTTTTACCGGTTAACAGTTTAATGTAAAATCATTCGCTTATGAAAACTCTTGGAATCATCCTGATAGTAGCCGGTATAGCCATGCTGATATGGACCGGGTTTACGTATACCAAAAAGGAAAAAGTGATCGACGCCGGGCCGATACAGGTGTCGGCCAATAAAAAGCATACGGTCAACTGGCCGCCCTATGCCGGCGGCATACTCGTTATCGGCGGCGTAATTCTTTTAGTAGCTACCCCTAACAAACGGGTTTGAAGCGTAGTGCCATGGTCAATGGTCAACAGTCAAAGGTGAATGGTCAATCCATGTCGCTTCTGCTAAATTTTCATGTTCATGGATTTATAGTTGAAGGAAAATAGGTATTATTATAAGTTGGTTCATAGCCTATGGATCATAGTTCATGGCCATTTGTGCTAAAGTATTCGAAATCGGTCATGGGCTATGGACCATCAGCCATGGACCAAAATCAGCACTCGGGCAAGCTCAACGGTATATTAATGGCCAGCCCGCCATCCGAGGTTTCCTTGTACTTGGAGTTCATGTCGAGGGCGGTTTGCCACATGGTTTTTACCACGGCGTCCAGGCTTACTTTGGCTTGGTCGGGGTTGGTTTGCAGAGCCAGCTGCGAGGCAGTAATAGCCTTGATGGCGCCCATGGTGTTACGCTCGATGCAGGGTACCTGTACCAGGCCGCCAATTGGATCGCAGGTCATGCCCAAGTGGTGCTCCATGGCAATTTCGGCCGCCATCAGCACCTGCTTTTGCGATCCGCCGAGGCACTCGGTGAGCGCCGCCGCCGCCATCGCCGACGATACGCCAATTTCGGCCTGGCAGCCGCCCATAGCCGCGCTCAGCGTAGCGCCTTTTTTGAATATGCTGCCCACCTCGCTGGCCGTGCACAGAAACTGGATGATTTTCTCGTCGGTATAGCCGTCGCAAAACGCGATAAAGTATTGAAGCACGGCCGGCACCACGCCCGCGGCGCCGTTGGTGGGGGCCGTAACTACGCGGCCGAAGGAGGCATTTTCCTCGTTAACGGCCAGGGCAAAGCAGCTCACCCAGTCGAGTATGTTGCGGAAGTTGCCTCCGGTTTGGCGTATGGCCTCAACCCACTCGTCGTAGTTATGGTAGTGGTGGTCGCCGATAAGCCTGCGGTTCAAATTAGCGGCGCGGCGAGCCACGTTTAGGCCGCCGGGCAGGTAGCCCATGGTATGGCAGCCGCGGTACATGCACTCCTTCATTACACGGAAGATGTTGAGAATGCCTGCGCGTGTGTCGGCCTCGCCGCGCCAGGCGGCTTCATTCTCCAGCACCACTTCCGAAATCTTTAACCCGGTTTTGATGCACCAATGCAGCAAGTCGCCGGCGGTTTCGATGGGGAAGGGCAGATCGACCTCGCCTTTGCTTTGCGCCTGTCCGCCCTCATTTACCACAAAACCCCCGCCGATGGAATAGTAAGTTTCGGAGATAGCTTTGCCATCCGCCAGGAAAGCCTGGAAGGTTACGGCGTTGGGATGAAAGGGCAGCACCTCGTTGTACAGGAACAGCAGGTCGTCCGCGTCGCTGAAGGGTATATCCCGGCTGTCGCCCAGGTGCAGGCGACCGGTGGTTTTAATGGTGTGTATCTTACTCTCGATAGTCGCTACGTCGAAGGTAACCGGGTCGTCACCGCTGAGGCCAAGCAGAATGGCCACATCCGTACCGTGCCCGTGCCCGGTTTTGGCCAGCGAACCGTAAAGCAGTATTTTGATACCCCCGACCTTAAATAGTACCTCGCTCTCCTCCAGCAGTTGAACAAAAGCTTGCGCCGCCCGCCAGGGACCCAGGGTATGCGAGCTGGAAGGGCCTATGCCTATTTTAAATATGTCGTAAACGGAGATTTGTTCGCGCTTCATTGGATATGCAAAGGTACGGAGTTAATATGCGAAAGTCCATAGGTCATAGCCGATAGTCTATGGTCAATCGTGCTAACCTATCCGAAATCTGCCATACACCATGGGATCATCGACTACCGACCAGAAAAACATTTGCTAATCACGGAATTAATTGTTAGCTTCATTCAACTAACCCAAAACTTTAACAACAAACAACCTTTACGTTATGGACAATTACGATGCTTCGCCTGGTGTATTAGCCGGCATGTTTGCGCTGATAGCGGCCTTTATCATCCCAATCATTATTATTTCGGTAATCATGATCATTGCTCACTGGAAGATATTTGAAAAAGCGGGCAAGCCGGGTTGGGCTGCTATTATCCCGATTTATAATACGATCGTACTGCTGGAGATTGTAGGCAAGCCTATTTGGTGGATATTCCTGTTCCTGATTCCCTGCGTTAACATTGTATTTCTTGTTTGGACAATAAACTTGCTGAGCAAAAGTTTCGGTCAGAGCGAGGGCTTTACGGTAGGCCTGCTGCTTTTGGGTATCGTCTTTTACCCTATACTTGCATTCGGTAACTATAAATATTTAGGTCCGTCCGCTGCCGAAGCAGGCGGTTTAAGACCAATAAATCCGGCACAAGGCTACCAGGATCCGTTCAATCCTCCATCGCCTCCGCCACCGGCAGCGCCGCAAGTATAAAAGAATTGCTAGTCTGTACCAGTATACATGCCCCCTGCTTTCATTTGGGTTTGCTCAAATGGCTCCAGGGGCATTTGCTTACCTGCCCTTTCAAATACCTTACAGGTATTGACTGCCCCGGCTGCGGCTTCCAGCGGTCGGTACTGGCGCTGCTACAGGGCGATATGCATCAGAGCTTTGCGCTGTACCCGCCCGCCATACCCCTGCTGCTCTTCTTCGCCTACGGTATAGCCGATGGTATATTTAAGCTGGACACAAAAACAGGAGTGGTTAAGAAGACGCTGTTTGTTATTGTGGGCTCGATGGTACTGGTGAGTTACGGGGTGAAGATGTACCATGTTTATCAAGGAGTCCATGGTCAATAGACCATAGTCGATAGCTACATACGCTAAACTTTATTAATTCTGCATAGGCTATGGACGATCGACTCTCACAGCACGTCCATTTGCGCGCTGATAAAGTTGTAATCCCTGATAATGGTTTGCAGGAAGATCATATTGTTCATACCGGCAGGGACGGCGATACCGAGGTGCCGCTTCACTTTGTCGGCCATTTCATAAACCAGCACGTTGTTGCCCGTTTTTACATAATTGTTTATGACGTCGTGTATGAGCTCAATGTCACGGTCGTTTAACTGGCCGGCTTCCTTAAACACGGCCTCGTAACCGGCGGGTGCGGGCATAAAAACAATGCTGCCTATCTGGGTGCGCGGACTGGTTTTGATAAGCACGGTGCCGGCTACGATATCGCCCAGGCGCTGGTTGTTTTCACTTACCGCCGCGCATATCAGCGCACAAAAGTTGAAGCTTATAGTAAAATCAACAATACGGAAAAGCCAGCGCAGCAGGTACTGGCTAACGCTTGGGCGCCCGCCATCGAGACTAATTACCTTGATCTTCATTACCTTTTTTCCCACGCTCTGCCCGTTCATGAATATCTCGCACACCAGGTCATAAAACACATACAGCGAGGCGTAGATGATCAGCATGATAACCGCCGCTGGACTCCATTCGTTCAGGCTCGTATGTGTCATGTTGGCGACGATGAGTCCCAGGATCATGATCAGCATAAAAAGGGCATAGTCGATAATGCGCGCTACAATACGTTCGCCCAGCCCGCCTATCTCATAATCGATATCTATATTCTGCGATGTGGTGATCCTGATGGTTTGCATGAAAAGATTTATCGTTGCGCTAATATAGTTTTTTAGTTGAAAGATAAAATTATTGTGCTTATTTTAAGCCATTCTTAAACCCCAGGCAATTCGATGCGCGAGCCATTGTTTGTAAAGCAGAACGCTGAAAAGTGGAAAGGCTTTGAACAAAACCCAACTACCGACCCCGACGAGGTTGCCGAACGCTTTATACAAATAACCGACGACCTGGCATATGCCAAAACTTTTTACCCCAATTCCAAAACCACGGCATACCTGAACGGACTGGCGTCCAAACTGCACCAATCGATTTACAGGAACAAAACTGAAAAACGTAACCGCCTTTTCGAGTTTTGGAAATTCGAGTTGCCGCTGCTTTTTAAGACCTACCAGAAGCAGCTGCTTTATTCGTTGGTGTTCTTTCTCATTTTTTGCATGATGGGCGCATTGTCGGCCAAATACGACGAAGGATTTGTACGATTAATACTTGGTCCGGAATACGTCGACATGACCAACGAGAACATTGCCAAGGGCGATCCTTTTGGGGTCTATAAAAGCGGCAACGAGTTTACGATGTTTTTTCAGATCGCTGTGAATAATATTTATGTATCGTTGCGCACGTTTGTGAGCGGTATCATATTTTCCGTTGGGACGATTGTTAACCTGTTTTATAACGGGCTTATGCTCGGCTCGTTCGAATACTATTTTTTCAGCAAGCATTTGGGCCTGCAGTCGGTCCTGGTCATCTGGATACATGGCACGCTGGAGATATCGTCTATCATCATAGCCGGCGCAGCGGGCTTGGTGGTGGGCAACAGCTTCCTGTTCCCGAAGACCTATACGCGCCTGGTGTCATTAAAAAAAGGGGCGAAGGATGGCGCCAAACTGGCAATAGGCATTATACCGATCCTTATCGTAGCGGCCTTTTTTGAAGGTTTTGTAACCCGTCACACCGGGATGCCCCGATGGCTCAGCGTCAGCATCCTTGCTTTATCGCTGACCTTTATCGTATGGTACGTGATCATATACCCGAATAAACTTTATAAAAATCAAACCCGGTATGCAGAGGAGGATTGAGCTTTTAAAGCCGCGCGATTTTGGAGAGATCATTAATGACACTTTTGTTTTTATCAGGCAGAATTTTAAGCACCTGATGAAATACTTTTTTATTTTCTGCGGGTTCTTTATGGTCGCCACCGCAGCAACGGCTATTATTAGTTATTTGAAAATCGCGCATACCGTATACGACCCCAACAGCTTCGATGCCGACCGCGGTCCTTTCAGGATATTTAACCTCGGCTACTTCATAAACCTGGGTTTCCTGTTCATCGAATACACGGCTATTCATGTGACGATTTTGTGTTATATGACTTTATACCGCGCTAAACGCAACACTCCCCCGGACACGGAAGAAATGTGGGGCTATTTTAAGTTTTTTTATTTAAGAGTACTCGTCGCAAGTCTTGTGCTGCTCGTTATCAATGCCCTGGGCCTGGTAATGTGTATAATCCCGGGCATCTACTTCGGCGTAGTTTTTTCGCTGGTGGCACCGGTCATGATTGTCGAGAACACCAGCTTTGGCTATGCTTTTAACCAAAGCTTCAGGCTCATCAGGAATAACTGGTGGGTAACATTCGGCGCGCTGATCATAACGGGTATTATCTGGTATGTGGCCCGCGTAGCCATTGTTTTCCCGGCTGTCATTCTTGGCTATGCCAATATTTACTCGCAGTTTTTAAGCACCGATGCGGCAAGGCTGACGTCAAGGATACTGACGATCGTGCTGGAGCAGGTAGCTACGATTTTCGATATCATCATCGTAATTGCAGCCGGCCTTTGTTATTTCAATCTTACCGAAAGCAAGGACGGCACCGGCTTGAAAGAGCGTATGGACCAGTTCGGCAAAACCGATGCCGATATCAATTTAATGCCCGAAGAATATTGATATGTACCGCTTTTTATACCTGGTATTTTTTGCGTTGATGGCGAATGCCTGTCTTGGCATCACACAAAAGCCCATCCATCAGAAACCAGCGGTACTGCGCGAGGATTCGTCTGCCATTATCACTGTGCGGCGCATGGATACAGCGGCAATAAAGACATACAGCAAGCAGCCTGAGTTCAAATACAAGGAAGATGTAGTTGCGCCTACGCTATGGACCCGTTTCTGGCGCTGGTTCTGGAACTGGGCGAGGCGTATATTTAAGTCCACGTCGCCAAAAAAAAGCGGCAGCGTAAGCGCTTTCTGGGCTGTGTTTTTTAAATACTTGCTTATTGTATTGGGCAGCGCCGCTGTAGTTTTCCTGGTTTTCCGGTTAATCGGGGTAGATATGCAAAATGTTTTCCGGCGGAGGTCGAAGCAACTGCCTGTCCCATACTCTGAATTTGTTGAAGATATCAATGCGATCAAATTTGATGAAGAGATAGAGCATGCGCTGGCTAACCATAACTACCGCCTGGCGGTACGCCTGCTTTACCTGAAATGCCTGAAGCAGTTGAGCGATGCCGGCCTGATCGAATGGCAGATCGATAAAACTAACAGCGATTATGTGAACGAACTGGCGAACAACGACCAGCGCTTGGCATTCCGGTTTCTTACAAGGCAGTTTGAATATGTATGGTATGGTGAATTTTTGATCGACAGGCCGGTTTATAATGACATCAGCGTATCGTTCCACGACTTTAATAAACACGTGGCATGAAGGATTTTAAAATATATATCTGGGTAGCATCCATTTTGCTGGTGGGGTATATTGTAGCGCAATACAACAAGCCGTTGCCGGTTAACTGGGACCGTACGCTGTTTTACAAACACAAAATTCCTTATGGTACTTTTATTCTTTACAACCAACTCCACCAGCTCTTTCCCGGCGATAGTATAAGCAATACCAACAGCAACTTTTACGATCTTTTTCATAACAAGCCCGTGCCGGTCAGTAATTACCTGGTTATATCCGGCCAGGTCGACCTGAGCAAGTACGACTATAAGCAAATGATGGATTATGTCCGTAAAGGCAATTCGGTCTTCCTTGCGGCATTTACTTTCGGGCAGGTATTGACGGATACCCTAAAGCTGGAAACAGGGTACGAATATTCAAGTAAGAAAGTCGGCATAAATTTTTCGAACAGTAACCTGCGGCGAGACAACGACTACCAGTTCGATCTTTCACTGGCCGACTCATATTTTTATAAGTTCGACACGGTGCACGCCGTAGTACTTGGCAAAAATGCCAATGGCAACAGCAACCTGCTGTGCTATAAGTTTGGGAAAGGCAGCCTGTACTTATGCCCCAACCCACTACTGTTTAGCAATATAAGCTTGCTGGATACTTCCGGGGCCGACTATGCAGCGAAGGCTTTATCCTATCTCCCTGCAAAAGCGCATATTTATTGGGACGAGTATCAAAACAGGGACATATCGGAGAACATGTCGCCGGTGCGCGTTTTTCTGAGCCATCCGGCCCTGCAATGGGCATACTACATTACGCTTGTGAGCCTGCTGCTTTTCGTGTTTTACGAGATAAAGCGCCGACAACGCATTATACCGGTCATCGAGCCGCTCAAAAATTCGACCGTAGATTTTGTGAACGTAGTGGGCCAGGTTTATTATGAGCAGCGCAATAACCTGAATATCGCCCAAAAGAAAGTTGTTTACTTCCTGGAGCACATACGGAGCAAATATTTTCTGCGCACAAATCCGCTCGATGCTGAATTGATCGACCGGCTTTCGCAAAAAACTGGTATCGACCACGCCTTTATAACGCGGCTAGTAAACCATATCAATTATGTTAGTGTGCAGGCGCAGGTCAACGATCAGGAACTGATATTACTCAATAACCTAACCGAAGAATTTTATACCAAAGCAGGATAATTATGGAAGAAGAAATATTTAAACAGCGTACCGACCTAAGCAGGCTGAACGAAGCGGTGGAGCAAATAAAGGGCGCGATAGGCACGGTCATAATCGGGCAGCAGGACACCATCGATCTGCTTATCGCGGGCGTATTAGCCGATGGCCATGTGCTGATAGAAGGCGTTCCAGGTGTAGCTAAGACACTGACAGCCAAGCTTATCGCAAAAGCGATAGATGCTAAATACTCACGCATACAGTTTACACCCGACCTGATGCCGTCCGATGTACTGGGCACATCGGTGTTCAATCCAAAAACCATCGATTTTGAGTTCAGGCCGGGGCCGGTATTCGGCAACATCATCCTGATCGACGAGATCAACCGGGCGCCCGCAAAAACGCAATCGGCGCTGTTCGAAGTGATGGAGGAACGGCAGATCACCATCGACGGGCAGAAGTATACGATGGACGAGCCTTTTATCGTGCTGGCCACGCAAAACCCGATAGAGCAGGAAGGTACCTACCGCTTGCCCGAAGCGCAGCTTGACAGGTTTCTGTTCAAGATCGAAGTAAAATACCCTTCGCTCGAGGAAGAGATATCCATTATTACACAACAGCATCAAAAGAAAGCTGCCGAACAGGTCGCCGATATTAAACCAGTATTATCGCAGACCAATATTATTTCGCTGCGTGAGCAGGTAAGGGGCCTGCACGTCGAACCGAAAATACTGGAGTTCGTGGCAAAGATGATACAGGAAACGCGTAACAATAAATCGCTTTACCTTGGGGCGTCGCCGCGTGCATCGCTGGCCGTGGTAAATGCAGCGAAAGCGCTCGCGGCCATTAAAGGACGCGATTTTGTTACGCCCGACGATGTAGTTTGGGTGGTTCCGCATGTGCTGAGGCACCGTATCATGCTTACGCCCGATAAGGAAATGGAGGGTGTAAACACGGATGATGTTTTAAAACAGATCATTCAGAAAATCGAGATACCGAGATAGTGAAAAAATTCTTCAGGCTGTTTTACAGGGATCTTTTTTTAACCAACCGGCTTTTTATGGCCATAACAGGCTGTGTCGTATTCTTTTTGTTTTCATTCTTTTTCCCATGGCTGGGGATATTACCCGAACTGGCCTTCTGGGTATTGCTTGCATTGTTTTTAATGGATACAATGATGCTTTACCGTACGTCGAAAGGTGTTTTTGCAAGACGGCTTGCCCCTGAACGGTTAAGCAACGGCGACGACAACGAGTTAAGCATTTATATCGAAAATTATTATCCCTTTAACATTGTCGCCGGCATCATCGACGAGATACCTTTCCAGTTTCAACGCCGGGACATATTATTCCGCACCTCCCTTAAGCCGCGGCAGAATAAACTGATCAACTATTTTTTGCGACCCACTAAACGGGGAGAATACGAGTTCGGCCTGGTAAGGGTATATGTAAAATCGCCTTTAGGGCTTATACGCCGGCGGTATAGTTTCGGGCAAGGCGAGATACTGCCCGTATACCCGTCGTTCCTGCAAATGCGAAAATATGAATTGATGGCTATCTCCAACAGGCTGAACGAATTCGGCATAAAAAAGATACGGCGCGTCGGTCACAGCCTCGAGTTTGAGCAGGTAAAAAATTATGTAGCAGGCGATGACTTTCGTACCATCAACTGGAAAGCTACAGCCAGGCATGGCAACCTGATGGCCAACCTGTATACCGATGAGAAATCGCAGCATGTGTATTGTGTGATCGACAAATCGCGGGCGATGAAGATGCCGTTTGACGGGCTGAGCCTGCTCGACTATGCCATTAATGCCAGCCTGGTACTTTCAAACGTGGCTATATTGAAAGAGGACAAAGCCGGCCTGATCACTGCAGCTGAAAAAATAGGCTCGGTGTTGCCTGCCGACAGGAAAGCCGTGCAGATGAACCGGATACTGGAAGTGTTGTATAAGGAGAAAACGCGCTACCTGGAAACTAACATGGAGTTGCTGTATGCGACAATCCGGAACGTGCTTAAGCAACGCAGCCTGGTAGTGTTTTTCACCAATTACGAAAGCATGCCGGCGTTGGAACGACAGTTGCCTTTTTTGAAGCGTATCGCCAGATTTCATCTCCTGTTAGTAGTATTTTTTGAAAATACCGAACTAAAGGCGCTGAGCGAAAAACCTGCGCGCGATGTAGAGCAGATTTATGTCAAAACCATAGCGGAAAAGTTCGCCTATGATAAAAAGCTGATCGTTAAGGAACTGGCAAAGCACGGGATACAATCGATATTGAGCACACCAGAAAACCTGACAGTGAACACGATCAACCGTTACCTCGAGCTTAAGGCCCGGCAAAAGATTTAATAGTCAATGGTGAATAGTGAATGGTCAATCTTTTGCAATATCCCTATCGGCTATTGACTATTCACTACTTTACTCTTCATGTCCCAGGTAATATCAGGTGATGTGAAGGCAGTTTTACATCAGCTTGGCGCAGGTCTTTCAGGATCTGTTCCTGAAGCCTTATCTTAACGCCCAGGTAATCGCTGGTGTTTACCCATACCCTTACCGTAAACCTGACACCGTCGATCTCGAGCGCAATAACACCAACGACAGGCACCGGCTTATGCAATATGCCTTTGGTCGCTTTGATCGCATTATCTATAATGTCTTTCACCTGGTCGACTTCCACAATATAGCCCAGCTTCAGTTCAAAATCGACCCGGCGTTTTTGCTCGCGATTGATGTTGACGATCACTTCATTGAATAATTTACCGTTTGGAATGATCACCTGGCGGTTGTCGTAGGTCATCACCACGGTATAAAAAAGCTGAATAGATTTTACTTCGCCTTCTTGTCCCTGCGCTATGATATCGTCCCCAACATTGAAGGGTTTCAGCATAAGTATAAGCACACCGCCTGCGAAATTTTGGAAAGTGCCCGATAACGCCAGGCCGGCAGCAACGCCAAACGACGCAACGATAGCGCTAAGAAAACTTAATTCAAACCCGATGATTTTAAACACCGTAAGGATAAGAAGTACGTACAGCGCAATAATGGTGAGACTTTGAAAGAACGGCCTGAGTGCCGAATCCAGCCGGTTCCGGGCCATCCGGGCACGCAGGCGCATCTTGATGATCCTGATGACCCAAAGCCCTATAATTAATACAATTAAGCCGAAGATGTAAGTTTGGCCGTTCGCAACGAGCCAAAGGTGGAACTGGTGGTAGAATTCTTCCGGCTTCATAAGATGAGCCAAAAGTAAGCAGATTTAATTATTTACCGTAGATGGCGATAAATAATTCGGGGCCTTTGACCAGCACCCATTCCAGCAAGTGGGCCCTTAGGTGATTCGTTTTTTCGTTGATCGTTTTCATGGCAGTAATTATCACCGGTATTTCAATTGTCATGCCTAAAACCGGTGTTTAACATTCTTTAACAAATATCCGCCCCTTAATAACCAAATCAATAAAAAAATTAATCATTTGATTAACTCATGACGCTGCCTTTACAGCCGGTTGACAAAACGATGGTTCAGAAAAAAAGAAAACCCTGTATGTTTTTTCATACAGGGTTTCTTGTCAGTCTGTAGCTTCCATCTGTCCGTCCGCCGCTAGTTTGCCCGGCTTTGGACTTTAAGCTTTCGGCTTTCTGCTCAAATTACATCATGCCGCCCATGCCGCCCATTGGAGGAGCGCCTGCGCCTGCTTTTTCATCTTCAGGCTCATCGGCAAGAATGCACTCGGTGGTTAACAACATAGCTGCGATAGATGCTGCATTTTCCAGCGCTACGCGAGCTACTTTAGTAGGATCGATAACACCTGCGCCGATCAGGTTTTCATACTTGTCGGTACGTGCGTTGTAACCGAAATCGGCTTTGCCTTCTTTAACTTTCTGCACTACGATCGAGCCTTCGATACCTGCGTTGTCACAGATCTGGCGAAGCGGCTCTTCGATAGCACGACGGATTATTTGTACACCCGTATTTTCGTCTTCGTTAGCACCTTTAACTTCTGCTAAAGCTTCAACGGCACGAATAAATGCTACACCACCGCCGGCAACGATGCCTTCTTCAACAGCAGCGCGGGTAGCGTGCAGGGCGTCGTCAACGCGGTCTTTCTTTTCTTTCATTTCCACTTCGGTAGCGGCGCCTACATATAGTACTGCCACGCCGCCCGACAATTTAGCCAAACGCTCCTGCAGTTTTTCACGGTCGTAATCCGAAGTAGTGGTTTCGATTTGCGATTTGATCTGTGCTACGCGAGCTTTGATTTCTTCACTGTCGCCCGAACCATTGATGATCGTGGTGTTGTCTTTATCAACAATTACCTTTTCAGCAGTACCCAGGTACGAAAGGTCGGCATTCTCCAGTTTGAAACCTCTTTCTTCCGAGATAAGAATACCACCGGTCAGGGTAGCGATATCTTCCAGCATAGCTTTGCGGCGGTCGCCAAAGCCCGGAGCTTTAACAGCGGCCACTTTCAGCGAACCGCGAACTTTGTTAACTACCAGGGTAGCCAAGGCTTCAGTATCCAGGTCTTCAGCAATAATCAGCAGCGGCTTGCCGGTTTGTACTTGTTTTTCGAGGATAGGAAGCAATTCCTTCATCGAGGATATTTTCTTGTCGTAGATCAGGATGAAAGGGCTATCCAGTTCCACTTCCATTTTGTCGGCATTGGTTACAAAATATGGAGAAAGGTAACCGCGATCGAACTGCATACCTTCAACCGTCTTTACTTCGGTTTCGGTGCCTTTTGCTTCTTCTACGGTGATTACGCCATCTTTGCCAACTTTTTCCATGGCTTCAGCGATCAATGAGCCGATCTGCTCATCGTTATTAGCTGAAACAGAAGCTACCTGTTTAATCTTGTTATTGTCTTCACCAACTGACTGCGACTGGTTTTGAAGACTCTTTACCACAGCAGCAACAGCTTTGTCGATACCGCGTTTCAGGTCCATCGGGTTCGCACCGGCAGCTACGTTTTTAATACCTGCGGCTACGATAGCTTGTGCCAGTACGGTAGCCGTAGTGGTACCGTCGCCAGCGATGTCGGCAGTTTTTGAAGCTACTTCTTTTACCATCTGCGCGCCCATGTTTTCCAGGGAGTCTTTCAGTTCGATCTCTTTAGCCACGGTCACACCGTCTTTGGTGATTGCCGGTGAGCCGAATTTTTTGTCGATAATTACGTTACGACCTTTTGGTCCCAGGGTTACTTTAACCGCGTTGGCTAAAATATCAACGCCGCGCTTCAATGCGTCGCGGGCTTCTACATTATATCTTACTTGCTTTGCCATGTTCTTTTAAATATTGAATTAATGATTTATTGAATTATTGATTGAAGGACCTATTCGATAATTCAATCCTTCAATAATTCAGAAATTGTTACAGAACCGCGTAAATGTCTGATTCACGCATAATTAAGTACTCTTTACCTTCATAGGTAATTTCGGTCCCGGCATATTTGCCATACAAAACCTGGTCGCCTGCTTTCACAGTTAAAGGTTCGTCTTTTTTGCCCTCGCCAACTGCCACTACAGTTCCGCGTTGAGGTTTTTCTTTAGCAGTATCCGGGATAATGATACCGGATGCGGTCTTCTCTTCGGCCGGAGCAGCTTCCACTACTACCCTGTCTCCGATAGGTTTAATGTTCAATGCCATAGTTATACTAATTTATTTTTATGAATTAATGGTTCGTGTGTGCTTGTTTCCACATCAATTATGCCAACGGCATCGTTAGGCCAAAATTGGCATAGCCGACTGTTCAATTGTCATTTTTGATTAAAGTTGCTTGCAGTTTTTAACATTGATTTTATATCACAATGTCATCATGTCAGTCCCGCAAGCAGGGCGTAGTCAAAAAAGGCCTTGGAATTATCCAAAGCCTTTCCCTTATTGCTGCAAGCAGCACAGTCTATTTGCCTTTTTTATTCGATGGCAAGCTGATAGGCGCAGGGGCCGGGCCGCTTGACTTCGAAGCATTTTCTATTTTTTGCGATTCAGGATTTGCATTACCTGATGCGCCTTTTACCGATATGTTAATCGCCAGGCTCAAAACCATCAGCGCTATGGCCAGTATCCATGTACCTTTTTCAAGGAAATCGCCTGTTTTTTGCACACCCATTAATTGCGATGAGCTTGAAAAATTCGAGGTCAGACCGCCGCCCTTAGGATTTTGAATCATCACGATGGCGCCCAGGAGCACACATACAATAACGGTCAGGATCATAAATAATAAATACATGTCTTTATGTGTTAATTGATTTTTCTTTCCAGCAATTCAATTTGGTCGGCAAAGTAACGGCTTTTTTCCGGGAATTTCAACATCAATTTTTTGTATGTACCGATAGCCTTATGATAAAGCATCTGGTCGACGTAAATTCGCGCAAGTGTTTCAGTTACCAGTTCGTCGCGGTCTTCAGCGCTTTTCTTTGCCTTGTTCTCATTGTCGAGCTTATCGCTGCTCGGCGGACTAATCTGCGGCTCTTCAGTCAAGAATTTTTTGATGATCCTGTCTTCCTTGTTTTGCATGTCAAAGTCAACAAGAGACCCTGCGCCCTTTTCCACCTCGTCGATCGTACCCATGTGGAAGATGTTCTCATAGTACTGCTGTTGCAGCATGTCGTCGGCGCGGTACCGTATGGCCTGCGTTGTATCAAGCTTAAACGGCTGATAAACACCGGCATGCTCCCTGCGTGTTTTATTCAGCCACCACATAAAGGTGTATGGCATTTTGTCGTCGTCATATTTGGATACGACGTTCTCATGCTCTGTCGCTGCGCCCTCTTCCGGGCCATTTTCAACCGCGCGGAATGACGATAAGCCGCTTTCCGGTTCCTCCGCCCCATGTTCAGCGATGTTTTCAAAAATAAAATAATCGTTCGAAACCAGGTTTTCCGCTATCAGCTTATCGGTTTCCTCTTTTGCGGTCGAATCTATTGGCGTTTCCTCGGATATAGCGTGCTGTTCGTCTGAGGAATTTTCTGCGGACGGGGTTACCTCAGCAGCTGGGGTTGCCGCCTGTTGGGCCGCCGGCGTAAAGCTAATATTTTCGATACCCACGATTTCGTCGTAAACATCATCGTCAATATTTTCTGCCGGCGGAATATATTCGTTTTCTGCCGGCACTGCCTCTTCATCAATTACAGCTTCATTCTCGCCTGGCCACTCAGGTATTTCTTCCCCGTAAACGCGGGCAACCGCAGCAGCCCTTTCATCGTCAGCATCTATCCCGGCTACCGGGCTCTCTTCATCCGATACGACAACATGCTCATAAGCCAAATCCGGGATTTCTTCCTCGTATAGTTCGGTTCCGATTTCAGTTCTTTGATCTTCGGCCGGTAATTCAGCCTTCATAACCTGATCGCCGGCGAGCCGCTCGCTGTAATTAACAGGTTCAAGTACCTCCTCTTCGAAAACCGCAGTTTCGGTTTCCGCCCGTAGATCTTCAGCAGGAATCTCAGCTATGGCCCCTGTTTCATCGGGTTGTATATCGAGGTCCACGCTGGCATCGATCAAATAATCGCCTTCATCGCCGCTTTCCAGTGGTTCGATGGTATGTAATTCTTCGATAATCGGTTCAGGCTGCTCCCCAGGCAACTCGATGACCGGCTCGGGAACAACCGGTTCATCCTCAATAATGTTGTTTATTTCTTCGTTCGCTCCAGCTAATGGTTGGGAGACTATGATTTCTTCAGGCTCAGCATCAAAATGGTTAAACGGCGGTGCGTCCTGGTCCGATGCGAAGTCAACGCCCGATGCATATTTCGCATCCTGGCCGAGCTGCTGGACTATTTGCTGCTGATCCACTTCGGCCAGGCTCTCAGGATAATTAACGATGGTGTAAAGTACCTTCGGATCCGAATAGACTGCTGTGTAACCACCCGCGCCGCTTTCAGCCCGCATCAGCAAGGTATGCAGCAGCCCGCTTTGAGGAAATTCATCAACCAGGCGCTGCAGGTTATAAGTATGAGACTGACCGTTATCGGCCGGATCGGCCAATAAATTCCATAAAACTTCGTGCTGCCGGTTATCGGGGTGTTGGTCCACGTCGGTGAAACTACTAATTGCTTACCAATTCTCAAAAGCCCTGTTAAAAATATCGTCCACCAACTGCTTGTTTATGGTAGTGATCAGGGCTCGCTCCTGGTTCGCGATGTCGCCGGTAAAATCCTGGTGTTCAGAAAATGACTGTGAAAAATTAAGTCGTTTATCCGCATTGTTCGAATAAGTTACGTTGACGGTGATCGTCAAACGCTCCGCCCCTGCTATCGGGGCTACATTGTTATTGGTGGCTTGTATCGATACCGGTTCGATCGTATAATTCGTGATATTGCCCGACATACGAGCGTCGGACTCTCCCTGCACGATAGACAAACTTGTGCTCGATCGTATCCGGTCTTTCAGCGTTTCCGTAAACTGCTGACTGAGATAATTAACAACAAGCGGCGAGTTGTTCTCAAAATATTCGATGTTGATAGTTTTCAGTCCATCTGGGATAGTGGCGCCGGTGAGCTTCACCGTACATGAGGAATTGAACAGCAATACCATTGCTGCTACGGAAAACAGGATGAGAACGACCCTTTTCATCACTACAGGTTTAATTCCTTTATTTTACGGTACAACGTTCTTTCAGAGATACCCAACTCGTTAGCGGCGAGTTTACGCTTCCCTTTATGTTTCTTGAGCGCCTTTCGTATCAGGTCCGACTCTTTTTCAACCAACGAAAGCGATTCCTCAACTTCTTCAGCATCGTGAAATGACGTATTGCTGTTGCTTATAACGGGCTGCTGGATGGTAAATTGTGGCTCGCTGCTGGCACCGGGCAATTCGATATCGCGGTATAGCTGATTCAGCGCCTGCGGATTATTCGCATAGCTGGCCGAAACGCCGCCGTGTTCAATGATATCGGCGACCAGCTTTTTCAACTCCACCATGTCGCGTTTCATGTCGAACAATACCTTATATAATATGTCCCGCTCAGAGAAATCCTCTTTAGGTTGATTCTCGAGACGCATAGGCAGGTTGCGACCGCCAGCGACTTCCTGGGGAATATAATTCTGTAAGATCTGCGCTGTTATGAGCCGGTCGCGCTCCAGCACCGCCAATTGCTCGGCGACGTTCTTTAGCTGACGCACATTCCCCGGCCAAGAATAATTGACCAGTAATTGTTGTGCTTCCTCATCCAGTTGAATAGGCGGCGTGCGGTATTTGTCAGTAAAATCGGCCGTAAATTTCCTGAACAACAGATAAATATCTTCCTTACGGTCGCGCAGCGGTGGTATGCGCAACGGAACGGTATTTAGGCGATAATACAAATCTTCCCTGAACTTGCCGTTTTTTACCGCCTCGTACACGTCGACATTGGTAGCAGCGATAACGCGTACATTGGTTTTCTCCACTTTGGATGAACCCACCCGGATATATTGCCCCGATTCGAGCACGCGCAGGAGGCGGGCCTGCGTTCCCAAAGGCATTTCAGCAATTTCGTCCAGGAATATCGTGCCGCCGTTAACGGTTTCAAAGTAACCTTTACGTTCGCCGACAGCCCCGGTGTACGAACCTTTTTCGTGGCCGAATAATTCCGAGTCGATGGTTCCTTCAGGTATAGCACCGCAGTTTACCGCGATGAACGGCCCGTGTTTGCGCGGGCTCATCTGGTGTATTATGTGCGAAAAAACCTCCTTACCGCTGCCGCTTTCGCCGGTTATCAAAACCGAAATATCGGTCGGCGCGACCTGGTTTGCTATGGTGATAGCTCGATTAAGCAAGGGCGAATTGCCGATGATACCGAAGCGTTGTTTTATTTCCTGGATATCCATTATTTAATTTGAAGATTAGACGATTTGATAATTTGAATAGAGCGCATTTTCAAATCTTCAAATTGTCAAATTAATTAATTATGCGACCGATCAGCGTAGCTGTTGTAGTGCGCTCTACTAAGACGCGTACATACTGCCCCGGTTTATAGTTATTACTTACAGGAAAAACGACCATCGCATTCTGGTCGTTGCGCCCGCAGTAATCCTGGTCCGATTTTTTCGAAAAACCTTCGATCAGCACTTTCTGCACTTTGCCCACTTGTGCCTGCAAACGTTCGTAGGAGTGCTGCTGCTGTTTGGCAACAACCTCTTTCAGCCGTGCGCTTTTCACTAATTCCGGTACATCGTCCGCATAACGTTTTGCCGCTAAAGTGCCCGGCCTTTCAGAATACATAAACATATAAGCAAAATCATATTTCACGTAGTCCATCATGCTCAATGTTTCTTTATGCTCCTCGTCGGTTTCGGAGCAGAAACCGGTAATAACGTCCGTCGAAATGCCGCATTCCGGAATGATCCTGCGTATCGCATCGATGCGGTTTTTATACCATTCACGGTCATAAGTGCGGTTCATCAGCTCCAGTATGCGGCTGTTGCCCGACTGTATGGGCAGATGAATATAGTTGCAGATGTTCTCATACCTTTTCATTGTATACAGCACCTCATCGGTGATGTCCTTCGGGTGCGAAGTGGAGAACCTGATGCGTAAGTCGGGGTGTATCCGAGCTACCAGTTCAAGCAGGTTGGCGAAGTTTACTGCCGCGTCTTCTTCAGCTTCACTTTCTGACTTCCATTTATATGAATCTACATTCTGTCCCAGCAAGGTTACTTCACGATAGCCCCGGTTGAACAGGTCGGTGCATTCCCTCACGATAGATTCCGGGTCACGGCTTCGCTCGCGGCCGCGGGTAAAAGGCACGACGCAGAATGAGCACATATTGTCGCACCCGCGCATAATGGATACAAAGGCGTTAATGCCATTGCTATTCAGGCGAACCGGGTTAATGTCGGCATAAGTTTCCTCGCGCGATAAAAGCACGTTGACTGCCCGCTGGCCGTCGTCGACTTTATCGATCAGGCCCGGCAGATCGCGGTAAGCATCTGGACCAACCACCACGTCTACTAATTTTTCCTCTTCCAGGAACTTCGACTTCAACCGCTCGGCCATACAACCCAAAACACCGACAACCAAACCCGGATTTTTTACTTTGGCAACTGCAAATTCCTTGAGGCGGTTGCGCACGCGCTGTTCGGCATTTTCGCGGATCGAGCAAGTGTTTACAAAAACCACGTCCGCTTCTTTATAATCGGTCGTGGTCGCAAATCCCTTGTCAGCCAGGATAGAAGCCACGATCTCGCTGTCGGAAAAGTTCATGGCGCAGCCATAGCTTTCGATGTAAAGCTTCCGGCCGTCATTCTTTCCTTTCGGTTCCAGCATCAAAGCCTCACCCTGCCTGTTCTCATCATGCTTCTTATCCTGGATTGCGAGATCGATCATTGTAAATAAAATTGGATTGCAAAAATAAACAATAATTACATTTTTAGTGACAGTTTGTCACGTTTCGTAAAAACGCGACTCTTTTATGACGAAGAATAAAATTAAAATCAACAATTTGCGGGTATCCCTGTATTAACCAAGGCCGTTCGGAATCCTAACAAATGAAGGTAAGACTACGAAAATCACATAAAAGGTCTTTGATCATAACCTGTACGATAATCGCATTAGTTTTTATCCTATCCTGGCTTGTCAATAAGTACTGGTCACCGGTTTTAGCCAAAGAAGTTCGCAAGATCGTATTAAAAAGCAGTGACAGCCTTTATACCGTCGATTTTTCGGATGCCAAACTACATGTAGTACGTGGCGAAATCGTTTTTTATAATATCACCTTAAAGCCGGATACGGCAGTCTACAACCGCCTGCGCAAACGGCACCTGGCGCCCAACAACCTGGTCGAGATGCGGGTAAAGCGGTTAGTGCTGTCACATATCCACCCCTTTAAGTTGTATTTTCACCACAAGCTGGAAATAGGGCGGATTGCTTTGAAAGAACCAGAATTGCATGTCAGCTACCAGCTAAACCACTCGAAGGACAGCACGATCCGTGATAAGCGCACAATCTGGCAGAAAATATCCAAGTCGCTTAAATCGATCCACATCGGCGAGATCGTCCTGAGCGACATCAAGCTGAAATATGATGATTATTCAGGCAATAAGTTGGCGATATCCGAGCTAAAGGAACTCAATATAAATGCTTCTGATCTGTTGATCGACTCAGCCACGCAGACTGACCGGTCACGGCTGCTCTATTGTAAAAACATCGACGCTGAATTAAATAATTTCTCGGGCAGATCGGCCAACGGGCTTTACAATTATAAAGTGGCTTCAGTCAGACTTTCGACCCAGACATCGCGATTAAATATCACAGGCCTGGATGTGGAACCTGTAAAAGCCGAGGTGTTCTTTAATAAAAGCTATCACGACCGTTTCAAGATACAACTGGACTCGCTGCAACTGGATCATTTTGATTATGAGAGTTATCATAAATACCGCATCGTAGATGCACGTTCAATGACGTTGAGCACCGGCAGCGTAGCCATATTCGGTAACCCGCGACAATCGCCCAAAAACACCGACCGCATAAAAAGCTTTCCGCACTTTGCCTTGCGCCAGGTGAACGCCAATATCACGGTCGATACCATTCATGCGCATCATGTGGATGTATTCTACACGGAATTCAATAATAAATCGAACCAAACGGGCACAGTAAAATTTATCAATACCGAGGGCCTGATCACTAATGTAACGACCAACCCGGACAGCCTGAAGAAAAACAACATCGGCGTAGCCCGGCTGACAAGTCATGTTATGGGGAGCGGAAAATTGGAAGCGACGCTCGTCTTTAACCTTACAGACCCAAATGCTTCCTTTTCGTATAAAGGAAGGGTAGGCGCCATGGACCTTCAATCCATTAATCCCGCATGTATGCCCCTGGCGCTGATCAAACTTAATTCGGGTACGGTAAAACAGATGGATTTCGACATCCAAGCAAACGCCAAAAGTGCCCATGGAACAGTTTCCGTACTTTACAATGATCTTAAAGTAACCGTGCTTAAGGCCGACACCGTAAACGACCGGCTGAAACATACGCTCTTTGCTTCATTATTCGCCAACCTCCTCATCATCAAACATGACAATCCTGATAAGCCAGCCATGAAACCGCGCGTAGCCATTGTGGACTATCGCCGGCCGCCTGGTGTGCCTTTCTGGGGCAGTATATGGCAAACCCTGTTTGCCGGAATTAAACCTTGCGCAGGGGTTAACAAAAAAATGCAGCAAGATATAAAAGTACGAATGCAAGCATCGGTTCTAAAAAAACAACAGCGTCAGGTTAAGAAAATTGAGCGGCAACAACGACGGCAGGAAAGACGCATGAGGAGAGCGCTGAAACAAGAGCTAAAAAAAGGGGATACGCTGCGTTAAAAAAAATTAGCCAGGCCGCACAACCTGACTAATTCCAGAATTTAACCAAACCAAACAAAAACTTATACGAAAGTAACCATATAACTGATTAACATAAAGTTAACGTGGTATACAATGTCGTTCAATAGAATAATACTAACATATTAACATCTGCAATTACTGGAGAATAAATTTCTGAAATCACAGTAAGGCTGGTAGCATGAATATGCCCGAGCTCAACACAAAGCAGAAAGCTTTTTTTCAAAAAGCAAAACGCTTCCATCGGGCAGCCGCCGCGCTTTGAGTTCTGGCCTTTCCGTGTTGAACCTTCACTTCGTACCCTTCGCCTTTGCCTTTCCCGCTATTTCCTCAATGGCGGTTACCAGTTTATCCAGGTCTTTGGGGCGGGTGTATACGTGCGGTGTTACACGTACGCAGCTGATGTTTTCCCACACAATGCCTACTGTATGTATGCGATAGTCGCCCAGGAGCGTGTTGTCCAATTCGCCGGGCGTCATCCCGTCGATGCTTACGCCGCAGATGGCGCATGAGAATTCCGGGCGCAGCGAGGTGTGCAGCTTTACATTGGGTATATCTTTTACCCTGGTTGCCCAATAATTTTTCAGGTAGCGTATGCGCTCCTCCTTACGTTTGGAGCCTATGCCTTCGTGAAAGTTTATAGCCTCGCCTATGACCTGCTCAATAGGGAAACTGCGCGTGCCCAGGTCCTCAAACTTGCGTATGTCGGGGTCGTGGGGTTTGTCGCCGCATACCATGGGCCAAACTTTTTCGATCTTTTCTTTTTTAATCCAAAGCATGCCGCTGCCGATGGGCGCCGACAGAAATTTATGCAGACTGGTGCCAAAGTAATCGCAGTGCAGGTCGGGTATTTTAAAGTCCAGCAGGCCGAAACTGTGCGCGCCGTCAACCAGTACCTCTATACCCCTTGCATGCGCCATGTCGGCTATTTTGCGCACCGGCATTATCTGGCCTACCCAGTTTATCATGTGTGTTACGTGTATCAGCCTGGTTTTCGTCGTAATGGCGTTTTCATAGGCCTTTACTATCTGCGCGTCGTCCTCTATGGGAAAGTTGAAACTTAGTTGCTTGTACACAATACCGTTGCGGATGGCCAGTTTATTGTAGGCCTGTATCATGTGCGGGTAGTCTTGTTTTGTCCCTATCACCTCGTCGCCGGCAGCAAGCGGCAGGCCGTAAATCATGGTGTTCAGCGCCTCGGTGCTGTTGCGGTTCACGGCGATTTCGTCGGGTAGTGTACCTGCCAGGTCGGCCAGCTTCTGGCGCAGCGGTTCACGCCCCTGGTCAAGGATACGCCACATGTAGTACGAAGGGCCTTCGTTCGACAGGTCGTTGTACCGGGCCACGGCTTGCTGCACCACCAGCGGCGCGGGCGATACGCCGCCATTGTTCAGGTTTATCAGGTCGGGATTTACCGTGTATGCCTGCTGGATCACTGTCCAGAAGTCCTCGTCCTGGGCGGCCTCGGCCGGTGTAAGGTGCTGTATCTTTTTGGCGGCGTTATTCCACTCCTCGGCATGAACGCGATTAAAAAGACTTGCAGCCGAAAATGCGCTTGAAAGCATAGCGGCCTGTTTGATAAAATGGCGGCGGTTGGTCATGATAGTTAATTATCGAGATAACTAAGTTAGGTGTTTTGCAGCTGAAAGCAAAAAGCGGAAAGACCAAAGCTTTTTGAGCTGGGAATCGCTAACAATACAACAATCCAGCAATACAACAACACGGCAATGAACCGAATTGATTAAATTTATGCAGTAAACATACATTCATGGAACCCAACGTCCAATACTGCGTCAACCTGCTCATGGTGTCGAACATGGAAACGTCGTTGAAATTTTATGTCGACGGCCTCGGTTTTAAAATACTGGATACCTGGACGCCGCATGGCAAAATAGAGTGGTGCTGGCTGCAGCGCGACGGTGGGCCGCTGATGCTGCAGGAATCCCGCATATCCGAAACTAAACCCTACCTGGCGGGCGACAAACCCGGAGCCGGTATGTCGCTCTGGTTCCAATGCCGCGATTCGCTGGTGCTTTACCACGAGTTCATCGAAAAAGGCATAACCGTTAACGAGCCTTTTGTTGGCAACGGCCTGTGGGACGTTTCGCTTAAAGACCCCGACGGCTACAGCCTGCATTTTGAAAGCAAGACCGATGTGCCAGAGGAGACGAAGTATTCTGATTGGTTAAAGTCAATGGACCATAGTCGATAGACCATAGCCAACAGTGCAAAACTATGGACCATGGACTATGGACTTAACCACCGGCATCAATTGCTCAACCCACAAATTGTACATCTTCCCCGAAGGATGCAGCCCATCCGTAGCTATCAGGCTGGGGTCATTAGCGGCCTGCCGGGAAATGGGCGTAATATCTAAATAATTTACTCCAGCTACAGTGCTGATCAGCTTATTAACGGCGTTGAACTGATTTATCTGCGGACCGATCTCCGCTTCCCTGCCTTGCGCGAAAGGCGTAACGCCATAGTCGGGTATAGATAAAACAAATACTTTGGTTTTATCGCCACCGGTAAAATCCAAGGCTGTATTGAGCACCTGTTGAAACCTGACCCGGTAGTTATCCTGGCTCAGTCCCTGGTACTGGTCGTTTACGCCGATGAGCAGCGTAACCAAGTCGTAATGCTTCCCTTTAAGGCCGCTGCGGTTTATGGCGTCGATCAGGTTATCGGTCGTCCAGCCGGTTGTGGCTATGACGGTTGGCGTGCTTACGTTATAGCCCTGGCCGTTTAGCGCAGTTCGCAACTGATACGGGAACGACTCGTCCTTCGGCACTGCCTCGCCGATGGTGTACGAGTCGCCTAATGCAAGATAAGAAAGCGAGTCGGGTGTGGCGGCCATAGCGTTAATTGTTGAGGTATCGGTCCGGGTTTTGGTGCAGCCCGCGAACGCGGCAATAGTAAGAATAATCGGGCAAAGTAATCTCATGTAAGAAGATACGACATTTAATGGGGCGTCAGATTGTTAAATAGCTGTATTGCCGGACGAATTTTGCCTGGGCGGGTTTGTTCGGCTGCTGTATTACTCTAAAACGAACGACCAAAAAACGGCCCTGTAATGACCAGCGTCACTATTTTTTTTTCACTTGCGCGTAATCTCTTACTCAAGGCAAATGATAACCATCATTTTTTAAAAGGCACCCGACCCATACATTTGAGAACAATTGACACGCATTCACGATCCTGCATCGAACCACGTAAAGAACGAAAATGATGGACGTAAAAGACACCGACACCTGCCGCGACCAACTGAGCGTATCGGTAGCCGACAACATCAGCGCCATGCTGGCATACTGGGATAAGAACCTGGTATGTCGCTTTGCCAATGCGGCTTATATGGACTGGTTTGGTAAAAGCCGCCAGCAACTGGTAAACCAGATGACACTGATGGATCTGCTGGGTCCCGAGTTATTTGCCCGGAACTACCCTTACGTACAACGTGCGCTTTTGGGTAAACCGCAAACTTTTGAACGCGAGATAGTCAGCCCGGACGGCATAGTGCGAAACGCCATAGCCAACTACTTCCCTGATTTCGACAGCCTGGGCAACGTCAAAGGCTTTTTTGCGCATGTGGCCGATGTGACACGTCTGAAGCAGATGGAGAACGAACTTAAACGTTCCAACCGGATCATTAGCGAACAGAACAATCGCTTGCTGAACTTCGCCAATATTGTATCACACAACCTGAGTACTTACGCTTTTAACCTGAGCTCGGTGCTTGGCTTCCTCGACGAGGCGAAGTCCGATGATGAACGTGTGGAACTAATGGGCTACCTGCGCAGCATATCGCGCAACTTTACCGAAAGCATCCACAACCTGCGTGAGATCGTCGACGCGCAAAACCAGGGTCGTATTAAATACGAGTGGGTAAACCTGCACGACTACGCCGAAAAGGCTATTTCCATGCTATATAAGCAGGTTAAAGAAAATCAGGCCATCATTGTTAATCATATTCCTGCCGACCTTAAACTCTGGGCCAACCCTGCTTATATAGACAGTATTGTTCTCAATTTTCTTACCAATGCCATCAAGTACCGCCATCCCGACCGTGCCCCGTTTATCCGACTGAGCGCCGGCAGAAGGGGCAATGAGTTAGCTTTTAAAATTACCGACAACGGGCTGGGGATCAACCTCAAGCGTTATGGCGAAAAGCTCTTTGGTATGTACCAAACTTTTCATGGTAACGCCGACGCCAAGGGTATCGGGCTTTTCATTACCCGTTACCAGGTTGAAGCCATGGGCGGAAGGGTGGAAGTAAAGAGTACGCCCGGCACAGGCACAACGTTTACCATATATTTCCCCGCCCGGTCGGCGCAGGTGCCCCATCCGGAAACGGCCGACATGCAGGTTGCGCCATAACAGGAAACCCGGCGCGGAAAAACAAAACGGCGTTGAACCGGTTTTTCCGGTACCAGTTACCCAACCATGAAAACGCTAATTACAGTGATGCTGGGCATTTGCAGCCTTGCGGCCCTCGGTCAAACTAAGTCTAAAGCGACCACTGCGGCAAACGATACGACCAGCACTCCCAGCACCGCTTTTCGCATGCATTTCGACGACCTATTCAGGCACAATGCGGATAATTCCATCTCGCCTATGCTGCCGCTGGAAATTCACGGCGAAATGGTTAATACCGCCACCAAAATTGCCAACGGTGTAAAATACGGCGGCATCGAGATCATGAGATATACCGGTCATGATGCGCTGGTGGACACCATGCGCGGCGTGGTGATCGTGCACAAATTTTTGAAGTGATTTTTGGGGGTTAAAAGTCTGAGCAGACGGCAAAAAGCTTTGGTCTTTAAGCTTTCTGCTCAAACTCCATTCCGAACAGCTCTGCAATATGCCCTTTCAGCAGATGCTTCACCTCTTCCTCGTCCACTTTGCGGCCCAGCTCACGCTGCATCGAGGTAACATCTTTGTCGTCTATCCCGCAGGGAACAATGTTCTTGAAATAGTCCAGGTCGGCGTTGACGTTGAAGGCGAAACCATGCATGGTAACCCATCGGCTGCAGCGCACACCCATGGCGCATATCTTGCGGGCGCGGTCGTTATCAGCATCAAACCATACACCGGTGTAGCCCGGGTAGCGACCGGCTTCGAGGCCGTAGCCCGCCAGGGTTTTGATCACTGCTTCTTCCAGTGTACGCAGGTATAGGTGTATATCGGTAAAAAAATTATCCAGATCCAGTATCGGGTAACCGACGATCTGCCCGGGCCCGTGGTAGGTAATGTCTCCGCCGCGGTTGATGGGATAATAGCTTGCGTTCTTTTCCTTAAGTCCTTTTTCGTCAAGCAGCAAGTGCTCGGGCTTGCCGCTCTTGCCGAGTGTATATACGTGCGGGTGCTGGCAAAACACAAGATAGTTAGGTGTCATTGCATCGTCCTGGCATTCCTCGCCCCCGGCAACCATCTTCATATTCCTGATGAGCGTTTTTTGTTCGACGGTCTGCCCGAACAAGACCTCCTGCCTGTCCCAGGCCTCTTTATAATCGATCAGGCCCCAATCCTGGAACTGTACTTGCTTGTTCTTCATATCCCTATCCCTTTACGTAACCTATCATATAATCTTCGTATTGCAAATAATCTACCCTGTAATCTTTATGTACCTCTCCCTTATCCAGGTGAGCATTCACCGTTCCCGGACAAACAAAATTAAAAGGCTCCAGCGAAATATTATGCGCAAACGACACCTCCTTCTGTCCATAGCATTTATAAACCGCTTCCTTGGCGCACCAGGCCGCATACAGGTGCTTAACTCTTTCTTCGTCGCTGATGAATCTCATCTCGGACGGCTGCATAAACTTATCGGCAATGCGTTCCACCTTCCCGCGTATCTGCTCGATGTCGATGCCCACGGCCGCACTGCGGCTCATCATTACCGCGGCATATTCGAACGAATGGCTCAACGAAATATGGTATGGAAGGCTCACTAAGTAAGGTTTGCCGTGGTTGTCTATCTTACAGTCGATAAATTCGTCAGTATTGAGCATGGTACGCAGCAGTACGCGTACCGCCAGCCAGTGCAGGTGACGTTTGCCGAGGCTCAGCTTTTCCACGTAGGCCTTTTCATGCTCATCCAACTGGAGCTTTTTATACAGGTCCTCGGCCTTCTCCTCTATCCTCCAAAGAGCAAATTCGGTATCGCTATCGACCTGCTTTTTGTATGCTATCGCCATAAAAGTAAAATTGCAAAAAGCATGGCAAACTTATGTCAAATAATTATAATTTAGGCGCTTTATCACAGCGGAAATATGATCTTATCTGACAAGAGGATCCTGGAGGAAATTGATTCCGGGAACATCATTATCGAGCCTTTCAAGCGCGAATGCCTCGGCACCAATTCGTACGATGTGCATTTGGGCAAGCACCTGGCCACTTATCGCAGCCGTGTGCTCGACGCGAAGGTGCATAATGAGATCGATGGTTTCGAGATTCCAAAAGAGGGCTTCGTGCTGCAGCCCGATACGCTGTACCTCGGTGTAACGATGGAATACACCGAAACGCACCGCCATGTGCCCTTCCTGGAAGGGAAATCCAGCACCGGAAGACTGGGTATCGACATCCACGCCACCGCCGGCAAGGGCGATGTGGGCTTTTGCAACACCTGGACCCTTGAAATATCCGTAGCGCAACCCGTACGGGTTTACGCGGGTATGCCAATAGGCCAACTGATCTATTTTGTAGTGGAAGGCGAGATAGAAACGCTGTACAACACCAAGTCCAACGCCAAGTACAACAACCCTACTACCCGGCCGGTAGAGAGTATGATGTGGAAGAACAAGTTCTGACAGAGTCCATAGACCATAGTCGACGGCCTATGCTAATTCTGTTAAACGTTATCCATTCTGCTATGGACTATTGACATAAGAATTCTAACAGCTTTCTAACACAATTCTGACATATTCGTCATCTGAAATTATTGCCGCCTCCTAAAGATTTAGTAACTTGCTTTTGCTAAATCTTACTCATGCGAATAAGGATATTTGTTTTAATACCATTACTCATCGGGTTGCGCCATGTATCGTACGCGCAAACCGATAGCTCCTTTTTGATAAAGGCTGCGCAATCACTGTCAAAATACAGCACCGCCAATCCTACCGAAAAAGTTTACCTGCACTTAGACAGGCCTTATTATTATCCGGGCGATACCATATGGTTCAAAGCCTATACCGTAGCTGGTAAGCATCATCAGTTGTCAGTCCTGAGCGGTGTGTTGTATTGCGAGCTGGTGAACAGCAACGATTCGGTCGTTATACGCCGCGTTCTGAAGCTGGCGGCGGGCATTACCTGGGGCGACTTTTCGGTATCCCGTGCGTGGAAGCCGGGCAATTACCACATCAGGGCCTATACTAACTGGATGCGCAATGCTGGTACGGCCTGGTTTTTTAACCGGCGCGTAAGGATTATAGGGCCTATTGCGGTCAGTTCCAGCCTTTCGCATGTAAAGGCGGAATTAAAACCAGACATCCAGTTCTTCCCCGAGGGCGGTGGATTGGTCAACGGGCTGCGGTCAAGAGTGGCCGTCAAGTGTGTTGATGCAGCCGGTTTGGGTAAAGATGTGAGCGGGACCATAACAGATAACGATGGCAACGAGGTGGCAGCTTTTGCTACCCAACATTTGGGTATGGGCGTGTTCGCCTTTACGCCGCAACCGGGTAAAAATTACAAGGCGAACATTATTACCGCCGACAGTGTTAAGCTGACAGCCGACCTGCCTAAAGCAAGCGAAAAAGGTTTTGTCCTGACGGTGAACAACAGCAACCCGGACACGGCTTACGTGCATATTGCTGCCAACGACGTGCTTTTTCATGACTCACAAAACGCCATGTTTTACTTAGTGGCGCAATCGGCAGGGCAGGTTTATTTTACCACGCAGTCCAGGCTATTTGCGCCTTCGTTTACCATCAACATCCCGAAAAAAAGGTTTCCTACAGGTATAGCACAGTTTACGCTTTTTTCGCAAAGCGGCGATCCGCTTAATGAGCGTATTGCCTTTATTAGTAACGACGACGGCCTGCACATAAAGTTATCGTCGCCATCGGCAAAATATACGACCCGGCAAAAGGTAAGAATCGATGTCGATACAAAAAAAGATAGTTCTGTCAATATAGCCAGCCTGTCGGTAGCGGTAGTGAACGAAAGCAGGTTGCCCGGTAACGAAAACGATGAAAGCACCATCGTTAACAATTTGCTGCTGACCTCGGACCTGAAGGGCTATATCGAGCAGCCCAACTACTATTTTACAGATGTGAATGACCAAAAACGCGCCGACCTGGATGTGCTGATGCTGACGCAAGGTTACCGGCGTTTTGAATGGAAAGAGGTGCTGAACAACCCATCGCCCAAAATGACTTACCTGCCCGAAAGCGATTTGCAACTGGAGGGTACGCTGAAAAAGCCTTCAGGCGCCTCCGTGCCGAACGGCAAAGTAACATTGCTTGCTACGAGTACGGGACTGATAACGGACACAACAACTGATGTGAATGGCAATTTCAGGTTTGCCGGGCTGGATCTGCCGGATACGGGAAAGATTGTAATACGAGCCCGCAAGCAGCATAATGGCAGCAACTTAGCCATTTATGTTAAACAAGCCGACTACCCGCGCATAGCCAAAGACCATGTGGATGACGTTCCGCTGGCAGGTAATCTTACCCCCGAAATGATCAAAAATATCGCGGAGTACAGGGAACAGCTAAGGCAGGATTCGCTAAAGGTCAGAACACAAATTAAAGGGGTTACGATTTCGGCTAAAAAGGAACACAAGCCGGATATATTCAACAACTACGGAACTGCGCTTGAAAGAAACCTGAATATGAGCCTGGCACGCAACTATCCTACAGTGGGCGACGCGATCCGGGCCCTGATGCCCGGCTATAGGGGAGGCAGCTTCGTATTGGACGGGCTTCTTATAGTGGGGCAATTTCCAAATTACTCGTGGGACGAAATTCAGTCCGTCAGGGTTATCGATCCCTCAGGCTACGATCCGATATTGCGCAGGCCAAACCCATTAGGCTATGTCGTCATCACCACCAAGCAATATGCCGGTACGGACACGACGGTGCTAAAGGAAGTAGTCGTCAAAGCTAAAAGATTATCCCCAAAACCTGATATGTCGCACTCATCCAACCTGCACGGCGGAGGCAATGCCGACCAGGTAATTATGGGCGACAAGATGGGCGATTGCATCAACGTCTCCGATTGTCTTAACGGCCGGGTGATGGGTGTAAGTTTCGGTCCTGACGGAACGCCGTCAAACAATAGGAACGGAGCGCCGATGTCAATCATTGTAGACGGCATGGTCCTTCCGCCGGGAAGCCTGAATGATCTTAACAAAAGTGACATTTACAGTATAGAAGTGTTGCGAAGCGGCATAGCAAGATCCATTTACGGCAATAGCATAGCGGGAGGCGGAGCATTAGTGATTACTACCAGGCGCGAAGCCGACCCAAATTATGTAACGAGTAAGATCCCCGCCGGGCTGATCACCTATCCTTTCCAGGGTTACCACAAGGCCAGGATTTTTTACTCGCCTAAATACGACCATCCGAAAACTGACAGCAAACCATTCGACGCACGGAGGACTATCTACTGGGCGCCCAATATCATGACAGGCAAGGACGGTAAAGCGTCATTCGAATATTATAATGCCGATACCAAAGGGACATACCGCGTAGTGGTAGAAGGCATTGACGACCAGGGCCGTATAGGCAGGCAGGTTTGCCGGTACAAAGTGGAATAATTATCGTAAATTAGTTTAACGATCATACAGTCTCAGCTATGAAGATCAAACCATACCTTATCTTTTTCGGGCTGGTCTTAGCCGGCATTACGTCGTCAGCGCAAAACGACAACACCGCGTTTTTGACCAAAGCTTTAAAAGCCCTTGATAATTTTTCTGCCAAAAACCCGGTCGAAAAGGTTTATCTCCAGTTCGACCGGTCATATTATGCCCCGGGCGATACGATTTGGTTCAAGGCCTATGTTACCGCTGGTGACAAGCACGTACCATCAGGCATCAGCAATGTGCTGAACGTTGTGCTAGCGGATGGTAAGGGTGTGATCAGGCAAATGGCCCGGCTCCCTGTTATCGGCGGGCTTACCTGGGGAGATATTGCGTTAGCCGACACTTTGCCGCCGGGCAATTACCGCGTCGTGGCTTACACCAACTGGATGCGTAATGCCGGGCCTGATTATTTCTTTAGTCGCGATATAAGGATTTTAAAACCCGGACCGGTATTGCCAGTGGCGTCCCAGTCGGCCCGGAAGGACAGTATCAAAAGAGCCGGCGAACAGGCCGATATCCGTTTCTTTCCCGAAAGCGGCAGCCTGGTCGATGGCGTTCGCTCCAAAGTAGCATTTAAGGCGATAGCCTCCAGTGGCCTGGGTATCGATGCCAACGGCATTGTAAGCGATGATGCCGGGCAGCAGGTTGCCGTTTTTAAGAGCGAACACCTGGGTATGGGCATTTTTTACCTTACGCCTGAACAGGGCAAAACCTACAAGGCATCAGTTACTTTTGCCGATGGTTCGCAATGTGTCGTCAACCTGCCGGCCGCAGCCGGCCGGGGCTTTGTGATGAATATTAACAATGCCGATTCAAGCACCATACGCGTAACCGTTACTGCCAGCCGGGGCATATTGAATGATCCGCAGCAATTCGGCGAGATTAACCTGGTCGCGCAGGCCGGCGGCCGGGTTTACTATACAGCAAGAAGCAAAGTAACATCGGAGCCGCTCGTGGCCCTTGTACCCAAAAGCAAGTTTCCAGCGGGTATTGTGCAATTCACCTTATTCTCGGCGGATGGCGAACCGTTAAACGAGCGCATCGCATTTATTGAGCCTCATGACCAGGTACGGCTGGCCCTTAAGTCGGATAAGGCAGGAGCTTATGCGCCCCGTCAGAAAGTGAGGATCAGCCTTGACGCTGCCGACAGCGGCCGGAAGCCGCTTACAGCCAGCCTGTCGGCATCGGTTGTAAACGAATCCGCGCTGTACGACAATGGGGATACCGGGCCAACCATATTCAGTCATTTATTACTAACATCCGACCTGAAGGGATACATCGAGAAACCGGGCTACTATTTTACTAATACCACCGAGGCCAGGAGCGACCTGGATATCCTGATGCTGACACAGGGCTACCGCCGCTTTGAATGGAAAAAGATATTGGCCGGCGACGAGACGCCTGCGAGGTATGCACCGGAAAAAACCCTGACTGTTTCAGGGCACGTAAAAACTCCAGCCGGAAAACCGGTCGCCAAAGCAAAGGTGTCGCTGCTCAGCTCGCAGGGCGGCTTTATGATGCTGGATACGGTTACCGATCAGAACGGCCGTTTTGTTTTTGATAAGTTGATGATCATCGACAGCCTTCGGTGCAAGATACAGGCCCACACCGCGAAAAACGGCCAGAATGTGGTCGTTACCGTAGATGACAGCCTGCCGCAACTGCCAAATTATCGCATATTGGCTACTACCGACAGCTCGGTCATCATACGGGCGGCTACGCCGGCAAGGCAGCCGGTAAGCAACATTCCCGACAAGATTCCGGCCAACGGGCATGCCAAAGCATTAAAAGGCGTAACGATCAAGGCCACTAAGCCTTTGCTCGAAAACTCCACGAACCTGAACGGCCCTGGCAATGCTGACCAGGTGGTGCTTTTTAAAAATATAAACCTGGCGTGCCCTACAGTAGCCCAATGTTTAGTTGGAAAACTGACAGGCGTTTTTTTCCAATGGAGTTATGATAAGCAACTCTTCTATCCCATCATGTACTCAGATGGCAATACTGTTCCTTTGAACATTATGGTGGATGGTATTTTGGTGAGCGACGAAACATTAAATGCCCTTCCGCCGGAGATCGTGGAAAGTGTCGAAGTATTAAAGTCCTCCAACTATACCTCCATTTATGGAAATGACGGGCACAATGGCCTTTTATTGGTCAATACCAAAAAAGGCAACTTCGTAGGCATAACGTCCAAGCCGAACATAGCCAACTATACGGTAAAAGGATATTATAAGGCCCGGGAATTTTACTCGCCGAAATACGATCATACAGGTCCGCGTAATTCAGCAGCCGATAACCGTATTACCGTGTACTGGAAACCCAATATAATTACCGGCAAGGACGGTAAAGCGTGGATCGAATATTACAATGCGGACGGCAAGGGTACTTATCGCGTCACCATAGAGGGGATTGACGAAAACGGGCGATTGGGACGAGCGGTTTACCGGTATAAAGTGGAGTAGTGAATAGTCAATGGTGAATAGTGAATGGATAGTTTAAATTGGATCGTTTATTAAACAATTTAACGTGCCATAGGTACGGCATTCTGTATGCTTATTTTCTCTACAAACCTTCCACCCGGTGTAGTCAAACCTTAACTAAACGGCATTGATTAACCGTTCACTATTGACCATTCACCGCGTAATTTAAAACGCGCAGACAATCCTTCCGCTGATTTGTGGTTCCTTTTGGGTAACTTTGTGACTACGATATGGCTACTGAAACCCAGGAAGAAACCTTAACCCTCGAGGAGATCCTTACCTCGCTTAAGGAAACGCACCGCTTGATCTTATGGAATGATGATGTGAACACCTTCGACCACGTCATATTCTGCATGATGAAATACCTGGATTACTCGGAATCGCAAGCCGAAAAGATCGCCTGGAAAGTACATAACGAGGGCAAATGCGCGGTGCTGGAAGGCTCGTTCACCGAGATGGAGATATACCGCAAAATATTGCAGCAGGAAGGGTTGACCGTTACCGTAGAATAAACCCAATATTACCTTAAAGTAACCGGATTGCACCAAAGCTGGCGCAATGTTAAATTTTGTAAATCATTGTGTTAAGTAATTTCTAAAGCCTCCAAAATTCAGAATTTCTCCAAAATTCAGGCGGGAATTTGCGCCAAATGCAACGCGCTATGGAGCCCCTATTTACCTGCCTGCCCCCTTTTGCAGGGGTATATTACCATATCGGTTTATCGATAAACGGCCGTACTGCTAAAAATTTCCGATCAGCGAAGAAAAAGCAATTCCTCTTACCACAAAACGGGCACGTGCCGATATGCGAATAATATAAATTTCCTTCCGGGCGACTGTCAACATTTTGTATTTATTAACTACCCAACCCTTTACCATTTAATGAAATCAACTTTACTACAATTACTAAAAGCTCTCCCGGCCTGTTTAATACTTACCTGCTTCTGCTATTTTGCGCAGGCGCAAACGATCAAAGGTTCGGTTACGGACGCCAAAAGCGGTGAAACTCTTATAGGCGCGACCGTTCATATCGAACAAGGCGAAGTTCATTTCAATACAACCGTAAAGCTGGACGGAACCTACACATTCAGGAATATCCCGGCCGGCGCCTATAAATTGCACATAAGTTTTGTAGGATACAAAAGAACACAGGACTATACTGTACAGGCTGTGGCGGGTAAAACAACTTCGCTAAATATCGCGATGGTTGACAATTCAACGGCACTGAAGGAAGTTACCATAACCGAACATGCCAGCAAGGAAAGCGAAAGCTCGGCGCGCAGTGATGAAAGGAATTCGAATAACACGCTCAACGTCGTTTCAGCTCATTTTATAGCAATCTCTCCGGATGTTTTAGTCTCCAATGTCCTTAGCCGGGTATCGGGCATATCAGTCGACCGGGGCAATACAGGTGACGCCCAGCACGCCATCATCCGGGGCATGGATAAACAGTACAATACAACCCTTATCAATGGCATCAAAATACCAAGTCCCGACAACAAAAATCGTTATGTGCCCCTCGATATATTTCCGGCTGACCTCGTCGAGAAAATTGAGGTCTATAAAACATTAACGCCCGACATGGAGGGCGACGCATCCGGAGGGGTTGTTAACATGGTAATGAAAACGGCGCCCGACAAACTGCGTGTGGATGGGTATTTCGGCACCGGTTACAGCCAGCTATTCATCAATAGGGGCTTTAGCAGCTTTAATTCATATACCGTGCACGCCAAAGCGCCCGGCGAAACGTTACCGCCGCTCGCTTATGCCCCCATCAGCGATTTTCCTTATCAAAACCTGGTTACCAAAACAGGTACGCCCCCGCCAAATGCCGACGCCAGCCTGACCATTGGCGACCGTTTTCTGAACAACAAATTAGGTGTCGTTTTCGCGGGAACGTATCGCAACGAATATGTCGGCAATAATACTTTCCAGGTTATTCAAACGCATACTGTAGGTCCGGCGCCGGATATCAACTCGCAGAATGTGGAGACCAATTTCCAGGACTCGTATAACCGACAATACTCGTCGCAACTCAGCAGGCTGGGCACCATGGCCTCGATCGACTACAAGATCAATGATAATAACTCCATTACCTTATTTGGCTCGTACATGCAGTTGGACGAACACCGCGTACGCCAAACCCAGGACCTGGTATACGGCGGCTACTCCTACCAGGGATATCACTATACCAATGAAATAGACAATTTTACCGAGACCCGTACCGACCTTCAGAGTATTTACAACACAACCCTGAAAGGCAAGCACAAGCTAAGCAAAAAGTTTTCGCTCGATTGGACGCTGGCTAATTCAGAAGCCATACATAAACAGCCCGATATTGCGGAGTTCAAAACCTTTTATAATACAAGTCCTGACACAGCCAAAGCCGATGGCGGCAAAAACGAACCTACGCCAGACGTTCCGGGCAGCTCGACCTATGTTACGCCTAAGGTAATTAACGGTCCGGTTTACGTTGGCGACGAATCGCGGATATGGACGCACAATACCGATAAGGATTTGTCGGGCTATTTAAACCTGCATTACGATGCAACGATCTTCGACCATAAAGCCTTATTCTCGGCAGGCGGAATGGTACGTCATAAGACGAGAGACAATTTTGTAGACCAATATTCCCTCCCTCACGGAGCCGACCCGGGCAACCCGTATTCGGAAGAATTGTATGTGTCGGTACCAGCCTCGACTTTTACGTTCGCTACTGCGCCGGATAATGCAAGAGGCTCGTCGTTCAGCGACCCGGGCGTATACACTTTTACCGAAAATATCCAGGGTGCTTACGCCATGGCCAATTATTCGGCAACCGACAAATTAAATGTAATATTTGGGATAAGGGCCGAACATACTTATCAGTATTACATGTCCTCGCTGCCGGCTACGTTTGCCGGAAAATCAGCGACCATAGATTACGACGATTATCTGCCAAGCATTAACGCCAAATATTCGCTGACGGATAACCAGGCCATTAGGGCGTCATACTATCAATCCATACTACGACCGGCTTACGCCGATCTTATTCCTTATCCTGATGCAACACAGGAAACCTACTTAACGGTTGGTAATCCTTACCTGCAGCATACCACGGTTGACAATTACGATCTGCGGTATGAATTTTTCCCGGGTGCATTTGATGAATTCCTCGTTGGCGGATTCTACAAATATCTTATCAACCCGATAGAACAGCAGTTTACCCACGGGCAGGGCGAAAGTTTGGTACTGGAGCCGGGAAACCTGGGCAACGCGCACAATTACGGGCTGGAAGTGGCTGTTACTAAATTCTTTGGCGATATCGGCGCTGCCGTTAATTATACTTATACCAATTCGCAGATCACCTCGGTTAAGCGGATAGATGTGCTGAACCAGACTTCGCCCACTTACCGCGACCAGACCCGGCCGCTGCAGGGACAGGCGCCGAATATCGGAAACTTTTCATTGTTATATAAAAACACCAGGAATGGCATAGACGCCCAACTGGCACTATCGTACACCGGCGAAATGATCCAGGCTGTATCTGAATATTACGGGCTTGATACCTGGCAGAAAGCATCTTTAAACCTGGACTTCTCAGCCCAGAAATCTTTCGGCAAACACTACGAGATCTTCATCAAGATCAATAATATTCTGAATACGCCTTATGAATTATTTATCAAGCAAAATAACACTTACAACTATACAGGGATTTTGAAATATCCGCACCAGGAGAGCCCTGCTTATACCACGGTTGAGTACGATCAGTATTATACACGGTATAATCTTGGGTTCAGGTTCAATTTTAACTAAAAAACAAAAACAAATTCATTATTAACCATTCATTCTTCGATCATGAAAAAACTACAGATTATTATGTTGGGAATGTCTCTCTTAGCACTTGCTGCGTGCAGCAAGAAGAAGGACAATGTTATCGTGTCGCAGGCACAGATCCAGGTTGGGAAACCGATCAGCAGCTCGGGCACGTTGCCGGCCGGTTCCTATAAGGGCACCATGCTTGCCAATCAAACTTATACCGTTGGCGGCGACATTACCATTAACGCCGGGGACACACTGCTGATCCAAAAAGGCGTAAAGATTAACATGACCAACGGCGCCAACTTTATTGTTAACGGCGACCTTATCTTCTTAGGCACCAAGGACGCGCCGATTACCGTAACAGATCCGCGCAGGCACAAAACCACCGGTACATCTACGCTTGCCAGCGACTCGGCTTATGTTGGTGGCTGGGGCGGCATCTATTGCAGCAATACTTCAAAATTAGTGGTCATCAAATGGACGCACCTCGACTTTGGCGGCGCCGCATTAAAAGCGCTTCCATTCCAGAATGCTACCGGCTTAAAAACAGGCGCGCAATTTATCTTGTATTTCGAAAACCCGAATGGCGTTTTCATCATGGAAGACTCGTGGATGTACGGTTCGCCTGACGACGCCACAAGGTTCTATGGCGGCCACTACAACATCATGAGAAATACGATGGAGAAATGCGGCAGCAATGGCGGTGACGGCTTTAATGCTAAAGGCAGCAGCACAGGCAATATGGCTTATAATATGATTATCGGCGGCGCTACCAACGGAACCAAAACCGCTAGTGACGGTACTACGGCAGGCGAATGTCAGTGGACGATGTACAACAATACCTACGTAAACGACGGTTTCAGAAACGATGGCGTTTTTGGAGCGCGAAGCGGCTCGGTTGAAATTGAAAACAATTCGAGAGCACTGGTTTACAATAACCTGATCGTTAATTGTGAGTTTGGCGTACGTATAGCAGGCGGCCCTGGCGGCGCCAAAGTGTATCTTGCCGACACCACCGCTAACTCTTCCGACCTCATACAAAAAACGGCTTACGGGCATAATTTTTATTATGGCGATGACGCTGCTATATGCGGCCAGTTTGTTCCTACAAGCGTTGCGCAACCCGTTGTTACACACCCGCAATCGACCGACATACCGAATATGGCTTCTTTCCTGGGCCCGAATTACAAATTCGGCGATGTTTACGACGGTTCGCCACTGGTCGGCAAAAACAATCCTATGTTCGTGAATTTCCCATTGCCTGAAGCCGCTGGTGCATGGGTAACGCAGTGCTCGGTCGACAGTTACGATTTCCACCTGCAGGCAGGTTCGCCGGCTGTTGGCAAAGGTACCACAAGCGCCTTCTCGCCGATCACCGCGGGCATTCCGATCGATCCTAACTTCGGTTCAAGCGGCATTACTCCTCCCGGGAAAGACATGGGCTGCTATCAGCGTGACGGCTCGGGTAACCAGCACTAATAAAATATGAAGCACCTAAATTTAAACATAACAACCCTGCGCACAGGGTTGTTATGTTTTTTAATACCCTTTGCCTTTTCGTGTAAAAAGCAAGCTAATACTATTAAGCCACCGCAGGACACCATCAAGAATACGCCTCCGCCCGTAGAGGTACAATTTCCAAAACCATCCTATAATCCTTCAGGGCTGGATACCACCAAAGCGTTCGATGCGGTTCCAACGGTAAATGACCTTGCAAGAAAGGATCTTCTCGAGATTTCGGGCGTGGCTGCGAGCAGGGTCAATCCAGGCGTATTGTATATCCACAACGATAGCGGCAACCCTAGCCAGGTTTACATGACCGATGCGACCGGCGCCGACATCGGGACCTTGAACATGCCTGTTGCCAACCGAGACTGGGAGGACATAGCAGTAGGTCCCGGGCCGATAGCAGGGAAAAGCTACATCTACCTTGGCGATATTGGCGATAATAATTCTATTCATCCGACCGTATACGTTTACCGCTTTGAAGAACCTGATCTTACAGGACGGACTCCTCCGGTGATAATCAATATCGCCAAAGTGGATACTATTCAATTAAAGTATCCCGACGGTCCGCGCAACGCCGAAACCTTGATGGTCGACCCTAATACCAAGGATATTTACATCGCCAGCAAGCAAAGCAACGTTTCACATGTATATGTTGCCCGCTATCCTCAGAACATATCCGCAACCACTACAATGACGCCGGTGGTGCAACTTTATTTGGATAAAGCCACAGCCGGCGATATATCGCCCGATGGGACCGAGATCCTGATGCGCACCAACGAGCTGATCTGGTATTGGAAGCTGCCGGCCGGAACAAGCATTTTGCACGGACTGCTTACACAGCCCCAGGTAGCGCCTTACGCCAACAATGAGCCCCAAGGGGAGGGCGTCGGCTTTGCCGCCGACGGTTCAGGGTATTATACCGACACGGAAATAAAAGGGTATCCCGGTAAGCTGGCTGCCATATCTTTTTATAAAAGAAAATAATTTTCAAACCGAATTATGATCAAATTTAAAATATGGCCGTTCCTGGCTTTTATTGCATTCGCTTTTCTGCCGATTCAGAAAAGTTATGCTCAAAGCGACGTTGTCAATATAATTTTTACGTCGGACGCCCATTTTGGCATTACGCGCGCAAAATTCAGGGGAGACAGTAACGTTTCGGGAGATAAAGTAAACCAGGCGATGGTCGCGCAAATGAATAGCCTGCCAGGCCTGACGCTCCCCGCCGACGGCGGCATAGGCGCAAACCAGAGAATAACTGGCGTCGATTATGTGATCGAAGGAGGTGATATTGCAAACCGCATGGAACCGCCGGTACAAAGCGCCGCTGCGTCGTGGGCGCAGTTTGATCGGCATTATATGCACCAACTCAACCTGAAAGGACACGATGGGCGCTCGGCTAAATTATTGATCGTCCCGGGGAACCACGATATCTCTAACGCAATCGGATATGCGCGAACGATGGATCCGCCAAAGGACCCATCGTCAATGGTCAACATCTATAACCTGATGCTCAAAACGGCTAAGCCTTTGACAAATTCCGATTACGACTACAAAAAAGATAAGATCAACTATTCACGCAGCATCAACGGCGTACATTTTGTGTTTATTACGCTATGGGCCGACTCTGCCGAACGGAGATGGATGCAGAAAGACCTGGATACCGTTCTGCCAAAAACTCCGGTGATCATTGTTACACACGATCAGCCTGAATGCGAATCGAAACATTTTACCAATCCCATGCCGCCATATAGCATGACGGTTAATAACAAATTCGAAAACCTTGCCGAAGAACATTATAAAGAAGGTAACGTAGCATCCAAAGATGATGGCGCGACTGCTATTGAGCAAAGGGGTTTCGTAAAATTCTTAAAAGCTCACCCGAACATTAAGGCCTATTTCCACGGCAACAGCAACTGGAACGAATTTTACATTTATCACGGACCGGACAACGACGTCAACCTGAACACCTTCAGGGTTGATTCTCCGATGAAAGGTAAATATTCATCGAAAGATGAAACACAGTTATCATTTCAACTGATCTCGATAGACCCCAAAACACAACTTATGACCATCCGCGAATGTCTTTGGGATACTAAGCCAGCCGACCCTAATCAGCAGATCGTTTTTGGCAAAAGCGCGACTGTTTCGTTGAAAGTTAAATAGAAGATAGTCCTGAGTCTTAAGTCAACAATCGACTTCGGACTTAAGACTCGGGACTATTGACTAATTTATACCATATAATTCCAGCCGTGCGTATCCTCGGCATTACCGTATCGGATAGCATCCAGGGTGTTCAGTACCTTTTGTGAAAATTCGCGGGTTTTCGGGTCGCTCAGGAAATACTCCTCGCCTTCGTAGCTGATCGAACCGACCGGGGCTATCGTAGCGGCCGTTCCGGCGCCGAAAGCATCGGTCAGTTTGCCGTTCTTAGCTCCTTCAACTATTTCGGCGACAGAGACGCGGCGTTCCTCCACCGGGTACCCCTGGTCGCGGGCGATAGCGATCACCGTATCACGTGTTACGCCGTCCAATATAGTACGGGTATCGAGCGACGGCGTGATCAATTTGCCGTCCAGCACGAACATAACGTTTGCCGAACCCATTTCTTCAATATAAGCGTGCTCTTTACCATCGGTCCAGATCAATTGGTCGAAACCTTCTTCAACGGCTTTTTTGGCCGGCAACATAGCGCCGCCGTAATTTCCGGCAGCCTTGGCATAGCCGAATCCGCCTTCAACGGCGCGGGTATATTGATCTTCAATTTTAACCCTCAGAGTCTTGGAGAAATAAGGCCCAACAGGGCAGGTAAGCACTATATACTTATAAGTAGCCGAAGGCGCAACGCCCAAAAACGGATCGGTCGCGAACATAACCGGCCTGATATAAAGGGAATGGTTCGGCTTCGCCGGAATCCATTCGCGCTCCAGGTCGACCAGGGTTGCTATGCTTTGTATAAATATATCTTCGGGCAATTGCGGCATGCAAAGGCGTTCAGCCGATTTATTGAAGCGCACCGCGTTTTTATCAGGACGAAAAACGGACACCGTTCCGTCGGCATGTTTATAAGCCTTTATTCCTTCAAAAAATGCCTGGCCATAATGCAGGGCCGAGATAGCCGGGCTAAAACCAATCTCGCCATAGGGGACGATCTCAAAATTTTTCCATTCGCCCCCCGCATAGTCGGCCACGAACATGTGGTCGGTAAAAATCTTTCCGAAGGGCAGGTTGCTAAAATCTGTTTCCGCTAACCGCGAATGTTTGGTTTTGGTAATCTTGATATCCAGCGTCTCAGTCATGGCCTTAGTGTATTGGTTATGTAACGCTGCAAGGTAGCTATTTTGTGCAAAAGTTCATAGAGCACCGGTCATCGCTGGCATTAAATTGGCGGGAATGACCTGTTTATGACGAAAAAATCTCAAAACAATGAACCGGGCTCGTGCTGTTCGCCCTATCGTTATTGGTTTCCCTGGGGCGTTTTCCCTCTCAGCCTCGAATCCTCAAAAAACCAGGTCAGGAATATTTTCTGTTCAGTCCGGACCGAATATATTGGCGGATAATTTTTCAGGAAACGATCGTCGTAATATTGAAAGTGCTCGAACCCAACGCTCAAACCCTTGTACAAATGCACGCTCAGCCTCGGCCGCAAAACACCGATATAGTTGTTTCCCGGAGGCCCGTCGAAAGTATGCAGTATATAATAGTAGAATGATACGCCCGCATCCACATATTTGCCCACGTTGAGCGTGGTTTCGAATTTGGCTTCCAGTCCATCGTTATAAGTATAGTCGCGCACCTGCAAGGTATCCGGGCCATACCTTGTGCTGTTCCCTGCCAGTGGTATGCCCGACAAATGCACGTTGGTGTATAGATCGATGGTTGGGCTTATTGCGTATTTTGTGATCAGTCCACCCCCAAAACCAATGGCGCCCAACTCAAAGGTTTTATTATCCCAATAGTCATAATATTGAAAGGCGCCGTATAACACGGAGAGTTTACCCCACTGTGCATTGCCGGCCAGCAACTCGCCATAACCCAAAACGTTATCCAGTATTTTCCGGCCTACACCAAAACTGAACTCGGTTTTAAACCTGAAAAGGTCAAAGGGCTTACGGTGAATATCCTCGAAAGGATCTCCATAGTCAAATTGGGCATTAACCATCAAATTAGTGGGGCCGCTGCCAAAAAAGGTCTTATTTTCCGTATTGATCTTATGTTGCCCTATGGACAAGGTCACATTTAAGGGTTCTTTCTGATAAACTTCTCCCGAAGTATGCCTGAAGGCTTTTCCTTGTAACAGCCGGTTAAATTCGCGGGTTGGGTCGACAATACCGGCCACAAGTTCCCTGAAAAATCGTTCCGATCCGTGAGTGCGGTCATCAAGCACATTCGAACTTAGGCGATAAAACATCTCGCCCAGGAACTCGCCATTTACCGGTGTATTGATCACGTCGTTATATGAAGGGCGCGTGTTTTCGCCAAAATACTCCCACATTGCACTTCCCGCTACCGCAAACGGTATGGATTGCAAATAGGTATATCCTTGTGAACGCGCGGCATTAAAATAAAGCGTCCCTGAATACGGATGGCCGATGAAATTGATGCCGAAGCGGTCGTCGTCCCATTCCCATCCTTTATTAATGTTATAACTCCAGGTTGAAGGGCCTATGTGAGAGAAATCGGCGTTAAGCACAAACCGATCGATCGACCAGATAAAGGTATTAATCCCAACCACCTGCACAGCGGGCTTCCAGAGAGCGTACCGGGGATTATATCTCTTATCGTCATTCAGTAGGTCACCATATTTATCCGTCGGGAGAGAATCTGCAACCCGATAAGTAGTGCCGGCAATGCGCCTTTCATCATTTGCCGGTACAATAACGCTGATAAGCGGAAGCCGTTCTTTCGCCGGGAAAATACTATCGACTTCTGACTTTTTTACCGCCCGGTAATAATTACTGTCGGATGATCCGAATGTTTGGGCAAAAGTTGCCGAATAAAATAAAGACATTAATAAGACAGGCATCATACCCCTGCCCAGCCACTTTCCCAACACAATAATGCCGATCCCTGCCCTTGCGGCATGACAGACCGTTTTCATAGTTAAATAGATAGTTGACTACCTAATAACCATGAGACCGCTAAACTGTTTGCAGGTGTGGCAGAGGTGCGCCTCTATTCATAGCCTTCACATCGCAACCGTCAGGATTTTAAAACATCCTCCACCCAGCTTTTCCCCCAATTTGCCTCCTGCTCTTCCGACCAAAGCGAAGGGTAAAAAATAAGCTTCTGAAAACGCGGCGGCAGGTATTTCTGCCAGTTGGTACCGCCTGTAGCTTTAATCTCCTCGGGCTTGCGTTCCAAGTAGCGCACAGCGGATTTATAATGGACCAGTGGCCAGTTTACATTCGCATTCACATCCAACTGGCGCAACTCGTTTTCCAACTCGGGCGTTGCTGCCTGCTCATATTGTAATTGCTGTAATAATGCATTAAAGTTACTTTGAACGTGCGACTTGCCCAGTTCGATCAGCGTTCTGGAATATTTACCTTCGAACTGCTTTAACGTCAGCGTCTTTTTGCCTGTCGAGAGTTCCGTCGCGCCGAATTTCCAGTACAGGTTATCAAACTGGTCCTCTATCGGTGCGCTTCGCAGTTCTTCGCGTTTATCCTTTTCCACCAGGTTGATGAAATCGGTGGCATAAATCTCGATCATCCGGTATTGGCCGCTCTGGAAACCGCTGGATGGCAGCAACGCCATGCGGAATTTAAGAAACTGCTCTTTCTCCATCCCGTCGACCATAATATCGAAAGACTTTATGAGGGCTTCGAAATAACGATTGATGCGTCTCACCCTTGTGGTGAAAAATACGGCTGTGATGGCTTGTTTTTCCGTTATCTGTTTGCATTCATGCACAACAAGCTTAAAATAAAGCTCGGTTATTTGGTGGTACATGATGAATATTTCCTCGTCGGGAAAGGGCGTGCGCGGGTTTTGAAGGCTCAGCAAAGTATCCAGGTGAATATAGTCCCAGTACGTTATAAAGTCGGCGTGCAGCAGGCCGTCAAGGTATGACACCATATCCTGGCCCATAGCCTCATATTTTTCCTGCAGCAGCGCAAGCCGCTGTTCTATTTCGGGCGAAATGCTCATAATTGGGTTTTGCGGTAAAGGTAATAAAGGTTGTTGCAGAGAAACAAAACAAGTATATTTACAGTTAACCGATTACCATGAAAATAAACAAGATACTGATCGCGGTTGACGACAGTAAGTACTCCGAACATGCAGCAGATTACGGCTTTGAGCTAGCCAAAATTTATCGGGCCGATGTGGCTCTCGTAAATATTGTCGAGCCCATTATGCCTCCGGCAAGCGCTTCGCCGGATATGCTCACAGGTACGCCTTTTGATGGCAATATCATCAACGAGCCTGAAATCATCAACGCTCAGAAAGAAGCTTCGGAAAACATTATACAGCGAATAATAAAAACTTTTGGCGGCGACCTGAATGTAACCCATTTTACAGAGTACGGCATGGCGCGTGAAAACATTCTAAGCTGTTGCAAACAATTTAACGCCGACCTGATCGTACTCGGCACGCATAGCCGCACGGGAATCGATCGCTTGCTGATGGGCAGCGTAGCCGAGGACGTGATACGCCACGCCGAAGTACCCGTACTGGTGGTTCCTTTTAAGGAGTCCGAAAGTCAGTAAAGTTCGCATAAGCCCGAAATCAAACTCTTGCCGACTTCCGTCTTCCAGACTTGCCGACTAATACAGCAACCTGAACTTGATCGTATGATCGATAGCCTTTAGCTCATCCAACACCTGTTTACGATAGCCGGCATTCACGTCGGTTATTACATAACCTATCTGCGCATTGGTTACCAGGAACTCGCCTACGATGTTAATGTTGTGCCGCGCGTACACCTCGTTGATCTGCGCGAGTATTCCGGGGACGTTGGTATGGATGTGGATCATGCGGTGGGCGCCTTTGTTGCGCGGCGGCTGCAGCCAGGGGAAATTGCAGCTCATATGTGTTTTACCCTCGTTCATGAAGGCGATCACCCTTTTAGGTATAAAATCCAGGTTACGCGGGTTATTCTTTGGGTCGTCGAAAATAATAATACCATTCTCGCAGGCCGCTTCGGATAATTTGCGGCTGGCTACCCTGCCGAAACACCCGATCACTTTTAACCGCTGGGTATTCAATAACTGCTCGGCCGAAGGCTGGTGCTCCGGGTCGCACAACAGTACCCCGGCTTCCTGCAAATGTTCGTCTTCAATGCCTGACTCTGTCCTGATATTATATCCCTCCTTGCGCATCTGCTCGACCGCTTCCTCGCCGACATCGCCCACCACCAGGCATTTGATGCGGTTTTTAGGATACGATATAGCCCTCGGCAATTTGTTAATATACAGGAATTCGTCCAGGCTGGGCGTAATATGATCCGCCTTTTCAGCCACCGATTTACGTTCGATATTTTCAGTAAAAGCAAAGAATTTTTTGATCAGGCCCGATTCCTTGAGCTGGAAATCCGAGTAACCGTCGCCTATGCCAAATATCTCGCCCTGCAGGTTCATTTGTTTTAGCAGCTTCACTTTGCCGCCTTCCTTCGAGAGCGGATTTTCAGTGTCGTAACCGATGATATTATCATTCTCATCAAATACAAAGGTATTGGCGTAGATGTTTTCCTTTTTGATGAAATAGTCTGTCACAACCGGCGTGATAAATTCTTTAAACCCGCCCGAAACGATATAAACATCGTCCTGGTGCTGCTTAAAGAAGTTGCTGTTACGCGAAAAAGACGGCGATACCTTCTTTTTCAGATGTGTGATCAATTGTTTGAGGTGGTCGCGGTTTGCCTGCACTAATTTTACCCGGTTGGCTAAACTCTCCGTAAACGAAAGCTTACCCTCCATGGCTGCGTTGGTAAAATCTTCTATTTGTTTATAGATGTGTTCCCTGTTCGGGTTTTTTCTTAACGAGATGCGGGCGAGCTCGTCCAGCGCTTCAACCTGTGTAAATGTGCTGTCGAAGTCGATAATGAAATACTTTCCCATTTCTATGGCAAATGTGCAACATTTGAACGACGCTTCATAGCATAAAGTTGAGTTTGTTGGTAGATTTTGTTGTGTACGTTTCGTATTGCCGTTCACAAACAAGGTATGCTAATCTCAATGCAACGTTTTGTATTTTCGGCTGTCATTTATGAAAAGATCAACGAAATGAAAAAAATAGTTTTTATATTATGTTCAGCGCTGTTTTTCACGGCAGCTATGAACGCCTCTGCGCAGCAGACCCAAACCCGCCAGGTTTCGGGTTTCCATGCTATCGCCTCGGGCGGCTCGTTTGATGTTCATGTGAAACTGGACGGTAACGAAAGCGTTAAAGTAAGCGCCGAAGCCGGCATAATCGACGAGATCGAAACCGTGGTTGAAGGCGGCACGCTCAAAATACGATTTAAAGATCATCACCGCTGGTACCGCGACGATAGTGAAAACCATGGTAAGATCGAAGTGAATGTTGAGGCCAAATCGCTTGATGCGCTAACTAATAGCGGCTCGGGCTCCATTAGAGTGGACGGCATGATCAGTGCGGACAACTTCAGGGCAACGTTAAGCGGGTCGGGTGATATGTCGGCCTCGGTTAAGTCAGGCGATGTGCACGCTGTTATCAGCGGCTCGGGCTCCATAAAGCTTTCCGGCAGCAGCGGCGACGCCGACTTTGTAATAACCGGATCGGGTGAAATGGATTGCAAGCACCTCAGAACAAATTCAGTTAGCGCTACTGTAACAGGTTCAGGCAATATCTACGTCGAAGCTGACAAAAGCATTATGGCGCGTATTACCGGCTCGGGCGGTGTTATCTATACCGGCAGCGCGTCCAATATCGTAGCCCATACCACCGGTTCGGGCAGGGTTAGCAGGGCTGATTGATTTTAGTAACAGTTGCAGAAGCATAATATTACCACTGCTTCTGCAACTGTCACTTTTAGCTTACTGCAGCAGCAACTTCAGGTTTATCCCAAAATTGGTAAAGGCCGTATTGAAGGTCTGCGAAGTATACGGCCTGGTGATATTCGAGTCGTAGAACAAGCTCAGATTAAAGCGCTGATTGATCACGTAATCTATCTCGGGCCGATAAGTGATATTCTGCGCTCCCGAAGATATCTGTGCCCCGGGAATATCGGCCTGGTAAACCAGCGTTTTATTGTCGCGAAGCGAGAAGTCGATCTTAAAGGTCAGGTCGTTATGCAGTGTCGCGCTGTTAAACATTCCGAAGGGGAACCTAAAATTTTTGGTCTTGTACCCAAACCCGAACACGATATCATTTTCGTTCTGCTGCGCAAGCTGGCTATTGGCCAGGCTCAGGTTAAGCGTTCGCGTTTGCCGGTATTCCATGTTGGCAGTTACATTGTTTTTGAACCGCACATCGACGCCCAGCAACGGGACAAACTGCTCAAAAATGGTTACCGAAGTAAACTGGTACAGGGGCAAAAAGTCGTTATTCTCGTCTCTTGAAACAACATGCCCGCCGCTTTCCTGGTATTGCAGCAAAGACGCATAATTACCGACCGTATAAGTGGATCTGTAGCCATCCCTTATATCTACCGATTCAAAGAGGTCGGCTAAAAACGGGATGCGGCTCAACCCGCTGTAGGTGATTTGCCAGTTGGGCACCGGAAAGCTGGGAAATTGGCTAAGACTGGCTGTAGCGGCATTTTTGCCGGTGTACGCGGCAAGGAAGGCCGGAATAACCACGTTTTGCGAGTTCGGGCTATATCCGTCCGCATAGCCCCCGGCCTGCGAAACCGAATATGGGTTAAGCGCCCCAAGGCGCTGTGAAATTATCGACCGGTCGGCCTCGAATTTGCTGAATATCGGCGATGTATTATCTACGCCGCTGATCTTTGAAAATGCTGTCGCAATGGACATGTACGATATGCTGTAATCGCCGGTTGTAGTTGGGGTCAGGTTTTCAAAAGCGCCGTTGGCAGGCAGGTATTTAAAGTTGCTCTGATAAGAATGATCCTGCGTTTTAAAAGCGATCAGGTCGATACGGAAATCCTTAAACAGCTCCATCGAACCTTTTAAGTGTAAGTCCTCGTTCAGCGTACGCACATAAAGCTGATTTTGCAATGTATCAGTGGTCAGCCAACCATGCGAAACTGCCCTGGCGCGCAGATCGGCCTGGCTGCCCAGTAAAAATCCCAGCCCCGGCGCATTGTAGTTGAAATCTTCGCCGGCGAAACTGCTATTAGGCAAATACCCCGGTATAAAAGTACCGTCTGTCCGCGTATAAGCCGCGCTCAGGTTTTTAATACTGGTCAGCAGGCCGAGCATTATTTTACCGAAACCGCTTGCATTATCCTCGTCTCCCTTTTTAGGCGGCGCTGTCAACCGGCGCAAGAACGGAAATTTGTTATACAAGCTTACCATATTAAGGGTAGGGTTCAGTTGTATGGTACGCGAGTTCTGTATACTGTTACCTACGTTATAGGCCGGATCGTTTATCGCGAACAGTGGCTGCGCCTGCCAGGTAAAGTGGGTTGAATATCGTGCAACTACACTCGTCCAGTCCATATACGGAACCTTGTTTATCGGCACATTGTAATTAAGTGTCAGCGTATGGTTATAGTTGGTGGTACGCCCCAGGTGTAAAATGTTCTCCCACAAGGTATCACGCTTAAGCCCGTTGATGCGTCCGGCCGGTTCATCCACCGTCGCCAGGTTGGTGGCGTCAATATCCATCGTCAGCGATTTGGTGAGGTTCCACCCCAGGCCATAAACCGAACTTATGTTAAAGGTTTTATTGAAAGTGGTTGGTATAGCTATAATGTTGGTCGGGTCGTTGTTCCGCAGCGTGGTTTCGGAATAAAACCGGTCAAAGTTAATGCTGTAGTTCAGCCTGGTGGGCATCAGGTCCAGGTTAATGTCGCGTATAAGCGCGAGCAGATTGCTTTTGATGACCTTCTCAAACGGGCTGTAATATTTTGGTTGGACCGTAAAATTATAAGCCAGCGCGACATGATAGGTTTTTTCCAGGTCGCTTTGGGTTACAAAATCATGATGATCCAATTCCGTGTAAGAATACGTCGCGTTAAAATTTTCAATATCCCAAACATGGCTCGGCGCGTTAGCATTGGTTTTGGCCTTGTGGATGTTGGTCAGGTTTACACTCTTTCGCAATGTGTAATCTTCGGCGGCATTTTGTATGGAGTCTCGTTGTTTTGCGGATTGCGCGGCGTTCAGGCTTTGCTTTAACAAAACATCAGGCTGTGCAGGGTCATATTGCGGCGTGCTCACCTGGTGTGTAACATTGACGTAGAGTGGGATGTGCACACCGCTTTTGTCCGGGAAGAACTTACCCAGTTCGGCATTGCCTGATACGTCATATATTTTAGTATCGTTCAAGCTGCGGTCTTCCAACTTTGAATCGAGTGAACCAAAGCCTGCCGTTGTCCGGCTACCAGAAACCGTAACGGTCGCGAAATCGGCTAATTTGGCATCCATACGGCCCGTTGCCGCCCAGCCGCCCTGCTCGTCAAAGTCCGTAAGCCGCAGTTCATCAAACCACAATATACCCGATTTATCCAGGCCGTCGTCGGTACCGCTGGATGAATTATTTTTGTAAGGGTTTCGCACGCCCAGCATGATGGCGATCACACGGCTCAGGTCGGGCTGACCCTTAATGGTGACTTTGTTGCGTCCATCCGAGAGGGTAAACGGAACATTTAACGGCCAGGGCTGGCCATTTAGCTTCGCAGCATTACGCGCCAGCTTAGCGTTCGTGAACAACGAAAGCGCAATATCCAGTTGATTTGACGCAGGCCAAATCGTATTAGGATCGGCGGTACCCGGCTGCGTAACCGCCATCGGTATCTCGTACTCGTAATAGTTGTCGGTAAAGTCGACACCCAGGCGAACAAATGCGTCTACATCATTGTTTTTAAGCTCGCTGCCCTCGGCGTGGATAAACATCTGGATACGTTTATAACGCCTTAGATCGTTGTTGAAAGGTTTGAATGCCGCCCGGGAATACCCATCGCGGAGATTGGTAAAATTAAGCGAAAGCGATTGCTCGTTCAACTGCGTAACAGTCTGCAGGTTGTTATAGTTGCGCTGGCGTGTAATGCCCGGCGGCACAACGTAGGGTATCGGTGAACGATTACCGTTCTCTTCTATGTTCACGGTTTCCACGTCGAGGCCGGAATTGTCCAGCGGCGGGTTTATTATCGCCGGGTCTGCTATCACATTGGCCGGGTTGTCTTCTGTGTTAAATGCGCGCCAGTCGCCCCGAACCAATTGCAATGCGGCAAAACGCAATATCGAGGTATCGGCAAAACCCGTCATAAACATCCTGATGAACCGGATGGATTTAAAATCCTGGATATTCCCAACTGCCGACTGGTAATTGTTGATCGGTATCCTGAACTGGTACCAGGTAACCGATTGCGTTTGCCCGTTGGGCAGTTTCACCTGCGAGGTAACCTTATCGTTGATAAAATTTTGTCCCACCACCATATCCTGGGGGCGTATGGATACGCGGTACTGGAAATATTCATCGTTCTGGTTCATGTTATTATCACGGTCTACGTCTTCTGCATCGGGCAGAGATGTTGACGCCGATGTCGCTAAGCCCAGTTGCGCCTGCGACTGCTCGGAGGTTTTGGAGTTTCCTTCCGTGCCATTGTACTTGCTGTACCGGTCGAGTATACCCGCGCCGCGCTGGTCGAGTTGCGGACCCTGGTAATATTGATAATCGTCCGATGACGGATCGGACGCAAACGCGGCCCCTGCCTGCGGGTTTATCTGTGCTTTTACCTGTTGCACGGTGCCGGAAAACATCGACCTTTCCTCTGCGTCATTTAAGCCGTCCAGGCCAATGTCCTGTACTACACGGGAAGCTGGATTATTATCAAAGGCATTTACAACCGGTTGATTTTTCGCCACCCGTCCCCAAACTGTTGTGTCCACCTGGCTCAAATCGCCGTTAACCGGGATACCGTTTTCCAAACTTTTCTGACCGTCCTGCAAGATATCTTCCGAAATGTTGCCCAGGTTAAAAAACAGGTCGCCGCCGGTTGAATTAGGTTTATTTATAAACGGGTCCATCACCCAAAACTCGATATACTGGACGTTAAGCGATTCAAAGTCACTGGTCGATATACCCCTGAAAATACCGCCCCAGCGACTGGCCGGGCTGGTAAGCGTACCATCATTGTTCAGCCCGGTGGTCGTGTAGTTGTAAGGTCCGCGGACCATTGGATAAAACGCAAGGTCGAAAGTGGGCAAAGTCAAAGGCTGACCGGTAACCGATTGCTTGTAAGGAAACACCTCCGTCTCCAGCACTTCGCGCACATACGGTTTAGATAACTCCGTGCGGGAAACCGGAATGGTTCCCCCGGCATAAAATATCGGGTCGATATTATAAAAGGCCAGCCTGGCCCTGTTGTAACCATATTGCAGGTTATCGAACAACTTCGATTCCTGGAACATTTGCGGCGTTCCTGATATTTGCCAGGTGGATGCGCTTTTCAGGTCGATAATTGACTGGCTGCTTTCAAAATCATCTAAATAGGCCGTGCCATTCTTGGATCCGGCAAAATTCGTCGCACCCGGGTTTCCCGGAAGCAATTGCGCAAATTCGCCGCTGAAACTTATCGATGAAGGCGCTTTCGTTGTGATCAGCGGTATTTTGTCAACCAGCCTCGTCAGGAAACGCGAGGGTGAATTATAATTCACGTCAAAGCCATACATCGAATTCGATATCGATTCCTGGCCTATTATTTCGTTCTGGGTAATGGGTTGCTCGGTCAGGTGCATAAAAGTACCGCCCAGGGCTAACTTATCATTCACCTGGTAATCGAACCTGGTGCCGAACAGCGATTTTTGCTGAACGCCGAACAACTCGTTGTTTTCCAAATTAACGGTTATTGGCTGACCCGACGCCAGCAAGGCCGAGTTGATGATCCGTATTTTACCCGCGGTGTAATCCACGGTATAGTCGTTACCTTCAACCAGCTTCACTCCGCCGGCCATCACGACTACCGATCCCTGTGGTATATTTGTTGCGTTCAGCTGGTATTCCGAGCCACCCTGCGAGGTGTAAGTGCCACTGATGGTATACCGGTTCAACTGCGGAAAGAATTGTTGGGCGATAGCCTTGGTCGAATCGTATAATGGCTGATACACATACCTGCTGATTAGGTCCTGTTCGCCGGGGTCGAATTGTTTGGCAAGGTCGGCGCCGAAAGGCTCGAGCACTGGGAACATGATGCGCCCGTTCTGCGAATCGATCGTAACGCCTTCGATGTAATCAAAATAACCGTCAGGCTGCTTATTGTTCTGCGCGTTAAGATTGTCGAGGTCGGTCAGTTGTATCCACAGTTTGTTTTTGGTATGGATGCCCTCGGCCATGATGGGTTTCTGAATACCGGATTTTTCGTCGAGCCGGGAAATGGTCAGCTTAAAATTATTTGGACTGATCTGGAATGTCCCTAATGAATAGATATTCTTCATCATCAGGTTCCAGATTGGCAAATTGGTCTTCAGGAGGGCATTTTTAAGCAGCTTTACGTAAAGTACCTGTGGCGTGGTATTGTTTACCGGCACGTCTGTGGAAAACTCACCAACCTGGTACACCTGGCCGTTCATCGTGTATTGATAAGCCACCGCAAGCACTTCGTCGTTATTAAGCGGATAATTAAGCGATATGTAGCCCAGTTGCGGGTGCAGCGTAAATTCTTTATCGGTAAGCTTGCGGGCATAGGTCAGCCTGGCGTAGTTGTCGTTGCCGCCCGTCGCCTGGAAATATGTTCCTACAGCATTGGAGTTGGTCTCTCTTGCCGCAGCCGGCAGGTTTTTAAGCAAGGAGTTAGACTGCTGTGTAAACCCCGGACCTGAAAAGCCGGCGGGCAAAGCGCTATAGCCCGCGCCGCCCTGTATTAAGGTCTTATTGTACGGTTTATTTTCGCCAAGGTCCATGAACGCCAACACATCGCGCGAGCCGTTGGTGCTGTTCGTCCGGTTGGTAACCCAAACTTCTATCTTGGTAATGTTAATGGGTGAATTGATGATCGGGATATTTGCCAGCGCTTTATTGTAGTTGTCACGGAAATATTGTGACAGGAAATAGTGCCGGTTTGCCTCGTAGTCGGCCGGCGTTAATGTAAAATTGCCCTGTTGGGCGCCGTTGGTGATCGTAATGGTCTTGGACTGCGACCGCTGTTGTGAAAACACGCTCGTCACGTTCAACTTGCCAAACTTGAGCTTGGTTTTTACACCGAAAAGAGACTGGACACCGGTTATCAGCGTACTGTTCAGCGGGAAGCTTACCGTACCTACTTCAACCTTTTGCACTATTTCATCGGGATTGCCGGTATAGTCCAGCTTGATCTGGTTTTCGAACTGGTATTGTGCTTCTGTATTGTAATTGGTCGATACCTTCAGCTTATCGCCTATCGAGCCCGTTACGTTCATCTGGATGCGCTGGTTAAAATTCAGGTTGAACTGGCTCCGTTGCTTGGTGTTGAAAAGCGGATTTTGGTTATCATTTATCTGGCCGGCCATGATCATCTCGGCCGAACCCTGCGGTCTGATACTGATATTATTACTGCCGAATATTTGCTCGAATGTGCGGCTCCGTACTTTTATCTGCGGAATAAAACCCTCCTGCTGCGACTGAGTAGCATAATTATCGGCTAATTGCTTAAAATAGGCACGTTCGTTCTCGCGCTGTTTCAATTCCAGGTATTCGCTAAAGGTAAGGTACCTGGGCGGACGGTATGGGAAACCGCCTACAGTTTCGTGCAATATATATTGATTTGTAGCCGGATCATATTCAAAAGTGCGTACCAGGTTGGGCGGGTCGGGCGTTAAATACCCTTGCCGTAATTGCATACTTCGGTACTCGGTCCCGTTATAAGGCGCGGTTATTTTAACCGTATCCTTTTTTGCCTCCTGCTGTTGTGCAAACGCCTTCCCTAATCCGCAAAAAGGGGTAATAAGTAATGCACTTACTAAAACTTTGGTGATAAAAGCCCGGCTCAAGCGTCAAGGAGTAAAAATGCTACGTAATTATAAGTTTTTTAGTGCGAATTTAATTAGTTGTTCTACAGTTAAATTTCCGCCATTTTTATTTAATTCCTGGTCGATAACCTTTTCAGCTGCATTGCGGGCGAAGCCCAGCATTACCAGGGCCGATAACGCTTCATCCTTTACGGTGTTGTTCTTCGGTACAGAAATAAGCGTATCGGGACCGCCTTTCTTCAGCTTATCCTGCAATTCGAGTATAAGGCGCTGTGCCGTTTTGGGGCCGATACCTTTAATGCGCTGGATAAGAGGCACGTTACCACCAATAATAGCAGCCTGTATCTCTTCGGGCGTAATGGCCGAAAGTATCATCAATCCCGTGCTTGCACCTACACCAGAAACCGAGATCAGGTGCAGGAACAGCCGGCGCTCGCCTTCGTCGGCAAAACCATAAAGTGTATGTGCATCTTCCTTGACGTGAAGCCAGGTGAACAGTTTGCACCGTTCGGCATCAGGCAGTTTGGAATATGTGCTGAGTGATATATTGATGTGATAGCCCACACCACCAGCCTCGATCACTACATAAGAAGGGCTTTTGAAAGCCAGTTTACCATCAATATAAGCGTACATTATTAAACCAGGTTATTCCTTGCGTGTACGTGAAACCGCATTTTGGGTTTCAATTTCGGCCTTTTCCTGCGCATCTACAACTGCAATTGTCACCATATTAACAATTTCACGCACTGAACTGCCCAACTGAAGCACATGTACCGACTTTTTCAGCCCCAGCAGTATTGGCCCGACCGCCTCGGCGCCGCCTATTTCCTGCAGCAATTTATAAGCTATGTTACCCGATTCGAGCGTAGGAAACACCAGCGTATTGGCCGGAGCGCCATTGAGTATGGAGAATGGAAAATTATCGGCCAGCAAGTCGGCATTGAGCGCAAAATTGGCCTGCACTTCGCCGTCGACTAATATCTCGGGATGCTTTTCGTGCAGTATGCGCACCGTCTCCCTGGTTTTGAAAGGTATCGTACCTTCGTTCGAGCCAAAGTTGGAATAGGAGAGCACCGCTATCCTGGGTTTTACGTTGAACTGTCTTACAGAGTGATCGATCAGTACGGTAATATCCACCAATTCGGCTACATCAGGATCTATATTCACGGTCGCGTCGCCCATAAATACCGGTCCTTTGGGGGTTAGCATCATATACATGCCGGCAACGCGATTTACGCCTTCCTCGGTACCGATGACCTGCAGCGCAGGCTTAATAGTAGTTACATAATCCTTGGTCAAACCGGAAATAAGCGCATCTGCTTCACCAAAATGCACCATGCACGTACCGTAATAGTTACGCTGCGAAAGCATCTTCCTGGCTTCCGATTCGGTCACCCCGCGACGTTGCCGCTTTTTGTATAAATAATCCGCATATTCGTTGATGTGCGGTGCTTCACCGCGTGGATCAATGATCTCAACATCGTCCAGTTCGAGGTCGCAGGTCTTTATTATGTTCCTAATTTTGTGCGCGTTGCCCAGCAATATTGGCGTAGCAATGCCTTCTTCTTTCACGATCTGGGCAGCCTTCAGTATCTTATAATTATCGGCTTCAGCAAAGACCACGCGTTTTGGATTTTGCTTAGCCTTGTTAGCTATATTGCGCAGTATGCGATCTTCGGCGCCGACCCTCAGCCGCAATTGTTCGGCATAAGCATCCCAGTCCATAATGGTTTTGCGCGCCACTCCAGACTCGATCGCTGCTTTGGCCACCGCAGGCGAAACCTCGGTGATCAGCCTGCGATCCATGGGTTTCGGGATGATGTAGTCTTTGCCAAACTTCATGTTCTGCGCGTTGTAGGCCAGGTTTACCTCTTCGGGAACCGGCTTTCGGGCCAGCCCGGCAATAGCTTTTACCGCCGCCAGCTTCATCTCCTCGTTTATGGCCGTTGCCCGTACATCCAGCGCGCCCCTGAAAATGAAAGGGAAACCCAATACATTGTTCACCTGGTTAGGGAAGTCGGCACGGCCAGTCGCCATTAAGATATCTTTCCTTGCCTTAATGGCTACATCATAGTCTACCTCGGGTACCGGGTTAGCCATCGCAAAAACGATGGGGTTTTTGGCCATCTGCTTCAGCATATCCGGTGTTACTAAGTGACCCGCCGATAAACCGATAAATACATCGGCGCCTTTCATAGCATCGGTTAGCGTTTGGATGTCCTTACGATCGGTGGCAAATTGCAGGCGCATTTCGTCCAGGTCGGCACGCAAGGGCGTAATGAGGCCATCGATGTCAAACATTACGAGGTTTTCCTTTTTTACGCCCAGCGAAAGATACATCCTGGCGCACGAAACGGCGGCGGCTCCCGCACCATTGATAACCATTTTTATACGGTCAAGTTTCTTGCCCTGTATCTCGCATGCGTTAAGTAGCGCTGCGCCCGATATGATGGCGGTGCCGTGCTGATCATCGTGCATCACCGGTATTTTCATCTCCGCCTTCAACCTGCGCTCGATCTCGAAACAACTTGGCGCCGAAATATCCTCCAGGTTAATGCCGCCGAAGGTCGGCTCAAGCGATTTTACTATCGTTACAAATTCGTCGACATTTTTGGCATTTACCTCCAGGTCAAAAACGTCGATATCGGCATATATCTTGAACAGGATCCCTTTACCTTCCATTACAGGCTTACTAGCCTCCGGACCTATATTGCCCAGGCCCAAAACTGCAGTGCCATTGCTGATTACGGCCACAAGGTTGCCCTTGGCGGTATATTTATACACATCCTCTTTATTGTCGGCTATGCGCAAGCACGGTTCGGCCACGCCTGGCGAATAAGCCAGGGTAAGGTCGCGCTGCGAATTGGTTGGTTTGGTAGGAACCACCTGTATCTTTCCGGGCCGGCCGTTGGCATGGTAGTCCAGCGCATCCAGCTTCCGATTGGGTTTATTCATGGCGTTCGGTTCGAGGAATCAAAATTACGATTCTTTTCGGGCAGTCATAAAAAAGCCCGGTCTATTTAAACAAACCGGGCATACAATATTTTGTAAGAAGTACTTAGCTCCTAGTTATTTTGACCGGGCTCCCGGAGGACTTTTTCTCCGATGCCAGGTTATCGAATTTTCTAGTACGCATATGAAGCGGCTGCCGGTCATCGAGCCACGATTGATCCGGAGGAGCGTTTACCCCGTTCAGGGAGGCGCTGGCGGTGTTGTTCAACACATCATAAAGCGCGCTGTATTTGTCCCACGAAGCAGGCGGCAAAATCAGCCTTTGCGGCGACGAGGGCGTCCCGTTCAATATCATCTTTTTATAGGAGGGATTCAAAAGGGCCAATTGCGACAGATCGACCCCGAGGGCCTTCGATACACTGGCAAGCGACACACACTTATCCACCATCACCGTATCGGCATGAGCCGAAAAGTTAAAATGCTGGGGTTGTATATTGTATTTCTGATAATAATTCATGATGTAGGCAATAGCGATATACTGCGGCACATAACCCCTTGTTTCTACCGGCAAGTATTCGCGGATGGCCCAAAAATCGGCAACGCCAGCCTTTTCGATGGCATGCATTACGTTGTCTGTACCGCAGTTGTACGCGGCAATGGCAAGCAGCCAGTCGCCAAATTGTTCGTAAGCGCCTTTAAGGTAAGCGGCGGCGGCATAGCTCGACTGGATGGGATCGCGGCGTTCGTCTACATAGTCGTTCATAACCAGGCCATAAAGCTGGGCGGTATTGCTCATAAACTGCCAGGGACCAGTGGCGCCCACGCGCGACACCGCATAGGGATCGAGCCTTGACTCAACTATCGAGAGATATTTTATTTCTTCGGGAATACCCTCATCACGAAAAGCCTTTTCGTATATGGGGAAATAATACTTAGCCAGCCCAATAACGCGCGAAAGTTCATCGCGGTGACCCAGGTATGCATCGATATAGCTTTGCACGTATTCATTGTAATCCATCGGCACATCCTTTTTTATGGAGTCGAGGCGGCGCTCGAAAATATTACCGAAGGCCCGGTGTGGCCTGTCAGCACGATCGATCACCGGATTACCGGCGGAGCTATTACTTGCCGTAGCCATGCCGATTGTAACCAGGGCCGAGCAGCACTGATCTTTGGCTAAAACGCCGGCATTTGCAGTTTGAAGCAAAGAGATAGCAATAATACCAATCAATAGTCTCATCGTTACAGTAGCAGAAATACGCATTACTAAAATAGTTTAAATCTATTACAGACCTAAGAAATATTTGGAAAAATCCAGCAATTCCTGCTCTGCGAAGCGTTTGGCAATCAATTGGAGGCCCAAAGGCATCCCATTACTGTTGCTGCCTGCGGGCAGGGATATAGCCGGAACGCCGGCTAATGATGCTTGTACGGTAAAAATATCATAAAGATACATTACCACGGGGTCTTTTTCTTTACGCCCGATTTCGAATGCGGGCTCGGGCGCTGTCGGCGTTAATATAAAGTCGTATTCTTTAAGCAGACTGTCGGTTTTTTCGCGGATCAGCCTTCGCACCTTTTGCGCTTTGGCATAATATGCATCATAGTAGCCTGCGCTTAAAACAAAGGTGCCCAGCATTACACGGCGTTTAACTTCAGTTCCGAAACCTTCGGAGCGTGACCGTTTATAGGTTGTCAGCAGATCAGTCGAGGCGGGGCTCCGGTAACCGTAGTGCACGCCATCGTACCGGGCCAGGTTGGACGATGCCTCGGCCATGGCCAGTATGTAATACGTCGGTACAATGTAATCGAGATATTCAAAAGTAACCGGCGTTACGGTATGCCCTTCGGCACGCAGCTTGTCAATGTATTTTAGCAGTGTCGCTTTGACCTCGTCGTCGACACCGGGGCTTGAAATAGCCTCCTGCAGGTATGCAATTTTTTTGCGGGACGAGGACGCTTCCAGGTTCCCGCGGTAAGCAGGAACGCTCGCACGCGATAAGGTACTGTCGTATTCATCGACACCGGCCATAATTTCAAGTAAAAGCGCGGCATCCTCCACCGATCGTGTTATCGGCCCCACCTGGTCAAAAGAGGAGGCATAGGCGATAATGCCATGACGTGAAACGGTACCGTAGGTCGGTTTCAGACCGACAAGGCCACAAAATGAGGCCGGCTGCCTTACCGACCCGCCGGTATCTGTGCCGATGGCCGCATGACACATATTAGCCTGCACCGCAACCGCCGAGCCGCCCGACGAGCCGCCGGGTACTTTAGAAGTATCAGCAAAATTACGCGCCGGGCCGTAGTATGAGTTTTCGTTTGACGCCCCCATAGCAAATTCGTCGCAATTGCAGCGCCCGATAATGACGACATCCTCGGCAAGCAGCCGTTCAACTATTGTAGAAGAATAAATAGAAGTAAAGTTCTCCAGTATTTTAGACGACGCCGAAACCTTGTGACCCTTATAACAGATATTGTCTTTTATGCCGATGACCATGCCGGCCAGGCGGCCAGCAATACCATCCCGGATACGGGTGTCGACTTCTTTAGCTCGTGCAAGCGCCTCGTCGGCGAATACTTCGTTGAATGCGTTGAGGTGCGAATTAGCTTGAATTTGGGTAAGATAATTCTCCACTAATCCCTCAACCGTTACCTTACCGCTTTGTAATTCCCCCTTTATTTCATCTAAAGAGGAATAAAATTTAGTCATAGGGCTAAAAATAAAAAACTTATCCGTTGAAAAATAACTCTCAGCAGATAAGTTTTATTTAAAAGGCAGGTTTTAAGCTTTGACTGCGAAGATCAGCTCTTCTTTTCTTCGGTAGTCGAGGTACTTTCGCCGTTTTGTGCGTCTTTAAATTCTTTTACACCCTTGCCAAGTCCCCGCATCAATTCAGGGATTTTCTTCCCGCCAAATAATATCAAAATCGCGAGGATGATGAGAATGAGTTCCGGTGCGCCTAATGAGCCCATGATTTCTAAATTTATTAAATGATTAATTATTCGTGTGCGTTTTTAAATGGTTCAGTTTTGGTTTCTTCAACCGGCTCTGCAGCCTCCGTATGTTCGGCAACTTGGTGGCTTTCCACGTAGGTCATCGTATTAGGTACGCTATTGGTAACTTCGTGTTCGCCGCTAGCGCCTTCCAGGTTTTCGGCCGGAGGCAAAGCCTGTATGGCTTTCTCTTCGGCCTTTTTTTCTTCGTAACTATTGATCTGGTTCGTTATCTCGCGTTTAACCCCTTCCGAAGCATCTTTAAAATCACGAATCCCCTTACCCAGCCCGCGTGCGATCTCGGGCAGCTTTTCTCCCCCGAACAGCAACAACGCTACAAAAATGATCAGGATCATTTCCGGGCCGCCGATGTTCAAAAATAACAATACCGAATGATACATATCGAATAAAATAATTTACAAATATAAGTATTTAAAAAGCATAAAGCTGAAATTATTATCAATCAGGCTGAAGCCATAACCTCGGATCCACCGGAGTTAAGCCTTTCCATACCTGGAAACCCACTTTGGGTATCCCGGTCGAGCTTTCGTTGGCCGCTATGCCGATATTCTGCTTAGTTGTCACCTTCTGACCCTTTGAAACAGTGACCGACTTCAAATTTGAGTAGGCTGTGAAGTATTCACCATGCTGGATTACAACGAAATATGCGCCGTAAACATTATTCACGCTCCTCACGTCTCCGTCAAAAACAGCCCGGACAGGCGCATTTTCGTTGGTTTTGATATCAATTCCGGGATTATCGCTTTTGATGCCTTCCTCCATATACGGCCCAAAGCCCTGCACTACTACACCATTCGTAACGGGCCAGGGCAGGCTGCCTCTGCTGCCCAAAAAGCTATTTGATAATCGTGCCGCCTCCGGCGTGGCGTTAAGCGCCTCACTTGTCGTTCGGGCATTGGTAGTCGGTTTCGGCGGTGTAACATTTTTGTTATTGGCGGCATTAGCTGCGGCAGCTCGCGCTTCCTCGGCCCTTCGCTTGGCTTCCGCGGCGGCTACTTCCCTGCGGATAGCATCTCTTATCTCCTGGTTCGTTCGGGCAATCCTGCGCTGCAGTTCCCGTTGCTGTTGTTTCAGTTCGCCCTGCTGCCGCGACAGGTCGCTCACCACGGCCAACTGGTCCTTTTTCTGCTTGCCCAGGGTCGCCTTTTCCTTTACCTGGTCCTGCAGCAATGTGTTTTTTTGCTTTTTAGTGTTGTCCAGCTCGTTGACCTTTACATGCAGGTCCTTTTCGGTACCTTCAATGTATTCAGCCTGGCGCTGCCGGTATTCAGCAAACTGCTGCAGGTATTTCATCCGTTTATAAGCCTGGTTAAAGTCTTTTGCGGCAAAAATAAATTCCAGTTTGCTGTACGAGCTCTGATTGCGGTAGGCGAACAGGATCATATTGGCGTATTCCTTCTTCAGCATATCCAGCTGCCCTTCCAGGCTGTGTATGTTACTGTTGCTCTCCGATATCTGGTTATCGAGCTGTCGTACCTCTGAATTGATGTTGTTTATCTTTTCTTCGCGCAGGTTTATCTGGGCCTTCAAAAGGCTTAGCTGCTTCAGTGTACTTTTCTTGTTGTTAGCCGTTTCTTCGTATTCGTGATTAAGCTGCTCAAGCTCTTCGTTATATTTGTTCAGCCTCCTTCTCAGTTCCTCGCTCGATTGACCGGGCTGCGCGTGAACTTTCACTGCCGCAAGAAGGATAAGGAGAAAGGGTATCAGTCGCAAAAATTTCATTAACCAAAAATATAAATTTTACTTAGCCTCCTCATAACCCGCGGGAATATTGAACGGATATTCCAGCGGCTGATCAAAGTCCGCCCTGACATAATGCATATTCATCCGCAGCTTTTTTAATCCTGCAACAGATGAGATATCGATCTGCGAAGGCAGCGTCCTGTTGGCCACAGGGATGAAGGCGCTGTTGTTCACCTGCAATGACTGTGGCTGCCCGGGATCGTTCACATCGGTTTCCTCTGCTTTCAGGTTCGGGCCGACCACGAGCTTGTATACTAGTTCATCTAAATTACCCGATAGCGCGACACTGCTGCTATCTGTCTGTACTTTGGCATTCCGGTTCAGCAATTGCGGTATGGCATTGCCGACAAAGAGCGCTTCTACCGAATTGTAGTCGATTGACGAGCCTGTATACTTATAAATGTAACTGAATGGCTTTTTCAGATACAGATCCTGTAACTTATTTACCGCCTTAATGCTATCCGGCGTGATCAATGCTCTTGCCACTTCTATGCCCGCCAGCGCAGTTATTGATATCCAAATTTTCTGTCCCTTGCTGATGCGAATGTTCATCGTCACATCATTGCTTTTTCCGTTGATGGAAAGCGTTGTTTTGGCCCTGCCTGAAAATGTATGGAAATCCAGCTGTGCAGCTTCGATCTCCTTCAGCTTGCTTTCCGAGATCACCGGGATTTCAGTTTTCACCGAATCCGTCCTGGCAGGAGTGGCGACAAGCTGCTTGTGCGCTTTGCAGCTAACCAACGCAACCATACAGGATACTGCCAGCAGCTTATTCAACATATTTTTTCCCATTGATCTTCTTGTCTAAGGTAGTGGAATCGCTTCCATATTCCTTTGCTTTTTGCCAGCTTTTTACGGCGCCGTCCGCGTCGCCTGTAAAATATAAAATGTCGCCGTAATGCTCGGCCTGTACCGCACTGTGCGTTTTATCGTCGGCTATAGCCTTTTCCATCCAGGTTTTGGCATCCTGGTAATCTTTCTGCTTAAACAATATCCACGCATAAGTATCCTCGAAAGAAGCAGTGTTCGGCTGCAATTCGTTTGAGTGTTTCGACATCGCGGCAGCTTTATCCAGCGATACGCCCCGCACTGAAAGATAATAAGCGTAATTATTCAGCGTATAGGGGTTATCCGGATTGTACGTTAAGGAAGTACTATACGATTCGTCCGACTTAGCGTTGTCGCCTGTCGAGTGATAGCAATCGCCAAGCGAGGAATAACATTGCGACAACAAGTCCTTGTCCTGCGTTTCAAGCAGGGTAGCATTACTAATCAGGCTGATGGCCTTTTTGTAATTCTTTTTTTGCTGCCAGGCCACGCCAACGAGGTAGTTGAGCCATGCCTGGTTGGGGAAAAGCGATAAAGCGTTCTCGCCGTCTTTTATGGCCTGGTCAAGGTCATTGGCTCCCAGGTCGAGCCGCACCAATTGCTCCTGCACCTCGTAAACCTGGCCGTTCAGGGCTATGGATTTCTTATAACTTACCCTGGCGTCGGCGTATTTTTCATTTTGCAGCAGCACGTCGCCGTATAAAGCATATGCCCTGGCATCGTCCGGGTGCGAAACGGTCAGCAGGCGGCTCAACTCGAGCGCGCTGGCTTTAGCATTAGGATCGGGAAACTTAGGTACATAGCCCATTATTATTTTTATTCCCTGCTCAACATCCATATCAGGCAGCGCAAAGGCTTGAGTCAATTGGTCATAGCAATTTTCGTTATCTTTTTTGTCCCGGTACAGATCGGCAAGGGCCAGGTGCACCTGCCCGTTATCCGGCGCTACCTTTTCGGCTGACTGCAGTACCGGCAGCGCCCTATCGGCCATTCCGTTTGAATTATACAGTTCGGCTAAAAGCAGGTAATACCTCACCTGTGAGGGATTGTTGTTGATCAGGTCCTGCACATCTGCGGCTGCTTTATCTATTTTGCCCTGCCTCAGGTATATCGATTCGCGTTTGGCGACGATATCGTCCGTCAGCCCGGTCAGGGGTATAAGCTTGTCATAAACAGCCAGTGCGCTGTTATATTTCTTTTCAATAAAATAAACGTTGGCCAGGTCAAAATAGTAATCCGGCTGTCCTGGATCTATCCTGAGCAGCTCGTTAAACACATTTTCGAGTTTATCTAACTGGTTACTTTTTTCGTAGCAATCGGACAAGGCCACCCAGTACCACTGGTTGTCGGGGTTTACGGTCACCGCTTTTTCGAGCAGGTCCTGTGCGGACGCATAATCGTTTTGTACCCGCTTTATACTGGCCAGTTGGTACATAGATGCATCGTTTCGCGGGTCGATCTGTAAAACCTGGTTGAAATAGTCTGCTGCCTTGGGAAAGTTTTCGATGGTTTTTTCGCTCATGGCTGAAAAGAACAGGCGTTTTACCGACATGCTGTCGTCATACGTCATCGGGCGGCCAACCACCATCACGACCTTGCTCGCGCCAGCGGCCTGGTCATTCTGCGAAAACGACAGCAACGGTGCAAAAAGTCCCAGAAAAAATATCGCTCCCCTGATTTTCATTATCCAACACCTGTATGACCATAACCGCCGGCGCCACGCGATGTTTCGTTCAGTACATCCACCTCTTCCCATTCTACTCTTTCATGACGCGCCACGATCATTTGCGCAATCCGGTCGCCCGGTTTTACTTCGAACGGCTCATTCGACAAGTTCACCAGCAAAACCTTGATTTCGCCGCGATAATCCGCGTCTATAGTACCCGGCGAATTCACAATGCTGATACCATGCTTAAAAGCCAGCCCGCTTCGCGGCCTTATCTGCGCCTCGAAGCCTTCGGGCAACTCGATATGCAAACCGGTTGCTATCAGCTTACGTTCCAGCGTCGCTAAGGTTACAGGTTCTTCCAGGTCAGCGCGCAGATCCATTCCCGCCGCGTGTATGGTTTCATACGCCGGCAGGCTATTCTTCGAGTTATTGATTATCCTGATGATCATTGCCTGGTGAGTATTGCTTTAATATCCTTGCGTTCAAAATACCAGGCCGCTAATACGTATAGTAACAGCAAGGCGTCTCCCACAAATATATTATGCCTGAATATATAGAACGATAGAAAAACGATTAAAATTGAGGAAATTATATAAGCCAGGTTCTTTTTTAGCCTGTACGGGATAGGATAGTTTTTCTGGCCCCAGATGTATGAAAGGACCATCATCACGGTATATGCAATAAGCGATGTCCACGCCGAGGCCATGTAGCTGTACGCGGGGATGAACGCCACATTCAGAATGATGGTCAGTATCGCCCCAACGCCCGAAATGTACAGGCCGTATTTGGTTTGATCGGACAGTTTATACCACACCGACAGGTTCATATATATGCCAAGCGCAACATAACCGAATACAAGCGGCGGTACCACCGGCAATCCCGTCCAGTATAATGCTGTCTGCCTTGCATCATGTCCTTTTATAAAATACTTCAATATATCAATATTGGCTATAAGCGCTATAAAGATGATGCATACCAAAATCACAAAATAGTTCATGATGCTCGCATAGGTTTGGCCTGCATTCTTATTTTTTGCATGATTGAAAAAGAATGGCTCGGCGCCTAACCGGAAAGCATTTATAAAGATGCTGAGGAATAATGATATCTTGGCACACGCACCGTAAATACCAACATCTGTAAGACTTCCCGGCGGCAACAGTTTTCCTAATAAGACCTTGTCTAAGTTTTCGTTTACAAGATAAGAAAGATTCGCAATCAGCACAGGCCAGCTGTATGAGTACATGTTCATTAACATTGCTACATCAAACTTAAACCTGAGCTTCAATAGCTCGGGCAGTAAAAGCAGCAACGTAACCACACTGGTTACCAGGTTTGACAGGAATACATAACCGACCCAACCACTCTTATACCACTGATTGAACCATCCATAACCGGGAAGATGATGATGGATCCAAAACGGTATACCCCAGATAAAAAACAGATTGAGTACGATAAAAATACCAATGTTGATCGTTTTGATCAGGCTATACCTACCCGGCTTGCCATCAGCCCTTATTTTAGCGAATGGGATTACACACCAGGCATCGATAACCAGGATAGCCAGGAAATAATCGACGTAGGTCACGAAATCGCTGTGATTTGTCCCTGTAACGGCCGAATGATGTTTTGCGGCATTACTAACATTAACGAAATCGGCTATATGCCCGATGAAAGGCGCTGTCAACAAAAGGAAAATAATCGTAACTGCAAATACCGAAGCAAAAGCATTATTATAAACCTGAGTCTTTTTGTCTTCGTGCTTATTCAGGTACCTGAAGAATGTAGTTTCCATTCCAAATGCCATCACTGCATTCAGAATAGAAACGTAGCTAAACATGGTGGTGAGTATCCCATAGACGCCCGCGGCGTATGCCCTGGTGTAGACGGGCGTAAGAAAAAAGTTGAGGACTCTTCCGGCTATGGTACTGATGCCGTAAATAGCGGTTTGGCCTGCGAATTTTTTAGCGGTCGACAATGAGAATGATGTTATTTCGGATGTCGGATTTTCGATCTCGGATTTGCTGGACAAAAAATACATCCGAAATCCCAATTCAGCAATCCGAAATCATTTATCGTTTTTTTCTTAAAACCTCAAAATTACGATAGTTTTTCAATTCGCCCTCATGGGTATTTACAGAAATTACTTCCGCATGTTGCGGACCTTCTTTACACCAGTCGAGGAACAGATCTAATGTCATTTGGTCAGCTTCGGCTTCGATAAATACGCTGCCATCAGGTTCATTCCGGGCGATACCCTTTACCCCGAGCTGGTCGGCCACCGCTTTAGTGGATGCGCGAAAAAAAACGCCCTGAACGTGGCCCCTGACGGTTATATTAAGGTGTTTCATGGTAGTTGCAAAAGTTGCCTTGGGCAAATATAGCCGGTACAAACATCAATCTTCGCACCACGCGGCCATTTTATACAATTCATTCGGCCTGCAACACCGGCAAATCAATTACGAATGTGACGCCCTTACCCGGTGAACTACGGACATTAATATGCCCGCCCAGTTCCTCAACCTGCGACTTTACCATAAAAAGCTCCGCATCATTTTCTCCTGTTTGCTTATCAAATTTTCGGTATATTCTGAAAGTGTGCCAGCGATACTTTTCCAGGTCGATCCCTTTGCCATTATCCGTAAAAGTTAATTCAATACTATTCTTATTAAGAAAACTTTCTATAGTGATCAGCGGGTCCCGGCCTGGTTGCTTATACCTGATGCTGTTCAATATCAAATTGAACAATATGTTATATACAAACGCTCTGTAACCCCATAGGTTATCGACCTTGAGGTTGCTTTCTATCACGACCTTGTTTTCGGAGATGATGTCATTGAAATGATCCTGTATATCTTTAATAATTGAAGAGAGTGATAGCCATTCGTATTTATCGTTAGCCCGTCTGCTTGTCTGCAAGATCAGGTTCATTTCATCAACAGCCTTGTCCAGATCGTTCGCTGACACAGACAGCGCGTCTATTGATTCCTTAATAGATTTATTGCCAGAATCAGCAGTATTTAAAATATTGGATAACCCTATAATATTTGCAAGCAGCGCCCGCAGGCTATGCGAAAGAGTATATGCATATTCCCCCAGGTCTTTATTTCGCTGTACAAGTTCAGCCGTCATACGGTTGCGCTCTTTCTCATAATGCTTTTTTCTACTTATATTCTTAAAGGTCAGAACAATATTGACATTCTGTCCATCATTGTCCGCCACGCCTATCCATTTTACCTCAAACCATTCGGTTGATCCATCCGGCATGTTATAAAATGCCTCATAGGCGACCGTCTCGTTATTTTTAGCGCGACGAACCGCCTCATTGATAACGGGCCTACGTTCTTTAGGTAAAAAATCAGGGCCGATATTTCCTATTTTTAACTTTTTATCAAAATGTTTTTTGGCGAAGTCCTGTGCATTGGCATTGAAGGAGATTATCCTGAGGTCAGTGTCCAGCAGCACAATTGAAAGATCGGTATTTTCAAATATCGAGCGAAGATTCGCTTCTGATTTTATCAACGATGCTTCGGCTGACTTTCGATCTGTCAGATCAATATGCATCACCATTAAGTTCTTTTTCTTTTTATCCTGCAATGGCGAAACAAGGAACTTAAACCAGCGCGGCTTTCCCCGCAAATTTCCCTGGTGTTCAAGTTCGAATGTTTTCATCTGGCCCGAGAGCACACTTTCTATACCCGCCCCTATTTTGCCTTTATCGCTTTTATCAAGCCCAACCGCTTTTTCGCAGATTGTCAAATAGCTATATCCGGCGCCAAAATGAGGTATCCCGAGATTATTTTCGAGCGTAAATTGCTTCCACGCATCATTGACCGCTATGATCTTTCCATTTTCATTTAACAGTGCGATCAATGGGGGTAACGCATTCAAAACCGCCACCTGCATCTCTAAAGCTTTCGCCAGTTCCTCCTGCTTTTCGGAAATCTGTTTTTCAGCTCTTTTCCTTTCGGTTATGTCCTGGATAAAAACTGTTAAACCCTCTTCTGATGGGTAGATAGCGTCCTCATACCAAATATCAAGGGGCGCATAATGATCTTCGTTCTGAATTATTTTTTGTTCGTTGAAAGCGCGATGAAAAGCATGATACGTTGCGGACCCTATAGCATGCGGAAACATCTCCCAAACATTCTTTCCGATCAGTGCGTCGGGGCTAAGTCCGACGGATTCACAGAACTTTTTGTTCACGCAGGTGTAACAGAAGTTTTTGTCGAGGGATATAAAGCCGTCTGTAGTCCGGCTCAAAAATACGTCAATCTGCTTCGTGCGTTCCTTAAGCAGTATCTCGACATTATTCCTTTCTGTAATATCTCTGAAATTGCACACGATAGCATGGATATCCGTATCGTGCAGCATGTTTGTATATCGGCTTTCAAGCCAAATATAATGCCCGTGTTTATGCCGTAGTCTGAACCTGGCAAGCAACGACGCCCCCGGATTTTCAGCAATTTTTCCGACTATTTCCTGGAGTGATGTTACATCGTCCGGATGAACCAGGGACACAAAATCGCCCGGTCGTCTGTCCTTTTCACTCCAGCCATTTATCCGCTCTGCTGATTTGCTACGGTAAAATACGTTAAAGCCGCTATCCATCAGTACGACTCCATCGTTGCTGTTCTCTATCAGCTTGTAGAACCATTGCTGGGGCCGGGTGGCGTGTTTAGAGGGGGCGTTTAATGTGTTTTCAATATTAATGTCGAGTTTTTTCGACTCCGCCCGCCGGCTTAAGTCATGGACCAATATGGCGAAACCGAGAAGCTCGCCATCATCAAATACCGATGTGAAAGTGGTGCAGGCCCAAAATTTTGAACCGTCTTTTTTTACATGCCAGCTTTCGGCTTTGTATTCGCCTTTTTTTAGTGCTGCTTCAAAGGCCGTTTGAGGTTCGTTGCCGGGAACATAAAAAATCGAAATATGCTGACCTATAATTTCTTTTTCTATGTATCCGCTTAATGCTGCCGCACCTGCGTTCCACGTTCGGACATATCCATCCGTGTCGGTCATAAATATCGCGCATTCATTGACGCTGGACACAAGGAGCTTAAAAAGTTTGCTTTCAATTTTTTCCACGGCCGCATACCGGCCCACACGCATACCACACATTTTCCTCAAAATTGAACATCAATAGCTGCATTAGCCCGGCTTATCAGGGAGTGCCGGGTTTCATAGTACGTTAATATTAAGTTTTATTAATATTAATAGAATGTTAAAGATACAAAAATATTTTCCAATGTTAAGACGCAAGTAAATTCTTCCATTTGTTAAAGTTTACTTCTATAAGCCTTGGATTGCTGGTGAAAATAAGTGAAAAGTTAATTAACAGCGATGCTTTATCTATTGATAATACGTTATCGGGTTGAGAACCCTTGCTTGCCGGGCTGCATCATACGATAGTTCAAAACTCCATGAAATTTTTAACGTTAAACTAATCTCCTCACCCTGGTATCTGGGGTAATCCTAAGGCCATCCAGTCCGGTAAGCAGGTTTAGCCCCGGTGTTTTACCCGCTTCGATAGTTCCTTTTTCGTCGGCGATGCCCAGGAACCTGGCGCCATTAACGGTAGCCCATTCGAGCAAGGTGCGGGTGTTTATTGCCGGGAATTTTTCCTGGATGAGACGCATTTCGTTAAGGATGCACAATTTGGTATTCGATGCCAGGCTATCGGTGCCCAGGGTTATGTTGAAGCCCTGGTCTACAAAAAGCTCTATTTTGGGTAGCTTGTTTTCTATGTACAGATTAGCGCCCGGACAGAAACAGAAATGTATCCTTCGGTCGAAGCGTTTAATAAAGTAAATATCCTTCAGGTTTGTGCAGGTATTATGCACCAGCAATATATCCTGTTTGTCGGTTAGCAGGGGGATTACCGATTGCAGTGAGTTGCGCGCCTGTGATTTGAAATATGAAATGTCGATACCAAAATGCTTGTACAGATCGATAAAGCCGCCGAGCCGGTAACGAAAGAATTTATTTTCCTCGTCGCTTTCCTGGTTATGCATGCTAACAAGGTTGTCGCCTGTTTCGCAATACCTTTTTATTAGCCTGAACAATTCTTTGGATACGGAATACGGTGCATGTGGTGTGATCGAACCGGGCCTTGGTTTAAATTCATTTAATAAGGCAAGCGCCTTATCGAAGGCCTGCTGAGCTTTATCCGGCTGAAAGCTGAAAGTTTCGACAAATGAATGATAATATAGCTTGCTTACGTTCTTTACGGCGATGCTGATGTTGCTATTGCAAATGTCACCCACCGCCACAATGCCATTATCATACATCTCGCGGTCGGCCCTGCCAGCCGCTTCCAATATTTCCGTATCGCTTGCCTCACGGCTTTGCTGAACGTCTTTTATAAAGCTGATGAGTCCGGTTTTAGCTGGTATCTTATCTTTCAGATGCGAAAGTTCAAGATGGCAATGGGTGTTAATGAATCCCGGGCAGATAACGCCTTGCAACGTTTCGACCGGGCCATATTGGGATGCAGCCACCTGGGAGTCGGTAACGGCAACGATCTTACCGTCATCATCAACGGTAACTATTCCATTTTTGATCGGATCGGCATAAATAGGAAAAACGTAATCGGCTCTAAAACTTTTCATTAAATATAACTTAATATACCCAGCCTAAAACCAACACGTATCCGGCATTTTTCTTCTATAAGTATCTGCTCTTAATAAAAACAAATACAAACAAACTGCGTTTATGTTCTCTTATGGCATCATAAAAGGACATTAGCCTGAAACGCATTGATTCTAAATTGGGTATCTTTGTACCCGTGACCAGCACCGTAAATAAAAAGATCGATATCCGTAGCCTGGATATTGAGGCGTTAACATACCGTTTTACCCAATTGGGCGAAAAAAGTTACAGGGCGAAGCAAGTTTATGAATGGCTCTGGACAAAATCGTGCGTCTCTTTCGGAGAGATGAGTAATATTTCAAAAGAACTGCGTAAAAAACTGGACGAGCAATTTGTCATCAACAACGTGCGGATCAATAGCTCGCAGTTTAGCGCGGATAAAACTATAAAAAATTCTTTTATCTTATACGATAATCACCTGATCGAGGGCGTATTAATACCGGCGCCAGACCGGATGACCGCCTGCGTATCGTCACAGGTAGGCTGTAGCCTTACCTGTAAATTCTGCGCTACGGGTTATATGGAGCGCAAACGCAATCTTAACCCCGACGAAATTTACGACCAGGTAGCGCTGATTGACCGGCAGGCGCGCGAGAATTACGATATGCCGCTTTCCAACATTGTATACATGGGCATGGGCGAGCCGCTGCTGAATTATGCTAATGTGCTTAAATCGGTCGACAGGATAACCGCCGAAGATGGCCTGAATATGTCGCCGAAAAGAATAACCGTTTCTACCGCCGGCATCGCCAAAATGATCAAAAAGCTGGGCGACGACCAGGTAAAGTTCAACCTGGCGCTATCGCTGCATGCCGCAAATGACGAAAAGCGCAATACGATAATGCCCATCAATGAACAAAACTCGCTGAAGGCGCTGTCCGAGGCGCTTAAGTACTATTTTACCAAAACCAAAAACCCCGTAACGTACGAGTACATCGTCTTTAACGATTTTAACGATGGGCTGCAGGATGCAGCGGAGTTGGCAAAATTCTGCAAACATGTTCCCTGTAAGGTTAATATCATCGAATACAATCCCATCGCCTTCGCAAGTTACCTGAACGCGGCCGAAGACAAAATAGAAGCTTTTGCAGCGCACCTGCGCAGCCAGGGTATCATTACCAATATCCGCCGCAGTCGGGGCAAGGATATTGATGCTGCTTGCGGGCAGTTGGCGATTAAGGAAAAGAGCAAGGCCGTCGAAATATAAAAAAGTTTAATTTAGGGCATGAAGTTGCAACCCGGCTATTTAGCCGATTTCGTAGCCTTATTATTCCCCGAACTTTGCCAGGCCTGCAATGAAAGCCTGGTATCCGGCGAGGTACTGATCTGCACCGATTGCCGGTATAACCTGCCATACACTGATTTTCATTTAAAAAAGGATAATATCGTCGCGCAACAATTTTGGGGTAAAATTCCGGTCGAATCGGCTTATGCACTTTGCTATTTCAACAAAGGCGGAAAAATGCAGCACCTGATGCATCAATTCAAATACAAAGGCATGAAAAAGATCGGCAACCTGCTGGGCAACATAGCGGGTGAAAGGTTGGTTAAGAACCCGCTTTACCAGGAAATCGATTATGTCATTCCCGTTCCCCTGCATAAAAGCAGGCTCCGAAAGAGAGGTTACAACCAGGCAGCGTCCTTTGCCGAAGGAATTGCGCCAAAATTAGCGGCCGAAGTAATGGAAGATAACCTGGTGCGTGCCCGTGCGACCGAAACGCAAACGCATCGCTCACGTTTTTCAAGGTTTGAAAATATGCAGCAGGTATTTAAGGTTAACGATCCGGCAGTTTTAGAAAACAAACACGTTCTGCTAGTCGACGACGTCATTACAACGGGTTCAACGCTCGAAGCCTGTGGCGCGGAACTGTTGAAAGTTGATGGATTAAGGCTCAGCATAGCAACTATCGCCTATGCTGTTTGAACACGATTTGCAGAATTAAAAGATTTACAGGATCCTATGCAGTTGCTACCTGGTTAACTAATCACAAGTCGCTAACCACTAACCCCTTACTTTCTGAAACTTACTCAATTTATCGTAAAGGCCTTTGGGATCAAATGGCTTGAGGATATAGTCGTTCATCCCGGCGTTATTTATCTCGCTGATATCGCTGTTCATTACCGATGCAGTCAATGCGATGATCGGCAGCTTCTGATAAAACTCCTCCGGCTTTGAACGGATAATCTGCGTCGCCTCCAGGCCGCCCATTACAGGCATGTGTATATCCATTAAAACAACGTCCAGGTCATGGTTAGCCGCTATCTTGTCGACGGCTTGCTGTCCGTCTTCAGCAAATTCAGTAGAAGCGCCCCACTTGCCCAGCACTTTGCTGATCAGTAACCTGTTAATTTGGTTGTCATCTACAACCAGCACGTTCAATTGTAATCCTGTTTCCACGTTGCTATGATTATTTTTCAGATGGATATATTCTTTATCAAATTTAATGGTAAATGAGAAAGTTGAGCCTTTACCGGGCGTACTTTCCACTTGAATTTTAGATTTATGAAGCTCGACCAGCTTTTTCGTTATAGCCAGGCCGAGGCCGGTGCCGCCGTATTTGCGCGATGTATCGGCCGTAGCCTGTTTAAATGACTCAAATATGGTATTTATTTTATCATTTGCAATGCCAATTCCTGTATCTGTTACTGCAAAGCGTATTTGCACCTGCTTATCCGTCTGTTTAGCAACTTGCAGACCGATATTTACGCTGCCGGTTTCGGTAAATTTTATTGCATTGCCAACCAGGTTCAGCAATATCTGGCATAGGCGTGTCCGGTCGCCCATGACCAATTGCGGAACGGCCTCGTCGACTGAATAACCGAGATGTATCTTTTTTTCACCCGCGTTGAACTGCATCGAGTTAGCTATGCTTTGAACCAGTTCGCGCAGGTCGACGTTCATTTTTTCCAGTTCGATATTACCGCTTTCGATCTTGGTAAAATCGAGCACATTGTTGATGAGCGTCATCAGGTTTTCGGCCGAAAACTGCAGTATACCAAGGTTCTCCTTTCTTAATTCGCCCGTCGTATCATCCATCAGCACATGCGACATGCCAATAACAGCGTTCAGCGGATTACGTATCTCGTGGCTCATTACCGAGATAAACATGTCCTTGGCCTGGCTTAGCTGCAGCGCTTCTTCCTTGGCTGCGATCAATTCCATCTCGGCTTTTTTCCTGGCCGTAATATCAACCAGCGAACCCACCTGGTACTCAACAACCCCATTTGGATTTACAAGCGGATTATTCGAAACTAACACCCATACGGGCGTGCCGTCTTTTCGGTACAATTTCAGTTCAACCTGGTAAGGTTTTTGAAGTTCAAAGTCCGCAACAGCGCCGTTGAATACCTCCATATCTGTTTCCTCACCCACGGCATCTGTACTAACCCGCTTGCCTTTCACATCGGCAAGCGAATATCCCAGCAACTTTTCATGGGCCTCGTTTATCCAAACGACGTTCCTGTTATTGTCGCGTATCACAATGCCAGTAGGTGATTTTTGTGCTGCGAATAACAATATATCCAGTTCGCTTTTTGCTTTTTTCTCCGGGGTAATATCCCTGCCACCGCCATACCATTTATTGTCTTTAAAGGTAAGCGACCATCTAAGCCATTTTACATCGCCTTTGCCGGTTATTATCGGGGTCTCGATATCGAATGTATGCTCCTGCTTAACCAGGCCGTTTTTTATCAGTTCTATTGCCGGCACGCTGATGTCGTCGGTAAACAATGTCCAGAAAATACGCCCGGTAAGTTCGCCAGGGCTTTGACCAAGTATTTTTTCGACGCCATTACTGATCGTGCCGATTCGATATTCCCTGTCCATCACACAAAAGATGGCCGGCATACTGTTGAACAAGTTGAAAAAGTCTCTTGAGCCTGTTTGTATGGTATGCAGATCGTGTTTGGCCTTGCGTAATTCAAGATGGGTTATTACGTCGCCCGCCAGGGTGCGCAGAGCGTTAAGCTGTCCGTCGCTGAGCTTACGGCCAACCATGTCCATCACACACAAAGCGCCCAAACGATGGCCGTCCGGACTGATCAAAGGTGCACCTGCATAAAACCTGATCTGCGGATCGTTGATTACAAAGCGATTGGTATTGAAGTGCTCATTTTCAAGCACATCGGTTATCTCCAATATATCATCTTCCAGTATGGTATGATTGCAGAACGCATCGATACGCGGCATCTGCTTAACATCCACGCCCACACTTGATTTGATCCACTGCCTTTCCGCATCGATAAAAGAGATCAGCGCGACAGGGGTTTTACAAATAGAAGATATAAGCCGGGTAATCGCATCAAATTCCCTTTCAGGCGACGTGTCTAAAATGTGGTATGAGTGGAGCGCCGAAAGGCGTTTATCTTTTGTAAAAACAGTCTGATGCTTATTCACTTCTTATTGATCCGTACCTTTGTGCCGGTACAATGGATACGACTCCATTAACCGATGCACTTTTTTACGGATTTTACGCAAAGAAGGTTCATTCTCCGGGTCAACAATTACTGCATCTATCAGTTCTACAATCAGTTCCATTTGCTTTTCCTTCAATCCCCGGGTGGTTACAGCAGGGGTGCCTACGCGGATACCCGAGGTGATGAAAGGCGACTTGTCATCGTACGGAACCATATTCTTGTTAACCGTAATATCGGCCGCCACTAATGCGTTCTCAGCCGTCTTGCCCGTTATATTCTTGTTTCTCAGGTCGATCAGTATCAGGTGGTTGTCTGTTCCGCCGGAAACGATCTGGTAGCCGCGGTCGACGAAAGCCTTCGCCATGGCAGCCGCATTCTTTTTTACCTGCACGATGTACTTCATGTAGTCCTCACTCAAAGCCTCGTGGAAAGCCACCGCCTTTGCAGCGATAATATGCTCAAGCGGACCGCCCTGCGTACCGGGGAACACCGCCATATCCAGCAGGTTCGACATCATGCGCGTTTCGCCCTTTGGCGTTTTCAGTCCAAACGGGTTCTCGAAATCTTTGCCCATCATAATGATGCCCCCGCGCGGGCCGCGCAAGGTTTTATGCGTAGTGGTGCTTACAATGTGGCAATGTGGCAGCGGATCGTCGAGCAAGCCCCGTGCGATAAGCCCTGCCGGGTGCGAAATATCGGCCAGTACCAATGCGCCTATTTTATCGGCAACTTCGCGTATGAATTTATAGTCCCAGTCGCGTGAATAAGCCGAGGCGCCGCAAATGATCATTTTCGGTTTTTGCTCAAGCGCAACCTTTTTTAGCTGGTCATAATCGACGCGGCCGGTTTCTTTGCTCACTCCGTAAAAATGAGGCTCATATAATTTACCCGAAAAGTTAACAGCGGAACCATGTGTTAAGTGGCCACCGTGCGAAAGATCAAAACCTAATATTTTGTCGCCGGGTTTCAAACACGCCAGCATTACCGCTGCGTTTGCCTGTGCGCCTGAATGCGGCTGAACATTCACCCACTCGGCGTTGAACAGCTGTTTGGCGCGCTCGATAGCAATCGTCTCTATCTCATCAACCACCTGGCAGCCACCGTAATAACGTTTACCGGGCAGCCCTTCAGCATATTTATTCGTCGCCACTGAGCCCGCAGCTTCCATTACCTGGCGGCTTACAAAGTTTTCCGACGCGATGAGTTCAATACCTTCTTCCTGGCGCTGCTGTTCGTCATCCAGCAGTTTGAATATCAGTTTATCTCTTTTCATTTTAGCTGTAAATCGGGGGCTAAATTAGTCATTAGATGTGAGATGTGAGATATGAGATTTGAGATAAAGGGCTGGCAAGCCCGATGGCCGGAATTGACAATACAAAAACTAAAACATAAAAAACTGAGATTGTCTCGCATCTCAAATCTCATGTCTCAAATCTATTCTACGCAGCCGTTATCCAAAAATTATTGAATCCCAGGCCGATCTGTATCTTAATGAGTTCCTGCTGCAGCATTTCGAGCATGGCCAGAAAGTTGTACACGAAATGCACTTTATTTTCCGAACGTTTGGCAATGGCTTTGAAGTCGAGCCGCTGATTGATAGTCAACAATTCGTTAATTGCTTTCTTTTGTTCCTCAATGGTATAGGGATATTGAACAACGGTATGTTTTACCTCTTCGGTGCGGTTCATGAAGCGTTTATTCACCCGCTCGTAAACCATCATCAATTTATAAAGGGTCAGTTCGGAAAGCTCCTCACCGGGTACCGCAGTTTTGTCGATCAATTCAAGATCATGAGCGATATTGCCCCGTTTTTCCTGCCGGAAACGCTCGTCTTCCAGCGGCCGAAGCTCCTCGCAGATCATCTTGAACTTTTTATATTCGATCAGTTTGCGTACCAGTTCGGCTTTGGAATCAGGACCGCCTTCCTCTTCTTCTGCGTCGAAACGGGGCAGCAGCATTTTCGCTTTAATGCGCATCAGGGTAGCGGCCACATAAATAAACTCGCTGGCCAATTCCATATTCAGCTTGTTCATCTGGTGTATGTAGTTCAGAAAATCATCGGTTATGCGGGCGATAGGAATATCATGGATGTCCAGCTCGTCTCTTTCGATGAAAAATAAAAGCAGGTCAAATGGCCCTTCAAATTGCGGCAACCTTATTTCGAAACTCTCTTCCGTCATCAGCCATCAAAAATATACGCAATAAACGCCGCTTGTTTATAAAAGTTATTAAGATTCGTCCAGGAAAGTGGAAAACTTTATGTTATCACTGGTGTTGAACAACGTATATTACAATGCCAAACCGGGAAGTTAATGAATGTTAAAGCGACCATAAATAATCTTTTTCCAGGTTTTTCACGTTAAAATAGCTTACTTTTGTAACCTCGGATTTTACGGACATATCGATGCAGGTAACAGCAGGCGATCTATTACAAAAAATAAACTACCCATCTGATCTAAAGCAGCTTTCAGAAGACCAGCTTGAACAGGTTTGCCAGGAATTACGCCAGTATATCATTGACGTGGTATCGGTTAACGGCGGCCATTTTGCTGCCAGCCTCGGAGTGGTTGAACTAACGGTCGCTTTGCATTATGTACTGAACACGCCGTACGATCAGCTGGTTTGGGACGTGGGTCACCAGGCTTACGGGCATAAGATATTGACCGGCCGCCGCGATGTTTTTCATACGAACCGGGTGCACGGCGGTATCAGCGGGTTCCCTAAGCGCAGCGAAAGCGAATACGACACATTCGGCGTTGGCCACTCGTCCACCTCCATTTCCGCCGCCTTGGGCATGGCCGTTGCATCGCATTACAAAGGCGAGACCGACCGCCAGCACGTGGCTGTGATCGGCGACGGCGCAATGACCGCCGGGATGGCATTCGAGGCATTGAATCATGCGGGGATTGAGAATTCCAACCTACTGGTGATATTGAACGACAATAACATGTCGATCGACCCGAATGTAGGCGCACTCAAGGCTTATTTAACCGACATTACCACATCGAAACCATACAATCGTTTCAGGGACGATATCGCCCATGTGCTTACAAAAATATCGTCCATGGGTCCGGATGCTTTCAAGTTTGCCAAAAAGATAGAGAAAAGCGTTAAGGGAACTTTATTAAAGAGCAGCAACCTCTTCGAGTCGCTGCAGTTCCGTTATTTTGGGCCTATTGATGGGCACAATGTAAAGCATTTGGTACGCATACTACGCGACCTGCGTGACATACCCGGCCCGAAGCTGCTGCATTGTGTAACCGTTAAAGGCAAAGGCTATGCGCTGGCTGAAAAAGACCAGACCAAATGGCACGCGCCGGGCTTGTTCGACAAAATAACCGGAGAGATCAAGAAGACAAAATCGGAAAAGCCGCAGCCTCCCAAATACCAGGATGTGTTCGGTCATACCATCATCGAGCTGGCTGAGCAGAATCCTAAGATCATGGGTATTACCCCAGCTATGCCATCGGGTTGTTCATTGAACCTGATGATGAAGGCCATGCCAACCCGGGCTTTTGATGTGGGTATCGCCGAACAACACGCTGTAACGTTTTCGGCCGGTTTGGCTACGCAGGGCCTGGTTCCTTTCTGTAATATCTACTCCAGCTTTATGCAAAGGGCCTACGACCAGGTAATACATGACGTGGCCATACAAAAACTGAACGTGATCTTTTGTCTTGACAGGGCTGGTATTGCCGGTGCCGATGGGCCAACACATCACGGTGCATATGACCTGGCTTATATGCGTTGTATACCGAACATGATCGTCTCGGCTCCGATGAACGAGGAAGAGCTGCGAAACCTGATGTACACGGCACAGCAGGACAACATGGGGCCGTTTGTGATACGTTACCCGCGTGGCACGGGCGTTATGCCCGACTGGCAGCGGCCAATGAAGGCTATCCCGGTAGGGAAAGGGCGTAAAATAGGCGACGGTGAAGATGTCGCCGTACTGACCATTGGCGCGATCGGCAACGAAGCTGTAAAAGCTATCGCTGAACTAAACGAAGAAGGCTTCTACCCGGCGCATTACGACCTGCGCTTTGTAAAACCACTGGATGAAACCATGCTGCACGAAGTATTTAAGAAATACAGCAAAGTAATTACAGTAGAGGACGGTTGCCTGGAAGGCGGGATGGGCAGCGCCGTGCTTGAATTTATGGCCGACAATAATTACCAAGCCGAGATAGTGCGTTTAGGTATCCCCGACCAATTTATCGAACACGGCGAGCAGCCCGAATTGTGGGCCGAATGCGGTTACGATGCTAACGCCATAGCAGAGCAGGCACGGAAAATGGGCATCAAGCGGAATGCACATACCATAGCGTCTTGATGTGCAAATGTGCGGAGTTCAAATGTGCAGATGACCTTTAGGCGGCATAATTTGATCCTTCAATTTGCACATCTGCATATTTGCACATCTGCACATCAAAAATCGTTGTAAATACTCCTGAACGAACTTTTTATCCCGACAGTAATGATACCAGTCTTGTTCTTGAACTGGCTGTTGGTTTCATCACGATAAATGCCGCCAAGTTCGAGGCGCAGGTTGTATTTGCGGTTGAGGATATAGGCTATCCGGCCTTCGGCGTAATAAAAATCAGTTCTTAGACCCTGCCCTACGTAATTGCCGTACTGGTTTGGCGCACTGGTGTAGGGTTCAAAGATGTTCTGTCCATAGTCGAGACCATTCATATCCAGCCCGTAATAAGCGTAATTAAGCTGCCCTTGCAGATCGAACCGGCCTATAGAGTAGTTTAATATACCGACGAATTCCCTGAAATTAGCGGCAAACGGGTCGGCAAGCGACTGCATGTCCTGGCTGAAGTTGCTGCTTTGGTTGAATGATGCATAAGTATACGGCCTTGCTGTGTTGAATTCGCCAAGATAATTAAGCCCTTTTACACCGAACAAGTCGGCGCCGCGTAAACCAAGCTGGTAACCAGATTTATTGGTTACACTACCGTTACCGGCAAAGAAATTTTTCGCCTGGAACTCATTTAAGGCAAACTGGCCGTAGATAATTGTTTTATCGAGTATTTTATATTTGCCTGTAAAGCCTATGATATTTTTGCCGGGGTTATCGTTGATGTTGTCCAGCGGTACCAGGAGTACAAATGGACTTGCAAGCGATGGGTTGAAACCTTGCTTCTGGCCGGTCGAGCCAACCGTTGCTTCCATTACATTCTGGAAAAAGCCGAGCGATATCCTCTTGCTCACGTTCCAGTCGAAATACTGAAAATACCCCCATTTGTGCTGCGATGGCCCGTAAGGCATAGTCGGGTCAGTCGGATTGGTCATGTAAGCGTACATAGCCATATACCGCACGTTTCCTACAGTAGCCGTCGCCCTTAAAAAAGGATAATTGGAGGCAAAATCTGAAAGCAGCATGGACCGATAGCCGTCGCCGATAAAGGTTTTATCCTTACCTAGGGTAAGATTTATGTATTTGATCGGCGTGTACGAAAGCAGGAACGAAGAATAATACCAATCCCTGGCGCTGCCGCCCGGCGACTGATCCATACCCTGCCCCGGAATGTGTCCTGTATTATTGATAAAACCGGTTACATAGTCGGGGAATTGAGCATCGGTATAATAAAAACTGCCATAGTAGAAAAATTTCGAGCCGACGGTGCCACCGATCTGCGCGCCTATTCCCGCAGTCCATAAGGACTTGCTTGCCGCAAGATCGCGGCCTATCTCTAAATCGGGCAGCAAGTCGGCATAAAAAGTATTGCCGCTACTGTCTTTGGTATCGATAAGGTGCCTGTTAAGAAATGCACTTTGGCTGCCGCCTATGTTCATTAACGAATCATAGGTACGTTTAAGCAAACTATCGTCGACGAAAAATGGTTTTAACGAGGTATGGATACGGGTTTGGGTGGAATAGAGGTCGGCGCTGAATTTCTGATAGAACTGGAACGAATACGGTTGATATACAGACTGCGCCCGGACAACCCGCACCCCGCATACCATAACGATTATAGTTAACAGTAATATTTTGTCTCTTATCAAAAATCTGATCTTCATTCTGTTAAAAATCACTATATAAATCCCTGAAAGTACTGCGTAATCCAAAGGTGATCAGCGCAGTTTTCTGGTCCATTTGTGCATTGCTCTCTTGCCGGAGTACTGCTCCGGCCTCAAGCCGTAAGTTGTATTTCGGATTGATCAGGAGTGATATTTTACCCTGTGCGTATTTGAATGTGGTGCTCAAACCCTGTCCGGTATTACCGCCAACTTCGCCGATATCGGGCGCAAAAATGTTTTTGCCATAATTTAAGTTGTTCACATCCAACCCATATTTTGCATAGTTCAACTGGCCCTCAAAGTCAAACCGGCCTATCGAATAATTCAAAATTCCCAATACTTCTTTAAAGTTCGCGCCGAACGGGTGTGCCAGCGGCTCGGTCAGATCGGTATAATTCACCAGCGGGTATTGATTGGAATAAGTGTACGGCTTGGCTGTGTTAAACTCGAACAGATAATTAAATGAATTTATTTTGAAAAGATCGGCCCCTCTTAAGCCAAGTTGATAACCATTCTTGCCGTTGGCCCCGGCCGATTGATCAAAAAGAACCTGGGCGTAAATGATGGTTTTGTTCAGCACTTTGTATTTGCCGTTAAAGCCTATAAATGTATTATCGGGTATCGGGCCCGACGGGGCAATTGATTTGGCAAAAAGAATAGGATTGATGTAATTGATATCGAAACCGTGCCTTGAGCCGTCGTCGTAAGCGTCGGGCGCTATCAAGGCATTAAAAAATCCAAGCGACGCGCGGTTGGTAATGTTCCAGTCGATATAGTGGAATGCCGCCCATTTGGCACGGTTTGGCGCGTGCGTTGCGGTACTGCCGAATTTAAGCGCATCCTGGTCCTGCAGGTAAGCCCACATAGCCATGTATTGCACCCGTTTACCCAGGTCGAACTTGACGCGCAGCAGCGGGTAATTGGACGCAAAGTCCGACAAAAGCATCGAGCGGTAACCGTCTCCGATAAAGGTTTTGTCGATACCTGCTTCAATGCGAATGCCGTTTGTCGGGGCATATCCAAGCAATGAAGTCACATACATCCAGTCTTTTGTAGCGTACTGTCCGCTGTGGAAGTCATAGGCCTGGCCTGGCACCATACCGGTGGCAGTCACATAATTATTAATATAATTTGGAAAATGCCCTTGGTTCTCGAAGCCGCTGGTATAGAAAAAGAACTTCGATCCTATGGTACCACCGGCCTGGTAACCGCGGGTGTTAAGCCATAGCGTATTGCCGTCGACAAATTCCTTTCCGATCAGCAGGTCGGGCAGGTAATCCGCATAAAAAGTAAAATCAGGCTGTTTTACATCAAATAAGTGCTCGTTAAATAGTTTTCGAGCCACCCATGTCTTTCGGCTGGTATCAACCGTACGATTCATGATCGAATCGTAGCTGTGTTTCAGCGAACTTGAATCGGAAATAATATAGGGCTTGAGCGAGGTATGTAAGCTGGTCGCCGGCGAATAAAAATCCCTGCTCAGCTTTTGATAAAACATGAACGAGTACGGCTGATATACCTGCTGCGCATGCGCAACGCTTGCAAAAAGGGCAAAAAACAGGAGGCAGGTAAAAATTTTTCTCATGTAAGCACCGGCTTTCCGGATGATAACACCGATCATTCAAAATAGTTTAAAGTTTTAAACCCTCCGCGTTTTAAATAATCGTCCTTCTTCACTAAATGCAGGTCGGCTTGCACCATATCCTTTACCAGGGCTTGCAAATCATATTTCGGCACCCAGCCTAACTTTTCACGCGCTTTAGTGGCATCGCCGATGAGCAGATCGACCTCTGTCGGCCTGAAATATTTAGGATCGATCTTCACCACGGTTTGCCCGAATTTTAAAGCGTCTGGTTTCAAGCCCAATTCTTCCATGCGCTGCTCGTCTATGTCGATCACCACGCCTTTTTCACGCTCATCCTTTCCGCTGAATTCGATTTCAACGCCTAATTCCGCAAATGACATCTTTATAAAATCGCGCACAGTGGTGGTAACGCCCGTCGCTATCACAAAATCTTCGGCTTTGTCCTGCTGCAGCATCAGCCACATGGCTTCGATATAATCTTTAGCATGGCCCCAATCGCGCTTAACCGAAAGGTTGCCCATATACAGGCAATTTTGCAAACCCAAAGCGATCCTTGATGCAGCACGGGTTATTTTGCGCGTAACGAACGTTTCGCCGCGTATCGGGCTTTCGTGGTTGAAAAGTATTCCGTTACAAGCGTACATATTGTAAGCCTCGCGGTAATTTACTATTATCCAATACCCGTATAATTTAGCCACAGCGTAGGGCGAACGCGGATAAAACGGTGTCTTCTCATTCTGGGGCACGGCCTGAACTAATCCGTAAAGCTCAGAAGTCGAAGCCTGGTAAATACGCGCCTTTTCTGTCATACCCAGAAGGCGAACGGCTTCGAGGATGCGGAGCGTACCTATCCCATCGGCGTTAGCGGTATATTCAGGAGTGTCAAAGCTCACCTTTACGTGGCTTTGCGCAGCCAGATTATATATTTCATCCGGCTGCACTTCCTGCACCAGCCGGATGAGGTTGGTCGAATCGGTAAGATCGCCGTAATGCAGCTTAAATTTAACGTTGGGCTCGTGGGGGTCGTGGTAAAGATGATCGATACGATCGGTATTGAATAACGATGAACGGCGTTTTACGCCATGCACTTCATAGCCTTTTTTAAGCAAAAATTCGGCTAAATAGGCCCCGTCCTGCCCGGTAATACCGGTAATCAAAGCTTTTTTCATCCTGTTAAGCAAATGCGTTTACAATATTATCCAAATTAATTGGAATTGTTGGCTGCCGGCGCAATATCTTGCCGCTTTCTGCGGTCGGCTAGGAAGGCCGGGGGGGTATAGTTCCCATTGTCAGACGTTACTTACCACTTACATAAACACGAAGCTGTTTTTACAGTTAACCGGTTTCAAATTTAAACATGAGCAGAAAGCCAATAGGCAGCAACCATAATTTGATTTCAGTACCCAATAAACATTTTGCCCAGATCAAAAGACATTCCTGCTGATCGACTAATCATTAATTCTTCTAAACCGAAATGGCATGTATTAAGTCGTAATTGTTGTAACGATCGGTCTTTTCGTTCCGACTTTAGGCATCGGGCTTACTTGAAATCCTTGTCAGACAATATTTGGTTAGCGGCGACTACATCGCCCGTTTGATAGCCTTTGTAGAACCACCACGTACGCTCGTTTGCATTTAGGCCGCGGTTAGCATCCGGTATAGAAATATCGTAGTGCTTTTGCAACTTGTCAATCCGCATCTCGCCTAACAGGCTAATAGCCAGCTCCATATCTGTCTCGTCGAACGAGGCATGACCTCCGTAAGCATAATGCGCCCACACGCCGGCGTAATAGTCGGCCTGTAATTCCACCTTGTTCTGCAGCTTTATGAAATCTGAGTCGGCCATCCTGGTGCGTGCGGTTTCCATTTTATTGGCTATACCCAGCAGTTGCTGTATACGGTGGCCTGCCTGGTGCGCAATAATATAACCTTCGGAAAAATGAGTTGTAGAGGGATGGTATTTCTGCAGCGTATCGAACACCGCAAGGTCGACGTACATCGTATTGCAGGGAGTGCAATAGAACGAGCCCGAAAGAGGGCCCATAATACCGCTGGATTCAGCTGTTATCGTATCCTTAAAAAACTGCAATGCAGGTTTGGTGTAGTGTTTACCTTCGCGGACAAGCAATTTGGTCCACACTTTGCCCGTACTGGTAAACAATTGTTCGCACGAGGTTTTTACCGGGCTGTCGGGTAGCACAGGATGCGAGTTGATGAGTACCGCCGGTTGTTCCATCGGTTCGATATTCCTCGGGTCTTTGAAAAGCCTTAATGGATATGCCGCAGTGAAAAGGTAAAATGCAAGTCCAACCAGTACTATAATTCCCGCTATCAGAGCAACATGAGCCCTGGTATCGGTCCTATTTATTTCGCGAGTATCAGATGTGTTATTTTTTCCACTTTTCTTACGGGAGAAGGACATAATTATTGCTTTAGGCAACTATCAAACATTTTTAGCGATAGAGCTGTTCCAGGTAGTTATACGTATAACTCAATCTGCAAAAATAGGACTCTTGTACGAGAGCGCCAAGTAAAAATGAATTTACATACTTAAACGTCAGTCAGTTGGATAAGCCAAAGCCTGGTTGTGGTGGCGTTTATGCATATCAAACGACACTCCGGATGCAAGGCCGATACCAATATAAGGGTAGCTTTGCTGGAAGTATATATTGTAAGGGTCCTGCCCGCGGTAACCCACCTGCACCGTGGCAGCTACGTTTTCCATAAACCCGAACTGATAGTAATATTTTATTGAAATGTTCATGCGCTTATGCCAATCATACACCGGGTAATCGTACACCTTATCCCAGATGTACATCAGGTCGAACCGGATGCGCTGATGGCCCAGGTAATGGTCGTGACTGGCAGTTTTGTCGTGCATAATGTCGTACATCCAGCTTGCATTGGTACGAATAAATCCATATTTATTCTTCAATTGTTGCGAATAGCCCTTACCGAACAGGCCGGTATGTATCTCAAGCCCTACTGAAGCATATTGGCTGCTGCCGGCCGTGGCGGTCATGCTGCGTTTGCCGAAATAGTAGTTAAGGGAGTAAAAGTTGGTGGTAAACTTGCCGTCGTGGTTAAAGTTACCGGCGCTGTCAAGTGTTTGCCCCTCCTGCCCGTTGGAATGGTGCGAGTAGCTAAGCGACATAAATTTGGGATGGTTCTCGTCGCTGTTCAACCGGCTGAACAGGGTGCCGCCGGGCATATAACTGGGCGATTTTACGGGAGAATGGTAGCCCTGCAACAGTCGTAATTGTATACGCGGCGTTACCACGAAGAAAAAACGTGACTTGGCGGTGTTAAGGATAACGACGTTAGGGATCACATCGGCGACCAGCAGGTTATTGTCCGGCTGACCGTATTCATTGCCGTAGAATGCCGGCAAAAGATTCTCGCGGTATACCTGGTCGAATGCCGCATTGGTATACTGCTTCTTTTCGGCCCTGGTAGTTGAATCCTTGCCCGAATTAATGTTAAATCCCCGCGCACTCGCATGCAGCCATGCAGATTGCACGCATATCAGTACAATACAAAAACACAGGCCGGGCCTGACAGGTAAAAATCTCGTCATAAGGTGGCAGAGGGAGAAAATTCAGTCGACTAATGTAGTGTTTGCGCCGGAATTATTTTAGAAAGAAAAAAATTTTCCGGCGACGATCCTCTACTCCGAAAATATCTTTAGCGCAGCCTCTACGCGACACACTGTTTCCTGCTTGCCTAAAAGCACGACAATATCAAATACATGCGGTCCGAACTTACCACCCACCAGCATAATGCGGAAAGGCAGCATTAATTCGCCGGGCTTAATGCCACGCTCGTCGGCCAGGGCTTTAAAGCGGGTTTCGAGATCGTGGGGATCGCCCAATTCGTCTTCGTTGCCAAGCATGGTAATGAAGGCCCTGAAGAATTCGGCTTTGGCATCGTTCCATTTGGGTTTGACCGAGGGCAGATCATATTCTTGAGGCGCTTTAAAAAAGTAAGCCGATTGCTGGTAAAAATCAGGCAGCAATGTGCAGCGCTCTTTTACCAGGGCAATAACCTTCAGCAGGTAATCTTCATCAGTAATAAGAACGCCTTTATCTTCCAATATTTCTTTTACTTTCTGCTCTAAGCTTTCCGCTTTCAGCTTCTTAATCCATTCCGCGTTGAACCATTTGGCCTTTTCAAAATCAAACCGGGCGCCTGCTTTGTTTACGCGTTCGATGGAAAACTTCCGGATTAATTCATCCAATGCAAATATTTCGGTATCGGTGCCGTCATTCCAGCCCAGCATGGCCAGCAGGTTAAGGAATGCTTCGGGCAGAAAGCCCAGCTCGCGGAAGCCGGGTGTCAGTTCGCCCGTATTGGGGTCGAACCAGTTCATGGCATACACCGGGAAGCCCAGCCGCGCGCCGTCGCGTTTGCTCAGTTTGCCATGCCCGTCGGGTTTTAGAATCAACGGCAAATGCGCCCACTGCGGCATATCGGCTTTCCATCCTAAATACTCCCACAACAGCAAATGTACCGGCGCGGATGGCAGCCACTCTTCGCCGCGAAAGGCGTGGGTGATCTTCATCAGGTAATCGTCGACCACCACAGCCAGGTGATAGGTAGGCATCCCATCGGCCTTCAGCAGCACCTTGTCGTCGCTTTGATTGGTATCGAAACTGACGTGGCCGCGTATCATATCTTCAAAACGTACTGTTTCGTCAACGGGCATTTTGATACGGACCACATGCGGCTCACCATCCCTTAACAGTTGGTCCACCTGCGCTTGTGTCAGCGTCAGCGAATTGCGTAAGGTATCGCGATAGGCATGACCATATTGAAAATTGGGAATCTCGCGCCGATTGCGCTCCAACTCTTCGGGCGTATCGAATGCATAATAGGCATGTCCCTGCATTACCAAACGCTCGGCATATTCGCGGTAAAGGGCTTTGCGCTCGCTCTGCCGGTAAGGGCCGTATGGCCCGCCAACGCCAGGACTCTCATCCGGGTTAAGGCCGCACCATTGCAGGCATTCCATAATATACTCCTCTGCGCCGGCAACGTAACGGCTCTGATCGGTATCCTCGATCCGAAGCACGAAATCGCCGCCATGCTGTTTGGCGAACAGGTAATTAAACAACACCGTGCGCACTCCGCCCAGGTGCAAACCACCCGTAGGGCTGGGCGCAAAACGAACTCTTACTTTGTTGGCTGACATCGGGGCAAAGGTACTTTTTTAGTCGGGAAGTCCGAAAGCCTGCATAAGTCCAAAAGATTGGCAGTGCGATTTTTCATAACCTGCAATACTTTTATAAAATCGGCGTTATTGGTCGATAAACCAATCAGTTGTCCTTATCTTTAACTTAAACGTTATCCACATGAGAAATCCCATTAAAAATCGATTCCGTATTTCGGCAATCACGCTTATTTTATTAAGCGCAATAGTGAGTATCAGCCCGGCCAGGGCAGCTGCTGTTATAAAAGCGATATCCGCCGAAACGCCGCTCAGCGCCTTTGAGGGTATCTATCAGAATAAAGTCAATACATTTTCCTATTTTAAAATAACGGCCGTTAACGATACGCTGGTTGCAAAGCAGATGGACGGCGACATGAAAATTGTGCTGACCCGCAAATCGGATATGGAATTTGAGATGAAGGACGATGATGGCGACGAGAACATACCTGTTGTTTTTGCAAAGAACGATGCGGGGGATATTGCCCAGGTCGTAGTGGGTGGCAGGGATGTTTGGAACAAGGTGAAGGAATATATACCTGTGAAGGAAGTAAGCCTCACCGCCGACCAATTGAAAGCGTTTGAAGGGAAATATAAGTTTGAACAAAAGGACGACACCTACCTGCAAATTACGGCAACGGGAACCGGCTTAATACTGAAACAGCTATGGGACGGCAAGGAAATTAATTTTATGCCGATTGGCGAGAACGACTTTTTGAACAGGCAATTCGCATTTCCGCTGAAATTTTCGAGAGACGCTAATGGCAATGTGATCAAGGTATTGGCTTTTAACCGCGACCTGTGGGATAAGGTGAAGGAATGAGGTTTCTATTCCGAAGGCCGGGAAAGTCCTGCATAAGTCCGAAAGATGCGTACGGTTTGAAAGTAAAATAATTTCGAACTTTTAACGTAATTTGGACGTCGATGCTGCTATTTGTCTTTCTGACTTAGGCTGACCATCGGACTGCTACCCAAATGAACCCATACCAACAGCGAACTATCTGGACTTATTTTTTACTTGCCTTCGCGGTGGTCATCGCCATCGGCTCGCTGCTTTATACCAGTTATTTGGTAAGAAACATTAAGAAATCGGAGCGCACAAGGGCCGAGATATGGGCGCTCAGCATTAAGCAGATGACCACCTCGGACGACAACGACTTCCTCAACTATGTATTTACCGTGCGCGATAGCTTGTCGGTTCCGGCGATGATCGTGGACGAAAAGGGGGATATCATCACCACCAAAGGCCTCGATGCGACAAAGACCTACATCAAAATGCCCAGCGCGCCGGGCGTAAAAAAGAAAGCCACCTACGATCCGCAATATTTTAAAAATGTGCTGGATGATATGAAGTCGCAGCACGAGCCGATCATGCTGAATGTGCTCGGCAATAACTGGTATGTTTACTACCAGGATTCCTTCGTGCTCACCCAGCTCAAGATATTCCCCTATGTCCAGCTGTCGGTCATCGCCATCTTCCTGCTGCTGGCCTATAGCTCGTTTAACTCATCGCGCAAGTCGGAGCAAAACCAGGTCTGGGTTGGCCTGGCTAAGGAAACGGCACACCAACTGGGAACGCCGATCTCGTCGCTGATGGCATGGATCGAGCTGATGAAGGAAAAGTTCAATGCCGAGGACGACCCGCTCATCGCCGAAATGGAAAACGATGTGCAAAGGCTGGAAGTGGTGGCCGACCGTTTTTCGAAGATCGGCTCACAGCCGGTGCTTGACGAACACCCGGTTTATGATGTAGTGAAGAATTTTATCGATTACTTTAAGATCAGGGTAAGCAACAAAATCAGCTTTGAAATATCCGGTAACCAGCACCTAAAAGCCGGGCTGAATATCCCGCTGTTCGATTGGGTGCTGGAGAATCTGTTTAAAAACGCCGTGAACGCCATCGAAAGCACCGGCAAAATCTCAGTCGAAATATCCGGCAACAAGGCCCGGGATCATGTATATATCGATGTGACCGATACCGGTAAAGGCATACCGAGGTCAAAATTCGAAACTGTTTTTAAGCCCGGCTACACTACCCGCAAGCGGGGCTGGGGGCTTGGCCTCTCGCTCACCCGACGGATGGTGGAAAATTACCACCGCGGGCAGATCTATGTAAAAGATTCCGAACTCGGCAAAGGCACCACATTTCGTATTATATTAAAAAGTATTAGAGATGATCAATAAACCGCAACCTGACGAATACGCCCCGTACGCTGCCGGCTACGTGGGCATGGTTAATACCCCCGATGTGATCGGCCTGCTGGGCCAGATGAAGCACTCGACTTACGCCATGTTCAATAACATGAGCGAAGAAAAAGCTATGCACAGCTATGCCGAAGGAAAATGGACCCTAAAACAGGTGTTAGGCCATTTGATCGATACCGAGCGCACGTTTTCGTATCGCGCCTTCGCCTTTTCGAGGGCAAGCGCCGAGCTGCCCGGTTTCGACCAGGATGTTTACATGGCCAATGCCGACTTTAACAGCAGATCAATACAGGACCTGGCTTCTGAGTACAAGGCTGTGCGTGAATCGACTTTATTCCTGTATAAAGCTTTTACTGCTGAACAGCTTGTGCGGAAAGGTATTGCCAGTAACAACCCGGTTTCGGTGAGGGCCCTGGTTTATATGACCGCAGGCCACGAGCTGCACCATTTGAAGATCGTTAAGGAGAAGTATTTCTGAGAGGAGGTGAAAGGTTAAAGGAAAAAGGTGAAAGGGAAAAGGCGAAAGGTTTGCATTATCGCACCTTTCACCTTTTCCCTTTCAGCCTTTAACCTTCAAATTATTCCTGCTCCGCTATCTTGTCCGTTTCCTTCTTTTCGATTTTGTAGGAAGTGAACAAGCCCAGGCCGCCACAGATGGCTATCAAGCCGAAGTAAATGGCCGCATTGTCGTCCTGCGCAACAAATACTGTGCGGTCAAGTATGTAGGCTATAAACAGTCCGGCGCCTGCACCTATCAGAAGCAATCCCCATTTTAAAGTTTGATAAGGCGCACTTTGAGGTTTATACCTGCGGGGATCCATCCCACGTTCGATCATCGCCATTCTTTCCCTTCTATGCAGGTAAATTACCCCGAAGATCATCGCGAAGAAGCCCAGCGATATGATGATGCCCGCCATCACTCCTAAATTCCCGGTATCCATATTGTCCATGATATTGAATTTTTTAAGTTAATTAATTTTTGTTTTCATACCACCCTAGCGGCGTATTTGCAAGCTATGACGACATGGTTTTTTGGCAGGTTACAGCCTTAGTTGAAAAAGTTTGCAGCGGCCGGTTTGCAGTATAGCCTTGCCAACGTCCGCTGGTAACTGCCAACTATTTAAGTAAATTTACATAAGCTGTAACCCGAACGCATAAACGGTAGTCAGAGAGGACAGATAATGCAAAGCAGGCTTTCGGATATAGAATTGATAGAACAAACCCTGGCAGGAAACCAGGCGGCTTATGCCGACCTGGTAAAACGACACCAGCGTTTCGTGTTCACGCTTGCCTTGCGTTTTTGCAAAAACCGCGAGGATGCCGAAGAAGTGGCACAGGATTGCTTTATAAAGGCATACCGGTCGCTGTCGTCATTTCAGCGGCAGGCCAAATTCAGCACCTGGCTGTATAGTATCGTTTATACGACGGCCATGACTTTCTTGCGAAAGAAAAGGATTGATACCGATTCGATAGACGATGAAAATACATATATTCAGCTAGAAAATCAGTCGTCGGGGCTGAACAACAACCTCGCGGAGAACCGTTCGAGATCGTATTACCTGAATAGGGCTATCGAACAGCTGCTGCCCGACGATGCCGCGATTATTACCCTGTTTTACATGGGCGAGCAATCGTTGGAGGAGATCGGCCAAACTTTGGGCATCGACCCAAACACCGTCAAGGTAAAATTATTCAGGGCCCGCCAGCGGCTCAGGGAAAAGCTGGAGAAAAACTTAAAGAGCGAGGTGAAAGAACTGATATGAAAACTATGGAAGAACGTCTTTGGAGTTACATCGATGGTACGTGTTCGGAAGATGAACGAACAGCTATCGATAATCTGATCGCACAGGATGAAAATATACGGCGGCAGTACGAGGCCCTTTTGGGCCTTGATCAGGAATTTGCCAAAATGGAACCGGATGAGCCGCCAATGGCTTTTACGTATAATGTAATGGAAGCCATCCGGGCCGAGTACGCACAGAAGCCTTTGAAGGCTGGCATAAACAAGCGCATCATTAAGATAATCAGCGGATTCTTTATACTCAGCATACTGACACTGCTTGTGCTGGTTTTGTCAAATCTGCACTTAACACCTGTCAAACTTTCAGTACACCTGCCCGGCAGCCTGAAATTGCCCGATGTAAAAAATTACCTGAGCGGACCCGTAATACAAGGTTTTATTTTCTTCGACGCCATATTAGGACTATTCCTTTTCGATGCGTACCTGCATCGTAAAAATGCTTCAAAACAAGGTTCTCATTAAGCAAAAGTGTATGGCAAAGAAAACACTGTGTCATCAAAAAGGAACACTTAAAAGTTTCCTGCTTAGGAGCCGACGCGTGTAGAATAGACACACATTAAAAAAATCGGCACGGTGTATAATTATGGTATAGTAATTGCGTTACTCTATCTGAACTGGTATTCTGCCAGTTTAATTGTGATAAGGTTTAGGTTGAAAGCCCCCAAACAGCAAGTGTGAGGGGGCTTTTATTTTGCAGTAATGGCTAGGCCTTGAGCACCACCAAAATTTAGCTAGACGTAATACTTTGCCGGATCAATAACGTAAAACGTTCAACGTATAACGTTCGACCTACTGCCAATTAGTTTATTAATTCTGTGCTTGTTTAGCCTGGTTCTTTAGCTTGTCGCCGGCAATGATCACAAGCTCGACCCGTCGGTTCTTCGCCCGGCCCTCAGCAGTCGAACTATCAGCTACCGGCTCGGCGGCGCCCTTACCCGCGGTACTCATTCTGTCTGTTTCGATACCAGCCGAAGCCAGGTAATTGCGTACGGATATTGCCCGGTTCAACGATAAGTTTTGGTTCTGTGTTTCCAGCCTAGAATTGTCCGTGTGCCCGATAATAATGATATTGGTATCTGAGTCTTTTTTCAACGCCGCACTAAGGTTGCGGAGATCGGTTTTTGCAATAGGTTTCAACTCCGGCTTACCCGCATCGAAAAATGAACCGGAGTCGAAATTTACAATAATTCCTTCGCTCTGGCGGACCACCCTGGCATTAGGCACGGCCTTTTGAATATCGGCCGCCTCGCGGTCCATATTTCTGCCAATAAAAGCCCCGGCCGTCCCACCCAACGCTCCGCCGATAATGGCGCCGAGCGCCGTATTGCCGGCCGCCTTACCAATAATGGCTCCGACGGTTCCGCCTGCGCCTGCACCGATGGCTGCACCTTTTTGAGTCTTATTCATGCTACGGCAGCCCGACGCAGCCAGGCACACTACAACCCATGCGTATATGACGATATTGATCTTTTTTGCTATCATCTTAGGATTTACCCCGCTGAAAAGTCAAAGCAGGTGCCACAAAAGCCAGCTCATACTTAAACACCCTTAAACACGAAATTTAGGCACAAATGGGTACCTGAGAAATGACAACCGTCGCCGGAATGAGTATAATTTAGTACATGGCACCGACCACGGCAGGCAACAAAAAGGCCCGCTTAGAACGGGCCTTTCCACGTATTTAAAAACAACTGGCAATCATTAGTATTGACTATCTTGAGCTTGATCGGCCTGCGGAGGCACGCTTGCAACGCGGTACTCTCTGCTGCCGTCAGCATCTGTATAATCTTCGTAAAAAACGTTATCGGGTGAAACGTAAAATTTCTTTTTGTTCAGTGTAATTTTGCGGCAATCGTCAGGCAGTTGGCTTACAACATCGCCAACTTTGATCTCAATAGTCTGCCCGTTATCGGCAGGCTGATCATTGACTACCGGTTGGTTATCTGTGACCGCCGGGGCGCTGTCGTACAACGGGTCGCCGTTGTCGCTGATCGGAGGCTGGCTGGCCTGGTCGCCGGCTGTATTCAATACCCCGTCCCTGCCGACAACGATATAAACTGTCTTGCCGGTATCATCATCCACCTCTTCCTGGTAATACACGCCATCGGCTTCATAATACTGCACACCATCGATCAGGATCGAACGCGCATCGGACGGCAGGTTTGGCACCGCAGCACCTATCGGAGGTGCAACCACCTGGTAACCGCCATTGTATGGCTGGTAAAATACACCGCCATAGTAATAGTACGGATCCGAATTCCAATAGAAAGGATAGTACCCATAAGGCAATCCGCCGTAATAAAGACCAATATGAGGATAGCCCCAGCCAAAGCCAAATCGGAACGCCGGCCCGTAATAACCATGAAAATAACCGTAATACGGATGATGATAATATCCGCCGCGATAGTATCCACGACCGCCATAGTAATAATGTCCGCCGCGATACCCGTAGCTACGCACGCCGGCGCCATAACCTACCCGCCCGCGGTATGCCGCACCACCGCGATAACCGTAGCTGTGTACACCAGCACCATAACCTACCCCGCCACGATATGCTGTCGCTCCATGAAAGCCAGCGCCCCCACGGAATGCCGTAGCTCCATGATTGTTAAAACCTCCGCGATACGCCGTAGCGCCATGAAAACCGCCGCTACTGCGGAACCCACCGCCTACGTGAAAACCACCATTAAAACCGCCGCTGCGAAAGCCGCCGCCGTGGAAACCACCGCCGCCGCCATGGAAACCGCCACCGCCGTGAAAGCCACCATTAAAACCGCCGCTACGAAAGCCACCGCCGCCACCGTGGAAACCACCACCACCATGAAAGCCACCGCCTCCATGAAAACCACCACCGCCGCCTCCATGGAAACCACCACCGCCTCCATGGAAACCACCACCGCCTCCATGAAAACCGCCGCCACCACCACGATGCTGCGCATCGGCGCTCCCCGCCATCAACAGCGCAAACATGCCTGTAAAGGCGAGCGCCATATATCTGTTTATCCTTTTCATCTTCTTTTATGAATGATATTTAGTAGTAAGACTGCCCTGTTTACGAAAGGTTTAGTCTCCGCCGGATAAAACAAAAAGAGCCCGCGCAGGCTCCTCTCTTTCACAAGCAGATGTAAATATTTATTGCTGATGTTCGTCGGCCGACGGTATACTAACGATTCGATAGGCCTTGTTGCCGTTCTGATCGGTAAATTCTTCGTAATAGATGCCATCAACGTCCACATAATATTTTTTATGATTCAGGGTTATCTTGCGCGAACCTTCAGGGACCTGGTTCAATACATCGCCGACCTGTGGCGCAGGCGGCGCCATATTTACCTGGTCGTCGTTGGTATTGAGTACGCCGTCCTTTCCGGCGACCACATAAATCTTTTTCCCCTGGTCATCCACGCCCTCCTGGTAGTATACGCCGTTGAATTCATAATATTGCTTCCCATCAATAACAATGGACTGCGCACCCCTCGGTATCGACGGTACTGCCGCACCAACAGGGGGTGTGGTAACTTGGTATCCGCCACCGTCCATCGGCGCATAGAATACGCCGCCATAATAGTAGTAAAGATCGTCACCCCAATAAAACGGGAAATATCCAAAAGGTAAAATGCCTAAATGAAAACCCACGGTAGGGTAGCCATAAAAATGACGCCCTCCAATATATGAGCCGCCACGATAGCCGAGGCCAAACCCGCTACGGAAACCTATTCCGCCGTGAAAATCACCAAAACCAACGCCTCCGCCGATATGAACGCCGCCGCCATGGAAACCGCGCTGAGCATAAGCAGCAGGCGTCAACGCTAATGAAAGTAAGCCCGCAAATGCAATACCGGGCACCCATTTTATCAAATCCTTCATCGTGTTTTCAAACAAGGGTATTAAAATTTCTTTCCTGCTCTTTAGACTGAAAATGCGCAGAAGGTTTAAGCTCCTTTATGCTTTTTTTCCGAATTTTCGGACATATTTAATAATCCCCGACAGCCGATAAACGTAAATACGAGGGTAAACAGATATACCAGAAGCCGATATATCAAAAAAATTACAACGACGGCTGTTATCTGACAAAAAAGCCGTTTTCTGAGGAAAAGCGGGCCTTTATACAGGTGTGATGTTGTTATTTCACTTCAAAGGTAAAGGAACTGCTGCCAGCTTTTCCATCGGCCGTCATACCCTGTACGACTCCAACATACGTCCCCTTCTGATCTGAAGTATAAAAGACAACGTCCTTTTTGCCCTGCGAATTTGTGTTTATCACAGGCGCCCAGTATAATGTATTCCTGAAGTCGGGCACACGGCTTGCCGCCGCGGCATCGTTATCGTATGCGGGCGAGTAAAACACGCGCTGCAGCTGCATCCCTTCATAATCCAGTACTACCGCATGAGGATTGATCTCCACTCCGCCCAGGTCGCCCTTGTACGAAGTATAGCTCAGGATACCTTCCATATCCGCCGGGCCCCAAAAATAGCGGTCACGTATTACGTTCAGCCTCTTTATTTTAAGCGGGTCCAAAGCGATAACCTTGTTCATATCGAAAATCGGAATACCGTCAAGCATTACCAGCGGATCGCCATCCAGGAACCCTTTGTCACTTATCATCTCGATATGATATTCATTTTTTGGATGAACCACATATAATTCCCTGATATATTCACGCAAAACCTCTTCCATCGTAGTAAAACGGGTATAATCATCAAGGTTGTAGGTTTTATAGGGCGTGCCAAAAAAAGCCGAGCTATCGATAGCAGGGTCGTAGTATTTCTTAATGTTTTCGTAATCATAAATATTAAGCACCTGCATGCCCAGGCTATGTTCTTCCAATGCGCGTTGCATATCGGCGCCGATAGTAAGCGCCGGAGATACATTTTTCGAATACTGCTCCGAGAAAGGATTAAGAATGTCTATGCGATACGTGCTGTCGTGCTGCGTATTGGTTTGCACAACAATCTCTCCGGGGCCGTAAATATCCCTGGTATTAAAAAGCAGCCGTCCGAAGGTATCGCTTTTAGCGGTAAACAGCTGCACCCTTTTACCCGGCACTCCCAAATAAGCCAGCACATTTTTAGCCGGTTTGTTCGTCGATGGATCGACGATCTTGCCCGCGATAATATGGCCGTTATATTCGGGCAGGAACGAGAACGACGGCGCCTCGTTCTTTAGCACGTCCTTCCACTGGAACCTGCGCCAGCCTTGTGTAAGCATCAGGTTGTCAGCAGCCTGATCAGCCTCGGCAGTTGTATTCTTTAAATAGTATTCAGGCGATTCGATATAACCTCTCAGGTCGGAACTGAGCCAGAAATAACTGGCTATATCACCCTGTTCGCGTGTTTGATAATCGTCGAGCTTGTATACCGACATGGAAAGATTAGCATTCAGTTCCTTGCCGCCCTGTCCTTTGGCCATTAAGGAAACGCCGACCCGTTTGCGGTTGGCGTATTGCTGCTGATCGGTTGCCGCGTCGATAACAAGACTGGCCGCGGGGCGTTTGAAATAAAGGCGCTCGCATACGGGCTGCCGGTTGCTGTTAAATACTGTTATATGCGATATACCATCGCCAAGCGCACCTTTATCGATGGTCACCACTGCTTTACCATCGCTTAACGCCCCGCGTTTTACCTGCCGGACGATCTGCCCGGTCTCGGCAAATACGTATACGTCGGGATAAGCCTGCGTTGTGTTTGTTTGAACGCTAATCTGCAACTGCCCCGATCCATTGTCCGCAAGCTGCATTGTAAATCCTTGTTTGCTAACCGCCGGCATAGCGGGCATGATCGTAACGCCCCCGGCCGAACGGGCAACAACCTTATAAGTACTGCTGGCATTAGGCGTAAGCATGAAACTGCCCATTCCAAACTTCAGCGGCCTGAAGCGGGCAACGGTGTCCTTGTTCTGGTCGATAATAGCCCCGTTAAAATCAACGCCTTTGCCATCGCTTCCTGTAGCTTTAAATGCAACCTTGCCTGCAATACCATCAACCAGTTCGCCGCCCTCCGGGAAAAATTGCAGGTCGAAGCTGTTCGCCGCGCGTTTAGTAACCGCATCGGGCGATTTCAGCGGGTTGACGATGGTGATGTTTTTTTCAAAGTAATAGTCGGGGCTAAAGTTTTTCATCCAGTTGGTGTAAGCCCTGAACTTATAATTACCGTTGCTGAGCACAACCGGTATGTAAACCGAGCCGCTGCCCATGCCGTTCCTGAGCGCTATTTTGGCCTGAATAACAGGGCTTTGATTATTGTCCAGCACCTCCACATAAGCCACTTTACTCAAATTTAATGGCTTATGTGCAGTGGCATCCACCAGGTAAAGTTTGAACCATATGATCTCGCCCGTCAGGTACGCGCCCTTGTCCGTGTGTACAAATAGCTTCTCCTGTATCGCGCTTTGCTGGTAGTTATTAAAACTACTTTGCACATCGCTTAGGGTTTGCGCATTGCTGGTCAGCGAGAAACATAGTAAGCCCGCAAAAAACATCGCGGCGTTTTTAAAAGTAAGGTTCATTTTCATGGTCATATTTATTATTTACCAGAGTTGTATTTAACTTTTGTTTAATTGTTCCCCCTCATAACAACCTCACTTGCCTATTTTATATTAATTGCTCAGAAACCCACCCAGAAGCTGGGGCGTACATTAGTCCCCCGCAAAGTGCAATCCACACAATCCGGATCGGACGAGGCGTAACCCAAAATTTTATTTACTCCCGGCGGCTCGATCGCATAAATTGGAATATGCACACCAGTATAAATATATAATTGAACTTCATTTATAACCTCGGAGCTTCCTTCAACCCGCTTAAAGAGATCTGTATCCAGCCTGCAGCCCGAATAGGGGCTGTCGTATGTCCACGCGGGCAGATCCCTCGCGTCAATGAATATTCTTGCCTGTGCGGGCGCCCCAGCCGTAATGTATCCCACCACCGGCTCCGACGGCGTGGTGAGACAGTGAATATTTCCAGGCAGTTCCGATGGTTGGGGATCAAAAATAGTCCCAATCTGCTCGGTATTTTTTTGCAATTGCTGGTAGTAATTAAAGGCATCTGCTGTAAGCGCATATTGCTTTACCAATACGCTGTAGCGAACGCCTATCTTTTCTGAATTGGAAGGAATAAAAGTCAAAGGGTTTTTGCTGATAATATCCTTCGAAAGTTTCGCCGAAGAATTGATTATAATGTCAGGACTCTGATTGCTTCGCCAGCAATAATAGATCTGGTTGGCCGGGTTCCTGACCAGTACTGTATCAAACGGCGATGTGGAAAGATACTCGAATGAATAAAAGGCCGAATGGTATTCGTAAGTCTCATTATAATCCCATCGGTAGTAGCGGGTACGATTTGCCGGATCATGCGTACCGGAATAGATCTGTACGCCATTGCTCTTTACCTGGTAATAAACGCTGTCTATCGGCGGCGAATCTTTGACAGGCACCAGGTCCGACTGGTAAGCTTTACCATCTGCAGTAGTGATCTTCAGGCCGTATTTGCCGCTTTCGTTCAAATTGAGGTTTGGTGCCGCATAATAACCGCCGCTCATCGCGATTAGGGCATAGCTGCTACCCCCATCGCTTATAATGGATACACTGGCTCCAAGTTCAGGTTTAGTGGCCGACTTTGAAGAAAGGGGAACGGTACGGCTGAGCCGGATGACGGTCGAATCGTGGGCATTGATTACGCCTTCAACCACTAAATAGCCGGTCCCGCCGCCTGATGACGTGGTTATGGCTGGTGCATAGGGCTTGCGGCAGGCTGTAAACAGCGCAATTACTAATGTTACAATCCCGCCTATGCGCGTCGTCTTCATGCTTTCATCAATTCTTTCACCGAAAGCGATCATCGCTATTTTGTTATTCTATTTTCATATAAACATTTAGAAGCCCGTCCAAAAACCGGGTTTCACGTTGGTTCCTCTCAACGTACAATCCACACATTGCGGGTCGGACGAAGCATAGCCTATTATAGAGTTCGATCCTATGGAGTCAATCGCATAGACCGGCAAGTGTATCCCCCGGTAAATGTACAACTGGACCTCGTTCGTAGGCGCGTTCGATCCATTTGGTCTTCTAAACAGATCGGTATCGAGCCGGCAGCCCGAATAAGGGCTGCTGGGTATCCAGGCCGGTAAATCCGCAGCTGCAATATATATCCTGGTTTGCGCCGGCGCTCCTGCGGTAACGTATCCCACTACCGGCTCCGAAGGGTTGGTACTGCAATGAATATTTCCGGGCAATTCGGACGGCTGCGCGTCAAAAATGGTACCAAGCTGTTCTGTATTCTTTTGCAGCAGCTGGTAGTAGTTAAAAGCATCGACCGTTAGCGCATATTGTTTTACCAGTATACTATAACGAACGCCTATCTTCTCCGAGTTCGAAGAGATAAAAGTTATAGGGTTCCTGGTGATGATGTCCGTTGAAAGTTTCGCCGTCGAATTCAATATAATATCCGGACTCGGGCCTCCCCGCCAGCAGGTATATATCTGGTTCGCAGGGTCCCTGGTCAGCACCTGGTAATAAGGCTTATTTGTAACATATTCTAAAGAATTAAAGGCGGAGCGGTACTCGTAGGTTTCGTTAAAATCCCATCGGTAATAACGGGTTTGATTAGTAGGATCGTGGGTGTCCGCATATATCTGTAGCCCGTTGTTTTTAATTTGGTAATAAACACTATCCATCGGCGGCGAATCTTTAACAGGCACCAGGTCCGACTGGTAGGCTTTGCCGTCCGATGTAGCGATCTTAAGGCCATATTTACCTGCTGCGTTCAAATTTAGGTTTGGCGCTGCATAATAGCCGTTACCCTTTTCAGGCAGGACGTAACTGCTTCCACCATCGCTTATAACAGATACACTGGCTCCCAGTTCCGGTATGCTGGCCAACTTTGCGGAAAGCGGAACGGTCCGGCTAAGCCGGATGACTGTCGAGTCGCGGCTATTGATCACTCCTTCAACCACCAGGTAACCTTTAGCGCCTCCGGATGAAGCAATTATGGGCGGATTATACAGTTTACGGCAGGCTGTGAAAAGCGCCAGGCTTAATATTACTATTGTGGCTGTGTGTTTCTTTTTTACGCTATATCTCATATCTCTGCCAAATATTTAAATTACTTCCAAAAATCAGGGACTTGGGTGACCCCGTGCAAATGGAACCTGCAATCTGCACAGAAATCATAGGCGACGTTTACAACATAACCGAACTTTTTATATAGATCGCAATACCCTGACTGTATTGGGCCCACGGGGATAACATTCCCGACTAAAAGATCCGGGTCGGGATTGTTTCCTTTGGGCCAGCATATCTGGTAGGCGTTGCACGTGCCGACCGCGTAAGGCCATGGCGGCAATTCGGTCCTGTCAATAAATATCCGTTTCTGCGAAATGGTCGACACGCTGACGTACCCAATCACCGGCTCGTCGGGGTTCGAGGTGCAATGAATATTGCCAGGTACTTCTGCCGGCTGTACATCGAATATGGTCCCTATTTGCTGGGTGTTCCTTTTTATGTTGTACCAAAAATTGTAGGCGTCGTTGGTAAGCGCATACTGTTTTACCAGGATGCTGTAGCGCTCCAGTATTTTTTCGGAAGTGTCTGCTATGCCAATTATCTGGTTACCCCGGATGATATCCTGGCTAAGCGCTGCGGTTGAGTTTAACAGTACCCCGGTTGAAGGCCGGGTTACATAACAGGTGTGTATATACTGCGCGGGCGTCCGGACCACCGATTTCAAGGTATCAAAAAATTGGCTATTGTCATAACGGTAGTAGCTGTTTACTATTGAGTTGTAGATATAAGTTTCCGTGTAGTCCCAACGATAATAGCGCGTATTATTAGCAGGGTCATGGGTGTTGGTAAATATCTTCAAACCATCATTCGCGCTGTTTATCGTATAATAAACCGAATCGATAGGCGGGGTGACTTTTACCGGTTCATAATCAGATACATATGTACGTCCATCGGCCGTACCGATCAGTAAATGGTATTTATGTGTATGGTCGAGGTTCAGCGGCGGGGCGGCGTACCGGCCTTTTCCGCCCTCCGTTAACGTATATTTTACGCCCTGGTCGCCTTCGACTACAACCGTCGCGCCCGATTCCGGGTTAGCTGTATTAATACCCGAGATCCTTATCGTACGGTTCAGTGTGATGATGGTAGAATCCTGGCCGGCTGCTATAACGCCTTCAACCACCAGGAATCGAGCGTCATTGTTAATTGCGGGCGGAGAATATGGTTTCCTGCAAGCTGACATTAGCCAGCCTGTGCCCGAAAGCACTATAAAAAACCAATATTCTCTTGTCATCTTCATATTATTTCCAAAATGCAGGCGCTATGGTTGTACTGTTCGGATTATGGTAACGGCAATCGACACAATCATAATCGCCCACCTGCACCACATACGTCGAATCTTTTTTTTCAGCATCATAACCGGCTGCTACAGGGCCCACCGGTATCGCAATAAAGGCCGACAGGTAGTTAGGTATACCCTCGCCTTCAAGCCAGTTAATAATATATGGCTTACACGTAGGCGGCGGCGCGATCCAACCTGGCAGTTGTGCGTTATCGATAAATATTCTTTTCTGCGAAACTGTACAGGCGCTTACATAACCTATTACCGGTTCAGCCGGGTTACTAAGACAATGGATATTACTATTCAGCTGCGACGGTTGGGCATCAAAAATGCCGCCTAACTGTTCAGTATTCTTTTTCATCCTTAACCAAAACTGGTACGCATCCGCAGTCAGAGCGTATTGCTTCACATTGATGCTGTACCTGTAATACAATTTCTCAGAACTCGCAGGAATATGGGCTATTACATTGTTATTAATAATATCCTGCGTAATACTCGCCGATGAATTCAGAATAACATTCGTCGAGCTGTCCGTAACATAACAAGTATGTATCTGCTCGCTGAGGGGCCTGGACACCACTTCCTGAGATTGATATATGGAAGCGCTTTTGTCAAACTTAAAATAAGTGTTTATCTGGCTCACATAAATATAGGTTTCCACAAAATCCCAGCGGTAGTAGCGTGTGCTGTTGGTGGCATCGTGCGCCTTCGTGAACAAGCTCATTCCATCACCCGACACGGTATACCCCAGGGTGTCGATAGGTGGCGTGGCCTTTACTGCAACGAGGTCCGACAGATAACGGCGCCCGTCGGAAGTGGTTACCCTAAGGCGGTAGCTGTGCTTATTATCAATGTTCAAAAGTGCAGCATATCTTCCCGCGCCTGCCGCAAGAAGATTGTAACTCGTACCCTGGTCGCTCTCAACTGTAACCTTGGCATTCGCTTCAGGGTTTACCGTTGTCTTTCCTGAAACATTTACAGTTCTGCTCAACCTGATAATAGTTGTGTCTCCGCTGTTGATCACGCCCTCAACTACGAGGTAATTGTTTGGCGAACTTACCACCCCGGGATTGTAAAGTTTCCTGCAACCGAATAACGCCATTTGTGCGATCAAAAAATATATCCTTCTAATCTTGGTCATCGTGTCAAAAAAAAACCGGCGGGTCAAGAGTCCCGCGTAATGTACAGTCAACGCATTGATCTACCGTCGCCGTAAAACCTACCGGAAAAGGTGAGCCATTGTATATTGCGTTAACCGGTATCTCTGATGGCGGCAACGGCACAAGAGATTGCTGTACCTCATTTACACCATATCTATTGTGAAACAGGAAGGTGTCCAACGCACATGCGTAAGGAAGCGTTGGCAACCACGATAGCGGTAACTGGCCGCTGTTAATAAAAAACTTTTTGGATTGCACCGACCCGGCGCTGACGTAACCGATAACGACCTCAGAAGGGTTTGTTAGGCAATGAATATTGCCGTTTATATTCGAGGGCAGCGGGTCGAATATGCTGCCCAGCGACTCGGAGTTGTTCCGCATATTGGTCCAAAACGTAAAGGCGTCAGGCGTCAACGCATATTCCTTAAGCATAATGCCGTATAACGATTCTATTTTTTCCGAGGTCGACGGAATAAATATCACGGGGTTTTGGTAAATAACGTCGCTGGACAATTTCGCTGAGGATCCCAATACTATATCGTCGGATTTATGGTCGGAATAACAGGTGTATATCACCTGGGCCGGTGTTCTCGGAACGATCTCCTGGCCATCTGAATAATAAGATGAAAAATAATTGGCATGAAATCGCCAGCCTTCTTCATAATCCCACCGGTAGTAGTGCGTACTGTTAGTTGGATCGTGGCTATTCACGTACACCTGTATCCCGTTACTTTTTATAGTAAATCCGATACTGTCTATAGGCGGCGCTTCTTTTACGGGTACATAGTCCGATAGGTACTCCTTATTGTTATCCGTCGTTTTTATCCTCAGGCGGTATTTATGAGCGGGGTCGAGCGTCAGGCCATGGTATGTGTAATTACCAGTGAGGCCATCGCCAATTAAGGTATAGCTGCTGTTATCATCGCCCTCGATATTTACAACGGCATATAGCACCGGCGTCGAGCTTGTTTTTACGGCAAGCTTTACAGTTCGGCTTAGTGTGATGGTTGTTGTTTCAGCAGGGCCGCTGTTTATCGCACCGGCAACTACCAGGTAGTTTGTTGTTACCGCCGCGATTTTTGGATCATATGCCTTGCGGCAACCGGGGTATACAACGAGGGCCAAGCCCGATAAAAATAATATGCCCGCTATTCGTTTCATTTATGAACTCCCAGAAACAATTTTAAAACCGGATATTATAGTTGATAAACGGTATAGGCTTAGCAAATATGGATAACTGGTACCCGTTGATGACGCCGCCCTGCTCGCTAAAGAAGGTCGAATAAGCGTTTGCCCTGCCCGTAAGGTTGTAAACGCCTATTGACCATGAATTATGTGTCAATTGATGAACCTTATGGTTGCCCTCGATATTCATCGAAAAATCCGTTCTGAAATAGTCCGGTATACGGTAAGCATTCCTGTCCGAGTAAAACACGCGCTCAGAACCGCCGTACTCATATTTGGCAATAGGCAGTGTTATCGGGCGGCCGGTGCTGTAGGTAACGTCCAGCGAAACGCTAAACCTGTGGCTGAACCTGTAATTACCATTAAAGTTAAAGTCGTGGGGCTTATCGTAGTTGGCCGGGTACCAGTCGCCGTTGTTTATCAGCTCACCCGCGAAAGGATCGTCCTGCCTCAGGAAAGTACGCGAATAGGTATAGCTTATCCAACCATTTAGCTTACCGGCGGTTTTGCGCACCAGGAATTCCACGCCATAAGCTTTACCTTTGGTATTGATCAGGTCCTGCTCGATATGCTGATTTAGCAAAAGCGTCGCACCGCTGCGATAGTCCAGGTAATTGGCTATGGTCTTATAATACACCTCTATGGAAGTTTCGATGGTATTTGCTTTCGCATTCCGGTACCAGCCGAGCGATATCTGCTGGCCAAGCTGGGGTTTAATATTTGGATCGCTCAGCTTGTAACTATCTGTTGGCGATATAGCTGTTGTGTTCGATATCAGGTGGATGTATTGCCGCATAGAATTATATGCTGCCTTGACTGACATATCATCGCCTATATTGTATCTTGCCGACAGGCGTAGTTCCGGCCCTGAGTACGTATTGATGATCTTGTTTTTGCCGTAGGTGGTACTGTCGGTTACGTTCACGGCTTCCTTCGGCAGGTTGGGAGCGTAGTGATCGACCGTTTGAGGTCCGAGGTACGCGTAAAGTGAATAGCGTATACCTGCGCTTATGGACAGATCGGAGGTTATATCATACTTGTCTCCAAGGTAGATTGCGTCCTCCATGGCCTGTTCCTGTGCGACCACATCCGGAATGACAAGTGACTTTGCGCCGTCGGGCTGCTCATTGCCCGGGTTCAGCTTGTAGTATATGCCGCTCAGACCAAAATCGATCGTGTTTTTCGGATTGACGTAATAACTGAAGTCGGTTTTGAAGTTATACTGGTTGATTCCAAAGTTTAACTTATAGCCATCAATCGGATTTTCGGTACTTGCTATGCTGTAGTCGTAGTGATCGATACCAGCCAAAACCACACTATAAAGCTTGTTATTAAAGTTGTGCTTCCACTTTATATTAGCGTTTTTATTACTATAAGCGTAGGTGGTGTCGCTATTCAGCCTGAAATTATCCTTGCTCATATATCCCATCAAGTATATCGTGTTCTTATCGTCTAACTGGCTGGTGATACCCAGGTTCAAATCGTAAAACGAAGCAGAACTATTCTTATAAGCGTTAGGCAGCAGGCTTAGTAACCAGTCGGAATAAGTAGTACGACCGCCGAAAATGAACGATGTTTTGTCCTTTATGATTGGTCCTTCAATGTTCAGGCGGCTGGTTAACAATCCAATACCTGCCGACCCGGTAAATTTCTTGGTATTGCCGTCGCGGTCGGTAACATCAAGCACGGACGATAAGCGGCCTCCGTATTTTTCAGGAATCGTGCTTTTATACAGTTCGATATTCTTTACAATATCCGGGTCGAACGCAGAGAAAAATCCAAAAAAGTGCGATGGGTTATATATAGTGGCATCATTCAGCAGGATCAGGTTTTGGTCAGCCGATCCGCCCCGTACATTGAATCCCGTGGTAGCTTCGCCTACCGTTTGTACGCCGGGCAGCGTTAGCACTACCTTAAGTACATCGGCCTCGCCAAAAGCAGTTGGTATTTGTTTGATGCTTTTTATATCCAGCTTGTTCACGCCCATTTCAACGCTTCGCACATTGGCGACCTTCTCTGCCGATATCTGCACTTCCTTAAGCGAGGTAACCTGCTCCTGCATTTCGATGTTCAGCTTGCCATCCGAATACAAAATGATCTTACGGCGCGTATCTTTCATTCCCAGGCCCCTTATCAATAAGGTATGCCTGCCACGCGCCAGTGTTAATGAATAATAGCCGAACTGGTCGGTTGCTAAGCCTACTTTACTATCCGGATCAAAAACACTTGCCCCGATAATAGCCTCCCCGGTTTTGATATTACGCACATAACCTGCCAGCGTAGCCGTGCCCGATTTGATATTATTCGTCCTGATACCTATCTCATATATTTTGTTCTCTGTTGTAGCTTCAGCTACTTTCTTCTCTGTTTCATCGGTATAGTCAACGGCCGCTGTCGGCTGTTTTTCCCCTTCATTGGTTACCGCAGGGGTGTTGAAAAAGCCAACGGCCAGGTCGGTATACAAACGGCGGCCTTTGGTGAGAAATACGAGCTGATCCTTAATGGTGTAATGATAATCTGTTTTGCTGAAGGCCATATCCAACACTTGTTCAAGTGTTTTATTGCTGGCCTGCAGCGTCACTTTCAGGCTATCGAACTGCGCAGGGCTGTAATAAAAATGAAATCCCGTCTTACTTTCCAGATCGCTTACGAACTGTTCGATCTTTGCCTGGTTGAAATCAACGCTGATCAATTTTTTGCCGGTATCCTGGCCCGAAACCATTTTAAAAATAGCTACGAAACAAAGGCTTAGGAGATAGATTTTTTTCATCAGATTAAATTGCCTGGATATGAATTTTTACCGCGTTGTCCGGGTGTGCCGGCATTATTAATAAAGTTTAGTTCATCGCCGGCGACCCGGCGTTTTATTATCTCAATGCTGGTCGTAATATGCAGCCAGTTGCGCCATCGCCAATTCGGGGTTTGCCCTATAATCGATCTGCTGATCCTTTATATACTGCTGGAGCTGCACCTTCTTGTCTTTCAGTAAATTTAAAAAGGATCCTTTACCTCCCACCTTATAATAGGCCTTTCCTTTTCGTACGTAATATTCATTCTTTTCGATGAAATAAGTTTCCAGCTTGGTGGCAGCATTTGACGAATTCTGGATGGTTTTCGTTCGCCTGGCCAACACCTCGATCTTGTTACCTCCGTAAAGCTGATCGTAAAAGCCTGTACCGATGCCGGATTTATCCTCGTTTATCGTGTCGGCGTCGATCCGGACAAAATGATGCCCAAGCAATGTAAAATCGCGTACGCGTTCGCTTAGCAGACTGAACACGGAAAACTTGTTGTAAAGCAGTACTACCACCACATCCTTGTAGATATCGTACATCATCGGCACTTTTTTATAAACGAACCCGTCATAGTTCACCTCTCCCGGTTCAAGACTTGATGCCGTCGGCGGATATAATGCGTTGCCCTGTATAGCGCGGTCATAAGGCAAATATTCGTGGCCGTTATACAAGCGCGCCTGCTCACCCATGCTTGTGTTAAAATTACTAGCCGTCTGGGATAGTGCATTTTTCAGGAAAGTACTGTCGCTTTGAGCTTCCTGTGCGAATGATTCGCTGCATATTAGTGCCAAGGCAAAGACGATAAAGGTTTGTTTTTTTAGGAACACCATTCACTAAAAATTTAGGTCAAATTTGACTGAATATACTATGTTTTTAGTTACAAGCAAAAAAAATTAAAAAAAACATACCAATATGTCTTTTATTTGATTGATTGTATCAAAAACTTGTAGTTCAGGGATATGTATAAAGGCTTCGCGCGTACCCGAAAGCAAAAAGCCCGTGCTTTTTTAGCACGGGCTTTCAATTTAGTAAAATTTATTAAAGTTTTCGCTTTACCTCTACAATTTCGTAAGCTTCTACAATATCGCCCACTTCGATGTTGTTATAATTTGCTATGTTTAAGCCGCATTCATACCCTGCGTTTACTTCCTTCACATCATCCTTGAAACGTTTCAACGAAGCCAGTTCGCCCGTATAAATTACAACGCCTTCGCGTATAATTCTGATCTTGCTGTTGCGGGTTATTTTACCGTCCAACACCATACAACCGGCTATTGTGCCCACTTTGCTTATCTTAAAGGTTTCGCGTATCTCAACATTAGCTACGATCTTTTCTTCCAATGTCGGTGCAAGCATGCCTTCCATAGCAGCCTTGATCTCGTTTATCGCATCATAAATTATCGAATAAAGCCGGATGTCGATTTGCTCCTGTTCGGCCAGCTTACGCGCACCGCCTGATGGACGTACCTGGAAACCGATAATAATGGCGTCGGAAGCCGAAGCAAGCAAAACGTCCGATTCGGAGATTTGCCCTACAGCTTTCGATATGATATTTACCTGGATCTGCTCGGTCGATAGTTTCAGTAACGAGTCGGATAAGGCTTCAATCGAGCCGTCCACATCGCCTTTAACAATAATATTCAGCTCCTTAAAGTTGCCCACTGCCAGCCTTCGGCCGATCTCATCGAGCGTAATATGTTTTTGTGTACGCAAGCCCTGTTCACGCTGCAATTGCATGCGCTTGTTGGCTATTTCGCGTGCCTCAACTTCACTTTCAAGTGCATTAAACTTATCGCCCGCGGTAGGTGCGCCCTGCATTCCGAGCACCTGTACCGGTGTCGACGGCCCTGCTTTGTCGATCCGCTGCCCGCGTTCGTTGGTCAATGCTTTAACACGCCCGCTGTAGCAGCCGGCCAGTATAGGGTCGCCCACTCTCAGCGTACCGGCCTGCACCAGCACCGTTGTCACAATACCACGGCCCTTGTCCAAAGCTGCCTCAATAACGGTACCTATAGCACGTTTATCTGGGTTGGCTGTCAGCTCAAGCAGTTCGGCTTCAAGCAACACTTTCTCCAACAACTTATCAATATTTAATCCCGTTTTAGCCGATATTTCCTGCGACTGGTATTTACCGCCCCATTCTTCCACCAGGATATTCATACCGGCCAGTTGCTCACGTATCTTATCCGCATTAGCACCCGGTTTATCGATCTTGTTAAATGCAAAGATCATAGGCGCTCCTGCGGCCTGCGCGTGGTTTATAGCTTCGCGCGTTTGCGGCATTACGCTGTCGTCGGCCGCGATTACGATGATCACAATATCGGTCACCTGTGCGCCTCTTGCGCGCATGGCGGTAAACGCTTCGTGGCCCGGGGTGTCCAGGAAGGTGATCTTGCCTTTATTATCGGGCAAAGTCACTTCGTAAGCACCAATATGCTGTGTAATACCACCAGCCTCGCCTGCAATTACATTAGTTTTCCGGATAAAGTCGAGCAGCGATGTTTTACCATGGTCGACGTGGCCCATTACGGTAACTATCGGCGCGCGCGGCTTCAAATCTTTGGGATCATCCGGCGTATCCAGATTTGCTTCCTCATCCTGCGGCTTCACAAATTCAACCTGGTAGCCAAATTCGTCGGCCACAATAGCAAGGGTTTCCGCGTCGAGCCTTTGATTTATTGAAACGAACATCCCCAGGCTCATACAGGTCGATATGATCTGTGTTACCGACACATCCATCATCGAAGCCAGTTCGTTGGCGGTAACAAATTCCGTTACCTTCAACACTTTCGACTGCAATTCCTGCTCCAGTGCCAATTCTTCGGCCGAGGCGGCAACATCGTCGCGCTTTTGGCGGCGCAATTTAGCCCGCTGCGCGAACTTGCCCGACTTGCCTGCCCCGCTTAAGCGGGCGAGCGTTGCCTTGATCTGGTCTTGTATTTCCTTTTCCGAGGGCTCTTCACGTGGCGTTGAAGGCGCTCCGCCGCGGCGGAAGTCGCCACGGCCATTACCGCCCGGCGCTCCACGCCTGAAATCGGGCCGGCCGCCCTGTCCGCCTTGCGGATGGCCGCCCTGTTGTTGCTGCTGGCCCGGCTGATTGTGATCGCCGTGGCCGCCTTCTTTACGTTTCCTTTTGCGTTTATGATCGGCTGCACTGCCACCCGCATTCGATGAAGACGCTACCGGCTGGTTGCGCCTGTTTTGTTCAACAGGCAGTTGTATCTTACCCACCACGTTCGGACCGCTCAATCGTTCGGCCTTCGCCCTGATCACTTCTTCTTCTTCAGGAGCATTGGTTTCCGGCCGCTCCTGCGGCTCACTCTTTTTTTCAGGCTCCGATTTGGCCACCGGAGCGGCTTCTTTTGGTTCCGGTTCCGGTTTTACCGGCTCTTCCACTTCTTTCTCTTTTACCGGTTCCGGTTTTGGGGCCGCAGGCTGCACGGGCGCGTTAAGGTCGATTTTACCTACTACTTTTACACCCGGCAGGTTAACCTCGTTCCTTTCCTCAACTTTCTGCGGTTCAGGCTTTGGCTTTTCAACCGGAGGCACAAAAGTTCCGGCGCCTTTTATCAGTATTTCTTCGTTCTCAAAATCCCTTCCACGCCGCGCTTCAACAGGCCGTTCCGGAACACCGACAGTTTCTTCCTTCCGTATTTTACCTATGCTGATCTGCTTGGCTTCTTCTTTTATTATTTTATCGGCCGCAAATTCCTTGAGCAGGGTATTATACATGTCATTGTCCAGTTTGGCCATGGGGTGCTTATCAACTTTAAAACCCTTGCTAGCCAAAAAGTCGACAATGGTATTTATACCAATGTTCAGCTCCTTTACAGCCTTTATTAATTTTATGGATTTGTCTTCTGACATTAATAATTCTTTCTCTTAATGATAGATAATTGCAAAAATACGATTTTAATTTCGCATTCCGGTTTATTCAAATTCCGCCTGCAGAATTGATAACACTTCCTTAATCGTTTCTTCTTCCAGGTCGGTGCGTTTTGCCAGTTCGGAAATCGGCAACGCCAGTACCGATTTGGCAGTGTCCAAACCGATGCGTTTGAACTCGTCGATGATCCAGCCATCGATCTCGTCCGAAAACTCTTCGATGTCCACATCCTCGTCCTGCTCGTCGGCCTCGCGGTAAACATCTATTTCATAACCGGTTAGTTTACCAGCCAGTTTAATATTATGGCCACCGCGACCGATAGCTAATGAAACCTGATCGGGTTTCAGATACACAGCGGCGGTTTTCTTCTCATCATCCAATTTGATCGATGTGATCTTGGCGGGCGACAAGGCACGCTGAATATATAACTGCAAATTGTTGGTATAGTTTATAACGTCGATGTTTTCGTTTTTCAGTTCGCGGACGATACCGTGTATACGAGATCCTTTCATACCTACGCAGGCGCCTACCGGATCGATACGATCGTCGTACGATTCTACGGCAACTTTTGCTCTTTCGCCAGGCTCACGAACGATCTTTTTAATGGTGATCAGACCGTCGAATATTTCCGGTACTTCCAGTTCGAACAGGCGCTGTAAAAACTCGGGCGCCGTACGCGAAATGATGATCTTGGGATTGCTGTTCATCATATCCACCTTGCTTACCACGGCCTTTACGCTGTCGCCTTTTTTGAAATAGTCGGCCGGTATTTGCTCGGACTTAGGCAGCAGCAATTCGTTACCTTCATCATCCAGAACCAGCGTTTCCTTTTTCCAAACCTGGTAAACCTCGCCGGTTACGATCTCGCCCACACGGTCCTTGTATTTTTTGAAAATCTCGTCCTTCTCCAGTTCAAGGATCTTGGATACCAGCGTCTGGCGTGCAGCCAGGATAGCGCGGCGTCCGAAGCTTTCCAATGTGATCTGCTCAACAAACTCGTCGCCAACTTCCAGGTCGGGGTCGACTTTGTGCGCCTCCGCCAACTCGATCTCCAGGTCGTCGTCTTCCGAAAAACCGTCTTCCATTACCGTACGGGTGCGCCAGATCTCGAGGTCACCGTTGTCGGTGTTCACGATAACGTCACAATTCTCGTCATTCCCGTATTTCTTCCTGATCATGCTGCGAAATACATCTTCCAAAACGCTCATCATCGTAGGACGGTCGATGTTTTTGAAATCCTTAAACTCCTGAAAGGACTCGATCAAATTAATATTGCTCATTTTTTTTACTTAAATGATATTACAACTTTTGTTTCGGTTATCTGCGCCAAAGGGATTACACTTTCTATCTCCTCAGCTTTTTTACCTTTTTCTTTTTTTGTTTCTTCAATTACAATGGCGTCTTCAGTCAGGCTTGACAGTTTACCTTCCCGTTTACTGCCGTCTGCCATTTTTATCGCCAATCTCCTGCCTATGTTTTTTACATACTGCCTCGGCAATTCAAGCGGCGTATCAATGCCCGGCGACGACACTTCCAAATTATAAGCATGGCCGATCGCATTTTCTTCTTCCAGGTGAAATCCCACATGCCTGCTTATCGCCACGCAATCGTCAATGCCTATGCCGTGGTCGCCGTCAACCAGGATGATCAGCTTATTGGCGTGCATTTTCACGCTCACCAAAAACAGATCCGGCTTATCGGCGATCTTTTCCTCAACCAGTTCCCTGACGCGCTTTTCGATGTCCATATTTTTCCGGGTTGACGTTGGTAAAATAAAAGAGGGGGCTTCGGCCCCCTCGCGTTCGTTTGAATTACAATGCAAATATAAAACTTTTTATTTAAAAATCAATGCTTCAGTACTTAAAAAGCAAATCTTTATGGCCCGCCGAGCCCTTTTGTTTTTGCTTGCGGATAAAATCCCAGGCGTCCCTGGCGCCGCTGTAGTCGAACGTCCTTAAAAAATATACTTGTCCTTTCACAAATGGTGTGTCAGGCGTGAATACAATCGCATTTCCGGTTACTTTATATTTACCGGGCTGCGCGTTTTGGAAGTCTTTCATTTCTGTATCAGCAGGCATTTTGTATACCGGCAGCAGCACGTGCCAGGCACCATCGGAGCTATCGCGGGCAATGTCGTCAATCACAGCTTTATTAAAGCCGGAGATTTGAAGAGAACGATTGCTGTAGGATAAGTTAACTGCGATATTTTGACTTTGATGAGATGAGCATCCTATCAAAACAATCACGATCGCCAGCCGCGGGATTTTCATTTCTTCAACGTCTCTTCAAACAACTTAAATATCCGCTTATACTCGTCCGTCCAGCTGCTGGGCTGCTCAAAACCATGATCCTCCACCGGGTACGGCGCCAGCCACCAGTTGTCCTTGTGCAGTTCGATCAGTTTTTGGGTAAGCCTTACGATGTCCTGGAAATTCACGTTCTGGTCCACCATGCCATGTAGCATCAGCAGGTTGCCCTTTAGCCCATCTGCGAAATAAATTGGTGAGCTTTCCTTGTAAGCCTTCTCGTCGGTATAGGGCAAATTCAGTATTTCCGCTGTATATCCGTTGTTATAGTGCGCCCAGTCGGTCACCGAACGGATAGCCGCGCCCGAAGTAAACACATCCGGCGCGGTGAACATGGCCATCAGCGTCATAAACCCGCCGTACGAACCGCCATAGATGCCAACTTTCTTGACGCCGTATTTTTCGCGTAAATATTTCACCGCATCTACATGATCGCTCAAATCCTTACCGCCCATGTGACGGTAGATACCTGTACGCCAATCGCGGCCGTAGCCTGCACTGGCTGTATAGTCGATATCCATTACGTAGTAGCCGTTATCGGCCAGCATGTTATTAAACATGTATTCCCTGAAGTAGTGCTCGCTCCACGAATAGGTGATATTTTGCAGATAGCCGGCACCATGGACAAATATGACCGCTGGTTTGGCAGGGTCCGGGTCCTTGGGCTCATAAACCCGTGCATAAACATCGCTGCCGTAACGGTTTTTAAACGTAAAAATCTCAGGCGCCCGCCATGGGTACGACTTGAACTCGGCCGACATAGACTGCGTTACCCGGGCAGGTTTTGCGCCGGGCCTATTGGGCTGAAGGTAAAGCTCGGGCAGCGTATTCTCGTATGAATGTACGATCGCCAGCCACTTTTCGTCTGGCGATAGGGTAACTTCGTTGAAACCCTTCATGGTGGTAAGTTTTACCGGTGTTCCGCCGGTAACAGGCATTCGATAAAAATCCGTCACCCCCGGGTGCTCCATGTTGGCGGTAAAATAGAACGTCTTTTTGTCGTTCGACAGATCGAGCGTTTGCACTTCCCATTTGCCGCTGGTTAATTGCCGCTTATCTCCGCTGCTTACATCGGCGACATAAATGTGCGAATACCCGCTGGCCTCGCTCTGGAAATAAAAGTGCGCGTTGTCTATCCATCCGGCATCCCGCAGCCCGCCGATACCGGGACCGCCTATCCATGCATCGTCATGCTGGCGGTCGACCAGCGTAAGATGCCCGTTCGAAGCATCCAGTTTCATGATCCAGCGGTCTTTATAATCCTG
>DASZYQ010000051.1:0-269589 GCA_035545315.1 Mucilaginibacter sp. | reverse complement strand
TTTTTCTTCTTCCTGCTTTAACTCTTCGAGTAGTTCGATACTTACATCGGAAAAGTTATTGACAAAGTTCAGGGGGTTCTGTATTTCGTGGGCTATACCGGCGGTCAGTTCACCCAATGAGGCCATTTTTTCGGATTGGATCAATTGCGTTTGGGTTGCTTTTAAATTGATCAGCGATTGGTTCAGCTCGGCGGTGCGCTCGGTTACCTTCTGCTCGAGCGTTTCGTTCTGGCGGGCCAGTATTTGTTGTTTTTCCACTTCCTGCTGGATGTTTTGTGCCGATAAGCTTTCTACCTCAGCCAGTTTTTGCCGTAACGAAACTAGGTTTTGTGCGAATTCCCTGGCCAGCAGGATCGAAAGGATGATCGCCGGCGTTATAAAGGCCAGGGCAACCTCGAAGCTTACTGCCAAAAAGGGTTGAGACAGAATTGCGTCGCCGAAACTAAAGAGTGTAAAGAATACCAGCGAAACGACGATGCCGGCAAGGAACAACGCGGCCCCGGTCTTTTTTTCACGGATAGCTTTTATTGAAATCCCAATAATTGACAGGTAAATTATAGTATTACCAATTGCAAGTACCTGTTCATTGGCAGCATTATTACCAATAAACTGCAGTATTATGACCGGTAAGCTTAATGCAGCCATAGTAATAAACCAGGGCCCCCTTTTATAGCCAAAAAATGAATAGGTCATCATCATCAGGAAAATAAAATCGAGCGGCGCGGCTATGTTAAACAACAAAAGATCAAAGCTATACCAGCCGCCGCTATGTATCATGGGCGTTAAAAGCCCGTCGGCCAGCGTGATCATTTGCATCAATGCGTAAAGCGACAGGTAAAGATTCACTTTGCGTTCGCGGTTAAATAAATAAATGGCCAGCTGTAAAATGCTCAGCAGCATAAAGCCGCCCGACACCCAGGCACGGGTGGTGTAATCATCTACCTGTAGAAAAAAATCATCCCAGGCGCTATCGACATGGCTAAACGAAGCCCGGATAACCGGTCGGCCATAACCGATAACCAGGTTGGATCTGTTAAAGGAATACCTGATGGCTATGTGTTGTTTCGGCGCTTTGGTGAGCTGTAAGGTAAGCGGCTCCGCTCTCGAATAACGGGTTCGCTCGTGTTGATAATCGCTGCTTACCCGGCCCATAGTACGCATTAGCGCACCGTTAAAATAAATTTCGGCGGCACCATACTGATTAACGACGAGGGCCACAATTTTGCCTCTCAATGCCGGCGAAACGTCCAAAGTAAGCCGAAACCAGCCGATCTGCGCCTTAGCTACCTGGGGCAAAAAATGATACTCCTGCGTAGCATCAATATGCTGCCAATTTTGGTCGTCGAATGCAGTGTCGGCCCAGGCAGGATCATCGCCTGCATGAAATTTCCATTGATCGGTAACGTTCGCAGGAAGCTGTTTTAGCTCAAAATTTCCATCACCAGCCTGCTGCCCGTAAGCAGCCGAAAAAAGGAAGAGAAATAGCAGCAATAAAAGTTTATTCATGATAGCGGTAATGTAATTATGAAAACTGAGAATTGGCCTTCCTGGCTGTCAACCTTTATGCTTCCGTTATGTCCCTTCACTACAATATCATAACTTAAAGATAAGCCCAATCCCGTACCCTCACCAGTTGGCTTCGTGGTAAAAAAGGGTTGCATAATCTTTTCTTTAATTGAATTGGAAATGCCTGTACCGTTGTCTTTAACAGAAATTACAATCGAACCATTCTGTTGCGCTGTGCTTACCTCTACGGTTGGTTTATAATCCGCTCCCGCGAGCTTTGCTTTTTCTTGGGTGGCGTAAAAAGCATTGTTGATGATGTTTAGGATCACCCGCCCTATGTCCTGGGCCATGACATTCATTTTTGGCAGATCTTTATCAAAACGGGTGATCAGGTCGGCATTGAACGATTTATCCTTTGCCCGCAGGCCGTGATACGCAAGGCGCAAATATTCGTCTGCAAGCGAATTGATATCTGTAGGCTCTTTTTGCCCTGATGAGGCCCGGCTGTGTTGCAGCATGCCCTTCACAATGCCGTCGGCTCGTTTGCCGTGCATGCTGATCTTTTTCTCGTTCTCAATCAAGTCTTCAGCGATAGCCTTTACTTCGTTCAAATTGCCTCTTTCAATTTCGGCCTGCATCTCCTCAAGTAATTCGGTATTTACTTCGGAGAAATTATTGACGAAGTTGAGCGGGTTTTGTATCTCGTGGGCTATGCCGGCGGTCAGCTCGCCCAGTGAGGCCATTTTTTCGGCCTGGATCAATTGGGTTTGCGTGCTTTTCAGATCGGCCAATGTGCTTAAAAGGATTTTATTCGCCTTGTGCTTTTGCCGGTTATTACGGTAAAGTATTACGGCGATTGCGAGAAACACGAACAGGCCGGCCAGTAATCCATAGGTTCTGACGCGACTTTGATATAGCGCCTTTTCTTTTTCCAGGTTTTGCAGGCGAAGCTGTTCCTTTAGTGAAAGACTTTGAAACTGCGCCAGGTTTTCAATATAGATTTTATACAGCCGATCCTTTGCGGCCAGAGCTAAGTTGGCATATTTATAAGCGCTATCTGTTTGACCTCTCAGTTTGTAGCTATCGCAAAGCTTTTGATATACCGTGCCAATATTGAGCGTCTCGCCGTTAGAAATACCCAAATTACCAAAGCTTTGAAATGCCTTTTTTGCAAAATAAAGGCTCGAATCTTTTTGCTTCTCCCTAACATAAACGTCTGTAAGTCTTAGGTACAGCCATGTTAAAGTAGTTTGGTTTTTTTGTTCCGCTGACGACGAGACGCCTTCATAATAATATCGTTTTTCACCTGTCACATCACCTTTGCTGAAAGCTACATCACCAAGATTCATCAGGATAAAGCCTAAGTATTTCCTGGGTCCGAACCGCAGTGTCATCTCTTTCGCTTCATTTAAAAAGATCAGCGCCGAATCGATTTTGTTAACTGACAGGTAAGCCCCGCCCAAATTCATGTCGGCAAGCATAATGCGGTCTTTGTTGTTTACCAGGGTCGCAATCCTTCTCGCTTCTGCAAAATGAAATATTTGCTGCTCGTTGTTGTGAGTGGAGCGCATCAGGATAGCATACATGTGATGAATTAGCGCCAATACAAAAAGCCGCGTCTGTTCGGGCGGATACCGTCGATCGGAATACAAGGTGTTATTCGTAAACCAGTCATTACTTGCATTTTTTGCGTCTTCGGCGATAGCAAATGCATGGAGTAGATTTTTTAATGCTTCGGCATATTGTCCCTTACTGGTTAACAGGTAGCCTTTGCTGGCAAGGCATCGCGCAGATACCAGGTTTTTTTGATCCTTTTCGGATAACGACAAGCACTTTTCGTTATAATATAAGGCACTGTCCTTATTGATCTCTTCAAAATAAAGGTAGGCATCGTGATTGGCCTGGTACTTTAATGAATCATTAGAGGCCGTTTTAAATAGCCTGAGAACACTATCGGGCAGACGCTGCTGCGCCAAAACCGCATTGCAGATAAACAGGCTGATGCTGATGGTAAATAGTTTCTTCATCAAACAAGCGGTAAGATTATTTTAAACTCTGTGTACACACCTTCGATGGTGTCTACGTCGATACGGCCGCCGTGCCCCTTTACTACGATATCATAGCTTAAAGACAAACCCAAGCCCGTTCCCTCACCGGTAGGTTTAGTAGTAAAGAAAGGCTGCATGATCTTTTCGCGGATGTTTTCGGGTATGCCTATGCCATTGTCTTTTACCGATATCACCAGAGAGCCGTTTTGCCGGACCGTGCTGACCTCAACTGAGGGTGTATAACCTGCGCCGGCTGTTTTCGCTTTTTTCTGAACGGCATAGAACGCGTTATTGAACACATTGAGCAGCACCCGGCCGATGTCCTGCGGAACAGCTTCAACTTTAGGCAATTTTTTATCAAAATGCGTGATCAGTTCGGCGTTGAAGTCCTTGTCTTTGGCTCTTAAACCATGATAAGCTAACCGTAAATATTCTTCAGCAAGTGCATTGACGTCCGTTAGTTCTTTTTGTCCTGAAGATGCCCGGCTATGCTGCAGCATGCCTTTCACAATGGCGTCGGCGCGCCGGCCGTGGTGGCGTATTTTTTCGAGATTTTGGGTCAGATCATCGGCAATGGCTATAACATCTTCCTTGTTGCCTTTTTCTTCTTCCTCTTTCAGCTCGGCAAGGAGTTCGATACTCACATCAGAAAAGTTATTGACGAAGTTAAGCGGGTTCTGTATCTCGTGGGCGATACCAGCCGTTAATTCACCCAGTGAGGCCATTTTTTCGGATTGTATTAATTGTGTTTGTGTTGCTTTTAAATCGTGGAGCGTGTTTTCCAAAACCTTGTTGGCTTTTTGTTTTTGCTTATTGTTGCGATATAATATTGAAGCAATAATGATGAAGATTCCGATGCCGGAAAGCATCACATAAGTCCTGATTCGGGTTTGCACTTGTATCTTGTCTTTTTCCAATTCCTGGACTTTAAGCTGATCGTTAAAGCCGATGCTCAGGTATTGGCTAAGCTTTACTTTTCCCACCGCATCCAAACTGTCCGCCAATGCCTTTGAACGCTGCAAATAAAGAAAAGCGCTATCTCGCTGGCCGGCAGATTTATATGCGGTATAAAGCGCGGAATACGCTTTTTCTACATTAGGCCGGTCATGCTGTGTTTTGAAATCCTTTAAAGCTAACCGGGCATAATAAATGTTTGAATCGCTTTTTCCTGTGGTTCTGTACAGATCGGCCAGCAGCAGGTAAGTGCGCGGCAAGAAATATGCATTGCTTTGTTCCTGGTTTGCTTTGACCGACTGGAAGTAATATTTTTTTGCCGCAACATAGTTGCCTCTACGAAAATACACCTCTCCAATATTGGCCAGGAGGCCGCTCTCGTAAAGTTTATAACCCGAGGCCTCGGCATATTTTAAGCCCCTGTTTGAGAACTCAAGCGCCGAATCCAGTTTGTTCGTTGCCAGGTAATAGTCGCCCAGGTCCTCGTTATAAAAAGACAAACCAACTTCGTCATTTACGCTTGCCGCTATTTTTATCGCTTTAAAATAACTGGACGAACATCGTTCGTTATTGCCCGTTTTCAGGTACAGGTAGCCCAATTTTTCGTAAAGCAGCCCCAACAGGTATAAGCGGGCCTTGTGAGGATCGCCGTCTTTTGCAAATTCCGTTGGCCGCCATAAACCTTTTTCGCTATCTTCATTTTCCGCGATCTTTATGCCCGCATTTGCCAGGCTAAGCGATTGCGGGTAATCACCGACTTCGTAAGCCTCATAAGAAAGTTCATTTGAGGCTTCCGCCTCCCACAAGCTTTGCTTTAGTTTTCGGGCCAACGTAAGCGCTTTGGTGTGGTAACCTACAGCTACCGCCTTATCCCGTTCAAGAAAATACCCCCCCAGCTTCCGGCAGATCATCATTTGTAAAGTATCGTTAGCCGTATGTGGTAAAACCGCCTGTAAACTATCCACCTGTTTCTTAGTTGGATCGACCACGATCATGTTCTGTGCAAAGGGCAAACACGGAGACAATAGCAGGATGATGATCAATAAACGCTTCATTTGGTTTAATTAACTGGCAATTGAATAACAAATTCGGAACCATCACCCTCCTTGCTTTCTACAGTGATACTTCCCCCATGCCCCTTTACCACAATATCATAGCTTAAAGATAAACCCAATCCCGTTCCTTCGCCTGTAGGTTTAGTAGTAAAGAAGGGTTGCATGATCTTATCCTTTATTGCTCTAGGAATACCATCGCCGTTGTCTTTCACGGAAATAGTTATCGAACCATTTTGCTGAACTGTGCTGATCGCTACTTCCGGTTTATAGCTGCGGCGAGCGGTTTTCGCTTTTTGCTGCAAGGCATAAAAAGCATTATTGATCACATTCAATAGCACCCGCCCTATGTCCTGGGGAACGGCCTCAACTTTAGGTAATTTATCGTCGAAGTGCGTGATCAGTTCGGCGTTGAAGTCCTTGTCTTTGGCTCTTAAACCATGATAAGCCAACCGCAGATATTCATCGGCGAGCGCGTTGATGTCGGTGGGTTCCTTTTGCCCGGACGATACCCGGCTATGTTGGAGCATGCCTTTTACGATCGCATCAGCGCGCTGGCCGTGGTGGCGTATCTTCTCAAGGTTTTGGGTGAGGTCATCGGCGATGGCTATTACATCTTCCTTGTTGCCCTTTTCTTCTTCTTCTTTTAACTCGTCAAGCAATTCGATACTCACATCCGAAAAGTTATTCACGAAATTTAAAGGGTTTTGTATCTCATGGGCGATGCCAGCGGTTAATTCACCCAACGAGGCCATTTTCTCCCGCAGCACTAACTGAGTTTGGGTGGTCTTCAGTTCCTGTAAGGCAACGTCCAGGTTATCCCGTTGTGCCGCTATCTCCTCTTTCTGTTCGCTCAGCAGCAAATTTGTTTGCTTTTGCTTGCGATTATTTCTCCAAAGTATTATGCTAATGAACAAAAAGACTACCACCGCGCCGATCACAACCAACAAGCGCACACGGGCGTCGTATCTTTCCTGCGCCGCTTTTAAGTCTGCTTCCCGTTGCTGGTCCCGGTCGGCGATCAATTGGAACTGCCGCGATTTTTGGTTGGCGTTAATGCTATCACGGGCCGCCATTTCCGCTCTCAAATAATAAAGGCTTTTTGGGTAGTCGTTCCGATCATAAATTTTTGATAAGATACCGGCGGCGTCAGCGGTAAACTCCCACATCTTGGTTTGCGATGCCTGGTCGAAAGACTCTTTGGCATATTTAAAAGCTGAATCCGGTCGTGATATTTGCAGGTAAGTTTTAGCAAGATTATTGAGCAAAAAAGGCTGGTCGCTCGTTTTTGCCTGGTTTTGACTTGCCCTGTAGGCCTTCAAATAATAGGTTAACGCTGTTTTTAGATCGCCCGCCGCAGCCAGGGCTTCGCCTTTATCGCCCCAAACCGTACCTTGCAAAAACGATTTATTCTTGCCGCTAAACTGGTCCGCCAGTTTCTCTTCAACTTTTGCATAATACAGGGCCGAGTCAGCTTTCTTTAGCTCGGCGTAGTCCGATTCGAGGTTTGAATAGTCGGTAACGGCCTCGCTGGTATCCCGGTCCCTGAGTGCCGTCCACGCGCCCACCAGCAGATAATTTGTTGAGTTCCTATTATCTCCCGCAAAAAAATATGCCAGGGACACATAATGGAAAAACCTGGACAAATAGTAGTTATCGCCGGTTATGCGGCTAAGCCGAACGCCTTGTAACGATGCATCAAGCAGGCCACCGGAATCATGCAGAGAGAACTCAGCGTAACATATCTGCAATAAAGCCGATTGCTGCTTTTCCGGGTCTTTCTCCGCCTGCGCCTCTCTCAGGCTTTTTTTTGCATGGTTCAGCAATGCAAAATCTGCATTTGGAATATCCACCAACATATTAATGACGTCGATTTTTGCCTTACGGCCATCCGCTTTATCCAGTTTTAGCAGCAAACTATCGATGGTTTTTTTCTGCGCGAAAGCGGTTGTAGTAAATAACAAGGTCAGTAAAAATGCGGCGGGTATGTTTCTCATGCTTAGTGATAAAAGGCAATGTAAGGTACGGAATTTTAGTCCGAAAGTCCGAAAGTCGGAAAGTCCGAAAGAAAAATTGTAAAAACTAACAAACTATGTCATTTCGAACGAGCAGGGTTGCCAAGAGCGGTGGAGCGAGGAGAAATCCTTTCGAAGCGACCGCCGACTTGCATGTTCGAAAAGATTTTTTCGCTCACACTGTCGGAACCCAGCCGGCTCAAGAGAAAGTTCTCTTCGTTTTGCTCATCGAAATGACATGGGTGGTTAAGTTATAGGCAACATCACCGTAAACTCAGACCCTTCACCTTCCTTACTTTCTACGATGATTTTCCCGCCATGCCCTTTTACCACAATATCATAACTAAGCGACAAACCCAATCCCGTTCCTTCGCCCGTTGGTTTGGTGGTGAAGAACGGCTGCATGATCTTTTCGCGGATGTTTTCCGGAATGCCTGTGCCGTTATCCTTTACCGAGATCAATATGGAGCCGTCTTGCTGCACCGTGGTTACTTCAATTGTTGGTTTATAATCTGTACCCGCGGTTTTTGCCTTTTGGTTTACGGCGTAGAAAGCGTTATTATAAAGATTGAGCAGCACCCGGCCGATGTCCTGCTGCACCATGTTTACCCGCGACAGGTTTGCATTAAAGTGAGTTACCAGTTCTGCATTGAAGCGTTTATCCTTTGCCCTGATTCCATGATAGGAGAGTTTCAGAAACTCGTCGGCGAGAACATTGATATCGGTGGGGCGCCGTTCGCCGGTGCCTACGCGGCTGTGTTCCAGCATGCCTTTCACGATAAAATCCGCGCGTTTGCCATGATGCCGTACTTTTTTCTCATTTTCCTGTATATCGTTTGCTATAGCGAGGGCGTCGTCTGTTTGTCCATTTTTCAGGGCTTCTTTCAGTTCGTTGAGCATTTCATCATTGATCTCCGAAAAATTATTCACAAAGTTTAAAGGGTTCTGTATCTCATGCGCGATACCGGCGGTCAGCTCACCCAATGAGGCCATCTTGGCGGACTGTACCAATTGAGCCTGCGTGGTTTTCAGTTCGCCCAAAGTGTTTTGTATTTCTTCTTTTTGACTTTGCAGCACTTTATTTGCTTTTCGCCGCTGGTTGCTGTTCCGCCAGAAAATAATGGCAAGCAGCAACATTACAACCAGGCCGGCTATAAGCGAATACATGCGCACCGAGGCGCGATATTGTTCCTGCGCGGCGGCTATTTCCTGCTGACGCTGTTTTTCCTCAAAATCCAGGTTTAGCTGCTGTTTTACTCTTTCCTGGCTGTAGAGGCTGTCTTTGGCGGCGGTTGCCATCCTGAAATATTTATAGGCCAGGGGCAAATTATGGTCTTCGTCATAATAGGAATAAAGTTTGTTGCCGGCGTTCAAAATATCCTGTTCAAAACCGCCGGTTTTCGCGACGTCCAGCGCTTTTTGCGCGTAAAATTCGGCCGAATCCTGCCGTTTGTTATTATGATATAATTTGGATTCACTGAGATACGATTCGCTCAGCATTTGCTGGTCGTCGATCGATTTGGAAAGACGTATGGCATCGCTCAGATACTTTAGCGCTGTCCCGGTGTGCTGGCGCGCAATTTCGACCTCGCCGAAATCGCGGTCGATATTATCTACCAGGTCGCTTTGGTTTTTCGCTGTTTTATAGCTTCGCTGGAAGTAATAATCTGCCGAATCGATCTTGCCGAGGTTCAGATAGTCTTCGCCTATATTGAGGCCAAGTATAGACGTTAATCTTGCGATATCGGCATTCGCGGCCTTGTTGCGGGATACGTATTGCCGCCACCGTTGATCTGCCGGGAGCAGATAATTGAGCGATCGTTGGTAATCACCTTCCCGGGTATAGGTGTCGCCTAAATTAGTGGAAACCCTGACAATACCGAACAGATCATGAATGTCTTCCGAAATTCTTAAGGACTGGTAGAACAGTTGTATTGCATGGGGGTAATCGCCAAGGGTGGCGTACCCGGTGGCCATATCATTAAGCGCTCCGGCCTGCTGCCGTGCAAGCTTGCTTTTTTCAGCTAATGCATATGCCTGCTGTGAAATGATAATATTAGAATCAGGATGTGACAGGTAGTAAGCCTGGCTTAGGGAAAGCATGGTTTTAACACGCACTGAATCGGCAAGCGTACCGGCCAGTTTAGTCCTGAGGGAGTCAATGCGTTTGCGCTGCGCCTGGACGTTCAGCAAACTGCTCAATAAAACAACAGCAAGGATTATTTTTCTCATGATCTGATGTTGGCAGCGGTAAGGTACGGAAAAATAGTCCGAATGTCGGAAAGTCCGGAAGTCCGAAAGAAATAATTTTGACGCAATCAAGCTACTCCAGCTCAATCCACCCGATCATCCATCTTTCGGACTTACGCGGACTTATGCGGACTTCCCGACTTTTTTTATAATTTCGGTAGCTTTTTGTTAAAAGATGTTAAGCTGATGGCGGTTGCATAAAAAATATCGTATAAAAGCGCATATTTGCCCGCAGAATAAACTTTTACTCAACAATCCATGCAGTACAAAAAAATCAATAATCTTTTGGGTTGGCTTTGCTTTGTCATCGCTTCCATTACCTATATCCTTACGTTGGAGCCTTCGGTAAGCTTCTGGGATTGCGGCGAGTTTATTTCATGCGCCTACCGCATGCAGGTGGCGCACCAGCCCGGTTACCCGCTCTTTGCAATGCTGGGCAAGTTCTTTTCCCTGCTGTCGTTCGGCAATAATGCTAAAGTGCCGTTTTACACCAATATGGGTTCGGCGCTGGCCAGCGGCGGCACCATTATGCTGCTGTTCTGGAGCATTACGGCATTAGCCAAAAAGATGCTGCTGGCTAAAGACGAACAGCCCGACAGTACCAAACTGATCCTGATCATGGGCGGCGGGCTTGTGGGCGCGCTTACCTTTGCTTATACCGATACCTTTTGGTTCTCGGCCGTGGAAACCATCGTTTTTGCATGGTCCTCGTTGTGTACCGCGCTCGTTTTCTGGGCCATACTCAAATGGGACGCACATGCCGATGAGCCCGGTGCCGACAAATGGATCGTTTTTATCGCTTACGTTATCGGTCTCTCCATAGGTATTCACCTGTTGAACTTGCTGACGATACCTGCTATCGTGCTGGTGTACTATTTCCGCAGGTACAACAATATCAACAACCGCAGCGCCTGGATAGCCTTCTTCATCAGCATACTGATACTGGGTTTTGTTCAGTACGGCATACGTGGTTATACCGTAAAGTTTGCCGCTTATTTCGACCTGTTCTTTGTTAATACCCTGGGAATGGGTTTTTGGAGCGGCGCTTTTTTCTTCTTTTTACTGCTTGTCGGATTAATCGTATTGGGTATCTGGTGGAGCATTAAAAACAATAAACCGGCGCTTAACCTGGCATTCGTTTGCGTGGCGTTTATCTATTTCGGTTACAGTTCGTTCGCGTACATTCCAATCCGCGCGGCAGCCGACCCCGACCTGGATAACTCGCACCCTGACAATGCTTTCGTTATGTATGGTTACTTAAACCGTATCCAGTATGGTGAAACACCGCTGCTGTTCGGACCCTATTTCGACGCCAAAGACACCTCCCAGACCGAGGGCAGTATCATTTACCGCAAAGGCCAGACAAGATACGAAAATGCGGGCCGGAAAATTGACATTGTATATAACCATACCACCATTTTGCCGCGTATGTACAATACCGAGAACTCGGATGCATCCTACGCGCAGGACGTCCAGTTTTACCGCCAGTGGCTGCACATGGGCGAGAATGACGCCCCTAATTTCAGCGACAACCTGAAATGGATGTTCAGCTGGCAGATGTGGCAAATGTACGGCAGGTACTTTATGTGGAACTTTGCCGGGCGCACCAACCAACTGGATGGGCAGCAGCAGATGGGCGGCTTCCACGGCTATGTTGACGGCGACTGGACCACAGGTATTTTTGACGGCAGCAGGCATTTGCCCAAATCGTTGACCAACAAAGGGCCAAATGGGTTGATCTATGCTTCAAACGCGTACACGCCACTGTATGCGCTGCCGCTTATCCTGGGCATTATCGGATTATTTTATCATTATAACCGCGACAAACGCAACGCCTTGATCGTGGGGTTGTTGTGGTTCTTTACCGGCCTGGCAATCGTAATATATGTAAACCAGCCCAGCGTGCAGCCGCGTGAAAGGGATTATTCCTATGTCGGCTCGTTCTACGCCTTTGCGATATGGATAGGGCTCGGCGCCATCGGCATTGCCGACTTTATAAAAAAATGGGTATCGCCAAAAACGGCCGCCATCGGCGCTACGGCGGTGTGCCTGCTGCTGCCGCTGCTGGTAGCTAGCAAAGAATGGCAGGCTCATGACCGCTCGACCAAAATGACGCCGCACGATATGGCTTACAACTACCTGATCTCGTGCCCGCAAAACGCTATCCTGTTCACCTACGGCGATAACGATACTTATTCGCTCTGGTACGACCAGGAAGTTGAAGGTATCCGCCCGGATGTGCGCATCGTTAACCTGAGTCTTTTCAGCGGCGACTGGTATATACACCAGATGCAGCATAAGATGAATGAGTCGGCGCCACTGCCTATTACCATGCCGTACGACAAGTATAAGGAAGGCGTAAGGGATGCTATACAGTTCTACGATCGCAAGATACCGGGATCGGTCGACGTGAAGGACGTATTCGATTTTATTACCTCGGATAATCCTGATGTTAAGGTTGAACTGCAGAACGGCGACCGCGTAAATTACTTACCCACCAAGAATTTTAAGATCGCCATCGATAAAGACGAAGTAGTGAAGAATGGGGTATGCACTGAAGCGCAGAAAGCTATGCTGGCCGATACGATGAAATGGAAATATCAATCGAACTTTGTGACCAAAGACAACCTGGCCATGATCGACATCCTGGCGCACAACAACTGGAAACGGCCGATATGCTTTACCATTACCGTTGGACAGGAAAATATGATGGGTATGCAGCAATACCTGTATAAGGAAGGTTTTACCTACCAGTTAATACCGTTCAAAGTAGATACGGCCAGCCGCGACCAGTTGGGCAAGACCAACAGCCTGGTGATGTACGACAACATGATGAACAAATTTAAATGGGGCAATTATAAAACCGCCAAATACCTCGACCCTGAATCGACGACGATGTTTTACCCGGTTATTTTGTCGACTGTGCTTGATTTGAGCCAGGGTTTAATTCAGGACGGGCATAAGGATTTGGCGCTTAAAGCGATCCATAAGTATGACCAGGAGATGCCTGATATTTATCCGTTTATCGACGTGGCGAGGACCAAGTATTTCCTTGTGGCGAACGCGTATGCGCTGGGAGATATCAATTATGCGAACAGGTATGCCGCGAGCATAGAGAACTATGTTAAAGATCAACTGGATTATAACTATAGCCTCATACAAAGCAGCCCCGATAATATCGACACACGCACCGTGCAGCTCGGCTTGTCGCTGCTGAACGCGCTGACAGACCTGACCAAGGAGAACCATCAGGCCGCGATGTCTGACAAATTCGGGAAAGAGTTTAAGGATTACGAAGGCAAGTTCTCGCCGGTTTTGGGACGACCGCAATAGGCTGGACAAAAAACCCTCCGTGAAACCGGAGGGTTTTTTGTTTGTAATCGTTAAATTTCGTTATAGGGCTTTTTAGCCCTTTCAGGATCATAATGTAAGCCGGGCGTGAGCCAGTAGAGGAGAATAACCCTCGAAAAGCGGAAATTAAACGGCGACAATATAATCGTGATGCCGATCAGCAGGCATACATACAGCCATGGCGATTGTGAGCCGCTGAGGATGAATGTGGCCACAGCCACCGTCACCATTTCAGCTACGATCATCCCGTAACTTACGAACATGGCCACGTAGAAATATCCGGGCTCCATCTCGAACTGGAAATGACAGTATGGACAATAGGTGTTCATCTTTTGACTGAAAAAGAAACCCAGGCTGCTTTTTTTAAACATATCGCCTTTGCGGCATTTGGGGCATTTGGCATGCAGTGCTGCATTGAAGGCCGAAGTGGATGTTGTTTCTGCTGTATCAGGAGTTGTCATGGTGCTATTTTTTTAAAGCGTTTTTTCTGAATTCCTCCGGCGACACGCCGGCGGATTTTTTGAAGAATTTCGTAAAATAGGAATTGTCGTTAAAGTTCAGCCGGTAAGCTATCTCGGAAATATTAAGATCGAGATTAATGAGCAGCCGTTTGGCTTCAAGCAATACCCTGTTCCGTATCACCTCTCCGGCAGAGATGCCGAGCATATCGTTGCAGATGGCGTTCAGATGATTGGGCGTAATGTACAGCAACTGCGCGTAATCCTTGGGCAACCGGAGCGTGGTGAAATTTTTCTCGACCAGTTGCCTGAAATTCCGGAGCAGCGTAAAGTTATAAGCTGAATGCTCTTTCTGCGACAGGTCGTTGCTGCACCTGGCCAGCAGGATAAATACTTGCAGGAGTAGGGCCCTGATCATATCGGCGCCCATGCGGGCCGGGTGTTCGCTTTCGGCAATGATATCTTCGAATAGCGATCTTATCTTAGGCTGCAGCCCGGGTTCGATATCGATCGCTGCCTGCGCGGGGTCCCCGCTAAAGAAAGGGAATTGTGCCAGGTAATCGTTAACCAGCAGGAATGACCGGAAAAAGTCTTCCGAGAAATGGATCACATAACCATCTGTTTCGCCTTCAAAATTCCACGAATGCACCTGCCCGGGTATCATAAAATAGATATGGTAGGGCGCAACCTTAAATGTCTGGAAATCGATAGCGTGCGTTCCCCCGCCTTTGGTAAACAACACCAGGTGATAAAAAGTGTGTTTATGCGGGAAATGGAGGTCTTTATGCTTTTGCAGGTACACGCCAAACCTGCTGATCAGCATGTCTTCCTGCTGAAAATCGGACAGCTTGCAGATATCGTATACGGGTATAGCATTTTTAATCACAATACAAAAGTAAGGGTAAAGTACAACGAAAAATAGTATTAGTCGTGGTAGTTATGGTACTTTTTACTGATTGGGTGAACGCCGAATTGGGATGGGTATAAAAAAATAATCCCCTGCCGGGAGGCAGGGGATATAATGACCCGTCTTACTCGCTAATTCGGGCCAAACCTAAACCTTATCGATACAAATTTGGGTTTTTTTTATGAGATTTTTATGAAAAAATTAAAAAAGTGTTAAAAAATATAGTGGTGAAATTTTCCGTTAAATATTTTTACTAATAAGTACGATAATAATGTGTAAGTTACATTTATTAAACAAAATGAGATATTTTAATATCTTAGTCGTATTGCCCAAAAACCACTAATTTTATAGTCGATAACGTTAACCCACACAAATCAGAAAATGACACCCATGCCAAAGCCCGATAGCCTGATATTCGATATGGATGGTACCTTGTGGGACGCGGTCGATACGTACGCGGGCTCGTGGAACATGGTATTCAAGGAATTGGGTATCGATAAGACCGTTCCCCGCGATGAGCTTGCGGCTATGGTAGGCTGGGAAGGCCGGAAAGTACTGGCCGCGATCATGCCGGAGTTTGCCGACGACGAACGTCAGCGCATCTATGCCCGCGTAAATGAAGTGCGCCGCGACCTGTTGCCCAAAAACGGAGGTACATTATACGAGGGCGTAAAGGATGGCCTGGCGCAACTGGCGGTTAAGTATAAGCTGTACATCGTAAGCAACTGCGCGGCAGGTATAATCAGGTTGTTTATCGATTGGGCCGGTATAAACGACCATATCATCGATGAGATAGCTTACGGTATCAATTACATGCCCAAGCACCACAATATCCGCCTGCTGATGGAACGCCACAATTTGCAAAACCCGGTGTATGTAGGAGATACGGACGGCGACGCCGAACAAAGCCGCCTGGCGGGGCTGCCCTTTGTGTTCATGAGCTACGGCTTCGGAAAAACCGGTAATTATGATCTTAAGTTTGACAGTTTTACCGATCTGACCCGCTATTTCATGGCGCTGGAATAAAAGTGCTTTCAGCTTTATGCTTTAACCTTTTTAAAGCGGCAGGCTGAAATAAAACCGCGACCCTTTGCCTTCGGTACTCTCAACGCCGATACGCCCCTTGTGCCGTTGAATGATTTCGCTTGAAAGGTATAGCCCGATGCCGAAACCCGCTACATGTTTTAGGGTAGCTTCATTTGCCCGGTAAAACCGCTGGAATATCTTTTCCCGGTCCTTAGCCCTGATGCCCACGCCGTTGTCGGTTACCGACACTTCGGCTTCATCGCCTGCTATTACGGCTGTAATTTGTACCGAACTGCCTTTGGGTGAATATTTGATGGCGTTGCTGATGAAATTGCTTATCACCTGGCCGATCTTTTCCCTATCGGCGGTCACCATGATGGGTTCGGGTGCTTTAAAATGCAGCACATGAGTGTTGGATATGGCCAGGCTTTCCGCGATCATTTCGCCGACCAGCTTGTTGATATCGAATAATTGCTTTTTGAGCTGCAGTTGGCCAGGTTCCAGTTTTGAAAGATCAAGAAAGCTATGAACCAAATTGGTCATTTTACTTACCTGGTTGGATGCCTTGGATAAAGCCGTGGCAATGAACGGATCCGATGATCCCGGCAATTTGGCTTCGAGCAACTGTATGTAGGCCTTGAGCGAGGTCAGCGGCGTTTTCAGCTCGTGGCTGGCCATGGCTATAAAATCATTTTTACGTATCTCGTCGCGTTTACTTTCGGTTATGTCCACAATGGTGCCGAGCATGCGGTATGGGTTTTTCTTCTCGTCAAAAAGCACTATGCCCTTTACCCGTATCCAGTGCTGTGAATCGTCCGGCCAGGTAATTCGCGCCTCATAAGCGTAGTTGCCGGCCTGCAGCGCTTCATGGTACGACCTGATGACTACGTTTTCCATATCATCCGGGTTAACCTGCTTCCGAATGGAATCGAGCGATATTTCAGTGTCCGGCGGATGGCCGAAAATGGCAGGCAATTGCGGCGAGAAACTAAAATTTATTTGCGGTATGCTCAGCTCCCATATCGCCAGCCCGGTAGCTTCCGCGGCCATCAGCAGCCTGTGCTCGCCTTCGATGGCGGCTTGTTTGGCTTTTACCTCGCCTGTGATATCGACCACGGTGTTAAGGATGTATTCCACTTCGCCGGTACGTGTGGTTATAGGAATATTGGAACACGACCAGTACCGTTCTTCATGCCGGCTGGTTGACGGATCAAATACATCGTAGCGATACACGGGTACGTCGAGTTTTTCGCCGGTACGCTGTACCTGGCTAAACACTTTCCGGGCGGTATAAGGATCGTCGGGGCTGTCGTTATTTTCCGGGAAGACCTCGAAAAAACTTTTGCCGACCAGGTCTTCGCGTTTCGCCGAGGTGATCTGCAGGTACGCGTCGCTGACGGCCGCGATAGTAAAACATGGTGTGTCGGCTTTTACCAGCAACGAGCCGGGCGATTTCTCAAAGAGGGCTTTGAAAAGTTCCCCGCTCAGCATATTATCTGGGACTGCAGCCATTTAGTCGATTGTAAAACGTGATCAAGGTAAATTTTTTTAGTTCAAACGGCGTTCGATGTGTAAAAACAAATATTCCCAACACTTGTTTTTTCAATTTTTATGGACAATAAAAATGATTAACGATATATTTACCACAATCCCTCCGCGTAAAGCAAGCCGATCCTTCCTATAACAAAAAATTGACAATGGCGGTCGAAACAAAATTGTGTGCCCGTTGTTGAAATTGCCTGAATACGAAAAAATTAGCCGAACACTTTTATTGACTAAACCCCTTAGATCACTATGAGTAAAAAGGAAAAGAAAAACATCATACAAAACAAAGTATTGCAAAAAACACCCACCGGCATCAGCGGCCTGGATGAAATAACCGGCGGCGGACTGCCAAAAGGGCGGCCAACGCTGGTATGCGGGGGCGCCGGCTGCGGTAAGACCCTGCTGTCGACAGAATTTATTGTTAAAGGCGCCACCGAATTTAACGAGCCCGGCGTTTTTATGGCCTTCGAGGAGTCGGCTGCAGAATTGGCGACCAACGTCGCCTCATTGGGTTTCGACTTGCAGCGGTTACAAGCAGAAAATAAGCTCAGGATCGACCATGTCGAGATTGAACGCAGCCAGATCGAGGAAACCGGCGCTTACGACCTGGAAGGATTGTTTATACGTTTAAATTACGCCATCGACAGCATCGGCGCAAAGCGCGTGGTGCTGGATACTATTGAGAACCTTTTCGCCGGCCTGACAAACACAGCAATCCTGCGCGCTGAACTGCGACGCTTGTTTCATTGGTTAAAGGAAAAAGGCGTAACCGCTATCATTACCGCCGAAACCGGTGATGGCAAGCTGACACGCCACGGCCTTGAAGAATATGTTTCCGATTGCGTGATACTGCTCGACCATCGTATCATCGACCAGGTATCCACCCGCCGCATGCGCATAGTAAAATACCGCGGCTCAATTCACGGAACAAACGAATATCCGTTCCTGATCGATGAGTACGGCATATCGGTATTACCGGTAACATCGCTCAACCTGGATAAAAGCGCTCCTTCCGAACGCATACCTACGGGTATAAAAGCACTCGATACTATGCTTGGCGGCAAAGGTTTTTATAAAGGCAGCAGCATCCTGGTATCGGGCACGGCGGGTACAGGGAAAACCAGTATCGCGGCTTATTTTGCCAACCAGGTCTGCAACGACGGCAAGCGATGCTTGTATTTCGCCTTTGAGGAATCGCCCCGGCAGATCATCCGCAATATGAAGTCGATCGGCATGGAACTCGGAAAACATATCGATAGTGGCTTGCTCAGGTTTTATGCTTCGAGGCCGACATTATATGGCCTGGAAATGCACCTGGTTACCATACACAAACTGATAGGGGAATTCAAGCCGGAAGTGGTAGTGCTCGACCCGATAACCAATCTCATTACGGTAGGAATGCTGTCGGATGTAAAATCGATGCTGATACGGCTGATCGATTTCCTGCAGAACGAAGGTATTACGGTTATGTTTACCGCGCTGGCCCTGAATACGGTAGTCGGCGACCAGACGGATGAAGGTATTTCGTCGCTGGTGGATACCTGGCTGCTGGTAAGGGACATCGAATCCAACGGCGAGCGTAACCGCGGTTTGTATATTATCAAATCGCGCGGCATGAAACACTCGAACCAGGTGCGTGAGTTTGTGATTAAAGACAGCGGCCTCGACCTGGTTGACGTTTATCTTGGCCCGCAAGGCATATTGACCGGCTCGGCGCGCGAGGCGCAGCAGATCACGGAGAAGACCGGCGTCGCGCTGCACGATTATGAAATTGATGCCAAAGACAGGGAGATAAGCCGCAGAAGGAAAATTTTGGAAGCTAAGGTATTGAGCCTGCAAAACGAGTTCGAATCGGCCGAAGAAGAGCTGAACAAGATTTACCTGCAGGAAGAATTAAAGAAACAGGTTGCCGAGAAAGCCCGCGAGGAAATGTTGCGGCTGAGAAGTGGCGAGGCCGGCCAGGAACCAACGGTTGAACCTAAAAATAAAAAGCAATGAACAGTAAGGAACGTTGGGAACTGAGACTGTACGTAGCCGGTAAAACGGAAAAATCGGTTACCGCCCTTAGCAACCTCAAACAATACTGCGAGGAACACCTGAAGGGCCAGTACAAAATAGAGGTAATAGACCTGATGGAAAAGCCGCAACTGGCTGAAGGCGACCAGATATTGGCCGTGCCGACGCTGGTTCGCAAGGTGCCCGAACCGATACGCAAGATCATCGGCGATCTTTCGGACAAGGAAAAAGTGCTGGTAGGTTTAAACATTATACCGGCTTAAAGCATTATACACACTGAATGACATCAGCCGCGACCGATTTTAACTGGGACGAAAAGCAACAGCTGTACGTTTTAAGATTATATGTTGCAGGTACGTCGCCCAACTCCCTAAGGGCGGTGTCGAATATTGAAAAGATCTGCAAAAATCATCTGAAGGATAACTACGACCTCGAGATCGTGGATGTTTACCAGCAAACTGAAAAAGCTGGTGAGGATCAGCTGATCGCTTTGCCGTTGCTGGTGAAGAAAGCGCCGGGACAGGTAAGGCGTTTGGTAGGCGACATGTCCGATGAAGAAAAGGTTTTGAAAGGGCTTGGAGTATACTAAGAAGAGTATCTTATGGAGACTTCCAAAGAGTTTGAGAAATTATTGAACGAAAACAAGGAGCTTAAAATACAGCTCGAAGAAGCTACCGATACCATCGATGCGATTCGTAACGGCAAGGTCGATGCCATTGTGGTGAACGGCGAGACCGGGCACCGTATCTATACGATGAAAACCGCCGACCAAACTTTCCGCGTTTTTATCGAAAAGATGAACGAGGGCGCCATAACGCTCAACCGCGAGGGTATCATCGTCTATAGCAATACAAAGTTCGCATCGATGGTAAAGATGCCCCTGCAGAAGGTCATCGGATTGTTGTTCAGCATGTTTATACCCGAAGAGGGCCAAGCCCAATATCAGGAAATGATAACGAGGGCCTGGGACAACGACTGCACAGAAGAGATTCTGATACAGGACGCCAAAGGCCGTAAAACCTGCTGCCTCGTGTCGTGCAATGTGATCGAAATGGAGGAGGGTGTTACGCTGAGCCTGATCATTACCGACCTCACTGCGCAAAAGGAAAACCAGCAGCGGCTTGAGCGGCAAAACAAGGAATTGGATGAGTCGAGGCGGAAAGCGGCTGCGATGAACGACCTGCTCGAGACGACGGTAAAGGAACGGACCAAAGACCTGCTCATTAGTCGCGAACACTTTAAATTATTGGCGGACCACATTGCGCCGATGACCTGGACGAACCTGCCCGACGGCAGTTTTAACTATTTCAACCAGCGCTGGTACGACTATACCGGTCTGAGCCTGGAAGAAAGTGCTGGGTGGGGCTGGAAGGCTGCACTCCATCCCGATGACGAGGCTATTACGATGGCTAAATTGATGACGGCCCTGCAATCCGGTGAGCCGTTTGAGGTTGAAAACCGTTATAAATGTAAAGCCGATGGTATATATCGCTGGCACCTGAACAGGGCCACGCCCTTAAGGAATGAAAACAGCGAGATCATTTTTTGGGTTGGCACCGCTACCGACATCGACGATCAGAAACGCGCGATGGAACGCAAGGACGAGTTTATCGGGGTAGCCAGCCACGAGCTGAAAACGCCGCTTACCAGCCTTAAGGGGTATCTGCAGTTGATGATAGCGCACACAAAAGACACACTAGCGCCGCAAACCAAAAACTATCTCGACCGCGCGAATAACTCTGTGCATAAGCTGCAGCACTTGGTTGAAGACCTGCTCGACGTGAGCAAGATCAATGCCGGAAAGCTCAATTACACGCTGGAGGCGATCGATCTGAAAGATATTGTGGCCTCCTGTATGGAAAATGCGGCGAATATGTACGGCTCATTTGAATTTACCATCGAAAACGATCTCCTCCTAAAGGTAATGGGCAACGCCGAGCGCCTGGAGCAGGTGCTGATGAATTTCCTGAACAATGCGGTAAAATATTCAAAAGACGATAAACACATCATAGTCAAAACTTCCAGGATTGACGGGTGGGGCCGCGTATCGGTTACCGATTTTGGCATTGGCTTGAAAAAAGATCAGCAACTGCGCATTTTCGACCGTTTTTACCGGGTCGACGACCGTAAATATATGACGAGCGGCCTGGGCATGGGCCTGTATATTTCGGCACAGATCATCCATACGCATGGCGGCACCATTGGCGTCGAGAGCGAGTTCGGTAAAGGTTCGACCTTCCATTTCGACCTCCGCATCAGGGAATAATAAAAAAATGTCATTTCGATGAGCCGTTAAGGATGTGTGGTGGAGCAAAGAGAAATCTTATGCGCCGCGGGAGGGTTTCGAATCACACCTTAAGGTTTCTGCTCGCACAATCAACCCGGCCTGCTCAGGAGAAAGTTCTCCTTATGCCAACGCATTAGCCCGCGTCGAGTGTTGAAAATATATTGTTTAGTCAGGGAACTTAACAGCTTTCAGGATTGTAAAACCGGCTTTCTTTTGCTAAATATGTGCTTGTAACATCTAGCGCCTATGTCAGCCATTCTTAAAAAAGCAGCGCCCGCAATTATTCTCAGCCTGTTACTCGGCACTACTCTTCTCGCTCAAACCTACAAGCCCCCTGTTTTTGACGATCCCGGTAGGCTGAAAAACATCGAAGCTACCTACCCGGTTATCGACAAGATATATCGGGATTATGCGGAGCAAAACCATTTTCCGGGCCTGGTTTACGGTATAGTAGTGGACGGAAAGCTGGTTCATGCCGGCGGCGTTGGCTATACCGAGCTGGATAGTAAAACCACTGCCAATGCACAATCTGAATTTCGCATTGCTTCCATGAGCAAGAGCTTTACGGCTATGGCGATCTTGAAATTGCGCGATGAAGGCAAACTGAGCCTCGACGACCCATTGTACAAATACATTCCCGAGGCCAGGAACATGAAGCCGCTCACCAAAGATGCGCCGCCGGTAACCATTCGCAATTTGCTTACTCATACCGCGGGCTATCCCGAAGACAATCCCTGGGGCGACAGGCAACTGGCCAACACCGATGAGCAATTGATCGATATGTACCGGAAGGGCGTCTCTTTTTCCAACGATCCGGGCATCGGTTACGAGTACAGCAACCTGGGTTTTGCAACACTGGGCTATATCATCAAAAAAGTAACCGGCAAAAGCTACGAGGAGTACATCACTGAAAACATTCTGAAGCCGCTGGGCATGACGCATACCTACTATGAATATACCAAAGTGCCGAAAGATCAGTTGGCGCACGGCTACCGCTGGCTCGACGATAAATGGGTAGAACAGCCCATGCTGCACGACGGATCGTACGGGGCGATGGGCGGCATGATCACCTCCGTCGAAGATTTCAGCAAATACATGGCTTTTCATATTTCGGCCTGGCCGCCGAGGGATGACGCCGAAACCGGTCCGGTTAAAAGGAGCTCCGTGCGCGAGATGCAATATCCCTGGGATATGAATGGTTTTAACGTAAGCTATAAAACTGCGACCGGCCGAAGTTATCCTTACGCCTCGGCTTATTGTTACGGTCTGCGCTGGCGCAGGTATAGTGACGGGATGACGGCTGTGGGCCACACCGGCGGCCTGCCAGGCTTTGGCAGCGAATGGACGATATATCCGGAATATGGTGTAGGTGTGGTTTGTTTCGCAAACCTGACCTATGCTAACACCGGTACGGTGAACCTGCAGGTTGCCGACACGCTCATCAGGTTGTCGGGGATAAAAATGCGCCAATTACCGCCCTCGGACATACTGACGCGACGTAGAAATGAGCTGGTAAAGCTGCTGCCCGATTGGGATAACGCCCGGGCCAGCGGTATTTTTGCTGTCAATTTTTTTATGGATTACTTCCCGGATAAGCTGAGAGCCGAGGCGACGGAGATTTTTAGCAAGGCTGGTAAAATAATATCGATAGGTGAGGTGGTTCCTGAAAATCAAATGCGCGGCTATTTTATCATGACCGGCGAGCAGGGCGATGTAAAAGTGAGCTTTACCCTGACGCCCGAAAACCCGGGGCTGATACAGGAATACCATATTGCCTTGGTGCAGAAATAAGCAGCTTCACAAATTGTGCGCCCGGATGTGAGGTTGGTCTCTTTGGAAGGTGCAGGAACGGGAGTTTAACCATCGCATCGCTCCCGCGAAGGAGTGAATTTTTTTGGTATAAATTCTCAGAAAGGCTAATTTTACCTCCAATTAATCAAGCCGACACCCTATTAAATAGCAGCTTATGAAACGGATTTTACTTTCCCTCGCATTTTTAACCGTGAGCCTGGCAGGCTTTTCGCAGACCGCGCCGGCACCCCAAGATTCCGTAAAAAAAGATACCGCATGGAAGATACACGGCGAAAACACCTTACTCATTAACCAGGCGTCGTTTAGCAACTGGGCAGCGGGCGGTGTGGATGCCGTTGCGCTGAACGTGCTTTTGGACTACGATTTTAACTACAAGAAAGATAAATGGAGTTGGGATAACAAGGCGATACTCGGCTATGGCCTGAGCAAGCAAGATGGTACAGGCTGGCGGAAGAACGACGACCGCATTATCCTGAATAGCCTGCTCGGCTACGCCGCCGCAAAATACTGGCTGTACACGTTCTACATGAACTTCCAGACGCAGTTTACCAACGGCTATGCCTACGACGCCAACAATAGCCGCACGCTGATATCGGGCGCGTTTGCCCCGGCATACCTCACCTTCGGTCCGGGCTTTGCCTACAAACGGTCGGATAATTTCAGGATCAACATTTCGCCGTTTGCTGCACGTTTCACCTTTGTGCAGAACGATTCGCTGGCTAACGCGGGCGCGTTCGGCGTGACCCCGGGCGAGCATAGCCTGTTCGAGTTCGGTGCGTCGTTAGATGCCTACTACAAGATCAACATCGCCAAAAACATCGCGCTTGAAAACATCCTGAAGTTGTACGAGAATTACCTGAAAAATCCCGGCAATGTTTATGCGGACTATGCCCTGAACCTTTACATGAAGGTTAATAAGGTGGTTACCGTAAACGGCGGCGTCGAGATCATCAACGACCCGAACGCGCAGATACCGCAAACGGTTAACGGCGTAACCACCAGCCACTCGCTTTTGCAGGTAAAGCAGATATTCGGTGCGGGGCTGACGTATAAGTTTTAATCCCTATACTGGTTTAAGAATTTAGTGCAGCGCTCTTAAATCAAGAATTAAAGGCGCACTCTGTGCGGCAAACGAACCGTGTTCATGAATATGAGCCTTATCTTCCAACTATACTGGTTTAAGAGTCAAGCGCAGCGCTCTTAAACAAGTATTGTTCATTCAACCCGTATTACAAATAATCCTTAAGGAGTTGTTCGATTTCTTTGTCTGAGACAGTGTCTCTATCGCCTTTGTTGTAGATGGAAAGCAGAAAAACAGTTTCATCGATAACTTTTACAAAAGTGATGATTCTTGCCCCACCGGATTTGCCTTTTCCTTTAGATGCAATAGACAAACGTATTTTATATACATCATTGCCGAGTGGGGTCCCTTTGGTTGGGTTGGTTTCCAGTTCAGTAAACAGCCCGGCTAATTCTGCTTTTAACGAAGGGTATTTTTTAACAAGTTTTTTAGCTTCTTTTTTAAAGTTGGCGGAGAGTTCAATATTATAACTCATTCAGAAAATCTTTGGCAGAAGTAGTTTTTAGCTTGCCTTTTTTAATCAATTGCATTTCTTCAAAACCTTTTTTGATGTTATCCAGAATATCTTCTTTAGTTGGTTCTCCATCTGTTTCTATTTTTTTTACATAGTGCAGATTTTTTGCCAATTCAACAAAATGGTTGTACTCTTTATCGGTAGTATATATGGTTACTTGCCTCATATTATTTTAACGCGCTAAATCGTAATTATACAAAGATAAATACAAAACGCCTGGATTAAAATCGTTAACGTTTGTTTTTGTTATATAATTCCTAGTCCTGCAACTGCGGTTTCACCTGCTTTTTCTTTACAACATAGGCCGGTATCAACGCCCTTTTTGTGATGATGATCTGTGCAATGACCAGGTTCGGTACCCAGCATGCCCATGATATAATGCGATAAGAAGTTGTGAAATCCCAGTGCATCAGTTGGGCCGATAGCGGCAGGTAAATGCGTAAAGTAACCGCGGCAAAGGTGAGCGCATAATTGCGTATCATCCAGTTCTCGTGCTCCTTGAATTGCTTTTTTAGAATAAGCGAATAAGCTTTGGTCACCGTGAAAAACCAGGAAGCTGCCAGCAGGCCAAAGCCCAGCACGCAGGTAATGCCACCTGATGCGAACATAGCGATATAAAATCCCGCCAGGCTGCTGAGCATCACCGAAAAGACGTATATCTTGCCCAGGTTGCGGTGTATGGAAGTGTAGTTGTTCCTCATCCTGGGGCTGAATTGTGTCCAGCCCGTTAGCATAGCTATGCCACCGAAGGTGATGTGCATGTAAAACGCCGTATGCCATACCTGGTTAGCCAGCAGTTCGGGAGTTTTGCTGGCAAAAAGCCCTTTGCCATGCATATCAACCAGGTAATAGGTTACTGGATAAAAACCTACGCCAAGTGCGAAAAGGCCAAAAATGATCCACAGGAGATATTTAAGCTTCATGGTTCTAGCATTTGAGGGGGGTGATGATCTTAGTTATCAGACTGCTCAGACCTGCAAAAGGTTACACCGCGCAAATTCTCTTTTCTGACTTCATTTACCCGCCTCGACGATATTGCCGATATCCAGGCGCCCCTGCGATACATCAACAAAGATTTTCCCCTGGTATAGTTTATAATTTCCGAAGTAGGCGGGCAGACCGGCCGCGGTTAGTTCGTTCGCGCCGTTCATCATAGCTATATGCAGGTGCGGGTACGTTGCATTGCCCGAGAAGCCGACTTTACCTACCGGCTGCCCGCCCTTAACCGATTCGCCTATTCTTACCGTAATGCTACCCTGTTCCAGGTGCTGCAGCAGGCTGAACTGCCCGTTGCCGTGGTCGATGACTACATAATTGCCCATGCCGTACGGATCGGTATCAGGCGGCATAGCCGGCAGTTTTACATTTTTACCATTATAGCTGTTATCGGGAACGTTGTTTTTCAGGTCGGCCACTACACCGCCCGATGGCGCATACACCGTTTTGCCGAAAACGTGCCAGTTTTCTTTTTTGAAAGGGTCTGATGTATACATATTCCCGTTATCGTCAACGCTGGCCAAATTATAAGCGTAACGGTTGGCTTTGGAGGTGATGATCTTTTCTACCTGCTGCGCTGTACCCATGGGGCCGCTGCTTTGTCCGGGATAAAAATTATGCCCGTCAAGCACGATCAGCTTTCCGGCTAAAGGCAGGTTGAAGGCAATTTGCGGTTTAAAGTCGCGGGGAGTAATGATCTTTTTGACCGACAGGTCGAAATCGGCCGATAGCCGTTTTTTATTAGCTTCTCTTTGCTGCGGCGAGTCGGCGTAATTAAAGAAGAACTCATACTGCAAAAAAGTGATCTTAACGTTTGGCGCCAATAAATAAAACGGGTTGAAAATATCCAGCGTTTCGTTCGGCTTCAACGTGGTGCTGCCAATGGCCTTAATGCCTGCCGCTTCGCCGTTAACACTGACCGACTTCCTGACGATAGGTTTTACCGAAGCATCCATTACCGACGATTCAATGGTGGCCAGCGTCAGCACATGCTTTGTCGTATTCCTTATAATGATGTCGAAGTTGAGGTATTGTCCTTGCGCGTCTTTTTCTATCAGCGGGTTGGAAGGAGTAATAGTTATCGATACCGCATCGGCTGTTTTGGCGTGCCTGCCCGTGTTTAATGGGGCTGCCCTGTGCGGTGCAAAGTTACCCGCTGCCAGTAGCATGCATATGAGGCTGATGGACTTAATCATGGTCAGGTTGCCAGGGATCTGGTGCAAAGTTCAAATTAATTATTGATTAATGCTAAATAATTACTGATTAACGACGTGAGTTTATGCACGCCTATTCGACTCACCCGGCATATTCCGCGAAGCGGATCAATTCCTTTTCAGCTTGTTGTAAAAACGGCAATGCATTTCAAGAAGCTTCTACCCCCTCTTTTTGCGAAGCAAAGAGAGGGGTGACGAGCATAGCGAAGTCGGGGTGAGTCTATGCGGATGCCAATGTTTTCCGAATCACGTCAGGCAATTGACTCTAGGGGCATGCTTTGCCTGGTAAATCCTGAAGTAACCAACAGTAACTAATTACTTAATAATAATGAACAAGTCCATTCGTCACACAATTATAGCCAGTGGTCAAAAAAGTTTCAACAGCCTCGCTGTTAGCGGTTTCTTTGAATTAAAAATCAGCAACATGGAAACCACACAACGACAGACCTACTTAGACTGGCTCAGGATACTTTCGATATTAGCCATATTGTTCTTCCACTCGGCCATGCCATACGATCAGGGCGACTGGTGGCATATCAAAAATAAGGAAACCAGCGACCTGATGATGGAGGTAGCATTTTTTATGCACCAGGTGCGCATGCCGCTGCTGTTCTTCATATCCGGAACGGTAAGTTATTATATGATGCAGAATCGCAGCAGCCTCGGCTTTATCGGCTTGCGCTTCCGGCGGTTATTTATCCCATTGATCGTGGGAATGTTCATCATCGTTCCGCCGCAAATCTATATGGAACGGCTGACACAAGGCTTTAAAGGTAATTACTGGGATTTTTATCCGAGCGTATTTAAATTCGTTCCCTATCCCAAAGGCAGCTTTAGCTGGCACCACCTGTGGTTCATTTTTTACCTTTTCATTTACGACCTCGTGTTTGCGCCGGTGTTCGCCTGGCTCGTGTCGCCCAAAAGCGAACGTTTCAAAGATGCCCTCGCCGTATTGGCCAAGGGTAAATGGGTGTACCTGCTCGCTGTCCCGGGCGTGGTATGGTACGCGGTTCTTTCCTGGAAACTCCCGGAAACGAACGATTTTGCCCATGACGGCTGCTACCTGGTTTATTGGCTGCTGTTTGTACTGGCAGGGTTTATCTGTATCCTTCAGCCTAAATTGATGGACAGCCTGGAACGCAACCGCCGTTTTGCCCTGGCTATCGGTTTCCTTAGCCTGCTGGCGATGAACTACATGCGCTGGAACAAAATAGAGCCGGGCTATGAGAACTGGCACTTTCAGGGCGAATTGTTTTACGCTGCCTTCCGCGGGCTCCGCGCCGTTATCGGCTATGGCTGGGTGCTGGCACTCGTCGGGTACGGTAAGCACTACTTCAATTACAAGCACCGGTCGCTCAACTACCTCAACCAGGCAGTGTACCCGTTCTATATCCTGCACCAGACGGTGATCGTGATCCTGACTTATTATGTTGTACAGGCGCAGGAAAGTATATGGATGAAATATATTTTCACCGTTGCGGCAACCTTCTTTATCAGCGTGCTGATCTATCATTTGTTCATCCAGCCCTATGATGCCATGCGCTTTTTATTCGGCATGAAGCCGAAAAGCAAGGTGAAAAAGATAGTGCCGGAGCCGGTTGTTGAAAAGACGGAATTGGTGGCGCTTTCTGCGTAGATTTGTTAAACTAAAAATGAAATTCTTCAAAAAATACCTGTTCCCTGCCCTGTACGGCCTGCTGGTGTATTTCACCGTCAGGCTGCTGCATGATACGGATGTCCACGAGCATTTCTGGGAAAGGAGATTCTACATTAATGCCGTAGAAATAACCTGCTCTATATTTGTCGGCTATATGGCTATCTGGATATTCAGGAGCCTGTTCAGGTATTACGATAAACGCTGGCCGGTTCAGCTCAATTACCGGGGCCTGGGAAGAGAGTTATTTATATTGGTGGGCTTGAACCTTATACTGGTGAACCTGGTTTTTGTGCCCATGGATATGAGCCTGCATCCCGACTGGGAACCCTGGTGGATATCGTCGGCTGATTTGGCTGACATTAATATGATCCCAACCTTATACGCCATCGTTTACTACGGTATCGGCCGCAGCGGTATATGGTTGAAGGCTTATGTTGACAATAAGGTACAATTGGAAAAGGTGACCAATGAACATTTGCAAACCGAGTTGAAGTTTTTGAAGGCGCAATACCACCCGCATTTTTTGTTCAACGCGCTGAATACGATTTATTTCCAGATGGACGAGGACCACGACGGGGCCAAACGAAGTATCGAAAAGTTCTCGGAACTGCTGCGATACCAATTGTACGATCAGCAGCAGCAGGTCCCGGTAATGCAGGAGATAGAATACCTGCAAAGTTTCATCGATCTGCAAAAGATCCGCAGCACGGATAAACTAAAGCTAAGCGTCGATTTCGATAAAAAGCTGAACGGGCAATTGGTTTACCCGCTGCTTTTTTTGCCGTTGGTTGAAAATGCATTTAAATACGTCGGCGGAGAATATAAACTGCAGATTGCGGCGAAGGTTGCAGACGATAACATCGAATTCAGGGTAGAAAATTCGGTGCCTGAATTAAAACAAGTGCCTCAAAAGACCGGCGGCATCGGGTTGGAGAACCTTAAACGCCGCCTCGATCTGCTTTACCCGGGAAAGCATTCATTGATCCTGGACAAACAGGAAGATTATTTTACAGCAGAACTGAAGGTGCAATATGAGCGATAAGATAAGCTGCGTGATTACCGACGATGAACCTTTCGCGCGCAAAGGCTTGCAGGGTTATATCGAAAAGATCGGCTTTTTCGATCTGAAAGGCGTTTGTGAAGACGCGCTGCAACTAAGCGATATGCTGCAAAAGGAAAACGTCGACCTGCTTTTCCTCGATATACAAATGCCGCATATTACCGGGGTCGAGTTTTTGCGGGCCTTGCGCAATCCGCCGAAAGTGATCTTTACGACGGCGTATTCGCAATATGCCATCGACGGGTTCGAGCTGGATGTAATGGATTACCTGCTCAAGCCCATACCTTACGATCGTTTTCTGAAAGCCGCTCTAAAGGCAAAGGATTATTTCGCCCTGCGCGAAAAGCCGGCCAGCTCGGTGCCGTATATTTTTGTAAAGGCCAATGGTAAACTCGAAAAGATAGCCTTCGCGGATATCCTGTTCGTTGAGGCGATGGAGAACTACGTGGCCATTTACCAGGAGAGCAAAAAGATCATCACACATTCGACCATCAAATCGCTGTTAGAAAAACTTCCTGCGAAACAATTTATCCAGACGCACAAATCCTATATTGTCGCAATAGATAAAGTCGGTACCATTGAAGGGAATATCCTGCACATTGGAGATTATAAAGTGCCGATGAGCAAATACCTGCGAGAAGAAGTGCTGGGGCAGATTGTGAGGTAGAACTGGTTCTTACAGAAAGTTTTAATTTTACTTTTTGTCATTCTGAGCGATAGCGAAGAATCTAATTACGGCTTATCAAATTGGACGAAACATAACCCCCAGGTATCCCATTGGCACCAGCATCAGCGCATCATCGATATGAGCGACGGTTTCGATACGAGTAATGCGCGACACCGGGAAAAGTACAGCGCTTAGCGCAATCATGACACCTGCCCACATAGGCGCCTTTTTCGTTGCGGCTAACACAATTCCCAGCACCAGCAAACTGGACGGAAAGGCCGGTCCGCCTATCCAGAAAACAATGTTGTCGAAAACCGGGTGCTGTGCGAAAGCGTCCAGCATCTGTTTATGCGGGATATGCAGCATCAGCGTCATGATATCGCGCAAAGCAAAACCAACCCCGCCGCAGAGACAGCCATAAACGGCTATGAATAGACCCAAGGAAGCATAGCGTGGCGCTTTGTCTTTCAGCAAATCAAAAAGCGCCATAAAGGCGAATACCCAGAATACGCTGCCGATGATAAGCAGTGTGCCGGCTGTCACAGAATATTGAACAAACTGCCCGTCGTTTTGCCAGAAAAAGCTGGAAACAGCAAAGCATAGTGGTGCGAGAATCAGCGAAGCGGAATAAAGTCTGGTGGTCATGCTTATTCTGACCGCAAAAAGCCGAGGCGGGTTACAGGCTAATGCTTCGAATTAATATACTTAAACTGTTCCACGCCTTTTTCCACCTGCCCCTTCACATTGTGCATGTCGGCACCTTTTACATCGTCGAAAATAAAAGCAGGGCGGGCGTCATCCTTTAAATAGCTTACTTCGATATCTCTTAGCTTGATACCATCTACGTGCCGGATATAAAACCCATATGCAGGCATAGCGCCGAACATCGTAGGCTCGGGGTAATTCTTTTCCAATTCAGGAACGGTTTTGTTCGCTTGCTCCGCCGTGCCGCCTCCATTGTAGTAAATACGGATATTATCCAGGTCGACGTCCTTTATATCATGACCCGGAATGCCCGAAATAATGCAGCCGAATTTTGAGTTGGAACCATATACCCTCACATTGCTGACCGACACCCTCCGCAGCTCACCCACGGACATCTCTTTCGGCGCGCGCATGCGTGCCCCCAGTCGCATAAATATCGGCGCTGAAACGATGTTGCGCATGGTAATATTGCTGATGGTAACGCCCTGTAATAAAGCGCCATCCTCGGTTTCGAGCGCCAGGCCCTGGCAGTGGTCGAACACGCAATTGCTGATGGCTATATTGATAAATCCGCCGTTCGACTCGGTGCCGAATTTGATGCGCCCGGTACGGTAAGCATTGCTGTCGGCAGTTTTGTAGGTGCCATCGAGGAACGAACCTTCGTCAAATCCACTCACAATACAATTGGTTATAGTTACGTTTTCGGTCGCGCGGGCATAACCCAGTGCGAACGAGCTTTTGAGACAAATGCCGTCGTCCCAGGGCGAATTGACGCTGCAATTGGATACATGCACATTATGGCAGCAGTCGATATCCATACCGTCACGATTGGTATCCATTTTTACACCGTCGATAGCGAGATTGTCGGTGCCGGTCGCCAGTATGGCGAACCAACCGGCGTGTTTAAAGGTCACGTCTTTAATGATCACGTTACGGCATTTGTATAGTACAAGGCTCTTATTAGCAGCCGAGCTGCCCTTTTTGTAGTCTCTCAATAATCCTTTGCCCCATATCATACCCGGCCCGAGGATAGAAACATCATGCAAATTCTCGCCCCAGATAAACGCATCGTGAAAATGACTGTGACCATAATCCTGGTAAACCATATTCACGGTTTGCTCGGCGGGATCATATTCCGATGCGGGATTTCGGTCTGTGGCGATCAGCGTCGCACCCTGCTCCAGGTACAGGCTGATATTACTCCTCAGGTGAATCGAACCCGACAAGTAATCTCCGGCAGGAAAATACACCCGCCCCCCGCCGTTGGCCGCCGCCGAATCGATCGCGCGGTTAATGGCCCTGGTATCAGATGTTTGGCCGTCGCCTTTTGCGCCGAATGATTTTACGTTAAATACGCCGTTCTGGGCTTGCGCAGCACAGGAAAAGACAAATAAAAAAACGAGAGATAAAGTAATTTTCATAGTTCTTACATTTTAGCAGAGATCGCCGCCTTCGATAAAATGCCCGCTTTTGAGCGATGTGAAACAGCGCGCGCGGCTATACAAAACATATCGTTTCCGGGCGCAACATTAAGCAACAGCGAGGCGATAAAAAACAGGCAGGTATTTTGATGCTGGAACATACAGGCGGCTTGCGGCATAAAAATAATCAACCGCCTGTTAGTGCGGAAAGATCAGGCGAAGTTTTTTACCGCCTCCGTAAGACTGTCTATATTGAATGGCTTCTCCAGCCATGCGTCGGCGCCGCATTCCGAGGCAATGTCTTGTATATTGGGCATAGCCGATAGCAAGATAACCGGCACATGCTGCGAAGCCGGGTTGGCCTTGAGCTTCTTAATAAGTGTGCTGCCGCGAACTCCCGAAAGCAGTTCGTCCATCAGTATCAGGTCGGGCAATATGCGGTCGATGACATTTACCGACGACCCATCCGCGCATGCCACAACCTCGTGCCCTTCGTCTTGCAGGATATAATCCAATAATTCTTTAATGTCGGGATTATCTTCGACGACCAGGACTTTCAATAGTTTAAATTTTAGTTAAAAATTTATATTAGTACAAAAATAGCATACTTGAATTATATTACAAATATCTAATATAAATTAAAAAAACAATTCTGAATTATTTCTGTATTTCTTGAGTTCGCGCCGCGCCGCCGCCATAAATTTAGTTTTGCTCACAATCAAAATCTGCCGATATTGCCTTAATACAAGTTAAACAAAATGACCGAAACACCTGGAGGCAATGTGAATATGGTTGTTGCAGATGGAATAGCGACAATCCAGTTTTATCACCCCGCGCAAAACTCCCTGCCTGCCGTCTTACTTGACGACCTGGCGGGCGCTATCACAACTGCAGGCGCCGATAGCAGCGTTCGGGTCATAGTCCTGAAGAGTGGAGGCGACCGCACCTTCTGTGCCGGGGCGAGTTTCGACGAGTTGCTGCAGATCAAAGACAAACACGCAGGCGCCGAATTTTTCTCGGGTTTTGCCAAGGTGATCAACGCCTGCCGGAAGTCGCCCAAAATTATCATCGCGCGCGTACAGGGAAAGGCAGTGGGAGGCGGGGTTGGCCTGGCGGCGGCGGCCGATTATTGCCTGGCCACGGAAGCGGCATCCATCAAGCTCAGCGAGCTGGCGATAGGCATTGGGCCTTTCGTTATTTCACCGGCGGTAACGCGCAAGATCGGTTTGCCGGCATTTTCGCAGCTTACTATCCGCGCGTCCGATTTTCAAACGGCGCAGTGGGCAAAGGAGAAAGGACTGTATAACGAAGTTTATCCAGACATTGCAGCGCTGGATGAAGGCCTGGCAGCACTCACCTCGAAACTGGCGTCCTATCACCCCGAAGCGCTCTCAGGTTTAAAAAAGATACTATGGGAAGGTACCGAAAACTGGGACGAGCTGCTTGCCGAACGCGCCGCCATCAGCGGCGAACTGGTGCTGTCGGAATTTACGCAGGCGGCCCTGAAGGGGTTTTTGGCAGGGAAGAGATGAATGAGAAAGCCCGGTACATAAAATGTCCGGGTTTGTATTAAGGTTAGGCTCTTGGGGTTAGTTTCCGGTTGTTTCTGCTCCCTGCGGGCATAACGCATCCAAAGCACTTATCAGAATTTTTATGCCGTCGCGCCATTTTTGCGGGATCAAAACAAATTGGGATATCAAAACAAGGATTGGCCGTGCGATTGCATAAATGCTGCACAGGTTCGGTGCGGCTGCGGCCATTGACTGCAGTTTCGCATCGGTTAGATGCTGTTCGACATGAGCGTTAACATCTTCAAATGTCAGAGATTTTTCGGTTGCCATGATTTTTAAGTTTTAAGTTATTAATTAAATATTCGATTATGATCTAGTGCAGGCTACACAGACGCAACCTGGCAAAAATTGGTGATGCCTTGTGACAAAACATACTTAACCACGATTTTGGCCAGGGATTCGATAAATACACCTCCGGGAATTATACTTGCCAATGCATCTAAAACAGCACTAAGAATATCATCTTGTGTAGAACCGCCATCCAGGATGCCGCAAATAATCTTTTTGATCTCGGCCAGTATTTTTCCGCCTAGTCCGGGAAGAAAGGCCTGCTCCCTGGAAATCGTAAATTGCATTGGTTTAGCCCTTGCCGGAAGTTTCCCGGCCTGCAACTGAGAAGCCAGATTGTAATAGTCTTCTAATGCCGCGTGCACTTCGGCCGTCGTTGGAGCGGGCATGCCTGATAGTCCGCGCATTTTTGCCTTGACTTTGGCAATGTTCAACCGTTCATTTTTTTCATTGAACATTAGCGTGGCATTATTTCCTGCAGAGCTTTCGGTCACAACCTTTATGTTCCAAAAATCGCCCGAAAGGTCGCTGCGTGTGAGGTATTCATAAGGCATGGTAAAGTAACCGCCCATACCCCAATTCGTGCCCCAGCTGTTGCGCAGGGTAAATGTGCCCTGTGTGTCATCATAACCCACTGCCATTACTGCGTGGCCGCCAACGATCGATTCATCCGGCCCGGGTATACTTACTATACCGGTTTGCCCCACGCTAGGGTCTTCAAATGATTCGTAAACCGAGAAACCAAAAACGAACGGATACCCATGCGCCAGGCAATTTTTCATCTGGTCAAGGTCCTGGTCAATGTTATAGTATTCGGAAACAATGTTTTGCAGGGCGGCCTGGTAGCAGCTGTCATAAGGTTTATGGTTAAACTCGCTAATTATGTATGGCCATAATCGTTCATCACATACTCCCTGCGAGGCAACTGTTTTGATCCCATCTCGCAGGGACGCCCCGGAGTCGGTGTTAACCGAATTTTCCATTACACGTTCGTTGTAGTAAATGAAAAGCCGCGACGGGGTAAAATCGGTAAGTTGCTGCTTAAGCAATTCGAACTCGAAGGCGCCTGCTATAGCGTCGGCTGTGCAACTGCCCAAAGGGCCCTGGTCATATATAGGAGGTAATTGATAGGTGTCCCTCAGATCAACTTTGGCGGGAAGGCTATCTAACATAGCATGTTTCATGGAAAATTTGAAGTCGCGGTGATCGGGCAGATCGGGTACCCACCCGTAATAAATATGATATCGGTTCATAAGATTGAAGTTAATTGCCTACTCTGGATCCGTTTTCGGCTTTCCCGGTGTTTGAATTGATGATCAAATCTCACCAGGATATGGGGAGGCTTTTACCGCAAAAAGGCCCTTTTTCAACCGGGTGTTTTTACGTTATATAAACAGGTGTAAGTGCGGTATAAATTAGCTGGTTATGTATTGAGTTTTGAGCAATTAACTTAATCACTCACGCTTAAACCCTAACTATTATGAAAAAATTAGCATTGGTAATGGCCGGCGCCTGGACCTGGGCGCTGGCATCGGGCCAAACAACCTCAATTTCATTGAATGGTATCGATCAGCAAACGGCATCCGCTATGATCACACATTTCGCTGCTCATAAAGACAGCGATAAAAACCCGCTTACAGTATCGGTCTGGCTCAGCAAGCAGATGGTGCATAACATGGTATTGTTACTCGAGGCAGAACGCAGCTCTCAAACCCCAACCCAGGGTACGGGCATCGATACTGCAGACAAGACACTGGGTCTGACCGATGGCGTACGGATCTATTTTGCCAGCGACCCTGCGATAAATACTTATCCCTTAAAAACTTCCATCATCCTGGTTTCGACAAAGGATGCCGGGTTGAGTACCGAACCTGTTGCTTCGTGCAAATCGGGCAGGAAACATGCCGATTATTATCCGCATGCATCTAATGCCGCATTGTTTAATTCGGGTAGCATAAATGGAGTCGTATGCAACGACAATAATACTTGTAACGGGGCCGCATTATATAGTACTTGTTACAATTGTGTACCCGATTTAACTTGTCAGTCGTTGCTCCCCCACAGCGTTTCGAGGGACCAGGCCGAAATGATGGTGCATAGTTTTAAACATCATCCGATCAATACAACCAGTGAATGGTTCGACCTGGCGCTTTGGGAAGCTATTGATGCAGATACGGTGCATACCGGAATACGTATCTATTTTGGCACGAACCGGTATGATAGCGTAAATACCTATACCTCAAAAAGAGACGCTTTGGTGATCACGACAACCAAAACCGATCCGGCAACCGGGGCAAATGTTGACTATTTTGATTGTGCCATATCCAGAACTTACCAGAGACTATATGGTGGCCGATATTTTAAAGGCAGGTGGGCCGGACCGCCCCAGGACAATGGGGAATTGTGCCCGAATAGTTGTAATTAAAACGAATTGTATAGCTCAAAGTAGTTAGTAAATTGAGCGTGTTTTCACGGTGTAAAAAATGGGTGAAAACACGGGCAGCCAACCCCGTGTTTTCACATTAAATAGTCTTATATTAAGCCTCACACTTAACCTTTTACAATCATGAAAAAAATCAGTGTCTGTTAGCGGCAACTTATATCGTTATGAGTCGCCGGAACATCGATTTATTTTACCACAACTTTGCCTGCACTGCTATATTTTAGGTGTTTTTACGGTATTGAAAGAGGTGAAAACACGGTGGTAGTGCCTAAGCATTATAAAGACTTTGGTCTAATCAATTTTTAACCGCTTTTAAATCCAAATTAAAATGAAAAAAATATTGATTGTTATTAATCTGATCATAATTCTCATGATCGCTGTTGCATTTAAAAATATGAGCAACAAAAAATCAATCTACAACACTTCAACAGTTTATAATATGGCCTTGAATGGCGTCGATGAAAAAACAGCCTTGTTGATGATTAAGCATTTTAATGCTATAAAGGCAAATGATAAGCATCCAAAATCCGCTTCAATTTGGTTTAACAAAGACATTTTACATGGCATAGTAACGCTTCTTAAAGCAGAAAGAGCATATGCAATTTCTCACCCACGACGAGGTGCGACGGATAAGAGAATCGGCGTTACTGATGGCTTTAGAATATACTTTGCTTGTGATTCGTCCGCCAATTCTTATCCACTATCAACATCAATTTTAATTGTGGCAACGAAAGACAGCGGGAAAAGTCCTATAGTATGCCGATCAGGTCGGCTGCATCATGATTACTACAACCATAGCATTAGTACAGGGCTATTTCAGCTTGGAAATATCAATGGCTCCATATGTTATGGGAAAGGCCAGTGTACCGGCAATAAATTATACAAATTGTGTATACCTTGTAGTGACGACCCGACATGCCCATCTCTACCGCATGGTATAACTACATTAACAGCTCGAAAAATGGTAAAAAGATTTATCTATCATCCTCATGCAATCAATACTGAAAGCGAATGGTTCGATATAGGTGTATTGGAAGCCATTGATACAAATAAACTGTATGATGGATTCAGGATATACTTTTCTACTCATCTTAAGGATAAAAAAGATACCAGCGATTCTTTAAAAGATTCTTTTGTAATTGTTCCGACAAAATTTAATCAGGCAAAAGGAATAGATGAAGATAAATTTAATTGTGAAACGGCAGCATGGTATCTGAAATTCTATCGGCATGAGTATCCTTTCGCGGTAACCGGGCCTGGCCAGGATAATGGAGAACTATGCCCAAACAGTTGCAATTAGATATTAGTTGCTTAAGTACATACAGCCATGCTCCAGTTTTTTACAATTAACACCACATCGGAGGCCGTTTGCCTGGTAATAGCATTATTGTCCTTGAAGAGATCGGATATTATTTCAGCAGTTTCAATCTTTTTTCTTTTCATAACCTGTGCTACTGAAATGACGGCCATCCCCATAAAAAAACGTTATTTAGCAGATCCTGTACACATGTTGTCTAATGCATGGCTTTATAATATCTTATTGATATTCCAAATGATGTTTTTTAGTTTTCTGTTTTATCATCTCTTAAATAGATTTCGCGATAGCAGGCACATTATTTACATTGGGCTTGCCGTCCTGGTTGTTTTATACACCTTTGACATTGTCAATCATGGTTTTTTCGAATATAACAACCTCACCAACACGGTAATGTCTGTCCTTATTGTATGTTACGGATTTTATTATTATTATAATCTGTTAAATGATAACTCATACATTGATTTAAGATACTCTTCCGAATTTTGGTTAGCAACAGGTGCTTTGCTTTTTTATTTTGGTGATACAGGATGTAACTTATTTTACGAAAAAATTAAACCCATTCTCGCTCAGCATAAACATTATTTAGGATACATATACAATGTACTCAATATCATCCTATACGGATGCTGGAGCTATGCATTTATTTGTCGGAAATGGCTAACCAAGACATCGCCAAGCTTATCATAATAACTACCCTGATATTTTTAATAGCACCAGCTTTTTTGTTGCTATACATCTTTATTTATAACCGCCGGAAGAAAAAACATATGGAAGAGAAGGGGCAGTTGAAGCTGGTTTTTGAGGCCGAACTGGTAAAAACTCAACTCGAGATCCAGGAGCAAACCATGCAAACCATCGGAGTGGAGCTGCACGACAACATTGGGCAGTTGCTGAGCCTTACTTCGCTGACTTTGAATTCAATCGAGCTTGAGAACACCGACCGCGCACAACAAAAGATCGACGCTGCCATTGAACTTAACCTGAAGTCGATCAAGGAAATGCGGCTGCTGGGCAAGCTGTTGCACGGCGAGCAACTGGTTAAACTTGGACTGGAAGAGGCCATAAGGAACGAGATAGCCTGGATAGAGAAATCGGGTAAATTTACAGTGATTTACGATATAGACGGCGAAAGGCCCGCCGAAAGTAATACGGATAAGGACCTGATCCTTTTCCGCATTGTGCAGGAGATATTCAACAATATTATCAAGCATTCGCAGGCGAAGCAGATCGATATCCGGCTCACTTACCGGGCCGATAGTATCAGCCTGCAGGTCATCGACGATGGCGACGGGTTCGACATCGATGCCCTGACTGAAGAACAAAAGGGGATGGGGCTGAAAAATATCCAGAAACGGGCCGAAATAGTTGGCGGCGAAGTATTTATCCAGTCTCAGCCGGGCCAGGGCGCGTGCATCGAAATCATTATACCTTATCCTTAGCATTATGGAAACCGGAAAGATACTGATCGCCATTGTCGACGACCACACGCTCTTCAGGAATGGCGTAGCTAGCCTGATGAGCGAATTTGGTGAATTGCAAGTGCTTTTTGAAGCCGAAAACGGCCTGCAGATGCAGGAGGCACTGGCCAGACACGGCGCGCCCGATGTAGTGCTGATGGATATCAATATGCCTGTAATGGATGGCTACGACGCCACGTGCTGGCTCAGGAAAAATTACCCGCCCGTAAAAATACTTGCGCTCAGCATGTTCGAAGACGACCAGGCGGTGATCAAAATGATCAGGTGCGGTGCAAGCGGCTATGTGCTTAAAGAGTCAAAGCCACGCGAACTGCTCGAAGCAATACAGGCTATTCGTGCCAAAGGCGTTTATATCAATGAACTGGTGTCGGGCAAACTGATACGCTCGGTAGCTGACGATGAGGGTGGAGCGGAGCTTTCCAAAAAAGAAATTGAATTTCTTAAATACTGTTGTTCGGAACTTACTTATAAAGAAATTGCCGATAAAATGTTCGTCAGCCCGCGCACGGTGGATAATTACCGCGAATCGCTGTTTTTAAAGCTCAATCTCAAATCGCGCACCGGCCTGGTGTTATACGCCATACAAAACCGTATGTTCAGGATCTAAAAAAAATTAGACGCCGCCTCACAGAGGGGTTTTTTCGGAATTATTAGCGGCCGCCTGGTTAAATTATCTCCTTATTTAATTATAACTTTAAGTCGCGGATGTAGTTTTACGAAATAGATTGAAACCTATACGGGGCTGCCGCCGTTAAGCGTATCGTTTACATGATGTGGGTTGATGCCAGGCAAGCAGCAAAATAAAACGGTCGTTGCGATAAGCATACTCGCCATTACGATAAGTCTTGTCGTAATGGTCGGGTGGATTTGTAATGTTACCGTACTAAAGCAGATCGTACCGGGGTTTGTGTCGATGGTATTCAATACCGCGCTATGCTTTATCTTGTTTGGTACGGCGCTGCTGGTTACGCAATATGATAAAGCCAGATTTGGCCGGGTGGCATATTTGAGCCTGTCGATTGCAGGCACGTTTGTCGGACTGCTTACTTTACTCGAGTTCCTGGTTGGTTTTAACGCGGGTATCGACCAGCTTTTCATCCGGGATAACCAGCAGGTTTCAGCCGACCACCTCTACTCGGGGCGCATGGCCTATAACGCGGCCATTTGTTTTACGCTGCTTGGCGTAGGTTTCCTGCTGCTCGCCATGCGTAAAAGACTGGCCGATTTAGTAGCACAGGGGCTTTTTCTCATCGTCAGCATACTCACGGCAATCGCCCTGATCGGCTACTTGTACGGCGTTTCGCTGTTTAACACGCTGCTTTACGTCAGTTCGATGGCTACCCATACGGCCATCCTGTTTTTTATACTTGCCGTCGGCGCGTCGCTGCTCAATCCAAAACTCGGCATGGCCAGTTTGTTTACCGGTAAGCAGATCGGCAATAAAATGGCGAGGCGTCTTTTCGGTTTGATCGTGCTTACTGCGCTGGTATTTGGGACGGTTAGGCTGCAAACCCAGCATTATGGCCTTTTTACCAACGAAATAGGAGTTTCACTGCTGGTTGTATGCTTTCTGCTGGTAAGCTTAGCCATTATCTGGACTACCGCAATCTGGCTGAATGCCATTGACCTTAAACGTACCCGGGCCGAAGATGAAGTGAAGCTGATGAATGCCGAACTGGAGAAACGCGTGGAGGAGCGTACCAGGGAAGTGTATGAAAGTGAAGAGAAATATCGCTCGCTGATCGGGCAGGCTTCGGACGCCATCTACGTGCTCGATAGACGGTTGAATTTTACGGATGTGAACGACAGCATGTGCAACATGATGGGCTACAGTCGTGACGAGTTGCTGGAGATGAATGTTGAAGAAATCATCGATCCGGAAGAACTGAAGACAGACCCTTTGGTTAACGCCGCCGAAAACCCTAACCTGAATATATTCCGTGAACGGAGTTTCATGCGGAAGGACCGATCGGTGTTTACGGCCGAGATCAACGTGAAATTATTCCCGGGTAAAATGGTAATGGTAATGGCCCGTGATGTTTCCGAACGAAAAAGGATCGAGGCGGAACGCCGGGAAGCCGAGCTGAAATTCCGTACACTGGCCGAAAAGTCTTTGGTGGGCGTTTATATTAGTCAGAATGAAAGATTTAGTTACGTTAACCCGAGGTTTGCTGAAATATTTGGTTATGAACCTTCGGAACTGATCGATACGGAGCAAAGCACTATCGAAATTATTATCAGTGAGGAATACCTGCATATTGCACGCGCAAACATAATGGCCCGCGTCCGGGGAGAGATTGAAATTGCGCATTACGAGGTTAAAGGAAAGAAAAAAGATGGGACTGCCAACTGGGTTGAGTTTTATGGCAACCGGGTGCTGATCGGCGGAGAGCCGGCTATTATAGGCACCATGCTCGATATAACCGAGCGCCGGGAGGCGGAAAATATGATACTGAAAGAAAAGATGCTTTCAGATACGATCATCAACAGTTTGCCCGGCATATTTTACCTGATCACCGACCAGGGTAAACAAATGCGGTGGAACGCCAATTTTGAGGCGCTGACCGGCTATAGCAGCGAGGAAATAGAACATTTGACACCTTACGATATCATTGCTGCCGAAGATGGCCAAAAGATTAAGGAAGCGATAGAAAAAGTATTTGTAGAGGGATATGCCATGGTTGAAGCTCATGTCAGGGCAAAGAATGGCGTAAAAACACCGATGATCCTCACTGGTACACCGATCCTGTATGAAGGCCAGCGCTGCCTGCTGGGGACGGGTATAGATATCTCCTGGCGGATCAAAGCTGAGGAAGAATTGCGGGCCTCCGAGCAGAAATACAAGTTCCTGTTCGATAGTAACCCTTTGCCATTGTGGATGATTGCAAGGGAAGACCTGAGTATCATAGCCGTGAATGAAGCCGCCGCCGGGCTTTATGGTTACGAACGGGACGAACTGCTGGGCAAAAGCGTGCGTATGCTGCGGCCGGCCGATGACCAGGCGCGCGACCTTGCCGGTATGCCTTTGGCTCCGTTGAACCAGAGCCAGGACATCGGTATTATCAGGCATTTGAAAAAGGACGGTACACCCATGTACGTTCATGTCATCGCTCATGATATTATTTTTGAAGGCAGGGAGGTACGACTTTCTTTTACCAACGATGTTACGGAAAGACTGCGCGCCGAGGAATCACTACAGCAATCAGAAGCCAACCTGCAAACCATTCTTGAAACGACCGACACCGCGTACGCGCTTTTTGATACCGATCTTAAGGTGTTGGAATTTAACCAGAAAGCTATTGAGTTTGTACAGTCGCAGTACCGGCATATTCCCCGGCAAGGTGACAGGCTTGCAGATTACTTTCCACCCGAGCGTTTCCCGCAGTTTGTGAATTTTACGAAAGACGTTTTAAAAGGCAGCCATATCCACTATGAGATCGACTATCCTCAGCGCGACGGTTCAGTGTTTTGGTTTGACGTCAGGTTGTCGCCCATTATGAGCGACAGCAAAGAAATATTGGGTATGTTAATGGCCTTATACGATATTACCGAACGAAAGAATGCCGAGCAGGACCTTAAAACAGCCTACCAGCGCATACAAAACCATATTGAGAGCATACAGGACATGGCCTGGAAACAATCCCACCTGGTACGCAGCCCGGTGGCTAACCTTAAGGCTCTTGCCGAACTGCTGAAATCGCACCCGGGTGATGCCGAAACTTTGCAGCATTTCCAGGCGGAGCTTAACCGGCTGGACGCGATTATTCACGAAATGGCCCGGGAAGCATCCGGGCATGTGATGTGATCCCGCTTTTTATGAGATTACCAGTGCGTGTTTGTTAAGGCCGAGAAACTTTGCGTACCGCTTCGTCGCCGAAACCAATGCCGAATTTGCCGCCTTGCTGAACGGTTTGAACGGTGTTACCTGCACGCTCACCATGTTCCTCGCCAGCGTCTTTCTCCAAATGCCGGCGATACTTCCATTGATGACGACTGTATTGTTAAAGATTGTCCCACGCGGATCGGCCTTACCGGTGTGTTTTTCGTCGATAGCAAAACTGCGATCCTTATAGCTTACGATATATTCATCGTAATTTGGCAGCAGCAAAACCTTCGGCGGCATATCGACGCGGTTTTGTAAATCGCCGGCAAACCAATAAGCGCGTTCGCAATTCAGTTTGTTTTTTACCATCGCCAGCCCGGCGGAAGCGTCGGCTATGGTCAGTCCGCTCCACCAGGCGTAATCCTGCAGGGTGGCTGGCCCGTGCGACGTAAAATATCGTTCGGCAAGGTTTGCGGGCGCTTCGTCGCGGCTTAAAGCCGGTGTTTTTGGAACGCGTTCGTCCAGCAGGGCGTAGGTAAGCTGTTTGCCCTGCACGCCTCCGCTGCAAACCACCTGCTGCAACTCCATTTCCATCATAATATGGATAAAGCGCTGTTCGTCCGTAGTGATACCGGCCTGCTTTAATGCGGCCGCTATGTCGGTGCGAACCATTTGTTTGCCGCCCTGCAGCAGGCGGATAATTGTATCGGCGCATTTAGCGAAAATTTGGTCGTCCAATTCAAAAAAGCGCAGCCTTGTCGCGGTATGCATGCGGATCCTTTTAGCGGTAAGGTCAAGCATCCAGCGTACATCTTCGGGCGCTACGAAATGCCAGGTGGGCCGCATCACATGCGTGCGGATGATATCGCCGTCGATAAATGCTTTTTCAATGAGTGCGTCGTTGCCGGTTTTCAACCGCTGTCCCAAGGCCCATTTTGCGCCGGAATAGTCCTGGGCCTGGACGGCCCCAAGCCATCGGACAATGTCGGCAGGCCGGGTAAATTGCTGTCCCGCGAGATGCTGATTTTGCAGCCTTTGATGCCTAAGATCGGGAGCGGGCATGTTTCAGATCAAAAGTTATCCTCGTAGCGGCTTAACCGGTTACGCAGCACACGTATTTCTTCGCGGATATCGTCCAGCTGCTGCAGCAAATGCGTAATAGCCCCGATACCTGCCACGTTGATCTCCAGTTCGCGGTGCAGGCGTATCATTTTCTCCAGTTTTGCCAGTTCCTCGTCGGGGACGTATACGGTTTGGCCAACGATAGTCAGCTCAATTAATCCCGCTTCGCTCAGCGAATCAATAAAAGTGTATTCCACGTGATGCAGCGTACAAAAGTCCGAGGCGGTTATTAAGGTGGTGGTGCTCATGTTCTTAATTCTATCGGTTCAATACTTTCGGATTATCTCCCCATTTCGGCCAATTGAGTAAATAACTGTTTTTGCTTTTCGGTCAGACCAGTCGGTATTTGAATATCATAGGTCACCAGTAGGTCGCCCGCTTCGCCCTCCCTTTTGTAAACCGGCAGGCCTTTTCCCTTCAGCCTGATCACGCTATTGTTCTGCGTTTCGGGCTTTACTTTGATCTTCACCTTCCCGGTCAGCGTATCTATCGTTACTTCGCCGCCCAGTACAGCCGTATAAAGGTCAAGTTTTACGGTGATATGTAAATTGGCTCCGTCGCGTTTAAAGTTCGGATCGTTCGCTACGCGAAAAGTAATGTACAGGTCGCCTGCCGGGCCTCCGTTAACGCCCGGGCCGCCATGCCCTGCAATTTTGATGGTCTGCCCGTTCTCGACGCCCGCAGGTATGGTTATGCGGATATTTTTACCGTTCACCGTCAGCGTTTGTTTGTGCGTTTCGCTCACATCTTTTAGCGACAGCTGCAATTCGGCGTTATAGTCCTGCCCGCGGTATTTGGCCTGCCTGCCGCTGGTTCGGCCGCCACGCCCGCCGAACATCTGCTCAAAGAAGTCGGAAAAGTCACCTCCTCCGCTAAAATCCCCGAAATCCTCAAAGCCCTGCGTATGCCCCTGGCCGAAACCGCTGTACTGGTTCCCGTGTGCCCGCTGCTGTTGGGCGTACTTTTCGTACTCTTCGCCGTGCTGCCAGTTCTCGCCGTACTTGTCGTACTTTTTGCGTTTCTCCGGATCGCTCAGCACCTCGTTGGCCTCGTTTATCTGCTGAAACTTCTTGTTCGCCTCGGGATCGTTGGGGTTCAGGTCGGGATGATACTGCCGGGCCAACTTACGGTACGCCGCCTTGATGTCCTTCTCGGTTGCGTTCTTGTCGAGCCCTAATATTTTGTAATAGTCGATAAAAGCCATGTCGTTTAATTAAACCCGGTTGATGAACGAAGGTTTTTCAGGTATAAAGTTAGGGATTAGTCGGGAAGTCCGGAAGTCCGCATAAGTCCGAAAGATTTATTACACTAAGCGCTAAATCAGGCTATGCTTCGCGGTTTTCGTGAACAGTGAAATTTTATGCTCCGACGGGTTTGAAAACTAAAAAACACGCACCAAAACATCAAAAAATTCTCCGTAAAATTGGAATGGAATTTTTCTTCCCGTAAACCGTTAATCTTAGAAAACTATCATGAACAACCCGTCGCCCGAATACTTTTACAATAAACCAGATCCTAAGCATACCTATGACGCTATTGTGATAGGTTCGGGCATATCGGGCGGCTGGGCCGCGAAGGAGTTATGTGAAAAGGGATTAAAAACCCTGGTGTTAGAACGCGGCCGCAACGTTGAGCATGTCAAAGATTATCCCACAGCTACCACACCGCCCTGGGGCTTTGAGCACCGCGGCGAATTAACGGCGAAAATGCGCGACGATAACCCCATCGTTGCGCGTTGTTATGCTTTTAAGGAAGAAACCCAGCATTTTTTTGTAAAGGACAAAGAGCACCCTTATATCCAAACCCAGCCGTTCGACTGGATACGAGGTTACCAGGTGGGCGACAAGTCGCTGCTTTGGGCCAGGTGGACGCAGCGCTGGAGCGACCTTGACTTTGAAGCCAATGCAAAGGATGGCATAGCTGTCGATTGGCCCATTCGCTATAAGGATATTGCGCCATGGTATAGTTATGCCGAAAAGTTTGCGGGCATCAGCGGAAACCGCGACGGGCTGCCCCAGGTGCCCGATGGTGAGTTCTTGCCGCCGATGGAGATGAACGCGATCGAAAAGTATTTTAAAGCCAGCATCGAAAGCAATTTTCCCGGCAGGAACCTGATCATATCGCGTACTGCAAACCTTTCAAAGGCCATTAACGGCCGCGGCCCTTGCCAGTACCGCGACCTATGCTACCGGGGTTGTCCCTTCGGCGGCTACTTCAGCAGCAATTCGGCGACCATACCGGCGGCTGCTAATACGGGCAATTTAACCGTGCGGCCTTTTTCCGTGGTGCATTCCATTATTTACGATGAGCAGACGCAAAAAGCAAAAGGCGTGCGGGTAATTGACGCCAACACCCTGCAGGCGACGGAATATTTTGCACGGATCATATTTTTAAATGCCAGTACATTAAATTCTACCCTGGTGCTGCTCACTTCTACTTCGTCCCGGTTCCCGAACGGCATGGGGAACGATAGCGGCGCACTGGGGCACTACCTGATGGATCATAACTACCGCGGCCGTATTGGCGGCGAGCATGATGGCTTCAAAGATCAGTATTACTACGGCCGGCGCCCTACCGGTGTTTATTTGCCCCGATTCAGGAACCTGAAGGGCCTAAAGGAACAGGATTTTATACGCGGCTACGCCTATGCCTGCGGCGGCAGCCGGGGGCAGGGGAATTTCACCGGCGGGCCGGAATTGGGCGGAGCGTTTAAAGACAGCTTAACGGAAGCGGGTGGCTGGGGGATGTGGATGACCGGCATGGGAGAGTGCCTGCCCGACATTCGCAACAAAGTTACGCTGAGCAAAGACAAAAAGGACAAGTGGGGCATCCCCTTGCTCGACATTGACTGCGCTTACCGGGAAAATGAAGAAACAATGCTTAGGGATATCCTGGCAAGCGGCGCTGAGATGCTGGAAAAAGCGGGATTTAAAAATATCAGTCAGTATGATACCCACGAGGCCCCCGGTCTCGGTATCCACGAAATGGGTACCGCCCGCATGGGGCGCGATGCCAAAACATCCGTCCTGAACGGGCACAACCAGGTGTGGGGCGCACCGAACGTTTTTGTGACCGACGGCGCCTGCATGACGTCCGGCGCCTGCCAAAACCCTTCCTTAACCTATATGGCGCTAACAGCACGCGCAGCTGATTTTGCAGTTAGTGCGGTAAAGAGGCGGGAATTGTGATGGGCGGATGAGTCCGAAAGATGATTTGTCCCCGTGGTGCGAGTAAATAAATTATCCTGAAATTCTCCAAAATTCTCGTGGTGAAACGATCCTGGTTTTTAGGAACGATGACATTGTAAAATCATTCGTATTGCCGGTAACCAGGTAATCTGCTTCGCTGGCTTCAGCCAATTCCAGCAGCATGTTATCATCAATATCCTTTATTATCTGCAGCTTATGCTCTGGCTTAAAAAACAAGGCGTGTTCATGAATATCCTTAAGAACCAGGTTAGCCATGGCCGTAAAATCCGGGAACCGCGAGAATTTGTCCCGTTTCAATACCTCATAATACTCTGTCATAAGCTCTTCCGACAGGCAAAGCTGTATTTTGCGTTCAATATAGAGATTGTACACGATGAGGTATGGAAAGCTCTTTTGTATCAGTGCAGATACAACCACATTGGTATCAAGAATGACCTTTTGCATTTTTGCGGACCGCTTTCACTTCTTTGGTGATCTCATCCATCGAGAGCCCCGACAAGTTGTATTTCGTTGCAAGCTCCGTGCTTTCATCCAATGCCTTTTTGGTAAGCTCGGTACTCACCAGGTCGAGTAGTTCTGAAAAAGAGAGTTTGTCCTTCTTGAGGCCGAATTTATTAAACTCAAGGTCAGATATAGATATACTCAACGTACGCATGATTCAAATATAACAAACTATTTACTAGAATTGTACAATCTTCCCTGCCTTTGTTGTTGTCACCAACAAATAATTGGCCGATAGTTCCCAAGTCCCGGCGGGACAAGAAAAAATCTTAGCTTTGACTAAAACATCATGCTTATGAAAACCCTGGTCTGTACGCTCTGTATCGCTTTTACATTACTATTTTCCTCTGCAAAAATAACAGGCCCGCAGGACGGCTGGATATCACTCTTCGACGGCAAATCGCTTAACGGCTGGAAAGTGGGCGACAATGCCGAAACTTTTTCGGTGTAGGACGGCATGATCGTGGTGCATGGCAAAACGGCTCATTTGTTTTACGACGGACCGGTACAGGACCATAATTTTAAAAATTTCGAATTCACGGCAGATGTAATGACACACCAGGGCGCCAACTCGGGCATTTACATCCACACGGCTTACCAGCAGGGCGGCTGGCCGGCAAAAGGTTACGAAATACAGGTAAACAATACGCATACCGACTGGCGCCGTACCGGCAGCGTATACGGCATTCAGGATATTAAAGACGTATATGTAAAGGAAGGGGAGTGGTTTACCATGGATATTACGGTACAAGGCAAGCGCATTATCGTAAAAATAAACGGTAAAGTGGTGAACGATTACACCGAGCCCGCCGATCTGCACCGCACCGGTAATGATTCGCTGCGCATGCTTTCAAGCGGCACCTTTGCCCTGCAGGGACACGACCCCAATAGCCTGGTTTATTTTAAGAACATTATGGTAAAACCGTTGCCATAGCGTACAGAATGAACAGGAAGACTTTTTCGTGATTCCGCAAGTTTGTATATTGCTTTATTAAAATCAGGGATTATGACCGGCATGAAAACGCATTGGGAAAATGTTTACGATAAGCACCCGCTTACCGATGTAAGCTGGTATGAACCTGTGCCCGGCACTTCTCTTTCGATTATAAAAAGGTTTAAGCTGCCAAAGAACGCAGCAATAATCGATATTGGCGCGGGTGACAGCCTGCTCGTGGATCACCTGCTTCTGTTAGGGTATTCCGATATTACCGTGCTGGATATTTCGGAAAAGGCTATACAGAGGGCCAAAGCCAGGCTGGGCGACAAGGAAAAGATGGTGAAGTGGGTAGTGTGCGACGTGCTGGATTACCATCCCTCAAAAAAGTATGATCTTTGGCACGACCGCGCCACATTCCATTTTTTTACTACTCCCGAGGAAAAACAGCGGTATCTTGATTCTGCCCATCAAAATTTGAAGCCTGACGGCTACCTGGTTCTCAGTACGTTCAGCCTTTCGGGACCCGAAAAATGCAGCGGCTTACCGGTGGAACAATACTCAGAAAAAAAGCTGTCGGATATGCTGGCCCGTTATTTCGAAAAGGTCAGGTGTATAACGAAAGCACATATCACTCCCTGGCACGCCATTCAGAATTTTATTTATTGCAGTTTTAAGAACAGGCCGCTTGATACAACAGCTGGACTAATTTAACCTGGTATTATCCAGTACAAATGTATAATTGATATTTTGAGATACGGGTTTCCCGTTCGCCTCGGCCGGTGTCCAATAGGGGGCGTCGTCGATTGCCCGGGCGACCTGCTCCTGGACAACATTACTTACGTTTGTAAGCGACCTGCCATTGCTCAGTTTCCCCTGTTCGTTAACGGTAAATACGATAATAATAGCGGTCCCTGCACTCTTGCTCACATACGGTCTAAAATAAGAGGCCAGTTTTTGCTGCATATAACTGCCGAAGTTTGCTGGTTCAATAGCATCGATCATATGCAGTTTTCGGCGTGCTTTCCGGGCGGCGTCAATTATCATCGTATTCCGTTTTTCATATTCCTTATTTGGGATGCTTTCCTTCAAAACGTCGTCTTCATATAGGTCAGTTTTGCTTGCCGTTATCCATTCGCCGTTCTTTTACCTTTCAGGTAAAACCCTTTTACAGTTGGAATACTATCGTGCATATTGTACACCAGATAAGGCCCGTTCAGTTCGTTATTGCGAAAAGTTTGGAGCTTCATCCTGCGGCCGTCTGCAAAATAATCTATCCACTCGCCATACTTTGCACCGTTTACAAAGTATCCTGAATGCATGAGGAAGTGCCGACCCGCGCCATTAAAATAATATTTAAACGGCCCGTTGGGAACGGTCATCTCCGCATCTTTATACACGCCCTCAACCATCAGCTGTTTGTTGATCATGTCATATTGCGATGCCTTCCATAATGTCGTGTCTTCGGCGTATTTGCTTAGGAGCACTTTGGTAGCTGCCTGCGGCGAGTCGGTTACCGGCTGAAAATTTTTGTCGAGATAAATAAGCCTGGATTGGGAATGAGCTAAATATGCAATGGTAAAGAATAACAAGAAAGGTATGACAGGTTTCATACCCCTAATATAAAAAATTACTGAGATACCCTATTACAACAAATATGCCGGACCCAGGAAACGTACAACGTCAAACGTATAACGTCCAACCTTACTGCAAAAACGCGATATACGTATTCCTGTATTCCGGTTTTTGCAGTTGCGTCCTCAGGCTTTTGAATATCTGCACCGGGGCGTCGGTGGCGAACATATTTACTAACCAGGCAGGCAGCGATCCTCCCGGATCGAGGTGGATCGTATATACGACCCTGACCTGGTTAGGGCCGGTTGGTATAATAGTCCATTTACCTATCGAGTGGTCGATCCTGACCACTCCCTTTTTTACCGGCACCCATCCCGGTACGGCGGGGCCGTCGATCGTAACCACCCTGGTGTTCGGGTCCTGGCTTACAATAAGGTGCGCTACGTAATCGCGGTTGGCCGCAGGCCAGGGTAAGTTTACCTCCGAATAGTAGTAAAGTTCGGCAGGCGATACCTGTTTGAGCAGCACGGCCGATTTGACGTGGTAAACCCAATCGGGCGCGGTGCTTACGTCCATTATAGTAGCTACCAGTTGAGCGGGCGTAGCATTATAAGTGCATTCAACTTTAATAGCTTTTATTTTCGAGTCGGGCATGGTGCCGGTGTAAACCTTTATGCCGTCGTTCTCCATTTTTAGTTCCCATTCGCCCTGCGCCGCGGCCGGTAATACCCTTAAAATAAACGGTATCAGTAACCATAAAAACTTTTTCATAATAACCCCAATTGCGTTTGTTTGATGCAAGTTAGAATGGCTGCAGCACGATTGCGGTTCATAGAAATGTCATATCATTCAATCGATTGATTAACAATATTTTAATTTTTGACCGAAATAGTATTTTGGTCAAAATATTGTCATGATGTGTTTTTAATGTTAAGCGACAACAGAACTTTTTAGCCGGGAAGCGGGATTAATACGGGTTTTGTGCGGATCAGCCGGTTATTTTGATATCTAGCGCGGCGGCGGTTAGCGCGCTGACTTCGCCGTCGGGGTTCAGGCCCACCGAATCCTGGAAAAGTTTTACCGCCCGCAAAGTATTTTCGCCAAAGATGTTGTTCATATCCTCTGTCTCAAAACCACGTTTTTTTAATGCGGCCTGTATGCGGCCGACGTCGGGCGATACCATATAGGGATACATCAGCCGGTAAATGGTTATGGAAGGCGGCCGGAATGGCATGATCGGGTTGGGTTTATAAGTAACGCCGGGCACCAGTATGCCCATATCCCAGCGCCTGCCGTCGACAACCGAATTGGTAATGCCGTCTATCTTTCCGTGCGCCTCCACCGTGCCGCCGTTGCCGTCCGACACGGCGATGTGACCCACTTCGCCGCTGCCGGCAAAACGTAAAATAGCCGCGCCGGGCGTGGCTTTGGCCTGCTCGACGGTAACGATATGGCCTAATACTTTGGCGTCGCGCGCCCAGTGGCCGCTGTAAGTTTCGTAAGTATGCGGATCGCCCTGGTTGTTGTCGCAGCCGTAAAGTATCCCGAAGGTTTGGTAATACAGCCACGATACGAATTCGGTACAATCCCAGGGGCCTTTATAGTTTGCATCGTCCTTAGGCACATGCGCCCCCAGCAGGTAAGGTTCGCCAACATGTTTATCGCCTAACAGAACGACATCGTCACCGGTCATCTGGATATGTTTTGCTTAATAAAGATACATAAATTCCGGAGGGCGAAAATACAAATTCGGACGATTTAACTTGGTATCTCAACCCGGCTATCGGTGAAAAATATACCATTTCCTAAAACATAAATCGATATTTAACTATTACTTAATACTGATTATTTGCAGAAACTTTCGTTAAAAGACATGAAGCCCGTTGAAGATAATGCCGAATTTTTTTTCTCGGTCAAACACATTATTAAGCCGCATGCTGCCAAACTGATCTATGGCATCCGGTATAACGAAGTGGATTTTTTTATATTAAAATCGCTTGCGCTGACCGATTGTGAACTACTGGATGATCATTTGAAAATAGCGCCGGACACTTTAACAAGAATTTGCTATGTAATTTCTGAAATTGAAAAGGGTTATAATAAACCGCCGCCTCTTGAATGGATTAACATCGATATTTTCAATATGCTGATGAAAAATAAGGGGATATAGGATAGTTTCAAAAGTGCGTTGTTAGTGTGACCCTGTCAGTCTGAGTTTGTCGAAGACTGGCGGGCAGGCCCATCGCACCATGGTTCGACAGGCTCACCATGACACCCTTTTTTTTTAAGCTTAACTCAATATCTCCGCTATTTCTTCATAACCCTTTTCCCGGGCCATATCGGAAGGCAATTTGCCGCCTTCCATGCGCACATTGGTTTCGGCGCCGTTCTCCAGCAGCAGTATCAGCAGGTCGAGGTTGCCGTTCTGCGCCGCCGAATGAAGCGGCGTGGCGCCGGCTTGCTGCCGTACATTTACATTGGCGCCGTTCTCGATGAGCATCCGGGCTATATCGGTATAATTGCCGGCCGCGGCGGAATGGATAGGAAAAACGTGGAAACCGTTGTTCGATGGTAAATTCACGTCGGCGCCTTTGAGCACCAAATAACGCGCTACCTCGAACTGCCCGAAATAGCAGGCCAGCCCGAGCGGTGTAAAGCCGTCTTCGGCATAATCGTTCACGGCATCGGGGTGCGTATACAGCAAATGCGCCACTACATCGAACTTGCCCACCGCCGCCGCTTCGAACAGGCTGATCTCGTCGGCATATTTAAGCAGCATGGCGGTTACCTCGGGTTTTTTGTAGTAGCACGACAGCATAAGCGGCGAAACGTTTTGCGAGGTTTTGGTTTTTGCCAGCGCAGGGTCGCGCGTCAGCAGGTCGTTCAAACCCGCCAGGTCGTCCGCCGCGATGTATTCTTCCAGTTCGTCAATGCCCATGGTTCAATATTAATAAAAAATTAATACCGATGTTCGTGTGGTTAATAAATTCATAAAATGTGAATAAATACAGCGCAGACAAGCTGCTACTTTTTTGAAAAAATGATCGCCTTCCCGAGGTCAGGATCATCATTATTGACAATTAATTTGTAGGGGGGAGCATCATTCATCAATCCTATCGTCGAGAGATTATCGGGCGCATTTTGCAGCGATATTCCCCAGTGCTTTTTTTCACGCCCCAATCCGTTATCAACTCCGCCGACTACCTGGATATCCCATTTTCCCCTGCAGGTAATTTTTTCGTTTATAACGTACTTGCCGGTATCGCCTAAAAGATTGGGCACATTGCGCATAATAAAAGTGCCATCCGCATTAAGTGTAAGGGTTGCTTTCATGTCGGCTTTGCTCAATGGATTTTCGGTTATTGTCTGTCGTTCTAACCGGTAAGTCCCCGGAACATCAGTAAATTTTGGCCGCCCGGTAGTATAATCACCCGCAAATGGATCGGACTGGCAACCAGCAAGAAGCATGTATGCCATAATGATAACCAGGTTCGCTAAAAATTTCATGAGTCTAAATATAGAAATAAGCGTCGCAGGATGTCTGCAAATAAATTGCCCTATTACAGTTTTCGATATTCCTTTTATCTATTAACTTTACATTTGCGATTTGAACGTGTACTGCAAGGATGCCGATAAAAGGGAACCAGTTTAAAACAAATACTTTAAGGGATACCGCCAAACCCGAAAAACCATCGGCGAAGGGCGAAAAGGAGAAACCGCCGAAACCAAAAAAGGAGCGGCAGGCGTCGTTTAACCCGGGCGACGGTCGCCTGGTCAAGATCGCCGGCCTTTTTTTGCTCATATTGTCCGTATTCTTCCTCATTGCCTTTACGTCGTACCTGTTTACCTGGCAGGAAGACCAGAGTTATGTTTCGGCAGCCAATGGCGGCTGGCACAACTTGTTTAAAACCCAGCAGGAATTACTTGACAACGGCATCAAAAACCCGGTTGTCGAGAACTGGCTGGGTAAGTTCGGCGCGCTGCTCTCCAACCAATTCATTTTCGAATGGTTTGGCATAGCCTCGTTCCTGTTTGTATTTGTATTTTTTGTCATCGGCTACCGGCTGCTTTTTAAGGTGCGATTGTATTCGGCTGGAAAAACGCTCGGCTATTCCTTCTTTTTACTCGTATTTATCTCGATAGCGCTTGGGTTTTTTCATGCTTTCATCAGCGACGTACCGCATTTCCTGGAGGGTAACTTCGGTTTCTGGAGCAACCGTTTGCTGGATGCCCAGATAGGGCAGGCGGGTACCGGCGGTTTGCTGGTGTTTGCCGCGCTTGCTGCCCTGGTCATCGCTTATAACATCGACTTTAAGATACCGGCACGAAAGAAAACAGAATTGGCGCCGGACGTGGTGGACCAGGTTGTGCCCGAAGTGTATGACCGCGAGGAGGACTATCTTTCAAAACCCATTGAATGGCCCAAAGGCACCAATAAGATGAAGGAAGAGCCGGTGCAGCAGAACTCGGTTTTTCACGAACCGATGGTGCTTACGCCCGATCCCCTCGCGTCGCATGAGCCGGAAATGGAGGAAGAGATACCGCTGACCATCGATACCGCCCGCCCCACCAGCACCCTGAGCATCGAGGAGGACGACGACGAAAAGGCAAAAGGCCTGGTGGAACAGTTCGGCACATACGACCCCAAGCTCGACCTGTCGTCGTATAAATTGCCGACGCTCGACTTGCTGGAGAACTACGGTTCGAACAAAATAACCGTCAATTCTGAAGAACTGGAGGCCAACAAGAACAAGATCGTCGAAACGCTGAACCATTACAACATCGAGATCGATAAGATCAAGGCGACCATCGGTCCCACGGTTACACTCTACGAGATCATCCCCGCTCCGGGCGTTCGCATCTCCAAGATCAAAAACCTGGAGGACGACATCGCGCTTAGCCTGGCGGCGCTGGGCATTCGTATCATTGCGCCGATGCCGGGTAAAGGAACCATCGGTATCGAAGTGCCTAACCAGCATCCCGAAATGGTTTCGATGCGCTCCATCCTCGCCACGGAAAAATACCAGAACTCAACTATGGACCTGCCTATTGCTTTGGGCAAGACCATATCTAACGAGGTTTTTGTAGCCGACCTGGCCAAAATGCCGCACCTGCTGGTTGCGGGGGCAACCGGCCAGGGTAAATCCGTGGGCATTAATGCCATCCTGGTTTCGTTGTTATACAAACGCCACCCGGCCGAACTTAAATTTGTTTTGGTCGACCCTAAAAAGGTCGAGCTGACGCTGTTCCGCAAGATCGAAAGACATTTCCTGGCTAAGCTGCCGGACGAGGAAGACGCCATTATTACCGATACCAAAAAGGTGGTAAATACCCTCAATTCGCTGTGTATAGAAATGGACCAGCGCTACGACCTGCTGAAAGATGCCGGCGTGCGCAACCTGAAGGAATACAACCAGAAGTTCATCAACCGTAAAATAAGCGACCCTGAGAAGCACCGCTACCTGCCTTTTATCGTGCTGGTGGTTGACGAGTTCGCCGACCTGATGATGACGGCCGGTAAGGAAGTGGAGATGCCGATAGCCCGACTGGCGCAATTAGCCCGTGCGGTGGGCATACACTTAGTCATCGCTACGCAGCGACCTTCGGTAAACATTATCACCGGTACCATTAAGGCTAACTTCCCGTCGAGGCTGGCTTTCAGGGTATTGTCGAAGATCGACTCGCGCACTATCCTGGATACCGGCGGCGCCGACCAGCTCATCGGCCGCGGCGATATGCTGCTTTCGACCGGCAGCGACCTGATACGGCTGCAATGCGCCTTTGTGGATACGCCCGAGGTGGAAAAAATATCAAACTACATCGGCGAACAGCGTGGCTACCCTACGGCTTTCCTTTTGCCTGAATATGTGGGCGAAGGCGAAGCCAGCAGCACTAAAGATTTTGACCCCGATAACCGCGACCCGATGTTCGAGGAAGCCGCGCGCCTGATTGTGATACACCAGCAGGGATCAACCTCGCTGATACAGCGCAAGCTGAAGCTCGGTTATAACCGCGCCGGGCGTATCATCGACCAGTTAGAAGCAGCAGGAATCGTCGGGCCGTTCGAAGGCAGCAAAGCTCGCGAGGTATTGTTTGCCGACGAGTACAGCCTGGAAAAGCACCTGGAAGCGATACAAAAAACAATTTGAATAGGTGAATGGTCAATAGTCAATAGTGAATGGTCGGCAGTCAACAGCAATTCACCATTCACTATTGACTATTCACAAAACGATATATTATAAAATGAAAAGATTACTAACCATATCCCTGATCCTGACAACATCCGTTCAAATCTCCTTCGCTCAAAAAGACGCCCAGGCGCGAAAAATAATGAATGCCGTCGGCCTGAAATATAAGGCGTATAATTTAATAAAAGCAGAGTTTACCTTTAAGCTCGACGACCCGCAGGCTAACATCAGGAATACGCAGACCGGCACCCTGATCGCACGACCCAAAGAGAATAAATTTAAGGTGATCATTTACGATCCGGCGAACAAGTCGTCCGAGGCGCAGGAGATCATCAGTGACGGCAAAAGTCAGTGGACCTATGTAAAGAAGGATAATGAGGTAGAGCTGAACGATATCGACAAAAGCGAGGGCAACATCAACCCGGCGCAGATATTTACCTTTTACGAGCACGGCTATAAATACATTTATAACGGAGATTACAATATCGGCGGGAGGGTTTGCCAGGAAATCGACCTGACGCCGGAGGATGCAAAAAAGCCCTTTTTTAAAATACGCCTGGAGATCGACAAGGTGAAAAAACACATATACAGCGCTACGATATTCGACAAGAACGGCAGCCGCTACACTTATACCATTGACAGCTTTACGCCGAACGTAAAACTCCCCGAAACCATTTTTACGTATGATAAAAAGGACCATCCCGGCGTGGAAGTGGTCGACCTGAGATAGAGAGCGACATGTTGCCAAGCCTTGAAAAAACGATAAGGTTCAGGTTTGGCTTTACGAAAGTAACTAAAACGACTAACGTTGTAGTTGAATATTTTCAAAAACAGACTTATAAGTCTGTTTTGCGATCGCCCGGCTTATTGTTTAATGAATTTTATCTCTTCGTAACGCTGTCCCTGCGAGGTAGGCACGTTGGAAGTCAGTACTAATGAGTCAGCATTCGTCCGGATATTGAAGGGCGGCGAATTGGTAGGTATGGTGCTCACATTTCCGTTTTGATTGACATAAATATTAAGCCAGTTCAGAACGTAACTGTTTGAAACATCATAAATGGCGGTATCGATAATACTGCCGCCGAAGGCTTCTTTGATATAGAGGTTTCCATATTTGGTAAAAATATAATGGTCGCCGGTTGTTCCCTGGTATTTAATTTTCACGCCCTGGTAGGAAAGCGAGTCGCTTATAATATTCCACTTGCCTACCAGCGCGGTGTTATTTATTAACGTAGTGCTGGTATCGAGTTTCGGACTAACGATAGCCGGAGGATTATCTTTTGTACATGAACTGAACAGGTACGAACAAAGGATAACCGAGAAAAGAATAAGAATGTATTTCATAATTGGGGTTTTTATTAGATCACTTTAAAACGATACGAAAAATTCAGGCTTAATGATACACATTATCCGGTAAAAAAGCTAAAACGTTAATAACCTGGTAGACGAGGCCTGTCGTAATAACTATTCCAAATAGAGCCTTCTTTAATAAAGATGGCAAGGTTTGTGAAGCGCGCATTATCTCATTCGGCAAATTCAGGTTCTGACAATATTTTTTAGCTTTACGCCCGGCATGGCTAAACTGCAGTTTAAAGACAAATGGGTATTGGTTACCGGCGCTTCGGCCGGGCTGGGCGAGGAGATTGCCCGCCAACTGGCATTTAAGCACGGAGCGAACCTCATATTGCTTGCCCGCCGCAAAGAAAAGCTGGAAAAGCTGCAGGCCGAACTGGAAAAGGCGGTAAAAGTACGGGTCATCGTCGCCGACCTGTCCAAACTGGAAGAAGTGGACCGTGCCGCCGCGGAAGTTCTAAGCGGTGATCAGCTTTTTGCGGCCGTTTTGAACGCGGGCATTACCTATTTTGGCCTGCATAGCGAACTGGAATGGGACTATTTCCAAACCATGCTGCAAACCAACGTGGTTGGCGTAACCCGTATGACGAACCGGCTGGTCGATCATTTTGAAGCCGCGGGCCGTGAGGGAGGGTTGCTCATTGTTTCCAGCATGGCGGCTATTTTCCCGGTACCGTACCAGGCAGCTTATTCGGGCACCAAATCGTACCTGCTTACTTTTGCGACCGCACTGTCGCACGAACTGAAAAACAGGCAATTTTCCATTACAGTTTATAACCCCGGCGGCATCGCTACCGAAATGACCGAGGGCGAAAAGTTCAACGAGCTGCGCAGCTGGCTGATGCCGGTAGAGCAGGCCGCCGCCGAAGCGATACAGGCTTTTCAAAAGCGAAAACTTAGCCATATCCCCGGCTTTATTAACCGCTTCGGCAGTATTTTCCTCAAATTCCTGCCGCGAAAGTTTGTGATGAAGCAGATGAGCGGGGTGTATGGTAAGTCGTTGTTTAAGAGCGGGAAACCCTAAGCCAACTATGCTCCGTAGGAGCAACCGCTTTGTGGAAATAATAATAATATAGCCAAAGCATGCCGTAGGTATGCAACCTGTGTTCCGTACCTACGGCACGGCACATGTGCTATTTATACGGTTACAAAGCTTTAGTTCCTACGGAGCATTTATTGACAATTTTACAAAATCTCACATCTCAAATCTCACATCTCACGTCTATTTTGGTTATTTTTGAGACGGATGCTTACTGCTACTGCCCATACCCTTGAAAAACTGGAAATGCTGCTGCGAACGGCGGGCTATAAGGTTCGCTACGAAAAGGGCAACTTTAAAACCGGCGCCTGCATGCTGCTGAGCAGCAAGGTTGTAGTGGTTAACAAATTCTCGAACCTGGAAAGCAAGATCATCGCCCTTACCGAACTGATCCGTGAACTGGATATCGATATAAGCCTGCTTGACGAGAAGCAAACGGCATTCTTGCACCAGATCAAACAAACACGGCTGCAGTTGTGAAGATTACATTTTTAGGAACCGGAACATCACAGGGCGTGCCCGTTATCGCCTGCAACTGCGAAGTATGCACCTCGCCCGATCCGCGCGATAAACGGCTGCGTTCATCCATCCTCATCGAGGCTGAAGGGAAGGTGATCGTCATCGATTCCGGTCCCGACTTTCGCTACCAGATGCTGAGGGCCGGAGTGAAACACCTGGACGCCATAGTTTTTACGCACGAGCATAAGGACCATATCGCCGGTATGGACGACATCCGCGCCTTCAACTACCGGCAGGAGTCGGCTATTGACGTATATGCCACAACCCGGGTGCAGGAGGCGCTGAAACGTGAGTTCTCTTATGTTTTTGCGGAAATGAGATACCCCGGCATACCGGAAGTTAACCTGCAAACCATTGGCCTGACGCCTTTCCGCATCGGTGATGTTCCTTTTACGCCCATCGAGGTGATGCACTACAAGCTGCCGGTTTTGGGATTCCGGATCAACGATTTTACCTATATCACTGATGCCAAAACCATATCGGAACACGAAAAGCAAAAGATCAAAGGCACCAGGATATTGGTTATCAACGCGCTGCAGATCGAGAAGCATATCTCGCATTTTACTTTTGTCGAGGCCGTCGCATTCGCCAGGGAAATAGGCGCCGAAAGGACCTACTTTACGCATATCAGCCACCGCTTAGGCCGCCACCAATCGATATTAGGGCTGCTGCCCAAAAATATTACATTGGCTTATGACGGGCTGGTGCTGGAGGACCTATAATTATTTGCTTTCATCAGCTTTCAGCACGCTAAAGGCCGTATCGAGCGTAAACACGGTTTGATGCGGCACTACAGAACCGGCGCTGTTTTTGGCCTGGTACCAATGCGTGATAAGATAACCCATAAAGCCCGGCTTGTAATTTTTCTTCAGGCTGTCCATTTTCTTTACACCGCTTTGGAACAGCTTATCGTAAAAACCCGAGTTTTTTCTTTTCTGATAAACCGCAGCGCTGTCCTTTTTGTCACTCTGTTCTTTAGTGCGGCCTATCCAATTGGAGTAGGTGTAATAATTGTCGTCGTTCTTATAGCTCGAGAAATTTTTTTCCAGTTTGCCGAATTTTCCGGGATCGTAAGATGACGGATCATCCAAATGCGTTTTCAGGTAGGCTTTTACGCTGTCGGCGGCCCGCGCATCGGGTGTGGTTGCCGGTTTGGCGGTTTTACCGCACGAGGCAAGCAATACCCCCGCCGCGAGTATTAAAATAAAGGTTTTCATTGGCTAAGCGGTTAATTATGATAAAGATACTAAATATTATTAGTCCATAGTCCATGGTCGATAGTCGATAGATTTATTCAAAGGCTATTGTAAATTAATGGCAATGCCGATCATCTTAAACGGATCACCTATGGTCTATGGACTATCCAACCTACACCACCGCTGTCTCCACTTTCTCGTCTTTATAGCCGCCGAAAACGGCAAAATTCAGGTTCTTATAAATACAGTCCACCTCGTTGAAGCCAGCCTTTTCCAGCATGTGCAATTGCGCATGAAGCGGCGCAAGTTTATCCAGTTTGGTTCGTTCGAATGCCTGCACCAAAGCCTCGTGATCGAGCCCGGAATGCGAAACGGTCTCGCGCCATAGGTATTTGTACAAACTGTCGAACAGCAGGTTTTTACCCTCGACCTGGTCGGCGTTAATGAACAGGCCGCCGTCGTTCAACGCCTGGTAAATATGGCGGTACAGTTTGGCCTTGTCGGCGTCTTCCAGGTGGTGGACAGCCAGGCCGGATATAATGATGTCATATTTGCCCGGCAGCAGTTCTTTCGAAAAATCAAGCTCCTTAAATTCGAAATTGTCGCTCCCTGCGAAACGTTCGCGTGCCACATCCAGCATCTGCGACGACACATCCACCAGGGTAAACCGCATGTCAGGATTCACGTCGTAAATAAACTGCGAGAAAAGCCCCGTGCCGGCTCCGATATCCAACACGCTTTTAGCGTGGGTCAGGCTTTTAACCAGCGGCAAACAGGCCTGGTAAAACTCGTCAAAACAGGGTATAAGCTGTCTTCGCTGCGAATCGTACTTCTTCGAGACCTGGTTGAATTGTTCTTTTACGTCGTTCATATAATCAATTTAGCATTATTTTCTCAATAACACTTCATGAGCTAAATGTTTTGTACTGCCGGACTTTAAAATTGCCGTCTGCAAATTCGTATGCCGTTCCGGTGACATTTTAACATAGTTTTATCAATTTTTTACATTCTCGATAAGTTTTTCCGCCAATGCGCTATTTTGCCTTTCGATGAAGAGGATGTTGCTTTTATTGATGTTCAGTTGTGGACTTACTTCTGCCTTGTCTGCCCAAACGCCCGTCGCAAAAAATGGCGCTTTACGCGTCGAAAACGGGAAGATCGTTAACCAGAATGGTATCGAACCGCAGCTCCGTGGCCTTAGCTTTTCGTGGAGCGTATGGCAGGGCAGGAAGTACTATAATCCTGCGGTGGTCGACTGGATCGTTAAGGATTTTAAGGTTAGCATTATACGCCTGGCGATGGCTGTGCAGCCCGCGCACGGGTATTTAATGCACCCGGATTCGCAGAAACAAATGGTGACCGCCCTGGTTGATGAGGCTATAAAAAACGGTATTTATGTGCTGATCGACTGGCACGATCATAACGGAAATAAACATATTCCGCAGGCCAAAGCCTTTTTTGCCGAAATGGCCAAAAGATATGCCGGTGTACCTAATGTGATCTACGAAATATGGAACGAACCGGCGCACACTACCTGGGATACGGTGAAAAATTACGCGCTGCAGGTGATTCCCGAGATCAGGAAATATGACGCGGATAACCTGGTCGTAGTGGGGAGCCCGCATTGGGACCAGGACGTGGACAGCGTGGCCAACAGCCCGATAACCGGGTTTAAAAACGTTGCTTATTCATTTCATTTTTACGCGTCCGACCCCAATCACCAGGAGAAGCTGCGCGCCAAAGCCGATAACGCGCTTCAAAAAGGACTGCCGCTGATCGTAACCGAATGGGGGGTGGGTGAATCCACAGGTAACGGCCGGTTCGACCGGGACGAAACCAAAACCTGGCTCGACTGGACAGAGGCCCATCACCTGAGCTGGGTAAACTGGAACATTACCGATAAAAAGGAAACCACCGCGCTGCTGCTGCCCGGCGCACCCGTTACCGGCGGCTGGACCGACGATCAACTTACGCCGGACGGTTTGTATATCCGGGATGTATTAAGGCGACTCAACAAATAAAGCATTTACTTCACAAAATCTCCGTCCCCTCTGTAGTTAGTTATTTAACCACAGAGAACACTGAGAATAGCACTGAGCACACAGCGGTTTTATTTCTTTCTTGTCAAAGCCTCATTAACGGCCTTTACCACCATCGGTTCCATCACTTTATAGCCCTCAAGGGTAGGGTGAACGCCATCGTGCGATAAATTAGCAGGCAGGCCCTTTTTATCATCTACCATGGCCGAATAATAATCCAGGTAAACGATGTTGTTTGCATCGGCATAGGCTTTCAGCATTTTGTTCAACTGTATAACTTTTTCAGTCGGGTCGATCGACGGCCTCCATGGAAAATGGTTAGCGGGCAATACCGACGAGATAACCACTTTGATATGCGCCGCATGCGCCAGCTCGACCATCGATTGGATATTGCCGAAAATATCTTCCATCTTTTCGGGGCCGGTATTCTGGGCGATGTCGTTAATGCCGGCTAATATCACCACTACGGCGGGTTTAAGGTTGACGACATCCTCGCGAAAGCGCACCAGCATTTGCGGCGTGGTTTGCCCGCTGATACCGCGCCCTATATAATGGTGGCTGACGAAAAAGGCTGAATCTTGTATCCGCCAGAATTCGGTAATAGAATTTCCCATAAACACCACGCGCTTTTGGCCCGGCGCAGGCGGCGGTGTGTTCCGGTTTTCGGCGTCGTACTTCCTCAGGTCTGGCCAATCGGGTTTGTTGGCTTCTTCTATGGCCTTCTGAATTTTAGGGTCCACAGCTTTTAAAAAACCCTGCTGGTCCAGCCAGTCGCCAAAACGATCGATCCAGCTATCGGTCGGAATATTTTGCCTGTGCATGCCAAACCCGTGCCCGCCTTTGGCATACATGTGCAGCTCGGCCGAATGTCCGGACGCTACCCATTTGCTATACAGGTCTACGCTGTGCGTATTTAAGCCAAGATCGTCATTGCTGGCTGCCACCAGGAACATCGGCGGGGCATCCTGCGGAATAGTGCCCTGCAATGCAGGCGGCATATAGGCATATATCGGCGCCACGAAGTCGGGCTTATTTTCAGAAGTATAATTGTATGCGGTCGATGCAGCGACCGTACCGCCGGCCGAGAAGCCCATAATACCTATGCGCGAAGGAGAAATGCCGTATTCGGCTGCATGGGCGCGCACATAGGCTATGGCAGCCCGGCCGTCGGCGATAGATAGCGGGATGATCGGTTTGATCTTTTCCTGGAAATCGGGTTTGTGTACATTATCCCATACCTCCTTGCCCGGATTGTCGGTAAGGCTAAGGCCCGTTCGGTACTTCAACATGAATACAGTGATGCCTTTTTGGGTGAGCCAGTCCGCCACATCGCTGCCTTCATTTTTTACAGCCAGGATAAAGAAACCGCCGCCCGGGCAAACGACTATTGCCGTGCCGGTATTGAAGGCCGGATTAGGCCTGTAAACCGTAAGCGTCGGACGCGATACATCGTACGCAAGCGGATCGGTAGCGGATGGATACGTTTTTTCCTCATAATTCCAGTTTTCCGAGCCCGGCGCGGCGCCGTTGTAAAGCGGTATAACTTTTTGCTGCGCCACTGCCGTAAAAGCAGTAAGCATCGTCAGTATGGCAAATATTTTCCTCATGGTAGCCGTGTGTATAATTGTTAGCAATACAATAATAGCTTTTTTAGGCGCTTGCAGGTGTATAAAATCTTCCGAATGTAAAAACCGCGATGAACATTAAACCTTTTCGGCGTTCGGCTGTCGGACGAATAGCAATTCCCGTAAGGGAATTGACGCCTCTGCTAAAAGCAATTGTTATGGCCTTACCCCAACCACAGCAAACCTTCCGTTTCCGCCTTCTCCCAGTGCTGGCACTGTGCCTTATTGTGTTCGCGTCGTGCAGGCATAAGGTAAAAGTTTACGAAAGCGATTGCAACATCGGTAAGAATTTCATCAAAATTAGTTTTAAGCAGTTGATGGACAGCGTTGCGCAGTACGACCGGCAATACGTCGAGGTATCGGGTACATACAAGGAAGACAGGGAGCTTTCGGCATTGTTCAGCGACAATAAGGACGACACCTCCGGTAACGGCCTTTGGGTCAATTTCAGCCAGGATTGCCCGCTATATCTGAAAGGCACCCGCCAGGGATTGTTCGAATACGCCGACGGACAATTTACACAGATCAATAATAAGTCCGTTACCATTCGCGGCCTGATCGACATTCGTTATCGCCATAACCGTTGCAGAGCCAGCATCGAAAGGGTGAGCCTGGTGAAATTATAACCTGATAGCTAACTCAGGCAAACAGGTCCTGCGTAAACTTCGGTGGCGTCCTTTTTTTCGAAGCCTGCTCGTAAGCATACCCCAGCTTTATGATCCCCGCCTCGTCATAAGCCGTGCTGATGAACGACAACCCGACCGGTAAGCCATGAATAAAGCCCATCGGTACAGTAATATGCGGATAACCGGCCATGGCCGCAGGACCCGAGAAAGAATATCCGTTGTCGTAATCGCCGTTTACCAGGTCGATGCAGCAGGCCGGGCCGTTGGTTGGCGCAGCGATGGCATCCAGTTTATTATCTTTTAGCAGTTTGTCGATCACACTGCGGGTGATGGTGGTGGTGTTTTTTACCGCGTCGAGATATTCTTTGCTGTCTAACCCACCTTTTTTGTCGGCTAATTCCAACGTTTCCTGCTTAAAAAAAGGCATCGCTTTCGCCTCGTTCTTTTTATTGAACTCGATCACGTCGGCCAGGGTTTTCATTTGGCAATTGGCATTCTTCAGATAATTATTCACCCCGTCTTTAAACTCGTAAAGCAGTACGGTAAACTCGTCTTTGCCAGCCTGTTTAATGTTCTTGTATACCTCAACCTCCACTATAGTCGCCCCTTTGCTTTTCATCAGTTCGATAGCGTCGTGAAATAAGGCGTCCATATACGAATTGGTCTTTAGCCCATCCTTCTCTACGCCTATGCGTTTGCCTTTTAGTCCATCGGCATCCAGCAGTTTGGTATAATCGGCCAATGCCTTTCCCTGGCTTGCGGTAGTATAAGTGTCCTTCGGATCGACGCCCGCGCAGGCCGCCAGCAGCAATACTGCATCCTTAACCGAACGTGCCATTGGCCCGGCGGTATCCTGGGTTTTGGATATGGGAATGATACCCGAACGGCTCCATAAACCTACAGTCGGCTTTATGCCGACTAATCCGTTTACCGACGAAGGCGAAACGATAGAGCCATCCGTCTCAGTGCCGATCCCTATGGCACATAGGTTAGCAGCGACAGCCGAACCTGTTCCGGCGCTCGAGCCGCTGGGATTCCGGTCGAGGATGTAGGGGCATTTGGTTTGTCCGCCGCGGCTGCTCCACGCGCTGGTGGAGCGCGTCGACCGGAAATTGGCCCATTCGCTCAGGTTTGTTTTGCCCAGCAGCACAGCCCCTGCTTCGCGTAGTTTTTTAATGACGAATGCATCTTCCTTCACGATGTTGCCGGCCAACGCCAGCGCTCCTGCCGTGGTCATCATCTTATCGCCGGTATTGATGTTGTCCTTGATCAGCACCGGAACGCCATGCAGCGGCCCGCGCACTTTGCCGTTGGCGCGTTCTTTATCCATTTCGTCGGCTATCGATAATGCGTCGGGATTTAGTTCGATAACCGCGTTCAGCTTAGGCCCTGCCTTGTCGATATCGTTGATACGTTTTAGGTACTTTTCGGTTATCGAGCGCGAGGTATATTCCTTGCTCTGCATTTTTTCCTGCAGCGTGTCGATGGTCACTTCGTTCAGTTCAAAATTGTCGTCGAACCCCGTATCGTCGCCGGTTTGTTTCGAAGCGGTGGGTGCGGTATGGCACGAAGCGGCCACCAATGTGGTGAGCCCCGCAAGGGAGCCCGTCTTAATAAAATCTCTGCGTTGCATGATAAGAAAGATTGCCGAGACAAGTAACGGAATTTACAAGAATAAAGCAAGGGGTTCAGAAGTCAGGCGTCCGATGTCGGAGGTCGAATTGATCGTGCATTACGTTCGGGCCTTTCGGATTTATGCGGACTTCCGGACTAACACATCTTTTATCAAAAAAAATAAAACTTATATCGCACAGCTTGTTTTACAAATACATCACTATTGAAAACAGTTCATGGCACACTTAGAAGTAAAGCCCAGGAGCCGTGGCAGCGCCTGGCTCTGGATCATCATCGTCATCATCATCATCGTTGCGATCGCATTTATCGCCTGGAAGAAATACGGTGAAGGTAAACTACTACCAAATTCTCGCGCCGATACCACCAAATCGGTTACAGGCCCGACAAATTCAAAATAACTAGTAACACTATTAACGTTAACATTATGGCAACGGAAGAAAGAGTAATACATCATCGCCTTGAGGAGCTTCATGGCAGCGGATATGAAGTTGTGGACGGACAGCCGGATATCATTGGCTGGGACATTAAATCGCGCAGCGGAAAAAAGGTAGGCGAGGTAGCCGACTTGCTTTTTGAACGCGGCAGTCGCAAAGTTAGGTACCTTGTGGTCGACCTGGATGATAACGAATTGGGGATGGAAGAGGATCGGGAAGTGCTTATTCCCATAGGCCTGGCTGAGTTATACACCAAGTCTTCGCATGTGCATCCAAGCCGCGACGTCGATCCGGCGTATGATAGCTACGATCCGGCGCGGGATGGAGACGTGGTTTTTCTTCCCGGTGTAAGCGCCGAACAGTTGGATGAGCTGCCGTTATACGAGAAGAACCACCTTTCGCCGCATGTTGAAATTGCTATCCGTAAAATACTTGAGCCCGGCCGGGAAGACAGAGAAGTTGATGTAGAAAGAGGCAGGGTAAGGGATAGGCATAGAGACGAAGATAGGGTCAGAGAGCGTTATGACGACGACGAATTTTACAGGGACGAATCCTATAATGACGACCGGTTTTACCGTCACAGGGTGAAGTGAATTGATACTACCTGTTGGTTTTGCATGAATTAAAAAAAGGGGTGTCACACTGAGCCCGTCGAAGTGTGGGCGTTGGCCTGCCCACCATGCTTCGAGTGCCTTAGCATGACATCATTTTTTGTTTTTGCTCAATTAAAGCCCCCGTGCCGGTTAGGCTTCACCGGTTCGGGCCATTTTTCTGACTGGCCGGTCCTGTGGTCGAGCAATACGCTTTTTTCGCGCGACGTGGTTTGCGGGTCCTCGCTGGCTTCGTAAGCAAGGATTGCAGTCAGGATCGCATTTTTTTCAACCTCGTCAAACACGATCTTGTCGTAAGTATCGCGGTTGGTATGCCAGGTGTAAACACCGTAGTCCCAGCTAAGCGAGCCTAATGAGAACGCCGGTGCGCCCGCGGCCGCAAATGAGGCGAAATCCGATCCCCCGCGCCCGGGTGCACCGGGGAACGTGGTTTTTATCGAATCGCGGATGTATGACGGTACGTGCGACAGCCAGCGGGTTAGGTAATCGTACGAATTGAGGAAACCCTGGCCCGACATATTAACCACGCGGCCCGTGCCATTATCCTGGTTAAACACGGCCTGTATATTTTTTACGATATCCGGGTGATCTTCAACAAAAGCCCTCGACCCGTTCAAACCTTCCTCTTCGCTGCTCCAGTCGCCTATCAGGATAGTTCTTTTCGGATTTGGATAGACTTTTTTCAAGATCCGCATCGCCTCCATCATCGTCAGCGTGCCGGTGCCGTTATCAGTGGCGCCCGTACCGCCGTCCCATGAATCGAAGTGCGCCGAAAGTATCACGTATTCGTTTGGTTTTTCAGTGCCCTTGATCTCACCGACCACGTTGAACGTCGGCATCGGGCCCAGCTCTTTTGATTCGCAGTGTATGGCTAATACTGGTTTTTCACCCGATTCGATCAGCCTGAAAAGCATGGTGTAATCTTCCAGCCCGACATCAACAGTGGGCACTTTTTTGGTGTTAGCTTCAAATATCTTATCCACGCCAAATCCCGCCGACCAGGTGCAGGTTATGATGCCGGCCGCGCCAGCCTCTTCGAGGGCATGGGGCAATGTTCCCGAAACGACGCCCATCGTATACCCGGTCTTGCGGATACGTTCGCGCCAGGCGGCGGCAGCTTTGGTACGTTCTTCCTTGTTTTTTTCGATCTCCTCCTTTGTGCCGTAATCCCTCCAGTTTTCGTCCGAGCGGCCGGTAGGCTGGTTCATGCTGATCATCACAAATTTGCCCTTTACCGACGGCAGCCAGGCCTTAAAGGCATTGCTGTCGGCTACATCAGGCAGGATAACCACTTCGGCTGTTACGGTTTTTTTACCGGTGCTCGGGCTCCAGGCCAATTGTGTGCCTTCCAGTGTTTTTACACGCGGCGATATCATATCGATGTGCGATATGCCGCGTTGCCAGCCGCGCCAGTCGCCCCAATTTTCCTGGCGGGCGTCGATGCCCCAGCTTTTGTACTTAGCCACTGCCCAGTCGCCCGCTTTTTGCATCTCGGGCGTACCCACTAAACGCGGCCCTATTTCGTCAAAAAGCTCATGAGCCATCTGTCGTAATTGTGAGCTGTCAGTTTCAAGTTTGACGATACGGTCAACTATTTCGTCCTTGTTCTGCGCGTTTGCTGGAACAGCATAAAACCCGGCAGCAAAAAGGCCATAAAAAGCAATAGATTTGGTAAAGATCTTCATACGTCTAAGTTAGCAAATGCAAGGAAGATTACTTAGTGTATTGAGATTGTTACAGTTAGGCGGCGGCCGGCCGGTCACATCAGCGCTGTAAAGAACACCTCTTTTAATATTAGCTTTGCCTAAGACCCAGGCAGCAAAACTATGACGGATACGCTCATTGCCCATATCAATAAATTTATTCGGTTAACGGAGGATGAAGCAGCCCGTGTAGCTGCATTGGCAACCACGGTGCAGGTAAAGAAAAAGCATTTTCTGCTGCAGCCGGGCGAAGTTTGCCGGGCCAACTATTTTGTGGTGAAGGGATGCCTGCGGCTTTATTTTATCAACCGCAACGGGCAGGAACTGATTACGCAGTTCGGTATCGAAAACTGGTGGATAACTGACTACGACAGTCTTGAAACCGGCCGTCCTTCACATTATACCATCCAGGCCATAGAGGATGCCGAGGTTATATGTATCAGCAAACGGTCATTCGATGAACTGATGGTACAGGTGCCAAAAATGGAACGTTACTTCAGGCTCATCCTGCAGCGGGCGCACACCGCGGCAATGCGCCGTTTCGAGTACCTGCGCGATCAGAGCGACGAAGAGCGGTACCGTCAGTTCGTCACGTTATTTCCTGGGTTCGTACAGCGTATACCCCAATATATGCTGGCATCGTATCTTGGCTTTACGCCACAGTTTCTCAGTAAGATACGCGGAAAGAAACCAACAAAGCAGGCCTGAATGGCAGAATAGCTCATTTCTTAATCCTGGTTAACTTTTTTGTACCTGCGGCAGGGGAACTTTGACCTGTAATCAATCTTAAAAAGACATGAGTAACAGGATTAAAATTGAAAGCAGGGCTTATGAAGCTATCGAGGCCCTCGAAAATTATTTGAAGACTACCGGCATCACCCCGCTTCACAAGGAACTGATCAAAATACGGGCGTCGCAGATAAACGGTTGTGCTTACTGCATTAACATGCATACCAAAGATGCGCGTGCGGCAGGAGAGACCGAACAGCGTATTTATGCGTTAAGCGCCTGGCGCGACGCGCCTTTTTTTACGGATGAGGAACGGGCTATCCTGGCCCTAACCGAGGAGCTGACCCTTGTTGCCAATCACGGCGTTTCGGACGAGGTTTATGCCGAAGCCGAACGGCTGTTGGGCAGAAAATACCTGGCCGAAGTATATATGGCTGTTATTACCATTAACGCCTGGAACCGGATAGGGGTGGGATTGAAAATGCAGCCTGTCGCCTAACAAGGGGAAAAAGAGCATTGGCTTCTTGGCAGGAATGCCAATGCTCTTTTTTGGAAAATGGGTTTAAGCGTGAGCTGTTTCCTTTTCCCTGGTCTTTTCAAAGATCTTTTCCATGATATCCGGCGCCTTTTCGACCAGTGCACCGAGACCTTTGGCCGGCCGGGTGGGTATGAACTGGATATTGTCGCCGTTTACGGCCAGGAAGCCAACAGGTCCCAGGCCTATCCCTGCCGCTCCCATAGCACCAAAGCCTTCACCTTCGCCGGTGTTTTTAGCATTGCTTTTTCCCTTGCCTTCGCCTGCCCCGCTGCCCAGGCCCAGGCCAACCGATATGACCGGCACGCAGGTGAACGAGCCCAACTGGAACTGCTGCCCGATCACAGTTTCGGTCTTTGCCTCTGTGCGGAGGAACTCGGTCAGTTTACCGAGCATTTCATCTAAGTTTTCCATGTTCGTGTTTTTAATGATGAATAAATAAAAGCTGTTAATATGCGCGCAAGGTTGTTGGTGATATCGACAACGAGTTCGTTCCTGCCGGAAAAATTTACCGATACGTCCTGGCCTGTCAGGATGCGGACCCCGTAAATGATCGGAAATATTTTGCCGTTGAACGCGGGATCACCTGTATCGGCGGTCAGGGAAAATCGTTTAACGTTAAAGGTTTTTATTATCGCCCATATCGTTTGGAATGATATCCGTTTCCTTCGGGAAGGTTTTTTAACAGGCTTTTTCTCGTGTCGTCGTAATTTTTGCGGCGCCAGCAGGTCGATGCGTTTTTTCCACCAGGCCACTCGCAGGTCTATTTGAAGGCTGTCCCCTGTTATTAAAAGCGCTGAACTTACAAGCCGATGGAACTTGACCCTGTAAAGATCAGAGGCAGTGTTGATCTCGACGTAAAATGGTGCCAGAAGCAGGTAAGCCAGCGCAATTAAAACAGGTAACAGAACCCAAAACCATATCACTTTTTGCAAAGTTTTATGGCGCTAAAATAGGCTGGGACCGGTCGGCATGGAATGACGGTTATCACGCTTTGGCGTGATCTTTATCAGGCGAATAAAAATTTGCTTTCAGGCGACCGGGTTTTCCGTATCGCCGTCCCGTTCAACGGTAATCGTGCATTCGGTTACCAGCGCGGCTATGGCGCCTACAGCCGCCAGCGTGGGCAATAGCAGCGCGCCAACAACGCCAACGGTCAGCGGAAAGCTGGCCAGTTCCTTGCCGGTTTTATCGTTGATAGTGATCTTCCGTACGTTGCCTTCGCTGATGAGCTCCTTTACTTTTTTGAGCAGGTTCTCCCCATCTATATTGAACGATTCCTTTGTCATGGCCCAGGTTTATACATTAGATAAAGCCCTGCCCACGAATGTTACAGGTAACCCTGTTTTTTCAGGTAGCCTACCCAGATGTCGTAAGCAGGCGGTTTCAGGTGCAGGCCTTCATAGGTATACTGACTCTTGAGCCTGCCTTCGGGGTCAACGAACAGGTGAAAAATATCGACAAAGGTATATTGACCCTTAGATGCATTTGCCTTCAAAAGCTTATTCACAGCCAGAACATGTTCTTCCTTATCGTAATGCTGCGGGAAGTTCTGTATCGTAGGGTTTAGGGGCAATATACTTTCAACATAGATCTTTGTCCCGGGGCATTTACTGTGTACCTCGTTCACAATTTTCAGGATATTGTCAGCAATTACAGCGTCAGGAATATCCTTCCCTATGTCGTTAATGCCCAGCAGCATGAAAAGCTTTGATGGTTGCCTGTCGGTGACATCTTTCAGCCGTTTCAGCACGCCGTAGGTAATATCGCCGCCGATACCGCGGTTTACCACAGTTGTGTCGCCCGTCGCCTTCTTCCAGTTACCCATTTCGGTGATGCTGTTGCCCAGGAAAATGATCCTGCCCGCTACTATAGGCTCTTTGGCAAACTGTGCCAGCCTTTGCGGCGTGTGCTCCGGAATGAAAGGGATCGTGTCGTACAGGCGCTGGTTGGTAACACTTTGCGCGCCCGCCAGCAGCGGCGCCAGGAACAATAAAAGGAAGTATTTCATTTGCTAAAAATAGGTAAATAATAACGCGGTACCGGAACAACGAACGTAACAGTTTTATAACTGTGATTGCAGGCCGGCTATCTTTTTCTGCGTTTTTTCGATTTTTTTGTTCAATTTTTTGATCTGTTTCCGGTCGTCGTCAAGTTGCTTCTGGGCATCGCTGGCATCGTCCTTGGCATCAGCGGCTTCTTTAGCTTTTTTTTCCGCTTTTTTGGCATCGTCCAGGTCGCCCCGAACGGCACGCCTGGCGGCTCTTTTACTTTCATCCAGCGCGTCACTGGCTTTCGAATCAGCTTTTACCCAGGCGATGGAATCCGCGGGCAACTGGGCTTGTACTTTGGCCAGGTCTGACTGATAATCGGCCAGGTCCGACTGCAGGTCCCTTATTTTTTTGCTGATCTTCGCTGTATCGGTATCCGCTTTCTGAGCTAACGTGTTAGTAGAAGCCTTAGAATATAGTATGCAGAAAACAACTGCAGCGGAAAGTAAAACGATCTTTTTCATCGGCTAAAATTCAGGTCAGTGTAATTGACTGGCTAAAGATAGCTTTGTTTGACGGAATGTCAAGACCGTCGCGTTTCGCTATTTGTCCCTGGTAAGGTCGATGACGCGGTACAGTTTCTTTTTATCGATGGTTAAAGTTCCGTGAATGGTGTTACCGGAAACCTTAAAAGTCCAATAGCCTTTGCCGCGGGCGCTTTTGTTCACCGCGGTGAGCGTGCGGGTGGCATAGTTCATCTCGAACACGAGCGTGCCCATCGCTTCGTCTTTACCGTTCACTATCTTATCCATTTTAAAGCGGTAACTGTTGTGGCCCGGTATTTTGGAAGCATAGTATACAGCGGCCTCGTCGTTGCATCCCGATCCTTGTATTTGGCATTTTGACGTGCCCCGCCAGGTGCCGGCTACCGGGTCGTTTTGCTGAGCAGGCGCATTAAGCCAAATTAAGCTTACTGCGGCCATTAATAAATGTTTCATCGGTTTCATGGTATAAAATTAAAAGAAAATTTACGCCCGTTTTTCGGTTAATCTGCGGCCTGCGAGGATAAACGCTATGCCGCTGTAAGCAAACGCTTCGTAAACGCTGCTCCATTCGTTGCCGTAGTCGGCGGGCAGGGACGCGACGGCGCGTGGTATGTGCAGAATGATGAACCAGCTAAACAGCATAATGCCCGTCAATAAAGCGGCAAGCCGCGAGCGGATCATGATTCCCAGGCCACCGGCTATCAGCGCTACACCGGCAAAATAGGTCCAGAAAAGGAGCCCCGGTATCCATTTGGGAACCAGGCCCGCCACAAAATCGGCGTAAAGAAAATGCGACCAGCCAAACAGCACCAGCAATATTGCCAGTGCAAACCTGCCGTGGCGTATCAACCAATCGAAAAGTGCGGGTATTGGAGTTGGCCCTTCTTTCCGAAAGGTGCCCGCAACTACAAAGGCGCCGCCGCTAAAAGCCAGTTCCTTCAGTGGGTTTACCCAAACAAAAAAATGCTGCGGTGTGTGTGTCAGGGCGTAGGGAATTTGAAATATAATTACGATCAGAAGCAGCAAAGCGCCGAGCACTGCGGAAACAGAGCGTCCCTTAATGCCCAAAATGATACCGACCCCTGCTGCAGTCAGTAAAACGCTTAGTATCCAGGTGAAAATAAGGCGTATACTGTGCCAATCGTGCCCCGGCGGCAAAATGACCGGCCTGAAATCTCCATAAAAAAGTTGTTGAATGGCTAAAGCAATAAGGCCGGCAGCATAAACAGAGCGCCACAACCAGTTATATTTTTCCATAACAGGGGTACAAGTAATCAGGTCGCCTAAAATTAATGAAATATTTATTGAACTAATAATACAGTTGATTGCATTTCTCTGGCATAACTTGTTTTAAAAGCAGCTATTAATTATCATTGCATTGACAAAGGTGATGGTGTTCCACCTATTTGAACCGTCCTGCGCTTTAAACGCAGTTCTGATGACGCCTGCGAAATACGATTTTTCTCTGTTTCATAGGCAATGTTATATCACAACTATTTCAAACTATTTTCATGCAAGCGATACTTTTGATCTTTGTCGGCGGCGGCATCGGCAGCCTGCTGCGTTATGGCCTTAGCCGCTGGATAAGCGGCCTGGTGGTTTCGGCGTTCCCGTACGGGACTTTTTTGGTGAATATCATCGGCTGTTTTCTTATAGGGTTTATAGTGTTTTATACCGAAAGGTACGGTGCGCAGTCTCAGCCCTGGCGCCTGTTCCTCGTAACAGGCCTATGCGGCGGCTTTACGACGTTTTCATCCTTCTCGCTGGAGAATAGTCAGCTTCTCACCGATCATCGGATATTTGTATTTTTTCTTTATGCCGCGGGCAGCGTGTTTTTGGGCCTTGCAGCAACTTTCTTGGGGACACTGGCGGGTCGGAGCATATGAAAACGACGAGGTTCGATAAAATAATGATCGTGGTGGATGAAAATCCCTGCTCGAAGAGTGCCGTGCAGCAGGGATATGAGCTGGCTGCCGACCTGGGAGCGCGGGTGGTGCTCGTTGACATAGTCGATGCCGCCCTGGCTATGGGCGATGTCGATGCGGGCATTTTCCCCGATGAGGCGTTAAAGCGGAAAAAAGGAAAAGCCGAAAACATGCTGCGTCAGATGCAGGATGAGTGCGGCGGTACAGTACAGTCTGAAATTATAACACGGACGGGCGAAATGAAAATGGTTATTCCGCAATTGATCGCTGAAACCGGCGCGAAAATGATCGTAATAGGGGCACACCGGCATACCTGGCTCAACCGGCTGATCGAAGGGAATCCCGAAGAAAGCATGCTGCTTGTCTCCACTGTTCCGGTACTTGTAGTGCCAAAAATATAGTCTTTTTACCCGGCATAACGCGACTTTAACTGCTGCAGCATCCACGTATTTACTCCGTCCTGGTCGGCGATAGGCACGCGTGTGTAGGGATGTGAAGGCATGTAGGGCATAGGGCCGAATTCGGGGCAAATGTGTATCTCTGCCCGGCTTGATTTTTGGTTATGCTCAATAATACTGTCCCACCAGCCATAAAATCGTTGTAAATGGCCATCCCATTCCGGCGCGGCCGGGTCGTTTACCTGGGGTGAATGCTCATAACCCACACGGGCATGAATATACCGTACATTAGGGATGATACGGTCCAATGTTTCCTGTTGATCCTGGAGCAAACTTTCGGAAACTGCGCACCAATGCGAAAAATCGGCTGTAAATTCAATATCCGGGAAAACATCCAGGTAGGTCAGCGTGGTTTTGGCATGAAAGGCAAAGCGTCCGCGGTGCGTTTCGTGGTAGACAGGAATGCCAGTGTCGGCCGAAAATTGCCTCACTACTTCTATCACCAGGCAATTGTCGTCGAATGGGAAATAGTCTTTGCCGGTATGTGAATTGATAAATTCGGGCTTTAGCCCGGCTATCCTGTCAAGATTGGCCCTCAAACGATCGATATATTGGTTTACTGATTCAACCGCAGGCGGCAGCCATTGCTGAGCTACAAAACCAAAGCCATTTGCTTGCAGGCGTTCAACAATTTGTTCGCTCTTATCGCCTGAAGCAGCGACGTTTACTTCCAGGCCGCAGTAGCCTTCAGCGCGGTAACCGGCAATGGTAGCGTCAGTAACTTCGCTCTTATCGCCCCAATGGGTTTTAATATAGATGATATCAGATGGCATAATTCCCTGTAAAAATAGAAAAGCCTGTTCAAATGATGCCTCGCCCGGGCAAAAAGCGATAAGCTGTTACCGTGTTATTTATTTTTCCTGATATAAATATGTTTAACGTTCTTTTTGCCGGTATCCCGTTCGTCAATTTCAAACTTGTTCAGGCTCCTTATCAGGGGAAGCATTTTGACATAGCCATAATTCCTCGGGTCAAAATCCGGTTTCTTTTTCAATACCAGGCTGCCTAGTTCGCCCAGGAAGGTCCAGCCATTTTCATCCGCGAGGTCGTCTACACTGTCCGAAATGATCTCGGTTATTTCAGGACCGATCTTATTCAGGGGGCTGTTAGCGGCAGGTGCAGCATCGTCAGGTTGTTCTTTAACGGCGTGTCCTGCGTTGTGCTGCTTCTCTTTTTTCAGTATTTCAATATAAATGAATTTATCACACGCCGTTATAAAAGGGCCGAGGGTTTTCTTCTCGCCTATGCCGATCACTTTCATGCCGGCTTCCCGCAGCCGTGTAGCAAGCCTCGTAAAGTCGCTGTCACTTGACACGATACAAAAGCCATCGACTTTGCCCGTGTATAAAATGTCCATCGCGTCAATTATCAGCGCACTGTCGGATGAATTTTTGCCCGACGAATAACTGTATTGCTGTATCGGCGTTATTGCATTTTCCAAAAGCACTTTTTTCCAGCCGGTAAGCGTGGGCTTTGTCCAGTCGGCATATATTCGCTTAAAAGTGGGCGTCCCGTATTTGGCTATTTCTTCAAACATCTCCTTCACGTTGGCATAGGGTACGTTGTCGGCATCTATCAGCACCGCCAGCTTGAGATCTTTATACGCTTCCATGTGGTAATAAATTTATTAAATGCATAATATACCGCTAAGCTACCGAGTTAGAGCGTAATTCCGGGAAAAATAAAAAGCCTGTTCAAAATAAAATAGAACAGGCTTTGGTTCTTTATTGAAGATTATTAATGATTACAATTTCACTTCGCCCCATCCTTTGCGGTATTCGCGGCGGATGAACTGGTTGGCAGGCTCGTAATTGGTCACCTTCATATTCTCGCCGTCCCATTGCAGCGCCTTGTAGCGTCCGCTGAACTGGTAGCGTTCCTGCTGACCATAAACCGGGTCGTTGTATTTGATCTTTTCGCGGATGTTGAATGTACGCAGCAACAGGTTGCCCATCAGCACGGTTTCGGTAAGCGGACCGGCATAACCCACAAATGGCGAGTCGACCTCCATTTTTCCGTAACCGGCTATCGCGGCGTCAACCCATTGCCACCAGTGGCCGTCCATGTCACCTTCTACGCGCGGGTATTTTTTGGGTACGTTCACGTCTTTATTTAGGCTTAAAGGCAGCAGGCGCGGGTGACTTCCGCCCCAGCCGCAGGATGCCTTGCCTTTGGTGCCGATAAACAGCGTACAGCCCTCAAAATCGTTTTCACTTGGTATATCGCCCAGCGCTTCATTTTGGTTCACGTCAGGGTCGAGCTCATTCAGGCGTTCGGGGGTAATACCGCCGTCCATCCAGTACAGGTCAAGATCCTTGCCGTTTTTTTGTTTGAATTTGAATTTGATCGAGCTTGAAACAGGACCGCTCTCGGGGTAAATACCTTCCTTGAATATACCACTGTAAACCGTGCTGGCGCTGCCCGAAACCTCGGTAGGGTAGCCCAGTCCAAGTAATTTGAACGGAGGCCCCATGATGTGACAACCCATATCGCCTAATGCGCCGGTTCCAAATTGCCACCAGCCCCGCCAGTTAAACGGCACCAGGTTATCGATATAGTCAACATACTGGGCTGTCCCGAGCCAAAGGTCCCAGTTTAATTCTTTGGGTACAGGCGGTTTTGCCGTCGGCCACGAAATACCCTGCGGCCATACGGGGCGGTCGGTCCAGCAGTAAACCTTTTGTATGTCGCCGAGCAGGCCGGCTTCAAACCATTCGCGCAGGGTGCGCATGCCGTCGCACGACGCGCCCTGGTCGCCCATTTGGGTTACTACTTTATATTTATCGGCTGCGTGGGTCAATACCCTCGCTTCGTAAATATCGTGTGTTAACGGTTTTTGCAGGTACAGGTGCTTGTGAAGCTGCATAGCGCTTAAGCCAACGATCGCATGGTTATGATCGGGTATGGCCACAGTTACCGCGTCAAATTTCTTATGTTCTTTGTCGAACATCTCGCGCCAGTCGTGGTAATAGCCGGCCTTCGGAAAGTCCTTCCGGCGTTTATTGCCCGTACGATCGTCTACGTCGCACAAAAAGGCTATTTCGGCGTTCTTTTTCGGCGCAATGGCGTAGTGATGAATATCGTTTTCGGCCTCGCCGCCGCAGCCTACAGCCGCGATATAGAGTTTATCGCTTGGCGGCACATAGCCCTGCCCGCCCAGAACATAACGCGGTACGATGTAAAAACCGGCCGTAGCAAGCGCCGTTTTTTTGATAAACTGACCCCTGGTCATTTTATTTTCTTTTTGGGTTTCGTTTTCCATACCGGGCGTTATTTTTTGGCTTTGTCAAGCGGTTTAACAGCAACTTCCTTGAAAAACACCACATCGTCGTTGCCATGGTTCTGCAGGCCGATGTATCCGGCATTAGGACGAATGCCGCGATATGGTTCAAAGTCGAACTTACGTGCAGGCGTAGGCTGACCTTCGGTATAATCAGTTACCTTTTGGCCGTTTACTTCAACTATTGTCCGCGGACCGTCGAGCGTGATAACCATCACGTTCCATTGCGGGCCGGGCTTGCCCGGTTTGGCCAGCGGTTTGGTGAGCGAATAAAGGGTTCCGGTAACATGGTACTCATCTTCGCCCGATGTTTCGGGATGGTTATCTATCTGCACCTCGTACCCATAAAACACAGGCATCCAGGGCTCACGGGGTTCAATAGGTATACGGATGAATACGCCCGAGTTACTATTGGACTTTTGCATGCGATATACGATACGGATCTTGCAGTTGCTGAATTTTTCTTTTGTCCAATACAGCAGACCCATACCCCCATGGCTGCCGGTAACGCCGTTTTCAACATAGCGCTCGCCGGGACCGACCATTTTCCAGCCTTTCAGGTCTTTACCATCGAATAATTGTCGCCAGCCCTTTTCGTCGAGTTTGGGTGGGGGAGGAATGCTGTCCTGTTGTGCCAGGGAGATAACTGGGATGCTGAGCAGGATGAATGCCAGCGCAAGGCTTATGCCCTGAAGAATGTTGGGTCTTTTCATGATATTTAAGAAATAACAGTTTGCTGCCGCAGGGGTAATTATGAGCGGCAGCGGTTCATAATCGGAAGGCCAATTTAGACATATTTTGAAAAAGCGGGCAAGAAAAAATTAATTAGGCGCAATCCTGCTCTGTTTTCACCAGTTTGCGTACATCAAAGCCTTTGGAAGCAGCCTGCACCAGCAGGTAATTATAGGTCTGACTGTCCATTACAGGTTTGCGGTTTAGTATCCACAGGTATTTTCTATTGGGGTGGCCCACCATAGCATAACTATAGTCGGGCGCCAGTGCAATGATCCAGTACTTGCCCGAAAAAATGCCAAAATGTACCTTCAGCTTCGAGTTGGTTTTTTTGTCCGTTATGGCTGCTTTGCCTTCGACGATGTCGGGAACGCCTTCTTTAATACAACTATTGAGCACCTTTACAGTGCCGTCATCATTCAGGCTATATTCGGCTGTGGAACAGGCGCAGTCCTTTTCAAAACTTTGCGGGAAACGGGCTATCTCGTACCATTTGCCCATGTACTGGTCCAATTCCACGTACGTCACGGTTTCAAGCTTTTCGTCCCGGTTTTGCACCATCCAGGCTACGGCGGCGGCTCCGGCTACAGCAGCCGACGCCGCCAGTACTTCTTTCTTCATGCCGTGATAACAAGCCGGTTATCCAAATGGTTTTGACGTTCAATCGTACAACACCTGGCATTTATCGCAATAAAAGGTCAGCCGTTTAGTTTTGCCCGTGTCTTTTTTATGGAACGGAACTTGGTTGCGCGGACATTCCTCGCGGCCGTAAGCCATTAACCTGTCGCCTAAATGATGTGTTTTACCATATTCCAGGAATTCCCTGCTGAACGCGATAACCTCGTTCGAAAGTTCCTTTAATTTATTTTCAGGAATATTGCCGCACAAGCTTTCGGGATGTATCCGCGCCCTGAAGAGCGACTCGACTTTAATGATGTTGCCCGACCCGGCGAAAATGTCCTGGTCGAGCAGCGCGTCGCAGATCATCAACTTGGATTTGTTTTTCAGCTTCTCAATGGCTTTGTCTTCATCCCACTTTTCGCTCATGATATCGGCCGACCAATCGTAAACATCATCAAGCGGTTCAGTGATAACCTGTACTTTGACGATGGAAAAATTAACTTCATCGCCGCCGAATTGAAGGTGCAGTGCTGCATTATTTTTAAAAGGTTTATTGATCTTATAGGAGCCGAAAAGTCCCATATGTACCCGCAGTGCAAAATCTTCAAAAACCAAAAGTAAATGCTTGCCCCAAGTCTTTATGTCTCTAAGCGTGTTGCCATTAAGCATGTCCGGGTCGACGTTTTTAGCGTAACCATTCGATGCCGTAACACGACTGCCTTTAAACGGCTGCAACTTTTCTTTCAGCATGATCAGATTAGGTCCTTCGGGCATGGCGGTAAAAATAAAAAACCCTGTTGGTGATCAACAGGGCGGATCGTTTAAATTATAAGGATTAATCCTCAAACTGAAACAATACTGATCTTACAACGCCCGGCCGGCGAAAATGTTTGCGCGCCGGGTTAAGTTCTATACCCTGGCCAGGTCGACATAATTGAGAATAACAGCCAACACTGTCCCGGCGATTATGGTAATAATGCCTATTCCGATAAATGCATTAAGGCGCTGTTCTTTTGTCGGCTCGCCGGTTACCAGTTCAACACAAGCTTGTTTAAATTTTTTCATAGAAAATAGACTTATACATTGTGCTGAAATGCCGGCAAGAAAAATGCCACAAGGAGCACAATAAACTTAATAGATAGTGTGTGAACTGAAATTTTTTAGAAAAGCTATAACAGGCCTCCGGCAGCACCAGGCTTTTTGTATAGTAATACGGACATTAGCGACCTGGGCAAGGTGCTGTCGCAAAGGGGCTGACGTTGCTTTTAATTGTTTATGGCGATTGCAGGTTTGCTCATGCCCGGAGGGAGAAATAATAAACAAAAGGAAAGTATCCGGGGTTGTATTAACACATTAAACTTGTAAGCCATGGAAGACACCACAAAAACGCTGGAGTTATTGAACGACCTGGTATTGATCAATAACGACCGAATAGAAGGATATGAACGCGCTTTAAAAGAAATAAAGGAAAATGAGACTGATAGTGACCTGGAGCCCGTTTTTCTGCGGCTAATCGACAACAGCCGACGCTACAAAATGCAGATAGGTACGGAAATACAGGCGCTCGGTCGTGACATTGAGCAGGGGACGACCGCGAGCGGTAAATTGCACCGCGCGTGGACGGCGGTAAAGGAGGCATTTAACGGGCATGACCGTTATAGTATACTCGATGAGTGTGAGGCCAGCGAGGATGCTACCAGGAACGCGTACCAGGACGCGCTGACCGACGACACGCTGCCCGCTTATATCATCGACATGCTGGACGAACAGATGCAGGAGATCCTCGATGCACACGAACAGATCAAATCTCTGCGCGACAGCGTGCATTAAGTGAATTCGGAAGGCGGAATGCCGATTTCGGAAGTTTCCATTTCGCAATTGACATTCCGCACTCCGCATTTAATTCAGCGCCATTTCACGGTTATATTTATTCCGATACTCAACCGGCGAAAGGCCGGTTATTTTTTTGAATATGGTGCGAAAAGCTTTATGGTCGGAGTAACCGACCGAATACATCACCTCGTTCACATTCTCGCGGCCCGACTCCAGGCTTTTTTTCGCTGCCTCGATCTTTACACGCTGCAGGTACTCCACGGGAGTATTTTTGGTAGCTTTTTTAAACCTGCGCTCGAAATTGCGGCGGCTGATGGCGAACATTTCGGAAAGCTGGTCGACCGTAATTTTTGTTCCGACGTTTCGCTCGATATAGATCTGCGCTTTTTTAATAGACTCGTCCTGGTGCTCTTTTTGGCCGCTGAAGATTACGAACGGCGACTGGCTTTCACGGTCGATCTCGATCTCCATTACTTTGGCGCAATGCACGGCCACGTCGCGGCCGCAGTATTTCTCAACTAAATAGATCACCAGGTTAAGGAACGAGTAAGCGCCCCCGCTGGAATAGATGCCCAGTTCGTCGATGATGAGTTTTTCAGGCATCAACTTGATATTTGGGAATGCTTGCCTGAATAGATCGGCTGACATCCAGTGCGTCGTGCAGGCCTTTCCTTTGATGAGGTTGGTAGCTGCCAGTAGAAACGCGCCGGTGCAGAGGCTGGCCACTTCGGCGCCATGTTTGTATTGCGACACGATCCAGGGCACAAAATCCTGGTTTCTTTCCAGGCCGTCCATCGGGTTGCCATAAAACGCCGGGATCATGATCAGGTCGGTTTTTTTAACGTCGCTAACCATCGAATCCGGCCTTATGGCAAACAGGCCATTATAAAGGTCATTCTCCTTGTTCAGGCCAACCAGGTGAATATCAAAAGGCGGGTTTTTGCCCCATGCTTCAAAATAGCCGTTCACAAAACTGAAGACTTTGAAAGTGCCGATGACACTGCTGAGGATGATAGGCCCTTGAGGAATGACGATGGATACGTGCTTCATGATATCATAAATTTAAACAAAGTTAGCTTAACATGTTGGCGCAATCAACCCCTAAGGTTGTCGTATTCACACACCCTGCCTCTGTCGCAATCGGTTTAAGTTTGTAAGAAATAATGCGGAATTAGTGAATGGTGAATAGTCGGTGGTCAATGCCAAAGTCATTAAACTATTGCAGATCATTCATTCACTATTCACCATTGACCATTCACTTAAAAAACAAAATTATGGACGCTTCAGCTAACATTTTGAATTGGTTCGAGATCCCTGTTACCGATTTCGAAAGAGCCAGGAAATTTTATGAAACCATTTTTTCTATCACCATGGAAAACATGGACATGCCCGGCATGACGATGGCCATGTTCCCTTACGACATGATGAGCGGTAAGCTTTCGGGCGCGATCGTTAAGGGCGATATGCACAAGCCCAGCGCCGACGGTGTAAAGATATACTTCAACGGCGGCTCTGATCTAAACACTTCTCTTTCAAAGGTTGAAAGTGCAGGCGGCAAGGTAGTTATGCCTAAAACCAGGATCAGCGACGACATCGGTTACATGGCATTCTTTATGGACACGGAAGGAAATACGGTGGCATTGCATTCGCAGAGCTAAAATTGATTTCGGAATTCGGAATGCCGATTGCGGAATTCTAATCATGAAGACGAATTACAACAATTACACTGGCAGGATCCTGTCGGTGTTTTTTATTTTATTATCAACCTATTTCCCAGTACCTTCCATTACTTAATTAACAAAATAATTCCGCAAGCTATAAGTCCAATGCCGGCAAAAAGAAGTCTAATATGGCCTCCCAAGCTATCAGATCCACCTCGTGCAAAAAATCTTAATTGTACAAAAGCCATCCAGCCTCCCGCGGGAATTAATATAACTCCAAAGAGAATATTCCAAATGTTCATTACTCTATTTATTTCCTTTCACCACCCGCCTTTCAGCCCCTCATTAAGGGCTTTTTGGTAATTATCCAGGTCGAACGAATACAGGTAGGGCGCTTTATGTGCACCGCCTTTGCGGGGGGTATCCAGCCGGTTCAATATCCCGAAAGCCAGTATGCGCCGCTGGAAATTGCGCCGGTCGAGTTTTTGATCCAGGATGGTTTCATAGAGCTTCTGCAGCTCGGGCATGGTAAATTCCTTTGGCATCAGGTTATATCCTATCGGCTGGTAATTCAGTTGAAGCCGTAAAGTATCGAGCGCGGTTTTAAGTATATGGCCATGGTCCAGTTCCAGCTTGGGCAAATCGCCCAGGTCGCGCCAGGCGCACACTTCCGAATGGCTGTCGGGCGTGGGGTTTGCGTGCACAAAATCAACAAGCGCATAATACCCGATCGTAAGAAAGCGGTGCGAGAACCAGTTTTCTTCGGGTGCGATCATTCCCCTGTACATTTCGTTATGCGGTCGGGAACGGTCAGGATCGCCAAAAACATGGAATTGCTGCAAAAATATTTTATCCAGGCCGGTCCGGTCCTTTAATATACGGTTGGCCGCTGTATCGATAGGCTCCTTTTTCAGCACGAAACCGCCCGGGAGATACCATGCGTCTTCGTCTTTCATTTTAAGCACCAGCACTTTCAACTGCCCTTCATGAAATCCGAAAATGACACAATCGATCGAAATATGATCGACAAAGTTAAGGCGGGCATTATCGCAAAACTCTTTAAGTTCCTGTTTAGTAAACATTTTGCGCTATTGTACAAAAATACTTTGATTATACGAATTATAATAAATAGTATTGTGTTATAAATACACCATGGTGTATCAGCTTATAAACCAATTTATAAATATAAGATCGGGCATATTATTTCGATAAAATTTTTGCTGATTTTATTTAGCATAAACCCTTGTGCAATATGAAAAGATACGTTTTAAACCGTTCGGTATTTAAAGTTGTGCTCACTTTTTTCACTGTCTCATTCGCATTTGCTGCGGTTGCCCAGACTAAAAAAAGCGATGAAAAAATGGATGCGTATGTGACCAACCTGATGAGTAAAATGACGCTCGATGAAAAGATCGGGCAGCTAAACCTGGTTACAGGCGGCCAGAGTATTACCGGCTCGACGTTGAATAAGAATATTGCCGAAAAAATTAAAAAAGGCGAGATCGGGGGCATTTTCGGCGTTTGGGGCACTGACTATATACAGAAGGCACAGGAAGCGGCTGTTAAGGAGTCGCGCTTGCATATACCGCTTATTTTCGGACTGGATGTTATACACGGGCATCGTACAATATTTCCCATACCGCTCGGTATGTCGGCCTCGTGGGACCTGGGCATGATCCAGCATTCCGCCAGGATTGCGGCGACAGAAGCAACCGGCGAAGGTATCAACTGGGTATTTTCGCCAATGGTTGACATCGCCCGCGACCCGCGCTGGGGACGTATATCGGAGGGCTCGGGCGAGGACCCCTGGCTGGGCTCACAAATAGCGAAAGCGATGGTTAGGGGTTACCAGGGGAACGACATGACCAAAGATGATGCGGTTATGGCCTGCGTAAAACATTTTGCGCTGTACGGAGCCGCCGAAGCCGGCCGCGAATATAACACTGTCGATATGAGCCTGATCAAGATGTACCAGGACTACCTTCCTCCCTATAAAGCGGCTGTTGACGCAGGCGCAGGCAGCTTCATGAGCTCATTCAATACCATAAATGGCGTACCGGCGACCGCCAATCGCTGGCTGCTCTCCGATTTGCTGCGCAAGCAGTGGGGATTCAAAGGTTTCGTCGTGTCAGATTACACGGCCGTTAGCGAATTGCAGGCGCATGGCTTAGGCGACCTTCCGGAAGTATCGGCCCTGGCGCTCAAAGCAGGTCTGGACATGGACATGGTGAGTGAAGGCTTTTTGAATACGCTGAAAAAATCGCTGAAAGAAGGAAAGGTTACCCAGGCGGAGATCGACCTGGCTTGCCGCCGCGTACTGGAGGCTAAGTATAAACTGGGACTGTTCGCCAACCCGTTTAAATCCATTAACCCGGACGTAGAATCCAAAGTGGAGTTGACAGATGCTCACCGCAAGTTTGCGCGCGAGATGGCCGAGCACTCCTTTGTATTATTAAAGAACCAGAACCAGGTATTGCCTTTGAAGAAGTCGGGCTCAATAGCCCTGATCGGCCCGCTGGCCAATAACCATTCTGAAATGCTGGGCACGTGGGTGGTTGCCGGCAACCCGGCAAAATCGGTTAGCGTTATCGAGGGCATCAAAAATGTAGTTGGCAACGATGTGAATGTTTTGTACGCACGCGGCTCGAATATTACGGATGATTCGTTACTGAACGCCCGCGCCTGGTTTTTTGGCATGAAGCAGGAACGCGACAGCCGCCCGGCGCAGGAAATGATCGACGAAGCGGTTGAAACCGCGAAGAAAGCCGACGTGGTGGTAGCTGTAGTCGGCGAGTCGGCGAACATGTCGGGCGAGTCGTCAAGTCGTTCGGATATCAGCATACCCGAAACCCAGCGCGAGTTGCTGAAGGCATTGGCCAAGACCGGTAAGCCTATAGTAATGGTGCTGTTCAATGGACGGCCGCTTACTTTACCCTGGGAAGAGAAGCATATGGCCGCCATACTGGATGTTTGGGCGCCGGGAACCGAAGCGGGCAACGCCATTGCCGATGTGCTTTTCGGCAACTATAACCCATCGGGTAAGCTGACGGCAACCTTCCCCATCAGCGTTGGACAGATACCTATATATTATGCACACAAAAATACCGGCCGTCCATTCGACGGAAAAGGCCCGGCAAAATTCAAATCGGATTATATTGATATTTCAAACGATCCGCTTTATCCTTTTGGCTACGGATTGAGCTATACCACTTTCAGCTACGGGGACGTGAAACTGAACAAAACCAAACTGAAAGGCAACGAGACGCTGACGGCTACAGTAACTGTTACTAACACCGGTAAGTATGCCGGTGAGGAAGTGGTGCAGCTTTATGTCAGCGACCCGGTGGCCAGCATCAGCAGGGCCGTTAAAGAATTGAAAGGTTTTAAAAAGATCAGCCTTCAGCCGGGCGAGCACAAGGAGGTATCTTTCAATATCACCACCGACGATCTGAAGTTTTGGAACAACAACCTGCACTACGACTGGGAGCCCGGGCAGTTCATCGTGCAGATCGGCACAAACTCGGGCGACACGCATTCCGCTTCGGTACAATGGCTGAAGCAGGAGTAATGTACGGATGGGGTTAGAACAGCACGCTGCAATTAATATGCATGCATAGTTTTATTAAATCAGAAATACCTAAAATATGTAAGGCAAAAATCCGATTATGCTATTTGAACGCTGCTTTGGGGGTTTTTGGTTAATTGGTAATAGCTTTTTTACATTGCGATTTTGTCATTAAACAAGATTTATTATTGACTAATTGTTAATATAATATGATTTTGATATAAATTTATCATAATATCCGGAGAAAAAATAATTAATTTGCAAATCGTAAAAAAATACTTGTGTATACAATACACTCTCTTTAAATTAGAACAATACCAATTTAGTTTTCCCGAATAATAGGAAAACGCATAGAACCTGATAGAATTATAATGTTTTTTGGTACGGATATTACCGCCTTTAGTGTGAGGAAAATGTCCGGGGAAAAGGAAAAGCGGCGATTGTTTTGGTAGAGTTATTGCTAAATAAATAAATGATTAAACCTCTACATTTTGTCTTTTTTGAACCTCTGTCGTGTACCCCTGAAGGCTTCAGGGGGCATCGCATCGGGCTTTTTGACCAGAGCCAGTAGGTGGCGATGTATGCTGCCTCTCACGCGCGAATTCAATTATCAACTAAATCAATAAATTAATCAACTAAATCTCAATCTCATGTTTAAAAGTTTACTTCTAAAAGGAAGGACGATGTGCATACTGATACTGTGCACCCTATCCTCATTGGTAGTTACTGCCCAAACAAGAATTACCGGTAAGGTCATCGGGTCCGATGACAAACAGCCGATAATTGGCGCTACCATTAAGATTAAAGGTACGAACGTAGGAGTTGTGACGGACGTAAACGGTAATTTTACCCTGAGCGGTAAAACCGGGTACGTGCTGACCATCTCGTACATTGGCTACCAAACCAAACAGGTTACCGTAACCAGTTCTGACCTGGGGACCATTACTTTGGACGTGGCTAACAGCCAGTTGACTGAAGTGGTGGTAACGGGTTATACCACCCAGCAGAAAAAGGACATCACGGGTGCGGTTGCCACGGTTGACATGACGGACGCCAAAAAGGTGCCGGCATCCACAGCGGAATCATTACTGCAGGGCCAGGCGGCTGGTGTAACCGTTATTAACCAGGGTTTGCCGGGCGCGACGAGTACTGTGTTTGTGCGCGGTATCACCAACTTCGGTAATGCACAGCCATTGTATGTTATCGATGGTGTTCAAACAGACAACATGGCCTATTTGAACCCGAACGATATCGAAAGTATCAGCGTACTGAAGGACGCCGGTTCGGCAGCTATTTATGGTGTGTCGGGCGGTAACGGTGTAATCGTGATCACTACCAAAAAAGGTAAAGCGGGTAAAACGACCCTGAACTATGACGCTTATTATGGCGACCAGGTACCGCTTTCCGGCAATGTTTGGCACCTGATGAGTCCCACCCAGCAATCGCAACTGGTTTTCCAGGCCGGTGATAGCGGGCAGGAAACATTGTACCCCGGAGGCCCCGGCGTGCTGCCAACTTACGGTTATCACGGCGCAAACAATGCCGGCACTTTTGGTAACGCCGGTGTAACCAACGATTCGGGTATTGAAAAATACTATTTCTTCGACGCTACTAACGCTGCTAACGACTTCCTGGTGCAAAAATTCAACCAGCAGGGCACGGATTGGTTCCACGAAATATTCAAGAACGCTCCCGTACAAAGCCATTCGCTCTCGGCTAGTGGCGGTAACGACAAGAACACTTACCTGTATTCATTACAATATTATAATGACCAGGGTACTTTGATCGAGTCGTTCGAAAAACGTTATACTGCCCGTGTCAACAATGTGTTTAATTTCTTCAACAATCACTTCCGTATCGGCGAGAACGGCTGGGTATTATACAGGCAGAACAGATCAGGTTATGCAGGTAACCAGCAGCAGGAAGGCGGCAGTATCTCCATGACCTACCGCGAAATGCCGATCATACCGGTTTATGACATAGCCGGAAACTTTGGCGGCGGTTTCGACGGTCCTACCGGCGAGCCTTTAAGTAACGCGAGCAACCCGGTAGCTATACAGATGAGGCAGTCAAACGACCTGTACCAGGGAACCCAGGTACAAGGTACTTTATTTGCAGAAGCTGATTTTCTGAAATATTTTACTTTCAGAACAGCTTTTGGCGGTCAGCTGTATAATGATTTTAACCACTACGCAGGTTATAATCCTTATGAAGATTATGAATCGCATACCAACCCCAACGCCTATACCGAAACAGCAAGCTATAGCTTTAATTATAACTGGACCAACAGTATCAAGTACAATCAAACATTTGGCAAGCACAATATTAGCGTGTTCGCCGGCTATGAAATCAAGCAAAACGGCGGCCAGCAGGTAGGTGAAAGCGCTAATAACTTCGTTACGCTCGATCCTAACTTCGTTTCGGTTGCTGCTACCACAAATCCTAAGTCCATAGTATTGAGTGGATACACCTATTTGTTCCAGCCAACAGGTACCGAATCTGTTTTTGGTCGTTTGGATTACTCGTATGCCGATAAATACCTGTTGGGGGCGACGATACGCCGCGACGGTTATTCGTCATTCTATCCCGGCAGGCAATGGGGTACCTTCCCGTCAGTTTCTTTGGGCTGGCGTATATCGCAGGAGGATTTCCTGAAGAGCGTGAGCTGGCTGCAGGAATTGAAGTTGCGCGGTAGCTACGGCGCCACCGGCAGCAACGCCAATATATTGGGTACCAATGCAATTGATACCTATAACTATGGTTTCGGCAGCACCGGTTATGCTATTGACGGCGCATTGCAGTCGGTATTTACTGGTTATGCGCAAACCAGTATCGGTAACCCCAAAACAACCTGGGAAACCGACAAGATCCTGAACTTCGGCGCCGATATATCCGTGTTCAACCATTTAGACCTGAATGTTGAGTGGTATAAAAAGTCTATCAGCGGTCTGTTATTTCCGCAAACACTGCCTGCCACGGCCGGCGGCGCTTCAGCCCCAACGGTTAACGTAGGCGACGTTCAGAATACAGGTGTCGATATTGCCGCTACCTTCCACGATGCGATCGGCAAAGATTTCCGCTTCAGCATTGGCGCCAACATTACAACGTATAACAACAAGATCACAAAACTGAATAATGGTCAGCCTTATTTTGACATATTCGGCGGGTCGCGTATCGGTTCGTTCGTAAGGGAAGCCCTTGGTCAGCCTATAGGCGAGTTCTTTGGCTATCAGGTAACCGGTATTTACCAAAGCGATGCTGATGCACATTTTGATCGCGCAAATAATGCCAACACAGCAGGCGCTGCTTACTCGGGCGCTCAGGCAGGTTCATACATCTATAAAGATGTTAACGGCGACGGAAAGATCGATGATAACGATAAAACTTATCTCGGTAATCCAAACCCGAACTTTACTTATGGTGTAAACCTGAATCTGAATTACAAAGCATTCGACCTGGCAACAGTGTTCTATGGTTCGTATGGAAACAAGATATTTAACTATGTGAAATACTGGACCGATATGTACCATAGCTTCCCTGGCGGTAAGGATATCGACCTGCTGACCAAGTCGGCTATTGTTCAGAATGGCGTGGTAACTAATCCCAGCGCGACACAAACCGCTATAACCGACGGAAGCACCATGGGTACCACTATCCCAAGCTCGTTCTATGTTGAGCCGGGTTCGTTCCTGAAATGCCGCGTAGCCCAGTTGGGTTATACCATTGACCCGAGCGTGCTGAAAACAATCGGTGTGAGCAAACTGCGCATTTATGTGCAGGTTACCAACTTGTTTACCATTACCAAGTACAGCGGTTTGGATCCTGAACTGGTTCCGTCTGTTTCAAACCTGAACCAGGGTGGCGCATTCCCATTGCAAAGCGCATCGGCAGGTGTTGACTGGGGAGCTTACCCGAACAACCAGAAAACTTATATGGTAGGTGTAAACATGACATTTTAAGTAGATAATAAAGAAAATATTGAATCATGAAAAAACTAAATTTCAAATTAATCGCATTGGGTTCAATCGTCTTCTTTACACTTTCCTACTCGTGTAAGAAGATATTGAACAAACCCGCAACCGGCGTATTGGCAGGGGAAACGCTTGCCAACAAGCCAGGCGTGGACGGCCTGCTGATCGGGGCCTATTCCATGGTTGACGGATATTATGCCGGCCAGCCTAATACGGGCTGGGGCTCGGGCATAAGTAACTGGACTTACGGCGGCGTCGGAGCTGACGATGCTTACAAAGGATCGACCAGTGACGACCAGGCGCCCGACCTGCCGCAGATCGAAAAACATGCCGGTATCAGTACCAGCAATGGGTATATCGAATCGAAATGGCAGGTTGGCTATGCTTCTATCCAGAGAGCCAATGACGTAATACGTGAGGTGGCGCTGGTTAAAGATGGCTCGGAAGCCGGACAGGTAGGCCAGGAAACTATCGCGGAAGCCCGCTTCCTGCGCGGTTTGTTCCATTTCGAGCTGGCTAAAACCTTCCAGAATGTTCCCTATGTGGACGAAACCATTAGCTACGCCAACGGTAACTATAACGTAGCCAACCCAGGTCCGATATGGGATAAGATCGAGGATGACTTTACGTTCGCAATGAACAATCTTCCCAATACGCAGCCACAGGCCGGCCGTGCCAACAAATATGCGGCAGAGGCTTTCCTGGCAAAAGCGATGATGTATGACAACCTTACCGGCGGTAAGCACTCTTATGCCAAAGCTTTGCCTTTGCTGACTGACCTGATCACAAACGGTGTAACTGCCAGCGGCGCCCATTATGCGCTGGAGCCGTTTGAAAACAACTTTAATGCTTCAACCAAAAACGGGCCTGAATCAGTTTTCGCCGCGCAATTTAGCGTGAACGACGGTTCGAACGGTCAGAACGACGACTACGGCGACAACCTGAATTTCCCCGGTGGCGGTACTTATACCGGCTGCTGCGGTTTCTATGTGCCATCGTACAACCTGGCCAACGCCTATAAAGTTGACGCTAACGGCTTGCCTATGTTCCAGATCGATCAGCCGGCAAAAGGATGGCCTAAATACGACGATGTTAACCTTGGTAACGACCACGGTGTAGCTGCCACCGCGGCATTTACACCCACTGCCGAAGCGGTTGATTCTCGCCTTGACTGGACCGTAGGCCGCAGGGGTATACCTTACCTTGACTGGGGAATATGCGGCGGCGAGCCATGGACTCGCGGCGACGTGGTGCCATACACTCCTAAAAAGAATAGCTTCTGGCATGCAAATCAAACTACTACTACTGATAATGCTGCAGGCTGGGCTTCTAACCAGGGTTCGGCAAACAACTACAATATTATCCGTTTCGCAGATATCATCCTGTGGCGTGCGGAAGCAAATGCTGAGACAGGCAATCTTGCAGCAGCAGAAGCTGATGTTAATACTGTAAGGGCCCGTGCGGCGCTTCCAACCAACTGGGTGGATACTTATGTAGACGATTCGGATCCTTCGAAAGGCTTTACCAATACGCCTGCCGCTAATTATAAGGTAGGTTTATATACCGGCCAGTTTACTGCCAATGGTATCGATTACGCCCGTATGGCTATCCTGACCGAAAGGCAGCTTGAATTCGGTATGGAAGGACAGCGTTTCTTCGACCTCGAGCGTTTTGACGGCCGTTTCTTTGGTCCTATGCCGGCCGGCTGGATGGCTGGCGTGCTGAACGCTTATTATGCAGCTGATAACCGTATAAACAACCCGGTACTGGCGTCGGCCCACTTTACTGCCGGCAGGGATGAGGTTTATCCTATTCCTTTCCAGGAAATATCGGCTGAGGGCGGTAAATTGGTGCAGAACAAAGGCTATTAATAGTTAATTAATTTATAAAAGAGGGGAGGCAGAAATTCTTCCCCTCTTTTTTTTATATTGGCTTCGGATTGGCGCGTGTCGTTCAATAAAATTAATAATGAAGGCTTTCCGAATTTTCTTATACCTGGCTTTTCCCGCAATACTGTTTTCCTGCAAAAAGAATACCTTGTTCGAGCGGGTACCCTCGTCACATAGCAATGTCCATTTTAACAATTTTGTGGTCGAGAACGACAGCATTAACCCGCTTGACAAACTGAATATCTATAACGGCGGCGGCGTAGGTATTGGCGATTTTAACGGCGACGGCCGCCCGGATATTTACCTTGTTGGGAATGCGGTTTCTAATCGGTTGTACCTTAATAAGGGCGACTTTAAGTTCGATGATGTCACCAAGCAGGCAGGCGTAGGGGGCAAAGGCGGATGGGGCAGGGGAGTTGCCGTAGTTGATATTAACAACGATGGCTGGCCCGATATTTACGTATGCAATACGCTGCTTAACGATTCCAATAAGCGCCGCAACCTCCTGTATATTAACGAGGGGCTGGACAAAAATGGGGTGCCGCATTTTAAGGAAATGGCGAAGGAATATGGCCTGGACATAACCGTGCACTCCACCATGGCCTCTTTCTTTGATTATGATAACGACGGCGACCTTGACATGTACCTGGCCGTAAACGAGGTAGATCCCAACGATAATACAAGCCTGTTTAGGCCGATTGTGAAAAATGGGACTGCCCGCAGCACGGGCCGTTTATACCGCAACGATTGGGATCCTGTTTTGAAGCATCCGGTATTTCACGATGTATCGAAGCAGGCCGGAATTTTGATCGAGGGGTATGGTCACGCGGCTACCACGGTTGACATTAACCGCGACGGTTGGAAAGATATATACGTTACTAACGACTTTTTGCCAAACAACATTCTTTATATCAATAATCACGACGGAACATTTACGGATAAATCTAAAGAGTATTTTAAACATACCTCGCTGAGCGCTATGGGGCAGGAGATTGAGGACGTTAATAACGACGGTTTGGCCGATGTAGTGGAATTGGACATGAACCCCGAAGATAATTACCGGAAAAAAATGTTCATGAACCCCAATAACTACCAGGTATTCCAGAACATGGACCGATATGGTTACCAGTACCAGTATGTGCGTAATACGCTGCAGTTGAATCAGGGGCCGAGACTTGGTCAGAATGATTCCATAGGCGACCCGGCCTTTAGCGAGATATCATTTATGGCCGGCATCTCGCAAACCGACTGGAGTTGGGGCCCTTTGTTAACGGATTTTGACAATGACGGCTATCGCGACCTGATCATTACCAATGGTTACCCCAGGGACGTTACCGATCACGATTTTATGAACTTCAGGGCGCAAGCCTATTTTATAGCCAGCAAAACGCAGATATTGGATCAAATACCGGTAGTAAAAATACCAAATTATGCCTTTAGAAATAACGGTCATCTCCAATTCGATAACGTGACCGACAGTTGGGGCCTGGGCGCTGCAACATTCTCAAACGGCGCTGCTTACGCCGACCTGGATAATGACGGCGATATGGACTTGGTAATTAACAACCTTAATGACGAGGTAATGATATACCGGAATACGGAGAGGGAAAAAGACAAGAACAACAGTCATTACCTGCATATAAAATTCAAAGGCGGCGCACAGAATATCGACGGCATTGGCGCGTGGGCGGATATTTATTACGACCACGGGAAACACCAGGTTTATGAGAATACGCCGTTCAGGGGGTACCTGTCCACCATCCAGAATATCGCGCATTTCGGTATCGGTAACAACACCATGCTTGATTCGGTAGTTATACGCTGGCAGAACGATAAAAAGCAGGTTCTGAAAAATGTTAAAGCCGACCAGATGCTGGTAGCCGACATAAAAAATGCCGGCCTGGCTTACTCATTCGCCCGGCCCGAGATCGATAAAGCGTCCATGTTCGAAGAAGTAACGCGAATGCTGGGCATTACTTACAAACACCAGGATGATGACTTTATCGATTTCAATATTCAGAAATTATTGCCGCATAAACTCTCGGAATATTCTCCCGCATTAGCAGTTGGCGATGTCGACGGCAATGGCCTGGACGATATCGCGGTAGGCGGTACGTCAAAATACCCGGCCCAAGTATTCCTGCAGCAAACCGACGGAAAATTTATTCAGCGGGATCTGCTGCCCCGGACACAGAACAAACCTAACGATAACTTTAAGGATGAGGACCTGCTTTTATTCGATGCGGATGGTGATGGAAAGTTAGATCTGTACATCGCAAGCGGCGGATACGCCAACGACCCCGGTTCGCGTTTTTACCAGGACCGTTTTTATATCAATGACGGTAAGGGTAATTTTACGGAAGCGCCGGATGCCCTGCCAAAGAACTTTACCAGTAAACTGTGCGTTCGGGCGGTCGATTACAACAAGGATGGCAGGCTGGATCTTTTTGTTTCGGGTAGGGTCGATCCCCGGAATTATCCAAAACCGGTATCGAGTTTTATTTTAAAGAACGACAGCCGGAACGGCCATATTAAATTTACGGACGTAACGTCCGATGTCGCTAAAGACCTGAAGAATATTGGCCTGGTTTGCGATGCGGTTTTCACCGACTTCGATAATGACGGATGGCCCGACCTGGTGCTTGCAGGCGAATGGATGCCGATTACTTTCCTTAGAAATGATCACGGAGTATTTAAAAATGTAACCGACAATACCGGCCTTGCAGGCAAGCCAGGGTGGTGGAACACCATCGTGGCCGGCGATTTTGAGCATAACGGCCGGATGGACTATATCGTTGGCAATACAGGTTTAAACAGTTTCTTTAAGGCAAGCGACAAATACCCGGTTTACGTAACGGCAAAGGATTTTGATCATAATGGAAGCTACGATGCCTTCACCTCCGTGTTTTTAAAAGACCAGAATGGAGATATGCAGGAGTTCCCGGTTCATACGCGCGACGACATTGTAAAACAGATGATCGGTATGCGGGTGAAGTTTCAGAATTATAAATCATTCGCTACGGCCACCATGGACCAGGTGATCCCCCCTGAACTTCGCGAAGGCGCCCTGCGGCTGAAGGCGACCGATTTGGAGTCGGTGTATTTACGGAACGACGGAAACGGTAAGTTTACAATAATACCTCTGCCGATTGAGGCCCAAACTTCGGAACTTTGCGGAATGACTGTCGACGATTTTGACGGCGACGGTAACCTGGACGTCATCATTAACGGCAATGATTATGGAACCGAAGTCACTTCGGGCCGCTATGATGCGTTCAACGGTCTGTTGTTAAAAGGTGACGGCAAGGGCGATTTTAAACTTTTGACCATACTTCAAAGCGGAATATATATACCCGGCAATGGCAAGGCGCTTGTAAAACTGATAGGTGATAAGGGCAAGTACCTGGTGGCGGCAAGTCAGAACAGGGATGCCTTAAAGATATTTGAATTAAAACGGGGCGTTCATCCCGTCAGGCTTCAACCCATGGACGCCTATGCGGTGATTCAATATAAAAACGGGAAGATAACCAAAAGAGAATTTTATTACGGCGATTCGTTCCTGTCCCAATCGGGCAGGTTCATTGATGTCGACAATACGATGTCGTCGGTTAAAATAGTAGATAGCTTTGGCCATACACGTAATGTTCCGCTTAATTAATATGTAAGATGAAGTACCTTAAATTGCTCTGCCTTGTATCGGCAGTGACCCTGCTTATCACCTCGTGTAAAAGCAAAACCAGCGAATTACCTGCGGATGCTGATCTTTTACACAATAATGAAGATCAATTGACCAATGTGATCATTTATGATGTTTTTACTCCGCCGGTCGCGGCGCGCATATACGGTTACACCAACCTGGCCAGTTATGAAGCTATGCGTTTCGCCGACCCGAAATATAATTCCATAACCGCGCAGCTGAAAGGCTTTGGAAAAATGCCCGAACCCGAGGCTGGGAAAAGCTACAATTACGCGCTTGCAGCAACGAAGGCTTTTTTTGCAGTTGCACATAAGGTCACCTTTTCCGTTGATACCCTTAAAAGGTACGAGGACAGGGTTTATGCTCTTTTCAAACAAAAACTGGACCCGGGGACCTATCAACGCTCGATAGATTTTGGCGAACAAGTTGCGGCTGTGATTAACAAACGGGCGGCAGGCGACGATTACCCGCAGACCCGCGGTAAACCTAAATACCTTGGCGTTAATACACCCGGCAAATGGCGCCCCACGCCGCCCGACTATATGGACGGGGTCGAGTTTTGCTGGGGCGATATGCACACGCTGTTAGTCGATTCGTCCACCATTTTTATGCCTCCTCCGCCGCCGCCGTACAGCGCCGACACCACAAGCGCCTTTTATAAACAGGCCAGGCAGGTTTACGACAAAAATAAACACATGACAAAGGAGGAAGCCACCATTGCCAGGTATTGGGATGACAACCCCTTTGTTGTGGAGCATAACGGTCACCTGATGTTTGCCGATAAAAAAATTACCCCGGGCGGGCATTGGATAGGTATTACCACGATAGCCTGTAAACAGACTCATGCCGACGCGGTTAAAACCGCGCAGGCCTACGCGCTGACATCGATCGCTCTTTTTGAGTCGTTCATTACCTGCTGGGAAGTTAAATACAAGTATGCTTATGAAAGACCGGTCTCCGTTATAAACGAGAAAATAGACCAGTACTGGCTGCCATTACTGCAAACGCCGCCTTTCCCGGAGTATACGGCTGGTCACAGTACTATAAGCGCGGCTTCGGCTGTCGTCCTGACACATGAATTCGGCGACAATTTTGCCTTTCACGATACCAGCGACCGCAAATACATAGGCCTGCAACGCGATTTCAAATCTTTCATCCAGGCTTCTGATGAAACAGCCATGAGCAGGTTTTACGGCGGTATACATTACCTGAACAGTTCGCTCGTCGGGGCCAGGCAGGGCAGGCAAGTGGGCGAGCTGATCTGGCAAAGACTTAAACTAACAAAATAAAGCTCGATCACGATTATGAGAATTAGTAAGACTAACCTTTATATAACATCCATTTTTTTGATTGTCGCCGCACTTTCGGGCGGGGCGTTGCTCAATGGCTGCGGCGGAGGTGAAAAAGACTACAATAACGGTTACAAACCTACAGGCGACACCGTTGCCGATGGACAGAAACTGGCGCAAAAATATTGTGTTTCGTGTCACCAGGCCCCGTCACCGGAATTGCTCACGAAGAATGTTTGGAAATTCCACACGCTGCCGAGAATGGCTCGTTACCTGGGACTATCGACCTACGGCATCGAGGTTTTTAAACAGAAGATCGACAGCGCGGGGATATCGATGCTTGAATGGCAATCCCTTTATACTTATTATTACAAAAAAGCGCCCGACAGCCTGGCGGCAGCCAAGCCTCCGGTTCCGCTGATACGCGATTGGGCCGGTTTTACGCTGAAGAAACCTGCGGACGGCCGCACGGCATTTACCACCATGGTTGCTGTTGATTCGGCATCACAAAAATTATACTCGGCCGACTTGGAGACCGAGAAATTATCACAATGGGATGGAAACCTGGTTAAGAAGAATATCGCCGACTTGCCCAGCGCAGGCGTTGCCGTAAATTTCTCGAAAACTGCAAAAGGCGGTAAGCAATTGCTGGTGACCTGTATCGGCCAGATAATGCCGATGGACTTTCCCGATGGCCGGGTAGTCAGCGTTGATCCCGATTCGGGTTTTTCGGCCAGCCCCCGCAACATAGCGTCCGACCTTTCGAGACCGGTACAGACCCTGGCCGGCGATTTTAACAAAGATGGCCTGACCGACCTGGTGATCTTTGCGCAAGGCCACCTGGCAGGAGGTGTTTACCTGTTAAAGCAAAATGCCGACCACAGCTATACACAAAGCAATATCTCTAATAAACCGGGCGCGGTGCAGGCTATCGCGGGCGATTTTAACCACGATGGCTGGCCCGATATAATGGTTCTTTTCAGAACGCGCGATGAAGGTATTTGGATGTTTTTGAACGATCACAAAGGGAGATTTACTCAGAAAAACCTGGTGACGTTCCCGGCCACCTACGGATCGAGCAGTTTTCAACTGGCTGATATGAACGGCGACGGCAAACAGGATATAGTTTATACCTGCGGCTACAATTATTATGATTCGCGGATACTCAAGCCCTACCATGGCCTTTATATTTTCACCAACCAGGGCGACTGGAATTTTAAGCAAACCTGGTTTTACCCGATAAACGGATGTACAAAGGCGATTGTTGTCGATATGAACGGTGATGGCAGGCCCGATATAGTCACCTCAGCTTTTTTTGCTGACATGCAGCATAACCCGGGCGAAAGCTTCATTTACTTCCAGCACGATGGGCAAGGAGCAGGTTTTAAACCTTATTCGGTCCCGGTTGAAAAATACGGCCGCTGGTTTGACATGACTGTAGCTGATGTGAACCATGATGGGAGGCCTGATGTTATTTTGGCCAATTATTCCAAAGGATTCCTTTTCCAGCCGGGCTTTACACCGGCCTGGGGCACGACATTACCTTTTGTAATTTTAGAGAATCACACCCGTAAATAATATCTGCTTAGCGCTTGGAACGGGCTGCTGTCGATTATGTTGATGGCAGCCCTTTTTTATGGGATAAAAACAGGCGCTCGTCTATAATTATTGCATTTTCGTCTTTTTCATTTTCATGAGTGTAATCAAAGGCATTGATTTGCGGATGGCAAATCAAATTTATATTGGCGCCGGCAAACCCAAGTATAGAAATTAACGTAGTTATCGATAGTTTCTATGCTTTCGGGTATCACAATTATTACAATCCGATACCCGGATTTTATATACCGCCGATGCATAAAATGAGTTTATTTGTCGTAAATCTATTGCCTGTTTAATTCAATCATCACCCGTTTTGCCTGTGTAAATGTTTAAGCAACTAAAACTGTCACGTAACCAACTATATTTTTCGGTCATATGCCTTTTTGTTGGGTTGACAGTGTGCTCCATAGGTTGCGAGCAAAGAAATGTTAACCAGGATGATCTTGCCGATGGCAAGGCTCTTTCCCAAAAATACTGTATTAGCTGCCACCAGTGGCCCGACCCGGTGTTGATCGACAGCGCAAGCTGGGTGCATGGGGTGCTGCCTGCCATGGCCCTGCGACTGGGTGTAAAAAGCTATATGGGCGAGTATTTTATCGATCAGGGCTCGTCGTTAAGCATTTCCGATTGGCAAAAGATCATCAACTACTATGCTAAAGTCTCGCCGAAAGAACTGGTCATACCGAAGCCTGTCGTAACGCCCAAAAACGATTGGAGCATCTTCAGCCTGCTAAAACCCAAAGAGGACGTTAAATCCCCAATAGCCATGACGACCCTGCTGGCTTATAATCCCTATGATGGGCATTTTTACAGCGGCGATGCAGGCAATAACTTCTACCGCTGGGACGAACAGCTTAATCCCACGCTGATACAAAAGATGACCTCGCCTGTAACAGGAGCGATATTTTCAAAGAACGGGAATCAAAATGAAGCCGTTGTTACCTGCATAGGTTTTTTGCCGCCGGGAGATGTTGTAAATGGCCAGGTAATAAAGCTTGACCTGGACAGTAAAGCGAAGAATAAAGACCAACTGGTGGTGGGTGACAGCCTGCCGCGGGCTGTGCAAACCGTAGCGGCCGATTTTAACAAAGATGGATTGACGGATTATGTAGTGTGCGGTTTTGGGCATGAGTTCGGCGGGCTCTACCTGTTACAGCAGCAGGCTAACCATTCGTTCGTTAAAAAAGCGATCAGGAATGTGCCTGGCGGAGAACAGTTGATCACCGGCGATTTTAACAACGATGGCTGGCCCGATGTGATGTGCCTTTTCGCCCAGGCCGACGAAGGAATATGGATGTTCCTGAACGATCATAAAGGTGGCTTCATTGAAAAGAATTTGCTGCATTTTCCTGCTATATACGGCTCAAGCAGCTTTCAATTGGTTGATTTTAACCACGACGGGCTTCCTGATATTTTATACACTTGCGGCGATAACAGTGACTATTCCAGGGTGCTGAAACCTTATCACGGAGTTTACATCTTCACCAACCAGGGCGGCTGGAAATTCAAACAGACCTATTTTTATCATATCGATGGTTGTACTAAGGCAATAGCTGCTGATTTCGACCATGACGGCGACCTGGATATAGCCACGATTGCCTTCTTTGCTGACTTTAAAAATCATCCCACACAGGGTTTTACATACCTGGAACAAACAAGTCCCAACGACTTTACACCGCACGAGATTCCGGTTGACCATTACGGCAGATGGCTTACTATGGAGACAGGGGACATTGACCACGACGGCAACCTGGATATTATACTCGGTAATTTTTCGACTACCGGCCGGGGCTTGCTTAATCAAAAGGGTTTTCAGCCGCAATGGGATCAGCATTTGCCAGTCATTGTGCTGCGAAATACCAGTAGTGTCAAATCAACACCTATTGTTTCAAAATAATACTGCAAAACGGTAAATTAGTACAATTTCCACTCGGCTTTTGTTAATTAGTTTTACAGGATAAATTGTACTGATGAGACGACTTATTCCGATGGCAGCTTTTTTGCTGTTAATCAATTTCTTCAATGTTTCCGAAGTATTCGCGCAGAACAATACGGTTAAACAAGTTAAACTGGTCAATTTTGATCTTCAATCTTCGTCGCTGGTAAAGGAAAGCGGAGCAGAATTATCATCGGCACATTACCATTCAGGAATATATTGGTTCCCTGTCAAAGTGCCGACTACGGTGCTCAGGGGATTAGTTGCCAATCATATTTACCCTGATCCTTACCAGGGCCTGAATAATATGCTGATTCCGGATGCTTCCGACCAATTCAATAAGGAATACAATCTTGAACAATACAGCTATCTGCCTAATGAGCCCAATCCATGGAAAAAACCATATTGGTACCGTACAAAGTTCATAGTACCGTCGTCTGATAAAGGCCGTAAATTTCAACTGCTATTTAAGGGCATCAATTATCGTGCTGCGGTATGGGTAAACGGCAAGCAGGTGGCTGATTCGAGCCGGATGGCCGGGATGTTCGCCGAGTACAGCCTCGATGTAAGCAAGTTGATCCTGCCGGGAGCAGAAAACGGCCTTGCAGTTGAAATCTACCCGCTGGATTATCCTGGTTACCCGGCGAAAGAGCAATTACAGGCTTTGGGCCCGTTTTATGAGAATGGCGGCCCGACCGGCGATATCGGTAAAAACGTGACCATGCTTTGCTCCGTCGGCTGGGACTGGATGCCGCCCGTGCGCGATCGCAATATGGGAATATGGCAACCGGTGTACCTGCTTACAACGGGCGCGGTAACTATCGGTCACCCTAAATTGGTAACTGATTTGCCAAAGCTGCCTGACACCAGCGAGGCCAAACTTTCATTGGGCCTCACTTTATCGAACAACTCAGATGCTTCTCAAAAAGGGAAGGTAACCGTGACCATAAAGCCCGAAAACTTTTCAGGGAATGCGGTGCAATTTTCAGAAACAGAAGTCGTCGGCGCTAATTCGTCAAAGGAAATAAACTTCAATGCGGCCAACGTCGCTCAGCTTACCATCCGCCAACCCCACTTGTGGTGGCCCAATGGATACGGCAGAGCCAATTTATACCGGATACATTTGCGATACACCGGCGAGGCCGGAGTGTCGGACGACACAACCTTTGTGTTTGGTATCCGAACGGTAAGTTCCACAGGCACGATGGTAAACGGCTTTCTGCGCCGCGATTTCTATGTGAATGGCAGGCGAGTTCACCTGGTAGGAGGCGCCTGGGTGCCGGATATGATGGTAAACCGCGATTCCGTGCGTTTTGATTACGAAATGCACTTATGCCGCAATGCCAATGTAAACCTGGTGCGTATATGGGGAGGAGGAGTAACACCACCCGACGCTTTCTGGAATGCTGCCAACCGGTATGGGCTGATGGTATGGTCGGACTTTTGGGTTACCGGCGATACGCAGGGTGAGTTTAAAGGTTCGCCCGATTGGCCGCTCGAAGGTAATGTTTTTGTAAAGAATGTGATCAGTACCATTTACCGCATTCGCAACCACCCAAGCCTGCTGGTATGGACCGGAGGCAACGAGGGGCATGCCCGTAAAGAGCTGTATGATGCCATGCGTGACAACGTGATTGCGCTGGACGGAACAAGGCCCTTTATACCGAGCTCTTCAGGCTTTGCCAAATTGCCGAAAGGCTGGAAAGGTTCATACCCGGATGATCAGGCATCGGGCGTTTACAGCGGCGGCCCCTATGCCTGGCGCGATCCGAAGATATACTACAAATTAGCCGATGCCGGCCGCGATTGGGTGTTCAAGGACGAAACAGGCGTTCCGTCACAACCGCCTTATACTACATTAGCCAAAGTAATTCCCGACCTGGTTTGGGATACCAAACTGCCCTTTCCGCTCAACAATTCGTGGGGATACCACGATGCGGCAACAGGAGCTGCCCGGTACGATAATTACATCAATGAAATGGTGAAGCGTTATGGTCAGCCCGAAACGATGGAAAGGTATTCGGATAAAATGCAGCTAATGAACTATGTTGGCTACCAGGGCATATTTGAGGCCGCCGAACATAAACTTAACGAAACCGGCGGCGTGATGCTCTGGAAGCTGAACGCCGCCTTGCCGAGCGTGGTCTGGCAAATATACGATTGGTACCTGGAGCCCAACGCCGGTTATTATGCCATGCAGAATGCCTGCCAGCCAATACATATACAGTTCAACCAGGACGACTCGACCGCAGCGATCATTAACCGTACACACCACGCTACCGGCATGATGAAGGCAGAAGTTGCGATTTATGCCGTTAACGGCAAGTTGCTGAACTCGCTGCATGCAGAACATGTTGGTTTGGCGACCACCGGCGCACAGGAGATCATTCCGATGAAAGATGCCTTAAAGGCCATCAGCGAGCCGGTTTTTGTGATCATGAATTTGAAAGATGCGACAGGCAAAACGGTGTCACACAACGTTTATTGGCTGTCACCTGGTAATGATTTTACCGCTTTCAACAAAATGCCGCAAACCCGGGTTGAGGTGAAAATATTGAAGACTGAAAAAGGCCGCGACGAAGATAGCTGGACCTTACAGGTAGTCAACAATAGCGACAAGGTGGCGTTCTTCGTCCGGCCTCAGCTTATGAAAGATGGCGAAGAAATAATGCCCAGCTATTGGACAGCCAATTATATCACCCTCGCGCCGCACGAGCAGACGACAGTTACGGTAAGCGCACCTAAAGCGAAACTTGATATTACTGAGCCGCAGATATCGGTTGGAGGCTGGAATGTGGCGAAACAGGTTATAAGGATTCCGGCAAAAACAAAATAATATTCAACGGCCATCTTTTGAAAGCAGAGCCCGGTTCCTCCAGGCTTTCGCGTTTTTACACTTGTTTGAAGCTGATTTACTGCCTAACTTACTACCCTGTATGCAGGATGAAGGCATTTTGATAGTCGGGGCCGGTGCGGCAGGGCTCATGGCCGCTTACATGCTCTCAAAAGCGGGCAGAAAGGTGATCGTATTGGAAGCGCGCGACAGGATAGGCGGCCGTATACACACCGTCGGCGATGGGTTTGTTTTTAAACACGCGGAATTGGGGGCTGAGTTCGTACATGGCAATCTGCCGGTGACTATGCAGATAATTAACGATGCCGGCCTTGAATATATTTCGCAATCGTTTGAGATGTGGCAATACCAGGATGGAAGGCTTGTGAAGGGACAGTGGGATACACCCGGATGGGATGAACTGATGGTGGGGCTCTATAAATTGAAGGATGATATTGCCATCGGTGAATTTCTAAGACAAAATTTCGGCGAAGAGAAATACGATCGTTTGCGCGAATCAGTAACCCGGTTTGTTTCCGGATACGATACCGCCGACCCGGACAAAGCGAGCGCTTTAGCCTTGCGAGAAGAATGGTCGACCGAGGATGACGACGCGCAATACCGTATTGCCGGTGGTTATACCCGAATTATTAACTACCTGGCGGAAGAAAGCCGCAGGCAGGGTACGGTTTTTTATTTGAACAGTATAGTAACTCGTATCGAAAGGAGTGCTGGAAAAGTAAAGGTCGTGTTAGCTGATGGGCTGGAATACGAGGCAGAGCAGGTGATACTTGCATTGCCCCTGGGTGTTTTGCAGGCAGGTAAATTGACTTTTCAACCGGCTATAGCGAAATATGAAGAAGCATTTGCACAGATAGGTTTTGGCGCGATCGTTAAGTTGCTGTTGGAGTTTAGTGAGCCGTTTTGGGAAGAGGGCGGCCGCGAGCATATGACCTTTGTCATGTCCGCCGAAGCTATACCGACATGGTGGACACAATATCCTTTGCATACAGGTCTGCTGACCGGCTGGCTTGGTGGAATACCGGCCGAAAAAAGGAAAGGAATGACCGACGAGGAATTTTTACATGCCGGGATCAAATCGTTGGCCAAAGTTTTTGATAAGGAGGAGAAGGAACTGATGCGTATGCTGACCGGCTGGAAGATCGCCAACTGGACCACCGACCCCTTTACGCTGGGTTCGTATGTGTACGATATGCTGGGATCACACAACGCCAGGAAAGTGCTATCGAAACCCGTCGACGATAAACTATATTTTGCTGGGGAGTTTATCTATGAAGGCCCATCGATGGGCACCGTTGAAGCGGCGCTGACAAGCGGACTGGAAGTGGCGAAAAAGATAATTTGATAGCGATAGCGACTGTAAAACGTCACCTAAAAAAGCCAATAAATTTCGATCGGGGTCAAAATTTTATTTTTCGAAGAAAGCTACGATGCTTTAACCCGTTGCGCATTTGACCAGCCGCGTATTTTCATATCAACGATCTACTTCGCCTAAAACGAAATCAATCGAGCCGATAATAGCAACCAGGTCGGCGATCATAACGCCACGGGATATTTCGGGCAGTACAGAAAGATTGCAGAAACTGGGCCCGCGCGATTTTACGCGGAACGGTACCTCGGTGTCCATTAGCCGGATGTTGCCCTCCTTGTCCAGTTCCTTCTTTTTATCATGGATGAAGTAAAAACCGAGCTCGCCTTTTGCGCCTTCGCCACGGAAATAGTAATCCTGCGGTTTTGGGGTAAGCTTTCTCGGCATCCTGGCGCGCGGATCGAAGTCAGGCGTGCGTTTTAGCTCTTTTTGCAGCCGGTCGAGGCATTGCTCAATAATATGAAGAGACTGTTCTATCTCATCCACGCGCACTTTATATCGGTCCCAGCAATCGCCGAGGGCGCCCATTTCGCCTTTGCCTATAGGGACTTCAAATTCCAGTTCAGGGTAAACGGAATAACCATCGATTCTGCGCAGATCCCACTTCAAGCCCGACCCGCGCAGCATTGGGCCCGAGCAGCCGTAGTTAATGGCTACATCCATGGGCAAAACGCCAACATTGGCCGTCCGCTTGATAAATATCTGGTTATCGGTCAGCAGTTCGTTCAGCTCAGCCAGTTTAGGTTTAAAATATTCGACAAATTCGCGACAGCGCTCTTCAAAACCGACCGGCAGATCGTAAAACAGCCCGCCAACCCAGATATAATTGTAAAGCATCCGCGATCCGGAGGCCCATTCCAGCATGCCCATAATATGCTCGCGGTCGCGGAAACACCAGAGGAAAGGCGTAAAAGCACCGATATCGATACCATAAGTACCGATAGCGATCAGGTGCGAGGCGATGCGGTTCATTTCACAAACCAGCACGCGGATATACTCGATACGTTTGGGAATATCTTTGTCGATACCGAGCATCTTCTCGACGCCCATGCACCAGATATGGCTGTTATTCATCGAGGCCAGGTAATCCATTCGGTCGGTAAATGGAATGGTTTGCTGGTAAGTAAGCGATTCGGCGTGCTTTTCAAAACAGCGGTGCAGGTAACCGATATGCGGTATTACTTCCTTTACGATCTCGCCGTCGGTGATCAGTTCCAGTCTTAACACTCCATGCGTCGACGGATGCTGTGGCCCCATGTTAAGGACCATATCCTCCGTTGATGCGTTCGCTATTTTTTGCTGGTAGCGCTCAAAGGCTTCCTCGTATTTTGAATTTCGAATGTTCAATTTCGAATTATATTGCAAATCCGTCATTGCGAGGAACGAGGCAATCTCTGAACTGTGCATTCGAAAAGCGCTATCGATTTGCATTTGCAGAGATGGCCGCGCTATCGCTCGCCATGACGCTTGTTTTTAATCTATTTTTATACCTTTATAGTATTTGTCTACAGTACTATAATCCTTCCTGAGAGGATAGCCTTCCCAATCATCAGGTAATAAAAGTCTTCTCAGATCAGGATGTCCTTCAAAAAAAATCCCGATCATTTCATAAGCCTCACGTTCGTGCCAGTTTGCCGCGCCATAAACCGGTGTGATGCTTGGAAATGACGGCAGGTCGTCCTCATCGCGGCTGTTTTCTTTGCTTATTTTTAGCGTAAGCGTGGTTTGGTAGGGGATAGAGGCCAAATGGTACACCACCCCAAAACGGTTAACGTCTACGCCGTAATCCACACCGCTCAAGCAGGACAAAAAGTCAAAATAGGTGCGGGGATTATCTCTCAATTCACGGCAAACTTCCACAATGCGGCCCGGATCGATCAGCAGGGCAGGTTGCAGACCGCCTGTTTCCTCGCCGGCTATAACATCTTCGCCCAATTTGGCTATCAGTAATAACTTGATCTCATCAAAACTCATGGTGCCAGGCGGACTTTTTTCCAGTTTTGGTTATCGGTCTTTTTGTACAGGATACGATCGTGCAGGCGGCTCGGCCGTCCCTGCCAGAACTCGATCATCCTCGGTTTCAGGATATATCCACCCCAATGCGATGGCTTAGGAATATCCTTGCCAGCGTATTGGGCCTCCAGTTCCTGCCATTTTTTTTTAAGTCCTTCGCGCCCGGGTATCTCCTGGCTCTGGGGCGAGGCCACGGCCCCTACCTGGCTTCCCTTGGGCCGCGAATGGAAATATTTTTCCGATTCTTCCCGGCTCAGCTTTTCAATGGTACCTTCAATACGGACTTGCCTTTCAAGCGTATCCCAAAAGAAGGTTAGCGCCCCCAACGGGTTTTTGGCTATCTCTTTACCCTTTCTGCTCAAATAATTGGTGTAAAACGAAAAACCCTCTTTGTCAAATCCCTTCATCAGTACGATCCTGGCCGAGGGGCGGCCGTCGGGTGTGGCGGTAGCAAGGGTCATAGCCGTCGGCTCATGCTGCTGTGACGCCAGCGCTTCCTTAAACCATTTATCAAATTGTTTTATAGGGTCGGCGGCGGTGTCGCTTTCAGACAATTTTGCGGCCTGGTATTCGTTACGTATATTCTGTATGTCCGTTTGGTCCATTTGTGCAAACTTACAAATTAATTGCACCCTAAGTGGTTGGGCTATTTCATATTTTAATAAATGAACATATTTTTACATAACGCGTTATCACTAATATATTCACACTTATGCTTAGCCTCATTGCGCCCGATAGCGGCCGTTTGTTAGTGTCTGAACCTTTTATGCTCGATCCCAACTTTAAGCGGTCGGTTATCCTTCTGGCTGAATATGGCGACGAAGGGGCTGTGGGCTTTGTGCTGAACCACGAAAGCGAATACCAGTTAGGCGATCTGGTACCGGATATTGCATATTCAGAAATGCCGGTTTACATAGGCGGCCCGGTAGGCGCCGAAACACTGCATTTTATACACCGCGTGCCCGAAAAGATAGAAGGCGGCCTTGAGCTGGCCGAGGGCGTTTACTGGGGCGGCGATTTTGATACGGTGAAAGAACTGCTGACCAGTTACCAGCTAAGCAAGGACGATATCCGATTTTTTATGGGTTATTCAGGCTGGACGTCGGGCCAGTTGGATGCGGAAATTGGCGACGACGCCTGGATAGTGACGGATAAATACGATCCGGCGATGTTGTTTTCCCATGATGAGCAAAATCTTTGGAAGGACGTGGTAAAAGGTCTTGGCCAGCGCTACGCGCATATTGCCAATTTTCCTGAGAATCCGATGATGAATTGATTTTTAGAGTCCGGACTTATGCGGACTTGCCGACTTTCGGACTACCTGCCTTCCATCTCCCTTGCCGATTCCTCCACCTTTTGCTTGAGACTCTCTTTGTAATCGATCAAATTTTTAACCAGTGTTTCATCGCCCGTGGAAACGATCTGCGCGGCCAGGATGCCGGCATTTTTTGCTGCGTTGAGGGCTACTGTTGCTACGGGAATACCGTTGGGCATTTGCAGGATGGACAGGATGGAATCCCAGCCGTCGATGGAGTTGCTGGATTTTACCGGAACGCCGATAACGGGCAGGTGCGTTAGCGAAGCCACCATGCCTGGCAGATGGGCGGCGCCCCCGGCGCCGGCTACGATCACTTTCAGGCCGCGGTCGGCAGCGGATTTGGCATAACTGAACATGCGTTCGGGTGTGCGGTGCGCCGATACGACGGTGATCTCGTACGCCACGCCTAATTCCTTTAAAACATCGGCAGCGTCCTGCATGACGCCCAGGTCGGACTTGCTGCCCATGATTATGCCGACTTTAGGTTGGTTCATTGTTTATTGGTGTTGATATGATTAATATTCGTCTTATTCGGGCCATGTATATGTTTTCTTCTTTTTAACTCGTTTCACCACAAATATTACAACTAAAGTCCAAAAAACTATCCCGCAGAACATAATTACACCTGCTAAAATACCACTCTTTCCGTCTAAATCTGCTGCTTTTTCAGGTGAGGTAACGAACGAATCAAAATAGGATCTTAATTTCTTATCGTTGACTTCGATTGAATCAGGAGATAACAATGAATAGCTAACCATGTGCTCGTCAATCAAAAAGGCATTTTCGTATCCATAGAACCCAGTACCTTTTAAATTGCACTTGAAGTTGAATGATACTCCTCTAAGCTTGCCGAATTGTACTTCCTTTTTATTTAGTAATTCTCCTTTCAAAGGTTTCAGTACGTCCCAGATAAACGCTGAATATACCGATTTAATAGTTTTCAGTTGAAGTGTATCTGATTGAAAGTCAGTTACCTGGGCAAAGAAAATATCTGATGAATTATCTTTGCAAGCATAATACGTTGCTCTGCTACCAAATTCGACCTTTGGAGTATCAGGGAAAGTTATTTGAGCAATTGATCCTAAACTTTGCTTGTATGGATGTTGACAATAGGCTGCTAATGAAGAAATGGTTATTGCTATGATCAAAACAACATTTTTCATTATCAAATAACTTTCACGCAATCACCTTTAACGTCTTCTGCACAAATCTCGCTTTCTCAATCGCTTTTTCCCGATCACTATCCACTATGGTCACATGCCCCATTTTACGAAAAGGTTTGGTAAGCGCCTTGCCATATAAATGTACATAAACGCCGGTACATTCCAGCACTTTTTCTATACCCTGGTAAACCGCCGGGCCCTCATAACCTGCTTCGCCCAAAATATTGATCATTACGGCATGGTTCAGGCTGTCGGTGCAGCCCAGCGGCTGGTTAAATATGGCGCGCAGGTGTTGCTCGAACTGCGACACCACGTTGCCCTCGATGGTGTGGTGGCCGCTGTTATGCGGTCGCGGCGCCAGTTCGTTCACTAATATATTCCCTTCTTTGTCAAGGAACATTTCAACGGCCAGCAATCCCACGATGTTGAGTGATTCCGCCACCTTTTTGGCAATACGTTCAGCTTCCTCGTGAATAGGGTGAGGATAGTCGGACGGCGAGACCAAAAATTCTACCAAATTAGCATTCGGGTTAAATTCCATTTCCACCATCGGGAACGCCTTAATTTCGCCGTCGGCGTTACGGGCGACGATAACAGCTATTTCCTTTTCAAAATCTATCCAATGTTCGATGAGGCTCGGTTCGGTAAACGCTTTTTCAAGATATGATTCGTCGATCACCTTGTAAACGCCCCTGCCGTCGTATCCATCGCGGCGCAATTTCTGGATGTAGGGGAAGGGGATAGTGGTATTTTTTAGTTGATCGGCCGAGGATATAACCTGGAACGGGGCCGTCGGTATACCGTTTTCCTTAAAAAACTGCTTCTGCAGGCCCTTATCTTGTATCAGGCGGATGATGCGCGGTTGCGGGTATACCAGCACCCCTTCCTTTTCCAAAGCTTCCAGGGCATCCACATTTACTTTTTCGATCTCGATGGTGAGCATATCTACCTTCTTACCGAATTTGTAAACGGTTTCATAGTCGCTCAGTGAGCCGACAATAAATTCATCGCACAATTTGCGGCAGGGCGCATCGCGGTCGGGATCGAGAACTTTTATGGTAACATTATAGTTGATGGCCTGCTGTATCAGCATGCGGCCAAGCTGCCCTCCGCCGAGGATGCCAAGTTTGAGGTCGCCGTAAAACGCTTTCATTTCAGAAGGGGCAAATTTAACCCTAATCTTTTAAAAAGCCATAGGCATTTTCAATGAGGGCGTGACAAGCCGAAAGTTTTAAGATTAAATGCAACCAAATGCAAAATCCTGTTGACTAATGTTGGAAATCAAAAATTTATCAACTGGTAATCAGTTACTTGTGCCAAATAATAAATAAATCATAGAACTATGTATTGCATGGTACAATATAAAACATATATCTTTGGATAAAAAGATAAGTCAATCAACATGAAAGCGATTTTAACTACATTTTTACTGCTGGCAGCCGGCAGTACAATAAGTCTGGCGCAATGCGACAAAAAAGTAAGTCTTAGCTCGTCCAAAACACAGCACTTAGACAGCCAGGGCACATTGAAAGGAACGGACGATGAAAAAACCACCGTCGAATTTAACCAGTCCGATATCAGTGTCTCTATCAGCAATGATAACGGCGATCATAAAATGACCGGTAAAGTAAAGTCGGATAGCTGCGATTGGAAAGTGCCGTTTAAAGACGGGAAAACCAGGCTTCATATTACGCTCAGCAATGAGGAGGGAGAGTCAAGGGATTATACCGTCACTATTGAGGGCAAAGACGGTAAAGTAACGCTGCTGGCGGAAAGCGGCGATGAGCCGGATGATAAAATAAGGCTCGATATAGATAAATTTGACGTGAAAGATTGAGCCGGCAGGTTGGTTAACTGCAAAGCATCTCTTACCGGGGATGCTTTTTTATTTAGTGTACCTTAAACACTGTAACATATAATTTACAATTAAAAAAGGTTTACTTTCATCTAAAACTTTTCTATTTTACTCGAACCATTTTAAAAAAAGTGAGTTTATAATTGGATATAAGAATTTAGCGGCCGCTGGCCGTTATTAACATCTGCTAAACAGAAAAATTAACTATATGAAAAAACCAATTTTAATCGTCGCGGCGCTATTAGCCATCAGTTTGTTCTCGAATAAAGTATCTGCACAAGCACCTACGCCCGCAACAGCCCCAGCCGCTTCCGGCGATGTAGTAGCTGCTATGGCTACATCAGATAATTACAATGTTGCCGGGATGCTTGCAAGGGTAGCCGGCCTGAGCGGTACCCTCGATGGCGCCGGGCCTTACACGGTTTTCGCGCCGACCAACGAAGCTTTTGGAAAACTTTCTGCTACCAAAGCCGACAGCCTGGCCAAAGACCCGGCAAAGCTGGCAACGGTTTTGAAATACCATGTGGTAAGCGGAAAATACACTAAGGCCGATATCATTAAGGCCTTGAGCGCATCGAAGGACAGGAAGGTTGAACTGAAAACACTCGATGGCCAGAACGTAACATTATCCGTTGTGGGCGGTAAGCTGCAACTTGCCGACGATCACGGTAACACCGCATTGGTTACTGGCTTCGACCTGCCTGCTTCTAATGGTGTGGTTCATGGGCTCGACGCGGTGTTGGATACTAAATAACGCCCTGCACAATGATTTTGAAACCCTGCATATACTTGCAGGGTTTTTTATAAACCTAACCGAAAAGATTGCCGGGGCGTTGTTTCGATTCGGCACTGTTTTGCGAAAATATGTTACCCCGTAAGTTATTCATACTTGATGTGGAAAAAACAGCGTGGATAAGATTTCTGCATATAAATTTGATAAATAACTGATAATTAATAGGCTATACTTAGTGGCCATGCATTAATAAACATTTTTTTATATTGTTTTAACAAAAACGAAATATTTATGCACATTCTTTATTAATAGGTAATATTTTATTTAAATTTATTTTATTGATGACAGACCCTGAAAATACCGTTGCAATTCCTGGATTACTCCAAAATAAGATCCTGAAAAAAGTGGTTTTTACCCCTGGTGGCTTGACCATCAAAAGACCAATGAGTTTCGGCCGCGGCATATTTATACGCGACGAAAACATCGCGGCGTTCAGGTTCGGCATTAAACAATTGTATTGTGCAGGCTTTGAATTTGGCAGCCAGTATTTCATCGAGGTCAGGGATTTTAAAAATGAGATATTCCGGATACAACTGAACAGTTATTTCGGCATCAGGAAAAAAATTTATTATAACGTTTGGGCCGACCTGCTCCAAACTTTTTGGGATCATTATATTGATCACCAGCTAAACTATTATATCGAACTGTACAATATGCAGATGAGTTTCGAACTGGCTGGCGTAACTTTTTATCCCGATGGCATCTCGTTCGATAAAAGCAATAAACTCAGGTGGAACGAAATAGCTATAAAGAGTTATCAGAACTACTTCATGATACACCACAATAAGGATTCACGGATATATAAATGCTGCCTGTTCTCGATCGAATGGAACGCGGTTATTCTTCAATCGCTGCTGAAAGAGATCATTAAAGAGTACGACAAAGTATCGAAGTCCTCGTCATTTTAAATATCTTCCCAAAAAGACGAATATTCTTTGCCGGATATTTTCGGCATCGAACATCACACCGTAATGCGGCGCTCCGGGAACGATGATTAGTTCGTTCGGAACGCCGGACGCGTTCAGTCTTGCCTGGAACGAAGTGGCTTGATCGGGGTTTACCGATTCGTCTTTTTCGCCCTGGACTATAAGAAAAGGAGGATCCTTTTTATCGATGTACGTAATAGGACTTGCTTCCCTGGCCAGGTTGGATTTATCGGCTACCGTGCCGCCTAAAAGTAAAGTGATCGGGTTCCTCGGGTCAGTTGAATCGTGGCCTTTAAGCGTGAAGAAATTTGACGGACCATAAAAGTCAAGCACCAGCCTGATCTTAAAATTTGGCTTCCTGCCATCGGCGTAGAAATCTTTAATGTCGCTGTTGTTCGATAAACCCAGCAGATTAGCCAGGTGCCCGCCCGCGGAAAATCCCATTAATGCAAAGCGTTTGCGGTCGAGCCGGTATTGTTCTGCGTGTTCGTACAGGTATTCGATAGCCTGGTTGCAATCCCGTATCTGCGCCGGAAATATAGCTTGTGTGCTCCAGCGGTAATCGATGGAAGCAATGGCGTAGCCGCTGTCTATCAGCGCCCTGATAGTTTGCTTCATGTAGCTCATATCGGCGTATTTATCGTTCGACATCCATGCCCCGCCGTGTATCCAGATCACGACAGGGTATTTATCCAGATGCGTTTGCGGCAGATAGATATCAAGCAGGTGTTTTTTTAACGTATCGTTCGCATAGGGTATGTTGTCGAATAACGTTGTATTTTCGGGGAAAATAGACATTACGCGGTTGGTAGGTTGTGCGAATGTCTTAACCGATAGAATGATGGCAAAACAGGCAGTCAGGAGAAGGCTCTTTTTCATGTAATGAGAATGGTTTCAAGCAAATCTAATCGATTTGCCAGATATTTGACATAGCGGTTGGCCGATGTTCGTGAGAACACAGCTAATCGCACCGTCACCCTTTGATCAGTGCTTCTTTTTCGATCTTTTTTTGCAATTCGATAATGGCCCCTATCAGCGCTTCGGGCCGGGGAGGGCAGCCCTGCACGTATACATCCACCGGTATCACGCGGTCAACGCCTTTTACTACATGATAACCATGCTGCCAGTAAGGACCGCCGCAATCGGAGCACGAGCCCATGGAGATCACGTATTTCGGTTCCGGCATTTGCTCGTACAGGCGCTTAATGCGCTCGGCCATTTTGAAGGTTACAGTACCCGCAATGATGATCACGTCGGCCTGGCGGGCCGACGGCCGCGGGAATACGCCGAGCCGGTCCATATCATAGGTCGACGCAAAGGACCCCATCATTTCTATCGCGCAACAGGCAATACCGAAACTGAGCGGCCACAGCGACGAAAGCCTTGCCCAGTTGAGCAGGTCGTTCATTTTGGTGACGATCACGCCGCCGCTTTCGTTCATGCTTTCAGGACTCATTGCCGGGTTTTTTAAACATGGGTTTAAATGCGGGTCTCGCTGTAGTAGTAATGGAGGCAGTCACAGTGTTTTCCGTCGGGACCGGCTCCGATTCCGCTTTAAATTCTTTTACCTTATACTCGTTTTGCTGCAGGTTTAGCCTTTCATAGAGCGACACAGGCACCTGGCTATCAACAGTAGGTGTCACCGGCCTGGGTTTTATCCAGTCGAGATCGCCTTTTACCCAAACATAGGCAAGCCCCAGCACCAGGATGCCCAGGAAAATAAACATTTCGATCAGCGAAAACCAGCCCCAGCGGCCGTCGGCACTATTCAGCGTCTTATTGCCGAAAACCGTAGCCCAGGGTAATACGAACACCATTTCGACTTCGAACAAAAGGAATACCAGGGCGATAACATAAAAACGTGAATTAAAAGGTATCCACGCGCTTCCGACCGGCTCCTCGCCGCATTCGTACGACGTAAGCTTTTCCGGCGTGGGATTTTTAGGCGCCAGCAGGCGGGTGACAAAGAACGCCAGTCCCACCATAATGATACCGGTAATGAGGAAGATGAATATCTTTCCAAATTCAGATATTTGCGACACCCCGTCCATGAGTACAAATTTAGCAAAACAAACCCAATTTGACGCGATAATAATCGGCGCCGGTGCCTGCGGGCTGATGTGCGCTGTACAGGCTGGCTTTTTGGGTAAACGGGTTCTGCTAATGGAAAAGAACGACCGGCCCGGAGCCAAAATACTCATCAGCGGGGGAGGCCGATGCAATTATACCAACCTGTACGCTTCAGCACAGCAGTTCATTTCCGCAAATGAGCATTTCTGCAAATCGGCTTTCGCCCAATGGACGGTTCAAGACACCATCAGTTTTTTTGAGGCCTATGGCATTGCGGGGCAGGAAAAAACGCTGGGTCAATTGTTCCCGGTGAGTAACAAAGCCAGGGATGTTGTAAGCCTATTTACCGGTCTTTGCGCCGATTTGGGGCAGGAGATATGGTGTGATGCAGAGGTGGCGGACGTGATGCGGGTTGAGGGAGGGTTTCAGGTGGCTGCTAATATTGATGGATCGAAGCAGATTTTATTTGCGCCAAAAGTCGTAGTCGCGTCAGGAGGCTTGCCGGTGCAAAAACTTGGTGCTACCGACCGGGGCTTAAGAATAGCACGCAAATTTGGTTTAAAAGTGACCGAAACCGCCCCGGCGCTGGTGCCGCTTACCATTACAGGTAAGGACCAGCCGTGGTACGAGCGGTTGTCGGGCAATAGCATATTCTGCCGGGTTTGGAATGACAGGATCAGTTTTGAAGAAAATATACTGTTCACGCACTGGGGTTTTAGTGGCCCGGCTATTCTGCAAATATCATCCTACTGGCGGCCCGGCGAATATATTTATATCGACCTGCTGCCTCATCAAAATATTGTTGAACTGATCCAACAGGAAAGAGTGCAAAACGGACGCAAAACCCTGTTGGTTTTCCTGGCGGGATTGTTTACCCGGAAGTTCGCCGAAGCTTTGAGCGGGAAACTCCCTATCGAAAAGAACCTGGCGTCGCTAAGCAAGACAGATATAGACCAAATTGCAGGATTGATTCACGAATTCAGGGTAAAGCCGGCAGGCGACAAGGGATACGACAAAGCGGAAGTAATGCGCGGCGGGGTGTCGACGGATGAGCTTTCGTCAAAAACGCTGGAAGCAAAAAGAGTTCTTGGTCTGTTTTTCGGCGGGGAGTGTGTGGATGTTACCGGCTGGCTCGGCGGTTATAATTTCCAGTGGGCCTGGGCAAGCGGGTTCGTGATAGCGCAGAATTTGTGAGCTTAAGGCTGAAAGCTCAAAGTCCAAAGCTTAATTTTGCTGGCTTTCAGCTTTTTGCTTTTCGCTTTCAGCTTTCTTCACCTGTTTATAATAGGCGATCAGCTTTTGGATATTTCCCAAATTAAATTGGTTCGCATTGATCTTATCCAGCACATCCGGCTCGTCGCCCATAATATCGCCCATTACATCGTTAAAATTCTGTGGCGTTACCATCTGCATTTCAGCAGTATTGGGACCGTAGTAGTAAGTCGCCTCCGCTTTTGAATAACCACCGCCTCCGCCGCCGAGATCGATGCCCACACCACCTCCGGCGCCCGTTCCATAGCCGCCGTAACCGCCAAAGCCTGTGCCCATGCCTATTTCGCCGGTCGGGTGGATACCAAACCCGCTGCCGTGGCCGCGATCGGTACCTACGATAGCTACGTATAGTTTGGTGTCCTCGTCATTGATCTCAACTTTTACAAAATCCAGCTCTTTTTTGGTCCAGAGCGTGTTTTGAGGAGCATGCGCCACCACAAAGCTGTCCTTGCCGACAATGAACGATTTCAGTTCACTGGCGCTTAGTTTGTAAGGATGGGTTTTTTCGTCGTCTTTAAATTCAATAAAGCCTTCGTCTTTGATGGGGCCTTTGCCTGAAGGATTCGGATTGATAAACCCCGTCACCCGGTTGCCTTTCATATCGGTAAAGGCGCCGGCAGGCCATTTTTGTGATTTTGCTGATACGGATAGCAGCAAGAAGAATAAAATGATTAAAATTGAACGCATAACAGAAACCAATACAAAATAACGCAAATTCCATTGATTTATGATGACTGTCGACCTGAGAAGCGATACTGTTACAAAACCCACGGCGGGTATGCTGGAAGCCATGTGGAGCGCCAAAGTTGGCGACGATGTTTTTGGCGAGGACGAAACTGTAAACGAACTGGAGGCGAAAGCCGCAGCCATGTTTGGGATGGAAGCGGGCCTATTTTGCCCATCCGGGACGATGACTAACCAGATCGCCATCAAATCCTTTACCCAGCCGCTGGACGAACTGATAGCCGACCAGTGCTCGCATGTATATCGTTATGAGGGCGGCGGGATCGCATTCAATTCGGCTGTATCGGTGCGCTTGCTCGACGGTGATCGGGGCAGGATCACAGCCGAAATGATAGCGCCGGAGATCAATGACGTAAATAACGTCCACTATCCGCGAACCAGCCTCGTCGTGCTGGAGAATACCGTAAATAAAGGCGGAGGCAGTTGTTATACTTTAGACGACATTAAGCCCATCGCGGCCCTTTGCCGCGAGAAAGGATTGAAATTGCACTTAGACGGTGCACGGATATTTAATGCCCTGGTTAAGACTGGCGACGAAGCTGCCGACTACGGCCAATATTTCGATGGCATTTCGGTTTGCTTGTCCAAAGGTTTGGGCGCGCCGGTGGGCTCGGTTTTGCTGGCCGGTAAAGACACGATCAAATATGCACGTCGCGTGCGTAAAGTTTTGGGCGGAGGTATGCGCCAGGCGGGCTTTTTGGCAGCGGCAGGTATCTACGCGCTCGATCATCATGTTCATCGCCTCAGTATCGATCATGCGCATGCACAAATACTGGCCGATGCACTTGGCAGGCAAAATTGGGTGAAATATGTAATGCCGGCCGACACCAATCTCGTTTTGTTCGATACGGTGCAGCCGGCAAAAGAAATTCTTCAAAAACTGCTGGAAAAAGGCATTAAAGCCAATGCCACAGATACGCACCGCATCCGCTTTGTAACGCACCTGGATGTACACCCGGAGCAGGTGGAATACGTTGTTAAAGTCATAAGTTCTGAGTCTTTAGTCTAAAGTCATAATCTTTTCAAACCGGATTCGACTCAAGACTTTGGACTAAAGACTCAGGACTTTGATAAATTACTTTACTATACGATCAGCACCCTGCCTTTCAACCATCCAGCCAGGGTATTCCTTTGGCAGCGCGCTCACATCGCTGATCTTTTGTAATTCCTCGGCTGACAGTACGAGCTCAGTCGATTTTACGTTGTCGAGCAGTTGGTCTGCCCGTTTCGCGCCAATGATGGTACTGGTAATGCCTTTTTGCAGGCGAACCCAGGCCAAAGCAACTTGCGCCGCCGATACGCCATGCTGTTTGCCGATCTCGCTTATCACGTCAATGATATCGTAAGCTTTTTCTTTATTTACCGGAGGGAAATCGAAAACATCCCGGCGCGAGTCGCCCGCCTTTTCCGTACTGCGCGTATATTTTCCCGACAGGAAGCCACCCGCCAGCGGGCTCCATGGCATTACGGCCAGGTTTTGGTCTATCGCCAAGGGCACGACCTCTCTTTCTATATCGCGGCCGGCTAATGAGTAGTAGTATTGCAGGCCGATAAACTTGTTCCAGCCGTGCTTTTCGGCGATGCCAATGGCTTTCATCACCATCCAGGCCGGCCAGTTACAAACGGCTACGTAGCGGACTTTACCGGTAAGAACTACGTCGTTCAACGACCTTACGATCTCTTCAACAGGCGTCAGCGGATCGACAGCGTGCACATACAAAACGTCCACATGGTCCATTTGCAGGCGCTGTAAACTTTCGTCTATAGACTGGAATATGTGAAAACGCGATAACCCGACATGATTCTTTCCTTCGCCCATGCGCCCGCGGACTTTAGTTGCGATCACCAGTTCATTGCGGTTAATCCCGGTTTCTTTAATGGATTGACCTAAAAGGCTTTCCGAAAGGCCGTAAGAATAAACATTGGCCGTGTCGATAAAATTGATGCCCGAGTCGACGGCTGTTTTCATCAATTCGTTAACTTCCTGCTGCTGCACTTTGCCGATGTTGCCCCAAATGCCGCCTTCGCCGCCAAAGGTCATCGTGCCAAAGCAAAGTTCGGATACCACCACGCCGGTGTTCCCTAAAAGATTGTATTTCATAAGTTGCTGTGATTTGTATGGATGTAAAATTGAGCGTTTAAAAGCAAGAAATGGTCAGTACAACGTCATTCCTCATCCGAATCTTTTGATTGAAGCTAGTATTATTCTTTCGGACTTCCGGTCTTACTGACTTCCGGACTACTTTGATATTCCCATTCCCATACCTCGCCTTCATCCTCATCGATGGCAGTGCCGGTGATGACAAAATTATTTTTGCGGAGTATTTTGGTCGAATAATTTTCTTCTTTTAAGGTCTGTGCCGTTACTCTTATCGAAGGGTCGGCTTGAAGGGCAAGTTTTACGAGCGTCCCGGCTATCCTGGTGCCAATGCCCTGGTTTTGGTGCGAGGCGAAGGTTCCGTAGGCTATCTCTACCTTGTTATCAACCGGCTTTCCCTTAAATGCCGCTGCCGCCACTAATTGCCCGTCGATCTGAACATAATAGCAAATCCAGGGCGGGTTAAAGCCTGCTCGTTTATAAAAATCGATGCACATATCCAGGCTATCGTGGCAATCGGTATTTGCCGCGAATTCTGCGTTCTCGTGCAGGTGCTCTTTGATCGGAAGCAGATTCATGGGTATAAGCCGGTGATATTTAGAAGCTTAAATGTAATTAATCAAATATACTTAATTAGGAACGCTTAAGCATTTCCTGCTTAAAAATATAGTTCGTAATATTGATCATGACCGAAACCGAGCCAGGAAGCATTTTAATGGATGGTCCGGGCGATGTAATCCCCCGACCCGCCTTTACATATCCGGATTTGAAAGCTCTTGTTAAAATATTTTTTGCTCTACTCTTTTCAACGGTTGTTTTCGGAATTTTTGCTCGTGCTTTCCTCGCATTCCTTAACGATGAGAATATTAAATCACCTTTGATAAGGTCATTTTTGAATTTGGTCACATACCTGGCCGTGCTCCTGCTTACGATAAGGTACGCTGTAAAAAAAAGGCAAAAACAGACGAGAGCTTTCTTCGCTATTACCTGGGGCAAAATACAACGAAGGATGATACCGGTATTTATTATTAGTGCGCTTGCTCTAATTGTTGGTTTAGAGTGGTTATCGACTTTGATGCCAATGCCACAGTCAATCCAAAAGCTTTTTGAAAATGCCTTTCGGAAAGACATATTTTCCATTGTTACAATGGTGGTTGCGGCCCCAATCCTCGAAGAAGTGTTATGCCGGGGTATCATTTTGCACGGATTATTGAAGCGTTATTCAGTTGCCAATGCAATTTTAATTTCGGCGATTTTCTTTGCGTTAATACATATGAACCCGTGGCAGGCGCTGCCGGCTTTTGCCGGTGGAATTTTTATAGGCTGGGTTTATTATAAAACACAATCTATTGTTCCGGGAATAATCATCCATGCTACAATAAATGCAACGGCGTCGGCATTTTTGTTTTTACCCCGACGTCAACAGGGGTTTAGAAGTCTTTTAGGGCCGTCACATTATCTTATACTCTGTGTAATAGCCATAGTGATTTACACCATTGGATGTATTGTTATTTATAAAAGAGGCAGTATAATGCATGAATCGAATGAACGGGTTAAATAAATAGCTTTCACGTCAGCCCAAACCTAAAAGCTCTTGCGACTGTTCTGAATTTGCATGAACAGGCTTCTGAAAAAATTAGAAAAGATCGGCAGCGATCCGAAGATAGCGGCAAAAGCTGCGGGCTTACGTTACGTTTCCGACTCGATGCCGGGCTATACCAGGAAAAAATCGGGCAGCGGGTTTAGCTTTTACGACCCTGATAGGCAGTTGGTCAAAAGCAAAGAATTATTACACCGCTTTAACCGGCTGGTTATCCCGCCGGCCTATAGCAATGTTTGGATATCGCCTTACGAGGACGGTCACTTGCAGTTTACCGGCGTCGATGCGGCCGGGCGAAAGCAATACCGCTATCACCCCGAATGGAGCAAGCTGCGCAATCAATCCAAATATTACCGGATGCAACTGTTTGCCGAACATCTGCCTGCCATTCGTGCGCAGGTAGATAAGGACTTGAACAGGCACGAACTCGATCATGAGAAAGTGGTGGCGCTGGTGATCCGCATCATGGAGCTGACCAGCATTCGTATCGGCAACGAGTCGTACAAAAAACTGTACGGGTCGTTTGGCCTCACCACGCTGATGAACAAGCACGTAAAAATAGAAGGTGCCGATGTGATCTTTGAATTTAAGGGCAAAAAAGGCGTTTATCACAAGGTCGCACTGCATAGCCGCAAGCTGGCAAGACTGATCAAACAATGCCGCGACCTGCCCGGCCGGGAACTATTCCAGTATTTTGACAAGGATGGCAATAAGCGCGCTATAGGCTCGGGCGATGTGAACGATTACCTCAAGCAGATTACCGGCCAGGACTTTACCGCCAAAGATTTCCGTACCTGGGCCGGCAGCGTAAGCGCTTTGTACGCATTTAAGGAAGCCGGCGAATTTGACACAGTGAGCGAATGCAAGAAGAAGATCGTGAGCGTTTTGGATGAAGTAGCCGTTAACCTGGGCAATACGCGTTCGGTGTGTAAGAAATATTATGTGCACCCGACAGTTATTAAAAGCTATGAGGAACGTACAATTTTCAAATACATCAGCAAACTGGACGAGGAAAAGGATACCAACATAGCCGAACTGAATATGGCGGAAAAAGCTTTGCTGGAATTACTGGAAAATGAGAAGCTGGCGGAGGCGAGTTGAGTTCTGGAACCAGAAGTCAGAAGTCGGAGGTCTGAAGTTCTATGCGATCGAAGGCGACTAAGCAAACTAAAACTTTTCAGACTTTCGGCTGCTGGCGCGACGGCCCGGGCACGGTTAAGAAATATAATATGACTATTGCCGTCATAACTCCGGTTATCAGAAAAGCTGCCGTCGCGCCGAACAGCGACCACACAACGCCAGTGAGCGAGCTTGCCAGCATGGCACAGATGCTTTGAAAGCCGGTAAGTGTGCCGATTGCCGTGGCCGCATCTTTTTTGTCCGTTATGTTGGTTATCCATGCCTTTGATATGCCGTCCGTCGCAGCCGCATAAATTCCATAAAGAAAAAACAGGCCGGCAAAAATATAGATATTGGAATTGAAGGCTATAACACCATATACCACCCCAAACATTGCAAGCCCGAGCAAAAAAATAGTTTTTAAACCGATTTTATCGCCGAGGCTCCCCAGCGGATATGAAAACAGCGCGTATACGATATTGTAAAAAATATATACGCCTATAACCCAGGTATCGTTCAGTCCCGATTGTTTGATCTTTAGCAAAAGGAAAAAGTCCGAACTGTTGAATATCGCAAAAACCAACATGCCCGCAACCACCCGCCGGTATATCGGCGGGCTGGTACGCCAATAGTTGAGAAATGAAAAGAACGTCACCCTGGCCTTTTGCACGGGCGGGTCATTGTTCTCTTTTTTAACGTAAAAGGAAGCACCAATAGCCAATAAGCCCGGCAGAAATGCGACCAGGAAAAGTGTTTTATAATGGTGGGGGTGGAAATACAAAAAAACGAGCGCTATCGCCGGCCCCAAAACCGCGCCCATCGTATCCATAGAACGATGAAAGCCAAACACCTTACCTTTCGTTGCGGGTGAGGCTTCGCCGGAAAGGATGGCATCCCGGGCGCCGGTTCTGATTCCCTTTCCCAGCCTGTCGAGCGTCCGGGCGAAAAAAATCCACAGCGGGTAAACGAATACAGCCAGCATAGGCTTTGAAACGGCGCTTATTGAATATCCTAACCGTACAAAAGGAACACGCTTGCCGCTTGTATCCGAAAGTTTTCCAAAATAGCCCTTGCTCAGTCCTGCTGTAGTTTCCGCGACGCCTTCAAGAATGCCGATCAGCACAACCGAAAACCCGATCGACTTCAAAAACATCGGCATCACCGGGTATAGCATTTCGCTTGCCGTATCGGTGAACAAGCTTATCAGCGATAAGATCCAAACGGTTCGGGTAATATATTTCATGTAATCGGCACAATGGAAAGCTCCGCCAGTGGCGAAGCTACGCATAGTTTTGATCATTCATAAACGCGGGGATGCGCGATCAGGCCGGTTCTGACGCACTGCCTTTCTGCCGTTTGCTATACTTCCTCATCCACCACATCTTCAGACCGCTGAATATTTGCAGGGTGAGCGCCAGGCAAACCACCAGCCCCAGGAACTTGGTCGGGATGCCAAAGACGTCGCCGGTATGAATCGCTCGGGTCAGTATCTGCAAACGGGTTCCAGCAGGTGCAGTTCGCGAGCCTTGTGCATACATTACCTGTCCGGTATACGAATTAACGATAACGGTGCTTCTTCCGCCCGGCGTCAGATCCTCGGGGAAACGGCAGCGGATGTAGTAGGCCTGGCCGGCGCCAAAAGCAAAAATGTCAAAAGGCTTCGCACCCGGAATCGCGTTTTGGGCAATGTGGTAAGCGCTGTCGGCGGAGATCATTTGAACCCCGGCAGGCACATCAATTTTGGTGTCGGGCTGCATGGTGGGTTTGCTCGAAGTGATCGTGTACATGAGTGGAGTAGTCACTTTTCCAAAGCCCATGATAACGCCGGTCAATGCCGGTACAAGCAGAAATAAGAAAATCAACACCCCGATCATGCTGTGCAGATCGAACCAGGCTTGCCGGCCCTTACTTTTTTTCCTGACGGTAATCCTTTTTTGCTTCCACCATAATACCAGTCCCGATGGTAGAATAAGCAACATGATCACTGCCGCCCAGCTTATAATTACGCCTCCGGTATCGTGTTTGTCGCGGAATGCCAGCCGCAGGTGCAATTGGTGAATAAAATCCTGGGCTTTGTTCCAAAAATCGGGCCCGGTTGCTGTGCCTAAGACTTGCCCGGAATACTGATCGATATAAACCGTTCGGTTGTTGGTGCTAACCTGGTACGAGATACCCGGGTCGGTCGACAGGTAGTATTGATTGATGGTATCCTTCGGAAAAGACCTGTTAACTGATTCGCTGATCTGCGCCAACGAGAGCGCATGATCGCCTTGTTTTACATAATAAAGCTTAGCATGCAGCAAATGGTCCAGCTCGGGTTCAAACGCCATCAGGCTGCCGGTTACGGCGAATATGAGCAGCAACGGGCTAACTGTAAGCGACGCCCACAGGTGCAGCTTGAAGAAAAATTTACGCATGGTGTTTGGGTTGAGGCCACAGTAATCCCGGTACAGTCCGGCCGCGCTGAACGGCCGAACCGTATGGGCAAACTATTAAATGAAACCTATTAACGATTTTTAGTAGTGATCTCGATCACACCATATTTCCCCTTGCTGCCATATTTCTTTTCAGCAGCTTTATTCTTTAAAACCGTTAGCGACCGGATGTCCATCGGCGATATGTTTTTCATGCTTTTGGCTTCTTCACCATTGATGATGATCAGCATGTGCGGATTATCGACTGTAAGTTCATCCGTGTTGCTTGTTTTTATGGTGTATAGCGTTTTTTGGGGTTCGTACATGTAATTGATATGTTTCTCACCCTTCGAGTCGGTTGTGACGAGCTTTACTGCATCTGCCGGCACTTTATCCTCACTGCCTGCAATAACTATTCCTGTTGCCTCCGGAGCATTTGCTATCCTCGCATTGTTTATCGTTTGGGTTTTGCCGTCAATGGTAACTACGTCAGGTGCGTTATCAGACGATACTACAGTAGCCGATGAGTTATTGGAGCGACCCGATACGGTTACCGGTGCGCGATCATTCGAACCGGAAGCCCTAACCGTATAGGAATAAGACATACCCGATGGTGGGTTTGGCGCAATATCGGGGCTTCCGGCGATAGCCATATTCCGGGTTGTGGCAAGTTCGCCGCTGGTCATGTCCTTATCGATCCTTTCCTTTAACGACATGCCCTTTTCGGAACCGTCGATTGTCACAAACAACACCTCAGGTTTATCCAGGGTAAAATCGACATATCTTTTTGCAATATCTGCCGATATCATGTCCAGACTATATATTTTTCCGGGGTCGAGGGCGAGCAGATCGGCGCGTACCGATTTAGCGCCATTGATGACGTAGAGGACTGAGTCGACGCCTTTATCGCTGGTGACCATCATATTCCGTTTTCCATCCTTTGATTTTCCGGCGTAAATGGTGTCGGGATTGATGGCTACATTCTTAGTTTTTAAAACCGATACGGCAGGAAGCGCTTTTTGAGCAGGGAGCGCAGCCGGTTTATCGGCGCTTGCGAATTTAAAGTGCGTTATGGCTTTGGTGAAACTATGCAGCGTGTTCAATCCTTTTTTGGTAACATCCGCTTTTGATATGCTGAATACCAGCAGCAATGCGATAACCGCAGGCGCTACGAACAGGTAACGCGTAAGATTGAGGCGGGACGATCTTTTTGTGTTCATCATGATGATGCGTTTTTTAATGGTTGACATATTAAAATTGTTCACAAGATTGTTGGGCGCGCCCGCCATGCTTACGCTGAGCAGGCTGTATTGATATTGTTTGCTGTCGGCGCCCTTTTGCAGGATCTTCCGGTCGGTTATGAACTCGACGTTCTCGCGCACGGCCTTTTTCATCAGCCAGATGCCCGGGTTGAACCAGTAAAACACGGTGCTTAGTTCAGCCAGCAGGATATCCAGCGTATGCCATTCGCTGACGTGTATTTGTTCGTGCTCCAGCACTTTTTGCAGATCGGCGGGCGGAAGATTCCCGGGATTGATATAAATATTACGCCAGAACGAAAATGGGCTGATGTCGCCTTTGACGATGCGCACTTTATGGGCGTTCAAAACAGCGGGGTCCGAGCGCCGGTAAAGCTTGTATAGCGAAAGCAACTGCGTTATAAGACGCAGGGCGAACACAATAACGCCCAGCCAGAAGACAACCTCGGCCCATTGCCAGTAATCGGGCTGGCCGAGCGGTTTGATGAGGTTCTCAGCGGGCGCTTTCCACCTCAGGATAACATTCTGCATCGGTGCGGCCAATTGCTGGTGGCGCTGTACAAAACCTGTCAGGTTAATCCACGGATAAGCTGACGAGAACAGGATGGCTGCAACCAGGTATATCCGGTTGAGCGTATAGAAAGTTAAATGGCGCAGCACTAAATAGTACCCCAGGCAAAACAGCACCAGGGCGATGTTTATTTTAAACAGTAAGTTAAACAGGGCAGGCATGGCGTTTATTTTTTAGGGTTCTCGATCAGTTTGATAATTTCTTTCAGATCGTCGGCGCTGATCTTTTTTTCGTTGGCAAAAAAGGCGACCAGGTCCTTATAGGAGTTCTGGAAATAATCGCTTACAAAGCCGCTCATAAAGCGCTTTTTGTATTCCTCTTCCCTGATGGCCGGGATGTAACGGTAGGTATTGCCGATCTTTTCGCTGGTAAGAAAGCGCTTGCGCTCCAGGTTTTTGATGGTGGAGGCCAGCGTGGTGTAGGGCGGCCTCGGCTCGTTCATTATTTCAAGGAAATCTTTTACCGATCCGGGCCCGTTTTGCCACACAGCCTGCATCGCTTCTTCTTCCTGTTGGGTTAGTTTTTCCATTGTTATTACGATTGTTTCGTAAATCTACGAATATTTCGTAATATTCCAAATTATTTTACATTTTTTAACATTTGACCGGTTTTAATTCAGAATTTCTACAGAATTAGATGTTGTAACTACTTTTTTTAATTGCCGGTCATTGAAATGTCAATCAAATAACTATATTAGTCCAAAATCTCACTACAATGCCTATAAACAAGAAATTTATGGTTATCGCCGGGTTTGCCGGTGTAGTTGCCATCAGCATTGCGGCCTCGGCGCCCCAGCAGGAACCGCCAAAACTCAAGAATTTAAAGGTACTGCCAAAAAATATTCCGTTCCGCGAACTGGACCATATCATGGATACCTGGGCGGGTTCGCTTGGCGTGCACTGTAATTTTTGTCATGCCCGCGATGCGCAAACGAACAAGATGGATTTTGCAAGTGATGCAAAACCCGAGAAAACAGCCGCCCGTCATATGTTCGTGATGATGAGCAAGATCAATAAGAAATATTTCGAAGGCAAAAAAGATTCGCTCGGCATGGTTATGGCAAGCAGTGTAAACTGTTATACCTGCCACCGTGGTTCGGCGCATCCCGAAGTTAAATTGCCCGAACGGCAACATGGTCCAGGCGGCCCGCCTCCGGCTGGTACGCCTCCCCCTCCGCCACCGGGACAGTAAAATATAGATGAGAAGACGCAAATTTTTGCGTCTTTTTTGTTTAGCCTCAGTCTAATCCCTCTCCGGCAGAGAGCGGCTTTAAAAAGACAGATACTCATGATAGTACGTGATGCAACCGAAGAGGACATCCAGCAGATACTGGATATCTATAACCATGTGATACTGAACACCACCTCGGTATACAGCGAGCAGCCGCATATCTATGACATGCGCCTCGCCTGGTTCCGCGACCGGAAAAGCAGCGGCTTCCCGGTGTTTGTAGCTGACGACGCAGGCATGGTGACGGGCTTCAGCAGCTTCGGCCATTTCAGGGCTTGGCCATGTTATCGTTTTACAGTCGAGAATTCGGTATATGTGCATCCAGGCCATCGGGGCAAAGGCATTAGCAAGATGCTTTTGCAGCCGCTGATAGACCGGGCGCGTGAAATGAAATTGCATGCCATGGTGGCTGGTATCGACGCAGACAACACGGTGAGTTATCGTTTGCACCAGCAATTCGGTTTTGCCGAAGTAGCGCATTTTAAGGAGGTGGGCTTTAAGTTCGGTCGCTGGCTCGACCTGAAATTCATGGAGTTGGTGCTGAACTGACCCGAGATTTTCGCTTAAAGTGAAAAGTTTTATTAACTGATTGTTAATCAATTAAAAAATTGTCAAAAATTTCGGCTAACATTTACCGTTTGAGGGCGTAAAAGTGCTCGATTTGTTATAGGTAAGATTAATAACATATACGTTCTTTACCCAATCATGAACCCCGGTTCCAGAGTACTGGACCGGGCTTTTTTATTTATGGGGTTCGGCTACTTCAAAAAGCGGTCAAATTTTTAATTTGAGGTGTTTCTTCTCCAGCAGTCCCCCGATGATAACCACGATAAACGCCACCGCCCAGGAGCGGAAAAAGCCTCCCCAGCCATAATTTAGAATCTGCGGATAATGGAAATGAATAAGGTCGTAAAAGCCGTCCTGCAGGTAAGGAACCAGGTAACAGGTAAGCGTGGCCGTTCCGGCAGGCCAGATAAGTTTGAACCAGTTCTTTTTGCCCTTATAATCGACCAGGTAGATCATAAGCTCGAACATGAGTACACTTATCCCGATACATATAAGTATCCAGGCCGGTGTTGAACGTATTTTGGATATACCTTCGGTGTATGGACGAATAAGCAGCCCGCCGAGAATACAAGCACATCCGGCCGCGAAAAGCAAAAGCCACAGCTTTCGGCTATGCCCCCCGGGCGCAAGGCGGGTATACCACAACGAGACTATCATGCCGGCTATTACCAGCGTAATGGACGAACCATCGTATATTCCCAGGATGACCAGGTCGAGGTGCGTAGCATGGTCGACGATATTAAAGCCCATAAAAATCGCGAAGGCGATGATAACACCTGCGAAATTGCCTTTGACGAATAAATACACAAAGGCGCACACAAGATACGACCAACCGATAATGCCCAATATACCCCACCAATAAGGCCTCAGGCCGGTAGTTTCTCCATTCCTGCCGCCGGTAAACAGGAATGCCATGATGATAAGTATACACCAGCCGGACAGGATGAGAAGGTACCGGGCCACTTTATTCAGGTTCTCAGGGTAATCGATCCAGATCAGGAAGAACGCGACCGTAATAAATATCTCCCACGCGCCTTCCGGCAGGATGGAGGCAGGATTGTAGTTCTCCAGGTTGACATGCAAAAAGCCCATCACTATCAAAGCAAACGAACGGGACAATATATGCAATGAAATAGCCCCCATCGATTCGCCTTTCTTTAGTTTGCGGTCGATAGCCAGGGGTATGGAAAGTCCGACAATGAACAGGAACGCCGGAAAAATAGTGTCGGCAAAACCCATGCTGTCCTCCATTTTTTTAGCGTGATCCATCCAGGAGGGGATACCTTTTACACCGCTCAGATCATTTATAAAGATCATGCACAGCATAGTAAGGGCGCGAAATGCATCGACGGAGCGCAAACGTTTGGGCGCTTCTCTGAGTATAGGAGATTGGGGCATTGTGTTGGCTTAAATTGGATTACCTAAGCTATTAAAATATTTTAAAGATGTTGTCGTGCCTTTAAAACTAACATAAAATTATTACTACCGGATACACGCCTAAAGCGAGAAAATTTATTTTTGCCCAACCCTAATGTTTCCATAAACGTTCAACCGGCATGTATTTTATTTTTTCCGCCATTTTTACTTTTTTCCTTTCTCCGCTTAATTGGTCAGTCATTTTGTTGCTGGTAGCTCTGTTGACGGGCAGACCACGGCTGAAAAGGAGGCTGACCCGGGTGGCACTGATCGTATTGGTGTTGTTTTCCAATACATGGCTGCTGAATCTCTATGCCGGTTTATGGAATGTCCCACCGGCCGCCCTGGATAAAAATAAAGTTTACAGCGCCGATATTGTGCTGGGTGGATTTACGAATGAGGACAAGAACGGACAGGGCGTTTTAAACGGGCATGCCGACAGGTTTGTACAGGGCCTGAAACTGAAGAGGTCGGGACAGGTGTCGCATATTTTCATCAGCGGAGGCAACGCGAGGCCCCGCGGCGATCATTTTACTGAAAGCACCTGGGCAAAGGAGCAGTTGGAAAAGATGGGGATCCCCGACACTGCGATCGTAATCGAAGATCAGTCAAGAAACACCGTCGAAAATGCCGCTTTCACTAAACAGGTGCTGGAAAAATCGCACTTGCAGCCGCCATACGTGCTGGTTACCTCGGCGTTCCATATGCGCCGGGCGCGGTATATTTTCAAAAACGCGGGCATAGATGTTTTGCCATACCCATGCGATTACATTGCCGGTAAAACACATATCAGCGTCACCGACTACTTTGTGCCAAACATAGCTACCATGGATACCTGGACGTACTACCTCAAAGAGTTGTTTGGCATGGTGGCGGCTTATTTCAGGTAGCGCCGGCCCTTTGCTTTATTCGGTTCAAAATCTTATACATTTGCTGATATGCAAAAGATACTTGTTGCCAATCGCGGCGAGATAGCATTAAGAATAATGCGCTCGGCCCGTGAGATGGGTATAAAAACGGTAGCTGTTTATTCTGATGCCGATCGTAATGCACTCCATGTACGCTATGCCGATGAAGCCGTCCATATTGGCGGGGCGCCTTCCAGCCATTCATACCTTGTAGGAGAAAAAATAATCGACGCCTGCCGAAAAACGGGAGCCGAGGGCATTCATCCCGGATATGGCTTTCTGTCCGAAAATTCTGCCTTCGCAAAAATGGTGCGCGAGGCGGGGCTGGTACTCATCGGCCCATCACCCGAGGCGATGGAAATAATGGGCAATAAGCTGGCAGCCAAAGCGGCCGCTATGAAATACAATATTCCAATGGTGCCGGGTACCGAGGAGGCCATCTCGGATGTTTCCGAGGCAAAGCGGAGGGCTGCTGAAGTTGGCTTTCCTATTCTCATCAAGGCAGCGGCAGGCGGCGGGGGAAAGGGTATGCGCATAGTGGAAAAGGCGGATGACTTTGAAGAGCAGATGCATTTGGCGGTATCCGAAGCGACATCGGCTTTTGGCGACGGCTCGGTTTTCATCGAGCGCTACGTATCCTCGCCCCGGCATATCGAGATCCAGGTATTAGGCGACACGCATGGCAACATCGTGCACCTGTTCGAACGGGAATGCTCGGTTCAGCGCCGCCACCAGAAAGTCATCGAAGAAGCGCCGTCATCTGTATTGACGCCCGAAATACGCGAACAGATGGGCCGTTGCGCGGTTGATGTGGCGCGGTCGGTAAATTATACAGGAGCAGGCACGGTCGAGTTTATTATGGACGACCAATTGAACTTCTATTTCCTGGAAATGAATACCCGCTTGCAGGTGGAGCACCCGGTTACGGAACTGATAACCGGCATCGACCTGGTGAAGGAACAAATTAAGATAGCGCGCGGCGAGCCGATCAGTTTTAAGCAGGAGGACCTGGAGATTAACGGCCATGCCATCGAACTGCGTGTTTATGCCGAGGACCCTGCAAATAATTTTTTACCGGACATAGGCACGCTGCAAACCTATGTAACGCCCAAAGGCCCGGGTGTCCGCGTGGATGATGGATTTGAACAGGGGATGGAAATTCCTATTTATTACGATCCTATGATCGCCAAACTGGTCGCGTACGGAAAAGACCGCACTGAGGCCATCGAACGTATGGTCAGGGCGATAGACGAATACCAGGTAACGGGCATCATCACTACCCTGGGTTTCGGAAAGTTTGTGATGCAGCACGATGCCTTTGTTTCAGGTAAATTCGACACTCATTTTGTAAAAAAATATTTTACGCCAGACGTATTGAATGAATCTTACCCGGATGAAGAAAAGATAGCTGCTATGCTGATGGCGAAGCTGTTGAACGCCGCCAATGCTGCTGTCTTGAGCGGCCAAGCAGACCCTGACACCTCAAATTGGGTCAAAAACAGGAAACAGCTTTCCTAAGAAGCCAGTAACCGTTCAAGCTGATCGATCAAACCCGATTGCGCAGGATTGGCCTTTAGCCTGGCTGTGTCAGTATCAAACCAGGCCGCTTTGTCCACTTCGGAAAAAAGCTGCTTTTTCCCCGATCGGGGCGGCCATTCTATTTCAAATAAATTGCTCGTGATAGTTTCGTGATCAATATCGCCTTCGACAGCCCAGGCATAAATCTTTTTACCGCTTTTTAATCTTACCGGGCTCAGCTCTATGAATTTGCCCGTTATACCTTTGCCGGTCTCTTCCTTGAACTCCCTTTTGGCAGCGACAAGCGGCTTTTCATCATCACCGAACTCGCCTTTTGGAATTGTCCAGCCGCCCTCGTCCTTATTCCGGAAGAAGGGTCCTCCCGGATGCACGAGAAATACCTCCAATTGATTGTTTTGAAAGCGGTACAGGAGTATTCCGGCGCTTTGTTTCATGTTTTCCGGCTTGACAGATTTAAAGGCAATTTAACAAACGACCGGTGAATTAGTTATATTTTTGCCATGAAATAATCGAATAAGCTATGGCTGAGCACGATTGGACAAAATTTACGATAACCGCCGATTTTAACATTGACGCCCGGAGTGTTTACAAAGCCTGGGCCACTTCCGCGGGCCTGGAAAGCTGGTTTTTGCGTAAGGCGAACTTTTATACCATAACCGGCAGGCTTCGCGAACCGCAGGAATTTATCCTGAAAGAGGATACCTACGAATGGTGGTGGCACGGCTTTGACGACAGTACGGTAGAAAAAGGCCGGGTACTGGAGGTTAACAGCATCGATTTTCTAAAATTCACATTCACAGACAATACCATCGTCAGTATTAACATCCGCAGCGCCAGCGGCCTGACCATACTTGAGCTGACACAGGAAAACATTAAGGAGGAGCCGAACCCAGCCCGCAACCTGTTCGTGCAATGTCAAACGGGCTGGACGTTTTACCTGGCCAACCTGAAGTCGATACTCGAAGGCGGCATCGACCTAAGGAACAAACGGTCTGACGTAAGAAGCAATTTTAAATAAGCCAGACAATCGCTTCTAAATATTCTTTTACATTTGCCAGTAAATCCACTTAGGCGAATGTTCACGGGCATCATTGAAACTTTAGGAACGGTAACTGGCCTGCGGCAGGAGCAAGGCAATCTGCACATTACCGTTGAGTCGGCTATAGCTTCGGAATTGAAGATCGATCAGTCGGTTGCGCATAACGGTGTTTGCCTGACGGTAATCGCACTGACCGACGGTAGTCACACGGTTACCGCCATTGAAGAAACGCTGAGCAAAAGCAATCTCGGCGAACTAAAGGTAGGCGACCTGGTGAACCTGGAACGCTGTATGCAAATGAATGGCCGCCTGGACGGCCATATCGTCCAGGGGCATGTCGACCAGACCGCCACCTGTACCGATTTTAAGGAACTCGACGGAAGCTGGGAATACACTTTTGACTATGATGCTTCGGCGGGCAATGTAACGGTCGAAAAAGGCTCCATTTGCGTTAATGGGATCAGCCTTACCGTTGTAAATTCCAGGTCAAACAGTTTTTCTGTGGCTATTATACCCTATACTTTCGAGCATACCAACTTGCAGCAGGTGCGGAAAGGCTCGGTTGTAAACCTCGAGTTCGACATCATCGGTAAATATGTAGCCCGGCTTATAAAGCGCTGACTCTTCTCAGTTTGATAAACCCGTGTTTCGTTAATTGCTGATTTTCAGGCAATAATAAAAAATTAATGGTAACTTTCTCTTTACATAGTTCGTAAAACGGTAGCAGTTCTGCTATACCTAATAATGTTGAACTATGAGAAGACTTTACACAACTCTTCGAATAAGCATTGCTTTTGTGCTGATATGCAACGTGTTATATGCGCAGGTGCCGGTAATTAGTTACAGCCCTTCAAGCAATATTTATCAAACAGGTTCAGCTATTACAACATTGGTGCCCGCCAATACAGGAGGCGCGGTTCCTGCAACAACCTTTGGCACAGTAAGCACTTTTGTGTCGTCAGCTTCAAATATCAATAATCCGCGTGGGATGGTTTCGGACGGCGCCGGCAATCTTTATGAAACCGATTATTCAGGAAATTACATTTATAAGATCAATTCTTCGGGTACAGCGACGGTTATAGCGGGTGCCGGCACGGCAGGCGAAGTGGATAACACCACCGGCACTTCCGCAAAGTTCAACGGCCCGACGGGTATAGTTTATGACGGTTCGGGGTATCTTTACGTAACTGACTACGGCGGCAATAAGATAAGGAAAGTAAGTACGACAAGCCCGTATGCCGTAACAACCATAGCGGGTTCCGGCACCGCGGGCGAGGTTGACGCCAACGGCACTTCGGCCCAGTTCAACGCACCGGCGGGTATCGCCTACGATGGGGTGGCATTTCTTTACATAACGGACTATACTGGCAATAAAGTGAGAAGGCTCAGCGTAACAAGTCCGTATGCGGTAAACACTATCGCGGGCACCGGTACGGCCGGCGAGTCAAATAGTACTACCGGCACTTCAGCCAAGTTAAACGCACCGGCGGGCATCGTATATGATGGATCGGGCAATTTATATATCTGCGACTTTGGTGGAAATACAATTAGAGAGGTCGCTACCGGCGGTACTTGTAATACAACGACGTTTGCGGGCAGCGGCACGGCTGGTTCGACAAACGGTACGGGTACTGCCGCCACCTTTAAAAGCCCCTGGGGCATTGATTTTGACGCATCCGGCAACCTGATGATCGCCGACGAAGGTAACAACAAAATAAGAATGATCACTTCGGCAGCCGTGGTAACAACGCTTGCCGGAAGCGGTTCTACCGGTGAAACGAACGGTGTTACGACAGCCGCTACATTTACCGCGCCATATTGCGTCGTTGCCGATAATTCGGGCAACCTGTTTGTCGGCGATAACAACGGAACGAGTTCAACTATTCGCAAAATATTGCTAACAGGCTATACAATCAGCGCAACCCTGCCTTCCGGCCTTAGCTTTACAAGCAGCGACGGCTATATCAGCGGTACGCCCACCGCCACCTCGTCTATGATTACCTATACCATAACCGGTTATAATGCCAGTGGCAGCGGATGTACAACGGTAAGCATTGCGGTGGGCCAGCGTAATAACTGGACGGGAAGCGTCAGCAGTGATTGGTCGACGGCAGGTAACTGGTCGCTCGGCTATGTTCCAACGGCATACGATAATGCTTACATAGCCGGCGGAAGCGGTTATACCGGCCCCGACCCAACCGTAACCACGAGCGCTAGTGTGGCTATCGTCCAGTTCGGTACTTCCAACCCTTCGCCTTATATTACCCTGACCATCAACTCAGGTGCTACCCTGACGATCAATACGGCATTTGAATGCCACTCCGGTTCGCAGATCACTATTGCAGGCAGCGGATCGATGAATGTGGTACCGGGCGCCGATCTACAGATTATTAATTCGACCTATCCCACCACAACGACGTCGCTAACTGTAAATTCAACGGCCACTGTAACCTTACAATCGGACGCCACAGGCGATGCCTCGCTCGACGCCATGCCCTCGGGCGGTACGCTTACCGGTAATTTGACTATACAGCGCTATCTCACCGGTGGCAGCGGGTACAGGGGATACAGGCTGCTTTCGTCGCCAATATATGCGGCTACGGTAAGCTCCAACAAAATATATAGCATTAATTATTTGGCTACATATGCTTATTTGACGGGCACCAACGGTACGACCAACGGCTTTGATAAGTCAGGTAACCCGACGGTATATCTTTACCGCGAAGATCAAACACCATCCAATGCGACATTTATCAGCGGTAACTTCTGGGGCATAAGCAAGATCAATAATGCTACAAGCTATAACTATTACCTTAACGGCGGCAGCACAAACTACAACCTCCCCGTAGGCAATGGCTACCTCTTCTTCTTCAGGGGTAACAGGTCCTCGGCGACTGTAACAGCTGAAACCGTTACTACGTATGTGCCTGTATCAGTGACCATGAGTGTGACAGGTTCGCCGAATTACGGATCGTTTACTGTGCACGACTGGTATACACCATCATCCGCTAACCTGGGATATACCGGTTCGGGCACAGGAGGCAATTATGCTGTGCGGGGGTTTAACCTTGTTGGTAACCCGTACCCATGCGCTATCGATTGGCAAACACTTGGCACCGGTATAGTCGGCACGAATGTTTCAACTACTATTTACGAATTGAATCCCTTAACCAAGAATTACGACACCTACCAGTATGGTGGGGCATCGACCAATTACGGCAGCAATATTATTGCAAGCGGACAAGGTTTTTTTGTATTGGCTACAAGCAGCTCGTCGCCGGCGCTGACATTTAACGAATCGGCTAAAACAACTACACAAAATACAGGGCTGTATCTTTTCATGGCGGGCAAAAAAGGCCTGGCGAGCGCTCTTCAGCCGAACAACACTCAACACCTTAAAATACTGCTGGCCAAAGACTCGATCAATGCCGACAATACATACATTGGCTTCCGGAATACGGCGGGCAGCGCATATGACCCGGCATACGATGCGCCGTACAAACCTGGTCTCGGCGAAGTAAGCCTGGCCAGTATTTCATCGGATAATCAGCAACTGGCGATCAATTACAGGGCGCTGCCGCTAACAACCGAAACTATTAAGCTGGCTGTAAATACCGTTGCCGATGGTTCGTACTTCCTTAAGCTGGCCGAACTAAAGTCTATTCCGCAGCTATTTCAGTTATGGCTGATGGACAATTATAAAAACGATTCCGTCGACCTTCGCCAAAACAACTCTTACAGGTTTACGGTAATCAAAAGCGATACCGGTTCCTTCGGCTCGAACCGGTTCAGCCTGGTCATCCGGCAAGACACGGCGCTGGCTTACCGTTTGCTTACTTTTTCGGCATCGAAACAGGCTACCGCCGCGCCGAAGGTAGAGACGGTATGGACAACCCGCAACGAAGAGAATTATACCAACTTTACAATCGAGCGCAGTACCGACAGTGGCAAAACATTTGATGTGCTCGGCGGTGTTGCCTCAAGCGGGCAGGGAACATACAGCTTTACAGACCCCAGTCCGGTAATAGGTCAGAATCTTTATCGCCTGAAACAGGAAGACGTTAATGGTATTATTACCTATTCGAACATCGTTCCGGTCGAATTTTCAAAATTGAGCGGCAGCCTGCTCAGGAATATCGTCAGTGTATACCCGAACCCGGCAAAAAGCGGTATTACGTTAAATATCGATCAGTCGACAAATCCGCCGGCAAGCGGTTATACCATAGTCATAACCAATAGTCTTGGCTTCGTTGTCAGGCAGGCGTCGGGTGTGCAATCGGGCTGGCAGGCTAATGTGAGCGACCTGTCACCCGGAACCTACCTGGTCAATGTATACAATGGAAGCAATCACGCGCTCGCCGGCAGCGCCAAGTTTGTAAGGATGTAAAACCTGCAAAAAAACACCTTAAACAAAGCAATACTTATGGCTGTTATCAAGTTGTTAAACCAAACAAAGGTTACAATATGGATAAGATCAGGAAGTTCGAGCTTATGGAAAAGATCGTCCATGAGCTCGAGGATTTAAGGAATAGCCAGCAGGCCATCATACAAAAGTTAGCCAAAATTGAGGTGGATAACATCGACCTGGGCGATAAACGGCTTGAAAAAGATCTGCCCGACATGCACCAGCGCGTTTCAGACAATCTCGACACAATTGCCGGTATCTTAGAAGATTTTGCTACGAAAACTGAGCAATACAACAACGAAAACAACATCGCCGGCCTTCGGGAGCAGGAAGCGATAAATAAATGAAAAGTGATTAGTTATTTTGTGATCAGTTAACTGGTGATCGGGCGTTTAGGTGAAGCCATCGCCTTCAATTAAAAATCGCCGGTAACTGATCACAAATCGCTTTCGATTAGTTAACCTTCGCCCCGCTTGTACCGGCGGCTTCTTTAGCCGCTTTTTTGGCGTCCCTGTTAAAACGTTTTATAGCCCTGTAAAGATTTTTGTCGCCGATAAGCTCCAATGCTTTCGTATCCTGGCCAACCATTGGTTTTAGGTTGTCAGCATTATACTTAACGATTGGCCCGTCGTTTAGCTGAATGCCCACGATCGACGACGGATCGAATACTTGTTCGTTGTCTTCTACGCTTAACAGCGAGTAAACATTTATGGCGCCCGATACTATCTTAAACATCCAGCAGCTATCTGTGGGCACCCCGTTTATTGCCGGCGCACCCGGTGTGTCATCAATACGGGAGATACTTTTAGTCTGAGAAGGATAAATGCGCTGAAACCTGTGGGCTGTATCCGATTTTTTGAATCGTTTATCTACGATAAGCAAATACGTTTTCTTTAACGTTGTATCGCTAAGCATCCTCGATGTCACCTGCAGCATAGTGCCGTCGGTCATGGTTACATCATAGGTATAATTAGGATTGTAACTGCCGCCGTTATTGAGCGACAGCATTTGCATCTGCATGTTCATTTGCATCTGCATCTGCTGGTTCATGGTTTGTCTATTTACCTGGCTGTAAACCTGGTTCATAGTCATCCCGCGGGGTTGTGCAAAAGATCGAGGGCTTAAAAGAATAAACACTGCGCTCACTAACAGAACGACCGGCGTGTTAAGCGTACTTTTCATGATACAGATTCAGTTTACTCAAATATAAGTAAATCAAACCTTTAATCCTATCACTCAATGCTTTTTCCCTTCATGGCAGTACCGATGGCCTGGTCCATCAGGCGTTCGGCAAAGGGACGGGTAAATTCGTTCAGATCGTCAATATGCTTGTGGATCGTGTCCTTCTCGCCGCTGCCGAGAACTTCCTTAAGGGCGTTGGTGCGTTTTATCGTTTCGGTTATTTCCGCTACAGATAGGTATTCACTATTCTTTTGCAGAAATCTTTCGATAGTGTAAACCATTTGCTCACCTTCGGTACGCGCCTCGATCAGCATGCGTTGGGCAACATCATCTTTAGCGTGGGTAATGCTGTCCATCAGCATTTGCTCTACCTGCTCGTCGGTAATGCCGTAGGTGGGCGTCACTTCCACTTCCTGTTTAACGCCCGACCGCAGCTCGATGGCCTGTACAGTCAATATTCCGTCGGCATTGAGCAGGAAATTGATATCGACCTTAGGCAGACCTGCCGGCATAGCCGGGATACCCTTCAGGTCAAACTCAGCCAATTTGCGGTTTTCGTTCACTAAATCGCGTTCGCCCTGGTAAACGGCTATTTTCATGTTGGCCTGGCCGTCGACAGAGGTGGTATACTGCCGCCCGGCTTTGGTAGGCACCTTGGAATTGCGCGGGATGATCACATCCATCAGCCCGCCCATGGTTTCAATGCCTAGCGAAAGCGGTGTAACATCGAGCAGCAAAATATCCCGGCGGTTGCCTGCCAGTATATCGGCCTGTATGGCGGCGCCTAAAGCCACAACCTCATCGGGGTTTAGGTCATCGTGCACCTCGCGCTCAAAGAATTCAGCTACCATCTTTTTAACCAGTGCGGTACGGGTCGAACCTCCGACCATCACCACTTCGTCGATGTCTTTTACGGCGAGCCCCGCATCTTTCAATGCGTTTCGGCAGCAGTCGATGGTTTGCTGCACTTTGGGCAGTATCAGTTCATTAAAAGTATTCCGGTCGATGGTGCACCAGATGTCGCCTATCTTTTCGTTCACCAGGCTTTGATACGCGAAGGCTTTCTTCGCTTCTTCGGCCTTGAGACGAAGTTGCTGTGCTAATTCCCTGTTTTTGCTTAATTCTGCTTTGTCTATCTTGTTCTTTTCTACCCAATAGTCGACTATGGCCCGGTCAAAATCATCGCCGCCCAGGAAGGTATCGCCATTGGTGGACAAAACTTCAAAAATGCCGTTTTGTATCTGCAGGATCGATACGTCGAATGTGCCGCCGCCAAGGTCGTAAACCGCGATGGTTTTGGTTTCTTCCGGATTCAGACCTAAGCCATAGGCCAGGCTGGCGGCTGTAGGCTCATTCACAATACGGAGCACATCCAGGCCGGCCAATTTGCCGGCGTCGCGTGTAGCTTGCCGCTGCGAGTCGTTAAAATAGGCCGGAACGGTTATCACCGCCCTGTTGACAGGTGTTTTCAAGGCATGCTCTGCACGGTTTTTCAGTTCTTTCAGTATCAGGCTCGAAAGCTCGATAGGGGTGTAGAACTTGTCGCCGACCTTGATCTTCACCAGGCTTTCGGTGTCATCATCAATAACCTTGTAAGAGAAGAAATCTTTATAATTCTCAATGTCGTGATAGGAACGGCCGAGCAGGCGTTTCACCGAAAATATCGTATTCTGCGGGTCGGTAACTAAATAATTTCTGGCTTCATCACCTACCGTAACTTCCCCGCCGGGGCCGAAGTGCACTACTGAAGGAACCAGCACACCCTTTCCCGTATCGTTAATCACTTTTGGGGTATTGTCCGGATCGATAAAGGCTACCAGCGAGTTGGTAGTGCCGAGGTCGATGCCGACTATGATATCTTCTTTTTGCAGTGAACCTGTTGCCAGGTTGATAGAAACTTTAGCCATGTCAGGGTATTAACAAGCGGCAAATGTACTCAGTTTCGGTTTGATGCGTGTCATTTAATTGTTGTTATGCCTGGATGCGCTGAATTGTTCAATATTTCCGTCCGGTTCGGGCAAATTGTTTACTTTCACGCCGATGGGACTACGTCTGCGCACCGGATCGCTGTTTATATTGCTACTTATAACTGCTGCTTATACACGTGCCCAGCAATTCGGCGGCAATCCGCCGTCGATCAAATGGAACCAGATCAACACTCCGCCTGCAAAAGTGATTTTTCCAAGGGGCCTCGACTCAGTCGCGCAGGAAGTGGCCAATATCGTGATGCAGATGAACGGCGTCATTAAACCCACCATCGGCAACAAGCAGAAGCAGATCAGCATCGTGCTGCAAAACCAGACGACCATTTCGAATGCCTACGTGGGACTGGCGCCATTCAGAAGTGAATTTTACCTGACGCCCGACCCAAACAATTTCGAGCTGGGCAGCCTTCCATGGCCCGAGCAGTTGGCCATTCACGAGTTTAGGCATGTGCAGCAATATAACAACTTTAATGTTGGGTTCTCCAGGGTGCTGCATATCCTTTTTGGCGAAGGCGGGCAGGCGCTGGGGAACGACCTGGCGATACCCAACTGGTTTTTTGAGGGCGACGCTGTTTTTAATGAAACGCTGGTGAGTAAGCAGGGCAGGGGACGCTTGCCGTTCTTCCTCGATGGTTATCGTGCTTTGTGGGCGGCCGATAAGAACTATAGCTGGATGAAACTGCGCAACGGATCTTACCGCGATTATACGCCCGATTGGTACCCGACCGGTTATATGCTGGTATCGTACGGACGCGAGAATTTCGGTAACCGATTCTGGCGAAATGTAACACATGACGCTGCAGCATTCGATGGCGTTTTTTATCCTTTGCAACGAGCCGTCAAAAAATATTCGGGCGAAAGTTTCACCGCTTTCAGGGACAGTGCGTTCAATTACTACAAGAACGAGTTCACTGGCGACCGCAGGGAAGGATTGGGAGGCAATTCAATCGTACATTCCCGGCATTTCGTCGCCGACCAGGAATACCCGGTTTACGTAAATGACACCACACTCATTTACATGAAGAGTACTTATAACCATCTGCCGGAGTTTATCGCCAGGACGCCCGCTGGCGAGCGGATCATATCGATACGCGATATCTCGCTGGATAACTACTTTGATTACCACCACGGCAAGATCGTTTATGCCGCTTACCGTCCCGACCTGCGCTGGACATACCGCGATTACAGTGAGTTGCAACTGCTGGATGTAACGACGGGCAAAGAGAAGCGATTGACTTTTCGTTCCAAATATTTTTCACCGGCATTTAGCGGCGATGGGAAAACAATTGTAGCTGCACAGGTGGCGCCAACGGGCAAAAGCGAGCTGCACTTGTTAAGCGCAGACAATGGCAAACTGATCAGTGTGGTTCCAAACCCCGGCGACGTTTTTTATACCTATCCACGGTTTTATCGCGCGGATAAGCTGATCTCCGCCGTCCGGACGCCCAAAGGCGAAATGACACTCGCGACGATCGATATTAAGACCGGCAAAACCGACTACCTGCTGCCTTTATCATACCAGCCGATCGGCTTTGTCACCATCAGGAAAGATACAGCGTATTTTACAGCCACTTCAGGTATGAATGACCGCCTTTTTGCGCTGTCGTTAACTGACAGAAAGCTATTCGAGCTGAAGAATTATTACCGGCGCGGGTATATTGGCAATTACGAGCCAGCCGTTTCCGAAAACAAGCTGGCCTGGGTGGGTTTTACGGCTGTGGGCTACCAGCTTTGTGAGTTTAATAAAACCGATCTGCAATGGGGTGAAACAGACAACCGCGTACCAGGTACACTGCCTGACTGGGGTATCAAAGCGCTAAGCCGCGACTCGGCTAAAGACCTGCTGGACAAAGTAGATATTAAATCCCTGGCCACGACCAAATACAACAAAGCACATAACCTGTTCAATTTTCACAGTATCATTCCCAATATTAACGACCCGAATTATTCCATCGGTATCGTGGGTGAAAACGTGCTGAATACTTTCCAATCGCAGCTAACCTTTAATTATAACAGGGACGAACAATATAAAGAATTGAGCTTTGACGCAGTTTATGGAGCATTGTTCCCCTTTTTGCGCACGGGGGTTGACTATGTGATAGACCGGCGGAGTTTTTACAACGGCAAAAATGTTTACTGGAACGAAACCAACCTGTATACCGGCTTCGAAGTCCCGTTGATATTGAACAGGGGTATCCATATTACCGGCCTGAGCTTCGGCAGCGACGTTTACTACAGCCGCACCGATTTTCAGCCTCTTTTCAGGCAAACGTTTCATTCAACCAGCTATTCATACCTGAACAACTATGTTTCATTTTCGACACATGTCGGGCAGGCTGTGCAGAACATATATCCGCGCTGGGGTCAAAACCTGTCGCTGAATTATAAGGCTGCTATAACAGGTATTTCGGCGCAGCAATTCCTGGCATCGGGTAATTTGTTCTTTCCGGGCCTGGCGGTCAACCATAGCCTGGTTGTTAACCTCGCTTACCAGCAGAAGGGTGCGGATAACGTGATCGATTTCTCCAATAATTTTCCTTTTGCGCGCGGTTATTTTGCTGAAAATCTTCACCGGATGGACAAGGCCAGCGCCGATTACCATTTCCCTATCGCGTACCCCGACGCCGGTACAGCCAATTTAATTTATGTTCTGCGGTTGAGGGGCGACGTGTTTTATGACTATACACGCGGTTACGATCGTTTTATTGACGGCAGCAGCTACAAAAGCTTCAGGTCGGCGGGGGCGGCGTTATTTTTTGATACGCAATGGTTTAACCAGGCGTCTATATCATTCGGTATCCGGTACGATTACCTGCTCGACCCGGATATATTTGGCGGGACGGGCCGCAGCCGTTTCGAGATCGTACTGCCGGTTGCGGTGTTCTGATTAATTATTGAATGACTGAATTACCGAACGACTGAGTTACTGAACGACTGAGTTATGGATTAATGCGCGACTGATTTGTTGATAACGGCTATTTACCGCTTACTGCGGTATACTCGATCTCGGTACCTGCCCCGCTTATGCTCGTCGCCAAAATTTCGCACCTGTAAAGTTTCACGCCGTCTTCGAAAACCACCCGGGTTTGAACCTTTCCCTGGATAAAAACCTGCTCGCCCGTTTTTAACTCTGCGGCATTCCTGGCCATTTCAAGCGGCATTTTGATGTTGTGCCATTCTATGTGTTCCTGCACAATGTCGCCGCGCTTCAAATTTTCGACCGTTGAAAGCCGAAAGCACAACATCTGCTCTCCTTCAATTACCTGCAAATAAGGGTCGTCGGCAATCGAGCCTAAAAGAAGAACCCTGTTGACCCCACTGTTATACGGCATGTAAACCCCGGCTTTCCCTTTTATCGGCCAAACGATTTATTCTTTCAGTCAGATCATCCAGGTCGAATGGTTTTGGAATAAAATCGTCGCAGCCATAATTCCCCGGGGAACGTAAAACTTTCGGGTACGCGGAAACGATAACTACCGGCAAAGACGACGTCTTTTTATTGTCTTTTATCTGGTGGCAAATTTCGCCGCCATTAATGCCGTTCAGCAGGTAGTCGAGCACAACCACGTCCGGGCCGTAATTTTCAATTTCGGAAAAGATGTCGCTCGTCTGTTCGATGCACTTAACATTAAAGCCGGCAAACGTTAGCGCTTCCTGCATAACATCCAGCACGGCTTCATCATTGTCTAATAGCAATACTTTTTTCATTGTCTTGGATTAATTCAACCACTAACTATTACATGCACGGCAGAATGTTGAAATCGGCTTTAAGGCATACACAGCGGCTAACTTAAATTCCATCGGGTTTACAACGAATTGTATCGAAAATTAAGCTTAAGCTTTTTAACGTGCCAGGTATATATACCTGTAAATCAAGTGCGCGAAATACGCGATTTTAATAAAAAGTTAATCGTAGAGAAAAAGGAGAGAAAAGTTAGCTATTAATTAATAATGCCGTGTTTCAGCGCGTAACGGATAAGCGCGATAGTATTGCGGGTGCCGGTTTTATTGATCATGCTCTGTCGATGGCCCTCCACGGTACGCTTGCTGGTAAAAAGTTTTTCGGCTATTTCCTGGTTGGTATACCCTTCGGCGGTCAGCAGCAGCACTTCCATTTCCCTTTTGGTAAATTCGACGTCCGAAGTATCATCAGCCTCCGGCGGCTCGGGTAGCTGCGCCAGGCGACCCATAAATCGTAAAGCCAGCTCGGAACATATATAATGGCCGTCGCCATGGATGTGATTAATAGCAAATACAAGTTCATCGGCCCCAACGTTTTTCAGTAAATAGCCGGTAACGCCGCTGTTAAATGCTTTGATCACATATTTTTCGTGATCGATCATCGTTAGCACGATCACTTTGGCCGTTGAAGACATTTTCTTGAGCTTTTCGGCTAATTCGAGCCCGCCCATCCCTGGCATATTCATATCGGCCAGTACAATATCGGCATGCAGACCGCCAGTTAACAGTCGTAACGCTTCCTCGCCATTGGTGGCCTCTCCCACGACCTCGAAATTCCGCTCGCGTTCCAAAAGATTTTTGATCCCGCTGCGTACAATATTGTGGTCTTCGGCCAGTAATATCCTGATCATGGGCAGGTCTGTTTTCTTATTTATACGCGTGGTTTCAGTTTCAGGTATATCCATTGCGGCAAAATTTTAAGTTTCAACCATAACAGGCAAATTGATATTGATGACAGTTCCCTTACCGGGCATTGAAACGATATTGATATCGCCGTTTAAGAGACTTACTTTATTGCGGATGGTCTTAAGCCCGATGCCATCCGTCTTTTCCGCACCTGGGCTGAACCCTTTTCCGTTATCCTGCACAAGCAGAAGAAGCTGTGACTTTTTAACCTCAACGGCGACCAGCGACTGGCTTGCGGCCGAATGTTTTACAATGTTCATCATTAGCTCTTGTATGATGCGGTAAACGGCGATCTCGACATACTTGTCCAGGCGGCGGATTAACCCTTTAAATCGAAATTTGAACTTGACGTCCTGGCTCAGTTGCCTGCAGATATCCTCCACAGCGATTTTTAGCCCGAAATCTTCCAAGGTTACGGGCATTAACTGGTGCGAGATGCGCCTGCTTTCCAAAATAGCGTCATTCAGTAGTTTGTCGGTTTTTTTTAAATTGTCCTTTTCGTTGTCCGTCAGATTCGCCTTGTAAAGCTGGCCCAAACTCAATTTCACGCCATATAATATTTGACCGAGGCTGTTGTGCAGGCTTTCGGCCATTCGCTTTCTTTCCGCTTCCTGGGTATCCAGCACAGCCCTGAAGATTTCCTGCTGCTTCTGTTCCTCCAGTTGCTTTTGCGCCAGCATAAGTTCTCCGAGCTTATTTGTCTGCTCCTCAATTTTCCGGCCGAGCGCATTGTTAAAGTCTTTCAGTTTACGCTCACTTTCGCGTAAAGCCTTCTCCACGCCGGCACGTTCGATAAATTCAGCCGCTATCGACGCCAGCAGGTCGAGAAAACGAAATTGTTCCGCCGTTGGACGGTGGGGCTTAATAAAATGCGTGCTCATCATCCCGATTACCTTGCCCTCGCGCGTAACAAGCGGCGTCGATTGCACCGCACTAACACCGTCGGCTTTAATAACTTCCTGGTCCTTTGTGCCATCCAGGGCCGGTTCTAACAAAATATCTTCCACTACCACGCGGTTCTTTGCCTTCAAAGCTGCTTCACATACGGCACTGCACCCCTGACGCCTGAAATGATCCAGAAACGGCTGACCATGCCCCTGGTGGGCGGCAATGTGAAGTGAGTTTGTGTGGGGCTTAAAAAGTTGAATATTGCCGCGGTCCGCTTCGGCAAATTCGATAGCAAGTGCAAGGATTTCCTTTAGGGCCGTTTCAAGCGAGCTGATCCCGATCAATCGCTGGTTAAGTTCGTTAAGGCGTTTCATGCCGGCCAGGTCGGCGGCGAGTTGTAGTTTTGATTCGCTCCGTGCAGGTTGTTTGGGATCAGTATTGCTCGTTAAGTAAAACATGCGGGCATCGGACTCCATGGTTAAATGATCTTGATTTAAAGTTACGGCAAAAACAGAGCCAATGGTTGCGACTAAACCGAACTATCTGTATGCTAACGCTTAACCAATAAAAATGTGATAAGACATTTAACCAAATGTGAAAATTACAAATACCTTTTTGAATAGCATTTGCGACGCGCCAAAACAGGTATTTAACGCAGGGCGAAACACGTATTTACCACGCAAACCCACCAGGCCAAATCCTGTTGGAATTAATAAGGGTCCCTTTGAACCAATTAAATTTTAAATATTATGGAAACGCAAACAGTAGTGCAAAATTCAAAATTGAAAGAATTTTTTGTCGATCAGTTAAAAGATATGTATTGGGCAGAAAAGAAGCTGGTAAAAACACTCCCCAAAATGCAGGAGGCGGCAACTACGCAGAAGCTGAAGGATGCGTTTGGCAACCATTTAATGCAAACGGAAGAACATGTAAACCGGCTGGAGCAGGTGTTTGGAATGGTAGGTGAAGATATTGATTCCACCAAATGCCCGGCTATGGCAGGTATAGTCGACGAAGGCGAAGATATAATCGATGATACCGACGACGGCACAGCGCAGCGCGACGTGGGCCTGATCTTCGCCGGGCAGAAAGTCGAGCATTACGAGATAGCCAGCTATGGCGGGCTGATCACGCTTGCACAGGTATTAGGGCACGAAGATGCCGCGACCGTGTTGCAAAAAACGCTCGGGGAAGAAAAAGAGGCCGACCAGCTGCTTACCGAGATAGCCGAGCACGACATTAATTACCAGGCCGCCCGCGAACAGGCTGAAGATTAAAGAATGGTGTTATAGAATAGTTATGAATATTCCCGGCCGGCAAAAGCATGGCCGGGAATAAATTTTTTCAGTGATACAGCTATTATCGGTATAAACTATGACAGTAAAAACAATCGCTAAAACACGAGGTATCTAATAATAAAACTCAATGCCATGAGCACGTTAACCAAAGAAGCAAAACCTGCAAAACAAGACAGGCAACCGGGTATCGAGGCGGAAATGAACCCGGCCCCGGAATACATCAGGGACAGTTATAAACCGGCGGGTAAACTAAAAGGGAAGGTGGCGCTGGTAACCGGCGGCGATAGCGGTATAGGTCGTGCGGTAAGCGTGCACTTCGCGGAAGAAGGCGCCGACATAGCCATCGTTTACCTGGATGAGGATGAGGATGCGGAGCATACCCAGGGCCTGGTTGAAGCGGCGGGAAGACACTGCCTGCTTATCAAAGGCGACATCAAGGACAACGCATTCTGTAAGAATGCCGTTAAGCAGGTTGTAAACAAATTTGGCAGGATCAACATCCTCGTGAACAATGCCGGTATGCAATTCCCCCAGCAGGATGTGAAAGAAATATCGCAGGAACAATTGGAGATCACGTTTAGGACCAACATATTCGCTTACTTCTACTTTGCGGAAGCTGCGTTAAACTACATGCAGGAAGGCGACTGCATTATCAATACAACATCTGTTACCGCCTACCGCTCATCGCCCAGCCTGATCGATTATTCGTCGACCAAGGGCGCGATAACAACGTTTACGCGCTCACTGGCTACTAACCTGGCCGAAAAGAAAATACGCGTAAATGCCGTGGCGCCAGGGCCCGTGTGGACGCCTTTGATCGTATCGACATTCGACGAGGAAAAGATCAAAAAATTTGGCGGCGAAACGGCGATGAAGCGGGCAGGGCAACCTTCGGAACTCGGCCCGGCGTATGTATTTCTTGCCTCGGACGATGCGTCGTTCATTACCGGCCAGGTGATCCATGTCAATGGCGGCGAAGTAGTAAACGGATAGCGGCGGCTGTAGCAACCAACCCATGCCAAAAAGACAAAATCTGTGGTATTCGCTTCTGTGGCTTTTCCTCGGGGTGCTGCTGCTCAGGCTGTCGTTCTTAATTGAACAAAAGGCGCCCGCCGAGATTGTATTGGTCGCAGGGGTCATTCTGGTACTTGTCGCATTGATCGTGTTTTGGAAAAATTTTCGGGAATAATAAAATCGAATATGATATGAAAGCAGTAAGGATCCATGAATTTGGCGGACCGGACGTATTGGAACTGGAAGAGGCGCCAATGCCTGGACCTGCCGCCGATGAAATGTTGGTAAAGGTTTATGCCACCAGCGTAAACCCGGTTGATTGGAAAATACGCGAAGGCGCGCGGAAAGAAAAATTTCCGGTCGGGCTGCCGCTGATACCCGGATGGGACGTGTCGGGCGTAGTAGAGAAGGTGGGGGAAAACGTCAAAAGGTTCAAACGGGGCGACGAAGTTTACGGCCGGCCCGATCCGTCAAAAAACGGCGCCTATGCGGAATACATTGTTGTAAAGGCCACCCAGTTGGGACTGAAGCCGAAAAGCATAGACCACATTAACGCCGCAGCCGTTCCGCTGGCGGGATTAACCGCCTGGCAGGGATTGTTCGATCGCGGACACCTCCAAAAAGGGCAAAAAGTACTGATACATGCGGCGTCGGGCGGCGTGGGCAGCTTTGCGGTGCAATTTGCCAAATGGAAGGGCGCTTATGTGATCGGAACAACTTCGGCCGCGAACATATCGTTTGTGAAACAATTAGGCGCCGATGAGGTGATCGATTACAAGAGCGAGAACTTTGAAGACAGGCTAAGCGATATCGACCTGGTATTTGATACCATCGGCGGCGAAACGCAAAAACGTTCAATACAGGTATTGAAAAACGGCGGCAGGCTGATCACTACGCTAAAGCCGGACTTCCAGGCGGAAGCGAAGGAAAAGCATATTTACCTCGAGGGATATACGGCACAATCTTATCCTGAACAGTTAGAGCAAATAGGCGGCCTGATAGACGAAGGCAGGATACAACCCGTGGTATCGATGGTAATGAGCCTGGAGGAAGCTAGCAAGGCCCAGCGGATCAGCGAGGAAGGACATGTGCGGGGCAAAATCGTTATAAAGGTTGTTTAAGCGGCGGATATGGATAATATAAAGAACAGGGAATTGATCCGCACATTGCTGGATTGCGCGGCTGCCTGCGAAGACTGCGCCACGGCATGCCTCCACGAGGAGGATGTAAAACAAATGAGCGAGTGCATAGCGCTTGACCGTGATTGTGCGGACATATGTGCATTAGCGGCAAGGCTGCTTCAGCGCGACTCGGGAATTGCGGCGAAATTTTTAGCGGTATGCGGCGATATGTGCCGCCGGTGTAAAGAGGAATGCAGCAGGCATGGCCATCACGATCATTGCCTGCGCTGTGCGGAAGCCTGTTGCCGTTGCGCGGAAGCCTGCCAAGCGGCAGCGAACGGATAGGGCAGGTTCGGGTGTGCCTAAAGCAATCGGCAATACGCGTCAAAAAACTAAGCTGTTGTAGCAGTTAACGGCAATGTAAACCAAAAAGTACTTCCCTTACCCGGTTGGCTTTCGACGCCTATTTCTCCGTCGTGCCGTTTTATGATCTCCGAACTGATGTATAAACCAAGTCCGAGTCCCGGGTTCCTGTAATCCTGTTTACCTCCCTGGTAATAGCGATCGAACAAGAACGGCAGTTGTTCCCGCGAAATACCCGGACCGGTATCTTTAACCGATAATTTTACCTTATCCCTGTCCCTGCCGATGACAATGCAAATCTCTTTGGACGAAGCCGCGTATTTAACGGCATTATTAACGAGGTTGACGATGACCTGGTCGATGGCCGGTTCGTCGGCATATACCTGTAAAGTTTTATCGCCGAGTACAACGATTTGCTGGTGCCCGGCAATAGCGATATGATTGCAGCATGCGTTTACCAGTTCGGAAAGAATAAACCAGCGCTTCTGCAACGGAAGTTTGCGTTCTTTGATACGGTGCACATTAAGCAGTTCGTCTACAAGCACACTCATTTTATGTGTGCTGCGGTTAGCCTGCTCGATCAGTTTCTGGAATTTTTCTATCGAAGGCTGGTCCTTCATCCGGTAAAGCAATTGAATTGTTGCCCTAAGGCTCGTCAGCGGTGTTTTCAGTTCGTGACTTGCAATGCTTATAAAATCGTCTTTCTGCTGCTGAAGCTTTTTCAGTTCATCAATATCCGTCGCGGTCCCGATCCATTGTTCCAGGTTCCCGGCAGGGCTAAATATCGGCGACATTCGTACCAGGTGCCAGCGGTATATTCCGTCGAGCCCTTTTTCCCTTATCTCGAACTCGCCCGGTTTCCGGCTTTGAATGATCGCCGCCAGGTTATCCAGGTTGTGCGATAAATCGTCGGGATGAATTACCTGCTTCCAACCCCAATTTTTAGTCTCTTCAAAGCTCATCCCGGTATAGTCGTACCAGCGCTGATTGTAGTATTCCACGTCGCCCGTGGCTGCGCTTGCCCATGCAATCTGGGGGATCGAATCCAAAAATATTTTAAAACGATGCCGGCTGATTTCCAGGTCCTTAATGGTGTTTTGAAGATTATCGTGGGCCTGTATAAGTTCTTCGTTAGTGGCTACCTGCTCCTCATTAGCCGCTTCCAGCTCTTCATTGGCCGCCGTTAGTTCTTCATTCGTAGCGGCAATCGTTTGGTTCGCTGCCGACAGGCCCATTTCGTAAACTTTTTGGTCGTGAATGTCGGTACTGGTGCCAACCCAGAGCGTTGCCTGGTCGTTGTTATCTTTATAGGCCGAAAAACGGCTAAGGTGCCATCGGTAATCCCCGTCAAATCGCTTAAGGCGATGTTCGAGTTCCATGTCTTCACCGGTTTTTATCGCTTTTGGCCATTTTTCGACAGCTTCGGCCATGTCGTCGGGGTGAATAAGGCTCCATATTTTTTCTCTCAGGTTCTCAAAACCCTGTACGCCCGTATAATCATGCCATTGTTTGTTATAGTAAGTTGCGCGGCCATCCGGTCCCGAGGTCCACATTTTATGCGGGATCGCGTCCAGCAGGAATTTGAATCTTTCTTCACTTTGCTTTCTCAGTGCGATCTCGTTTAAAGCTTCGTCGTTCAGCCTGGTATTTGCAAGCGACAGGCTGATGAGATTTGAAAAATTGATGGCGAAGTTTAAGTCCTCCTCGTCGAAGTGCCGCCCGGGCCGCGACGATATAAAATTCACCAGCCCGGTAACCTTCCCGTCCGTCCACATAGGAGCCATTATGACCGAATGCAAGCCTATCTTTCTCACTTCGTCTCGCTGTACCGGGTCCTGAACGGTCATATCTATCATCTCGTCGGTAACTACAGGCACAAACCCCGGCTTACCCGACTTAAAAACCACAGCCGCTCCGGCGTTGCCATTTAAATCGGGCGGGTAATTTTTTCTGTATTGATATGCCCAATCAACTTTGGACGGGTCCTCATGCTGCAGCAGGATAAGCTCGAGCCCATCATTTTTAAGGACGTCTACCGTAAACCAGTTCGCAAAGGTCGGAACGATAAATTGCCCGATCTGCCGCAACGCCGTGGCCGTATCGCGCACCTTAGCCAGGGCCGCTGCAGCCTGGTTCAGGTAGGCGTACAGGCTTTCGCGCTTCTTATATTTTGTAATGTCCCGGATGAATACATAGGTGTTAATGCCCGCACTGTTTTCCGAAGCTAAACTTGAACTTATCAGAACCCATCTCTTTTCACCGCCAACATTAAGCACGAGTTCATTATCTTTGACGGGCTCGCACTTTAATATAGACTCCTGGCACGAGCGACCGGCAGATACGTCGGTAAACAGATCGAATAGGGAAGCACCCGTTACCGGCGTTTTATCAAACTTGAATTCAGATAGTGCTGACTGATTAATATAGGTGACTATTCCAGCCGAATTAATACCTATGACCGCAATCGAACAGGGATCGAAATCGCTTACAATTGAATTGTTAGCTTTTTCGTCACCTGTATTTTCCCGGTCTGCATAACTGTTCGTTTTCGGGTCTCTACCCTTGTTTTCCATATCTATACGCCTTTAATCCCGCTAAATTTAATGTTATTTATTCGTACTCTGCATTACCCAAAATACTACCATTGACATGTTTTTAGTGAGCAGATAATTGAACTCAGCCAAAAACGGATAGTTTGTGATCGGAAGGAGCTGGACATTTACGAAGATATTTTCCTATTCCTCTGGCACCCGTTCTTCCACAATTCATTGTTTATACAAGCAACATTGCGGAAAATCTAAAGTTTCAATATTTTGTTTTTTGAACCGGGATAAGTACACGAAGATCGCCTATAACGCTGTGCCCTCATTTGGCAACAAACTCGTTACACATACAACGCCACCGAAAACTATTTATATTAGCGGCATGTACAACCGCCGCAAGTTTATCAAAATATCGGCCGCGGGCGCTTCGCTTGCAGCGCTGTCGCGTTCGGCCATCGCCGATACACTAATTCAAGCCAGCGATACTCCCCATCCCATCGTTATCTCTACCTGGGATTTTGGCATAGTTGCAAACAAAGAAGCCTGGAAAACGCTTGAAAAAGGCGGCCGGGCGCTGGACGCTGTCGAGGCCGGCGTAAGAATACCGGAAGCCGACCTGCATAACCATACAGTTGGCCGCGCCGGGTATCCCGACCGTGACGGCCACGTGACTTTGGACGCCTGCATTATGGACGAGTCGGGCAATTGCGGGTCTGTGGCGGCTATTGAATATATCGCGCATCCTATTTCCGTTGCGCGCCTGGTAATGGAAAAAACGCCTCATGTAATGCTGGTTGGCGAAGGCGCTACGCAATTCGCCGTCGAGCAGGGCTTCAAAAAAGAAAAGCTGCTAACGCCGGAATCGGAAAAAGCGTGGAAAGAATGGCTTAAAACCGCCAAGTACAGCCCGGTGATGAATATTGAGAACAAACAAAGTATGCAAGGCAGCAAGTATAACCACGACACCATCGGCATGCTGGCCATTGATGCCAAAGGTAATCTTTCGGGCGCCTGCACCACCAGCGGCATGGCCTTTAAAATGCACGGACGGGTAGGCGACAGCCCCATCATCGGCGCAGGATTGTATGTTGACAATGAAGTAGGCGGCGCCACATCCACCGGCGTTGGCGAAGAAGTAATACGCAACGTTGGAAGTTTCCTGGTGGTTGAGCTGATGCGGCAGGGCCATTCGCCAGAAGAAGCCTGTAAGGAAGCGGTGATGCGTATCATCAAAAAGAAACCGGAAACCGCCAAACAAATACAGGTGGGTTTCCTCGCTATCAATAAAAAAGGCGAATATGGCGCGTATGCCCTGCAGCCCGGTTTTTCGTTTGCTGTGTGTAACGCCGAAAAACAGGACCTGTTAATCAAAGGCAAAAGCATCTACGGTTCGTAGATCATGGCGCACAGCCATTTAAATAAGTTTATAAATTATTGATTAGATTTGGATAACTATCTTGCTATTGACCATCTAAGCTATCTATGAATAAACCGAAACCTGTTGTCCGGCTTGAAGTTTGTGCCAACTCCCTGGGCTCGGCCCTGGCCGCACAGGAAGGCGGCGCTATACGGGTTGAGCTTTGCGATAACCTGGGTGAAGGTGGAACCACGCCCTCTTACGGTACAATTGAACTGGCGCGTAAGTTGCTGAATATTAAGTTGTATGTGCTTATAAGACCGCGCGGAGGAGATTTCCTGTACACTGACCTGGAATTCGAGATCATGAAAGCTGACATCCGCTTTTGTATTGAAACCGGCTGCGATGGTGTTGTAATTGGTATACTTAATGCCGACGGGAGCGTGGACAAAGCACGCTGCGCCGAGCTGGTCGGAATAGCTAAAGCCGGCGGCCTGGGAGTAACTTTTCACCGGGCGTTCGACATGTGCTCCGACATGGAAGCAGCCCTGGAAGATATCGCGGACGTGGGTTGTGAACGTATCCTCACCTCGGGCGGGAAAAGCACCGCCATCGAGGGCATCCACGCGATAGCCCGCCTGATAGAAAAAGCGGGCGGCCGGATTATTATTATGCCCGGCGCGGGCGTTAATGAAATAACTGTAGCCGACATGGTTGAGTTTACCGGCGCTGTGGAGATACATGCTTCGGCCCAAAAACAGGTAAAAAGCCAGATGCGATATCGTAACGATCATATCCTGATGGGCCATACAGAAACGGATGAGTACAGCTACTCCCAAACGGATGCGGAAAGGGTGAAAGAGATCATCAGGCTGGCGAATGCCATTTAGTTATGAATGACTGATGAGTTATAAGATTGATGGATATGTTTATTCAACAATCAGCGTGGCAGGCGAAAAATTCAAATTGGCTGCCCGATTGCTCAGATCCTGATTTGAGCGCGGTCGGAAAAACAAATTTCCAGTTTTTTCATCAATTCGTCAAAACTGATCGGTTTGGAGACAAAATGATCCATGCCTGCCTCAAAGCATTGCGCTTTGTCTTCGGTCATGGCGCTGGCAGTCATGGCAATGATGACAGGTTGGGCCAGGTTTTGCCGGCGGATCAGCCGCGTCGCCTCAAGCCCGTCTATTTCAGGCATCTGAACATCCATCAGGATTACATCGAACGGATTGGTGCATACCATCTCCAGCACTTCCTTGCCATTGCCAACTAAAACCGGCTGATAGCCCAGCTTGTTGAGTACCTGTTTAATGACTTTCTGATTGATCGGGTTATCCTCTGCCACCATTATCTTTAGTGGGAATTTGCAAGCAAAATCAGCCGAAATGATAGGCTTCGCCTGCACCTTGACCGGCTCGGTTCGCTCGCCTTCGGGTGTCATCCCGGCCTGGATACTAAAGAAAATCGAAGTGCCCTGGTGCAAAGTGCTTTCGATATTGATCGAGCCGCCCAAAAGTCCAACGAGGCGTTCGCAGATCACCAGGCCAAGGCCGGTACCGCCATACCTCCGGGTGATGGATGAATCGCCCTGGGAGAAAGGCTGAAACAGGCGGGATATTTTGTCGTCGGAAATGCCGATGCCTGTATCCTTTACCTCAAATGAAAGCTTAATGTTCCGGGCCGAAACATCAAGCGCTTTCACATTAACCGCTATCTCTCCGGCGTGAGTAAATTTCAGGGCGTTATTTACGAGGTTGATAAGTATCTGTTTTAACCGCAGCCTGTCGGTTATAATATGCGCGGGTATTTTTTCATCAATATGGTATAGAATTCGTATCTGGCTTTTGGCGGCTTGCTTCACGAATAAGCTAAGTACTTCACTGATACATTGACGCAAATCGAATTCGTGATTATCTATCTCCATCTGGCCCGACTCGATCTTCGAAAAATCGAGAATGTCGTTGATCACGTTCAGCAGGCTTTCGCCGCTCAGTCGTATCGTGTCTGCATATTCGCGCTGCTCGTCGTTTAACGGCGTCTCGCAAAGCAGCGATGCCATGCCCATTACCCCGTTCATAGGCGTGCGTATCTCGTGGCTCATTGTAGCGAGGAATATACTTTTTGCCTGGTTGGCTTTTTCAGCTTCCAAACGTGCTTTCAATTCCTGCTCGCGCTGTTCCATTAATTCTTCGGACTGTGCCTGCAGTTCTTCGTTCAGGGCCGTCAGTTCTTCCGATTTATCCTGGAGTTCCGCCGCCTGGTGAGCGATCTCGGCAGTACGCAGCTGCACAAGTTTTGCAAGCTCTATCTTTTTATCGTTTATTGACTTGAGCCAATAGCGATAGTAGCCGTAAACTATGCCGGCGATAGTGATCCCCGCAATTACCCTGAACCACCATGTCATCCAAAACGGGGGCACGATAATTATTTTCATTTCGGCATACTGTTTATCCCACAAACCATTGTTATTCGCTGCCTTTACCCTGAAAGTGTATTCGCCCGGATTAAGGTTGGTATAAGTGGCTTTACGCTGAGTGCCTACATAGTTCCAGTCCTGGTCGAAACCGACCAGCATATAAGCATAATGGTTTTGCTCGGAGAACGTATAGTTAAGCGCGGTAAATCCTATGGTAAACACGGATTGCTTATAGTCGAGCCGGACTACCTGCGTTTGCCCGATCGATTTTTTTAGGACAGAGTTTTCGCCAATAGGAACTTTCTTATTAAATAGCTCAAGATCAGTAAATACGACCGGCGACGGGTTGGCATTGACCGGCAGCTTACCGGGATCGATGATATTAAAACCATTATGGCCGCCAAAAAGCAAATCTCCATTCGAAGCAAGCAGGCTCGCATTCAGCGAAAACTCACGGCCCTGCAAACCATTAAGCGTGGTGAAGTGCCTGAACTGACCGGTACCTGGTTTAAATCGGAGCAAGCCATTGTCGGTGCTGATCCACAGAAACTTCCTGCGGCCCTCCACAATACTGTATATCATGGCATATCGGGCAATGTCGGGCAACTGATACCCTGAAAAACGGCGGGTCTTTTTGTTATAAAGATTGAGGCCGCCACCCAGCGTACCTACCCACAAGTTACTGCGGCTGTCCTCGAAAATGACCGATATCGTATTGTTGGTTAAACCTGCATTAAATGCTTTGTAGTGCGTAAATGTGCCATTGGCAGCATTATAACGATTTAATCCGTCAAATGTCCCTATCCAGATATTGTTTTCACGGTCCCGGTAAATTGCCCTTACATCGTCATTGCTTAAAGAATGTACAGTATCTGCTTTGTTGTATTTAAAGCGCCGGGTAACCTGCCCGTTGCTGATTATATTTACGCCGCCATCATCTATGCCCGCCCATACATTGCCATCGCGGTCTTCCATCAAAGCATAAACAGATTTGTTGCTTACCTGGTTCGACTTGAAACCTGCGCCATAATGTGCAATGTGCCTGCCCGCATCATCAAGCACGTCGATGCCATTGTCATAACTGCCAACCCAAAGCCGGTGTTCGCTGTCGCGAAGCAGGGCGAGGATGTTTTTTCCGGTAGCTAAGTTTCTCGCGCTAATGGTTCGCGATTCCTTATCAAAAAAGTTTAACCCGCCGCCGTCGGTGCCGATCCAATATCCTTTTTCAGTCTCGGCGAAAGCGTTGATGTTATTATTATTTAACTGTGAGGGAACTTCCTTGTGTTGCGCGTAATGTTCAAAAGAAGGAATGTTGCTGTCGTAGCGAATAATGCCAGTATCAAAAGTACCGACCCACAGTATACCGTCCTTATTTAAAATGCTCCCTATCGACCTAACCTTGGTCGGATCATCTCTGTAAAGGGTAAATAAACCCGCATCTTCGTCAAAAACGTCCAAGCCGCGTTCTGTACCTATCCAAAGCTTGTGGTTACCCGCTTCGGCGATCGACAGCACGTTGTTATTGGCTATTGAATTTTCGCCGTTTGGACTGTGGACATAATGAACAAATGTCCCTGCGTCTTCATTAAATTCATCTAACCCGCTGTCTGTGGCCACCCATATATGATTGTCGCGTGTCGTTAAAATGGCATGTATGTTATTGCTTGCCAGGCTTCGGATGTCTGAGGCAATGTGAACGTACCGCTTGTACCGTCCGCTATGATAATCGAAGCAAATAAGCCCGCCTTGTGTGCCAAGCAATAAATTGCCATGGGCGTCACCTGCCAGGGCGTAAATATGGTGCTCGTTAACATAGTCTTTGTCTTTTTGGTAGAAAAAACGCCTGAATTTGCGCGAATACCTGTCAAAAAGGTTCAGGCCCGAATAAGTTCCCAACCACATATGGCCTTCATGATCCTGGTAAAAGCTCGTGACATCGTCGTTTGAAAGTGTGCTTGGGTTGTCCTTATTCGCGCTGAAATTTATAAAGGAATCGGTGTTCCGGTCGTACAAGCTTAGACCGCCGCCGCCCGTGCCTACCCACAAATTTTTACCGGCATCTTCGGCGATCATCTCGATGTTGCTATTTTTCAACGACCGGACATTTTTGGGATCATGCCTGTAGACCGTAAAATCATAACCGTCGTACTTGCTTAAACCATCATCGGTCGCAAACCACATAAAGCCCAGGTGATCTTTGAAAATGGCTTTTACATTGCTTTGGGACAGACCGTCGTCGGGCGACAGGTAGGATATATGGGCAGGGCCTTGGCATCGGGCTTTGATACCCGGAAAGGTTAAAATTAAGATCAATAAGAAGGGAACACCGCAGAAGTATTTTGAAAAAATAAAATTAATCCGGACCGAATCCGATAGTTTATCTCCTGAACCCATCAACAGCTTAGTTTAGAAAATAGGTTAACCAATATAAATTAACCTGCATCTTTAAGCTTATACGGAGCAAATTTTTAAAGGTTATGATCTAATCGATTTAAAAACAGCCTGCTATGGGCCGCTAAATACGTCGGTTTGATCAGGAGGTTTTGGTGTCGCCCGGTTCGTTTACCGCAATGCCCGAAGCAACTGTGACGGTCGTGCTTTTCGTCAGGAATTTAATAAATGCCAGGGCAATGCCTATGGCCAGAACACCCTCCGCCAATACCGTGGCGGGCGCTCCGAGTCGTTCTGAAACGGCTCCTACAATTACGCTGCCCAGCGGCATCATACCGAAGATGGCCATCAGCAATATGCCGATAGCCCGGCCCCGCATTTGCGGCGCCGATTCGGACTGCACGACGATGTTACAAACTGTAAACTGTGCAATGGAACCGAAACCGGTAAGCGCCGCAAAGAACATGGCCAAGGGGAAATTTTTAAATTGTGAAAAAAAGATCATACCAACGCCCATAATAACGGTGCTTACAAATAATATCCTTCTCATGTGTGTGCCCGGCTTACGCGATGCCAGGAAAATAGTACCGGCTACCGCGCCTGCGCTGATAAAGCTGGTGATGTACCCGAATGTTTTTGCATTGCCGTTAAAGATAACTTTGGCAAATACCGGCAGTACAGTATTGTAAGGCAAAACCAGCAGGCTGACGATGGAAAGCATTAGAATGATCAGGCCGATTGATGGGGTCTTCCATATATAGGCTAAACCTTCGGCAAAATCGCGGATAACTTTTTTATTTGATGTTTTAGACTGATAAAATGGACGGTCCATCAGCGCCAGGGAAACCATTACCCCAACAAAGCTGGCCGCATTGACAAAAAAACATGTTGCCGCGCCAAAAGCGGCCAGTATGATACCCGAAAGCGCCGGCCCAAGTAGCTGGGCGAGACTTGCAGTGGCAGTTGAGAGCGACAGGGCGTTCGACAGATCTGCAGGGTCGGCAATAATCTCGTTAAACAGCGATTGGCGCGCGGGCACGTCAAAAGCGTTGATAATACCTAGGATAACGCTCAAAGCGAGGATAGCCCAGACGGAGGTGTGCCCCGTTAACACTATTATTGCCAGCAAAACGGCCTGTATAATGGAAGTTAGCTGGGTGGTCTGGATGACCTTAAACCGGTCGTACCGGTCGGCAGCGACGCCGCCCCAAAACGAGAACAAAAATGAGGGAAACTGTTCGGCAAAAATGGTTACGCCGATCCAGAAGGCTGAATGCGTGATGGTGTACACCACCCAGATGACGGCGGTGCGCTGCATCCAGGTACCAAACTGCGAAACCGCCCTGCCAATAAAATAAAGCACGAAATTGCGGCTGCGCAAAGCGCGAAACACGTTTGTTTCATTAAGTTTTTTCATAGAAGGATTAGCGGCAAAGGTCGCCTAAAATCCACAGATTAGGAAAGGTCATAACCCTGCAGTTCCTTTTGCAGTGTCAGGGCTGGGCACGAATGTATTTTATAATTCTTGCAGGACAATGGTTCTCATAAGCTGTTGAAAAAAGTCCCGTTAATCAGGTCATATGAATGTATTAATAAATGTTATTGTGATACGGGTCATTTTTTTTAGCCCTGCGAAGCCGGAAATTAGCACTGATCATAACTCCGAAAAACAGGGACGGCCATGAGAACAATCATCGCATTTAACGATAATACCCCCGAGGCAGAAAATGCGATGGAATTTGCCATTAGCATGGCAGGCAAAGTCGCGGCCGAGGTGTGGGTATTAAATCTTTGCGGCGTGCCCCGACAGAAAGAAATGGAAGGGATATCTGCGGTCGGCAATATTCTGCCAGCAAAGGCTAGTGACGTGCTTGCGGATATTGACTATCTGCCTTATCAATTTGCGACGGACAACACGGGGGTCAATGTTGTGAACATCGACGCCGCAGGATACACCGAAAAAGAGATATGCGAAATGGTGATCAGGGAGCGCGTATGGCTGATGGTTAAGGGAGTTGAAACACATATCACGCACGAGTCGGTTAGCCAGGTGAATGTACAATCGGTACTCAACCGCGTGGCCACTCCGCTGCTGTTGGTGCCCGGAAATTATATGGTACGGGATTTTAAGAATATTACCTATGCCGTCGACATGCGCTACTGCCGGGCCAATGTAACGAGATTCCTGGCAGAATTGGCCGAAGCCTACAGCGCCAACCTGATCATCGAGCATTTGTCGGCCAGTGGTTTGCCGCCGCTCGACGACGATTACGCTATGTCCTTGTTCTGCGACGCCATCAGCAGCAGAATAAAATATGAAAATGTTTATTTTAATAATATAAAAGAACGAAATTTAGAGGTAGCTATCGATGTAATGGTCCATAGCTTACATGCAGATATGCTGGCGCTGGTAAACCACCGGTTTCACTTTGAGGAATTGTTCGGTATGGCGATAAAAAACGTATTGCCCGGGCATATCGAAGTGCCGGTAATGGTTTTCCCGTTGCAGTAAAACAATCCCGACCTTTGGACAACAAAGACCAAAACCCCAGTCTTGATCGATTCTGGAGCCTTCCGCAGCAAGAGGTATTAAACAGGTTATCGTGCAGTTTGACAGGACTCAGCGACCGCGAAGCAAGCGCAAGGCTTAAAATATATGGCCTAAACACTATCAAGTCAAAAAAGCGGGTTTCGGCCGTTTTGTTATTCTTGTCACAATTCAAAAGCCCAATCACCATACTGCTCATAGCAGCAGCGCTTCTTTCGGCAGGCCTGCGGGATATTACCGATGCTGTCATTATACTGGTTATCGTTATTGTCAGCAGTGCTTTAAGCTTCTCGCAGGAATACGGTGCCGCAAACGCCGTGCAGGAATTATTAAAACTGGTCCAAATCAAGTGCTCGGTGCTCAGGAACGGCCAACGGAAGGAGGTGCCGCTTGAAACGGTTGTACCCGGAGATATTATTAACCTTTCAGCCGGCGATATTATTCCCGGCGATAGCCTGGTCGTCGAATCGGATGAGATATTTGTCGACGAAGCTGCGTTTACCGGCGAGACATATCCTGTTGAAAAAGAAAGCTGCGTTGTGTCACCTGATACCGTTTTGGCCAAAAGGCGTAATACGTTGTTTATGGGCGCGCATGTTATCAGCGGCAAGGCTACCGCCATCGTGGTCAGGACGGGAAAGCATACCGAGTTTGGAAAAATTTCGGAAGACCTGCAGATCAAGGCGCCGGAAACAGATTTTGAAAGAGGCATACGCAGGTTCGGCTATATGCTGATGGAAGTTACTCTTTTGCTTGTCATCGTCATTTTTGCTATCAACGTCTACCTGCACAAACCAGTCCTCGATTCGTTTATGTTCTCGCTCGCGCTTGCCGTCGGCCTCACGCCCCAACTGCTGCCGGCTATCATCAGCGTAAACCTTTCGGCGGGAGCCAGGCGTATGGCCAAAAAGCAGGTTATCGTAAAGCGGTTATCGTCGATCGAGAATTTTGGCAGTATGAACATTCTTTGTTCCGACAAAACAGGCACTATTACGGAAGGAAAGGTTAAGCTTAAAGACACGTTGGATATAACAGGTGCACATAGCGAAAAAGTGCTGCAATATGCGTGGCTGAACGCATCGCTGCAGCAAGGCTTTCGCAACCCCATCGATGATGCTATTTGCGCGTCGGACACCATACACACCGGTCAATTTAAATTACAGGCCGAAATACCTTACGATTTTATCCGTAAGCGCCTGACCACGCAGGTTACAAATGGCAAACAAAGTATTGCAATAACCAAGGGAGCGCTGAGTACGATACTGGATATTTGCGACAAAGCCGAAACGCCGGACGGCATCGTCAACATAAAAGATTGCCGTGGGCAACTGACAAAAAAATACGAGGCGCTGAGCAACGGAGGTTTCCGGACGCTTGGCGTAGCTTACAAGGAAGCGGACATCCGCAGCAAATTTACCAGGGAGGATGAACGGCAGATGATCTTCCTGGGGTTTATTGCCCTGTTCGACCCGCCTAAAGCCGGAATAGATAAAACTTTAAGCGACCTTTCGCGGCTCGGTGTGAGCTTAAAGGTCATTACGGGTGATAATGCCTTGGTTGCCAGGAGCCTTGCTGTGCAGGTTGGTATAAAAGCACCCAACATTATTACCGGGGCCGAGATGCAGAAAATGACCAATGCGGCACTGATACACCGCGCCCCCCGGACGGATATTTTTGCTGAAGTAGAGCCTAATCAGAAAGAGCGTATCATTACCACGCTAAAAAAGGCGGGATATGTGGTGGGATTCATGGGCGATGGAATTAACGATGCTCCGGCTTTGCATGCTGCCGATGTCGGCATATCTGTCGATACTGCTGTAGATGTGGCCAAGGAAGCAGCCGAGATCGTATTGCTGAGCCGCAGCCTTGGCGTGCTTGCTGACGGCATCGTTGAGGGCCGGAAAACCTTTACGAATACCATGAAGTATATTTTCATGGCCACCAGTGCCAATTTTGGCAATATGTTTAGCATGGCCGGCGCTTCGCTGATCATGCCCTTTCTGCCTTTGCTGCCTAAACAAATACTGCTGACCAACCTGCTGCAGGATTTTCCCGAAATGGCGATCGCTACCGATCGGGTCGATGATATCAATATCAGTTCGCCCCAGAAATGGGACCTGCGCTTTATACGCCGGTTTATGATCGTCTTCGGCTTGCTAAGCTCAATTTTCGATTACCTTACCTTCGGCGTACTGATCTTCTTCCTGCATGCCGATGAGAAAACATTCCAAACAGGCTGGTTTACCGAGTCGGTTATCTCGGCGATTTTGATCGTGCTGGTCGTGCGTACCAAATTGTCATTTTTTAAAAGTCCGCCAGGCAAATTATTGTCGATAGCTACCGTACTGGTTTTGATCTTCGTTCTGTTCACGCCGTTGTTACCCGTTGCCGGCTGGCTGGGCTTCGGGCGCCTGCCGCAGGCATATTACGGCTGGATGTCGCTCATCGTTGCATTGTACCTGCTGTCGGCCGAATTGACTAAGCACTGGTTTTACAAGCACTCGCATAAGTGACAATGGTCATGGTTTTTATTGATGGGCGTCAATGCGGTTTTCGGAACATCGGCCCACTTTTATATCATTAATACGAATGATACATATGGAAACTTTGAACGCTTTATCCTCGCGGACGCTGCAATACGCAGTCATAGCACATAAATGGGCCTCCGACCTTGAGTTTTATAAATTTGAGATCGAATTTCTGCGCAAATTGCTCGACCGTCATTTTTTTACCACAAAAGATTCGGCCAGCAGGCAACACGTTATCAGCATTAACAACGAGCTTTTAAAGCTTGAAGCGGATAAGATGCAGTTTGAACGATCGCTGAACGAGCAGATCAAACAACTTGAACTGATGGCCGAAGACGTTATCCCTGAAGATGCAACGGCATTATCGGGCAACAGATCAAACTGGAATATATGATGACCGATTTTTTTGCCAGGTACAGGCAATTGAAGAAAGAAATATTTGATCTGCTGCTAAGCCCGGCGGTGCGCGAACATGCAATAGCGCCTCATACTTATCCCAATTGATTCAACTTTATATCTTGTTAAAGCGCGCATTCCTGTGCGCTTTTTCTGTTTTGGCGGTTCCGGCCCGCAGTGTTTACAGTCAGGCTATTAAATGACTATGGTCATTATTTACCCGCCCGTTCATCCGCAATTTTACATCATTAACAGCAATGAATATGAAGACATTAATCGGATCGCGAAAAAGCATCGGCAGGGCTGCTTTACTTGCCGCGCTGGCTGTGTGCATGGTTTTGAAAAGTGCCGCCGGGGTTAGTGTAAACGTTGCCGATGACAAGGACACATCGGTATCGGCATATATACAACAATACCTCGATCATAAAAGCGCGCTCAGGTTGTATTTTCCTGCATCAGTAGGGCGCATCTATACCGCAAACAATGCACAGCCTGTCTGGATTACCGAAAGCGGCGATCACAAACAAGCCTGGCAAGCGATGATGTTGCTCGACTGCGTGCTCCAATACGGCCTTTTTCGTGCCGATTACCATCCTGCTGAATTATTATACGATCCACTGCACGACATGCTGGACGAACCGCACAAAGTACCTAATATCCGAAAGGCGAAGTTTGACATATTGCTTACCGACGCTATGATCGCGCTCATCAATAACTTGCATTACGGCAAGCTCAACCCGGTTTATTCTTCAGATAGGATCGACCATGGGGGGAAGCTGCCCTTTAAGGTCGATGATGCTCTGGTAGATGCATTGCACCAGAACGACTTCAGGCTGGCGGTATTGCGCACTCAGCCAAACAATACACTGTATGCTGCTATGCAGGACCGCTTACGCCAATTGGAAGGCGTATACAAGGGCGACTGCTACGCGATTCCGCAAGAAGAAGTTAGAAAGATAGCGATCAACCTGGAGCGACTGCGCTGGGCTGATATAGATGGTACGCCTTATTTGCAGATCAATATCCCAGCCTTTACGCTCAAGTTTTATTTGCCTGATACCATTTACACCTTTAAAACCGTGGTAGGAAAGGTTTCGGCCCCGACACCCTCGTCGCTCAACAGCGAAATTACATACCTGACGACGTTGCCGGAATGGAAAATACCGCACAAAATATTTGTCAGAGAGATATTGCCCAAAGCGTTGAAATATCCTTCGTATATCGAGGATAGCCATTTTTCCATTTACGACAAAAACGGCAACTACATCAGCCCGAGCCGAAAGAATTTGCTGCAAATAAGGCGCAACCCCGATTTTTACAGCGCCAAACAGTCAAACGGTTGCGATAATGCGCTGGGACTGATCGTATTCCGCTTTCAGAACCCTTACGACATTTACCTGCACGACACACCGGAACAGCAATTGTTTAAAAGAGATGTGCGGGCTTTCAGTCATAGTTGTATACGGGTTGAGAATGCGCAGCAGCTTGCGGAGTTAGTGTTGACCGCATCTGGCAGCGAAAGCCAGATACCACTGCTTAGGAAATCGGTAAAATACCAATTAACCAGGAACATTTCTTTTAAAAAGCCTATGCCTATCAGGATCACCTATTTGACGTGCGAAATAATCCGGGGAGAGATGATTACTTATAAAGACATCTACGACCTGGATAAACGACTCGAAATGGCATTGTACGATACGGACGAGATATTAACGACTAAGTAAAGCGAGGAAATGAAAAAGATACTGATAGCCACGGATTTTTCGGCCAATGCAAAACATGCCGCCGAATATGGCTATGCGCTGGCTGCCGCTTTGAAGCAGGAGGTGGTATTATGCAACGCCTTTGTGGTGCCTGCAGAAGTACCCGATTCGGGTATGCTGGTATGGCCCAGGTATGAATATGACGAACTGCTAAAAAGCAGCGTGCAGGAACTAGAGCTGTTAGACCGGTATTTAAAGCGTAAAACGGGCGATACAGATTTTACGCCGAAAACCACCTGCATCAGCGAGGACGGGGTACTTACACTGGTTGTTAATGCCGCTGTAAAACAAAACGATGCGGAACTGGTGGTTATGGGGACACACGGTAATACTGGTTTAAGCACCCTGGTGCTTGGGAATCATACCCGTAAGATGATCGACGAAACGCGCTGTCCGCTGTTGCTGGTGCCGGCCGAGGCAAAGATCGCTCCAATAAAAAAGGTTGCGCTCGCCACTGATCTGCGGGAACCTGAGCGCGACCTGCAAGCCATATTCAACCTGCTGCCGATATTTAAAAAACTGGATATCGAGTTGCTGATCGCCCATATCAATACCGGCGAAAACCCTACTTATAAGTTTAAAAAGTATATTGAAAACCTGTTACTGGAACTATCTAATAAAGCCGACTATCCTAACATATTCTACCGGGTTGTAGATAGCGACAAAGCTGAATCGGGGCTGGATTGGTTAACCCGGCACGGCCAGGTGGATATATTGGCCATGATCCACCGCAAACATAGCATCATCGAACAATTACTGCTGGGCAGCCACACGCAAAAGATGGCGAAAGGTATTACGATTCCGCTGTTGGTTATTCCCCAGGATTGAAGTATAAGACCCGACATGAATAGATTGGAAAATAAAGTAGCCATTATTACCGGCGCCGCCGGCGGAATGGGCGAGGCTATGGCCAGGCTTTTCGCATCAGAGGGTGCGAAAATACTTGCAACCGACAGGCAGGAAGAGAAACTGAAACGGTGGGTTGATACCGCCCGGCAGCAGGGCGCACTGATAAGCTTCATGGCACACGATATCTCGCTCGAAGCGGACTGGAAGCTCGTTGCAGGCAGAGCCATTGAATTATACGGGAAGATCGATATCCTGGTAAATAATGCAGGGGTTTTTCCGCCCGGCGCTACAATGGATAGCACCGCGCTGGAAGATTGGAACAAGCTTTTGTCGATAAACCTCAACGGCGCCTTTATCGGAACCAGGACCTGCGTGCCTTTTATGCGGACGGCAGGTGGCGGGTCAATCATTAATATATCGTCTATCGCCGGCCTTGTAGGCGGCAATGGCCCGGCTTACACGGCTTCGAAAGGAGCTCTGCGCTTGTTGACCAAAGACAACGCCGTTGAGCTCGCTAAGGATAATATCCGCGTAAACTCAATACATCCCGGCGGTGTGGCTACACCGATGACTGAATTCTTACTGAACGCCGAAGATTCTGACGAACTTATTAAAAACATGTGCCCCATGGGCCGGATCGGTAAACCTGAAGAGATCGCTTACGGAGCGTTATACCTGGCTTCGGACGAAGCTTCTTACGTTACCGGCGCCGAACTGGTGATTGACGGCGGCCTGGTAGCGCGTTAAAAAGTGATGCAGATCACCTTTTTTCAATTTTTAAATCATTCTTTAGCCGGGTGACAGCGATCATTTTTGAGGTGACAGAACTCAGGGATGAAACAAGGCGAAATTAAGGAGCAAACCCGTTGCTACCATTGCGGTAACGATTGTATAGATGAACGCGTTGAACTGGATGAAAAGGTTTTTTGCTGCAATGGTTGCCGCGAAGTGTACGAGGTATTGTCGGCAACCGGTCTTTGTAATTACTACTCTTTTAATGACCACCCTGGCGTAAGCCGGGAAAAAACAGGGAAGCGGTTCGACTATCTCAGGGAACCGTCCATTGTTAAAGACCTGGTCGACTATTCGGACGATCAATCTACCATCGTCACTTTTTATATACCCAATATTCATTGCAGTTCCTGTATCTGGTTGCTGGAACAGTTAAACAAGCTGAATCCGGCCATTTATTACAGCCGGATCGATTTTCTGCGGAAGCAAATTGTTATCCGCTTTGATAACCGGCAGGCCAGCTTGTACGACGTCGTCGTTTTGCTCGATCATGTCGGTTACGAGCCGCTGATCAGCCTGCAGGATGTAATTAAAAAGCAAACCACCGGCCGGAAGGACAAGCTGGTGCGCAAGATCGCTGTCGCAGGCTTTTGTTTCGGCAATGTGATGCTGCTTAGCTTTCCCGAATACTTTGGGCTTTCGGGCCAGGAACAGTCGTTCAAGACATTTTTTGGCTGGCTGAACCTGGCATTTTGCTTGCCGGTTGTGTTTTACAGTGCTACGGGCTATTTCAGGTCGGCATGGACAAACCTGAAAAATAAAGTTTTGAATATCGATCTGCCGCTTGCTTTGGGCATCGCTGTACTTTTCGGCCGCACGGCGGTGGAGGTCATCGCGCACATCGGCCCGGGCTTTGCCGATACCTGCTGCGGGCTGGTGTTCTTCCTGCTGGTGGGCAAGTTCGTCCAGCGTAAAACCTATTATCATTTGTCATTTGAGCGCGATTATCGTTCATTTTTTCCGGTAGCGGTGCAGGTGATAGAGGAACATAAGGAGAGATCGGTGCCTCTATCTGATATCCGGGTGGGGCAGAGGATTCTAATAAGGAACAACGAGATCATTCCCGCCGATTCTATCTTATTGAAAGGAGACGCGAAGATCGATTTCAGCTTCGTAACCGGCGAGTCGGTACCCGTCGGTAAAGTCCTGGGCGAAGTTGTTTACGCCGGTGGCCGGCAGACGGGCGAAGCCATTGAACTGGAAGTGATGAAGCCGGTATCACAAAGTTACCTCACCAGCCTGTGGAACAACGAAGCTTTTGCGCGTACGCAGGATAACCGCATGCAGACCTTCAGCGGTACAGTGAGCAAATATTTTACGATTGTTTTGTTGGCGATAGCCTTTGGATCTTTTTTTTTCTGGCTGTCTTTCGATTTTCACCGAGCCTTATCGGCGTTTACCGCGGTGCTGATCATCGCCTGTCCCTGTGCGCTGGCGCTGAGCACCCCGTTTACTATGTCGGCCGCGCTGAGCATACTGGACAAGAATCTTTTTTATCTGAAAAACACTGAAGTTGTCGAGCAGATGGCCCGGATCGATACCATCGTGCTCGATAAGACAGGAACAATAACTATTGCAGGCGGCAATACAATAACCCTGAACGGCGATCTGAGCGCATACGAAAAGAGATTAGTTTATTCGGCATGCGGCAACTCAGCTCATCCTTTAAGCAGGCTGATTTGCCAGTACCTGGAAGGCGCCCGGAAACTAACCACCGCAGCCTATTTCGAACTGCCCGGCCGTGGTATTACCGCCGAGATCGACGGAAATTCGGTAAATGTTGGCAACGAAAGATTTATTAAACCCGGGTCCCGGATCAATAAAAATTTCGCCTCAACCGAAGTTCACCTGGCGGTAAACGACAAGTACCTGGGTTACTTCAGCATCAGCCAGCGGTACCGGCCCGGAATCGGCGCGGTAAAGGATCTGTCGCCAAACTACAATACTTTTCTTTTATCGGGCGATCATGGTCATGAGCGTGCTGCCTTGTCCGAAATTTTTGACCCCGATTTTATGTTTTTTGAAAAGTCGCCGCAGGATAAGCTCGATTTCGTAAAAAAACTGCAATCGCTGGGCCGGAAAGTGATGATGATCGGCGACGGGCTCAACGACGCTGGCGCGCTGAAACAAAGCGACCTTGGCATAGCTATTACCGACGACGTCAATAATTTTTCGCCGGGCAGCGACGCAATCCTCGATGGGCGTTCGCTTAACAAGCTGCCGGCGTTTTTTAAGTTCTCGCGCGATGCCGTACGCGTCATCTACCTGTCGTTTTTGATATCCCTTACATACAATATGTTAGGCCTCAGCTACGCCGTAAGCGGGCGCTTATCGCCGCTCGTCGCCGCTATACTGATGCCGTTGAGCACGGTAACCATCATATCATTTACGAGTATCGCCATACGCCTGGCAGCTAAAAGGAGGAAATTGTTATGAGCATTATTTACTTTCTGATCGGGTGCAGCGTATTGCTGGCGCTCATATTCCTGGGGGCATTTTTCTGGGCGCAGCGCCATGGACAACATGACGACCTGTATACGCCTTCGGTGCGCATATTGCTGGATGACGAGCCCGAAAGCGAACAGAAAAAGTGACCACGATCACATATTTGCCAAACAATCGTCATTCTGTCACTAAAATGTCAGGGATATTTTTACGCCAATAATAAACAGCCATTTAATCCAAAATCAATGCAACCGGAAAAATTTTACTACGACAACAAAATCGTTCGGAATTTCGGTATCGCCACGGTTATATGGGGTATCACCGGCATGCTGGTGGGCCTTATCATAGCGATACAGCTATACCGGCCCGAAATGAACATGGGCAACCAATACACCACTTTCGGGCGTATCAGGCCGCTGCACACCAACGCGGTAATTTTTGCCTTTGTAGGCAACGCCATTTTTATGGGCATCTATTACTCGCTGCAGCGGCTTATGAAAGCGCGCATGTTCAGCGACACGCTCAGTAAACTTCACTTCTGGGGGTGGCAGCTGATCATCGTATCCGCGGTAGTCACCTTGCCGCTGGGTATCACTACTTCGCACGAATACGCGGAGCTGGAGTGGCCGATAGATATCCTGATCACGATCGTATGGGTAATATTCGGCATCAACATGTTCGGCACGATCATTAAGCGCCGCGAGCGTCATATTTACGTGGCCGTTTGGTTCTATATCGCAACCTTCGTCACGGTAGCGGTACTGCACATTGTTAACTCGATAGAGCTGCCTATAAGCTTTACCAAGAGCTACATGGTGTTCGCGGGTGTGCAGGATGCGCTGGTGCAATGGTGGTACGGACACAATGCCGTGGCCTTTTTCCTGACAACGCCTTACCTGGGTATGATGTATTACTTTCTGCCCAAAATGGCCAACCGCCCCATCTATTCGTATAAATTGAGTATCCTTCACTTTTGGGCGCTCATCTTTATTTATATCTGGGCGGGTCCGCACCACTTGTTGTACAGTACACTTCCGGGTTGGGCACAGTCGCTGGGCGTAGTATTTTCGATCATGCTCATCGCACCCAGTTGGGGAGGCATGATCAACGGCTTGCTTACGCTGCGCGGCGCCTGGGATAAGGTGCGCGACGATGTGACACTTAAGTTCATGGTGGTGGGTTTGACCGCTTATGGTATGGCCACATTTGAAGGGCCAATGCTTTCCCTGAAACAAGTGAATGCGATAGGCCACTTTACCGACTGGATCATCGCCCACGTGCATGTAGGCGCTTTGGGCTGGAACGGTTTTCTTACGTTCGCCATCCTTTACTGGCTGATACCCCGTATTTATAAAACTGAACTTTATTCCAAAAAGCTCGCATCGTTCCATTTCTGGATCGGAACACTGGGCATCCTGTTCTACGCAATACCGATGTACTGGTCGGGTTTCACCCAGGGGCTGATGTGGAAGGAGTTTACCCCTGAAGGTATGCTCAAATACCCCAACTTCCTTGAAACAACCATGCGCATTATACCCATGTATGTGATGCGATCCATCGGGGGCACTTTGTACTTAACGGGTGTATTCGTAATGGCGTATAACCTGTACAAAACAGCTGTTCAGGGTAAACTGGTTGCCGACGAAGCAGCCGAAGCCATGCCGCTGGAAAGGCTGGAACCTCATGCCGCCGGCGAAAGATGGCACCGCAGGCTGGAACGCAAACCCATTTTATTCCTGGTAGCATCACTCATCGTTATCCTGATCGGAACATTCGTCGAGCTGATGCCTACGCTGACGATCTCGTCCAATGTGCCGACCATTGCCAGCGTTAAGCCTTACAGCCCGCTCGAATTGCAGGGGCGCGATATTTACATACGCGAAGGCTGCGTAAACTGCCATTCGCAGCAAATAAGACCATTCAGATCTGAAACCGAGCGCTATGGCGAATACAGCAAGGCCGGCGAGTTTGTTTACGATCATCCGTTTCTGTGGGGATCGAAACGTACCGGCCCCGACCTGCAACGCGAAGGCGGAAAATACGGCGATTCGTGGCATTACAACCACTTAATGGATCCCAGGTTGATGTCGCCGGGCAGCATTATGCCTAACTACGACTGGCTGATAAGACAAAAACTGGATACCAGCACCACAGCGGCTAAGATCAGGGCCATGCGGAAACTCGGCGTTCCATACCCTGCCGGCTACGATAAAATAGCTAACCAGGATCTTGACAAGCAGGCCAAAGGCATAGCCGATAACCTTGCAAAGGATCATATCAAGGTAAAAAGTAACAAGGAGATCATAGCCGTTATAGCATACCTGCAACGGCTTGGGACCGATATCAAGGCAAATAAAACAGCTAATAATTAAGACGATGTTCAGGCAATTCACAGAGCATATCGAAGGTAACCAGGTTTACCTGCTCTTCTCTCTATTCATATTCCTGGTATTCTTTATCGTGGTTACGTTGTTGCTGTTCCGCATGCGCAAGCAACACGCCGATTACATGAGCGATATACCATTGGAGGATTGTTCAGATGATAACCTAAAAATTTAGAACAATGAAATTGAAACAATACATTTTGACCCTGTTCCTGTCAGCCGGCGCCGCCCCGGTATTTGCCGAAGGTAATGACAGCTTGCTATCGGGCGAGACGATGAATTATATCGGTTATGGTACTATAGTAGCGATGCTGTTATTGTTTATCGGGGTAATGCTGGTGCTGCTAAGAACCTTTAAAACGTTGACCCGGATACTGCTTGGCCCGGAAGCTTTAAAAGAAACTGAGAACGAAAAAAGCGCGGCAAAAGCGCAACGGAAAGCTGGCCGTGGCAGTTTGGTGACCAAACTGCTGTCGCTGAAGCCGATGTCTGAAGAAGGGAGCCTGATCATGGAGGGCGAATACGACGGTATCCGCGAACTTAACAATCCTACGCCGGCCTGGTTTATGGTACTTTTCTATATCACTATAGCCTTTGGCGCAGGATATTTGCTCGTTTATCACGTATTTAAATCGGCGCCGCTGCAGTACGAAGAGTACAGGAACGATATGGCTGCGGCCGCTAAAGAAAAGGCGGCGATGCTGGCGAAATCAGCCAACCTGGTCGATGAGAACACCGTTAAGCTTACCACCGACCCAGCTGTTTTGGCCGATGGTAAAACGGTATTTACAACGCGTTGTTCACCCTGCCATGGTGATCATGGCCAGGGCGTGGTCGGCCCCAACCTCACTGACGATTACTGGCTGCATGGTAACACGATCAAGGACATATTTAAGACCATAGAATACGGCGTACCCAGCAAAGGCATGCCAACCTGGGAAAGCCAGTTGACCCCTGTGCAGATATCCAATGTGGCGAATTATGTAAAGTCGATCCATGGCACTAACCCTGCCAACCCGAAGGAACCGCAGGGGACCAAAATGACCGAAGCAGCACCAGCAGCCCCCGCTCCCAAAACGGCTATGAAAGTTAAGTAGCTGCCCCGGGCGGTTTAATGTAACAAATAAATGATAGCGACAGATATCACAGAACAACCGCAAACTACTCATGGCAAACGCCGCTGGATGTACCCGGTTATTCGCAAAGGCAAGCTTTACAATTACCGGAACTGGCTAAGTTATGTGTACCTGGTATTTTTCTTCGCAGGGCCGTTTCTGCGTATCAATGGGCAGCCGTTGCTGTTGCTGAATGTTATGGAACGGCGCTTTGTCCTGTTCGGCCAGGTTTTTTGGCCGCAGGATTTCTTCCTGTTCGTGCTGGCAACACTTGCATTCATCGTGTGTATCGTGTTCTTTACCATGGCTTTCGGGCGGGTATTTTGCGGCTGGGTTTGTCCGCAGACCATTTTTATGGAAATGGTCTTCAGGAAGATCGAAATATGGATCGAAGGAAACGCCAAAAAACGCCGGATGCTTGACGAGGGCCCTTTAACCCGGGAAAAGGTATTGAAGAAAACGCTGAAGCATTTTATTTTCGTCGTTCTTTCATTTCTTATCGCCAATACATTCCTGGCGTATCTTATCGGCAGCGACGGACTGATTAAAATCATGACAGAGCCGATCATCCAGCATTGGGTAGGCTTTATTAGCATATGGGTTTTTACGCTGGCTTTTTATCTTGTATACAGCCGCGTCCGCGAGCTGGTTTGCACCGTTATCTGTCCTTATGGCCGTCTGCAGGGCGTGCTGACCGATAAGCAAACGTTGATGGTAGCCTACGATTATAAGCGAGGCGAACCACGGGGTAAGATTGACAGGAAAGACCCTGCGCACAAAGGAGATTGCGTTGATTGCGGTTTATGCGTTGACGTTTGCCCCACGGGGATAGATATACGCAATGGGGCGCAGTTGGAATGTGTAAACTGCACGATGTGTATCGACGCCTGCAACCAGGTGATGGAGAAAATTCACCGCGACCTGAACCTGATCGGCTTTTACTCGGATGAGATGATCAGCGAGCGTGTAAAACCATCATTTACGAGCAGAATGAAAGCTTACAGCGCTATTATAGCGGTGCTGCTCGGCGCGCTGGTATACTTCGTTTTACAGCGTAAAGATGTCGATGTCACCGTTCTGCGCGCAGCCGGCATGCTGTACCAGGAACAGCCCGGAAACTATATCAGCAATATCTATAATGCTGACATTATCAACAAAACGGACAAACTGCAAAATATTCAATTAGTGGCGCAGGACCCGGATGTTAAGATCAAATACATCCAGGCGCCGGGTACGCTGGGCAAGGAGAGCTCGACAAAGATCGTGTTTTTCCTGATGCTGCCGGCTAAGAAAATACATGCAGCCAAGACAGATATAAAATTGGATGTTGTTGATCATAATAAGGTATTAAATACCATAAAAACCACATTTGTAGGACCATACGATGAAGATTAAAATGAACTGGGGGAAAGGACTGGCGCTGGGTATGGGCATTTTTATGCTGTTCATCATTGCGATGGGAGCGTATATGTTCCGTCAGGCACCCGATGATTACGATCATCAGTATTATGAAAAAGGTTTGGCATACGACTCGGTGTATAACCAGGAAAGACAGGTGGTGACCGATAAAGTTCAGCCCAAAATAACCATCGGCCGGAACGCGGTAAGAGTGGACTTTGCCGCTCCGGCCACCGGCACGGTTCAATTTGAACGCTTAGCCGACCCTTCGCTGGACAAAATGATGGCTTTCTCAACCGATGCCGGCAACACGGTGAGTTTCGATGCCGGTCATTTCCTTAAAGGACGCTGGGACCTGACCTTCAGTTGGGAAAATGAGGGTAAGAAATATTTATATCAGCAAAAAATCGACCTAAAATGAATACTTACCAGGTGGCTTTTTATATCGGTTTGTTTGGCAGTATCCATTGTATCGGGATGTGCGGGCCGCTGGCTTTTGCCATACCGTCGATGCCGGGCAACAGGTTAAAGCTCCTGTTTGACAAATTCATCTATCAGTTAGGCCGTATAATCAGCTATTCATTTTTAGGGCTTATCGCAGGCATTATCGGCAGGCAATTATGGCTGGCCGGTTTGCAGCAGGGCGTAAGCATTGCAAGCGGCGTACTAGTGCTCATGGCGGCTTTTTCGCGTTTGTTCAAAATCTCATTCAAAAAAAGCAAAGCGGGCGATAAGTTTTATAACGCCATTAACAGGGCTGTTGTATATGGGGTAAATAACCGCTGGGGCCATATCTTCATCGGCATGCTTAATGGTTTGCTGCCCTGCGGATTTGTCTATCTTGCGCTCGTTGGCGCTATCAATATGCCTTCGGCCGGCCAGGCAATGTTTTACATGTCCTGGTTTGGTATGGGCACACTCCCGCTGATGTTCCTGGCCGCTGTAAGTTCGGGCCTCGTCAGCCTTAATGTACGCCGAAAGCTGAACAATATCGTTCCCTACTTCATGCTGTTGCTGGGCTGTTGGTTCATATTGCGTGGGTCAAACCTAAACATTCCTTATCTGAGCCCTCAAAAAAGCGCAACGTTTATTACCAATTGTCACTAGCCGTCATGTTATTAAGCGGAGTTCATGCCAGGTAGTAAACGTGCTTCATATCATTTTCATTGGTGACAACGGTCATAGTACAGCCGATAGCATAAAGCCATTTTTGTATACAAACAACGTATAAAATATGGATACTTTGAAAACGAATGTGCCCGCGCATTGGGCGGCAGGATCCAAAGAAGCTGACCGGCAAACCAGCCTGTTCGATAGGTTTAACGCTTTTGCCGACAGACGAAAAGAACAGAAAGCATTCTGGTTCTTTATCGCGCTTACAGTACAAGGGATATTCTTTTTACCGCTTCCGGTTTTCCTGATATACTACTATAATGCGTCTATAGCCGTTGTGCTTGTTACCATGACGTGCTTTTTTACGTCCATCATCGCTTATATGGGCGGCGCCGGCATACGTTCGGTTATTTTTTTGTCGATGGCCAGCATCCTGATCCAGGTGCTCACGGCTATCGCTGTAATGGTCCTCTGATTAGTTCTATATATATATCTTGGTTTAAATGGGTAGCCCCGGGTTGGAGATCCCGGGGCTTTATTGTATCGGCTTATTCTGAAAGGTGTCGGCTAATATTTTTATCCTGTCATACTGAACAGCTGCGTTTCCGGCTGATCGGCCCAAAGCCTCGCATCGAGCGCCATGCAAATATTCCGCAGGAAATGTTTACCTAAGCGGCTGACCACCAGGTGCCGCGGGTAAAGTCTCACTAGTCCATCCTCAGCGAGCTGCTGCATTCGCGCTAATCCCTCCTCCAGTTCTGCCGTGAATTCCTCGTCGGTATCCCAGTGCGTTTCGCCTTTGCACATAATATTTAAGATATGCTTGCGCGTTACCATGTCGTCCGCAGTCAGGAAATGGCCTTTTACCACGGGCAATTCGCCACGGTTTACCAGTTCCTTATATTCTTCGACCGTTTTCACATTCTGGGCATAGGCATCCCACGTGTCGCTGATGGACGATACGCCTAATCCGACAAGCAACCGCGTATATTGATGGGTATAACCCATAAAATTGCGGTGAAGCTGCTGTGTTTGCGCAGCTTTATAAAGCGTGTCGGTAGTTAGTGCAAAGTGGTCCATGCCGATGTCGTGATAATCAAGTGCCGTCAGCATGTCTCTGCCCAGCTCGTATAATGCCCTTTTTTCGGTTGGATTAGGCAAGTGCTTTTCGGTAAACATCCGCTGGCCAGGTTTTACCCAGGGTACGTGTGCATAACTGTAAAACGCGATGCGGTCGGGCATAAGCAAGCTAACCTTTTCAATGGTGTCCGACAGGCTCTCGACCGACTGCAGCGGCAGCCCATAAATGAGGTCGTAGTTGACCGAAGTATAGCCGATCTCACGCGCCTGTTGGGTCACCTGCTGCACATCTTCAAAGCTTTGAACTCTGTTAATGATAAATTGTACGCGCGGGTCAAAATCCTGTATTCCAAGACTAAGCCTGCGAAAACCGAGATTGTACAAGACCGTTAAGTGCTCGTAAGTGGTATTGGCCGGGTGTCCCTCAAAGCCAAAGTCGGCATTGGGATGAACTATCGCATCCGCTAGCAAACCTTCTATCAGCATTTCCAGGTTTTCGGGGCTGAAAAAAGTCGGTGTACCACCGCCCAGGTGGATTTCACGAATTACCGGTCTGCCACCGAAGATCTGCCTGTACATTTTCCACTCGTTCAGCACTGCCTCTATATAAGGCTCCTCTACTTTGTGATTTTTTGTAATACGGGTGTTGCAGCCGCAATAGGTGCATAGCCGTTCGCAAAAGGGGAGGTGTACATACAGACTTATGCCGTGGTTACTGTTCGTGGCATCGAAAGCGCCTTTTACCGCGTTCGTCCATCGGTTCTTGTCAAAAGGTTCCTTACTCCAGTAAGGTACTGTAGGGTAGCTGGTATAGCGCGGAGCGGCTACGTTGTATTTTTCGCTCAGATGGCCGGGTATCTTCATGGTAGTAATTTCAAATTGTCGTGTGAACGCTGGGTATTTGCGGCATCGGGCCGGGTGCTGCACTTTTTTGTACCTATGCATGCATCGCCCAGGCACAGCTCTTCCTGCCACATATCCAGGTTATGTATTGTTTGGTTAGCGATCTCCTGCTGCGCTTCCCGCGTCAGGCAAGCCTGCTGTGGCGTAATCAACACGTTGGGATGATCGGCGAATCGTTTTAGCAATTGGTCTTTTTGCTCATCGCTTTTATGATTTTCGGAAAACAGGTTCTTTTCAAATTCGTAAATGTCCATGCCCAGGTAGCCAACCTTGCCTTTGTCGAGCGCGTTCAACACATCTGTGCTCTTCATAAGCGCAGCACTTGCGGTATTGATGATCATTACACCGTCCTTCATTTTCGTAAGGGTTGATTTGTTGATCATGCCGCGTGTATCTTTGGTAAGCGGGGCGTGTAAAGAAATAATATCCGATTGCGCGAGCACCTCATCCAGCGGTACCAGGGGAACATGATCGTGCCCTACCTTCAAATTTATGTCATAGCCAAGCACCTTGCAGCCAAAACCTTTAAAGATGATTGCTGTTGCCAGGCCGATATGGCCCATGCCCACGATGCCAACCGTTTTCCCGTAAAGGTTAAACCCCATCAGTTCTTCGTTCCTGAAATCGAAAGTCGTTTCCCGGGTGGCGGCTCCCGGCAATTTGCGGTCGAGCGCCAAGGCAAGCGCAACTGCGTGTTCGGCTATGGCGTGCGGAGAACAGGAGGGTACATTAGCTAACTTGATGCCTTTTTTTTCCGCTGCGTCCTTATCTATAAAGCCGGCATGTACCGATCTGGTCGCTATATATTTCACGCCAAGGCCGGCAAGTTTATCGATCACCTGCGCCGATGCGTTGTCGTTTGAACCGATCACAACAGCATCCTTGCCTTCGGCGTACATGGCGGTTTCGGCGCTAAGCGGGTTTGATATCAGCGTGATATCGTGCTTTTTTTGATTAGCCCGTACCAGGTATTCTTTTTCAAATGACTTTATGCTGTAGGCTACGACCTTCATTAATGAACTTATATAAGTTCAAAAATACCTATGACATGGAACCTGGTCTATGAGGGTTGTCAATCAAAAAAGTGATCTTCGTCAGTTTTTCATTTTAATCAGGCGGTTCAGATCGAGTATCTGGATATGGCTGCCCTTCTTTTCGATGAGTTTTTCGTCTTTAAAGTCGCTCAGAGTACGGCTGACGGTTTCCGTAGCCATGCCTGCCATCGACGCAAGCTCGTCGCGCGATATTTTGAATTGCGAAGGATCGGGGAACTGCCTGCTTAATCTGACCAGTACCTGGGCAAGACGCTTTCTTACCGAGTTGTAAGCCAGCTCGAGCAATTGTTCCTCCTTTTCCCGGATATCGTTGGCCAGTATTTTGATAAATTGAAGGGTAACGTCGGGGTAACGGTTCACCAGGTTCAACACAGCATCTTTCGGCAGCAGGCATACCGCGGCGTCCTCGACCGCTTCGGCAGTCTCGGTAAAGGGTTCGTCGAGCAAAAGAGCATGCACCCCGAGGTAATCGTCGGCTTTTGACATCGCCATCATCAGTTCGCGGCCATCCTCGGCCAGTTTAAAAGTGCGGATAGTTCCATCAATCACTAAGTAAATGCCGTTCGGCTGATCGCCTTCATAATAAAGCACCTGCTTTTTCCTTATCTGGCGTATTTTACGGCCGGCGATCATGGTTTTAAGCTCCGCCGCACCCAGACCGGCGCTCCCTGAAAGTTTCTCCAGGCTTTGCAGCGACTTGCTGTAGTACGCTTCCTGCTTGCGTTTTTTCTCCAGCCGGCTTTCAATTGCATTCAGCAGTTCGATATCGTCGAAAGGCTTGGTCAGGTAATCGTCGGCGCCCATTTCCATGCCTTTCCGGAAATCAACCCGCTCGGCTTTGGCGGTCAGGAAAATAAATGGCGTGGAGGCCGTGTCGCTGTTTTTGCTCAGCATATACAATACGCCATACCCGTCCAGCTCGGGCATCATAATGTCGCACAATATAATGTCGGGTTTATGCTGGTAGGCAAGGTCAACCCCTGTTTTCCCGTTATCGGCCTGGAATACCTGGTAACCGGCCAGTTCGAGAATTTCTACCGTGCTTTCGCGGATGTCGTTGTTGTCTTCGATGATGAGGATCGTTTTCATGTTACTGAGGGAATGATATGGTGAAGGAAGTGCCCTTATTAACCTTGCTTTGGAACTGGATGCGACCCTTCATGAGGGAGGCATAACGCGTAACGATATTAAGTCCCAAACCTGTGCCGGGTATATTGCCGGTATTATGTGCGCGGAAGAACGCCTCAAAAAGATGTTTCTGGTCGTTTTCCGGTATGCCAATGCCGTTGTCTTTAATGGTTACAACCGCCTGCTTGTCGCTGATCTCTGTGCTGAACTCGATGAAAGAATTTTCGCCCGAATATTTGATCGCGTTGCCGATGAGATTAATGATGCAATTTTTTAATAAAGCCGGATCGAGCTTAGCTATGCTTTCCGTACCGGTATGCTGGTAAACGATCATTTGGTTCTGCTTGGCAACCATTTGCATTTCTTCGGTTATCTCTTCAGCAAATTTTACGATGTCGAATGTCGTATAAATAGGCTCGACCTTACCTGCTTCCAGTTTTTCAAGCGAAAGGAAATCGTTGAGAATAGAGGTGAGATTGCTGACCGAACTTTTTATTTTATTGACGTGTTTGGCGATATTAATACCATCGCGCTGTGCCGAGTATTTTTCTATCAGTACTGCCGAGAGCTGGATAGCGCTCAGGGGCGTCCTGAATTCGTGTGAAGCCATTGAAACAAAGCGGCTTTTAAGCTGGCCCAGTTCTTTCTCCTTTTCAAGCGACTGGCTTACTTCTTCCTTGGCAGTTTGCAGCGCGTTAACCGTGTCTCTTAACGATTGTGTCCGTTCTTCAACCAGGTCTTCCAGTTTGGAGGCATATTGCCGCAGTTTTTCTTCGGCGTCTTTTTCCCGTGTCAGGTCGTGGATAAAGCCGTTGTATATCTTGCGGCCGGAGTATTGTACTTCGGTTACGCCTAACCGGAAAGGAAAAGTTGTTCCGTCTTTTTTCAACCCCGTTACTTCACGGCCTATGCCGATAATATGCGGGTCGTTTGTTCGCTGGTAGCGGGCGATATAGCCGTCGTGATTTTCGTGATAGGGCGAAGGCATCAGCACGTTGACGTTTTTGCCTATCACCTCAGACGGCGAATATTGGAAAAGAGCGCAGGCGGCCGGATTGATCGTTTCAATCAGTCCGCGTTCATCGATCGTTATAATTCCGTCAATCGCATTCTCGATAATCGCTTTTAGCAGCGCTGCATTTTCCATTTAAAAATGATATGAGTCACAAATATCTAAAATGTATACGTTGAAAGAAAATGCGCAACGTTATTCGAAAAAGTGACGGAAATCATTTTTTGTATGATCGGTTTTATTTGCCGCCGTTGATCATATCCGAAACGATGCCTTTGCTTCGATCACGTTCGGCTAAAAATACGCCGGCCAGGTGTAAGCAAATAAAGATCAATATCGGGTACATACAAAAGCCATGTACGTCTTTGACGGTATGCATAAGAGATTTAAGAGAAGGGTCGTCCTGGTAAAACGCCAGGCTAAGACCGGTGCAGGCCATAATGAGCAATAAAACATAAAACAGCGCATACAAACTCTTTACCACCAAATCGTGCCGGGTGTTATCGGCCGGGTTTTTGTTAACCTTGTAACGGCGGAACAACACTTTCAGATGCCCGAAAAATTTTTGATCGCCCGGTTGAAAAAATTCGAGTATGATCCTGAACAGCAGAAATGATGCAAGACAGTAACCGAAATAAATATGAAAGTCCCAAACACGGTCGCGCAAACCACCCACTACCGACCGTGCCTGCTCATTAGTCACGTTTAAGCCGCTTTGGCTCAGCTGATCATTAACGATCTTTAGGGCCGTCTGTCCCTTAAGAATATAGGAATTGATGGCGACGGTTAATAGCGAACCGCTGATGATAATGAAATTGCCCCAATGCCACAGCCGTAATGCGGAAGTGTATTTTTTGGTGGTTTGCGGTTTATTAATGTTTTGTTTGGATGGTTCGATGATGCTCATAGCAACAATTTTAGAACTAAAAATAGGATAAATTTTGTAGTAACGGTCCGCAGGTCATTTTCCCAATATCAAAGCTGAAATTGGTAAAATTGTTTTGACGAACCATTAACCTGTCATATATCTGCTATTTTAGCGTTTGTCATTCCGCAAACACATAAATACCGCACCCCTAATCGAACACCGATGAAAAAAATCTACCTGCTCCTCTTCTTTTCGCTGATATCAGTTTGTTTACATGCCCAGGACAACTACGAGATCCAGGTTTATGGTTCGGAAACCGTTGATTCTGGCCGTACCATGCTCGAGTTGCACAGTAACTTTACGCTTAGTGGCAGCAAGACGATCGAAGACGGGCAGCTGCCCACCAACCATGTCGACCACGAAACCATCGAAATAACCCACGGATGGACGCCTTGGTTCGAAACAGGTTTTTATATTTTTAATTCTATCGGCGACGAAGGCCGTACGGCATACGTCGGCTCGCATATCAGGCCGCGTGTCGCTGCGCCCGAAAGCTGGCACTGGCCGGTGGGCGTAAGCTTATCTGCAGAATTCGGTTTTCAGAAACCTCAATTCTCGGCCAACACCTGCACGCTGGAGATCCGGCCTATCATCGATAAAAAATGGGGCGGTTGGTATGTGGCTCTAAATCCAACGCTCGACCAGAGCTTTGCCGGCCCGGACCAGCACCGGGGTATGATCTTTTCACCCAACGTAAAAGTGAGCTACGATATCAGCAAAGTTGTGGCCATAGGGCCCGAGTATTACGGCAGTACCGGCCCTTTTTTCCATTACGATGCGTGGGGCCTGCAGCAGCAGCAGCTTTTTATGGCGACCGACCTGAACTGGGACCCCAAATGGGAATTTAACGCCGGTCTTGGTTACGGTTTTACCACAAGTACCGACAAAGCCATTTTCAAGGTCATCCTGGGCAGAAGATTCTGACCTGCAAACAACAAGCGCTTCCCGCTTGTTAAAAAATGTTAAATTTTACTTATTGTCATTCTGACACGTTGATTTTCATGTGGAATTCAGAATGTGCATGTAATATTGCTATTACCCGGTCGTTTAGATCAGTGTTTAAACACAAAATATGATCGTTTCGCTGAAAGAAAAATTCGTTGTCAAAAGGGAATGCAAGCTTATGGGAAACCGTTTTGAGCTGAGCGTGGTTACCGATAACGAGTTTTGGGGCAACCTGGTGATCGATAAGGGTATTGCCGAAATACAGCGAATAGAAAAGCTGTTGACGACCTTCAGTGACGACAGCGAAACCGCCCGGATCAATCAGCAGGCGGGAATAATGCCCGTTGAAGTCAGCCGAGAGACGTTCGACCTGGTGCAGCGTTCAATACGCATATCAGGCATAACACAGGGAGCCTTTGACATAACCTATGGCTCGATAGATAAGCGCCTTTGGAACTTCGATCAAAACATGACCGCGCTTCCTGATAAGGAAACTGCGAAAAAAATGGTCAGGCTGATCAATTACCGAAACGTGATACTGGATGCTGAAAAGTGCACGATTTTTCTGAAGGAAGAAGGTATGCGCATTGGTTTCGGGGGGATAGGCAAGGGATATGCGGCCGAGCGCGCCAAATATATCATGAAACAGGCAGGCGCCGAAGCGGGTGTAGTAAACGCCTCGGGCGACCTTACTACCTGGGGCAGGCAGCCGGATGGCCGCGACTGGACCATTGGCATCATAAACCCGAATGTTAAAGGCGAGGTTTTCTCGTATATGAACATTTCTGATATGGCGGTGGCCACATCCGGCAATTACGAGAAATATGTGATCATCGGCGGTAAGAAATATTCACACACTATCGATCCGAGGACGGGCTACCCGGTTACAGGTATCAAAAGCGTGACGATTATTACCACCAATGCAGAGATAGCCGACGCTATGGCTACGCCGGTAACCATAATGGGTATCCGCACCGGCCTGGACATGATCAACCAGATCAAAAACATCGAGGCTGTAGTCATCGACGATAACGACCGCATTTATACATCAAATAATATTCATATCGATTAACCCCATAAAATGACTAACAAATTATTGAAGATAGCGGGTTGTGTATCGCTTATTATCGGCGCAAGTTCTTGCGTGCAGGTTAAGGAATACCAGAAAAACCGTTTAAATGATTCTGAAATGGCCCTCGGGAACAGGAAGGTGGAGAAGAACGAACTGAATTTTGAATCGTATCGCGAAGCCGCGTCGGGCGCCAATGCCGGGAAGACAGGCGGGGGCTGCGGTTGTAACTAAAGCGGGCAGTTAAGGGATCATGAAGAAAGTATTTTTGTCCGTTATTGGATTCGCATTGATTTGCCGTCTGAACGTGCACGCGCAAACGATAGACAGTTTACGCAGTAAACCTGCGCCGAGCTTGTATACGCCTGTCGACGAGCCGGAAAAACGGGGGTACGACCCACGGCAATTGCACGTGGACGAAGTGGACCTGGTATCGAGCTATTATTCACAAAATGGCGATCACTCAGCGGTTACCGGTGGTATAGGGAGTGAACGGGTAACCGACTTGTCAAACGGTCTTAATTTGAAGCTGGTGTGGGGTAACCCCGATTATAAAAAGAATACCCTGGATTTAGGGATGGGTTACGACTACCATACCGCAGCGTCGCAGGCCTGGGTGTCAAAAACCGGGGCATCCAAAACCTCGGGTAACCGCCTTTACCCGTCCATCGACTATACAGTCGAAAATCCCACATTAGGAAATACCTTTGGTTTCGGGGCGTATTACTCGGGTGAATACAATTATCATTCGCTTGGCGCAGATATCCACTTTTCGCAGAAAACGGCCAATAAGAACGGCGAGTTTACGGCTAAACTGCAAGCGTTTTTCGATAGAGTTACGCTGATCTATCCTTCTGAATTGATACCGCCGTCGACCACTACAACAACCGGTGGCGGAACGGTCATTACCACCGCAAGCGGTAATACCATTACGTTGGGTGAAGGTGATCATGTGAAACGAAACATCCCAACGAGCCCGCGAAATACATTCGACGCTTCGTTCGGCTATTCGCAGATCATCAGTCCGAGGTTGCAGATCATGTTCCTCGTCGATGTTGTGGGACAAAGCGGTTATCTTGGCCTGCCGTTCCACCGTGTTTATTACAACACGGGTAAAGACACCATCGAAAAGCTGCCTTCTAACAGGTTCAAGCTGCCGCTTGGTTTCCGGGCGAATTATTTTTTGGGCGACAATATCATTCTTCGGACTTATTACCGTTATTACGAGGATAGCTGGGGTGTCAAATCAAATACCGCTGGTATCGAGGTGCCCGTGAAACTGAGCCCATTCTTTTCCATATCGCCGTTTTACCGGTACTACGATCAGACAGCGGCCAGGTATTTTGCGCCTTACGAAGCCCATAGTCCGACGGACCAGTACTACACCAGTAACTATGAATATTCAAAGTTCAATGCGAATTTTTACGGTGTGGGTGTCCGCATTGTGCCGCAAAACGGCGTGTTCGGCTGGCAGAATTTTCACGATCTCGAGATCAGGTACGGACACTATACCCAAACCACCGGGCTGGTGTCGGACGTGGTTTCATTTAGTTTAGGATTTAAATAAGCCTCGACTGGACCAGTCTTTAAAGAAGAGTATTTGGTTGGGCCAAACGAATAGAATGTTAATAGAGTAATAATTAGAAGGATATGAAAGTACTGATGTTATATTTTATGCTTGCCTTTTTACCCAGCGTAACCTGGCAGGGCGATTTTAACGCCGCCAAACAAGAGGCCGCGAAAGAGCATAAGCTGATACTGATCAGCTTTTCCGGTTCCGACTGGTGCATTCCCTGTATCAGGCTGCGAAAAGAAATACTGGAATCGAGCACGTTTGAGAATTATGCTTCGGACCACCTGGTATTGGTAAGGGCCGATTTTCCGCGCCAGAAAAAGAACATGCCGAGCAAAGAGCAGATGAAATTAAATGATGCCCTGGCCGACAAATACAACGCCGGCGGTAAATTCCCCTATACGCTGCTGGTTGACGAAAACGGCAAAGTGCTGAAAGCCTGGGACGGTTTCCCCGATGAAACCCCCGACCAGTTCGTGTCAGATATCAGCGATTTTGCGCCGCAGGCGAAATAATACGAAGAATAGCCCATCTGAAGCCGCTCCTGCAAAGAGCGGCTTTTTTTTGAGGCCGTTGTTGGATTATCTCCAACAAGTAAACGCATATAGGGTTGTTGGTGACAACACCAACCAAGGCGGGAAAATTGTCTCGGTCAGACACTTAATTAAATTGTTCCAACCTGCCTTTTGCAATCAAATGAACGTCAAGAATTGTTGATCCATCATTTGAGACTACAACTTCAACGGTTGGCGAAATAAGACTTTCTTTGTAAAGTGCTATTACCGTTTTCCGATATTCATTTTCAAATTTTTCCAACTCATTTGAAGGAAGATTTATTTTAATAGAATACGATTGACGATTTCTGTAATTAAATATTAATTGTTCCATGATTTTTATTATTTGTTGTTCAAAGCTATAGACAATAAATAATAAAAGTGGTATCGTTATTGGTACACCACTTTATTCGGAAAATTTTCGTATTAATTCTCGTATTATAGGACAGGTGAAAGTTTTTTTACTTGAAAATCAGCAGCTTGTGGCCTTTGTACTAATTTATTAGTATTAATCCGAATAAATTAGTAGAAATTTGTAACGTTGGCCGTTCCTGGTGCGACTACTTAAAAAAACTAAGTCATGAAAACTAAAACGATACTTTCTTTTGCCCGCAAATTGCGCATCACGGCGCTACTGGGTTGCGCTGTTATACTGGCAGGTTTGGCCGGCGCACAAACCGTGGTTAATCCCGTTGTAGCGCCGGTGGTGGCGCCCGTAGTGGCCAATATTACCGCGCCGGTTATCGCTTCAACCATCAGCGCCAATGTGCACCCGGTTGTAGTGGTGCCGCCCGTAAATGTCGACCCGGTGATAGACCAGGTAATTAATCCGGATGTGAATATAGATGTGGATGTGAACGTGGTTGGCCCCGATATGAGCGAGGGCAAATGGTTTGCTACCATCAAAGGCGATAAGATCAGGATCGAGTTCAGGGTCGCCATCGACAGTGACGAGCACAACTCGTCGAGTAATTCCGATTTTAAGTTAAGCGATTTCCCATCGCTGCCGAGAGGACAGAAAGGAGAGTTTTTACTGAAAAGAGAAGCCGGCGCGATTGTTTTTAATGGCGTGTTCGACGACGATATGGGGTTCGGTACTTATAAATTCACCGCAGATAAAGCATTTGACGATTATGTAAAAACCTCAGGTGTGACCGATGTGAACGACCGCGATGCGTTTGGCTTTTTCATGGTCGACCTGAAAAAGAGTTATATCGAAATGCTTCAGCGAAACGGTTATAAGGACCTCGCGGCGCACAATGTGATCGCCATGAGCGCCATGAAAATCGATGAGTCGTTTATACAGAGCTATAAGCAAGCCGGCTATGCCGATATGCCGGTGCACAACCTGATCGCCCTTAAATCGATGGATATAACACCGGAATACATTAAAGGGCTCGAAAAACTGGGTTATAAGAATGTGCCGATACACGATGTGATCGCATTTAAATCGATGGAGATCTCGGCCGATTATATTAAAGGCTTTAACGATATCGGCTATGCCGAAATTCCGCTGCACGACCTGGTGGCCTTTAAATCGATGAATATTACCCCTGCTTTCATCAAAGGCTTTAAAGATATCGGCATCACCGATTTCCCGCCGCACAGCGTTATTGCGTTCAAATCGCTGGACATTACGCCCGAATACATCAAGGGCTTCCAAAAGCTGGGCTTTACCGATATCCCGGTAAACGAGCTGCCCGGGTTGAAATCCACCGGTGTTACGCCCGAATACGTAGCTTCGATGCAGGCGAAAGGGTTTAAATCAAACGACCTGCGCAAGTATATGCGGTTGAAGAATGCTTTTAATTGATTTTGCCGCAAGTCGGATGTCAGAAGTCAGAGGTCAGACGCCTGAGGGGCAAACAATTCAACAATAGAACAATCAAACAATAGAACCATAAAAAGACATGAAAAGGATCATCATAACATTACTTTCTGCAGCAGTTTTGCTTGCAGCGTTTGGTAATAAAACCTTCGCGCAGCAAAAGGATAAAGACGATGATGGCGACAATAGCTCATGGAACGGGCGCCCGGCGGGCACCTGGGACGCGGTGGTGAAGGATGGTATCGTAAACATCCAGTTTTACGGCCGCCACTGGAGCGAGGGACGGAATTTTAACGCCGCAGAACTGGGCACATTGCCGACGGATAAGGTAGGCGAGTTCAGCCTGACAAGGGAAGCCGGCAAGATGTCGTTCAAAGGCGTTTTCCAGGAGCATTTCGGGCATGGCACTTATACCTTTGCCGAGAATGCCCAGCTCAGGTCGTACCTGCAGCAAAAAGGATATAAGGTTGATAACGACCTGATGCGCGCTGTTTTCTTTACGGACATCAACAAGGAATACTTTGACTTTATGAAGGAAAACGGCTATGCCGATATCTCGAACGACCAGTTTAAGGACCTGGCCGAGCAGGATATGAGCCGTAAGGTGATGCAGGATTATTTCGATTTGTTCAAGGCTGAAGGGTATGGCCGCCAGTCGCTGGAGAAGATGGTAGAGCTTCGCGAACATGGTGTTGGGCCGAAATATATCGCCAGCATACACCAAATGGGCTATAAGAACTTGCCGCTCGACCAGGCGCTCGAGTTGCGCGACCATGGTGTAACGGCTGAATATATTGCCGAGATCAGGAAAATGGGCAAGACCAATGTTACCCTTGAGGAGGCCCAAAGCCTGCGCGATCATGGCGTAACTGCAGAATATGTTGCAAGCCTGAAAAAGATGGAGCCCAATATGACTCTTGAAAAGGCGCAGGAACTTCGTGATCATGGCGTGAGCCTAAAGTTTATCAACAGCCTGCAGGACATGGGCTACAAGGGTGTAACGCTGGATAAGGCGCAGGAATTGGTCGACCACGGCGTAAGCGCCCGGTTTATCAAAAGCATCAACGACCTGGGATTTAAGGATCTGAGCCTGGATAAAGCCGAAGAGCTGGCTAACCATGGCGTAACGGCGTCATTCATCAAAAAATTCCAGGACAAGGGTGTAAAGAAAAGCCTCGACGAATATATCAGGCTGCGCGACGTGGGATTTGAGAACGAATAGTTTTAAGAGCTATATACATTAATCGACACAGGTCACGGTGAAAGCCGGGGCCTTTTTAGTTTGGGATTGTGAAATATTCAGAATGTGACCATCGTCAATTTTTATGATTCGTCGGCTCGGTAAGTTTGCAAATCCCCGGGGTCAAAAATTTTTCCTTCCGGCCGATCATTTTGATGAGTCACACATTTCACATTCCCGTATTAGGATTAGGTTTTTCTATCGATACACCGCTCAAAGTCGCCCGTTATGGCATTTCATCAGTTATTTCTATCGTCGATGACGAACTGATCGAACGAATGAGAGAATATCATTCAAAACAACATAAAAGGCCTTTTGCGCCTATTCTTAAATCCCGGCCCAACGCGCGTCAGCTGCGGATAACTGCGTACCTGAATTTGGTTGACGACCTGGTTAAAGAACAATTTGAACGCCTGAAAAGTCAACCATTTGAAGAAGGCAGCGATATTACCCGGTATTTCGAACTGTTGCCGGAATCATCGCCTTTGCGCCAGGGTTACGACCTGATGCTGGAATATCCTGATGGATTTCAAAAGATTTTGTTCGGGGAACTTTTGCGAAAGCGAATGGTTATCGGCTCTGTCGACGTGAATATCATGTCGAAGGTGGATAAGCTGAATTTTGCCGCCAATGGCGATTACCTGGGCGACGAAAACACGGATGCCTTGTCGGCGCTGCGTGGCTTTGCGGAAAGTAAGCTGCAGGCCTCGGTTATTTTATCGGCCGGAATGAATCCGCGCCTGTACGGTTACCTGGAAACGTTCAGCGACTTTTTCCCGAATAAGGAAGGTGAAATTCACAAAAGAATCATCCTGAAAGTAAGCGATTTCCGGTCGGCTTTTATCCAGGCTAAATTTTTGGCTAAAAAAGGCCTTTGGGTGTCTGAATTCCGGGTCGAGTCGGGTTTAAACTGTGGCGGGCACGCTTTTGCCACCGACGGCTATTTGCTGGGGCCTATATTGGAAGAATTTAAAGAAAAGAGACAGGCGATGCAGGATGAACTGTTCACGATGTACAGCGCCGCGCTGGAAGCGAAAGGCATAAAAGCCGGTACCAGGCCTGCACAGCGCATCAGCGCGCAGGGCGGCATAGGCACCGAGGACGAACATAGTTTCCTGCGGGAGTATTATCGGTTGGATGCCGCGGGATGGGGAAGCCCTTTTTTGCTCGTACCCGAAGTAACCAATGTCGACGAAGAAACTTTGAAACAGTTAAGCAATGCTAATGAGGATGATTTTTACCTGAGCGGAGCCTCACCTTTGGGTGTTTTATTCAATACCTTCAGGAAAAGCAGCATCGAAAAGCAAAGACAGGAACGCCTGGAACGGGGCCGCCCGGGCAGCCCGTGTACCAAAAAATACTTAGTCAATAATACCGAATTCACCGAACAGCCTATTTGCACGGCTTCCAGGGAATACCAGCATCTAAAAATAAAACAACTCAAATCGCTGCAATTGCCGGAAGAAGAATATAAGAAGGAAGAAAATAAGGTAACGGAGAAGATATGCTTGTGCGAAGGGCTTTGTTCATCAGCTTATATCAGGTACGATATCAGCAAACCTAAGGAGAACACCGCGGTTGCGATATGCCCAGGTCCGAACCTGGCTTATTTTAACCGTTCCTACTCGCTGGATGAAATGGTAAAGCATATTTATGGAAAATTGGATCTGCTTTATAAGGTTAAACGGCCGAACATGTTTATCAAGGAACTCGACCTTTATATCGACTATCTGCAAAAAGACCTGCAGGCGCATCTGAAGGATATGAACGATAAGAAAAGAAAATACCTGGCCAATTTTAAGGTGCAACTACTGCAGGGCGTCGATTATTATAAGCAGCTTTTTAGCCATTGGCCGGGGCTGGCATCAGACGCTGTCCGGAACTTGTATAGCGACCTCGCCGAGTCGGAGAAAAAGCTTACGGATATCGCTATTTAACTTCGGGTCGCTTTTATAAGCTGCGGATTAGTTCTCTTTAGGTTATTCTTTACATAGATAACGCTGACGTGTTCACCGGTATAAAACGTCCCGGAAATCGTCAATCTGAGAACCTGCATTTTAATGCGGTAATTCGGTTTTCCACAAAGTGCGGCTTTCAGTCGTTCCTTCGCTTTGTGTCAATTTCTTCATAAAATACAGGCCTGCCGTATTGCATGCCAAGCTCGACGGTTTTAGTCCGCAATACATGGTCTATATCGTTCACTGGGTCAATCAGCAACAGTTTATACAACGAGCGTCCTTCCTGGTCATAAAAACGGTACAGGCGTTTGAGTATTGGTAATTTCATTTCAATAAAGAGGTTTTTAGAGTTTAACTTTATCGGGAGCACTATTGTTTGCAAAAAGTGGCAGCCGAACTCGTTTCACTGCCTGGTGGTTCCAAAGCGCGCGAAATGTGCACCTGGAAGAGCACAAAAAAGCGGGATATTAACTTACCCGCTTTTAAAAACTGTATTCTCCTGGTCACCAACCACCAGTCACCGATCACTCAGCTTTATTCCTCGGATCGGGCTTGCCTTTCAGCAAAAACTCCTTCGGCGGCTCGGCGCCGAGCAGATTCTTTACAAAATAATCCCAGCGGCGGCGCATCATATAAAATGAATAGCTGCCGTAACCGTGCTGGCTGTTCGGAAATACCACCAGGTCGTAGTCCTTGTTGGCTTTTTCAAGTGCTTCAACCACCAGCAGCGTATTCTCGGGCGGAACGTTGTTGTCCATCAGGCCGTGCGCCAGCATGAGTTTGCCTTTCAGGTTTTTAGCATAAACTTCGTTAGCCTGGGCCTCGTAATCGGAGTTGGTGACCAGGCCGTCGTAGCGTTCGCCCCAGTCATCCTCGTAGTTCCGGTTATCGTGGTTGCCGGATTCGGATATACCAACCTTAAAAAAATCCGGGTAACGGAACATAGCGCCTGCGGTTGCAAAGCCGCCGCCGGAATGTCCCCAGATGCCCACCCGGCTCGTGTCGATAAAGGCGTACCGCTGTGCCAGCTGACGTATGCCGGTCACCTGGTCGGGCAGTGTATTTTCGGCCATGTTGCCATAACTCATATCGTGGAAGCTTTTAGATCGCAGCGGATTGCTGGTACCCTCAATTTCTACCACCACAAAACCCAGTTCGGTGAGAGCCTCATTGTCGCCGCGCGAAGGGATAAACAACCAACTGCCGACGCTGCCGCCCTGCGGACCGGGGTAGATGTAATCGATGATCGGGTATTTCCTGCCGGGATCGGCATTCCGCGGTGTGAACAGTAGACCGTAAATGTCGGTTTTACCGTCGTGCGCTTTTACCGAAAAGACGATAGGGGCATGCCAGCCCGTAGCTTCGAGACGTGACACGTTTTCTTTGTCAACGGCAACTAATTGTTTGCCGTTCAGATCGCGTACCACGGTGACTGAAGGAACATCCGGCTGGGAGTAGGTATCCACAATATATTTCTCATCGGGCGAGAAGGAAGTCTGGTGGTTGCCTTCGGCGGGCGTCAGGTCGGTCAGGTGCTTCCCGTCGAACCCAATTCTGAAGAAATGAGTAAAGTATGGGTTTTTCTTATCGGTGCCATCGGCATCAAAATAGATCTCTCGTTTTTTCTCGTCAACCTTAACCATGCGCGTTACCACCCAATCGCCTTTAGTGATCTGGTTCTTTAGCTTGCCGGTTTTAGCATCATATAAGTACAAATGTCCCCAATTGTCGCGTTCCGAGAACCAGATGATCTCGTTGGTTTTGGGCAAGTAGCGCCAATTGATAGCGCCCCAGCCCGATTCGTATTGCGTAGGCACAGTTTCTTCAAAAACCTCGCGCACAGCGCCGGTATTGGCATCGGCAATGCGGAATTTTTCCCGCTTGTGGTCGCGCGATGTGGAGACGAATGCCAGTTGCGAACCGTCCTCGCTCCAGTCGACATCGTCAAACGTGCCGCTGCTTGCAATGTCGTCGCTCAGTGTAGCGCGGTGCGGATCGGGCGGAACCTGCAGTTTAATTATTTTAGGATTATCCACGTCGATGATCACGCGTTCGATCATGGGGATCACTTTATCTCCGGGAAGGGGATATTTCCATTCCTTCAACATAGGGTGACCGACATTGGTGGTTACCAAATACATATTGCCTACTTCGCGCTGATCGTCCTTGAACGTGGCTATCTTTTTCGAATCTGGCGACCAGCGTAAAACCGGGCCGTCGCTGCTTTTCCAGCCCGCGTTGTCGGTGGCATAGCCATAATTTTCAACACCGTCGGTAGTGAGCTGGGTGGTTTTACCGGTAGCAATATCCCGAACCCATAAATTCCAGTCCTTAATATAAGCCTCTTTGGTTCCATCGGGTGAAGGCACTGCCAACTGAACGCCTCTGCGCCTGCCGAAGTTTCCCCCGTTTTCTTCCCTGCCATCGTCTTTAGAATTGTCTTTGGTTACGGCATAATTTGACAGGTTGCATTTCCATTGCTGATCGTCGGCACGGAAGATGATCGCTTTGCCATCATCTGAATACCTAAAACTATAAAACGGAAGCATGGAAGCTTTATACTGTTTTCCGGTTGCCGACGAAAGCGAGGCCGCCAGTTTTTCCTGGTCAAACACGGGCGATTTTGTTTTCTTTGCCGGGTCGACTACAAAGAATGCACTGCCATCGGACGTGAGCGCCCGGTACCAGAACCTGCCATTTGCAAGCCAGTTCGGGCGAATATTTCCGCCGTCAACGTAAGGCGCCGTTCCGTAGCTCAGCCGGCTTTCGGCCCGTTCATAATCTTTTGCGGTTAAAACGTTTTGCTGTGCCGTGGCGGAAAAGAATACAGCCAGCGGTACTGCGGTGAGTAATAGTTTGTTCATGATCAGCTAATAATGAGTATTCAAGTATAGCGCAAATTACAATGCTTTCCATCAATTTCAACATAAGTGTTACAAAATGGCGCTAAACAAAAAAGCCGCTTCGTTAGTGAAGCGGCTCGGGCTGTTATTCAATGTCTTATTTCTGCTATTACTTGGCTACCCAGGCAGTGCCGTTGTACTGGAATGTAAGCGTGGTCGGAACGTCAGCGCCGCCGGTATAAGCCAGGTAAGTTACTTTGTAATCGACATTCACTTTCGGATTCGGGAAATCGGTTTGTAATACAAGTATCAGGGCTGCCTGCAAGTCAGCAGTCGACCATGTATTTTCAAAATCGCCGTATTTGCCAACAGCAGTCCTGTTATCCTGGGTGCTTATGCTCGAATTAGCGATCAGTTTCGTATCGGCGGAAGTCAGGGTGTAATAAACCGTAGGATCGGGTATCCACGTGCCGTTACTTTTAATGAATTGCGCAGTGGCGCTAACTGCCGTGTGCCAGTTGGCCCCATCGTATGACAGCGCCATAACATCCTGGTAGTCCTGTTTGGTGCTGCTCACATAATGATTGTAACTTACATACTGTACATCGCCCGCCTTTGCCGTGCTTGCAACGCTGATATCGTTTTTCAGGAAGAAATTGAAATAGCCTGCAAGCTTTGGAATATCGGCGTTTGTGAACTCGTTATATTTTCCGTCACCAACCGATGCGTACTGTGCAGGCGTCACCTGGTAGATCTGTTTCCAGGCGCCGTTTACATAAAGAAACGAATTAGTAACGGTGTTATCGGTTCCCGTATACAAAACATAAGTCAGCAAAACCAACTGCTGGGGTTGCGGATTTGTGTATTTAGATTGAACAAATGACAATGCTTCTGCAGCAGTAAAATCGCCGTAATTGCTGCCTGCGGCCGTATAGTCGGCTGGAGTAACTGTATAAGTCAGGTCCTTGTACAGGCTGTCGGCAAGATAAACATTGGCGCCAAGCTCAAAAGTTACGGATGCCTTTGAGCCATTGCTCAACTGAGGGTCCCTTAAATTAAGTATTTTGGGCACATAAGTATTAGCATCGGCAAGGTTATCGAAACTGAGGGTGCTGTGCGGATAATCAGACGAAGGCAGTAGCTGGTAGTCTGACGCCGCCAGCGTAAGTTGCATAGTTTTAACATAAGCGTTTGGTGTCGGGCCCGGGCCGATCACCGGCTGCTTCTGGCACGCTGTAAACAATAGCACGGCAAAAGCAAGTAAGTAATAAATCTTTTTCATCTTCAATATCTTTATTAAAATTTAACTTTTAAAGTAGTAGTAAAGCTTCTTACTAAACCGTAATACACGTTCACCGCAGATGCCTGGCCTGTAGCGTTATAGTCCTCAGCGTCCTGGATATATTTAGAATTCAGCAGGTTGTGAACAGTTCCGATCAGTTCCGCATCAAATCCGGCCATTTTGAATTTATATACGCCATTTAGATCCCATGTGGCATAATTTGGCAGTACATAAGGGTGCAAATTCGGACTTGTGTAATTTTGGAAGGGCACATAAGATGTGTAATTGCCATAGTAGTTGAAAATAGCGCCGAATTTCAATTGAGGCACCACGTTAACGTCGAGTAAACCGGCTGCCGTCGTCTGTGCTATATCGCCCACTTTCTCGTTTTTCAGGAAAACTTCCTTGACCGTATGCACCGCCTGTTGCTGATTATTGAATACAGTTACAGGGCCTGCATTGTTAGTGTAATAGTCGTCGCCCAGGGATAGCATACCACCCAGGGTAATCTGTTTTACAGGTCGCCATCTCAATTCAAGTTCCGCACCCTGGTGCAATTCGTCCACTCCCGAGATATTGGCAGTATATATCTGTCCGCTGCTGGCATCAGCATACGCGCTGGCAAATGCACGGTTTGTATAGGACGTACGATACAGGTCGACTTTTGCACTGAAGGTTGAAACTTTAAATCCATAACCCAGTTCGTAGCTGAACAGCTTTTCATCCACAGCGCTTTTGTTGATCTGGTTGGTATAATTTTCGAACACGTTGCCGAAATATGGCGGTTTGGTAATATAGCCGATATTGGCGTACACGTTCATTTGTTCGGTTAGGTTATAGTTTGCTCCGGCTTTTGCCTGGTAAGTTGCAAAATGCACCCAGGGTGTGGTTTGGTTGGGATCGCTATTCAGATAGTTGAAATAGTCGCTTCGTTTATCTGAGTTTTCGGATCCGGATAAAGTGATAAAAGCTGAAAGATCATTCTTTGAATATTCCGCTTGTGCAAAGGCGCCGCCTGATTCCACATAATCGCGGTTGTAATAGTATATCTTGCTGCCAACTACAGCGCGGTCCGTTGGGTTGTTGATATCGCCTTGAGCCGATCCCAAAGCCGGGTTGCCGCTGAAATTGTATTGAACATAATCGGCACCGAGGAGATCAGTTACTCCGGTATAATGGTTGCCCCAATAATCCCGAAGGTCAATACCTGCTGAAAGATCGATGTTATCGCCTAATTTGGTGCGATAAGTGCTTCTTAAACCATACCAGTTGGTTTGGGAGTGGGATGCATCACCGTAAATTAATGCCGAACCATCCGGATTTGCAGCATTAGCGCTTTCTACAGCATCAAAATTGATGGGTGTGTAAAGGTTGCCGTTTCTTGGCAATGCATTAGGTGTTGAGTAGTCCGGGCCGGCCAAACCACCGCCGCCGCCGTTACCCCACAAGCCGTAAAGCACCGTGGAAAGACTTGATTTTTCGTTGATTATCCATTCGTGATTAATAGAAAGCAATGGCTCGCTGTAAAAATTGTTGTAAGGGTTGTATTCCTTGCCATCCTTATAACCATCCCAAATGTTCCATAGCAGGCCCTGGGGAGCATTTTGATATAGGGCAATGGGCTCTTCCTGGCGTTGTCCGTGGGTTTGGTTGGCACCCATCAAGTTAAGCGAAAGGGTTTGATGCTGGCTGATCACCTTTGAAAGGTTGAAGAAATAATTATAACCCAAAAAATTCAGCCCGTCTGCAAAACCCTGTCCTTGTGTGCGGCTGCCCTGGAAAGTGGCTGCCCATCCATTTGGGTTCAGGCCTGTTGATATTAGCACGCCGGTTTTGTTGTACCCGAACGAACCAAGCGATTCCTCGACAAAGCCGCCCGGCTGTGCATCCGTGCTGCGGGTAGTAATGTTAACTGTACCGCCGAATGAAGGCGTGATGATTTTGGATGCACCGAGGCCTCGCTGAACCTGGATCGACGTTGCAACATCGGTCAAACCGGCAAAATCCGACCAATACAGTGCGCCTGTTTCCGGGTCGTTAACAGGGATACCGTTAATCGTATACGCAACGTTGCCATTACCCGAACGGCTGGAGAAGCCACGGATGCTGATGCGCGAGTCGCCGTAGCCGCCGCCCTGCGATGTGGTCATTACTCCGGGAATACCTTTGAGCAGATCGGGTATATCCTGGGCGCCGATATGCTCCTCGATAAACTGAGGGCCGACCGAAGAAACAGCGATGGGTGTTTTCCTGTCGATGGCGACGTCGCTGGTTACAACCACTTCCTTCATAGCATTGCTGCTTGATTTCAAAAGTATTTCGCCGACATTGGTTTTGCCTGACAGCTGTACTTCCCGGGAAACGTAACCGATGTAGCTTATTACCAGTACAGCTTGTTCAGGCGACGGGACATTGATCTTAAATGTGCCGTCGAGCCCGGCGGAAGCTGCAACTGTGGTGCCCTTTACCAGCGCGGTTGCGCCGATAAGCGGCTCGCGGGTATCCGCATCAATAATTTTACCGGTAACCCGCGTGCTTTGAGCGCTTACATGCAAGCTGAAGCAGGCAAGCAAAGCGATGAGCCCTAAAAATTTGCCCTTAACGGCACGGCCCGTTTTATTAAAAAATTTGACCGGTTTTACTATCCGGTGCCGACGTAAAACGCCGCATGATGAAAATGTAGAAATATCCATATTCAAATTGGTTTTTGTGCGTGTTTTTGTTTGCTGAATTCGGTTTTTACGGCTGGAAATATGTGATAAAGAACGGTAGATAGTTGATATTGTGAGTGTTGCCGGTTTCCACTCTGTTCCGAATAAGATGCGCTAAAAGTGCTCTTTTGGTATTAAAAGTATATTAATTTAACATCAACAAATGGGCGCAAATGTAACATTGCAGTTGCATAATTTAATATTTGCCGGAACAACAAAAATACAACCCGCTGAAAGTTAAAGGCTAAAAATACAGGCCTTAAGCAAAAGAGAGGAGGGGTGCGATTCTCACATCGCGCTTACCACGGACACAATATTTCCGGCTGGATCGGTAAACCAGGCTATCTCGGGTCCGCCGCCGCCCCGGGCTATGCCTTTTTCGTTTGTTTTTATACCCGGCATATCGTATTGCTCAAATTTGACGCCTTTGCCGATCAGCTCGTCAACCGCTTTTTCTACATCGTCAACAGGGAAATTGAGTACCGTAAATGTGGCCGGCGTATGATTGGGTTTTGGGTAGATCATAATGCGGCCGCCGCCGTCAAAATGCAATTCCAGTACTCCTTCAGGGCCCATAGGGACATGCTTCACTTCGAGTCCAAGGAGATTTTGATAGAAATCCTTTGCCTTTGCAATATCATTTACTGAAAAGCTGCTGAACGCTTTATCGGTCGAGAACATAGGGATGCCTGTTTAATACGAACAATACAAAATTACAAGGGAGATGTTTCCTCAAAAGGGGCAGGTGCGACAATATCCGGGCCTATTTGCGGCAGGTCCCTAATATTGATAAACTTTATATCCCCAGGGCTTCATTTTCCACGCCTTGGAGTTTAACAACACCTTTTTGCCGGTAAATACATCGTAGGTACTGCCGAGCAATGATTTGTCGCTAACCGTTACAGGTTGTTCTTTCGGCGAGAGGTTTAAAATAACCAGTACCTTTTTACCCGCTTTCTCGCGCACGTAAGCGTATATGGCTGTTTTATCGCCTGCGGCGATCTTACGGAAGGAGGCGTTTGAGGCTAACGCAATATCGTTTTTCCGCAGGGTAAGCAACGTCCTGTAAAAATGAGCCCTCGCGAAATTCTTAAATGTTATCGGGTCGCGCTCGAAAAACTGTATGGCCCGCAAAACGGGTTCTTCCTGTCCGCTGTAGATCAGCGGGACGCTATGGTAATACGTTTGGGTTAATACGGCGAATGGTGCATGAGAAGCGCCGGGGAAAGTTCCATAGTCGGCTTTATTCCAACTGTTTTCGTCATGATTGCTCGTGAAATACAATTCCAGGCCGTTTTTCGGATATTCAGCATCATATTTTGCCTTAATGCTATCAAGGGCAAAGGCCGGGCTCGCACCTTTGGCCACATCGATCATTTTATGAAACATGTCCCAGGAATAAGTAGCGTCGAAACCGCTCCGGTGCAGATAGTCTTTGTCGCCCTCGGCCAGCATAAACAGGCTTCGCCCTTTTCTCAACTCGCCAATACACCGTGCCCAGAAGCTTTCGGGCACATTCCATGCTACGTCGCAGCGAAAGCCGTCGATATGGGTATTAACAAGCCAGAACTTCATGGCGTTGATCATGCTGTCCTGCATCTCCCTGTTGCTGTAATCCAATTGCCGCGTATCAGACCAATCGAAAGCGACGGCCGGTTTGCCTTCCTTATCTTTTACATAAAAGTCGGGATGTTTCACCATCCAGTAATTGTCGGCGCCGGTGTGGTTGGGCACCCAGTCGATGATCACTTTAAAACCCATGGCATGCGCCTCGTCTACCAGCCGCTTAAAGTCGGCCATCGTGCCAAATTCCGGGTTAATAGCGGTGTAATTTGAAACCGCGTAATAGCTGCCCAGGGTGCCTTTACGATCAACCTTACTGATAGGATTGATAGGCATGAACCAAAGTGTTTGCACGCCCATGCTTTTCAGCCTGCTTAAACTTTTGGAAAAAGCGTTAAATGTGCCCTGAGGCGTGTATTGCCGGACGTTGACCTCGTACACATTGCCCTGCATGATCCATGCCGGGTGCCCGTCGATGGTTTTTGCGGTTTGGCCATACGAAATAGCACAAACAAAGAAAATGCTGAACAGCAGGAGCGTAAATTTCCTGCCTGGTTTAATTCTTCCGGAATGCATGGTTTTTAGATTTTCACCGAAATTAAGCAATTCGCAACAAAAACGCAGTGTGTCCCATCTTCTATGGCTGAATGATCTGTATCAGGTTGCCGCAGGTATCGTCAAGCACAGCAATTTTTACCGGCCCGGCTTGCATAGGCGATTTGGTAAAGCGTACCCCGGCATCGAGCAATCTTTTGTGCTCCGCTTCAATATCGGTTACCTTGAATACTGCCGCCGGTATCCCGGCATTGAATAAAATCTTTTGCCATTCGGCGGCTGCGGGTTTCCCGTCAATCTGTATCGCCGGGTTCCAATTGGGTTCAAGCAATATTTCCACATCATCCGGCCCTTCAGAGGCAACTACGGTCAGCCATTTAGTATCGGGACCCATAGGAATATCCGTTTTCTTGATGAAACCCAAAACTTCCGTGTAAAATTTAAGCGCTTTGTCCTGGTTGTCCACCAGGATGCTGGTCAGTATGGTTCTCATGATATCATGCCTCCACAAAATTTTTAATAGATGTGCCGATCAGATAAGTCCAGCCTGCGATGAAGCTTTCTTTGGCGAAATCCTTCGTGTCCTGCGGGAAAGTTTCCAGTCCTTCGTGTGTTAGTTTCAGCCGGGTTGCATCGCCTTCAGCAAATAATTCAAAGGTGACAAACGAATTTCCCGGGTAATCGCGGTACCGCCAGCTATACTGCAATAGCTTACCGGGCTCAACTTTGGTTATTTTGCAAAGATGCATGTACTCCTGGCCCTCGTTGCCTTTGCCGGGAAAACTAAATTCAAATCCGATCTCCGGTCTGAAATCTGAAAGGTCGAAATACCACTGCTTCATTTTTTGCTTGTCGGTAATCGCCTCCCAAACTTTTTGAACAGGGGCGTTTAATGTACGCTCGATTACAAAGGGTTCTGCTTTCATTTCTTTTTAGTTTTAATTGGTTTGATATCTTCTGGTTCGTCTTTTGCTAAAAAATCTTCCAGCGCGTCCAGCTTCCGGTTCCAGAACACGCGGTAACGTTCCACCCACTCTGATACTTCATTAAGCTTTTGCAATTTGGCTTCGCAATACCGTTCGCGGCCCACCTGTTTAATAGTGATCAGTCCGCACTGCGTTAATATTTTAATGTGTTTTGAGATAGCAGGCCGGCTTACCTCGAATTGATCTGCAACGGCGTTCAGGTTCATCGACCGGTTTGCTACCAGGTTAATGATCTCTCGTCGTGTCGGATCGGCTATGGCCTGGAATACGTCTCGTCGCATCGTTGTCCTATTTGTAACCATTTGGTTTCAAATGTATGTGAAACCATTCGGTTACGCAAATTTATTTTTTATTATTTCGTTGTAAACTTTATAACTTGAAAGCTCCAATTTATAACCTCATTTATGGCTTACATCAATTCAGGCGGAACAGAAAAAAATACGTACGATGCTATCGTTATCGGCTCGGGCATCAGCGGTGGCTGGGCTGCAAAGGAGCTGTGCGATCATGGTTTGAAAACGCTCATTCTGGAGCGCGGCCGCAACGTGGTGCATTTGAAGGATTATCCGACGGCACTCAAAAATCCCTGGGATTTTCCGCATCGCACTTATGAGCCTTTGGCAGTGAAGGAAGAAAATCCCATCGTGTCCCGGTGTTATGCCTTTAGCGAAGCCAGCCAGCATTTTTTTGTGAAAGACAAGGAGCATCCTTACGTACAGGATAAGCCATTCGACTGGATACGCGGTTACCAGGTAGGTGGTAAATCGCTGCTTTGGGCACGCCAGACCCAGCGCTGGAGCAAGTTTGATTTTGAAGGACCGGGTCGCGACGGTTTTGCTGTCGACTGGCCGATACGTTATGAAGATATTGCGCCCTGGTACAGCCATGTGGAGCGGTTTGCGGGAATAGCTGGCAACCACGATGGCCTGGAAACTTTGCCGGACGGCGAGTTTCTGCCCGCCTGGGAAATGAATGCTGTGGAAAAGGACATGAGTGCCAGGATCAATGCACATTATAAGAACAATCGGCATGTGATCATCGGCAGGTGTGCGCACCTGACCAAGCCAAACGAGATACACAAACAGCAGGGCAGGGGCCAATGCCAGGCTCGGAGCCTTTGTGAAAGAGGCTGCCCGTTCGGCGGGTATTTCAGTTCCAATGCCTCAACTATCCCCTGGGCACTGAAAACAGGTAATCTGACTATAAAACCCGACTCGGTCGTCCATTCGATCATTTACGACGAACAGAAGGGTAAGGCTACCGGTGTGAGGGTGATTGATGCACATACCAAACAAGCCACCGAGTATTATGCGAAGATCATCTTTGTGAATGGGGCGACAATGAACAGTAACCTGATCATGCTCAACTCCACCTCGTCACGTTTCCCGAACGGCCTGGGCAACGACAGTGGCGTTTTAGGCAAGTATGTGGCCTTCCATAACTATCGCGGCAATGTTTACGCGACCACGGACGGCTACCTGGATTCTTATTATTACGGCCGCCGGCCAACAGCGATCATGATGCCGAACTTCAGGAATGTATACAAACAGGAAATGGATTTCAGGCGGGGGTATATGACCTTCTATTCTGTTGTGCGGCAGGGATGGGGACACGAAACTGACGGACCCCAGGTTGGCGCCGGATTTAAAGACAATGTATCCGAACCGGGGGGCTGGGTAGTCTATACTCAGATGCAGGGCGAGACCATTCCGAAAGAAACCAACCATGTAAGCCTGAGCAAAGATGAAAAAGACCAGTGGGGCATACCATTGCTCAAAACATCTGTCGCGTACGATGATAACGACGAGAAAAGCATGAAGGACTTTATGAACCAGGCTTCGGAAATGCTGGAAATAGCCGGGTGCAAGAACATCGTTCAGCACGATACCCAGCAGGCGCCGGGTTTAGATATACACGAAATGGGTGGCGTGCGGATGGGCAGGGACCCGAAAACGTCAATCCTGAACGCCTGGAACCAGGTGCATAGTTGTCCGAACGTATTTGTAACCGACGGCTCCTGCATGGTTTCAACCAGCACCCAAAATCCATCGCTGACCTTTATGGCCATTACGGCACGCGCTGCAAACCATGCCGTTGAGGAACTGAAAAAAGGGAATTTAAGCTAAAAGCTAAAAGACTGAAGCAGAAAGCTAACCGAAATCAAAGCTTTGGACTTTCTGCTTTCAGCTTTAAGCTTTCTTCGGAGGCAGGTCGAAAGCTTTGGCTTCGTGCTCAAAGTGGCCCTTGTGCGAACCATCGCAGAAGGGTTTGTTTTGCGACATCCCGCAGCGGCAAATAGAAACTGTCGTACGGCCCTGCAAACCGTATACATTGCCGTCTTTATCTACAATTTCGAAATCACCTTCAACTCTTACCGAGCCGTTGCTGTTTATAGTGAGCCTGGTAGCTGCCATGTCATAAAAAATTTGTCGCGAAGATAGTATAAAAGCGGAAAGCTAAAAGACCAAAGCCGAAAGCTTTTAGATATAACAGCTTAATCTGAACTTCACGCGTGATTATCCTTAATGATAAAATATTAACCATTGATTATTTATTTAATCAATATTAAAATATTTCTTTCTTCACCTTCCCAAATACCGTTAAAAACCCGCCTAAATACCGTGAAAACACGGTAACGCAGCTCATTATTTCGCGCTAAATTCACTTAAACAAAAATTAATCTACTGTATAACAGTCGATTAAATAAAAATGCCCGAAAAGCCGAAAAGGGGATCAAGAGTAGGCTATAAACCTTAAAACCATGAAAATACTTCGCACTTTATTCGTCTTGTTTCTGACGACGATTTCCTTTAACTGTTTTGCTGCTACCGGCACAAATCCTTCGCCTGCTAATACCCCTGAGCCTTACGCAGGGCAGGTCTGGATTTCATTTATGCCCGTGATTTTCTTCGCCATAATCCTTGTATTTACAATCTTCAAATTGCGAAGGGATGATGTGAAACTGGCTGACCTGCTTACCGAAAAAAATGGGGATGCCAGTAATAACACACAGCAACAGGTTCAACAGCAGCAACCGCAGGTCCAGCAGGCCCAACAACCTCAGCAACAAGGGCAACAAGTTCAACAACCCCAGTCCGATCAAAGCCAGTCCAATTCGCCGCAACGCAGTACAAGCCGGTTAATAGCGCTTCTCAGCGGGATTACGACACTTGCTATAGGGGCATCTCTTTGCACCTTTTACATGTATGAGAAGTTTGTGAATGTGAATAGCAGCATTGATTTCTCTGCACTAACGACTGTTTTGGTGACTTTGGGAATTGGTGTTGTGCCTTATGGATTTAACCAGGCATCTGCTGCACTGAAAAAATCATGATAAATTATAATATCACCCGGAAAGCCGAAAAGGGAGTAAGAGTAGGCAATTAAAAAATTTATCTTTATGGCATTTCAAACACTCAATTCTCCGAACGCCGTTTCTACATCTGATAGTCAACTGTCATTGACCACAAGCTATCAAGTTGATGGTTCGAATAACGATGTGCAAATTTCACTGGTTTTTGGACCAGTTGGCGTAGCCGCTACTTCACAAATAAAATTGGATGACAATGTCCTGGCAGCGGCTCAAGTTGGTTCAGTAAACAATTTTTCAATTGGAGCAAATCAGGCAATAAGCGGGAAGTTCTTAACGATCTATTCAATTGTAACAGTCACCAACGCGACACCTGTTCCTGCTAATTTAACGGTTGACTTTTCCATAAACGGCGGGGTGAATTCATACTCACATAGCCTTTCATACACGGAAAACAACGCGGGTGGCTCAGCATTATTCTTAATAGATATATTCCTGTACAGCTAATATCTAACGACATGAAAAAAATCTTATCAATAATAGTCATTTTGGCTTCGACGTTAAGTTTACAGGCGCAAAATGCAAAACAAGATACCACTGGGAACAGTGCCAAAGCTAAGACAACTAAGTCAGATTCGATAAGTTTGGACCTTTTAAATGCGCCTTCCTCGCCTGCATTCAATTTGTTAGGCATTGCACCAAGTGATATTGAAAGACCTACTGATATGAATTCATTTAGAGCGTCGATCCAAAATGCGACGGGAAATTTCTCGAAATTACCATCATCATACGCCGTTGAATTTACACCTGCTAGCCTGCTTAAACTAAATAATCAAACTCTCAATGATTTGGGATCTATAAAGTTTGGTGACGTTTTTTCTCAAAGTTTCACAGTCTCTTTTGGATTAACTCAAGGCAAGTCACTTAATTCAAAAACAAATGACTCAGTATCCTTTACCAAGCTGGGGTTTGGGGTCAAATTTTCAATTATTAGGCCACGATTTACTAACAAGACACAAAAAGAGATAGTGGACTTAGAAAATATACAGAAAAAATATCTCTTCGATTTAAATCCTACTGATTCAATCAATACGGTCAAGAAATTAATAAAAGAAGCTGATAGCCTTCACAATACGGCCAAAAGAGATAGTTTAGTAAAGAAATTGGCCAAGTTGGACTCAATTTTTGCCAATAATGAAACGGCAAATTTAGTCAAAGGGGATAGTGGACTTTATAAGCAACTGAAAACAACTGCGACAAATTTAAAGATTGAGCGGTCCGGTGCGTTTCTGGATTTTGCTGGTGGTATAGCACTTGATTTTCCAACGGACAAATTTGACTTTAGCCTGGTGGAAAAGGCTGGAGCTTGGTTGACGGGTGGCTATGAAGGCGGAAACGATGGTTTTTCAGCATTGGGAATTGCCAGATATTTATACCAGCCCGATGCAATTTTTGACGATCCAAATGGGACACTAAAGACAAATAATATTTCTACCTTCGATATGGGGGCCAGGATACTTTATACAACTTATAACAGTAAGTTCACTGCTAGTACTGAAGCTATTTATCGTAGCGTTTTAAATAAAAATACAATCCCCTCTTCCTGGCGCTTAGTGCTTAACTTAGAGTATAATGTTGGTAACAATCAAAAACTCACATTTTCATTCGGAAGAAACTTCGATGGCAATTTGACAACGGACGGTAATCTTATTTCAGCCTTAAATTATATAATCGGATTTGGCTCGGCTAAGCAGATACATTCAAGCAACTAATCACTTATTAAAATCGCCCCCTTCAAAACCCGCTATCATCCAGCGCAAAATCGTTTTTGCGCTGTTGCCATTTGCCGTGGGTAAAGTCGGGGAAGGCCTGCGGCATGTTGCCTTCGGCCAATGATTTTTCCGAGAGCGGGGTTATCGCGCTCATGGTTACTGAGTCATATACGTCGATCGGTGTCGGACCTTTCTTTTTTACGGCTTGCACGAAAGCGTTAAATACGAACCAGTCCATGCCGCCGTGACCAGCGCCTGCAGCATCGCCGGCGTATTTTTTCCACAGCGGGTGGTCATATTTGTCGAACCAATCCTTTGCTGGATCCCACTCGTCCTCTTTTTTGCTTTGATTTTCGATATAGACGGTTTGGCTTACGTCCATCCAAATGCCTTTGGTGCCCTGTACCCGGAAGCCCAGCGAATACGGCCGTGGCAGGTGGGTATCATGGCTCAGCATTACGGTTTCGCCATTGGCGCAATTGATCATCGTGGTTACCACGTCGCCATTTTTGAAATTTATCTTCGTTTCCGGATTGCCGGGTGATAATTCCCCGACATAAGCAGCCAGCCCCCTTGCCTTGGTAGCGAAGGAAACCAGGTTGGTAAAGCGGTTGCCGCGGGTGATGTTGGCATAGTGCATTACCGGTCCGGCGCCATGGGTAGGATAGATGTCGCCATTGCGGTCGATGTTAAACTGTGTGCGCCATTGCGCTTCGCTGAATGCATCCGGGCCAAACTTTACACCCTTACCGCCGTATGGTTTACCATCATTAAATAAAACATCTCTTAGGTTATGCTGGTAACCGCCCTCGAGGTGTAGGATCTCGCCGAACAAACCCTGCCGAACCATATTTAATGCCGCCATCACATCGCGGCGGTAACAAACGTTTTCCAGGGTCATGTAGGGGATGCCGGTTTTCTCGGACGTATTGACGATATCCCAGTGGTCGTCCATCGAAAGTCCTGCAATAACTTCACAGCCGACGTATTTACCGGCCTTCATGGCGTCGACTGCCTGCGGGTGGTGGAACTGCCAGGGCGTAGCGATTATTACGGCGTCGATATCCTTCCGGTCGAGCAGGCCTTTATAGGCATCCAGTCCGCCGGTATATTCTTTCGGCAGCGGCTTATTTGCCTTCTTAAATTGTTCGCGGCAGTATTGAAGCGAGCTTTCCTGCGTATCGCAAATGGCCACGATCTCCACATCGTCGCGCAAAAGCGCCTCGCCGACATGACTGCGGCCCCGTAGTCCTACACCGATAAAGCCCAGGCGCACCTTGTCGGCGCTTTGGGCAAATAACGAGCCCGAAGGCAATAAAGTAAAGCCCGCGGTTGCCAGTGCGCCCTGTTTAATGAATTCCCTGCGTTCCATAAAGTTTTAATTATTGAGGTTTACGAGGCTAATATAGGAAGGTGAAAGGATAAACGCGAAGGATTAAGCAGCGCTAACAGCAGATGGGCAATTAACTGAACTAAATTTGTATCTTTATTCAAATCCTGGACCATGAAATTTTTGCGATCGCTCTTCACTTTTATTTTTATCATCATTTGCTTATCAGCTTTTAGTCAGTCGGCCGACCAGCCAGTATTTCTGAAATGGAAGATAAAGCCGGGCGAGGTGCTTACTTATAAAACGGTTATGGATGAAATTGATACCGCCAATCATAAAGACCTTGACATGACCGGAATGATGAAAGCGACGGGCATGTCGGGGTTTATGAAATCAACCGGCAGCGACACTAGTCAACTGGCTGCGATGAATAAAATGATGAAGCAGGTTAGCAAGGAACTCGAAAATTACAGCCTGGTCACAAAGCTGGAAGAGAGAAGGCGAAATATCATAGATATAGAAATGTCGACCGTTGAAAATAAGCAAGACACGACAAAGATTATCGTTGGTGGGACGGACGCGGATGACTCGCTGAAGAACATCGGCAGGATGCTGAGCAAACTTAGGATGACAATGGGTAATATTGTTATTCGTGGTGCAGTTTACGAAGATGGCCGCCTGGAGAGTTTTTATTTGCCTAATGGCCAGAGGAACCTGGTAAGCCTTTTTTTTGAATTACCGGCCAAAGCAATTAAACCAGGCGACACATGGTCGCTGGATACACACCTGATCTCTCTTGATCAAAATTTTCGTTGCGACACTTCATATTTGAACAAAAAGGTGACGCTGGTTGCGGTAGAAATAGTCAATGGTGAACATATAGCCGACCTGGAGTACGATATAGTAAAATATGCTGACGGGGACTTCAAATCACCTTTTGGGGGTGAATCGGTAAAAACTATGATGAAGATGACCTATCATGCCTTAGCAAAGTTTTCGATCGGGAAAGGCCGATGGGTATTGTACAACGGATTAATGTCGCTTACGTCGACAGGATTTATGGCACAGCAATCCACAAAAAAGTTCTCCCTGGTTACTCAATAGCGGAGCCTCACCATTTCTTAAAAATCACAAACACCGCCAGCACGATCAGCCCGAAACCTAAAAAGTGGTTCCACTGCAGCTTCTCATTACTGAAGAATATAGTGGAAAATATAACAAAGACCGTAAGCGTTACAGCTTCCTGGATAGTTTTCAGTTGAACCAGGCTGAACGGGCCGCCGGTTTCTATTGAACCAGCCCGGTTTGCCGGCACCTGGAATAAATATTCAAAAAAGGCCATTCCCCAGCTAATGAGGATGATAGTAAAAAGCCCCAGGTTTTTACCCCACGAGAATTCTTTGAACTTGAGGTGTCCATACCAGGCAAAGGTCATGAAGGTATTCGAGATAAACAGGAAGATGATGGTTTTAAGCGCCCGCATAGAATCGATAAAGATTTTAATACATCAATAATATGCAATTGTTTGGGTAAATCCATCTGCACATCCGCGCATTTGCATATCTGCACACCAGGAATCTGCTCATCTGAAATCTGCACATTTGCACATCAGAAATTATTCCAATCGCTTCCGGGCCAGTTCTTTTGTGTAGATCTCATTCAAGCCCGGTTTGGGGTTAACGAGCAGGAATATGGCCGTACCCTTTTCGCGTGCATAAGGCGATGTTATTTCTCCTAACTTAACATACTTTCCCACGAACGGGGCAAGGCGTTTCTCCACGTTGCCTCCGCCGTCTTCGTCCACGTAAATGATGTAACGGGCGTTCAGGCTGTCGGGCGCCCAGAGCGTAAAGCTGCTGTTCAGGCTGGCAACGTCGGGCAGGTTGTATTTCTTGCCGTAATGGTATACCGCGCCCGCCTCACCGTAATTATCCGCATAGATTTCGGTGTGTTTCTGCTGTTCCGAACTAAGGCCGCTGTATGCCCAGGCCACTTTGTTGCCCAGCTCATCCCATCCGAACATGTCTGCATAATCCTGCGTCAGCGGGTGTTCTTTTTGATCTTCCCATTTGGGGGCGAAATGCAAGACTTTGAATGCCCTGAGCGTTTGGTTTAAAGGCAGAACGGGCAGCGCCATGGGCAGCAACACTAAGTTTGGCAAAGTTAAAAGCAGTAACGCAGATGCCCGTAGCATGATATATTTCGGTTTTAGCCAATGTTCGAAGCTATATCCGCCGGCTGCGAAAAGCATCGGGTAAGCGCCGAACAGGTAATAGCTTTTACCGTTCATTTCGAGCAGGAAGATAAATACAACGATATACGCGAAGGCAAGGAGCCGATATTTGTTTAAGCCCTTTGCGAACAGTAAAGCCAATAGCCCCGGCAGCCAAACAAACAAGGCGATGCCGTTGATCATCAATTGCTGCATGATAAAATCAGACGGTTTGATGTATTCCAGTTGCGTGCTCCGCAGCGTTTTCATGTGGGTCACCAGGGGCAGATGATGCCTGAACTGCCAGATGATGTTGGGAAGAAATATAAGGAAGGCAATGAGGGCCGCGACCAAAACATGCTTGCTCCACAATATTTTGCGCTGTTTGGTAATGAGGAGCCCAATGATGACAGATCCGGCAAAAAAGGCCATGGTATATTTGGTCAAAAGGCCTACCCCTACGACAATTCCAAGCCAATACATATATTTCGGTGACGAGGTGTTAATGTATTTAACAACCAGGTAAGCCGTAAGCACCCACCACAACTGGTCGAACACTACAGGCTGGAAAAGGTAACCGCTGGCTAAAAACGCAGGTGAAAGCGTGAGCGAAAGGCAGGTCAGCGCAATTGCAAACCGCCCGCCACCAAGTTCGGCCACAGTTTTGCCTGTGAACCAAATGATCAGCCCGCTGAAAATGGTGCTGAATATGCGCGTAGCAAAGACGGAACCGCCAAAAAATGTTGTGGATATTTTGGCCAGCAGCGCGATAAACGGCGGAACTTCCTTAAAGCCCCAGCCCAGGTGATCACCTAAAGCAAGGTGCAGTAATTCATCCCGTTGAAAACCGAAATGAGATATGGCCAGCAGGTTTAGGCTAATTCTGATAATGACAAATACCAGTATAAAGCCGGAGTAATTGAGGTCGTGGTTTTTAGCAGCAGGCAACGGGAAACGTTTTTATAAAGATAGGATTTAGCCGGAAAGATGAAAAATCCGCTACGTCCCGAAAATTATTAAAAGCGGATTTTTCTTTGCCAGCTTCGGCTACCTGAACTGCGTCGCCTCGAATTGCCTGTGATAAATGTTGTTAAACGCTGTTTTTGGATGCGCGATTAAAAAAATGCCGGTGCCTTTTTCAACGGCCAGCGGATCGGTAACCTCGTCAATTTTGCTACAGCTCGCTGCGTCAGCCCGAAATTTCTCCACATTCCGGCCGCCTTTCTCGTCGACATAAATAATATAATCGGCCTGGAGTTTGGGCGGCGCCCACATGGAAAAGCTGCTGTTAAGCGATATCGCATCAGGCAAATGATATCGTTTGCCATACAGGTGCAGAGAGCTGGCCTCGCCGTAATTATCCGCATAAATTTGGGTGTGTTTTCGTTGATCGGGAGAAAGATTGTTGTAAACCCACGCGACCTTCGTGACCATTTCGTTCCAGCCGATCATGTCGCCGTAATTCTGCGTCACCGGGTGCAGCCTGTTATCGTCCCATTTGGTCTCGAAAAGCAGAAAAGGCATCACCCTGCTTTCAAACCGGTATATAGCGATGGTTTGGTTGAGTGAAAATACAGGCAAAGCCATTGGAAATATTACCAGGTTGGGAATTACAAGTAAGGCGAGAGCCGCCGCACGCAAATGCAGCGTCGATTTGCCTATCCACTTTTCGATAGCATAACCGCCTGCGGCGAACAACATGGGATATGCGCCGAGGATGTAGTAATTCTTGCCGGCCATAATCAGCAGGAAGAGGAACAACAACAAATACGTGACGGCCATAAACCTGAATTTCTGCAACGCGGGTGCAAACAAAAGAAACCATATGCCCGCGAGCCATACGAACAACGCAATGCTATTTACCAGCAATTGCTGTATAACAAATTCAATGGGCGTAATGGCCGACAGTTGTTCGCCCCTTAATTCGTTCATTTGGGTAATGACAGGAAAGTGGTGCGTTATTTCCCAGGCAAGATTTGGCAAGAATATAAGCAACGCAATGGACGCGGCGTACAGAACATGCTTGTTCCAAACTATTTTACGCTGTTTGGTCGCCACCAGGCCCAATATCAAAGCCACGATAAAAAAGACCATGCTGTATTTGGTAAGCATGCCCATGCCCGTTGCCAGCCCGGTTAGATAGATGTATTTGAGATTTTGGGTATTGATATACCTGGCTATCAGCCATGCGCTGAACAGCCACCAAAACTGGTCGAATACGATCGGCTCGAAGAGGTAGCCGCTCGCAGCGAAAGCTGGCGAGACGATGGTACACAGGCAGGCTAACGCGATCGCAAATTTCTTCCCGCCGAATTCCAGCACCATCAGCCCGGTGAACCAGGTGACGAGCCCGCAGAAAACGGTGCTGAATATTCTGCTGGCAAAAAAAGCAGACCCAAATACGGAAGTACTTATCCTGCCTAAAAAAGCTATAAATGGCGGTATTTCTTTATAGCCCCAATCCAGGTGGTCGCCGAGCGTGATGTATAAAAGCTCATCGCGCTGAAGGCCAAAGTGTTGTATAGCAAACAGGTTTAAACCTATTTTGATTACGACAAAAAAAAGAATCAGGTAATAGCAGCTTAAATTCTTGTTTATATGGGAGTTAGCTGAATTACTTTGACGGCCGGATAGTACACCATGTAGCATAAAGGATTAACCTTCAGCCTTTTTTTTGGTTTCGTCAAACGCGTTTAATATTTGCGCCAAGGGCTCTCAGTCTTTCGTCGATATGCTGGTAACCACGTTCAATTTGTTCGATATTGTAGATAGTCGATTTGCCCTGGGCGGAAAGGGCGGCTATCAGCAGCGCCACACCGGCGCGTATGTCGGGCGAGGTCATGGAAATGCCCCGCAACTGCACTTGCTTATCCAGCCCGATGACCGTGGCCCGGTGAGGGTCGCAAAGAATGATCTGGGCGCCCATATCGAGTAGCTTATCAACAAAGAACAGGCGGCTCTCGAACATTTTCTGGTGAATCAAAACGGAACCCTTCGCCTGTATGGCCACCACCAGTACGATACTGATCAGGTCGGGGGTAAAGCCCGGCCAGGGCGCATCGGCGATGGTCATGATAGCGCCGTCGATAAAGGTTTCTATCTCGTAATGTTTTTGAGCGGGAATAAAGATATCGTCGCCGCGGCGTTCCACTTTTATACCCAATTTGCGGAATACGTCCGGTATCATGCCCAACTCGTCGTAATGTACGCCCTTGATAGTGATCTCGGATTCGGTCATGGCAGCCAGGCCAATGAATGAGCCGATTTCGATCATATCCGGCAGTAACCGGTGTTCGGTGCCATGCAATTCGGTGACACCTTCAATGGTCAGCAGGTTTGAGCCCACTCCGGTTATCCTGGCGCCCATGCGGATCAGCATCTTGCAAAGCTGCTGCAGGTAGGGCTCGCAGGCGGCATTATAAATTGTAGTTACGCCTTTGGCGAGTACCGCCGCCATTACTATGTTAGCCGTTCCCGTTACCGAAGCTTCGTCCAGCAGGATATAGGTTCCCTTCAGGTTGGTCGCGTCGACATTAAAGAAACCGCTTTCGGCGTCATAATCAAACTTGGCGCCCAGCTTTTCAAATCCCAGGAAATGCGTGTCGAGCCTCCGCCGGCCGATCTTGTCGCCGCCCGGTTTAGGAATAGCCGCTTTGCCGAAACGCGCCAGCAGCGGACCAACGATCATGACCGATCCGCGCAGGCTGCCGCCTTTAAAGCGGAACGTGTCCGACTGAAAGAAATCCAGGTCAATGTCTTTGGCTTCGAAACTATAGGTATCGGGCGATAGCCGTTCCACCTTAACACCCATGTCGCCCAGCAGCTCGATCAGCTTGTTGACATCCTTGATATCCGGGATATTGCTGATGGTAATCTTTTCAGGGGTAAGCAGCACGGCCGAAAGTATCTGCAGTGCCTCGTTTTTGGCCCCCTGGGGTGTAATTTCGCCTTTTAACGGCTTGCCGCCTATAATTTCGAATGCGTTATTCATAGATTAGTCAATGGCTTATAGACCATGGTCCATGGTGCCAAAGTTGGTAAAAAATCCTGACTATGGACTATCGACTATGGACTATCGACTAACAAAAAAAATCAATACTTCTTCCCGCCGCCGGTATTACGGTTCCGGTTTTGATTGTTGCGGTTGTTCTGATTGTTTTTATTCCGGTTGTTCTGGTTATTCTTGTTGCGGCTTGAGTTCTGGTTCTGGTTGCTCGGGCGGAACTCTACCTTGTTCAGGTTAACGTTATCCTCCAGTTTCAGCTCCCCATGCGACATCTCGCGCAGGTCGGCCAAAATGCTTTCATCGGCTACCGAATCCTTATTCCATTGCACGTAGGCCATCTTCATAAAGTTGGCTATGGCCTGCACCATGTGCTGCTTGCGTTCGGGCTCCTCGATGGATTTGGCCTTCTCCATCATCAGCTCGATGGTTTTGCCGTAATGCTTGTACCGTATGCGCTGGTGCGGATACTTCAAACGCTCGGGCCTGATGTGTATCGCATCGATGGACGGCTTGGGATACGGCGAGTCCACGTCGATCTTGAAATCGGATATGATATGCAGGTGGTCCCACAGCTTATGCTTAAAGTCGGCCACGTCGCGCAGGTGCGGGTTCAGAAAGCCCATCAGGTCTATCACCACCTGGGCGTAACGGTTGCGCTCTTCCTTCGTCGGCAACTCGACGATGTATTTTACCATGTTTTGCACGTTGCGGCCGTATTCCGAAAGAATCAGCTTATTACGTGTCGAGTTATAATCGAATGGTTTTGACGGTTCAATTCCCATAAAAATCAAAATTTAAATTATTTATTCGCTAAAATCAGCGCAGGTCCTTGGTTGATAACAAGCCAAAGCGGCTGAAGTTGAATCGTTATTGAAGTAATGCAAAGATAGCATAAATGTTGTAAAGTTGAAATGTTGTAAGGTTCGAATGTTGTGGTACCCGGCGGTATCATTAACGAAATCTTTTTTGATTTGAAATAGAGATTTGCGATGTTATTCTTGTCCCCGCGGGGTTTCTCATAGAGAACCCTGCGGCGCAGGAATATGAAATTTAGTACCCGATTCCTCAAGGTCCCTTACAGGAATCCCCGCCGGAGCGAAAAAGCTAAAACCACTTCATACAAAAATAGACACCAACAACCAACAGTATTTGGATACAAATTACCGCAGAGAGTCTCTTAATACCCTTTATTTTGGCCGGTCCGTATGTATATGCCAGAGAAGATAAGAAAAATAAAACCAGTGCCAAGCCTGCAATTACTATAAGATTCGGGCCTTCGGGGTCATTGAAAAAGAAGAACAGCATCCTGGAACAAACTATGGCCGTTCCCGCCAATATCATTAACGAAATCTTTTTTGATTTAAAATAGAGATTTGCGATGTTATTGCTCACGCCCATAAGAATTTATTTTTTACTTGTGAGCTTAAGCCCATCCCGTATCGCCGTTTCCAATACATCCATGTTTATATCTTTCAGTTGCCTGAACTTAATGCAATAGCCGGTGACGCTTGCCTTACCAAGGGTTTTTCCATGGGTTTCGGCTAAATATTTCTTATCCTTGATGCCGAGGATATAAACAGATATCCCGCTTGTATTGGCGCTCAAACCAATTTGAAAGAACTCCCTGGTTTTTCCATCAGCGTATTTTATCGTATAAAATCCATAGCCTATTGTTGGATTGTTGACCGTTTTGCCATCATCGTTTTTACCATTATTGAACCATTGTTTACATCCCGGTAAGGTTTGCAGTATGCGCGTATGTAATTCCTGCATCTCACTACGTTTGGGTTCAGGCTGAGTGGAAATATATTTTTCGATCTGTTCCTGTACGTTCATATCCGATATTGAGCTATGTCAATTTGAAGTTATAAATAAGATTTTGCAATTCAATACCGGTCAAGTTTTAACTTTACAACCTTCCAACATTACAACATTGCAACAAATTAAAATAACTCATACCGACATCTACCGCTTCAGCATACCGATGGAGCCTTTTACCATCGCCACCGGAACGATGGACCATGCGCAGAATGTTTTTATCCGCGTGCATACCGATGCAGGCTTTTATGGCGTCGGCGAATGCTCGGCCTTCCCGATGATCGTCGGTGAAACCCAGGATACATGCCTGGTGATGGCAAAAGAATTTGCCCGGCTTTGGAAAGGGCAGGATGCATTAGATATTGCAGCCCGCCTGCAGCAACTGCACGACTTTGCCGCCCGCAACAGCACCATCAAAAGCGCTTTCGATATGGCGCTGTATGATATTGCCGCAAAACATGCCGGGCAGCCTTTATATCAATTTTTAGGCGGAAGCAGGCGAGAAGTAGAGTCGGATATAACGATCGGTATATTATCGCCCGAAGCAATGGCCCGGCGAGCTTTGGAATTTAAACAAAACGGCGCCACGGTGTTAAAAGTAAAAATAGGGAAGGACCCTGCAACAGATATTGAGCGGATAAAACAAATTCGTAGCGCGGTCGGCGAGGGAATGAAAATACGAGTGGATGCTAACCAGGGCTGGAGCTTTGATGACGCCGTTTCGGCGTTAAATGGTATTGCAGCGTTCGACATCGAATTTTGCGAACAGCCCATGCGAACATGGTATGATGATCGTTTACCTGCGCTGAAGGAGCTTTCGCCGGTAAACATAATGGCCGATGAAAGTGTATTTGATCACCACGACGCGCGCAGGCAGATCAAAAGCGGTTCGTGCGATTATATCAATATCAAATTTTCCAAATCGGGCGGGATATATGAAGCGCAAAAGATACACGACCTGGCGTCGGCAAACGGTATCCCGTGTATGATGGGAGGGATGCTGGAGAGCCGCATTGCCCTGAGCGCCAAGCTGCATTTTGTTTACGCCAGTCCGAATATCAAGTTTTACGACATGGACACCTGTATGCTGGGCCATTTAGCCGACCCGTGCATAGGCGGCGTTAAATACGACGGCTATTTCCTGGATATTGACGATGCGCCCGGGATCGGCGCGGATGCCGATAAACGGTTCCTGGAACGGTGCGAACATTTTTCGGTTTAGCGTTTGTTGGCGACGGATCATTGATCCAATTGATCACTAACTACCGTTAAAAGCAAATGCCCCGGCTTTCCCGGGGCATTTGCTTTTGCTTAATGGCTTTTATTGGTATTATTGCCGTGGCTCTTTCCTTTATTGCCACTGGCCATTTCTTTGGCGGCCTGGCTTCTCTCTTGTGAAGACTTGCCGCTGCGCATCTCTTTCGATGCTTCTGATTTCGATGATTTTTCTTTGGTAGGCATGATTTTAAATTTTAGTTAATTTATTATTATAATAAATAAATTAGCACGCCTGTTTTGAAAAAAATCAACTTTTTTGGCTCAATTCAGCAAAATACTTGTGAAACAGCGGGATAGTTTCAATGCCCTTATAGTAATTATAGATATCGTATTTCTCGTTTGGCGAATGCAGGGCGTCGCTATCGAGCCCGAAACCCATCAGCACGGTTTTAATGCCTAGTTCAGCCTCGAACAAAGCCACGATAGGGATGCTGCCACCGCCACGTGTCGGAATAGGCTCTTTGCTAAATGACTCGGCTATCGCTTTTTGCGCAGCGCGATAAGCCACGCTGTCCGTTGGGGTTACAACCGGTTCGCCGCCGTGATGCGTAGTAACCTTTACTTTCACTGAAACAGGGGCGATCTTTTTGATATGTGCAGCGAACAACTCGCTGATCTTTACCCATTCCTGGTTAGGCACCAGCCGCATCGATATTTTGGCAAAAGCTTTTGACGGTAACACGGTCTTAGCGCCTTCACCGGTATAACCACCCCATATACCATTCACCTCCAAGGTTGGTCTCGTTCCGGTACGTTCGAGGGTTGAATAATCTTTTTCGCCCCATAGCTCGGCTACATCAAGGTCTTTCTTATATTCTTCCTCGTCGTAAGGTGCGCTGTTCAACGCTTTGCGTTCTTCCGTAGTTAAATCGACCACGTCGTCATAAAAACCGGGAATGGTAATATGATTATTCTCGTCGTGCATCGATGCGATCATTTTTGCCAATATGGTAGCGGGGTTGGCCACGGCGCCACCATAAACACCCGAATGCAGATCACGGTTCGGGCCTGTCACTTCAACTTCCATGTAGGAGAGGCCCCTCAGGCCCGTCTCGAGAGACGGATTTTCCATGCTCAGCATCGAGGTGTCGGATATGAGCACAACGTCGGCTTTCAACCGCTCCTTATTGGCTTTAACAAATATGCCCAGGTTGTTCGATCCTACTTCTTCCTCGCCCTCGATCATAAACTTGATGTTGCAGGGCAAGCCGCCGTTTTGCATCATCAGTTCGAAGGCCTTCACATGCATGTAAAACTGGCCCTTGTCGTCACATGCGCCGCGTGCGTAAATCTTCCCGTCGCGGATGGTAGGTTCAAAAGGCGGTGTTTTCCAAAGTTCCAGCGGGTCTGGCGGCTGCACATCATAGTGGCCGTAAACCAATACGGTCGGTTTCGCAGGATCAGCGATCTTTTCGCCATAAACAATCGGGTTACCGGCCGTTTCGCAAACTTCAACCTTATCGGCGCCGGCATCGCGCAGCTTTTGAGCCACATACTCAGCGGTTTTCAAAACTTCGGGTTTGTACTTAGGATCCGCGCTTACTGACTGAAATCGTAGTAATTCAAACAGTTCGTCCAGGAACCGCTGCTTATTTTGTTCAACATAGGTTTTGATAGCCTGCATAGGAGAAAATTTTGAACAAATATAGAGTTTAACTCCATAGTCAAATTTTGTACGGCGCTAAATTGGAAGAAATTTTTAGGGTACAGTACACCCTAAGAGGGAGAAAGAAAAGGGCTGAGATTGATAGGTAATTAATATCCAGACAGAGTATCAGGTCACAAAAACGTATTGAATTTTTGGAAATACAATACAATAATGGACCAATATTTCAATCCGATCAAATGGGGCATATATTGGAAACCTCCAATATATGCAAACCCCGCTACAGCAACTTATTGCAAATTGCCGATAGATACATCGACTAATTAGTCAGCAGTACCTAAATCCTTTTTGTCGTTAGTAGTGCTGTGCTTACGAGCATCGGCAGTACCAAGGTCCTTCTTGTCGTCGGCAGTACCCAGATCCTTCTTGTCGTCAGCAGTGCCTAAATCTTTTTTGTCAGCAATGGTATCATATTTAGCCCTAACAGTATCATGTTTTAAAGTGAATGCTGATACTGCTCCTGCGCTAGCTAATAGAACTGCTGCTAAGATTACTTTTTTCATTTGAATGTTTGTTAGAATGGTTAAATATTATGGTTAATTTATTAAGCTATTTGGAATAGGAACATTAATGATTGTATCATCCGTTTTACATTTCTGTGACAAAACTCCGGTTCTGATTTCCCCGATTTTCAGAAAATATCGACCGAGGCGGCGATCAATTCTTAACATTTCCAGTTTTTAAAGAACGATACAGTTTTGTTTCATTATATAACTTTCATAAGTTACTTATAACCTGTTTTTTATCGATTTTTGCATTTTTTGCCTGTTTTTGTAGCTTTTTTGCAAAAAATCAATTAAAAATGGATGAAAATTATAAAAGGAACAATATGGTTTAGTCGGTTATAATTGCTTATTAATTAAGTAATTATAGTACTCAACTAAAGTACTTTAACAAAGGTAGACATGTTTATCAGAATAAAAAATTTTAATAAAAAAATATTTAACGCATCATTTTCCGGCCGTTTACGTAATAGGGTGTTATCGCAGCAGGTTTAGTCGTTCGCGACTATTGCCCTCTGTGTCAAAATAATATTGATGAGAAAAGCTTATCCGATTATCTTAATTCTGTTAGTTGCCTTCATCGGGGTAAATGCTGAAACAACGCTGTGGGTTGCCGCCCAGGATACAGCGCAGGTGAAGCAATTGTTGGCACAGGGATTTAAAAGCCGCCTGACGGATCATGAGCAAACCATGAAAAAGGCGCAGCAGGCGTTGGATATGGCGCAGAAGCTTAATTACCTGAACGGCATAGGGGAATCGTACCGTGTTTTAGGGATTGGAGAATATTATGCGAACAATGAGGCAAAGTCGTTCAGCGATTACTTATACGCGCTGTATTACTTCAAGATGAGTAAGAATGTGATCGGCCAGGCCAACGTATATAATAATATAGGTAACCTGTATCAAACCAGCGATTACGACAAGTCGCTGGAATACCTTCAGAAAGGCCTCGAAATAGCCCAAACTATTAATAACACAGAGTTGCTTGCTAAAGCTTATTTGAATATAGGCAACGTTTATACCAGGAAGAAAAACTTTTCGCTTGCAGTAGATTATTACACCAAAGCCCAGGATTTATTTGCCAAACTGAACGAGCCGGTAAACCTTATCGTTTGCCTGCAGGATTTCGGTATGGTTTACTTTAGTTTAAAACAGTATGATAAGGCCGAGCAATTTTTGTTGCAGGCCAATAGTAAGGCTAAAGAGAAGGATTTGAATACGTCTATAGGTGGTATCGACTTAACGCTTACTTCCTTATATGTCGAGAATAAGAATTACGATGCAGCACAAAAGTTCCTTGACGAAGGTATTGCTTATGCCCAGATAACTAAGGATGAAAAGCTGGAAGCGGATTTTACCTACACGCAATACCAGCTTGAGCTGCACAAGAAAAATTACGCGCAAGCTTTGGATTTCCTGCATAAGATATATGTAAGGGATAGCGCAATTTTAAAAAATAATGTTACCGCCGGCCTCGACCTGCTGCAGGAACAGCACGACCAGCAGGAAAAGCAAAAAGAAAGCGAACTGATCATAGAACGCCAGAAAAACGACCGTGTTAAGTTCTGGTGGGCGGTATCGGCATCGGGACTTATGCTCGTCGTTATAGCGCTGTTGGTAGGTAACGTAAAACGTAAGGCAAGAACCAACTCACGACTGACCGAACTGAACAGTGAAGTGTCACGTCAAAAAGATAACCTTGACCGTATTAATCATCACCTCGAAGAGATCATTGATGAACGTACGCGCGATCTGCAGGTTAAGAATAAAAAGCTTTCGGAATATTCATCCTATTTGTCGCACCAGATACGCGGACCCATCGCTACCCTGAAGGGCCTGATGAACCTGGAAAAAGAAGGCCTTGTGGACCAGCAGGAATGTATCAGCATGATGAACAAATGCGTGTCAGACATTGACGAGAAGATCATTGATATGACCGATATCCTGCACGATCCCAAGCGAACCAGCTTTAATTGAGTTTTAAGTCTGTAGTCTAAAGTCTTAAGTCAATAATTTCTAAGCCTGTCTTGCCGTCTCAGAACTGAGGACTCGCTACTGCCGACTCTAAAATCACGGCCAATTGGGGTGAATCTTGGCTTCAAGCAATCCCAGGTAGAGGCAATACCAGGATATCATATGCAGTATAAGCAGCGTTTTGTGTTTTTTGTAGCCCTGTGTTTCAAAGGCCAGGGTTTGGCCGCCGCCTGTAACAAAATACCTTACTTCTCCCTTGCTGGGCTTAAATGTCGACTTCAAAACATCGAACACTTTAATCTTCAGCTTACTTTCCGGGTCGTGGATGGTTCCATTCTTAATGGCGCCCCCTTTTGAGATCGAAATCAAATAATTAAACATCACAGGCATTTATAGTATTGTAATCAATACCGCAAATGTTGCTCCAATTGGCCCCCAGGGGCGTTTGATGTTCAGTTGTTTGACTAATTAGAAATATTTATCTCTATAGATTAATATTCTTTACTTGTATTTAATAAGGCTTTAAAATAAAAATATCACTTATCGGCTGAATAAGTGATAATTGGTCAAAAGTGTCGGTTTTTGTAAACAGGCTTAAACTGCTACCGAGCTCTTGGTGCGCAGCTCCTCGTACAGTTCAATAACCTTGCGTTGCAGGTTAGCGATCTCTACTTCGCGATCGTTCAATTTCTTCTGCATCAGGTTCAGGTGCGACGGTGCAGGGTCGGCCTGTTCGTTGTCAATAGCAAGTAACTGCACAACGCTTACCTCGTAAATGTTGGCGATCTGCTCCAGGCGCGACAAGTTAACGTCGGTAACACCTGTTTCAATTTTTGAGAAAGCCGGGATCGAGATACCTAAACGGTTAGCTATGTCTTCCTGGCTCCAGCCGTGCTGATGGCGTAAGATCCTTATGCTTTTGCCTACAGATTTGTTTGCGGTTCTTGTAAATTCCTTCATAATGTGTTATGCCTCAATAGTTAGGGGTGTATACACATGACCAAAGTGTGTGCCATTGTCGATTAACCCGCATTTTCGGCCATTTTGCCTAAAAAGCAAATAAATATGCAATTTTAACGGGGAATTTATTCTACGATACGGAAAAAAATCATGACAATATTTAACCAATTGTAAATGAATTAATGTAATTGGAAATACGCGCCCTTATACGGCGTGTAACGGCCCCGTTACATAAACAATTAGTTAATTATTATACGAAGTTTGGCAAATTTCAGGAGCAATTGTTTTTGCCCGATTTCCTTAAAGAATATGGTGGCTTTAACATCCGGTTTATTCCCTTCAAGGCTCAATACCTTGCCGAAGCCAAAACGTTCGTGCTCCACTTCCATGCCTACCTGCAGATTAGAGGTATCGGAAGGCGCGAAACCTGGCGTAGGTACATGGGCCTTGGCTAATATCGATGTGGTCTTTACCGGCGATGCCGCAGCAGGCCGTGGTTTGGAGAAACTGTCGCCGCGTTTATTCCAGGCATTCCGTTCATCGTCAAAGAACGTCGAGCTGCTGGCTGCTGGTTTGGCTGTAAAATCCAGCTCGAGGTATCGCGCGTCGATCTCGTCCAGGAAGCGGCTGGGCTCGCAACTGATCAGCGTTCCGAATTTAAAGCGCGAAGTAGCGTAACTGATGGTCAGCCTGGTTTCGGCCCGCGTTACGGCTACGTAGAACAGGCGGCGTTCTTCTTCCAAATCGCTACGAGAGTTAAGCGACATTTGTGAAGGGAACAAATTCTCTTCCAGGCCAACCACAAACACGTGCGGAAATTCAAGGCCCTTGGCCGAGTGAATGGTCATCAGCGATACGGTATCGGCATTCGGATCGTTATCCTTGTCGTCATTGGTCAGCAGGGCGACGTCCTGCATAAACACTTCCAGGCTTTTCTCCTCGATATCCTCGCGTTCCGAGAATTCCTTGATACCGTTAAGCAACTCCTGGATGTTCTCATAGCGGTTCAAGCCTTCGACAGATTTGTCCTCGTAGAGATCTTTTAATATGCCCGAATGCTGCGCGATATGCAAGGCTGCATCATAAGCCGACATGGTTTTGGTGATCACCTGGAAGCTTTGGATCATCGTAGCAAATACACCGACCGCTGCCGCGCTGCGCCCGTCTAAATATTTCGAAGGATTGATAACCACCTCCCAGGTGCTGGTCATATTCTGGTCGGCCGCGAGAATAATGCGGTCGACCGTAGTATCGCCGATGCCGCGTTTGGGATAATTGATCACCCTTTTCAGCGCTTCTTCGTCGCTGGGATTAATGGTAAGCCTAAAATAAGCGATCAGGTCTTTGATCTCCTTACGCTGGTAGAAAGAAAGACCGCCGTATATCTTATAAGGTATGTTCAGCTTTCGTAAAGCCTCTTCCATCGAGCGCGACTGAGCATTGGTACGGTAAAGGATGGCGAAATCGTGCCAATTCATGCCTTTCGTGCTCCGGTGCTGCATGATCTCCTCGGCCACGATCTTGCCTTCTTCATTATCACTGAAGGCGCGCATTACCTTGATCTTATCGCCGGTTTCCTTTTCCGAAAAAACGTTCTTTTTCAGCTGTTCCTGGTTATTGGCGATAATACTGTTGGCAACGTTAACGATGTTCTGTGTCGACCGGTAGTTCTGTTCCAGCTTGAATACCTTCAGGTCGGGATAGTCCTTTTCGAAATTGAGAATGTTCTGGATATTGGCCCCCCGGAAGGCGTAGATGCTCTGCGCGTCGTCGCCCACGACGCAGATGTTTTCATTCATCGCGGCCAGCTTTTTTACAATGAGGTATTGCGAAAAATTGGTGTCCTGGTACTCGTCCACCATCAGGTATTTAAACTTGTTCTGGTATTTATACAGTACATCCGGGTAGCGTTTCAGCAGTTCGTTGGTTTTAAACAGCAGATCGTCAAAATCCATAGCGCCGGCACGAAAACAACGGTTTGCGTAAGTCTCATATATTTTGCCCAAATGCCCGCGGCCGCTCGAAAAGTCGTCGGCCTGTATCTGGTCGTTCTGCTGGTATTCCTGCCAGGAAATAAGGTTGTTTTTAGCCGCCGAAATGCGGTTATAAACAAAGTTGGGGTTATACAGCTTATCGTCCAGCGCCAGTTCTTTTAGTATGGCACGCAGCACGCTTTTGCTGTCGTCGGTATCGTAAATGGTGAAGTTGTTGGGGTAGCCAATTTTGTCGGCCTCCACACGCAGCAGTTTGGCAAAAACTGAGTGGAAAGTGCCCATCCACACGTTTTTGGCTTCCGGGCCGACGGTGTGCATAATGCGCTCGCGCATCTCTTTCGCCGCCTTATTGGTAAAAGTCAGTACCAGGATATTAAAGGCATCCACCCCGTTCGCTATCAGGTGCGCCACGCGCATGGTAATGACGCGCGTTTTACCCGAACCCGCACCCGCTATGATCATCACAGGCCCTTCGGTTTGCAATACGGCGGCCTGCTGGGCCGGGTTTAATCCTTTTAAATAATCCAATTCGCTGTCCTCTTTTCTATTCCGGCGAAGTTAGGATTTTGGGGTGAAAGCCGAAAGCCGCTGCAGGGATTTTCGGTTGTAATCCGTTTGTAAACTGCAGACCACAGCCGTGTCATTTTGTTCAATTGTTGTTGCAACATATAAATCCATGTTTAGCTTTGCCGACGACAAAAAACCACAGCATTAAATAGACTTAGTATGACACCATTAAAATTATTTACCCAGGCAAAAGTGGGGAATGTTACCCTAAAAAATAGGATAGTTATGTCGCCTATGACGCGCTCACGTGCCCTGGGCAATGTACCAAACGACCTGATGGCACAATATTACGGCCAGCGTTCAGGGGCCGGACTGATTATTACCGAAGGCACCTCACCATCGCCGAACGGTTTGGGTTACGCGCGTATCCCGGGCATTTTCAGCCAGGCGCAGATCGATGGCTGGAAAAAGGTCACCGAAACGGTACATGCTAACGGCGCAAAAATATTTGTTCAGCTGATGCATACCGGGCGGATAGGCCACCAGCTCAATTTGCCTGAAGGCGCGCGCGTACTGGCCCCGTCTGCAGTAAAGGCAGCAGGACAGATGTGGACCGACGCCCGGCAAATGCAAGACCTCCCGGAGCCAAAAGCCATGACCATTGATGAGTTGGCCGAGACAAAAGCGGAATTTGTACAGGCCGCAAAAAATGCTGTAGCGGCCGGTTTCGACGGTATCGAGCTGCACAGCGCTAATGGTTATTTATTGGAGCAATTTCTGTCGCCGATCAGCAATGTGCGCACCGACAGTTATGGCGGCAGCGTCGAGAATCGGGCCCGCTTTGTACTTGAAGTGGCAGAAGCCACAGCCAATGCTATTGGTGCTGATAAAGTAGGTATCCGCCTGTCGCCTTATGGTGTTGCCAGTGATATGCCGCATTACCCCGAGATAGATGCTACCTATAAATATCTGGCTGAACAATTGAACAAGCTGAATATTGCCTATATCCACGTTGTTGATCATTCGGCATTGGGCGCGCCCGCCGTGCCTTTGGCTATAAAGCAGACCATGCGCGCAGCATTCAAAAATACCTTTATCCTGGCCGGCGGACATACCCTGGAATCGGCAGAAGCGGAACTTGAAAGCGGCTTGTGCGACCTGGTGGCGTTCGGTCGTCCGTTCATCAATAACCCCGACCTGGTTGAACGTTTTGAAAAGAGTTTACCATTATCAGACAATCTGAACCCCGACCAGTTCTATACACCCGACGAAAAAGGTTATACCGATTACCCGGTTTACCAGGCACAGGAGGCATAGTTGATTATTTGTCTGAATCAGAATTTGCAGAATTTTAGAATGAATAGAATTCTGAAATTTAGACAATTCCGCAGATTCTGATTCAGACGATTTTACCGCTACGCACCAGGCACAATATCCACCCAAACGGCACAAGCCGCATCAGATCATTCAACAGGTTAATATAAAAGAATTTTGGCGTCAATTCACCTGCTATGGCCCAATTGACATTGTTCCGTACCTACGGCACGGGAACGTTTTTTGCAAATCAATTCTACAAAGCTTTGATCCCTACGGGATCATCGGTAGGCTAATATTCGGGCCATCGAAACAAAACATTGATAGTGGCGCGGCTTAATAAAATTACGACACTGAACTCAAATAAAGCAAAAGGCAAGTGTATGCGCCATCGGCGCAACCGCTTTGTAGAAACGTTGAAGAAGGAAATCGCATGCCGTAGGTATGCAACCCATTAAAGACGATCAATGGGTGCTTGAAGCAGCATAGTTATTTTATAAATTTGTTTAACATGTTTTCAATCATCCTCTCAGCAACTGCAATTGTTATCTCACTTTTGGCACTTTGGCAAAGTATTTTATCAAATACCAATTCCATAATTGCCAATCTTCAGAAACTCCTTAGCGATAAAGCAAAGGATTGTAATTTGAATATCGATCCTGTGACAAAATTTGCTCCATCAATTAATGCTGAGGTATCGGAGATATTTACGAATATTATTTATGCCAAAAGATTACTCGAATTCTTTTATACGAACCATCCAAAATTGTTGTCTAGATATGATGAAGACAATTTTAGACGTTTCTTTTTTCTCCAACTTCATACATCAATAATTGAGCTAGTGAAGAATCCACTCACGATAACTGATTATAACCCGAACACAACTCCGGATATAGAAGATCAACAAATTGCATGTAGAAATTTTCTGAAAATCTTATTAATGAGAATCCAAGTAAGCCCAAATTCAAGAAATTCTATGCAATTTATCGGTGCTAAATAGCAAAAAGACCAGGCTCTCATCAAACCCGGTCTTTATAATTTAATACGAAATTAAACCTATCGCCTTTAACCTTTCACCCTTCACCTCACTTTGGAGCGTTCCATACATTATTCTTCCGGTCGACGTCCGGCAACTGGTGGTCGGGGTCAATCTCTATCGATTGTATGGTCGTGGTCGAGGGGTAAACGAAGGTCCAAACGCCACCGCGCTGCCAGATGTTTACCGGCAGGTGCAGGTTCTGAACCTTACCGTCAGCCAGCGTAATTTTCAGGTCGACCGGCATAGCCAGTTTTTCTTTATTTACCAGCGTCAGGATAGCGCCGTTTTTCGGATCGTCCTTTACATATTTAACCGACTGGATCGATTGGTCGAGCGTCCAGGTGGTAAAGAACCACGGTTTGAAGAACCAGTTCAGGTCCTCGCCCGAGGCGTCGTTCATCACCCTGAAGAAATCGTATGGCAGCGGGTGTTTAAACGCCCAATGCTTAATGTATTCGTTAAAGGCATAGTCAAAACGGTCGTGGCCCAAAACCTCGTTACGCAGGATATCAAGTCCGAGGGCTGTCTTAAAGTAATACTGGCCGTACTCATTTTGTGCTTCAGGCGCTACCATCAGCGGATCCTTTTCGCGCAGCATCAGGCGGGCAATGCCATTGGCAGCACGGTTTTTGGCGTTGAAATATTCGCCTTTATTAAAGTGTTCGGTCGAATATTCATTGATGAATGTATTAAAACCCTCGTCCTGCCACATGTATTTGCGCTCGTTGGATCCCACGATCATCGGGAACCAGTTGTGCCCGATCTCATGCGTAATATCGCCCCAAAGCCCACCGTTTTTCAGGTTGCTCAAGCAAAAAATAATACCTGGATATTCCATACCCAGGGCCACACCCGATACGCTGACAGCCGAGTTCCACGGGTATTCAAAATATTTTTTGGAGTAGATCTCCATGCTGTTCTTCAGGTATTCGGTCGAGCGGCCCCACGAGTCGTTGCCGGCGCTTTCTTTAGGATAAGCCGACATGGCGATGCACTGCCTGCCCGACGGCAGGTTTACCTTTGCGGCGTCCCAGATAAATGCGTTGGATGCCGCCCACGATACGTCGCGCGTATTCAGCATCTTAAAGTGCCATGTTTTATCGCCTTTGGCGCCGTTATTTTTGCCAACTTCTTCGGGAGTAATAACCATCACCGTTTTGTCGCTCTTGCGTGCCTGCGCCAGGCGCGATTGCTCGGTTCCCGACAGCACCTGTGTGCCGTTTTGCAAATCGCCCGAACCGACAACCGTCATGCTGGCCGGTGCGGTAATGTAATAATCGAAATTGCCGTACTCGCAATAAAACTCACCCAGGCCCATGTAAGGCAAAGTGTTCCAGCCTTCTACATCGTCGTAAACGCACATACGCGGGTACCACTGCGCAATCTCGTATACATAACCCTGCTCAAACTTTTTGCGGCCCATACGATCGGCACCGTAGAATGGTATCGAGAACCAGTAGTTCACTTTCACTTGTATCTTTTGGCCCTTTGCACCCATAGGCGTTTTCAGGCGGACCTGCATACGCGCATCTGTGATCACCGGGTTGACTTTGTATGTTTTGCCCATGTAAGTAACGGTCACGGTGCCGATATGGTAACCACCACGGCTAAAGCCCCTTACGTCAAACCGGTCGCCGCCGATGGGGACGGTCGCTGCACCGCGCGAGTCGGGTTTGAACAGGTTCTGATCCAGCTGCAGCCAAAGGTGGTCGAGCTTATCGGGACTGTTATTCGTATAATTGATCGTTACTTCGCCCGTTATTGTAGTGTCCTGCTGCCCTTCGGTGAGCTTGGCATGAATAAGGTAATCGGCGCGGTTTTGCCAGTAATTCGGACCGGGTTGCCCGTCAGCCGAACGGGTGTCGCCGCTGGTAACCGGCCAGGTGATGGGGCCGAACACTTCCTGGTGATCATATTTGATCGAATCGGTAGTGGTTTGGGCGGAAGCACTCGCTGCAAGCAGCAATGCCAACCCCAGCCCTGCAAAATGCTTTAATTTTAAAAAGTTCATTATTGAAAATTTGATAATTTGAAGCACAAATAAACCAAATAAATTGTCAATCTGATAATTGACCTGCCGGAAAATTGGGTAACAATCTGCGGACAATCAGATGTCGGTAGATTTAAAATGAAATTTGCAACTTCGCCAAATAACATCGCTTATGAATCGCCTCGCAAATTCTTCCTCGCCGTACCTGCTGCAACACGCCAATAACCCGGTCGACTGGTACCCATGGGGCGCGGAAGCGTTGCAAAAAGCAAAAAACGAAAACAAGCTCATCCTGGTCAGTATAGGCTATTCGGCCTGCCATTGGTGCCACGTTATGGAACACGAAAGCTTCGAGGACGAAAAGGTGGCGGCCGTGATGAACGAATATTTTGTCTGCATTAAGGTCGACAGGGAAGAGCGCCCGGATGTGGACCAGATCTATATGAGCGCTGTGCAACTGATGACCGGGCGCGGCGGTTGGCCGCTCAATTGTATCTGCCTGCCCGATCAGCGCCCGATTTACGGCGGCACTTATTTCCGCAAGAACGACTGGGTGAGCCTGCTGTTCAACCTGGCGGATTTTTATAAAAACAAGCCAGCCGAAGCCGAAGAATACGCAACCCGGCTGACGGAGGGGATAAATCAATATGAATCCATCCAATTTACCGAAACCGCGCAGCCATATAAACGAGCCGACCTGGAGCTGATCGTGCGAAATTGGGAGCGTTATTTTGATAAGAGCGAAGGCGGATTAGGGTCGGCCCCTAAATTCCCCATGCCGAACAACTGGCAATTCCTGGTGCGTTATGCCTATTTAATGGAGGATGAAGCGGTAGCCCAACAGGTAAGGCTTACGCTCCGCAAAATGGCCTTCGGCGGCATTTATGACCATATCGGCGGAGGCTTTGCGCGGTACTCGGTCGATGGTCGGTGGCATGTGCCGCATTTCGAGAAGATGCTTTATGATAATGCCCAGTTATTGAGTTTATATTCTGAAGCATACACCTGGCAGAACAATCAAGCCTCCTCTTCGGAGGAAGATTTAGAGGGAACTCTTTACCGGCAAATCGCTGACGAAATAATAGCGTTTGTAAAACGCGAACTGACATCGCCCGAGAATGGCTGTTATTCGGCCCTGGACGCCGATAGCGAAGGCGTGGAAGGCAAATTTTACACCTTCACACAAGAAGAGATCGAATCGATACTTGGCGACGATGCCGCGCTGTTTTGCCTGTATTATAACATTACCGAAGATGGCAACTGGGAAGAAGAAGGAACGAACATTTTATTCAGGAATGAGAATGAAGAGCAGTTGGCTGCAAAACTGGGATCGGACGTGGATGACCTTATTTCGAAAATAAAAGCAGCAAAAGCCAGGGTTTTTGAAGCACGAAGTAAGCGCATCCGGCCGGGATTGGATTATAAGATACTGGCATCGTGGAACGGGCTGATGCTCAAAGGTCTTTGCGATGCGTACCGTGCATTTGGCAAGACGGAATATTTGGAGTTTGCTTTGAAGAATGCTGACTTTATTCTGAATAGTTTGATCAATGAGCAGAATACTTTGCGAAGAGTGTTTAAAAGCCATTCCGTTTCAGCGGAGCCTGGGAATGGGGCCTTCCTCGACGACTATGCCAACGTTATTGACGCCTTTATCGCCCTGTACGAAGTGACCTTTGATGAAAACTGGCTGCAATACGCAAAAAAACTGACTGACATGGCCGTTGACCATTATTATGATGAAAGCAGCGGCATTTTCTTTTACACTTCCGATGAAGATGAACAACTGATAGCCCGGAAATCGGAGATCATGGATAATGTAATACCAGCCTCGAACTCAGTAATGGCGCATAACCTGAAAAAACTTGGTTTGCTGTTTGATGAACAGGCGTATGTTGACCTATCAGCCCAGCTTTTGCGAAATGTGGCCCATTTAATACCGAAGTACGGTTCATCTTATTCTAACTGGGCTGCATTGATGCTTTATGACGTTTTTGGTATGTACGAGATCGCTATAGCAGGCCCTGAAGCTGAAAAGCTGAGGACGGAAATTGAAAAAAACTATATTCCGAATAAAATTATATTGGGCGGAGACAAAGGAAGCTTACCTTTGCTGACCGATAAAGCCGGGGATACAACGCGCATATTCGTCTGCAGAGACAAAACCTGCGGTCTGCCGGTTTCAACGGTCGGCGATGCGCTCAAACAAATTCACGACTGATCACTTTATACTTAAAAACCGAAAAATGAAAATCGCACCCAAACACGTAGTATCTCTAACTTACGATCTCTATACAAAAAATGACGATGGCTCGGAAGAGCTTGTAGAAAGCGCCACGGCCGAGCAGCCGTTAACCTTCCTGTACGGAGCGGGACAAATGCTGCCCAAATTTGAGGAGAACCTCGACAATCTTTCAACGGGCGACTCGTACGAATTTCGCCTCGCCGCTGAAGATGCCTACGGGAACTACGATGAGGAGGCGGTGGCCAGTTTGCCGAAAGAAATGTTCCAGGGGCAGGATATGCCCGGGATAGGAAGCATGCTGCCTTTGCAGGATAACCACGGCAACCGTTTCCAGGGACAGGTGGTTTCGATAGCCGAAGATAGCGTAGTCGTCGATCTGAATCACCCCATGGCCGGGCAGGAACTGCATTTTAAAGGAAATATCCTGAATGTACGCGCCGCAACTCCCGAAGAACTATCGCACGGTCATGCGCACGGTCCCGACGGACATCATCACCACTAAATTATCCCGATGTAAGACTTGCGAAGTTCCAAAATTCGCAGTCGTACGTCCAGGGACTTATGTCGCCTGGAGTTCACTGATTGTCGCAGGGTATATTCTTTTCCTGCGGAAGCTCTTGCTGTATTCAGTTCGTATGGTTCCAGGTCGGCAGTACCTGGGATGAATGCTGTTTTGCTCGTCAATCCGTTGCGAGTGTAAGATAGCTTTGCCGCCCGATAGTTACACCTTGTAAAGTTTTCTTTCCGATAAAACTTTTTCGGAAAAAGCCGGAAAACACGAAGATTTTTTCTGCCGATTTTCCATTATTTTATTTTAGACTAATATAAATAAAGTTTAAATAGTTGTTAATTTATCGCTTGTTTTCAGCTATTTATGATGAAATATTTATAATTTTTACTTAGTGTTATTCTGACACTATTGTGATAATCTTCTTGATATTAAACATCATCTTTGCGGCGATTTAAACCGGATATATATGCTGCGTTAAAAAATTAAGCAGCCATTCACCATATCGCCGGCTTGATCAGCAAAATTTAATACAAGAGGAAAATGAAAACAAGAATTTTATCCTTCGCCGTGCTGGTCGCTGTTTTAACAGGATCGGCCAAAATTACCGAGGCAGCCGCTGCCAGCAGCAATTACACAGTCTTGAATGACATTAAAGCCGTCAATAAGATCGAAGTTCACGGGAATGTTCAATTGTTTATCTCGGACAGCCCGGCCGACCAGGTTACTGTTTACAATAAGTATTATTCTGAGAACGCACTGGTGCAAAACAGGAACGGCGTTTTACGTATCTCGTCATATGGCGCTGAAAAGCTGATCGTGTGGGTTAGCTCCGAGAGCCTGCAGTCGGTATCAGCTTACGACAACGCCGATATTCGCTCATTTGGCGATGTTGCCAAGATCGAATTCAATGTCGACCTGCATAACAGCGCTACCGCCGAATTGAAATTTAGTGCTTTCAGCGTAAATGTTATCTTGCGCGACAGCGCATCCGCTAAGTTCAGCGGCCGGGTTGAAGAATTCGGTATGAGCCGCGAGAATCGTTCGTTAGTGAATAACAATAGCCTTTCAGTAGGTCAAAATACCGAGAACGAAGTTATTGAAGGGAACAATGCCGGCAAAAAATTGATCGCCGGAGCTTAATAAAGAACTTTTCATAAGGTTTAGGTTTATAATAGTGGTTGCGGGCCGTTCCGAAAATTGGGGCGGCCTTTTTTATTTGCGCATATCAGGCTATCTTTAAACACGTAATGTAAACCAATGGACACTTCAATCTTCAAATACTTCGCCGATATCCCTGTAAAGGAAGTGGCACCCGGATACTATTCCAAACTGATCCACACGGATAAAAATACCATCAACTTTATCGAAGTGGCTGCCGGCCGTAGCGTGCCGCGTCATAAACACGTCCACGAGCAATACACCTTTGTGCTGGAAGGTAAATTCGAACTTACGGTAAACGACGTTCCGCAGGTGCTTGATCCGGGTATGTATGCGCTGATACCGTCCGAAACGTACCATAGCGGTGTAGCTGTTACCGATTGCAAATTGCTGGATGTTTTTAGCCCCGTGCGGGAGGATTACCGGGCGCTGTAATTTTAACAGGCCCTTGCTGCATTGCAGGTAAAAAATTACGTTTGCCGTTTAAGCCACCTGTATATGAACATAACTCCGGCTACGCTGGCCGATGCATCTGAGTTGAATGCACTGATCAATAGCGCCTATCGCGGCGAAAGCGCTAAAAAAGGCTGGACCAATGAGGCACATCTTCTGGACGGTATCCGGATAAATGAGCCTACGCTGGCCGGGTACTTCCGCAATTCCAACACCATGATACTGAAATGTCTTAACGCCGAAGATCAGATAGTTGGTTGTGTGTATTTAAAGACTGAAAAAAACAGGCGCATGTACCTGGGCATGCTTACGGTTTCGCCAGCGCTGCAGGCCAACGGAATAGGACGACAACTGCTTCGCGCTGCCGAAATTTGGGCGGTACGTTCAAACTGCAGAATTGTTTACATGACGGTGATCACCGCCCGCACGGAACTGCTTAGCTGGTACGCGCGCCGGGGCTATCGGAATACCGGCAGGACAATACCTTTTCCTGTCGATACCAAATTTGGCCTACCTAAAGAACCCATCGAATTAGTAATATTAGAGAAGAACGTATAATCTGCCTTATGAGGGGAGCAGCAAAGGCAATACTTCTCTTAAATGCTCCGCGTGCCTAAAATTGGGATGGTCCAGGCTGGTTTCCACATGCTCGTGCGCCCAGGTAGTATGATAAGGTATATGTATAGCATGCCCACCCATATTGATAACCGGTATGACATCCGATTTTAGCGAATTGCCTATCATCATAAACTCGTCCGGGCTGATATCCAGGTGGCGTATCAGTTTAAAATAATCTTCTTCCCGTTTATCCGACATGATCTCGATATGGTGAAAATAATGGCTTATGCCTGATTTTTTGAGCTTGCGTTCCTGGTCAAGCAGATCGCCTTTGGTAGCGACCACGATGCGATATTCATCTTTTAGGGCTTCGAGCACTTCCTGTACGTTGTCCAATAGTTCAATCGGTTCATTCAGCAGATCTTTGCCGTAACCAATTATTTTTTCAATGGCGGACGTGCCGATCGTGCCGTCGGTGATCCTGATAGCGGCCTCGATCATAGAGAGAATGTAACCTTTGATCCCGTAGCCGTATAGCGACAGGTTTTCAATCTCGATCTTTAGCAATTCGCGGGAAACCGTGTGCTGCGGCAAAAATTCTTCGAGCAACTCGCAGAATTTTTTTTCCGTATCCTGGAAGTAAGGCTCGTTAACCCAAAGTGTATCATCGGCATCGAAAGCTATCACTTTAATATTCATACCCGTCGTAATTATGAAGCAATTATAAGTCTTTGATCTTATTGGAAGCGAAAATTATTGGCAAATTGGCGGCAGACGCGTATTTTTGAATTCGCATCGCCGTCAACCGGCCGATTAAAGCCTGAGGTCAGTATCACTATTAAAAGAACAGGCAGAACCGTATAAAAGAAAAGGCCTGTAAATGGCTACAGGCAGGGCGGCAATAAAATAGCCGGGCAATAAATCAACAAAAGCAAAGTTTATACGTTGTTAATCACACACATTCATTGATATGACAGTAAATTTCCCTTTCAAAAATATGCCCTTTATCGCCTTTGCATCAATGCTATTGATCATGGCTTCGTGCAAAAAGGATAATAAAAACAGCTTTAATAATAACAACAATAACAATAATAACAACACGCCGGCTACGCCAAAGCAAATTGGCTTGTACGAAGCCGACTCGGCTATTTACAGAGAGCTGGCTATAGCAGTATCGCAGATCGGGACGCTGAAGGTTGATCAAGGTTTAGTATACGATACCGGTTCGGGAGGCATGGTGATCGATGCACATGGTATCATACCGTCAAAAATGATCACTAGCGCAGGTTTCAATTTCACCGGAGACTCGACTGTTGTGGATGGGATTACCATTACAAACCAGGTTGATACGATCGAATACGGCGACGATGCCAATACAACCGAAAAAGTATACGGCAACCTGGCCTATGCCTCAGTAACCGTGGGCGACCAGGGCGGGACGGTTACGATAAAACGCCTGCCGTTTTTTCTTTACTTTAAGGCGCTGGACAACCATGGCAAACTGGTTAGTCCGCACGAATTTGATGTGATGGGTGTTTCACCGCAATATGATATTGTTTTTACGAACGGAGTGCACATCACCAGCCCCTTTAGTTATTATTCACCGGGGAGCGGCCTTATCAAAGGCTTTAAGATGGCTGCTCTCGGAACAAATAACTTCACACTGCAGCCTAATTTTGTACCTAATGTAGTGACTCTGGGCCTGACGCAGTCTGATCTTTCATCCGCGGGATTTACTTTTAGTCCCCTTACCTACATAAACGGCAATGGCTATGTGCCCCTTCAATCAGGTACCATTGATTATAACGGCAAAACTATTGCGGCTCAGATGATTTTTGATACCGGTACCGAGCCTTATAATTATATTCAAGACAGGTCGGCATCAACAAACATAACGTTGCTTCCGGCAAATACGCCGATATCTGTCACCACTTCGGCCGGATTTAAATACGATTTTACTACTACAGCTAACGATTACCTTACTTACGTGGAAAACCCCTCTGTATCAAAAACTACGATCTCGGTAATGAGCCTGGAATTTTTCCTGAATAATGAATATATGATCGATTTTGCCGATAATAAATTGGGACTGAAGAACCAGTAACCGGGTATCGAATTGTCGGCGGAAATTTTTTTCGAAATCTTTCGCACCCATGCAACCTATGTAAAAAATCAGTTGTCTTATAGACAACTGATCATCCAAAGTTTACTTGCATGGAAGAGGTACTGCCCGAGTTAAAGAATTTCATTGCCGGATATTGCGACAGGTATAAAATAAGCAAGGTTGATCCCGATAGCCTCACTACAGAGACTAGTATCGACCTGGACCTAAATATCTTCGATATTGAGATCGATCTTTTTTTGGCTGAATTTACAGACACGTTCCGGGTTGACAACTCAAAGTTTACCTGGTATAAATATGGGTATCCAAAGGGCTCAGTAGGGGTTGAGGTAATAAAAACGGTGTTCGGCTACCGGTACAATTGGGTTAAAAAACTGGCTAACCGTCTATATAAACCGAAATTTAAAGTCGCCAACCTGCAGGAAGCGGTAAAAACGGGGAAATTGTTATAGCCGCGCCGGGATTAACATGCAGGGAACGGAGCGATCCCTATCGGCTGGGCCAGCTTTCAAATTCCAAATAGCCTTCCCGGTATGGGGTTGCTTCGTTCCGTGCATTGCGGTTAGAAAGGCATTACTTTAGTTTTTATTATTCATTAGCCCGTCACCATCAGTTCTCTTACTTCCAGGTAACCATCCACTTCAAAAACAGGCACTTCCCGGGCTATTTCGACAGCAGAATCCAGGTCGTCGGCTTGTATCAGCAGGTAGCCGCCTACGATCTCTGCGCCTGTTTTGTGAATGTCATTAATCACCGCTGCATCCGGCCCTTTGATAAGCTTGCCATTCAGCGACAGAGCGCTGCCACCCAGGAAATTGCCGGTTCTTTTGTATTTCTCAAACCATTTGTTCCAGTTGGCGCGATGGGCTTTATTTTCATCTTCGGCAGGTGTGTTGGCGCGGCCATCGGGTTCGCGGACGAGAATAATAAACTTTTGCATAATAGTAATGTAGATTGTTTAGGCTAAGGTGCGGAAATTAGGCGGACTGTGCCTAGTTTTTTGTCAACAAGTAACGACAGGTCAATAACTACTGAATACAGTCTTTTCGCCTTTTTTTAGTCGGACATCCTTAACTGAACCCGCGCCCATGAACTGATAGCCGATTCCAACAATGTTTTCGGTATACAACGGTACCGGCGTTTCAAAGGCCAGTTTGCCGTTTACAAAATATTGGATCATCTTTCCGTTGCTTCTGCAATCCAGCCTGGTCCATTGTGAAAGATCGGCGCCGAAACCCGAAAGATCATTATCCTTGCCCGAGATAAAGTAAGCGCCGTTGAGCAATCTGATGTCGGATACGCAGCCTTTGGCGCACAGTTGGGTAATAACAGGCGTGTTATCGGTGAACAATATAATTTCTACAAATTCACAGGCGGCGGAGCCTTCATGAAAATTATTTTTTACCTCTGTTGAAAACGAGAAGTTTTTAAGCGGTGCTGTTTCAAAATTGCCCACATTATAAAATTCAGTAGCCGGTGGATTGGGCTCCAGTTGGATATTGTTTTTCGTGATCTGCGAAGGCAATACCTGCATCATATCCCGGTGGATGAATTCTGCCGAGTCAAGATAAACGGGCATTGGCTGGTTGGCAATAAGACCCAGCCAGCCGTGGGTCGGGATCAGCAGGTTATGTTCTTTTACGATCTTGTTGTTCACCAAAAGTTTGGCATGGTAAAACCCGGGACGGTAATAGATCGAGGTGAACTGGTGCTTATTTTTATCGATGGTTGAACGGGTATTTGGGTCCCAGCTTTGTTGAATAAATAAGGAATCGCCGGGATTGGTTACGGCACTGTAATCGAATATTACGGAATTGGGTATGCTGTGCGTAACCGGCCTGCTGGTGAAAGTATATTTGCCTTTAACCGGCGGCTCGTCTTTTTTTTTCACATACATGGCCGCCAGCGCCATGGCAACCACAGCAGTGGTTATCAATATAATGGTGTGCCGCACACTGCGTTTGCGTTTTACAGTTGACCGTGCACGATGTAAAGGCTTTTCGTTTGGTTCAGCGGTGCCATTTTTTTTGGTAAAGCTCCGCCAATTTTCAAAACCAGCAAATTTTGCCAGCGTATCCAGCGTGGTACCGCTGGGCATGTGGTTGTACTCTACCCGGCCCCATATTCTTCTCAGCGTGCTTGCGCTCAGTGAAACTTTGGTCTTTTCGAGAATAAGCTCGTTCAGTATCTCAAAATCTTTGCTTTGCCAGGTTACAGGATCGCCCCAATCGAGATGTTGCTCGATGATCAGCAGCAATTGTTTCAGATCCTGTTGGCTCATGAAGTTTTGTTATTTATAGACGTTCGACTGCCGGTTTTGTGACAAAAGAGTTTGAATAATAGTTGACTAAATTAAGTGACTTAATAGCTCATCGGGGGATAATACCGCGACTCCGGCATCTTTGAAATCTTTCAGATTCCGGGTAACTATAAAGTCAAGCTTATTTACAGTATTTGCTGCAAATATCTGGATCGCGTCTTCAAAATCTTTGTATTTTGAATGAAGCCCTTTCCTTATAATTGCTACATCGATAGGGATGATCTCTATAAAATCGAGCAATGATACCAGCGCTTGTCTCAGCGCCGCCTCCTCCATATATTTCTTTAGCAAATAATGCGTAGTTGCATATGAATGAGATGATGTATATAGTTTCACCTTCTTTTTTTCGGCCAGATCGAATAATTCTGCCGCGTATTTACTGTAGGGCAGCCGTTCGGCTAAAACATCGACCAGGATATTAGTATCTGTAAATATCAGTTTCATAGATGCTTACCCTCAAAATAAGCTCTTAGTTCCGCCTTTTCATCAAAATCATCCGGCAATTTAACTACTCCGATGATACTTTTTAATTTGGAGGAGAACCCTGTTTTGTCCTGGTTTTCGTCTGTTAGTGCTTCGAGATAATTTTCGACTAACTCCGACAAGCTTCTGCCTGTATTTTTCGCATACAGCTTAGCCTTTTTTATCGTGTTTTCCTCTACGGTCAACGTTAGCTTTGTTGTCATTGCACGTGCTTTTCAAACAAATATACGTATTGTTTGAATGATTTGTCAACTCATTTATCCGTTTTAAACGCGAAAAAACTTGAAAAAACTTGAACAGAAAATGAATTGCCGTCGGGAAACCTAAAATCTAAGTTTGGGCAACATAATGATCCTGAAAATGAAAAAATTGTTTTTGATCCCTGTAATATGCCTGTTGTGCGGAGTTTCCGCGAATGCGCAAAAGAACATTTGGAAAAGCAGGGACGCTTATCTCGGCCAAAAGCCGCCCGGCGACAAGCCCGAAGTTTTCGCGGAGCATTTGTTAGTGCAGCGGGATACTTTTCCGATGGACCGGGTGGCATTCTCCGACGATGGCAGGGAGTTTTATTATCCGAGCAACATCACCTGGTATAATACCGACCATGCCGCAATACGATATTTTAAATTCGAAAATGGCAAATGGAAGGGTCCTTTTACCATATTCCCGCATTATTTCGCACCAACGTTTTCGATGGACGGCAATACCGTTTACCTGGAAGGAGGGAAGCGAATCCCAAAAATGGCAACCGTATGGCAAGCGCGCCGTACGGCCAACGGCTGGTCGGAACCTGAAGTTTACATGTCGAGACCTTACCCGCTGTATGATTTTATGCCGACGCAAAGCGGCACCTGCTACATCGGCGGTATCGATAACCCGCAAAAAAAGGATATGGATATCTGCACGCTTAGGATGACGCCATCGGACACCACCGTTAAAAGCCTCGGGCCGCCTATTAATACCCCCGGGTACGAAGGTGACTTTTTCGTGGCGAAAGATGAGTCGTACATTATTCTCAGCGATAAGGAAAGCAAAACTTACGAATGCGAGCTATGGATCAGCTTTCACAAAAAAGACGGGAGTTGGACCGATCCTGTAAGCCTCGGCCCGAACATCAATAATGGCGTAGCCCACCGCTGGGGACAGTATGTTACCCCCGATGGAAAATACCTGTTCTATTCAACCGGTCACGGCCCGCAGGATTGCCGGATTGTTTGGGTACGCTTCGACCACCTGCTCGCTAAACTGAAGAAGGAAAATCTAAAAGGCTAAATCATGAAACTAATCATAGTAAGTATCCTGGCGCTGTTGTCTTTTAGCAGCACATTCGCGCAGCAGATCGACCTGCAGGCTGCACTCGCCGATAAAACTCTGGAAGCTGTTCCCGGAACACATGTACAGCCCATGGAGGATGGCGTGCGTAAAGGCATTACAACCGATAATAACCTGTGGTTTAAAAATATCAGCTTTACTTATGGAACTATCGAAGTGGATATCCGCGGTCGTAATGAATTCCTGCATAGCTTCCCGGGCATCGCGTTTCACGCCGCCGATACTTCGAAAAATTACGATGTGGTTTATTTCAGGCCTTTCAATTTCAGGCATACCGATCCTGTGAGACGTACCTGGTCGGTGCAGTATTGCAGTTTGCCCGACTATTCTTATGACAGGCTGCGGAAAGAGCATAAAGGCGAATTTGAAAACGAGATTTTACCCAACCCTAAACCCGAGGATTGGATACACGCGCGTATCGTTGTAGCAAAAGACAGTATTACGGTATATGTGAACGGGATGAACAAGCCTTCATTGCAAGTAAAGAACCTTCAACCCAGGAGCGATGGCATGGTCGGCTTGTGGTTAGATGCCACCACCGCCGATTTTGCCAACCTGGTTATCAAACAGGATCATTAATATAAAAAAATCCAACTCTGTGCCTCTTTGTGAAAGTCCCAGTGCTCTCTGTGGTTAATCCCCGTCGTTAAGCGATATAACCACAGAGATTCACGAAGAAAGTACAGAGTTCACAGAGATCATAATAACTGTAATAGTTTCTTAAATATGAAAGCTTTTTTATTCATAATACTTGTTTCGCTTGCAACGGTCGCTGTGGCGCAAACCAAACACGATTATACCAACATCGATGGTGCCAAATGGATATTTCCGAAAATATCTGGCTTCAGCTATGACTTTGAAACCTACCAGGGCGCAAAGGCGCTGGTTCTGAAAAAGAATTTTAACAGTCCTAAAGCCGCTTTTATAGCATACCCCAAAGACCTGAATTTTAAGGACGGCGAAATTGAGCTGGACCTGGCCTCCACAACCGGGCAGGATTACCTGGGTTTAGCCTTTCGCATTAAAGACGCGCATCATTATGAATCGCTCTATTTCAGGCCGGCATCCTCGGGCACCATCAATGCTATTCAGTATATGCCCGAAAAGAAGACAGAGTTTAACTGGTGGGACTACGAAGCCTATAAATACCAGGCAAAGGCCACGCTGCCTGCCAAAGCCTGGTTCCATGTAAAAGCTGTAGTAAAAGCGCGGCAGCTTACGGTTTACCTGGATCATCAACCTAAACCGGTGATGGTCTATAAAGAACTTGATCCCGAATTAAAAGAAGGCTCTGTAGGCTTTTGGTTTGGTAACAGTGCCGCCTGTGCTTATAAAAACCTGGTAGTTAAAACTTATAAATAAATGAACGTGGGGAGTGCGATTCCTTAACGGGACAGGTGGGGGTAGGGTTACAGCAAATTACTCGTCTGAAACCTATCCCTCCTGAAACACAGGCAGGCGCACCCTCCCCGGTAAGGGGTTTTAAATTAAAATTTAGATTATGATCAAGAACTTTATACTAATTGCCTGGCGGAATATGATCCGCCATAAAACGCACACCGCTATTAACGTGGTGGGGCTCGCATTGGGCATTACTTGTTGCCTGTTCATTTTTCTATGGGTGCAGGATGAAAAGGGCATGGACAATTTTCATCAAAATGGCAAAAACCTGTACGTGGCCTATGGAACTACTACCGCCAATGGGCGCACAACGGGCGATTATACGATGCCACGGAATTATATCCCGATAGATAAAAACACTGTCAGATACATTTTTTACCTGGAGGATGCCAGGAACGGGGTTCCGGGCATCGTTAACGTCGCCGATTATGCTAACGGGTACGATCTGCCGTGGGGGCATCCGGAAACGCTGCAGGTGGGCGAGAAGATCGTTAAAATGAATGGCGCCCGTGCGGGGATCGGTTTTTTCCAGATCTTCAGTTATCCCATTATAGCGGGTAATAACGCGGCAACGGCTTTAAATAACCCGGGAAATATGGCCATATCCCGCCATGCAGCCGAAGTGTTTTTCGGAAGCCCTGCGAATGCCGTGGGTAAAATTATACGGTACGAAAACAAAACCAACTATATCGTGAGCAGTGTGTTTGAAAATGTGCCCCAGAGAAGCTCACTCAAATTTGATTTCCTGCTTAGTTTCGAATTGCAAAAACAAGGCAAACTGGAATGGTCATCCAACAATTACATGACCTACCTGCAGCTTACCGATAGTGCCGACCCGAAACGGGTTGAAGCGGCGCTCAATCAAAATCTCAAGCCGTTGCTAAAGTTTCCCAGGGGCGTTGCCTATCACGTAGGATTGCAACCCTTCGGCGATCAATACCTGCACAATATTTTCGTCAACGGCAAACCGCAGGACGGTCGCATCGAGTACGTCAAAATTTTCAGCGAGGTGGCATTGTTCATCCTTATCATCGCATGCATCAACTTCATGAACCTGGCTACCGCGCGTTCTGTAAAACGGGCGAAGGAAGTAGGCGTGCGCAAGGTAGTAGGTTCAGGCAGGAACACGCTCATTGCCCAATTTTTCGGCGAATCGCTCATGTTCGCCCTGATGGCTATGCTGCTTTCCATTATACTGCTGCTTTGCCTGCTGCCGGCATTCAATAGTTTTACCGGGAAGAATTTCGGCTTCCCGCTGGCACAAGGCTCATTTTGGTTATCACTAATCGGTATTACTTTATTTACCGGTATTGTGGCCGGAAGTTATCCTGCGCTGTACCTGTCGGGATTAAATCCGGTGCGAACCATCAAAGGCACCCTCCGTTTTACCGCGGGGGCAATATGGTTTAGAAAGGGATTAACCGTGTTTCAGTTCGTATTGTCCATTCTGCTGCTAATAGCCACTATCGTTATCACGCGGCAAACCAGCTATGTGGAGCATAAACACCTGGGGTATGATAAAGAGAACCTGGTTTACACTCGTATCGAGGGCGAGCTTTCGAAGAAAAATAAATACCTGCTCTTCAAACAGGAAGCGCAAAAATTACCGGGTATAGCCATGGTCGACCGCACTACTGAAGTGCCGCAGGATATGGACTTTGTGGTGTATGATGACGAGATCACCTGGCCCGGTAAGGAATCCAATTTCGCAGTAGGGGTGAAGCCCGCATCGGTTGGTTTTGATTTTGTGAAAATGATGAAATTGCAGATCGTGCAGGGCCGTGATTTTTCACCGCAAAACCCGACCGATTCTACGGATGCTTTTATTATCAACGAAACAGCAGCGAAGGAAATGTACCACGGGAAGCCCCTCGGCCAACCGGTACGGGCCTGGGCTAAGCGGGGGCATATTATCGGCGTGGTGAAAGACTACCATACCAAGTCGCTGCACGAGCCCATCGCCCCCGTGCTGCTGGATGTAAAAGAAGGGGAATATTTTGGCGTAATTATGGCCCGAACTAAGCCCGGCGAAACAGAACAGGCCCTGCAAAGCCTGGCCAAAGTGTATAAAGATATTAATCCCAAATATCCCTTCTCTTACCAGTTCGTCGACCAGGAGTATGCTAAACTGTACAGCAGCGAGCAAATGGTCTCGCAACTGTCTATTGTATTCGCGGTGGTGGCCATCGGTATCTCGTGCCTGGGTTTACTCGGGCTGGTTATGTTCTCGGCCGAACAACGCGTAAAAGAATTTGGGGTTCGTAAGGTTTTAGGCGCGTCCTTAACCCAATTAACCGCCCTATTCGCCCGGGATTTTCTGACGCTTGTTTTTATTGCATTCCTTATTGCCGCGCCGCTGGGTTGGTTTGCCATGGGCAGCTGGCTGCGGGGTTTTGCCTATCGCATCGATCTGTCGTGGTGGATATTCCTGCTCGCCGGGTTAGGTTCGATGGCTATCGCGTTGTTTACGCTCAGCTTCGAGGCTTATAAAACGGCTGTGGCGAACCCGGTAAAAAGTTTGAGAACGGAATAACTTAATATTGATTGGCCTGATAATGACGAAAAGCGGGCGCGAGGCCCGCTTTTTTGTTTTGTGAAAACCCGGTCTTTTTAATGAATGTCTTATATTGCTTCAAGTTTGACCCCGCCCTGCCTGCCCCTACGCTTAGGGGAGGTATCAGGCCGCCTTTTGCGGGTTGACGGAGGGGGTAAATATTCGCCAATAAAACCACGATTATGTCCGCTCTCCGCCTAACCATTTTATTGCTTCTATTGTCAGCGTCGACTGCTTTCGCCTCGAAAAGCGTCACGGTTACTTCTCCTGATAAAAATATCGTTTTCCGTCTCGAAAACGGTCGTAAAGGGCTTATGTACGACGTTATTTATAAAGGCAACATTCTGATCCTGGAATCCAAACTGAGGATCAGTTTCAAGGAAAGCGGTGAATTTGGCCGTAATGTGAGTTTTGGCAAACCGTCCTTTAAAAAAATGGAGGAAACTTACGACCTGGTGATCGGCAAAGCCAGCCGCGTACATAGTTTGAGTAACGAAGCGATAGTGCCGATTAACGAAAATCGTGGTGCAAAAAGACAGGTGAATATCGAGATACGGGTTTTTAACGACGGCGCGGCTTTTCGTTATGTCATCCCTGGTACGTCCTCCTGGAGTTATACGGAGATAACCGACGAATCCGATCAGTTCAATTTCGCAGGCGACCCAATGGCATTAACGCTTTTCAGGCAGAATTACACCACCTCGCACGAGGGTTTATATGACTATTTGCCGGTAAGCAAGATCAAGCCGGATACCCTGATGGATCTGCCGGCTCTGTTCCAATTTTCCCAAAATATGTACATGGCGATAACGGAAGCTGACTTGCTGGATTACGCCGGTATGTATCTTATTAAACACAAAGGCGTTTTGCAAAGCAGCTTATCGCCTTTGCCGCATCAAACCGCGATCAAGGTAAAGGCCAAACTTCCGCATAATAGCCCCTGGCGGGTGATGATGATCAGCGACAGGGTGGGCGCGCTGATGGAATCGAATATCCTCACTAACCTGGCCGAACCGTGCCGTATTAAAGATGTATCGTGGATAAAGCCCGGCAAGACCACTTTCCCCTGGTGGAACGGTAACGTGTCGCCCGATACCTCGTGGGCGCCCGGCAATAACTATGATTTCAATATGTACTATGTCAATTTCTGTGCAAAGTATGGTTTAGCTTATCATACCGTAGTAGAGTATGGTCTTCACGAATGGTATGTGAACGACGGCGCAGGCTTCCAGCCCGGCCCGCATGCTGAGCCCTGGAAACCAGTGCCCGGTCTGGATATGCAGCAGCTTTGCGATTCGGCGGCGAAAGTGGGTGTTGGCATCAGGGTTTGGGTGCATTTTTATGCGCTTTACCCCAATTTGGATAAGACCTTCGACCAGTACCAGAAGTGGGGCATCAAGGGACTGATGTGTGATTTTATGGACCGCGACGACCAGGAAATGGTGAATGCACAGACGGAAATATTGGAGAAAGCAGCGGCGCATCACTTACATATCCAGTTTCACGGTGCGTATAAACCGACAGGTTTGGCTCGAACTTATCCCAACGAATTTACCCGCGAGGGAACATTGAATTATGAAAATGATAAATGGGGGCCCTGGGTTACGCCGGATGCCGATGTGAACGTTGCGTTTACCCGAGCGCTCGCCGGCTCGACGGATTACCATTTGGGCGGCTTTCGCGCGGCAAATGCGAAGACTTTTAAAGCGCATTATACGCGGCCGTTTGTATTGGGTACGCGCTGCCATATGCTGGGTATGTACGTTGTGCTGGAAAATGAGCAGGGTATGGTGTGCGACAACCCCGATGCCTACATCGGGCAGCCGGGATTTGAGTTTTTACAGCAAGTGCCGCTTACCTGGGACGAAACCAAAGTGCTGAATGCCAAAGTGCCCGAATACGTCACCATCGCCCGCAGAAAAGGGAAGGAATGGTACATCGGCACCGTTAACAACAATACCGCGCACAACATCAAAACCTCGCTATCCTTTTTGCCGCCGGGAAATTACACCGCCGAAATCTATAGCGATGCGCCGGATGCTGATACCAATCCCAATCATTTGACGAAAGTGAGCGAAACGGTAAACAATCAAACTGTTATCAATACAGACCTGGCTGCGGGCGGGGGGCAGGTGATGAGGATTCGCCCCCTCTAAATCTCCCCCGGCAGGGGAGACTTTTAAAAGCGCTCCCTTCCGGGGAGGGTTTGGGTGGTGCCAATCAAAACAGATCCGTCACCCGGGTATGCTTCCTTTTTACATACTTACGGATATCCAGCACAATGCCCGCGAAAAAATAAAATATCAGCGGGAAGCCCACGGCCAAAAAGGATGAATAGATAAAAAACAGCCGGATTTTCGAGATAGAAATATTGAAGCGTTCGCCCAGGTAAGTACAAACGCCGAAAGAATATCGTTCAAAAAATGTGATTATACGTTGCAGCATGTCACGTCATTCTTAATATTTTATTACCAACGCCGCATTGCAGGCATTTCTTATAACTGCAATAGCTATTCTTTAGTTCCAGCAAAGCTTGTGAATCAAACGCTGTGCCAACCTTTATACCCAAAGCGCCAAAATTTGTTACAATATGATTGTCTTCGGCGGGCAACTGCTCCAGTAATTTCAGGCTGCGGTTGATGTAATACTCTTGCTGGTTATGCTTGCCATAACTGAATAAAAATAAAACAAAAGTATTTAATAACAGGATATCAATGGAAGATTGTCCCAAACTTTTTGACGATGGTTTTGACTCCGCATCAAAACGGTAGTGGTTTTCCCAATACGGGTTGACATCCAAACCATCAAACAGCTTTTTTAGCTGCCTTACGTCCTTAATATCCAATACCTTGGAAAACAAATGGTTGGATTTGACGATCAGCGCCGCAAATTGAGCCAGGCGGATGGTTGGGAAATTCTGCGGCCGCAGGCGCATAAATTTCCACAGGTGCTTCTCGATAGGGTTGAGGCCGTATTTTTTTCGCAGGAAACCATATTCTTCCTTTAGCTTTTTTGGATAATCGTCCTTAAAATCCTCATCCAGCATACCCGCCTGCCCGAATATCAAAGCCTCGATCTGCAACGCGTTATCCTTGTGCTTTGCTAAGATAAGCTGTGGCAGCGATCGCGCCAGCAATTCAAAAGGCAGCGCATTCGTTTTAAACCCGAACTGTGCTGCCAGAAACTGGTAAAAAGTTTCTTCCCAGTCGCCGCGATTTTTATCCAGGGCCGACATTACCGCCGCTGAGCGTTTTTCCAGGCGTTCCACTAAAACACGGGTCAGCCAGTTGCGCAAAGTGATGTCATCTACTGCGTGAATATTGCCCTCACAGGGGACAAATTGCTGTTCGCCGTAAACTAAGTGATGATAACGGTTATACAATTCCGGCGAAATGCGTTCTTTTAATTCCAAAGTTGGCAACCTGCGGCCGTCGGGAAGGGTGATCGGCTCATCATCACGGTAAACCACGTGAAGGATCACATTCCCGTAAGCATTATCGTGGGTGTGTTTGTGTTTATGCCAGTCGGACGAGTTGATGTGTATTTCCACGTTGCCGGCCCAGGTGGTGTCGCCGATTCGAAGACGCGCATTGTGGAAGTCCGGACCAGAATCACTATTCGGCAACCCTGCAGAAAAAACCTCGATGTTTTCGCCGGTTGTGGTCTGTAAATTATGACGGTCGAAAAGGCGGAATTTCCAGATGTAATTAATAAAGTCTTCGGTGGAAAACATCGAGACAAGATAACGAATAAATAATATTTGAAAAAAACTATCTTGGCTTGTGATTTCGACAGCCGACCATGGTTAATCTCGAACAAATAAGAACAATTGCATTAGAATTGCCTGGCGTTACGGAAAGTTTACATTTCAGATTGCCAACTTTCAAAGCAGGCGACAAAGGATTTATTACTGTGCAGAAAGATGCGGCGATAATGGCGTTGCCCGAAAAATTATCCAAATTGTTATCAGGCGAGGAGCCAGAAAAGTTCGAGCTTGTTCACCGGAACAAAAATTATTTTATCGGATTAAAAGTCAATTTGCAACAGAGTACAATAACCGATTTAAAACCATTGATATTACAGGCATACGAGTATAGAAAATCTGCAAAAAAGTGATTGTCTCTAACTATAAGGGGTAACCTAACCTTACTGTAAATAATAAAACACCCCATATCCCGGGCTGCCCAGCACCAGCGACGAATTGGCTGCTACCGTATAGCTAAGCGAACCGTATGACGCAAACCTCGTGGTGACATTAATGAAATTACTGAAGGTGTTGGTTTGGTAAATGCCGCGGCCCGAAAAAGAGAAATAATAGGTGCTGCCTGCCTTGTTCATCTGGGTGATATTAGGATAGCTATTATTGATGCTGGTTGCCGAAAAAACAACGCTCCAGGTATTTCCGCCATCCGACGAGCGATAGAGCGTTCCATTCGCGCCCATGCCGTCGTGTGGGGTGCCGATGAAAATGTTGTCATTATCGTCAACAAAAACCGACTCGACATTAGTCAGCAGCAGGTTGCCGGCGCTGCCGCCCAGGTTGGCCCATTTTGTGGCGCCGTTTCCCAGCTTATATAATTGGTTGTCAGAACCGACGATGTACAAATCGCCGTTAGCCGTTTGGCATGGATAAAACGATTGCCCTTCAGGCAATCCATAGTCGTTTTCCGTCCAGTTTTGGCCTTTGTCGGGCGATGTGTAGACGCCGCTGTTGTTGCTGCAAACCAGCATGCCGGTTTTGGTAAAGGCCATATCCGAAAAGCCGCTGGGATCGCTGATGCCATTGCTGCGATCCTGCCAGGTTTGGCCGTTATCATTCGAGTAAAATATGCCGTCGTTCAGCGTAGCCAGGAAGATGTCGTTCTGCTGGCCCGGAATGATTTTGGCAATGAAGTAATTATTTGAGAATGCCGTAAGCGGATGCCAGCTTTGGGCGTCATCGTCCGAGTAGTATGGGTAATTGTTACCGTTCAATGAGCAAAGCAGCCGCCCTGAGCCTAGCTCTTCAACATCATTTACCGGGAAATTCTGCACGCAACCCGAGCGGTGCCAGCCTTTGCCGGGTTGCAAGCCCGTAGCAAGCACAGTAACCGAATCTTTATTCAGGCCGTCCTGGTCTGTAGCGACGATATTGAGTAGCTGACCCCCAACCTGGCCGCTCAGGTACCAGCCAAAAGTAGCCAGGCCGTTCGTCGAAGTAGTTTTCTGAGTTACCTGTATATCCTGGCAGCCCGAACGTTTGAATTGAACCGTATAATTGCTGGCCGGTACTCCATTGCTGAAAATTTTTACCACAATGGAATCGTGCAGTAAATTGCCAATGGTATCTTTCTGGTTATTCCCCTGGATGACCTGGATTTGCAGATCCGCATTTCCGCCGCCACCGGGTATTATCTTTTTGTCTTTATGACAGCCAAAACAAAACAGCAACAGCACTACTAGCAGATAAATAAGCTTCTTCATGTATAATCACTCGCGTACAGGCGTTTTATACGTTCGGGAGAAGGGAAAGTTCTGATTTTAGCCCAAAGTATAGTCAAAAGTCCTAAGCCCCGATTGACTAACGACTCAAGACCTCGGACTTCAGACTACGACACCAGCCCCGATATCACATTAATGCTTAATGCAACGATAGCTGTGTTGAAAACGAAGGAAATAAGGCCGTGCAGCCAGGCCAGCCTGCGAATGTGCCGTGATGATATTTCAACGTCGGATACCTGGAAGGTCATCCCGATAACGAAGGAAAAATACACAAAGTCGAGGTAGTCAGGCTCGACTTCGTCCGGAAATTGCAGGCCGCCGCCTTTACGCGGGGAGCCGTCATCCTTGTCGGTATCGTAGTACAGGTGCGCGTAACGGGTGGTGAAAATGGTATGCACCAGCCACCATGATATAAAAACAGCGGTTATTGCCAGCAAAACATGCTCGCTGACATCGGCACCCCCGTGTTTTGAGGATTTAAGCAGGTAATAAACCGCTGTCAGGCTTACCACGGAAGCAATAATAACGAAGGCGAAAAGCATAACGCGGCTGGAATCCTGCAGTCGCGCTATTTTCCTGACCTCGCGGGGATGACTGGACAAAAAAGTTATCCAGATCATGATGATCGCACTGACCGCAAATGACATCCAAACCAATAAAATGATTGATGGCGTGGAAAATCGGCCGTTAACCACAAAAAATGCACCGATGCTTATCAGCAGGCTGATCATGAAACGGTGCTGCGCGTCCATGCGCATAAAGAGATGCGGGGTAGGGGGTTTAATGGGCGTGCTCATTGTTTTTAGTCCGAAAGTCCGTAAGACGGAAAGTCCGTAAGAAGTATGGTGCAATATAATATTTTTCAAAAGACTTTCGGACTTATGCGGACTTCCCGGCTTTCGGACTACTCAAAAATCTCCGCAACACGCCCCACCTGTCCGTCCTCCAGCCGTACTTTTATTCCGCGCGAGTGATAAGCCGAGCTTGTCAGCAGGTCTTTAACAATCCCGCGTGTACGCTTGCCGGTGCGCTGGTCTTTTTTCAGGATGATGTCGACCTCCAGGCCGGGATAAATATCGCTTCTGTTTTGGCCGTTCATATTGATTTTATCTTTTTTTGCGTCAGGCTGAATAATTCATCAGTAGTTAAAATGTTTTTGAATCCTTTTTTCAGCAAGCCGTTATATAGCTTTTTATCTCCCGACCATAATTTGCATTTAAATTGCTTTGAGTACGCAATATATGGGGCGTCGTTTGGGTCAATATCACTCACTAATGCTGCGGCTTCCTTCCAGTATTTTTCGGCAATCTGCTCTTCCGAAATAAACGAAATATTCTTGCAAACCTGGTATTCGGCTTCTTCTACTTGCTCTTTACTCATGCCTGAAATGGCCATAAGCCGCTGATATTTGCCTTTTATCTCGTATCTCAGAAAGTTCGGTGCTATGAAAGTATGATACTTAGAAGAATTGACAAGCAGGTCGCCGATTTTGCCGTTAGAATTGAGAATTCCGCTGAAAACGATATTGGCATCGACTAATATTTTCACTTTATAAAGCGCGCTTTATTCTTTTCCCACCAGTCTGCATTGACTTCATTGGCAAGCTGATCGATGTCGGATTGTTTGGCTTTAGATTTTGATGTTACTTCAAGGTATTTTGCATAGTCAATCAACCGCTGCAAACCGAATTTGTCAACGGAAGAGGATATAGTAAGGGTTAATCTATTGTCTGTGTTCTCAATCAACATACACAAATATAATAAATTACGCTGATTAGCGGGTTAATCCGTCAATTGCTTTTTGAACCTTTTCAAAGTCGAAGCTTTTCAATATTTTGTTCATTGAGTTGACGATCTCTTCGGTACCCAGGTTGCCGATGCTGCCTTCGTGCGTGTGGTTCACCTTCTTTTCGGGATTGAAGTTGCCTTGCTCTATCGCTAATCCAACCTGTTGATACGCATCGCGGAAGGGCACACCATCCAGTACCAGTTTATTCACCTCGTCCACACTAAACAGGTAAGCATATTTTGGATCGTCGAGGATGTTTTTCTTTACCTCGATATGCCTGAGCATGAATTCAGCCATTTGCAGGCAAAGCTTCAGATCGGTAAAGGCCGGAAAAAGTAACTCTTTTAGCAGTTGCAGTTCGCGATGGTATCCTGACGGTAAGTTAGTTGTCATCAGCGCTACATCATTCGGCAGGGCCTGCAGGCGATTACATTTGCCGCGCATAATTTCCCAAACATCCGGGTTCTTTTTATGCGGCATAATGCTGCTGCCGGTGGTCAACGTATCGGGGTAACTCACGAAAGAAAAGTTCTGACTGAGGTATAGCGCCTGGTCCATAGCCATCTTGGCCAACGTTGCCGCAATAGAGGCCAGGGCCTGTGCTATTATCCTTTCGGTTTTGCCGCGCCCCATCTGTGCGTAAACCACGTTATAATTGAGTTGATCAAATCCCAACAGTTCTGTGGTGAGTGTTCGGTTAAGCGGGAACGACGAACCGTAGCCCGCAGCCGATCCCAGCGGGTTTTTGTTGGTGATCCTATATGCCGACAAAACGATTTCCAGGTCGTCGATCAGACTTTCGGCGTAGGCGCCGAACCACAACCCGAACGACGATGGCATGGCTACCTGTAAATGGGTGTAGCCGGGCAGCAGAACCTCTTTATGCTTCTCGCTGAGCTCGACGAGGCGGCTGAAGAGCGCTTCAGTGCCCTCGACGACCTCTTTTAATTCATTGCGGAAGAATAATTTAAGGTCAACTAATACCTGGTCGTTGCGGGAGCGGCCGCTGTGTATCTTTTTGCCGGCGTCGCCGATACGGCGGGTGAGCAGCAGTTCAACCTGCGAATGAACGTCTTCCACATTTTCCCAGATCGAAAATTTTCCTGCAAGGATGTCCTTGTAAATGGCCTTTAGCTCGGCCTGTACCGCATCGAGATCTTCTTTGCCGAGCAGCCCCACGCTATGCAGCATGCGGGTATGTGCAAGTGAGCCCAAAACGTCGAATTCGGCCATTTGCGCATCGAACTCGCGGTCGCGGCCCACGGTAAAATTCTCTACCAGTTCATTAACATCGACGGATTTTTGCCATAGCTTGCTCATAGTGCAAATATGGCATAAATCGGAAAGAATTTATAGGGTGGATAGTAGCTGGATCACTGTTCCTTGTCATAATGGAATGCCATTACTTCTAAAAGAACTTGCTTTTCTTGATCCTGTGGAAGTCTAAAAATATAACTAAAAGAGCTTTCACCCCTTTGACCATTATTTTTAAGGTAATATTGATGGTTTCTTATTTCAGCTGCTATGTTTTTTAAAACACTGGTAAAATCTTTATTTTTAACAAAAATCATGATCGCGACTTTTGAATCTCTCCAAGACAAGTATCTGTCAAATAATTGAGAGATTGTGTCAAGAAACCCTTGAAATCCTCGCCAAAATTTGCATTCAGCTACAAATAAATTGGTGCCATCTTTTGAATATTTTAGCAAGATATCGGTTTTCCCATCGCGATTAAATGTTTCACCAGTTGCAGTAACCGAATCATATCTTGTTTCCAAGAAAAAAAGAAATTGATCTCGAAGCCCTTCTTCATCCTTGTTAAGATATAATGACGGCTTTCGTTCCATGCTTTTGCCAGCGTCATAAATGATTTTTAGAACATCTTCATACATGGTGGTGGCCATGGTTGGTTCTGACGAAAATTCCTGGTTTTTGTTTACCGCAGGTTGAGGAATATCTTTTTTCTTGAGTAATGGAGGCGTAAATATAGATTGCGTGTTTTTGTCTAATGGGATATTTATGGCGGCAAAAAAATCATTTTCCTTTAAATACTTTTCTTTTTGTTTTGCGAAAAGCTGGTCTATCTGGAATTGGATTTGCTGGTTACAGGAAACTACAAAAGAGTTTATATTGTCTACGTTAGCGAAAGAGCCACTAAAGGCTGAATTTTTCAATCTATTATATTCATTCTGATCAAGATTGGCGATTTTAAAAGAGAATGATACAGTGTTGTTCCAATCTTCAACTTTAATTTCATAGCTGATCATATTAAAACTCTGCGTAGGGCGAACTTTAAAGAGAGATGAAGTACCCGAAAACGGATAAGTGCATGTGAAAGTATAAATGTCTCGTTGATATCTTTTACCATAGAATTGATCTTCGGCCCATTCTTTTCCGCTAATGGGCTGGCCCGTAAATTCTTTATCAAAATGAATTTTTAAGGGTTCTAATGAATATTTATCAATGAGATATTTTTTAAATTCAAATTCATCAACCCCTAAAATGTATTCTTTGGATCTGCCTTCAATCTCAGATTTGATTCCTAATATTATTCCGTTTTGGAACTCATGACCGTCTATTTCGAAAAATGATTTCATAAATACTTATTCGAGCATCCCTTTTTCCCGTTCAATAAATTCGGGCCGGTGCAGGCTTGTGCCTAACGATTGGTTTAGCTGTTCAACCACATAGTCGCATAATTCAGGCGAATAACGCTCATCATGCTGGTGCATAAAAAACCAAACGGATTGCAGACCCTGTTCTTTCCAGTCTTTGATGCGTGCCACCCAATCGTCGACCCGCTTATAATCAGTCCTATCAAGACTGTTGCCCACAAAACGGATAAAGGCGTGTGGCGTGGGCAGCTCCATGTGCACGCAATCGCGGCGGCCCGAAGCGTCGGTGATCACCGAGCCGATATTCAGGTCATGCAGCGTATTGAAAAAGTTATCGCGAATTTCGGGTACAGCGTACCAATCTTTATGACGAACTTCGACAAAGACAGGCACATCTTTGGGCAGCTTCTCCAGGTATGCCTTCATATCCGGAAAGCTTTTGGGTGTGTAGTTATCGCCGACCTGCAAAAATAATGGGCCAAGTTGGTCGCCAAAGGCTTCGATGCCTGCATAGTATTGCGTGGTTAATTCGTCCACGTTTTTAAGCCTCCGCAGGTGGGTGATGCTTTGCGAAAATTTCGGGCAGAATTTGAACGCCGGGTTGCCGGCAGCTTTGTCTTTCCACTTCCTTATCGTTTCGGGGCCGTAAACCTGGTAAAACGTAGCATTCAGTTCAATGCAATCGAAATGTTTTACATATTCGTCCAGGAAGTTCGCCTCTTTGGTCTTAAGCGGATAGATCTTCCCAACCCATTCTTTGCGGCCCCATTTAGCGCAGCCTACATGCACCTGCAGATCGCCTTTGCCTTTGGCGGTTTTCAGGGTATTTACTGTTAGTTGAGGGTCGGGCGGGAGAGTGAAATCTACCAGGGCCAATTCGTGGGTATCGACGCGTCCAAATTCCATGGGCTATTAATTTTGCTGCAAGTTAGCATGTGCTAATTTGATTAGCAAGATATTTTTTTCAGTACCAGTCTTGATATTTTAAGAATTATCAATTAAACTTGCGTAAGTGCTTACGTAAATTTTTAACCATGGACTTCTACAATAAAGTTGGCAAGATGGCGATAGGGTCGCGGCTCCGCGGATTGAGTGATCTGATCACTACTGATGCCGCACAATTGTACCGTATTTACGGCGTCGATATCCAGCCTCGCTGGTGGCCCGTGTTTTACTCGCTGACACAGACAACCGAGAATTCCATAACGGCTATCGGTATCGAGATTGGGCAAACTCATGCTTCGGTTAGCCAGGTAATACGCGAGATGGCCAAACAGGGCTTTGTGACCGAGCGCAAGAACAAGCACGATAAGCGCAAAAATTTCGTGTCGCTTACCGATAAAGGAAAGGCTGCAGCTATGAAACTGAACGATCAGCACAAGGATGTGTCCGCAGCCATTAACAGGGCTTTTAGCGAGAGCCAGTACGACCTGTGGAAAGCTATCGAGGAATGGGAATACCTGCTTGAGCAGAAAAGCCTGCTCCGCCGTGTACAGGAAGAGAAGAAAAAACGAGAAGGCAGCATGGTACAGATCGTTGATTACCGGCCGGAGCATAAATGCGTTTTTAAACAGCTGAACGAGGAATGGATCAGGCAGTATTTTAAGATGGAGGAATCAGATTATAAAGCGCTCGACCATCCGGACGAATACATCATCGCTAACGGAGGGCATATTTTCATGGCGGTTTATGAGGGCGAAGTTGTGGGCACTTGCGCCATTATTAAAATGAATGACAAGAAGTTCGAGCTGGCTAAAATGGCGGTGTCGCCACGGGCGCAAGGCAAAAGCATTGGCACGTTGCTGGGCCAGGCTTGTATCAAAAAGGCAAAAGAGCTTGGCGCCGGCACGCTTTACCTGGAAAGCAACACCCTGTTGAAACCGGCAATCAATTTGTACCTGAAACTTGGCTTTCAAAAGATAACCGGGCCGCCATCGCCTTATGAGCGGTCGAATATCCAGATGGAGTTAAAGTTGTAGAGGCTAAACTTCGGTGTTTGGGTGAGGCTTATACTTCCGGATTCTCCGTATAAGTCTTCCACAACTCGTCGAGTGTTTTCCCGGTTTGCTGTTTCCAACTGTCGTTAGTATAGGTATGTGCTCGCAATTCGGTGTCGAGCGTTTTTACAATACCCGGTTTGATAGCCATCCCGGTCGAAGGTGCGCGTTTGCGCTTTGACAGTCACCGAAGCGGCGAAGATGAACACTATAAGCAGATACTTTTTCATAACGGCAAATATATATTGTCCGCCCAAATTCAATTGTAAAATTAGTGGTGTAACTACTTGCTAAAAATCCGTTACTTTTGCTGCATATCCATGACCGATTTAAACGCCCATTATACAGAAGCTGTAGCATTATTGCAGCAGCTTATTTCTATTCCGTCTTTCAGCAGGGAAGAAGGCAAAACCGCCGACCTTCTCGAACAATTTCTGAAGAATAAAGGCATCGATACCCAACGGAAGATGAACAATATCTGGACATGGAACAAATATTTCGATCCGGCAAAACCCACGATATTACTCAATTCACATCACGATACGGTAAAGCCCAATTCGGGCTACACCCGCGATCCGTTTGATGCGAAAATCGAGGACGGCAAACTATACGGTCTTGGAAGCAACGACGCCGGGGGCTGCTTAGTTTCGCTGATCCAGGTGTTCCTTCACTTTTATGAAAGGAAGGACCTCAAGTATAACTTTTGCCTTGCGACCACCGCTGAAGAAGAAATATCCGGCGTAAACGGCCTGGAATCTATTATTCCCGACCTGGGCAAACTGGATTTTGGCATTGTCGGCGAGCCGACACTAATGCAATTGGCCATTGCCGAAAAAGGCCTGATGGTGCTGGATTGTGTCGCCCATGGCAAGTCTGGCCATGCCGCGCGTGAAGAAGGTGTGAATGCCATCTATAAAGCGATGGACGATATCGAATGGTTTCGTACTTACAGGTTCCCCAGGGAATCGGAAGTTTTCGGCCCGGTTAAAATGTCCGTTACCATTATTAACGCCGGTTCGCAGCACAACGTGGTACCTGCCACCTGCACCTTTACGGTGGACGTGCGTGTGACGGACGCCTACCGCAACGAGGAAGTGCTGGAGATCATCCGTCAGCATGTCGGCAGCCAGGTTACACCGCGATCAATCAGGCTGAAGCCTTCCAAAATCGAAAAAGATCACCCAATAGTTCAGGCCGGTATCGCCCTTGGGCGAACAACTTATGGCTCACCCACCACCTCCGATCAATCGCTGCTCGATATTCAGTCAGTGAAGATCGGTCCGGGAGATTCTGCCCGCTCGCATACTGCTGACGAATTTATTTATTTAGACGAGATCAGGGAAGGAATAAATATCTACATCCAAATGCTGGAAAAGATTGTTTAGTGGTAAAGTTGTATCTTCACTATTAAAACTTTTGACCGATGAAGCTGATTATTTGCGTGTTTGCTGCCATATTGTTATGCGGAGCTTCCAAACCCTATCGCGAGGTCGACCTGTATGATTCAACCGGGAATGCCATTGCTTTTGTTGACGATTATCTTACCGACCAGGTCGTTTACCTGTGGGATGGTAAACCCGTGGCCTATTTACATCAAAACTTTACCAATACGGATGTTTACGGCTTTAACGGCAAACACCTCGGTTGGTTCGAGGATGGGAGATTAAGGGATAACACGGGTTATCTTGTAGGTGAAACTAAAGAAGCTCTTTGCCGCATAACTTACGGCGAAGCTCAGAAGGGCCTCAAAGATACACCGCCGGAGAAAAAGTTCAGGGAACAGGAACCGCCAAAGCCCTATTTCTCAGATCTGTGGTCATCAACGGCGGGAAGGGATTATTTGCTAAGCGGAACTGAAGACTGATTAAACGCCAATGATAGTAATTTCTGCCATATATACTATCTTTAGGTATGCACTTGCAGATCGCCAAAACACAGCTTGCTAAAATATTACCCTTACGAAGTCTTTTTCTGCAGGACTGCAATTACCAGGTGCGATATAACGCTGTACATGAGCGCAATTGGTCCGATTCATATCTTATCCTGGACGATGGCTTGGCTATCGGTTATGGCTCGGTAAAAGGCCGGGACGATCTGTCACTGCGGGATGCTATTTTTGAATTTTACCTGATGCCTGCCTGGCGAAAGGATGCTTCGGTTATTTTTAAAGAGCTTCTAACCGTTTCCAAAGTAAATTACATCGAATGCCAGAGCAACGACCCGTTGCTTTCAGGTATGCTTTATGAATTCGGTACAGGTATATATTCGGATGTTATATTGTTTAAAGATGGCCCGGTTACTGATCTGCGAGTTCCCGGCGCAATTTTTCGTGAGCGGCACGACGGCGATACGTTGTTCGAGCATCACGGCGAACCCGAGGGGACTCACGTTATCGAGGTGGATGGCAAGGTAATAGCGACCGGCGGGTTTTTGCTGCATTACAACAAACCTTTCGCCGACTTGTATATGGAAGTATTGGAGGCCTATCGCCGGAAAGGTTACGGCAGCCTGATGATACAGGAAGTAAAAAAAGCTTGCTTTCTGGCAGGCAGAGTACCTGCGGCAAGATGCAATATTACCAACAAGCCATCCAAAGCGACGTTGTTAAAAGGCGGCCTTGAAATAGCAGGTTATATGCTGACCGGCGATGTTAAATCCGAATACCGATGAATCCTCTTTTCTCTAACCTGACTACCGAACGGCTTTTCCTGCGCGATCTGCAGCCCGATGATGCCGAAGAAATATTCCGCCTGCGCAAGGATGAAAAAGTAAACGAGCTGATCGGCCGGCAAAGCGCGGTAACTTTGGACGATGCCCGCGAGTTCATCGAAAAGATCCTGCTCCTGGCCGAAAACTATGAAGTAGTAATGTGGGCCATAACGCTCATCGGTGATCCCAAACTTGTGGGCACAGTGCTTTACTGGCACATCGAGCGGTTAAAAGATAAAGCCGAAATAGGGTACGAACTATTGCCTGAATACCAGGGCAAAGGCATTATCACCGAAGCGGTCGAGAAAGTAATCGAATTTGGATTTAAAGACTTGCGTTTTAAAACCATTACCGCCAACCCTAATGCTAAGAACCTGAAGTCGGTAAACGTACTGGAAAGATTGGGCTTTGTTAAGACAACTGAAGACGAAGACGGATATCTGATGTATGAGTTGAAAAACCCGTAGCCATTATTAAAAACTGTAAATCATAGTTCAGACAATAATTTTATTTGTAACAAATTATTTAGACATTTGTCTAAATATCAAAATACTGGATACGATTGAATACACTATTTAAGGCATTGAACGACCAAACCCGGAGGGATATACTGGAACTGCTGAAGGAAAAGGATATGACTGCAGGGGATATAGCCGACAAGTTTTCCATCTCCAAGCCCAGCATATCGCATCATCTGGACCTGCTGCGCCAGGCAGGATTGGTGGTGTCGGTAAAAGAAGGGCAGTTTATTTATTATTCGCTGAATACGACCGTAATGGACGAAATGCTGAAATGGATCATGCAACTCAAATCACCACAAAAAAATAAATCAAATGAAAAAGTTTAATACACTTGACGCGGCCGCAATCATTATATGGCTGTTGCCATTGGCGTATTTAATATACGTTTATCCATCTTTACCCGCTTCGGTAGCCGTCCATTTCGGAATGAACGGCTCGCCCGACCGGTATGGCAGTAAAACAGAATTTCTCGCGGCGCCGTTTATATTGATGGGCGTATCGGTTTTGGTTTACCTGCTGATGAAATATCTGCCCGCTATCGACCCTAAAAAATATGTTAAATACGGCGAACCGACTTTCCAAAAAATTGGACTGGCTATCGTCGTGCTGATGGCTGCTTTGAATATCGAGATCATGCTATCAGCTACAGGCGGCAGTTTCAAAGCTAACAGGCTGTTGCTGCCTGCTATGGGTTTATTCTTTGCCTTTATGGGCAACGTGATGCACAGTATTAAGCCCAACTATTTTGCCGGCCTGCGCACGCCGTGGACGCTGGAAGATACCGATACCTGGCGCGCTACGCACCGGCTGGCGGGTAAACTGTGGTTTGCCGGCGGCATCGCCGTCACTATTTTGGCTTTGCTTTTGCCTGCCAAAACCGGAATGATCGTATTCGGTTGCGTCACCGCAGTGATCGTATTCATACCGGTTATTTACTCCTATGTTTATTATAAAAATCATCATCCGGATAAAACGGCCGAATAAAGTAATTTCTTAATTTGCGGGGCGTTAAATCAAAAATTTAGCGCCTTTTTTATGTCCAGGATTTTTGTTGCATTTTTATCGTTCCTCGTTCTGATTACCAACCTATCACGTGCCCAGGATAGCGTCCTCCTCAATCAAATAAAAGGCATAAGCACGGAAGCGAAAGGCATCGTAGGGGTGTCCATCCTCAATATTGAAACGGGCGATACGATAAATTACAATGCCCATTCGCGTTTGGTAATGCACAGCGTGTTTAAATTCCCGATTGCATTGGCGGTACTAAACCTGCTGGATAAAGGCAAATACAAGCTGAACGAGAAAATGAAAGTTCGCAAAAGCGATATGCGGCCTAATACCTGGAGCCCATTGAGGGATAAGTATCCGGATGGCGCCGATATAACCCTTGCCGGGATACTGGGTTACATGGTATCGCAAAGCGACAATACGGCTTGTGATTATCTGCTGAAAAAGATCGGCGGTCCGCAGGTAGTTGAAGACTATATACATAGCCTGGGTGTTAAAGGAATAGCGATAAAAGCTTCAGAGGCCGATATGGCCTCGGCATGGGAAGTGCAATATACCAATTGGGCCAAACCCGCCGACCTGGTAAAACTGCTGGACCTTTTTTATAATGGTAAAATACTATCAAAGGCAAGCAACGATTTCCTATACAAGATCATGACCGAGACCACCACAGGCCCAAACCGCATCAGGGGCTTGTTGCCGAAAGATGCTGTGGTCGCTCATAAAACCGGCACATCGCCGACGAACGATGCCAAATTAACCCCCGCGACTAACGATATCGGCATTATTACCTTACCCAACGGCAAGCACCTGGCCGTTGCGATAATGGTCTGCAATTCGACAGCGGATGAAGCGGCTCGTGACGGCGTGATCGCTAAAATTGCGAAGGCGGCCTGGGATTACTACGGGAAATAATATCACGGAATTGCCATCTGTTGAAACGCGGCGGCCAACATAAAACATTACTGTTATTTTTACCCGGATGAAAACCGGAACCATAACAACGACCGAAACGACGCAGGCTGAGCAAACCGTATTCCTGATCTTGTTTGCCATCAGCTTTTCGCATTTGCTCAATGATATGATACAGTCGCTTATGCCGGCTATTTATCCCATCATTAAGACGGATTTTCACCTCAATTTCTCGCAGATCGGTATGATCACGCTGGTGTTCCAGATGTCGGCGTCGATCCTGCAGCCGTTTGTCGGGCTTTATACCGACAAAAGATCCAATCCCTATTCACTGCCTGTCGGCATGGCCTTTACGCTTATTGGTTTGCTATGCCTCTCGCAAGCGCCGTCATATGCGATGATCCTGGTTTCGGTCGCACTGATCGGCGTGGGCTCGTCTATCTTCCATCCCGAATCGTCGCGGGTGGCATATCTTGCATCGGGCGGCCGTCGTGGCCTGGCGCAATCCATTTTTCAGCTTGGCGGCAACCTGGGCAGCGCACTGGGGCCGTTACTGGCGGCCTGGATCATTGTGCCGTCGGGCCAGAAAAGCATTTCGTGGTTTGGCCTGGGAGCCGGCATTGCAATATTGGTGCTCATCAGGGTCGGAAACTGGTATAAAGGGCATTTGATCAAACGGATGGCTGTCCGCAAAAGCAGCGCTCAAACTTCCCACCCTGAGTTTTCGCGTAATAAGGTCATCTTCTCGTTGTTCATACTGCTGGTGCTTATCTTTTCCAAATTTGTGTACCTGGCCAGCATGAGCAGCTATTATACTTTTTACCTTATCGGCAAGTTCCACGTCTCCGTTCAGCATTCGCAGTACTTCCTGTTCCTGTTCCTGGCGGCGGTAGCTGTTGGTACTATCGCCGGCGGGCATCTTGGGGATATATTTGGCCGTAAATACATCATCTGGCTTTCCATTTTAGGCGCTGCCCCCTTTACGCTGGCGCTGCCTTACGCTAATCTGTTCTGGACGGCTATTCTTTCTGTTTGTATCGGTTTGATCATTTCGTCAGCATTTTCCGCCATCGTGGTTTACGGACAGGAACTGATACCCGGTAAAGTAGGTTTGGTTGCGGGACTATTTTTCGGGCTTGCTTTTGGCATGGGCGGTATCGGTTCGGCTATGCTGGGCAGCCTGGCCGATCGTACAAGCATTGATTTTGTATACAAAGTATGCGCCTTTTTGCCGCTAATAGGCATATTAACAGCGTTTCTGCCTAATATTGAAAGTAAAAGAGTTTAACGTTCCTTATCAATAGGCATTATCAAAGTTATACAGGAAGTCCAGCCCGCCATCGTCGGTTACCTTGCACCTGATCACAATCCGCGACAAAACAGGCTCGCCATTAAAAGTTGCCGGAATAAACTCTTTATCCTCTTCTTTTAAGAGCCCGAGGCTCATGGTTATGGTCTGGTCATAGTCCAGGAAATTTGAAGCGACATGAATTTTAAAATCAGCAAGCCTTCCCATCGGGCTTATCAATAGTTCAATGACGGCTGCAGCCCCATATGTGCTGAATTGAGCAGGATCGAAAGGGGTTTTGAATAATCCGAGATAGGGCAGGTAACCGAAATATCGTCCGCCTATCTTTACCGGCTTGGTTATACGGTCAGTATCCGAAACGTTCTTGTCGAAAACATAGGCGATATTCCCGACAGGGCTGTCTTTAGCTTCATATTGAAGCAAGTGCGTATTATAATCGTACAGTTGCATCGTACGGCCATTGGGATCAAAAAAACGCCATTTGCCTACTTTTTTGCCATGGTCGTAGACGCCGTGCGCTACCAGGTGCTTACGATGATAAAACGCATTGTACTGGCCGTTCTTTACCGTAGAACTGTCTTTAAGCACCGTAAATTTTTCAATTACATCGTCGTTCAGGCGGTCTTTCTTTTCGATTACTTCCTGTCCCAGGCACTTGAGTGAGCTTATTAATATGATCGTCGCGGTAATAATGATCTTACAGGTCATAGCACGTGGGCAAGATAGCGTAAGTCGGCTAATTTTTCAACAGGGCAATGCGTATATTGGCCCAATTACTGACGAATACAATATAAATTATAAAATGGCTGAAGCATCAGATATCTCCTTGTACAAACCAGTTAGTTTTTCTGAAACCGTAATTACCGAGTTAATGATTCCTTCCTACTCTAATTTTGGCGGCAAGATACACGGTGGTATCATACTGTCGCTGATGGACAAGGTCGCTTATGTGTGCGCGGCCAAACATGCCGGCAATTATTGCGTGACTGCATCTATCGATACCGTCGATTTTTTGCAGCCTGTCGAGGTCGGCGACCTGGTATCCCTGATGGCCTCTGTTAACTATGTTGGCAGAACGTCGATGGTTGTAGGGATACGCGTAATATCCGAAAACATCAAGACTAACAAAATATATCACACGAACACGAGTTATTTTACCATGGTTGCAAAAGACGAGCGCGATCAGCCGGCCCAGGTGCCGGGTTTGATACTCGAAAACAGGAACCAGGTTAGGCGCTTTATCGAGGCGAGACGCCGAAAGCAACTGAAGCTGAACTATAAACAGGCAGCCGACGAAATAAAAATGCCGGATGACGAGGAAATGTGCAGGCAAATGCTTGTAGGTGAGCGGTGTGCGATTCTGTAACATATTGAAAATTAACTCGGTAATTCCAAACTCTTTTTGTTCTTTTGTCGTATTAAGAACTATGCGGCCCCTAATAGTTTTGGTTTGGATCCTCATGCTTCGGTTTGGAGTTTTTGCCCAAACCACGGCGTCGGCGATAGCAGTTGATCAATTACAGACAACTGAGCAAAACACCATCGACCACCTGAACGACATCGCGTTTAATATCTACCTGCAGTCGCCTGATTCGGCGAGAAAAGTTGCTGAGAAAGCGCTTCTGATGTCCGAAAAAGCGAAATACGCCACGGGTGTCGGCCATAGTTTCCTTAATATCGGTCATGTTTACTGGTCACAATCTTACTACCCAATAGCGCTGTTTTATGCAAGTAAAGCTTTGGCGGCATTTCCGAAGAACAAGCCTTTAGATATTTCCAGTTGTTACAATCTTTTAGGGAGGATCTATGCCGATCTGAAAGATTACAAGAGTGCATTGGCTGAACTTGACAGTTCGGAAAGATATTCGGGCCGGGATGCCGACCGTTTGGCTGAGACGTACAGCGAACGCTCATTAGTCTATAAGCGCATCGGTATGTACGACGACGCCATCGAAAACGCCGCAAAAGCTCTGGCTCTGACGCGTGTTGCGCATGACGAAGCCAATGCGGCAGTTCTGTATGGGCGACTAAGCGGGATTTATCGTATCCGGAATCAATTTTCTGCTGCTATCGCTTATTCCGATACGGCGCTCGCAGAAAGTTATATTACGCATAATAAAAGGCTTAGGGCTACTACTTATGTGGAATATGCGGATATATATCGTCAAATGGGCAAGTATGACAGGGCGGTATATTTTGCGCAGAGAGGGGCAGCATTGGGCGACAGCATTGGCGTGGTCGACGCAATATCGTCGGCTTACCAATCCCTGATCAGTTGTTACGAAGAAAAACATGACCTGGTTAGGGCGATGTATTTTCAGAAAAAGTATAATTCGATCCTGGACAGCCTAAATACTTTCAATAACGTCAAGAACACAGCTTTGATACAAGATTATTTTGTTCTGAACAGCCGTTTGAATGATATGGCCGCCGCTGAACATAATGCGACCGAAATCAGGGATAAGGTAAAGATGCAGCGTTTAACCATCGTCATATTGTCTTTCTCGTTGGCTTTCGTTATCATCTTGCTTTCAGTAACTTATTATTTTTATAAGCAGAAGAAACAGATCGGCCAGAAACTGAATATGCAGAATGAAGCGCTGACCGGTCAGAAACAGGTGATAGAAGCCCAGGCCGAAAACCTGGAAACATTGAGCAAGGTAAAGGACAAGTTGCTGGCGGTAATCGCCCACGATTTACGCACGCCGCTGGCCAACCTGCGCAACATCGCCGATATGTTTGATACCGACTACCTGTCGAAAGAAGAAGTGCACTGGCTGATGAAGGATATCAATCCGATGGTGAGAAGCGCCGAGCTAACACTTTCGAACCTGCTTGAATGGGCCGGCAACCAGATAAAGGGTCGCAGCGTGAACTCGTCGCAGCTTGACATCTTTCTGCTTGGCGTCGAGATGGAGCAGACGTTTACCCATGCACTTCAGAAAAAGAACATCGAGTTCAGCAACCAGGCTAGCCCTGGCAGGTCCGTGCTGGCCGATGAAAACCATATCAAAGTGGTACTGCGTAACCTTATTAGCAACGCGATAAAGTTTACTGACAACAATGGTTGCGTAACGTTGAAATCGGAATACGAAGACAGCAAAGTAGTAATAACCGTACAAGACAATGGCAAGGGTATGAGCCAGGAAGAAATAAGCAAATTATTTTCGGCCAGTACTCATTTTTCGCAGCGAGGCACGTCGGGTGAGAACGGCATGGGCATTGGTCTTATGTTATGCAAGGAGCTGATCGAACTAAATGGAGGCAAATTGTGGATCGCTTCGACCCCCGGCGAAGGCAGTACCTTTTCATTCAGCCTGCCCCTGAACAGGGAATACGCCTAAATGCTAACATCCGTTTTATAGACTTGATAAAGATAAGATATAAAAAGAAAGAGGGATGATAATTCACCCCTCTTTATGCTTATGCTTTTCTTCTTTAATTTACCCCAACATCAATCTCACCGGGCAACCTCACGTATTGTCACTCAAACGTCACTGCATAAACGCTGCAAAACGATATCAGTTCGGGACAGCGGTTTGCTGCTCGCCGCTCGCTTCCCTGACTATCAATTTAAATCTTTTGCATCCGAACGAATTACTATCGGCTTTCGCAACGCTGAAACTATAGTCCTTCATGCATATATTCGTACTGTCCTTTAAGTACATGTCCTTTAACCATACCTGCGTATTTCCCGGAAGCTCGCGTTGAAAGCTCATCTTCAGCGAGTATGCGCCGTCCGACCGCGTTTCCACATCCAGGCCTACGGCCATGTTCTGCTTATATGGCAGGCTGTATATAGCCAGATGCTTGTTATCGCCCGAAATGCTGGCCAGGCTTAATTGGCCGAAACCTGTGAAATATAGTCCGTCCCGGTCGGGCGAGTAGGTCAACCCGGCCGTATGATCGAACTGGATCATAGTCTCATCATGATTAACGCTATCCTTGTACAATTCTATTCTAAAGGCTGCTTTGTCAGGAATAGTATCCTGGTTGGCAGTTGCGGCGGCATTGGATTTTGCCGTCGTGGCCTTCGGTACAATTTTTTCATCTTTGCGGCACGCTGCCAGCGACAGCAATGCCAGGCTCAATACAACACCTGTTCTCATTACTTTTGATTTTGATAATGATCTAACCTTCTTACCCTCTCCAGCCCTGATCGTTCATTCCTGTAAACCGGCTGGCAGCTATACCGGTACCTGTTTACATTCTTGCCCGTGATAAAAAATTCAAAGAATCGAACCGATAAATCGAAATAATATATTCCCCGGCTATGCGCTTTTTCACTGTCCATTTGTCCCGTTATTTAGTTTCGGGGAATATTACTATTTCTCATCTCTCCCTCTTTGGGTCTTATTACGTCGGCATTTGCTTACAGGTTAATACCTAAAATGAGGTATGCTGACGTTATAGGGCCCAATTTTAATATATTAAAATACTTTACATAAAACTTATATTAAATTCATAATTAGAATTTTATGAATATTATATAAATCGAAAATGTCTTATAGGCGTAGTATTTTATACAAATATAATATGAAACTGATTTGAATTTTCGCAGATTTTCGAAAAAAAAATATAATTATGACCAAAACGTCAGGAAAGAAGCAGTTGTGACGAGAATGGGTGTTTTCACCCTTGCGCAGAATACACGGTTTTAATAAATTCGCAAACCGCTAATTAAACTAACGCACCATTTCGAGGTATGCTAATCAAGCTCGGCTTAATTGAAGACAGCCCGACGCTCAGGGAGTATTTCGTTGATTTTTTCAAAAGATGCCCTGAGTTTGAAGTGTTATTCGCTGTCAGTGATCTGAAAGATCTTTATCGCATAAGCAGCGCATTGCGCCCTGATATTATTTTATTAGACATTATGCTCCCTTCGGGCAACAGTCTGAAATCTATCGGCAAAATCAAGCAGCTTTTTCCTTATTCCCATGTCGTTATCTTGTCTGCGGTGGACGATCCGGCGGCTTCTCATACGGCGCTTATCAACGGCGCTAAGGGCTTTTTATCAAAAAACAGCAGCTCGGAATTTATTAAAGACGCGCTTCTTAAAACTTTTGAAGGCGGTACGCCGCTTTCGCCTTCCATAGTCAACCATTTGATTGACGTTAAAGGCTCGCGTCCCAATGCGTTGACGGATATATTTCCCGAACTTACCAAGCGCGAACTGGACCTCTGCAACCTGATCGTAACCGGGATGTCGAACAAAATGATCGCCTCGACGATGAATATTACTCCTTTTACCGTCAACGAGCATCTGAAACACATTTATAAAAAACTGAATATCAACTCAAAAGGCGAGTTGATCTCCCAAATTATGCGGGCTTAAGTGCCGGTAGTGCCGATAATTTCCAGGCGCTGCAAAATATTTTCAGAATTGTTTGTAATAATAGTGTAAAGTTTAAATACCTTACGGCTGTTATAAACCCTGACTAATTTTACTATAAATGGCATTTTTGAATACGGCGCTTGAGCCGCCGGCTTATGGCTGGACTAACGGCCGGGGAGAGCTGGTAAAGCCTACCCACAAACAAATTTTCAAAGAGTTTTTTTCTCGGCTGAATATATTTAAAAACAAAAAAAACTGGCTTCCTTTTACCTCCTGGATGCTTATCGCAGGTTTGTCCCCGTTCTTCACCCTCTTCTTCGTAAAGTATTTCTCATTAACAGGAGTGCTCATCGGGTTTGTTTATGGTATGATCATTATGGGCAGCCACGGCACCATATGGCACCACCGTTATTGTACCCACGCCGCCTATAAGTTCAGCAATGGTTTTTGGAGATTTTTTACACAAAACCTGACACTTCGCATTATCCCCGAAGAAATATATACCATTTCTCACCATGTTCATCACGCTTTGTCCGATACGCCCGGCGATCCTTACAATGCGCAGGGAGGATTTCTCTATTGTTTCCTCGCCGATGTGAACCATCAACCCATCGCACGCGAAATGAGTGAGAGAGACTATGCGCGTTGCACAAACCTGATGAAGCACACGGGTATCGTTAGTAATTCTTACAAACAATACCAGAAATGGGGCTCGATAGCCAACCCGTACCGCACCATTGCGGCCATTGTTTTAAACTGGGCATTTTGGTTTACGGTATGGT
>DASZYQ010000050.1:0-127082 GCA_035545315.1 Mucilaginibacter sp. | reverse complement strand
ATGCCGGCCAATCTTGCAGGTTTCGCCAATTACCACGCCGGTGCCATGGTCGATATAGAAATGATCGGCTATTTCGGCCGCGGGGTGTATGTCAATACCCGTACTGGAGTGTGCATATTCCGTCAATATACGCGGAATGATTGGTATGTCCAGTTTATATAGCTCGTGTGCTATCCTGTAAAACGTTACGGCAAAAAAGCCGGGATAGGCGCGTATCACTTCAAATTCGCTTTTCGCGGCAGGGTCGCCGGCAAACGTAGCCTGAACGTCGGTATTCAGTATCCGGTATAGGTCGGGTAGTCCGTCAAAAAATGTTTTAGCAAGCTCTTTGTTTTCCGCGTGTGTGCCGCGCGTTGCATCCAGCAGGGCGCAAAGCTCGTCCTCGAGCCGCGCGAATTCCGATTCGAGCTGATCGACGAAAGTATATAGTTTATTCGATTGCTCGGGATAAAGCAAGCGTATAACCTGTAATGCCCAGGCGGCTATTTCTTTGTTGGCAGGTATGGAAGCAGTAATCTGTTGTTTATGCAGGATATGCTTTAAAAATTCCCTGTCGGTCATAGTGGTTTCCTTCTCGCGCTGCTCCATGAGCAAAGGTTTTACAAGAGTAATTAAAAGATTAATTTATCAAGTCGGTTTAACGTAAAAAAGCAATGACAAGGACCCGGGCCAACGGCTTCGTCGCCCGTACAAAAATAGGACGTTTTTCCAAAAAACGCCTCAAAGGTTTTGGCTTTACTCATCGTGATCGGCTGGTATAGTTCGTATCTCGCGCTTAACGTTTTAACACATGATAAAGTTACAAAAAATATGCTCATTTTGAATTAAATAACGACAAAAAAATACCTTGTAAAAAGTATTCTGCTGTTATACGACTATTTTGAAATAACAGGCTTCATTGCCGACTCTCTATAAAGAAATAAGACTGGCAAAATGTTTTTTGTCGCCCGCAAAACCTGCTGACATAGGGCTGTCATAAAGCGTGTGTTAATTTGAGGCGTAAACTTAAAAACACAACGTCATGGACATCATCAAAACTCTTTCTAAGGAAATGGAGAACGAAGCGGCCACTACCCGCAAAATGCTGGCACGCATACCCGAAGACAAATACGATTGGCAGCCGCACCCCAAAAGTATGACTATCCGCCGCCTGGCAACCCATATTGCCGATATCGGGTCGTGGGTGCAAATGGCGGTTTGCGACGACGAACTGGATTTTGCGACCAGCACGCACCGTGAACCTGAGATAAATGACAACGCCGCCTTGCTCGACTTTTTTGAAAAGTCGTACTCCGCGGGCAAGGCAGCGCTTGACAATGCCATACTTGAAGAACTTGAACAACCCTGGACCATGCGTAACGGCGAGCAGGTATACTTCACACAAAGCAAATTTGAAGTGATACGCGCGTCGTTTTGCCAGATCGTGCATCACCGTGCACAATTAGGAGTATACCTGCGCCTGCTGGATGTCGCTATACCCGGCAGCTATGGTCCCAGCGCAGATGAGATGGAAATGCACAGCGAAACTGAGCCCGCGCTCTGACACGTAAAACCCGCAGAAAAATACCGTGTTTTTCACGGTATTTTTTTATTTTTTTATGTATTAATTTAGTTCGGTCTAACTAACCGACGATGGAATACTGGGATTTTTATATATCAGGAATATGGAAGCAGAAGCTGTACACGGGGGATTATATTAGTGATGTATTCCTGCACAGTGCAGCCGATGGTTTTGGCAAAGGCGTAAAAACAAGCAGCGAAGACGTTGTCGACCTGCTGAAAAAAGGCGCAAGGATAACAACGATAACCTGGAATTACCACCTGATGCAATGGCGCTATGGCGCAAGGGTGGAGTATATTGAAACTGATGAGGGCGTTATGCTTCGCACCGAGCCGGGCGCCGCTACTTTCGACGACCTCGAAAGCGCCATACAAATGCAGTACATACTTGACGAGCAAATTGTCATAAGTCACTGATCTTATAAAATACTAACATGAGGGAAATGCTGCCTGCCCGGCAAATGGGTTGCCGGGCGGCGGTTTTTTGTTTCCGGAGGCCGGGGGGGCAGAAAATGAATCAAAAAGTACTGACATCTGACTTCAGACATCCGACTTCTGACCTTGTCAATATTCCACCATTTCTTCGTCCACGTAGCACCACAGCCAGCGTTCGCCCGGTTCGGCTGAAGCCACTACCGGGTGGCCGGTGTTATGGGCATGTTTAGAGGCATGCCGGTTCGGCGAACTGTCGCAGCACAATGTAATACCACACTCCTGGCAGGTACGCAGGTGAACCCAACTGCTGCCGGATTTGATACATTCTTCGCATACGTAATCCTTCGCATGCTTCAGCTGTTTTATGGCAAGCAAGTGTTTGCAGATCTGGTCTTCCATGGTGATGAATAATTAATAAATAAAATTATGTCATTTCAGACGAAGTGAGAAATTTGAAAGACTGCTCTGCTTTTCGAATAATGAGTCCGGAGTTTCAAAGCGGCTTCATCATTCCATGCCGGCAATCATCACACCTCGGCCAAATACTTGTGCACAAAGCTTATGGCCATGGAGCCTTCGCCTACGGCCGATGCCACGCGGTTCATGGCGCCTGCGCGAACGTCGCCCGCGGCAAAAACACCCGGGCAACTGGTTTCGAGCAGGTATGGGTCGCGTTTCAGCTTCCATATTTTTTTAAAATCATCGTAGGCGGCGAGGTTACGACCGGTTTCGATGAACTCCTTATCGTTTTTGATGATATCGAGTTTGATCCAATCCGTGTATGGCCTGGCGCCGATAAAAATGTACATGGCGCTGGCATCATGCGTCGTTTTTTCCTGGGTTTTAACGTTTACCAGCACCACTTTTTCCAGGCACTCGATACCCACGGCCTCGCAAACCTCGGTATCGGGCAATACCTCGATATTGGGCGCCTGGCCGATCTGGTTGATCAGGTAAGCCGACATGGTGGCCGAAAGGTCCTCCCTGCGGATAACAATGTGCACTTTCCTTGCAAATTTGGAAAGGTACATGGCTGCCTGCCCGGCCGAGTTGCCACCGCCGATGACGAACACGTCCTTGCCTTTGCAGGCGCTTGCCTCGGTCATGGCCGAGCCGTAATAAATGCCCGCACCAGTGAATTTTTCTACGCCTTTTACCTCCAGCTTCCGGTAATCCACGCCGGTAGTGACCACAATGGAACGGCTGATGATCTCCGGTCCGTCATCCAGCACGATGGTTTTGTAGCCGTCTTTCTGCCGGATGTCTCTTACCACGTGCGGCGACAAAAATTCGGCCCCCAGCCTGGTTGCCTGGCTTATGGCGCGGCGGGTAAGGTCGGCGCCGCTAAGGCCCGCAGGAAAACCGAGATAGTTTTCGATACGCGAGCTGGTACCCGCCTGCCCGCCGGGCGCGCGGCGTTCGATAAGCAGGGTTTTTAATCCTTCCGACGACCCGTAAACCGCAGCAGCAAGCCCGGCCGGGCCGGCGCCGATGATCACCACGTCATATATTTCATTTTTGATCTGGGGGCTCAAACCGGTTTTTTCCGCGATCTGCCTGATGGTGGGTTTTGCCGAGCACGTGCCATCGTCATAAATGATCAGCGGCAGGTTGTCGGCACTCAATTTATTGGCTTCCAGCAAAGTTTTGCCTTCGGCATCATTTTCAAAATCATACCAGCGGTAGGGGATGAGGTTGCCAGCCAGGAAGTCCTTGATCTCATGCGACTTGGGCGAGAACTGGTAACCTATAAGTTTGATCCCTTTAAAATCGGGCGTGTAATCGCCCTGCCAGTCGTCCAGCAGGTCGTTTATAACCGGGTACAATTTTTCCTCGGGCGGGTTCCAGGGTTTCATCAGGTAGTAGTCCAGTTGTACGTCGTTGATGGCTTTTATAGCCGCCTCGGTATCAGAATAAGCCGTCAGCAGCACCCTTTTGGCCACAGGAAACACCTTGATGGCCTGCCGCAGAAAATCGACACCTTCCATTTCGGGCATGCGCTGGTCGACCAGGAACATAGCCACGGTATCACCGGTATTCTTCAGGTCGGTAAGCAGATCGAGCGCTTCTTTGGCCGATGTGGTGCTGATGATCTTGTAGTCGGCATTATACTGCGTCTTTATGTCGCGCCCTATGGCACGCAGCACCTGCGGATCGTCGTCTATGGAAAATATGATGGGTTTGTTCATTGTTCTTTTGGATTACACCGATTTTTAAAAGTGATTACACCGATTGAGTACGATTACACCGGATTCAACCGTCAATCGGGAAGCAAACGGTAAACTCCGTACACCCCGGCTCTGATTTAACCTTGATCGAGCCGCCATGCTGCTGGTAAACAATGCGCTGAACCACTTCCAACCCCAGGCCGGTGCCTTTGCCGATCTCCTTGGTCGTAAAGAACGGTTCAAAGATACGCGGCTGCACATCGGCCGGTATGCCGGGCCCGTCGTCGATCACACTCACCTGTACAAATTCGCGGTCCTTGCTGGTCCGAATCGTCAACGTGCCTTTGCCGTTACCTTCCATGGCATCCAGTGCGTTGTCGACCAGGTTGGTCCAAACCTGGTTTAATTCGCCTATAAAAGCTTTCACCGGGGGCAATGTTTCATCAAACTCTTCCACCAGCGTAATATTGCCCTTCTTCAGCTTGTAGCCCAGCATGGTCAGCGTATTACGTATGCCTATGTGTATGTCGGCATATTGCTTATCGGGCGCACGGTCCATGTGGGTGAACGTTTTTACCGAACTGACCAAATCGGCTATGCGTTTGGACGATTCGCTGATGTCCTGTACCATCTTTTCGGTGACGAGTACATTACTGATCCAGTTGAGCACGGGCGAAAGGTATTGTTTTGGGATGTGATCGCTGAAATCGTGAACGTCGGCGGAGCAAATATTAAAATCGGCGAAATTGCCGGATATATCCATGCCATTATCTACGCCCAGCTCATCGAGCAGGTCGCTCAGTTCGTCCTCCATCTCGGTGCGCTGGCGTAGCGTCAGTTTCATTTCCCTTCGCTCGGAAAGTACGCGGAACAATTTGTCGGCGACAGCATCTACCTGCTCAGGCTCCATGCGTATGGCAATAACCGACTTAAAATCGTGTGGCTGCAGTTGCAGGTGCTTGAGCAGCGATTCCGAATCGCGCACAATGGCCGAGGCAGGGTTATTCAGCTCGTGCGCCAAACCCGCCGACAGCTTGCCAAGCGCCATCATTTTTTCGTTCTGCTGCTGGAGCGTAGTAAAGTTGCGCACGCGGTTTGTCATCACATGTACCAGCGCCTGCGTTAGTTCGAACTGCGTTTTGATCATGTCGTTGATCTTCGTGGTGTCGAATGACATGATCTGCGTTTCGCCAACGGCCTGGCTGTCGACCGTGGCCACTTTCCCCCTTGAAAAAGGGAGGTAACCGGTTATGCTTCCTGGACCTGACGAAGATATTTCGCGGGTATTGCCATTTTGTGTCATGAGCAGGCGCAGACCTCCGCTGATAATAAAATGCGGCCCTGCTATAGGCTGCCCCTTCACCGTGAGCGGGTCGCCGGCGGTAAGCATGCGGCATTCGCTGCGGTCGATGAGCCATTGCAACTGCTCATCGGGAACATCCTTCAGGTCTTCGAAGGTTTTGAGCTGGGCGGGAGTGCATTTGATCATGTGATAAAATTAGGTAAATTGATGCGAGCGGTAAAAGTATTTATCCCGATTTCGATTAAATTTGAGCATACGACGTTCGAAAAAAACATAACGAATAATGAAACAGAAAGTATCGCTGGTGCTGTCGGGCGGCGGCGCCAGGGGCATGGCGCATATCGGGGTTATCGAGGAATTGGAAAGTCACGGCTTCGAGATAGCCGCTATTGCCGGCACGTCAATGGGTGCGCTGGTCGGCGGTGTATATGCGCTTGGCAAAATGGATGTGTATAAGCAATGGCTGTGTTCGCTGGATAAGATGAAGGTATTCAGTATGGTTGACTTTACGCTCAGCGGGGAAGGGCTGCTGCGGGGCGACCGTATTTTTCATGCCATGCACGAATTGATGGAGGATAAGCATATCGAGGAGCTGGACATACCCTTCGCGGCTGTTTCGGCGGATATTCTGAACCGCAGGGAGGTAGTTTTTAATCAAGGCAGCGTTATGAACGCGATCCGGGCATCGATCGCTATCCCGACTGTTTTTACGCCGGTTCGCACTGAAGACGGGCTGCTGGTGGATGGCGGCGTAGTTAATAACCTGCCTATCGATCATGTGCAGCGCAGTGCCGGCGATATACTGGTTGTGGTAGATGTGAATGCGCCCGTTCCGGTTGAAGAGCCGGAGCTGCATCCCGAAGTGCGCGAGCACAGGCAGTCGCGTTACCGCCAGAAGGTACAAGAATTTTACGACCACCTGTTCCACCTGCATCCCGGCAACCATGAGCATAAGTTCAATTATTTCGATGTGATCAATAAAACCATCAACCTGATCACTTATCATAGCAGCGAGGCCCTGTTACAGAAATATACACCTGACATCCTGGTCAGGGTATCGCACGAGAGCTGCGGCACCTATGATTTTTATAAGGCCGAGGAAGTGATCGAAATGGGCCGCTGCTCGGCTGCCAAAACTTTAGCCGCGTACAAGAGCAGGGGAAAAACTATTGTCGGGGAATAGCGGGTTATTCCTTACTCAGATCCGTCATAAACCGAACAAACTTCTCATCGTCGTACTTGGCACGGTTCAGCTCCTTAAAAGCTATTTCGCCTTTTTTGTTGATCACGAAAGTGGTTGGTATCATATCCGGCCAAAAGTCGCCGGCATATTTTGAGGGGCCATACACGGGCAGCAAATAGCCGCGATGCTGCAGCATAGCCGACGACCGCGGCAGATTGTTGTCGACGTCGACTGTGATGAATACAATGTTAGGGTCGTCTTTCAGTTTGCGGTACAACTTATCTACCGATGGCAGCTCGGCCAAACACGGAGGGCACCAAACCGCCCAGAAATTCACAAAAACTACTTTTCCTTTCAACTGCGACAGATCGGTAAGGTTGCCGGTGATATCCTGAACATGCAAGGCTGGTCCGGGTGGCAGTGTTTCGCCGGATTTTGCCGCCGGAACATGCGGCTTATAGAAACCGACCAACAAAAAAGCCATAATGATCCAGCTTTTTACCCGCGCGCTCGAGAGGTAAGCGATGATGAACAGGATCATCAGCGCTGAAAGCATCTTGTCGTATGGTAGTTTTTTCCAATTCACAATCAAATATACCCGAATTTTAAACTTTGTTGCGCAGGCAGCGCCAAACGGGGATGGCGGCAGCCGCGCCGGCGGCAGGCGCAGTAAGGTATATCCATAACGATGCAAGATGGCCCGACACAACGGCCGGGGCTAACGATCGGGCCGGGTTCATAGACGCGCCGCAAATAGGCCCGGCAAACATGGCTTCAAGACCAACTACGGCGCCTATGGCCAAACCGGCAAACATACCCTGTTCCTTGCTGCCGTGCGCCACATTGACGATGACCAGCATAAGGAAGAAAGTGAGGATGAACTCCAGTATAAACGATTGCATTGCGCTTCCGGCCGGCAACGTTGCACCAAGATACTCGTTGCCGGGGAAAAGCAGTTTGAGCACCGCACTTGCAGCGATGGCCCCGGCAAACTGGCTGACCATGTATGGTGCAATTTCGCGGTAGGGAAATTTACCCCCGACAGCGAAAGCTATGCTAACCGCGGGATTGAGGTGCGCACCCGAAATTTCGCCAAACGTGTAGATCATACTCATCACAATAAGGCCGAAAGTGATCGCTATGCCTGCATGCGTCACGGCGCCATGTGTCTGTTGGTCGATAATAATCGCGCCGGTACCCGCAAACACCAGCCCGAATGTGCCCAGGAACTCAGCCAGATACTTTTTCATCGGGCAAGTGTTCCTTAATAAAATTCATGCTATAGGCTTTGATCATATCCCGTACGCGCCTGAATTCATCCATTATTTCTTCCGGGTTACCTGTGGCTTTGGCCGGGTCGGGAAAGCTTTGGTGGAAACGCTGAAAATTTCCCGGCAGGTAGGGGCAGTTCTCGTTAGCGTTGTCGCAAACGGTTATCACGTAATCGAAGGGTATGCCAGCATATTCGTTCACGTTGTTCGATGTGTGGCCGGATATATCGATGCCATCTTCGGCCATGACTTGTATAGCTTTGGGATTTACACCGTGTGTTTCGATACCGGCGCTATAAATTTTGGCTTTACTGCCTGCATAATGCCTTAAATAGCCTTCGGCCATCTGGCTGCGACAGCTATTGCCGGTGCAGAGTACTAATATATTTTTCATTTTAGAGTTTTTTTCATCACGGCAGCCGATTGAGGACACACGTAACTAAATTCCGATGACTTTTGAATTTCCGCGGGCACATCCGCCCGGCTGATTTGTACAAAACCTTGCTTTTCAAAATATTCTGGAGCGGTTTCTGTGAGCAGGTATATAATATCAACGCCTTTGGATAAAGCGAGCGCCTCTATTTGCTCAAGCAGACGGCCGGCTATTCCCCTGCCTCTAAAACGTGCCTTTACCGCCAGAGACCGCAGCAAGGCGTAATTTCCGTAGATCTCCAGGCCGGCTACGCCTAAGGTTTCGTTGTTTTCTATTGCAACGGAAAAATCTTCCAGGTTTTGGGGCAGATCGGATACCGGGAGCTTTTCAGCCTCAAGTATTCCTTTTACACTATCACTATAATTTGCAGCACTTAGTATTTCCATAGTTTAACTGCAGCAATCGCCCGAACAGCAAGTTTTTTCTATAGGCTTCTCAGCATAAACCGTAATGCTGAATATGCCGGTTTGGCCTGCCTTGTACGCCTTTAATTCATTTTCACCCAGGTAGTTAGAAAGGATATCATCCGGTATGGTAATGGGCTTCTCTTTTTGTACGGTTACGTCTTTAAAGCCGTTGGTCCTGATCAGCTCAAGATACACATCTTTTTGCACCGCGCCCGAAATGCATCCGGCGTACATTTCCGCAGCGTTTTTGAGCTGATGGGGCAGATCGCCCACCAAAACCACGTCCGAGATACTGAAGTGCCCGCCTTGCTTGAGTACGCGGTATATTTCTTTAAAAACGGCATATTTATCCGGTACCAGGTTCAGCACGCAGTTACTGATCACCACATCGGCCACGCCCGACGTTACCGGTATTTTTTCAATATCCCCAAACCGGAATTCGACGTTATTGAACGCTAATTTTTCGGCATTCGTCCGTGCCTTGCTGATCATCGCTTCGGTGAAATCGATCCCGATCACCTTGCCCGTTTCGCCGGTTTCATTCCGCGCTACAAAGCAGTCGTTCCCGGCGCCCGAGCCCAGGTCGATCACTACATCGCCTTTTTTGATCATGGCGAATTGAGTAGGCAAACCGCAGCCCAGGCCCAGGTCGGCATCCTCGACATAGCCCCCTAATTTAGCATAGTCGTCGCTCATGATATTATATACTTCAGTTGAGCAGCAGCCCGAACCACAGCAGCTTGCCTGGTTGGTCTCCTTGTCCTGCAAAGCTATCTCGCTGTATTTTTGCTTGACCTGCTCTTTGAGCTGGTCGTTTGTTAATGTATTCATTGTAATATTGCGATTAATATAAATAAATTTTTTTAACAACATTTTGCCTGGCCTGTATAGGCCGACATAAATCCGTTCAATTGCCGCTTCAAAAGCTCCCACGCCTCCGGTTCAATGCAGTAACAGGTGCTCACTCCTTCGATTGTGCCTTGTATCAGACCGGCATTTTTAAGTTCTTTAAGATGTTGCGATATAGTTGCCTGCGCCAAACCCAATTCGTCGACCAGGCTGCCGCAAACACACGCATTTGTCTTGATCAGGTGCTGCAAAATGGCTATCCGCGCCGGGTGCGCCATCGCTTTCAGCATGACAGCCAGGTGATTCTGTTCGGCGGTAAATATTTCGGTTTTAGTTGCGCCCATAATTAATCGCAATATTACGATTAATATAATAAAGTCAAGAATTTTAATTAAAATTTTTTATTGAACGATAGGGGATATTACCTGGTAGTTTTTACAGGGGCCTTTTTTTCCGAGAGCAGCCGTGCCGTGATCAGTTCTTTAACCACCAGTAATACGGTCATCAGGTAAATGTTGTACAGATGCGACGTGTCTTCGATGTTGGTCTTGGATACTTTGCTGTAATATAGGATAAGTATCAAAATGCTCAGGGGCAGCAGCAGGTAATCGGCCAGCATGGAATATAGGAGTTGTTTCATCCGGCCTTTTTCATACAATCCCAGTACAAAATTGTTAACGAAATAGCAAAACAGCGTGTAAATGGCGAGCAGCGCCCCGAGTTCGGCTGTATAACTCGTCGGCGCAACATAATATACTTTAGTCAGGTGCTTTACAAGAAACGGCAGCCAGAACTTATTCGCTGAATAGATCAGTAGTCCGAAAAACAGGCTCAGGCCGATAAGATGGAGCAGATATTTAAGTACGCTGGATGCTGCCGTATTGCTCTTTAAAGTCTTTTGCATCCTCAAACATAACGATTTGCCCATAATTTCAAGATATGGCCTAAAAAATTTGTAAAAATACCGGCGGGCTTGTTTATAACTTCAGTTGGTGAAAATAAAATGCTGGTTTTGCCGCAACTAACTAACCTTTGGAAGCTTTGCGGCGTATAAAAGCGCAGAAAAACACCCTTTGAATTAATAATACTGTTTGTGGAGTTAACTGAATCTGCGGAATTATTGAAGCTGATCATTGAGGGTACCAACGCGGGTATATGGGACTGGGATTTTGAGAGTGGCGAGGTATTCTGGTCGGAAAACTTCTATGGCTTACTTGGCTATGAGCAGGGCGAGATCCCTGCCAGGATCGAGACCTTTTATGAACTGCTTCATCCTGAAGATAAAATGCCTGTGGCACAGGCGCTTAATGCCCACCTGAAATATAGCGAACCTTACCGTATTATAGCTCGACTGAAAACCAAACAGGATAAATATAAATATTTTGAATGCACCGGCAAGGCGGTGTTTGAAGGCCGTAAACCTATTCGCATGGCCGGCTGCAATATTGACATCCACGAGCGTAAAGTGCTGGAAAATAAGCTTGCCGAGAGCGAATACCTGCTGTCTGAAGCGGGCCGCCTGGCACGTATGGGCGGATGGGAATATAACCTGCTGACGAATAAAAATATTTGGTCGAAAACGGTTTATGATATTTATGAATTGCCTTACGACCACAACCTTGAATTTGACAACCCGTACGGCCATTTTTTGCCGCCTTACGATGAGATACTGAAAAATGCTGTAGAGGAAACTGTGGCGCATGGTATCATCTGGGACCTGGAATTGCAGTTGCTGACGGAGACCGGCAAGGTAATGTGGGTACGGTCGTACGGCGAGCCGGTATATGGCCGGGATGGTGCGGTAGAGAAGCTGCGCGGGGTATTTATGGATATTGAGAAATATAAGGCTAACGAGATAGCGCTGAACAATTCCATCGAAGTGATGACGCAGAGCAACCTGCAGCTAAAGAATTTTACGCATATCCTGTCGCACAATATCCGTAACCATGCCAATAATATCTCGTTGCTGACTTCGTTCGTCGACACGGATGGGCTGGATGAAGAAAATGCGGACCTGATCCAGCGGGTCGTAAAAGTTTCGCAAGGGCTTAACGCGACGCTGGACGATCTTTCGGAAGCGATACGCATACAGGAATCGGAACTGATATCGGATACGCTGAAATTCGAGGAGGTGATTAACGGCGTGCTCGACGTGTTGGGAACCGACCTGGAAGCCAACGAAACTATGGTGAACAAAGAACTGTGGACAGAGCAGGTGACATTTCCGCGTCTGTACCTGGAAAGCATCATCATGAACCTGGTAACCAATGGCGTAAAATACCGCAAGCCCGATGTGCCGCCGGTCATTACGCTGCGCACCTACACCAACCATGCCGGGTGCGTGGTATTGGAGTGCCAGGACAACGGCATAGGGATTGACCTGGAAATTCATGGCAAAAAGATATTCGGCTTGTATAAAACCTTCAACGACCGCAAGGACGCGCACGGCGTGGGCCTTTTCCTGAGTAAAACCCAGGTGGAATCACAGGGCGGACAGATCAGCGTAGAAAGCGAACCCAACCAGGGCAGTACCTTCAGGGTGACGTTTAAGGCACGAAACTGAAAACCCGGTCTTCAATCGTCGCCGGTTACTATATTTCCGTGATAATCGGTTTTAAAATTGATGACTTTTACGGCCTGGTTGTCCTTACCGTAAATGACGACAGAATATTTAGCGCCTAAGGCCAGGTTAAGCACGTAATTTTTGTTCAGCCCGAAACCTTCGGCTACTATGTAGCCAGGGTTTGGCCGGTTAAAGTAAATGGTATAATTACCCTTTTGGTCGCCGTAATTCAAAAACGATACCTCCTTGTTGTTCCCGTCTATAACCACCCGGTGAAAAGGGCCGTTGCGCGATACGATCGCTTTATTTTCTTTGTCGATGTAATAAGGCTCCTTGTTTATGCAGGAAGATAGGCCCAGTAACAACAATAAGGCAAAGGTTTGCATGATCTTTCGCATTGTCCGAAAAACTTTTTCCCAATATACATTATCGTCTGTTTTTTTGCGAAATCAAAAACAAATATTAGATTGCGTCAAACCGACACATTAACCATCGCTGTTTCATGAAAAAACAAGCCAAAATCGCTGTCTGCGCCCTGCTGCTGGCAGCGCCCGTTTTATTGTATTCATTCATTGCAAAAAAGGACACTGTTCGTGCCTTGTCCGAGGCTAAAACCGAGGCCGGAAAGGTATCAGGTGTGTTGAATAGCTCGGGCGACATAACATCTTTTAAAGGCATTCCCTTTGCGGCGCCGCCGGTTGGCGATCTGCGCTGGAAGGCCCCGCAGCCTGTTAAGCACTGGTATGGCGTAAAGAAATGCGATGCGTTCGGCCCCAGTCCCATGCAGGCGAAGCCAACGCCATTTATGGTTTATACTTCCGAGTTTTTGATACCCGAGCAGCCCATCAGCGAGGATTGCCTGTACCTGAATGTTTGGACAGGCGCCAAAAGTCTGGCCGAAAAGCGCGGCGTTTTTGTTTACATCTACGGCGGCGGATTTACAAGCGGCGGCAGCGCCTGTGCTATTTACGATGGCGAAGCGATGGCAAAAAAGGGGATCATCTTTGTATCGATCAACTATAGGGTAGGAGTGTTTGGATTCTATGCGAACCCTGAACTGACCAAAGAGTCGAACGGGATGGCATCCGGCAACTACGGCCTGCTCGACCAGGTGGCGGCCTTGAAATGGGTGAAGAACAATATCGCTGCCTTTGGCGGCGACCCTAATAACGTGACCATCTGCGGCCAGTCGGCCGGGTCGATGAGCGTGAACGCGCTGGTGGCCTCGCCGCTGGCCAAAGGATTGTTCAATAAAGCCATAGCAGAAAGCGGTTCGCTCACAGTAAAAAATCCTGCTATTCCTGCTACCACGCTGCAGTCGGCGGAAGAGCAGGGAACAAAGCTGGCTGATAAGGTTGGTGCAAAATCGCTGGCCGAACTGCGAGCGATGCCGGCCGAAGATGTGCTGAAGAAATTCCAGGGCCGTTTTTCGCCGATCGTCGACGGCTATGTATTGCCCGAAAGCATCCCCGATATTTTTGCGCAGGACAAACAAAACCATGTGCCGCTGATAACCGGGTGGAATGGCGACGAGTCGTTTGTAATGGGCTTTAAGAACAGTACCGATTACCGGAAACAGGTTGCAAAAGAATATGGGGCCGACAGCGCCACATTCCTGAAATACTTCCCCGGTAATACCGATGAGGAAGCCGCCCGCTCGCAAGTTTTGATCAGCCGCAACCAGATATTTGCACTTTCCGGCTATAACTGGGCCAATATGCAGAGCCAGTATTCGGATTCGCCGGTATATGTGTACAATTTCGACCGTAAAGTGCCCGCCACCGGCGAATATGTAAAGTGGGGTGCATTCCACACCGCCGAGGTACCCTACGTAATGGACAATCTGAAAACCCTGCAAAACCGCCCGCTGGAACCGGTTGATTATAAGCTATCGGACATGATGTGCGACTACTGGGTGAATTTTGTAAAAAACGGTAACCCCAACGGCAAAGGGCTGGTTAAGTGGCCCAAATACAACACCACGGATAACCAGGTGATGGTATTTAATGCAACCTCCAAAGTGGAGAAAGTACCAGGGAAGGGTGGCCTGGATTTTATGCTTAGAAAAGCGGAGGGCAAATAACTCAGCCTAATCTGCTATTTTTGTGCGGCTATGATCCGCACGCTTTCTATAGAGAACTTCGTCCAACTGGATGCCGCTATCCCGGTGGCTGATGTGCGCACGCCTGCGGAATTTGCGCAGGGGCATATCTGCGGGGCACATAATATCCCGCTTTTCAGCAACGAGGAAAGGGTGCAGGTAGGCACCACATATAAGCAGCAAGGCCGCGAACAGGCTATTTTGCTGGGCTTCGACCTGACGGGTTCCAAGTGGTCGGGCTTTATCAAACGGGCGCTGGAGATAGCACCCGGCAAAACCATAGCCCTGCATTGCTGGCGAGGGGGTATGCGCAGCGGCGCCATGGCCTGGGCGCTAAACCTTTATGGCTTTGACGTTTATCTGCTCGAAGGCGGTTATAAGAAATACCGGCGCTGGGTGCTTGACCGGTTCGATGAGAAATACAACCTGCTTATTCTTGGCGGCATGACCGGATCGGGCAAAACACAGATACTGCAGGAGCTACGAAAAGCTGGCGAGCAGGTGATCGACCTGGAAGAGCTGGCGCAGCACCAGGGATCGTCATACGGTACCATGAACAAGCTCGTTCAGCCCACGCAGGAGCAATTTGAGAACACTTTGGCTACACAATTGTACCATTTTGGCGCAGAAAAGAGCATCTGGCTGGAGGATGAGAGCATTACCATCGGCAAGCGCTTTATCCCGAACGGATTGTGGAACCAGATGCGTACCGCGCAGGTGATCGCCATAAACGTTCCGCTGGAAAGCCGCGTCGAATTCCTGGTAAAGGAATACGGCGGTTTGGACCAAGACTTCCTGGCCGAATGCACGCAGCGGATATGGAAGCGGCTCGGGCCGGAGCAAACTAAGAATGCCATACAGGCCATTCATGAAAACCGTATGGCGGATTTCATCCGGATCGTACTGGTTTATTACGACAAGACCTACCGCGCCGGTTTGAGCAAGCGTTTGCCCGGAACCGTTTATGAACTGGATGCTGCTGGAAACGACGCCGCGAGGAACGCGACGGAGATATTGGCCCAGCTCCACAAACTGACGGCTACACCGTCACCTATTCAATAAGATGCTATTAGAAGACATAAAACTAACCCAATACTCGCACGGCGCTGGTTGCGGCTGTAAGATCAGCCCGGCAGTGCTTGACAAGATGCTGCACAGCGCCATCAGCTACCAGCCCGATGCAAGGCTGTTGGTGGGCAACGATAAACGCGATGACGCCGCGGTTTACGACCTGGGAAACGGAACGGCCCTGATCTCGACCACCGACTTCTTCATGCCGATCGTGGATGATGCCTACGATTTTGGACGCGTGGCCTCGGCTAATGCTATCAGCGATGTGTATGCCATGGGCGGAAAGCCCGTGCTGGCTATCGCGATCTTGGGCTGGCCGGTGGATAAGCTACCGCCTGAAACCGCTCAAAAAGTACTGGAAGGCGCACGGGCCGTTTGCGCCGAAGCAGGCATCAGTCTTGCCGGCGGACACAGCATTGATTGTCCCGAACCGGTGTTCGGCCTGGCGGTAAACGGGCTGGTCGGCATCAGCAACCTTAAGCAAAACTCAACGGCAACCGCCGGCTGCCGACTGTATCTTACCAAGGCACTTGGGGTGGGCATTTTGACCACTGCGCAAAAGAAAGGTATTTTAAAAACTGAACATGCCTCGCTGGCTTTCGACAGCATGGTTAAGCTGAACAGCATCGGCGAGGAATTAGGTAAGCTGTACTACATAAAAGCCATGACTGACGTTACCGGTTTTGGCTTGCTGGGACACCTCGCCGAAATGTGTGAAGGCTCGGGCTTGCGAGCTGTTGTAAAGTTTGACAAGGTTCCGAAGATCGATGCGATCGGTGAATACCTGGACCAGGGTAGCATCCCCGGCGGCACCAGCCGCAACTGGGCGAGCTATGGGCACAAGATCGGCCAGCTTTCTGATCGTCAAAAACATATCCTGGCCGATCCTCAAACCAGCGGCGGTTTACTGGTCGCCGTTGAGCATGGTTATGAAGAGGAGTTTGAGATATTATTGCATGAGCATAATTTCCCCCGCAAAAACATCGTCGCTTTCGGCTGGTTAGAGGAGAGGAATGGTGGCCAATTAATCAACGTGGTTTGATAGAAACAAAAATAGCGACGCTTTATGCGGCGCTATAGTTTTGTTAGTTAAAAAATACGCTTATAGCAATCAGTTATTGCCGCCGCTATGATGCCCGCCATCGTTGCTGCCGTCATGGTGGTGCTCGCCGAATTCAGCATGCCCGCAGTCGCCCAGGTTAGCTACTATCTTATTGTATATCGATGAGTTGGAGTTGCTGCTTACAACGATCGCGCCGTTTGTCAGCTGGGCCGAATCAATGTCACTTGCCGAAATACCGTTTAACAACAGGTTCAGGTGCATGGTAACCAGCGTCGAAAAATCTGTGGTACTATTAACCGTAATATTCTCCGCTTCGGCTTTGATAGTCACATTATCGTTCAGGTCGAATTCAAAAGGGACCACAGTGCCGCCGCTGTTGGTAAATGTTCCTTTTAATTTTAAAGGAAGCGCGCTTGTGTCGGCTGTTTTCTGAAACTCGACTCTAACTTCGATCTCTTTATATGTGCCGGTATCCAGGTTTACATTGACAATTGAAGGGCTGATCGCAAACACGTCGACATTGCTGAGATTTTTTGAAGTGATCTCTGTTTCGACGCCATTCTTTTTGGCTTCGAGTTTGAATTTGGCAATGTTCGCGATGCCGCTCGTAAACGTCAGACCGGTTACGCCCGGCGACACCGAATTGAGCGATAAATGGTTGCTTCCGCCAGGAGATGCAGCCAGCGTGGTTGAAGCATTATCAGCCTTTAACTGAAATGACATTTGAGGATTAGCCGATGCAGGGTTGATGCTGTTTTTCTTGCAGGCTGCCAGCGCCAATACAGCGCCTGCGATCAGGGTAGTTGCGGCAAAATTTCTTAGTTTCATTTTCTTAGAGGATTTAATCTGTAACAAGTATTTTACACTAATACATGTTATCACATCCAAAGGTTGCCCCGGGCAATAAAAAAATTTCGCGTGAGGTAAATATTGTTGTGCAGATGTTGAAATTTTTGGCGAAACAGGAGCCTCAAGCCAACAGTATTAGTTAAAATTGCACCGCATTTTATGACTTGCAGATTTTTACTTTCACAAAAACCATATACAGTATTTCTTTGCCTGGCTTTCGTGCTTTTATGCGGCGACGTTTTTGGACAGGTAAAAAAGAAGCATCATCGTGCCGCAAAACCCGCCGAAAGTTCGCAATCAGCGCCGAAATTTAGATTCCGGACAGTGATCATCGACGCGGGGCATGGCGGCAAGGACCCGGGCGCCCATGGGGCCTATTCCAAAGAAAAGAACATCACGCTGGCCATCGCCAAAAAATTGCGCACCGCGCTTACGGAACAAATGCCATCGCTGAATGTGGTGATGACACGCACCACCGACAATTTTGTTGAGCTGCACCGGCGGGACGAGATAGCCAGCGAAAACAAGGGCAACCTGTTCATTTCTATCCACTGCAATGCATCGCCCGAAAGAGTAAGCAGCGAACGGGGTGTTTTGCTGCTGGTGTACGGTTTTCACCGCAACGGTGAACAATTAGAGGCTATCCGCGAGAATGCGTCGATATATATCGAAAAAGATTACCGGGCACAATATAACGGTTATGGCGAAAATAGCGCGGTGAACGCTATTGTGCTGCGCGCCTTTCAGCAAAAATTCCGCAAACAGTGTATCCTCTTCGCCGACCTGGTGAATAACGAGTTCAAAAAGGAAGACGGCCGCCACAGTTTAGGTGTAAAGGAGCAGGGCGTATTAGTTTTGCAGCAAAGCGCGATGCCCGCAGTGCTGGTCGAAACGGGTTTTATCAATAATCCGAAAGATGAAGCTTACCTCAATTCGGCCGAAGGGCAATCGGAGATCGTACAGTCCATCATTAGGGCGATAAGGAAATATAAAGCCAGTTTGGAGGAAAAATGACGTGCAGATATGCGGATGTGCCTAGGTGCAGATGACAGTGTGTGCAGATATACCAATATTTCGTAAAAGATTTCTTGCCGACTTCCGGACTTATGCGGACTTTCGGACTAAAAAGTCCCGTAACTTTATCTAAAATCTTTCGGTCCCATATCTCACATCTCAAATCTCATATCTAACTTTATACAAATATTTCCGCCATGAAAACACATCCTTTTTCCCGCCGTGATTTTTTACGCACCGCCTCGGTCAGTGCCGGCGCTTTGGCTTTCGGCAATGTTTTATCCGCATTCGCGCCAACGCCGGGTAAGAAATTAGGCATCGCCCTGGTTGGCCTGGGAAACTACAGCACATACCAACTTGCCCCCGCATTGCAGCAGACCAAAAACTGCTACCTGGCAGGCATTGTAACCGGCCACCCGGCTAAAGCGGAGAAATGGAAGCACCAGTACAATATTCCTGATAAGAATATCTATAACTACCAGACATACGACCAAATCAAAAACAACCCTGATATCGACATTATATACGTCGTGCTGCCGGTATTTATGCACAAGGAGTATACCATCCGCGCAGCGCAGGCCGGCAAGCACGTGATCTGCGAAAAGCCGATGTCGCTGAACGCCAAAGACTGTGAAGAGATGATAGCCGCCTGCAAACAGGCCGATCGCCTGCTTTCCATCGGTTACCGGCTGCATTTTGAGCCGCACAACATGGAAGTGATGCGGTTGGGGCAAAAGAAAGTTTATGGCAAAGTAACGTCGCTCGATACCGGCAACGGTTTTACGTACCGGGGCGACCCCAACGCCTGGCGGCTGAAAAAGGCCATGGCGGGCGGCGGCGGGTTGATGGATATGGGCATTTATTCGATACAGGCTTCAAGGTATACATTGGGGCAGGAGCCGGTAGCCATAAAAGCGAGACAGGAAAAAACACGGCCCGACTTTTTCAAAGAAGTTGATGAGACGATATATTGGGAAATGGAATTCCCGGGCGGACTTGTTACCACCGGGAAGTCGAGCTATAACCACGACTGGAGCTACCTGGATGTGGTTGCCGAGCACGGCAAATTTGGTCTTGGCCCCGCATTTGGTTACGGCGAGGTTGATGGATATACCCCTGCAGGGCCGATGGACCTGCCCCAGGTGATACACCAGGCTGTTCAAATGGACGATTTTGCGCAGTGCGTTTGGCAGAACAAACAGTCGCGCGTGCCCGGCGAAGAAGGCCTGAAAGATATGAAGGTGGTCGACGCGATCTACCGGAGTTTGGATTCAGGGAAAAAGGAAAAAATTGTTTGATGCAAACAGTGACGACCGTCATTTCGCTTTTCGGTTTTTACAGCTACCTTTGAAACGGTGAAAATTATAGCTTACATATTGGTCATGTATTTCGGGGCGCTGATGGCGCAGCCGTTTGCCAATATGGGCATGGGCGTCAAAAATCAGCCTGATAACTGCCACCCGGGTATGTGTTGTAAGGAAAAGCAGCATAACGACCAAAAGCCTGTTAAACAACAAAGTACCTCCTGCAACCACGGTTTGTGCAACCCATTCGTGCCCTGTGGTATTTCCATCGTATACAAGGTTCAGCCGCACAGTTTTGAAAACCTTGCTTTTGAAGTGTCAAAAAATCAGAAACCGGCAATGAACGATCATATTACCTCCGATTACCTATCCGATTGCTGGCGGCCGCCCGCACCGTTATCCTGAGCCCATTAGTGTACCTGGAAACAACAGGATAATAATTTAAAAACTTTAACATTCAATAAAATGAAAAAAATAAGCTTAGGCGTACTGGTCTTTTTATTGGCCGGCGCCACCGCATTTGCCAATGGACCCGTTGCAAAAAAAGATACCACCCAAAAACAGGAATGTACGGGCCAGTGCAGAAAAATGATCAAAACCGGTACTTGTAAGGACAAGAAAACTTGTTCGGACATGAACACTTGCCGCGAGAAATGCTCGTAAGCATTTGACCGAATAGTAAGAAAGCTCCCCGTTACGGGAGCTTTCTTTGTTAATATACCTTGCTTTATTTTACCGCTTTCAGCGTCTCTTTGGTTATCCCGCACTCAAGCATTTCCTTACCGTAATAAGGATTTTTGATCGTTGCCGACTCACTGATCCAGCTTTTTTTAACCATCGGACAGTATTGCTGGTAAAGGACGGTATCGTTGTCTTTAAAAACTCTCAGCACAGCGTACAGGTTAGCCGACAGGCTGCCGAAATGTTCGCGCTGGTGGGCTATCTCGCCCGATTCGCTGATATGGTCGCCATCGTAACGCAGCTTCTCGGCATATTTCTGCCACGCTGCCGTTTGTTTGGCGTCCATTTGGTCGGCAGGCACATCTTTCAGTGCCGCGGTGAATTGTTTGGCGGCTTCATTAGCCGCATTACTATTGTCGGCCGCAAGGGCATTTTTGATATCTAGGTAGCTTTTCAGTACCGCATTAAAGGACGACTTCAAGTCGCCCGCGCGGGCGAACTGGTGGGTTGTTGCCGTCAAAACGAGCAATGCAAGCAAATATTTTAGGGTTTTCATACCGGATATTTTATAACGTAAAGATAAGGCTAATTCTGCTATTTTTGCGACCATGCAAACGGAAGACGCTTCACTGAAAAACAAGTTCGACAGTATCATTTTCGACCTTGATGGTACGCTTTGGGACTCCACCGGCAATGTGGCTTTAGCATGGGAAAAGGCCCGCGCGCAGGTTGACTATGTAGATACACCGGTAACGGTTGAAAGCGTACGGGCGGTAACGGGTATGGCTTATGACCTGATCTTCGAAATGCTGCTGCCTGATATGGATGCGGAGAAGCGGAATTATTTTAAAGCGATCTGCGCCAAAAGCGAGATCGATACGCTGGACGAACTGGGCGGCGACCTGTATCCCGGCTTAGCGGAAACCGTTCAATACCTCGCATCAAAATACAAGCTTTATATCGTAAGCAACTGCCAGAACGGTTATATAGAAACTTTTTTGAGCCATTGCCCCGTGGCTGAATATTTCTCGGGACATCAGTGTTACGGAACTAAGGGCCGGCCCAAGGCAGAAAACATCAAAGACATTGTGAACGATCATAGCCTTGCCGCACCCGTATACATCGGCGATACCACCGGCGACCGCGACTCGGCGACCAAAGCGGGCGTGCCGTTTATCTATGCTTCATACGGTTTTGGCAAGGTTGAGGAAGGCATGATCGCGACGATAGGAGAGTTTGGTGAACTGAGGGAGTTGTTATAGCTACGCCATCACCACCAGGTTCTTCACCTCTTTATCAAAATTCTCCATCATCAGCACTGCCGCGCCGATCAGTTCGGCATCAAAACCCAGGTCGGAGATGATCAGTTCGGTACTTTCGGCCAACCGTGGTATACAATATTTATGCAGCGCCTGTTGTATCGGAGCAAGTAATATCTTGCCTGCACGTGCGCCCCGGCCGCTCAGCACTACGGCCCTGGGGTTCATTATATGGATCAGGATGGCGATAGCTTTGCCGATCTTGTACCCCGCGTCGGTCAGCAGTTCGATGGCGAACTGGTCGCCGTTGGACGCCGCTTCCATTATTGCGTCACCCAGCGCTTTTGACGGGTTGTCATCAGCAAATTTCAAGCTGGTTATACGGCCTTTTTTAATACCTTCAATCGCCTTTTCGGCCACCACCAGCATGGAGGCGGCGCTTTCCAGGCAGCCTCGTTTACCACAAACGCACAGCGTGTCGTCGTCCGACAGCGGAATGTGACTTAGTTCGCCCGCAAGGCCGTTGTGACCGCGGTAAATTTCGCCCTTAACGATCATCCCCAGGCCGATACCCCAACCCAGATTAACCACCATTACATCTTTTTGCGACTTGGCAATACCGAACTTTTGCTCGGCGAGCGCGATGAGGCTCGAATCGTTATCGATATAAACCGGCAGCTCAGTTTGTTCGCGCAGGTAACTGACGAGGCTCTTACCGCCTGCATCGAGATAGGTGTAGTTGATGCCTTCGATCACATTCACGAAGCCGGGCATCCCTATACCTATGCCTGCTATCTTATCCCTTGATACGGGTGCTTTGCCGATGTATTTGTTGATGCTTTTTACGAGCGTATCCAGCGCCGTGGAATTGTTCAGCAGCTTCAGGTCGATCGACAGCGCATCGGCAACCGGCTGATTAAAAAGGTCGAGCAATTGTATCCGGGTGCTCAATTGGTCCATTGCCACAGCCAGGATATACATCGCGTCGGGCTTAACGGAATAAAGCAGCGGCCTGCGCCCCCCGCTTGACGGTGCATAACCCTGTTCGACCACAAAACCCTCCTCGATCAGTTCGTTCAAAGCCTTCGCGATCGAGGGGATGCTCCTGTCGAACAATACGCTTAATTCGGCACACGAAAGCGCCTTGTCAAAATACAGGCGCTTAATGATCATGTTTTTTAGGTGCGTGCTTTTCACGCTGCGGGGCTTGATCTCCATGAAAAATTCAGGTTACGAAAGCTGCGGCCGGCAACTTTTTAAATTATTTATAAAAGTAGTAAATAGGATTTAAAGTGCAAGAGCGTTCTACAAGATTGCTAAATCTTATGATAAAATTGCGTATATTTGGTTATGGGCAAAGTCAAATCGTCAAAAATAAATTATTCTGTGCCGGGTCGTGAGTTGGATCAAAAGGAATTTGAACGGATGATCCATGAAGCACAAAATGGCCCATTCCATTCCGTCGAATCTCTAAAAAAAGAAATTTCTAAGTGGAAGGCGAAACACTTGAAGTAGCGATCAGTGATTTAGCCTTGCATAGTCTTTACCATATTTATGAATATGGGGTTGAGACTTTTGCATTAAATGCAGCTAATATCTTTATCGACGAATTATATGAGCGTATCTACGCTTTGTCTGACGACTACCTTATACATCCTGAGTGCCGGTATTTAATAACCAAATCGGAGATGTACCGAAATATCATTCATGGCAGCTATCTGGTCATCTACAGGATAACCAACTATCGTATCGAAGTTCTTAATGTGCTGCATAGCAGCCGCAGCATTAAGGGTATTAAATCTTCAAGGTCGATAAAAATATAAAGTAAATTACTTCCTCAATAACTTAAAAGCGTGCCCTTCCCATTCACCGGTCAGGAAGCCGGGTATGCACCAAAGCAGGCATAGTGGCTCGATGGCACGGGCAGCCTCAACCCCACCCATATCTTCCGTGTCAAAACCAAAAAGCGTATTGATCTCCGTAACCTGCTTTTTGGCATCGGCGTTGTTGCCGCAAATGAACATGGTGGGCCTGGCGGCGCCGAAATCCGGGTTGATCATCAGGCCGGCGCCTACGCTGTTGTAAGCCTTTACAAAATGAGCGTTGGGGTGTGCTTTTTGCAGCACTTCCATCAGCGACTGGTTGATCGAAGTAAAAAACCTGAGTACGCCGTTTTCCGGGGGCGCCGACTCGATGGGGTTGGTGGCGTCGATGATCGTTTTGCCGTCCAGGTCGGTCGAATCCGCCATGTCCAGTGCGTTTAACGCCGCATCGCCTTTTACCGCCAGTACCAGCAGGTCGCCGAAATCTGCAGCCTCTGCGAACGAAGCAACATTAAGTTTTTCGCCCTGTTGCGAGCGCCACTCGTCCAGTTTGTCGGGATGGCCCGTGCCCAAACAAACGCTGTATCCGTATTTAAGAAAACCTTCGGCGAGTGTTTGCCCTACGTCGCCCGAACCTAATATGCCAATGTTTGTCATAATATTTTCCGATAAATAGTTGTGTAACAATAAAGTTGGCTAAAATGGTTTACATTTATATTAAAAGCCGGTAAAATTAACTTTATGAAGAAGTTTGGAATCGTATTAACTATAATGCTGAGTTTTGGTTTTGCTGCTAAGGCACAAAAGCCGTTAACGTTTTCAAAGATCCCTTTCCCGTTGTCGTGGGAGAACAAGCCTTTGAGCTACCATATTTCGGATGCCGCGATAACTATCGAGGCCGGCGAAAAGACCGACATGTTCCGCGATCCGAACGTTACGTATAATACCGATAATGCGCCCAAACTGTTTTTTAGGCCCGACAATAATTTTATCCTGACTGCCTGCATACAGCACAGTTTTGTTTACAAGTGGGATGGCGGCGCTATCGTGCTGAAGGCCGACAACCTGCATTGGATCAAGTTCTGTTTTGAAAAGGATTATACCGGGCAGCACCGTGTGGTAAGCGTGGTGACCAATGATATTTCGGACGATTGCAATTCGGCGCCCATTAATGGCGACAAGGTTTATTACAAGATATGTAAGGCCGATAATGTGATCACGCTATATTACGGATCGGACGGCAAACACTGGTTTTTGATCAGGCATCTGCAATTCAACGCCAAAGGGCCGCTGCACCTGGGCTTTATGGCGCAGTCACCGACAGGAAAGAAAAATACGGTGACTTTCACCAATATAACCTATTCGAATAAGAAGATCAAAGACCCATATATGGGAGAGTGAGCATCCAATACAAAAACAGCAATAAACTCTTCTATCTTTGATCATGCATAACCGCTCGCTTAATGCGTGGACACTTGTCACCAGTTTTATTGTCATCGTTGGATACGGGCACGGCATAATACCGATTATTTTTACGGAATTGCCTTATCCTCTAATATTTCGAAACACTGATCAAGCTATTGAATATCAATATTTGATTTATCCGTCAACTCTCTTCTTTTTTGGGCAAATTTTTTACTTGTTCTTCCTGATTTCCAAATTTAGGGGTGCACTTTGGCTGAGTTTGGCATTGTTGTGGTTTGGACTTTTTTTACTGATAAGGCTTGTGTTTGACGGCGATGCTATTGGGGCAATAGCCTGCGTCACTGGTATTCCGTTTATGGTTCTATCGGGTATCTTGTTTTGGCGGTCTTATAGATCGCAGAACATCAGGTGAAGAATTTAAGAGGTTTCTTAAGCTCGTATAAGTCAATCGTTTGTGCAATTCGCCTCCAAAATATTTTATAAACTTACAAAGTTTCCAAACGGCGAAGCCCTCAACGAGGCATTTGAAAATAAACAACCGCGAGTTAAACTTCGTAAGTTTCATCTTTCGGACTTTCCGACTTCCGGTCTTTCGGACTACTTCACCACCTCAAACTCCTGTTTCAGCTTAATATCCGCTGACGAAGTGCCGATCATCACCTGGAATTTACCCGGCTCGACGGTCCATTTCATGTTTTTGTCTAAAATGGCAAGATCATCGGGATGAAGGGTAAATTCGACTGTCTTCTTTTCGCCCGGGTTTAGGCTTACACGCTCAAAACCGCGCAGATCGTAATCATAAACCGTTACATCGCTTAGCTCCTGCTTCAGGTAAAGCTCGACCACGTCATCGCCGTTGCGCTGACCGGTATTGGTTACATCAACCGAAACATGAATATCGCCCTGCTGGTGTTCCTCCTGCGGGCTTACCTGCAAATTGCTGTAATCAAAGGTCGTATAGCTCAAGCCGTAACCAAAAGGGTAAAGCGGACCGTTCACGTAGGTATGCCCCCAGCCGTTCCGCCCGCCCTGGTCGTCCTGCGATCCGGGTTTGAAAGGGAAATTGAATTCGATCTGCCCGACGGTTTTTGGGAAGGTGATCGGCAGCTTGCCGCCGGGGTTATAATCGCCGAACAGCGTTTCTGCTACTACCTTGCCGCTCTCGGGGCCGGGGAACCAGGCTTCCAGTATAGCGGGCACATATTTGTTTTCCCAGTTGATGGTCTCGGGCTGCCCGTTGATCATCACCATCACCACTGGTTTGCCCGTGGCTTGCAAAGCTTGTATCAGCTTCAACTGTCTGCCGGGCAGGTTCAAGCCGCTGCGCGACAGGCTTTCGCCAACCTGGTTCTCGCTTTCGCCGACAACGGCGATAACCAGGTCGGATTGTTTGGCTATTGCAACCGCCGAATCTATGCCCGCCTGCTCCTGTGCGGTTAGGGGCGTTTCCAGTATCTCGCTTTCGGGCCAGTTAGCGTCGATCACCTCGCAGCCTTTGGCGTAGCTTACTTTGGCATTATTACCGACGTAATTAGTCACACCTTCCAGAACGCTGGTAACCGGGTTGTGCGAAGGGCCGTAGCGGCTGGTGGCGTAGCTTTTTGCTGCCGCCAGCGGACCGGTGACCAGGATATTTTTGTATTTACTTTTATCCAGCGGAAGCAGGTTGTTTTCATTTTTCAGCAGCACCATGCTTTCGCGGTTCATTTGCACGCCGATGGCGGACGCATGCGCATTGTGCACGATCTTATCGGCGGCTTTAGTGTCTTCCACATACGGGTGGTCGAACAGGCCGAGCTCAAACTTCACCCTTAAAACATCGGCTACGCGACTGTCCAGCAGCTTCATCGAGACTTTGCCGTCTTTCACCAGCTCGCGCATCGGCATAATGTAAGTCTGCGGCATGGTAAAGTTGGTGCGCACATTCAGCCCGGCTTCAATAGCCTCGCGTACGGCATCCTGTATGGAAGCGGCCACATGGTGCTTGCTATATAAATATTCCACCGCTTCACTGTCCGATACCACATAGCCCGTAAATCCAAACTGGTGCCGCAGCAATTCCGTAAGGAAAAAATAGCTGCCGGTTATAGGCTCGCCGTTCCAGTCGTTATAACTACTCATCACGCCCATAGCATGTGCTTCCTGTATCACCCGGCGGAAGGGGTAGAGGTATATCTCATATAATTCTCGCGGCGCTACGTGCGGGTCGGTGCGGTCCGAGCCGTCACGACCGCCTTTGGGCACGCTGTAAACGGCAAAATGCTTTAGAGTTGAAGCCACGCCCTGCTCCTGTATGCCCAGGCACATTTGCTTGCCCAGTTCGGTGTTCAAAAACGGATCTTCGCCATAAGTTTCTTCCACGCGGCCCCAGCGCTGATCGCGGGCCACGTCTAATATCGGCGCATAAACGTTGGTATAACCCAGCGCTTTTGCCTCGCGGCCGACCACGTCGCCCGCCCGGCGCACCAGGGCTTTATCCCACGTACTGCCGATGCCGATCGGTGCAGGCAGCGGCGTTGCCCGGTCGTGGTTGAGGCCATGTATGCCCTCATTAGTAAAATCGACAGGTATACCCATGCGCGTCTGCTCCACAAACCAGCGTTGTATGGTATTGATCGCCGCCGCGTGTTTACTATAAGGGTAGGAGTATTGCGTAGGCGCGGCATCGGTGTGCGACGTAAGATTGTTCAACTCTTCGTCGATATTGGCGATACCATCCTTCCAAACCTCGTTCTTCCACGATTCAGCCGGCATTTCTTCTTTTAGCACCCTTTTATAACCATAGAGCGTGGCCAGCTGGCAGGTTTTTTCCTCGACGGTCATCTGGCTCAGCAGGTCGGCAATACGTTTTTCGACAGGCTGCGACGGGTCCTCGAACACATCCATTTTACCGTTCTTATTAAAATCGATCCAGCCCTTGTGGTAAATGCTCTTTTGCTGGGCGAACGTGGTTAGGGGCAATAGTAGTAGCAGTGGCAATAGTTTTTTCATGGGGAAGAAATATAGGTTATCTCCAAATATAAAAATTACCTGCATTCGTTTGAAACGAATGATATCTGCTAAAACAAATCACAAGGCTAAGCGATTATTATACAAAAGCTTAACGTATGAAAAGTACTGCACACATTAAAGGTCATCCTATCCATCCTATATTGGTTGGTTTCCCTATCGCATTTTTTACCGGAACGCTGATATTCGATGCATTGGGAATTATCGATATGGATAGTGGCTTTTGGCAGACGGGAAAATACCTGGAAATGGCCGGCATCATCGCCGCCATAATAACCGCCATACCCGGCACTATCGATTATTTCTTCACTGTACCGCCCCAAAGCTCGGCCAGTTCGCGGGGGGCTAAGCATGGATTGCTTAACGTGGGCCTGTTGGTTATTTTTATCATTGCATTAATTATCCGGACCAATGATATGTCATGGGCGCCGGTAATTCTCGAGGCAGCCGGTTTCATTTTGCTTTTGTTTTCGGGATGGCTTGGCGGTACGCTGGTCTACCGTAACCAGATCGGCGTCGACCCCCGTTATGCCGAGGCCGGCAAATGGAAGGAAGCCCGCTTCAGCCAATCGTCCGGTTTAATCGAAGTAGCTGCCGCAGATGAACTGGAAACTGATCAGATGAAATTACTGCATGTTGACGGCAAACGTATCGTATTAGGCAAGACGGAAAAAGGTTATGTTGCTTTTTCCGACCATTGTTCGCATAAAGGCGGTTCGCTGGCAGGTGGCATGATGATCTGCGGAACGGTACAGTGCCCCTGGCACGGGTCGCAGTTTGATGTTACCACCGGTATGTGCAAAGCCGGTCCGGCCAAAGAAGATATCGCTACCTACCAGGTGACCGTTAAAGAGGGGAAAGTATTTTTAAAGTTGTGAGTTCGGCGGAATTTGTGGTCGAATATCCCAAATGCTGCAAATCAAACTGGATATGGGCACGGCCTGTATCCGCTTCAAACAATGGCGATATTCCTTATGCACTTAGCGGACAACTTGTTTCAAAGCTCACCGTACAACATGATATTTGCGAATCCATTGTAAACTGTAAAACCCCGTAGCCGGCAGAGCGGTTGTTCATTTTACACCTGTCTATGTATATCATCAGAACTACCGTTAAATATCTCACAATCGCTTTTTTGTTGGTATGCCTGTGGCAAACCAGGGTTTTTGCTGAGCAAAATGCTGATCGCATTTGCGGCAAATGGATGTCGGCAGAAAAAAACTTAACGGTGGAAGTATACCGGAGCGGGAACGAGTTCAAAGCCAGGATCGTCTGGTTCAAAGGTGAGCCAGGCCGCCCGATGCAGGACTGGCTGGATACCAGGAACCCAAATCCTGCGCTGCGTAAACGCAAAGTACTTGGCATGGAAATATTGGACGGGCTTCAATATGAGCAGGACAGCAATTCGTGGGAGGACGGCATTGTTTACGATTCCAAGCATGGCCACGAATGGAATGCCGCAGCTTACATCGACGAGCATGGTTTACTGCGGGTGCGCGGTTACTGGCACTTTAAGATATTTGGTAAAACGCTGGTGTTTCATCGGGTATAATAAAGCACCCTGAACACGGTCAGAGCAATTCTGCTATCAGCTTTTCGCCTTTCGCTTTCAGCTTATTTCGCGTCGTTCACCTATATCCAGTAACCGTCGGGGTCCTGCAAGTAGATTTGCGTAACACCGTCGGGCCGGTGCTGGGTCTTTTTGTAATTGCCCTGCCAGTCGCCGTATTTGATATGGTATTCGTCCAGGTGTTTCATAAAATCGGGCAGCGACGGGACGCTAAAGCATAAGTGGATATTGATGTCATGCACGAGGCCGTGAAGTGTTAGCGCCTTTCGAGCGTGATAAAGGAATAGGGGATTGGATTTCGTTCATCGGCATCATGATCTTCGTGATGCGTTTCCATCCATTCGCTGCGATTTATTTCAGGGAAAAACGTGTCGGCGTCGTACACTTTGTGTATTACGGTCAAATAGATGCGATCAGTTTTGGGCATTGCCTGCCGATAGATCTCGGCGCCACCGCCGATGAATACTTCCTCTTCCCCCGCGCACAGCGCCAACCCATCGTCTATCGATTTAACCACCTCGCAGCCGGGTATAGTGATATCCTGCTTGGTAACGACAATATTACGCCTTTTCGGCAGCGGCTTACCTACCGAGTCAAAAGTTTTTCTGCCCATGATTATACTTTTCCCCGAGGTGATCTCCTTAAAATGTTTAAGGTCGGCGGGCATATGCCAGAGAAGTTGGTTGTTTTTGCCGATGGCGTTATTTTCGCCTATCGCTACGATTATTGATATTGTCATTGGGTCATTAAGTCATTGCGTCATTAAGTCATTGGGTCATTAAGTCATTGGTTTAGTTGGTATCGGTGGAGGCGCTGTTACCTATCTTTCTTCCAATGGCCTTAATATAGATATTTAGTTTGAGGTGAATTGTTTCAAGCTGGCTCATCAATTCAGAATATTGCTGCTCCGAAATCAATTCTCTATTCTTTGCTTTTCTAAGCCAGCCTTTTCTTTCAATAATAGAACCCCTGCTGAAATAACAAAAATTTTTGTTCTCCTTATAATGATATCGACCGAAACCTTCGGCAATATTTGACCCTATCGAATCTGCAGCGTTAGATAGTTGCTTCCCAAATCCATCTCGCACAAAATATGGCCATTGCATTACCGTAAACCAGACCTGATCGCCAAATTTTTCAGACAAAAGAAAGATTTCCAAATCTTCTATTCGATTACTCATGATAAGGATTTTAATAACTTAATGCCCCAATGACTTAATGCCCCAATGACCCAATGACAGCTAAACCGCGACAACTCCTTTAATATGCGGCCAGGGATCATAATTCTCCAGGGTGAAGTCTTCGAATTTGAATTGGAAAATATCTTTCACATCCGGATTGATCCTCATTGTTGGTAAAGGCCTCGGCTCGCGGCTTAGCTGCAGGTGCGCCTGCTCGATGTGGTTGTTATATAGGTGCGCATCGCCGAAAGTATGCACGAAATCGCCATATTGTAAATCGCAAACCTGGGCCACCATCATGGTAAGCAAGGCATAGGATGCAATATTAAAAGGTACGCCCAGGAAAATGTCCGCACTTCGCTGATATAATTGGCAGGAGAGCTTCCCATCGGCTACATAGAACTGGAAAAGCGTGTGACAGGGCGGGAGGGCCATATTTTCCACCTCGGCCACATTCCACGCCGAAACGATCAGGCGACGCGAATCGGGATTCTTTTTGATCATGCTGATCAGCTGGCTTATCTGGTCGATATGCCCGCCGCCGGGTGTTGGCCATGAACGCCACTGGTGGCCGTATACCGGGCCAAGGTTGCCTTGTTCATCAGCCCATTCGTCCCAGATGCGTACTCCGTTCTCTTTCAGGTAAGCGATATTGGTATCGCCTTTTAAAAACCATATCAGCTCGTGTATGATCGATTTCAGGTGTAGTTTTTTCGTGGTCACCAGTGGAAAACCCTCTTGCAGGTTAAACCGCATCTGGTAGCCGAATATGCTGATAGTGCCGGTGCCGGTACGGTCATGTTTTTGTGTGCCGTCCTCCAGCACATGCCGCATCAGATCGAGGTATTGTTTCATTTTGTTAGTTGATTGGGTGGATTGTATTGAGTGGTTGAACGAGTTGTTGTATGCTGCGTAACCATACACATTTCAACTTTACAACCTTACAACAATTCCAAACACAAAGAAAAATAATCTATTTTTGGTATCCTATGGATGTTCAAAAATACATCCGGTGTTAATCAATCTGATGATCGTATTTCCGAACGCCAAGATCAATATAGGCATCAACATCGTTTCGCGCAGGCCCGATGGTTATCACAATATCGAAACCGTATTTTATCCCATCCGCATATTCGACGCGCTGGAAGCCTTGCCGGGCAGCGAGCTAACCTTTAATTCATCGGGCCTTGGCATACCCGGCAGGGTAGAGGATAACCTCTGCTTAAAAGGCTATCATTTGATTGGAAAAGATCATGCGCTGCCGCCTTTAAATATTTTCTTGCATAAACATATCCCGATAGGGGCCGGGCTCGGTGGCGGCTCGTCCGACGCCGCTTTTTTTATCAAACTGATCAACGACTTGTTTGGTTTGAAGTTGAGCACCGAACAAATGCAGGCTTACGCCAGGGTGCTGGGCGCCGACTGTGCTTTTTTTGTCGAAGGCAAACCGGTTTTTGCTTTTGAAAAAGGAGACAGGTTCCAGCCGATAGACCTGGATCTTTCACAATACCACATTGTTCTAGTCATGCCACAAGCGCACGTGTCAACATCCGAGGCCTACAGAGGGGTAAAACCAGCGCAACCCGAGCATCCGCTCAATGAACTGATTAAACTGCCGGTCGGCGAATGGAAGGATCATATCCGGAACGACTTTGAGGAAACCGTATTCAAAAATCATCCCGTTATAAGAGGAGTGAAGGCGGCCTTGTACGAGGCCGGCGCATTGTATGCCAGCATGAGTGGGAGCGGAGCTTCGGTTTTCGGAATATTTACCGGCAAACCCGATTTGTCTTCACTGGAGAAGACAAACCAGGTATTCTATGCGGTTTGAGCCCCGCCTAAATCCTCCCCGGTTGGGAGGACTTGCATAATCTTTGTAGAATGTAATTTTTCCCGGCCGGGGAAGATTTAGAGGAAGCTTAGATTTTTTCTTCTTTAACCCCACGGTCAAATGCTTCCACGCAATCTTTGTCGCCCCAGCCTTTATCGATAGCGTCCTGCAAACGGGTGCGTGTAACATCGGCGGAAGGCATCGGCGTTTTGGTTTTCTGTGCAAGCGCATGGGCAAGGCTCAGATCTTTATATCCAAGCCTGGCTTTAAATTTCACCGGCTCGTATTTCCTTTCGGCGATTAGCTTGCCGTAATTCTGGTACACGGGAGCGTTGAATAAAGTCGAGCCGAAGAAGTCGGCCACCATCGAGCGGTCAAGGCCATGGTCTTCGGCAAGCCTGAATGCCTCGGCCATCATCTCGACGGAAGCAAAGAGCATAAAGTTGCCGATGACTTTAACGACGTTCGCATTACCGGCCCCTTCTCCAAAGTCTATTACTCCTTGCCCCAGGCATTCCAGTATAGGTTTTACTGTCTCTTTAGACTCGTTATCGCCCGATACACACACCCAGAGTTTTTTTGCCGCCGCAGCCTCGGGCCGGCCGAAGACCGGAGATGCGAGGTAAACGCTCCCGGCGGCTTTATGCCGTTCGGACAGTTCGGCGGAGATAGCAGGAGAAAGCGTGCTCATCGAAATATGGATGCCGCCTTTTTGCAAGGTCGCCAGGATACCTTCGTCGCCGCTTGTAACCTGGTTGACGGCCGCATCGTCCGACAGCATGGTGATGACCACCTGCACATTTTTTGCCGCTTCGGCAGGACTTTTGCACGGCGTGATAGCCGATGCGTCCAGCCCGCTTTCCTTGCCTGCGGTACGATTGTAAACCTGCAAATGATAGCCCGCTTCAATCAAATTTTTTGCCATAGGCAGGCCCATGCTTCCGAGGCCTATAAATCCAATTTTCTTTTCCATATATTAACTGATATAATCCCTGTCTTCGTCACTTAGTGTATTTAATGCTTTCTTGTCCGGTCCGGTATCTTCGGCTTGTCCGGGAACGTATCTTGGCTTCCCGGGCCGGGAGATCAGCACACCAACCAGGAAACCGATGAAGGCCGCTACCAGCAGCATGACAAGTTTCGAAAGATAAAATCGGGCGAACAAAAATTTAAATGCCACCTCGTCGGTGTTCTGCATGACCACCACGGTTAACAACACCGTGATGATGATAATAACCATCGTTCTTATTCTCATGGGTTATGGATTTAAACAGTAAATGCAATAGGCAGTTTGATGGAATCGGAAATAAACTTAACCAAATTTATCCGTAATACATTGTGCCGGCATGTTTAATGACTCAGGCAGGTAATGGAAAAAGGCGGGAAGCCCCAATTGAAAATAATCTCATTTCATTGCTATGGCTCACTCTGAAAAATATACAGCACCTACTTACATGAATTTTTGGCGAACATTCTAGAATAATAAAAGACATCTGCGTAGGCGTGTACATGACGGCCGATTTCTGATAACCGGAATTTTAAATACACAAGTCGTCATTTTTTAGTCAATGTAAAGTTAATCTTTAGTTTTAACTATTTAAATATCTCATTAGTAAATATTTAAATACATATGAGTCAATAGATATAATTATGTGCTAAAAATATTAGTATTTGCATATTTTAGAAGAACGATTAGTACTAAACTATAACTTCTTATAAATTATATTAATATCTGATTATAAGTGTATTGTAATTTTATAGATTTTCCGAATGGCAATCTGCGGATGCAGATTTTTGTATCAATTTATTGCAAAAAAACAGGAATCCGGGCGTAATTCAGGAATGTGAAAATCAATACACTAAGGACAGAAGCGTTTTATTTGTTTAAAGTAGATTTTACGGAGTTCAAAAACGAAAATTGCCCAGCGTGGCAGATTCATCCCCTACCCTATCAGTATAAATAAAATAAAGCTTTAACTACGATTTTTTAAGCCTTTGACCTTCGTTTGTCCACTTGTTTCTGCGCCACAGGGAACAGAAAAATAGTCGACAAAATAATAACGGCGCCGACCCAAAACCCCGGGGTCATTCTGTTCATATCGCCGAAGAACAGGAACGACATGATGATGCCATACACTGGTTCCAGGTTGGTGATGAGGGCCACGCGAAAGGGTGAAAGTTCGCGCATAACGGATACCCCGGCAACGTATGCCAGCGATGTGCAGACCGTGCCGAGCAGGAAAAGATAACCGATGTCGGGCTTGCTGAGAAGCATGGAGCTATCGAAGCCGCCGGTAAAAAACATGAAGATGGATATCCACACAAACGCTCCTGACAGTTCATAAAAGGCTATGACGGGCGCCTGGTAATGTTTCACCTGGCGGGCGTTGATAATGGAAAAAAGACTGGCGCATATGGCGCAGGCAAGCCCCGCGATGATGCCCTTAGTGTATTGTGTTTCGAATTTGAAAATAACAAATATGCCCAGGATGATGAGCAGCCCGGAGATGATTTCTAATCCGGAAATAACTTTTTTGTTGATCAGCGGCTCGAGGACAGCGGTGAATAAAGTAAGCGAAGAAAAGCATACCAGGGCCACCGAAACCGTCGATAATTTGATCGACAGGAAGAACAATATCCAGTGCGCGCCAACTAAAGCGCCCGTAAGGATAAGCTTAATAAAAGTGCTGCGGCTCACCTTAAAAGCCGTCCTGTTAAACCTGAAGTAAAGGAACAAAGTGAGCGACGCGATAAGCACCCGGTACCATACCAAATGCACCGCCGACACCGTGATCAGTTTACCTAGAATGCCGGTAAAGCCCCAGATAAAAACCGTGAAATGCAATATCACAAGGTTCTTGTTTAGAGCCGATGGCGCCGTTTCCTCGCTCATCATTTAGGAGCTTTTACAAGCAGGTAGTAGCCGAGCGCACCGAACAGCAGGTTGGGCATCAATGCGGATATCAGAGGAGGGGTGCCGCCTTTGGTGGAAAAAACCAGCGCAAAACGTTCCACGACGATATAGGTAAAACATAACAAAATACCGAGTCCCAGGGGCAAGCCAATGCCTCCGCGCACCTTACGTGACGACATAGAAACACCTATCAGCATAAGTACATAGACAGACAAGGGGTGCACAAAGCGGTAATATTTTTCGAACAACATGTCGGTCAGTTCGCCTGTGCCGCGTAGTTTGGCTTTTTCGATGTTCTTATCAAGGATTTTCATCGGCATAGCGCTATAGGCGTTGTCCCGTATCTCAAAATCCGTGGGGCGCATATCCAGCACGGTGTCTTTGGTAATACCGCGCCATTGCATGGTTTCCTTAAGCCCGTTAATGTGCCGCACGCTATAAGTCCTGATCGTCCATACTCTTTTTACCGAATCGTAAACGATGGATTGGGCAACCAGTTTTTCCGTCATGGTATCTCCTTTATACTTTTCCATGATGAAATCGAACCCTGTTTTGGATGTATTGTCGAACGACTTTACATATACAAAAGTATTCTTGTCCAACTGCATATGAACCTCACTTTTAGTTGGGTCCTGGTCGCTGAATTTGCTGTTTTCAAAATCAACTTTAAGCCTGTTGGTCTGCGGAATGATGAATACGTTCGCGATAAAAAAGATAATGAACAATAAACTGGATGCGATGAAATAAGGGCGCAGGAACCTTCCAAAGCTGGCCTTGGATGTCAGTATGGGAACAATCTCGGTTTGGTTGGCCATCCGCGCCGTAAAAAGGATCACTGCAAGGAAGTTGATCAGCGGTGAAAGATAATTGAGATAGAACGGTATAAAGCCCGCATAATACTGGAATACAATCTCGTGCAGGGTGCAATTTTTTTTCAGAAAGTTGTCTAAGTGCTCCGATACGTCGAAAACCACCATCACCACTGAAAAAATAGCCATCGTATAAAAAAACGTACCCAGGTATTTCCGGATGATATACCAGTCTATTACTTTAAGATGGCGGTTCAGTATTTTCTTCATTTATAGTCTTTGGCCGAGGCGTTTAACCATGGCCTGCTTCCAGTCATAAAATTCACCCGCTACGATTTTTTCCCGGGCTTGCCTCACCAGCCACAGGTAAAAATGCAGGTTGTGCAGCGTGGCGATCTGAGCGCCCAGTATTTCGCCCGAATGCACCAGGTGACGAAGATACGCTTTTGTATATGCCGTGTCGGCAAACAGTTCACTGCCGGCTTCTATCGGCGAAAAATCATTTTTCCATTTTTCATTGCGGATATTGATGATGCCGTCTTTGGTAAAAAGCATACCGTTGCGCGCATTGCGGGTTGGCATTACACAGTCAAACATGTCTACGCCCAACGCAATATTCTCTAATATATTTACCGGTGTACCCACGCCCATCAGATAACGCGGTTTTTGCTTCGGTAATATATCGCACACAATTTCGGTCATTGCGTACATTTCTTCAGCAGGCTCGCCTACGGAGAGTCCGCCTATGGCATTGCCCTCACGTTCAAAGGATGCAATCACTTCAGCCGATTTAACGCGCAGATCTTTATATACGGACCCTTGCACTATAGGGAACAGCGTTTGACTGTATCCATATTTAGGTTCGGTGTCGTCAAAGCGATCGCAACAGCGCTTCAGCCACCTGTGGGTCATATCAAGCGACCGCCGCGCGTAATTGTACTCGCAGGGATATGGCGTACATTCGTCAAGCGCCATGATGATATCAGCGCCGATGATGCGCTGTATGTCCATTACATTTTCCGGCGTAAACAGATGTTTCGAACCGTCGATATGGGAGCGAAAGGTAACGCCTTCTTCTTTTATCTTTCTTACTTCGGTCAGCGAATAAACCTGGTAACCGCCGCTATCCGTCAGTATAGGCTTGTCCCATCCGTTGAAACGGTGCAGGCCGCCCGCCCGTTCAAGCACATCAAGCCCCGGCCTTAAATATAAATGGTAGGTGTTACCCAGGATGATCTCAGCTTTAATATCATTCTTCAATTCATGCTGATGCACCGCTTTTACTGTTCCGGCAGTGCCAACCGGCATAAAGATGGGGGTGTGTATGGTGCCGTGGTCGGTAGTGATCTCGCCTGCGCGGGCTTTAGATAACGGATCTTGTGCGGTTAAACTGAATTTCATTTATGAGATGCAAAAATACTTATTTGTTGTAAGGTTGGAAAGTTGAAAGGTTGTAATGTTGGCGGCGTGGCAAAACTTTAAAAATCATCACCAATTATTTGTCTATAATCAGGTGAACGTTGAAAAAGCGCGCTTATCAACTTTCCAACTTTCCAACCTTACAACATTTCAACTCCTATTAAACCAATGTCAATAACTTTCTTAAGTTAAACGATTGCATTTCGGTGATTTTTAACAAATTTGCCGGGTAGTTCGATTGAATTTGGAAACATATTTACCTGTAATTTTATTCTCGTTAACGTCCCTTTGTTTTATAGCCCAGCTATATTACCTGTTGTATTATCACCTTAGGCTTTATGCATATCAGCCATTAACCGAACCGGTAAAAGCTAATGTTCCTGTTTCGGTTATTATTAGCGCCCGTAACGAAGCGATCCGGCTTAGTGAAAATTTGCCTTTGATACTCGAACAGGACTATCCTGATTTCGAAGTGATAGTGGTCAACGATTGCTCGCTGGACGATACGGAAACGGTACTAAAGGAATTATGTGCCAGGTACCAGCGCCTGAAGGTGGTTACCGTTGCCGAGAACGACCGCTTTAAAACAGGCAAAAAATTTGCGCTGACCATGGGCATAAAAGCGTCCAAAAACGAGCACCTGGTGTTCACTGATGCCGACTGTAAACCGGCATCGGTAAACTGGATAAGCCGTATGGCAGCAAATTTTTCGGGCGGCGCAGATATCGTGCTAGGTTATTCGCCCTATTATAAGGCCAATGATTTTTTAAACCCTTTTATCCGTTTCGAAACTATTCGTACGGCTATAAATTACTTGTCGGCTGCTTTGGCGGGAAATCCGTATATGGGTATCGGGCGCAACCTGGCTTATACCAAAACGCTTTTTTTTAGTAATAAAGGTTTTGCCTCGCACATGCATGTGATGTCGGGCGACGACGACCTGTTTGTTAATGAAAACGCCAACGATAATAATACGGTAATAGAAATACACCCGGACGCATTTACTTACAGCGGCGCAAAAACAACTTTAAATGCATGGTACCGGCAGAAAAGAAGACACATGGGGGCGGGCAAGCTTTACCGCGGCAGGCACCGCCGAATGCTGAGTTTTGATGCGATGACCGGCTTCCTGTTTTATATACTTCTCGTTTTGCTGCTGATATTCGGGCACGACCCGGTATTGGTGGCCGGTTTGTTCCTGTTCAGGCTCATTTGCCAACTGATAATTTACTCTCGGGTTTTCGGCAAACTGGAGGGTAAAAATTTGGTCTGGTATTTGCCCGTTTTTGATATTGTATATTACATATATTTAAATATTTTTGGACTGATTGGTACCTTTATAAAAACTGCCCAGTGGAAGTAAACGCAAATTTTACCGAAAACGCAAAAAACGATTTTCAGCTCGTTGTCAAAGCCCGCGAGGGTAATCAGAAAGCCTATGCCGACCTTATGCACCGTTATAAGGATTCCATATATTTTATGGCCTTGAAAATGGTGAACAATAAGGAGGATGCGATGGACCTCACCGTGGAAACTTTCGCCAAGGCTTTCGAGAAACTGGACAAATATCAGCCCGACTACGCCTTCAGCACCTGGCTTTTCCGCGTGGCAACCAATAACTGTATCGACTTTATCCGCAAAAAAAAATTGAACACCATGTCGATACACGGGATGGTGGATGAGGATGGCGAAGAGAAGACCCTGCAGATCAAAGCAGATACGCTAAATCCCGAAGAAACGTCAATTAAAAAACAGCAGACGCAGGAATTAAGAGTGCTGATTGACGGTCTTCCGCCGCGCTACCGCAACCTGATCACGCTGCGTTATTTCGACGAGCTGTCGTACGAAGAAATTGCCGTTCAACTCGATCTGCCGCTTGGAACTGTGAAGGCGCAGCTTTTCAGGGCAAGATACCTGCTGGGCAATATCATCAACCGTTTCAATAAGGATGACATCTGATATCATCTTTAAATATTTCCCCGACTTAACCACCAGCCAAAAGCAGCAATACAGCCAACTGCCGGAACTTTATGCATACTGGAACAACCAGATCAATGTTGTTTCGCGCAAGGATATCGGGCTTCTGCCCGAAAGGCATGTGCTGCATTCGTTGGGAATTGCCAAAGTAATGCCGTTTTTGCCTGGCGAACATGTGCTCGATGTTGGTACAGGCGGCGGTTTCCCGGGCATTCCTTTAGCTATTATGTTTCCCGAAACGCAGTTTTATCTTGTCGATTCTATCGGTAAAAAGATCAAAGTTGTAAATGAGGTTGCCAGAGCCATCGGGCTCAAAAACGTAGAGGCTGCGCACACCAGGGCCGAAGAGGTTCAAAGCAAATTCGACTTCGTGGTTTCAAGAGCGGTTACCAGGCTTAAAGAATTTTATCCCTGGGTGAAAGGAAAGTTTAATAAAGAGTCCAAAAATAAACTGCCTAACGGCATTTTATACTTAAAAGGCGGCGACCTAGCTGAAGAGATCGCCGAATCGGGCCTTGCCGTCAGGCAATTTTATCTAAAAGACTACTTTTCCGAAGAATTCTTCGAAACCAAGCAGGTTATCTACGCGCGGTAAGCCCTTACCTGTTTTTCTTTGTAGTATCTTTTTTCTTCTTGAAAAGATCGAGCGGGTTTGGCGGCGGTGGCGGAGGCCCTCCCGGCGGCGTATTGGCCTGTTTAACTTTGCCTGTATCGGCCTTGTGGCTGGCAGTATCCTTTTTGTGTTTTTTGAAAGGATTGATCTTTTTTAGCAGCTCTCCCGGCGGCGGTGGCGGCGGAGGAGGTCCACCGGATGGCTGACTTTGCGCAAAGACATGAGACGAGGCACATAAAAGCCCGGTCGTTAAGGTCAGGATAATCAGGCGCTTCAGCCCGGCCGGGGCGCCTTTGTTTTTGTTGCTGGTTCTCATATGTTCAAAATAGGTGTATTGCGTTCTGCATGTCAGATGGGTTGCGTCGGTTTATTCGTTTTCGGCTTCTTCTGATCGGTGGCTGGTTTGGTTGCTTTCTTCCTGGTCGTATGTTTTACCGAAGCCTTAGGCCTTAAGCTAAGGCTATTTGGGTAAAGCAATTTAATAAATTTAATAAAACTATTTCATTACCAGTATTTTGAATTAAAAATTCAGCCGAAGGAGCGGATTGTTTGAAAAAAAGTATTGCTAAAAATTTGAGCATCGGTATTTTAGTTTTAATTTTACCGCTTCATTATCTAAACCCATGTCACTTCTGCATCAATTAGCTTTAACATTCCTTCGTAATATTGGGCCGGTGGCCGCCAAGGGCCTTTTGGAACATTTCGGCGATGCCTCGCAGGTTTTCAAGGTATCCCGGTCCAAATGGCTGAAGGTGCCGGGTATTGGTGAATGGACGCTGGAAGGAGTTGACACCAACTTTGCGCTTTCGAGGGCCGAAGATGAGATTCGGTTTATTGAAGCTAATAATATCCGCGTACTTTTTTATACCGATCTGGATTACCCCAAAAGATTGAAAAATTGCATAGACAGCCCGGTGCTGCTGTATGCCCGCGGCAATATGGACCTGAACGCCAAGCATGTCGTCAGTATTGTCGGAACCCGGCTGGCAACTGAATACGGGAAAGAATTATGCAGACAATTAATTGAGGAATTACAGCAGTACAATGTGCTTGTTGTGAGCGGCCTGGCAGCGGGCGTCGACACGGCCGCGCACAAGGAGAGCGTTAAACGGGGTTTGCAAACAGTGGGCGTACTGGGGCATGGATTAGAAAGAATGTACCCTGCCGGCAACCGCGCGCTCGCCGAAAAGATGATGGAGTATGGGGGCTTACTTACCGAATATCCTTGCGGTACCACTACCATTCCCGAAAACTTTCCACAGCGTAACCGTATTGTTGCCGGGATGGCCGATGCAACGGTAGTGATTGAAGCCGGTATTAAAGGCGGCGCGCTTATTACCGCCGAGATTGCCAATTCGTATAACAGGGATGTGTTTGCCTTTCCCGGGAGGATAAATGATACGTTTTCGGAAGGTTGTAATTTCCTTATCAGGAACAACAAGGCAGCCTTGCTTACCTGTGCCGCCGATTTGGCCTACAGCCTGGGATGGGAGGAAGGCGACGTTGTAAAACCGAAAAGAGAACAATTGTTATTGCCGATGGACTTATCGGATGATGAAAGGCTGATATTTAACATCATACATCAGCATAAAGCGCCTTTAGCCATCGACGATCTGACGATCAAAGCCAATATGCCGATGAGCCAACTAGCCATTAACCTGTTGAATATGGAAATGCAGGGCTACATCCGCTCTTTGCCGGGTAAGACTTATAGTATCAATTAGTCTTCTTCCTTAGGTGAGCTAAACCATTTTAACCCGCCGGTATTTCGGCTTAACATAAGCCACTCATCCGTGTCGAATGTGATCAGGGCCACCGAGCCGGGTGTAAGGTCGGGCGTTTCACCGGTAAAATAATCGACCAATTGGACCAATCCCGGATTATGACCCACGAGCCCGATAAAATCGTATCCGGAAGGAAATTCGTTGATCACATCGACTAAGTTGGCGCGGCTGGCCTCATATATCTTTTGGCTTTCCCGGGGTTTGGGTAATGAAAGAAATTCAGCAAAAATATCTGCCGTCGCCTGGGTGCGCAGGGAAGGGCTGGTAACCAGTATTTGTGGTATATGGCCTTCATTTTTTACCCTGCCTGCCATCAATTCGGCATCATGTATCCCCGAGTGCTTTAAGGGCCTTTCAAAATCGTCATAGGTCGTATCATGAACGGCCTTCGCATGGCGGATCAGCAGCAATCTTTTCATTCGTTAAAAATAAGCACAAGAAATGAAAAGTTGTTTTAAGCCGTTTTAAATTTTGATCACTTCAAAAAGTATCCCAGCGATATACCCAGTGCCCGGTTGCGGGCAATATTAGGAACTGAAGGCTGGTACAAATTTGTAAGGCCCCAATCGTAATTAACATTCAGCAGCATTCGCGTTTTGAATCTGATGCCCGCGGTTGCATTGACCCCAAACTGCATTAAACTGTTGCCTGAATCGCCACCAAAACCTACGTCATCGTTGAATTTTTCGTGGTTGACTTTACCAGGATTGCTATTCAAATAATAATCTGACGTACCCGTTACGCCTCCCGTCAGACCGATCGCCATATAAGGACCGCCTCCAAGATAAATGGTCACGTTTCGCAGTTTAAAGTGATAAATGAAATCGACAGGAATTTGTGCAAATAGCATTCTTTCGGTGAAGTCTCCCTTTTCAGTGGCTGGAGGTGAAGATGTTTCAGATATGGGTTTTATATGATCTCCCTGTCCCGAAAGAAACAATCCGGGCCGGATCGAGAATTTACCATAATTAATATCGGCAAAACCGCCGGCCGAAAATGTAATAATCGGACTTGAATTTAAATATGTAATAAATGGAGGGGGTAATCGGCGCTGGTGGGCGAGAACGATTCCTCCGAGGGCTCCATACGTCAATGATTGCGCGAATAGGGCAGCGTTTATTAAAACAAGGGTAAGAATGAGTAAGATTTTTTTCATGAAAGATAAGGTTTGATGCTAATATATCAATTATTGTGCATCATTCACAAAATCGACCACTTCTTCATCCGGTATGTCCTTCATGCACTTAAAATGCCCAAGCGGGCACTTTTCCAGGCCGAATTTGGAGCAGGGACGGCAGGGGAGATCTATGCCGATCACCCTGACATCTTTAACCATATAGGGTTGGACGCCCAGCAATTCCGGGACCGTTCCACCCCAAATGGAGCCGATCGGCTTATCAAAGGCTTCGGCAATATGGGTAAGGCCAGTATCGAAGCCCAGTACTTTTGTTGCTTTTGAAACCAGGAACACCGATTCATCGAGCGAAGTAATACCACAGGCATTATAAATATTAGGACCGATGGCATCGGCTATTTCGGCCCCGTTGTTCTTCACGTCATTGCCGCCTAAAAGTATGATAGGTTGTTTGATCTGCTTACAGATGCTGATGATCTTTTCATTAGGCATACGCTTGGTAAAGTGCGTAGCGCCGATGACAAAGGCGATGTAATTATTTTGGTGCGACGCAGGGAGCAAATTTTGCAGGTTGTGTTCGGCTTTGATATAATAGTCGATGGGCTGCCCGTCGTTTGTCACACCGAGAAACTTTACGGCCTGCAGGTAGCGCTCGACCAAATGTACAGGCGGCACAAGCTTTAGATTGAATTTCAGGCTCAGCCATTTACGCATACGTTGTTTTTTATAGGTCGACGACCGGATGCCGGTTCTCAATTTGATTAGCGCCGTCCGCAGGTTATTATGCAGGTCGATAATGTAATCATACTTTTCCGCCTTAATATCCCGGATAGTTTCGGATAGGGTAGGCTTTAATAGCAGCAGTTTGTGAACGTATGGGTTATTTTCGTAAATGTATTTGAAAGCCGGTTTGGTCAGGAAATGCACTTCGGCTCCGGCAACCTGTTTTTTAAGGCAACGTACCACAGGGGTAGTGTAGATGATGTCGCCCATGGAGCTGAACCGGATAACCAATATCTTCATAGCAGTCAGGTAATCCGTTTCCGTATTTTTTCAATGATGGAGGTAGACGAGTATCCTTCTACAAAGTCGATGGTTCTTACCTCGCCGCCGTTGGCTATCACGTCTTTGGCTCCGACGATGTTATCGATGCTGTAGTCGGCACCTTTTACCAACACGTCAGGCAGCAGGGTGGTAATCACCCTGATCGGCGTATCTTCCCCGAATAAAACGATCCCGTCTACAAAAAAAAGGGCGGCTAACAAGGCTGCACGGCTGTTTTCGTCATTAAGCGGGCGATCATCACCCTTTATTCTTTTTACGGATGCGTCTGAATTCAAACCGATAACCAATTTATCACCCAGCTCCGATGCTTTAGCCATATAGGTAATATGACCGATATGCAGCAGATCGAAAACACCGTTGGTGAACACCACTTTTTTGCCCTCTTGTTTCCACAAGGTTGTGCGGTCTTTCATTGCTGAAAGATCGCATATTTTGTCGAGCAGCGTTTTTTCGATGTTGCTTTTCATTTATCAGAATGCGTCGTCGACGGCCTTGCAAATGATATGCCCGATCAGGATGTGCATTTCCTGTATACGGGCAGTGATATTCGATGGCACGATGATATTCAGGTCGCAAAGGCCGTTCATTTTTCCTCCGTCGCGACCCGAAAGGCCCAGTGTACCGCAACCCAATTTTTTGGCCGATTCGAATGCATTCAACACTCCCTGGCTGTTTCCGCTGGTAGATATACCGATGAACAGATCGCCCGGTTTGCCCAAAGCTTCCACCTGGCGCGAGAAGACGTATTCGTACCCGTAATCGTTCGCTATAGATGTAAGCGCGGATGTATCGGTGGTAAGGGCAATACCCGGTAAGGCCTTCCGTTCTTTCACAAACCGGCCGCTTAGCTCGGCGGCGATATGCTGCGCGTCGGCGGCGCTGCCCCCGTTCCCTGCTATCAGTACTTTGTTGCCGTTTCTTAGCGTCGAAACCATCACCCTGCATGCTTTTTCAATATCGCCGGTAAGCGTATCGATCACTTTTTGTATGAGCTGCTGATGGTCCTTTAATTCTTCAATAATCATATTTAATGATCCTTTTCTATATCACTGATGATCTCGTCAATGGTTGTTGTCGCACTGCCCACCCGCCTGATGACGATAGCCGCCGCGTGATTAGCCAGTTCGCAGGCTTCTTCAATGCTTAAACCGGCGGCGATGAAATAGGCCATAGTGGCGAGTACGGTATCGCCGGCGCCGGTTACGTCGAATACAGCCGTAGCTTTTACCGGCAGCAGCTTATAGGCGAGCTCATCCAGTATTACCATGCCTTCCTCCGACAAGGTTACAACCAGGTACCCGGCATGGGTTTGTTTAAAAATGGTCTTTGCCGCGTGTTGAAGATCGGCAATCGTTTTGATCTTATCTGTTTTGGCAGCTTCGGCTAATTCTTTCCGGTTCGGTTTGATGATAAAGGCGCCCCGGTATTTTTCATAATCAAGGCCCTTCGGGTCGATGATCACGTTTTTCCCCTTGAGTTTCGCCAGGCCGATCAGGCGCTGTGTAAGCGCCGGTGAGAACAGGCCCTTACCGTAATCAGAGAACAGTACAATATCCGCTTCATTGATAAAATGATCGAGTTTATCGGCCAGCTCATCCTCCAACTCGCTTAAAACGTAGTCAGTTACTTCGCGGTCGACACGCACCAATTGGTGGCTGCCTGCCACAATGCGGGTTTTAACCGTTGTCGGGCGTCCGGGGTCTTTAACAATGGCGTCCGTAGCCAGGCCTTCTTCGGCCATGATTTCGATCATCCTCAAGCCGAACGCGTCGTCGCCGATTACGCCCCCTAAAGTCACTTTAGCGCCTAACGCGACCAGGTTTTGTGCTACGTTGGCCGCTCCGCCAAGCGTAGTTGATTCGTTTTTTACGTTAACGATCGGCACCGGCGCTTCGGGCGATAATCTTGTCGCATCGCCCCATACGTAGTGGTCGATCATCAGGTCGCCGATGACCAATACGGTGGGCGGATTTTGATTTTTGGTTATATGGCGAACTTTATCGATTAACATTTGCCGGCTATCACTTTATTTCTTTTTCGATCCGAATACTTTTTTAATATCCTCTAATGTAAACGCATTGAGACACATTTCTTTGCTTAACCCGCCTTTCCGGGCAGCCAGCACGCCATAGTGCATATCCAGGAAACCTTCATTGCGATGCGCATCCGGGTTAATTGATAGCTTCACGCCTTTTTCGAGAGCGTATTGATGCCATCGCCAGTCCAGGTCTAGCCTTAGCGGGTTGGCGTTCACTTCAATAATGACGTTATTGGCGGCACAAGCATCTATCACCTTTTTAAAGTCGAGCTCGTAGCCTTTACGGCTCAACAGCAAGCGGCCGGTGGGATGTCCCAGTATCGTGGTGTATGGATTTTCGACGGCTTTGATAATGCGGTTCGTTGCTTTATCCTTATCCATTTTAAGATTGGAGTGCACCGAAGCAACGATAAAATCAAATTTAGCCAATATCTCATCCGGGTAATCCAGTGAACCGTCGTTCAAAATATCCGACTCGATTCCCTTGAAAATATGAAAGCCGTTTAACTTTTTGTTCAGGTGGTCAATTTCTTCATGCTGCTGCAGCACCCGCTCGATGCTTAAACCTTTGGCATAGAAAGCGCTGCGGCTGTGGTCGCACATACCCAAATATTGCAGCTTCAGTTCATCCCTGCAGTAAAGAGCCATCTCTTCGACGCTGTTTACGCCGTCGCTCCATGTGCTATGGTTATGCAGCGTACCTTTCAGGTCCTGGTAGGTGATCAAATGCGGAAGCGTATTTTTCGCAGCTTTGTCAATAAATGCATCGCCTTCGCGAAGCTCCGGGGGCATCCACTCAAGCCCCGCTTTTTTGTAGATCACCTCTTCACTTTCAGTGTGATCGATGCTGCCCACGATGCGCGATGTTACCGCCTGTACATGCTCGGTCGTCCCCGTACGCTTGAATAACCTGCTATAAAATAATTTCAAAGAAGTTAACTCTATATCGACCAGCAGGCCGTTTGGCATTTCGCCGCGCAGATGCTGCCCATCGACGCCGGGATCATTAAATATACCCGCGTTGCTCAATATGGTTATGTCGGCATCCTGGTAATCGGTACCGGCAAGAAGGGTAAGTTCGGTAATGACCTCGCAGCGGCGCCGGTATTCGCCTGTAAAATTCAGCAGGGCATCTGGTATAATATTCTTTATTCTCTGGAACAACTCGTTGGCTTCCTGCTCCACCCGGGCGTACAGGAATTTGCCATTGCTGGCCATCCTGAATTCGATCACTTTCATGATCTCTTCCTGCGTTTTGAGGCCGAAACCTTTGGCCTCGATCAGCCTGTTTTCGTTACAGGCATAATACAGTTCACCGACATTCTCTATACCGAGGTCGTGCCAGATGATCGCAACCTTTTTGGGGCCAATTCCTTTAAGGCCCAGCATTTCAACGATGCCTTCAGGCGTAGCCTCCAGCAGCTTGTTCATTTCGGTAATGTGCCCGGTTTCGAGCAGCTCGATGATCTTGGTGCCGGTGCTTTTACCAATGCCGTCTATCTTTTCCAGGTCGGCCAGGCTTTTACCGGCAACTTTAAAAGGAAGTTTATCCACTTTAAAAGCAGCATTGGCCAATGACTTGATCTTAAAAGGGTTCTCGTCATGAAGCTCCATGAGCTGGGATAAAAGGCGAAGCGTGCGGGCTATTGGTTTATTTTCCATTGAAATCAGCCTGCAAAAATACTAAAATAGTTTATAGGGAACGGTTCATGGCAAATAAGGATGATCCTTAAACGGCCGGATTTATGAAAATTGCGGACAATCGGCCATGAACCAAAGGCTACCGGATCACAATATCGTAAGGCATACGGGCCTGGGGGGTACGCATTAATTGCGTCACGTCTTTAATTTGCTCGTAGTAACGGTAATTTTCGCCAAGTTCGGATTTTAAATAACGCGTCTTCATCTGGTCGTTCATGCCGCCAAACCTTGCAAAAATGCTTTTCTGTTCGGGATATGCATCTAACTGGTAGGTTTTGATATGGGCCATCTTAGCTGCACTGCGGATAGCGTCGCGGATGTTACCGAGGCGGTCAACCAATCCTATCTTAATGGCCTGTTCGCCGGTCCAAACCCGGCCCTGGCCTATACTGTTGATATAAGCCTGCGTTTTATGGCGGCCGTCTGCAACCGCCCTGGTAAATTCATCATAACCCCTGTTTACGCTATTTTGCAGGATAGCTTTTTCTTCGGCCGACAGCGGCCTGCTGACATCCCCCAGGTCGGCATACTTGCCGGTTTTCACCCCATCGAAGCTTAGCCCAAGCTTATCATTAAATAGCTTCTGCATATTGGGAATGATAGCAAATATCCCTATAGAGCCGGTGATGGTGTTCGGTTGGGCAAAAATGGAATCAGCCGCGCACGAAATGTAGTAACCGCCCGACGCTGCATAATCGCCCATGGATACGATCATGGGTTTAACCTTTTTGGTGAGCATTACTTCGCGCCATATTACATCGGACGCGATAGAGCTGCCGCCCGGTGAATTGACGCGCAATACAACGGCCTTAACGTTATCGTCGAGTCTCGCCTTGCGCAGCGCAGCCGATATCCTGTCGGAACCGATGCTGTTGTCATCGCCGTCGCCGCCGGCTATCTCACCCGAAGCATAAATAATGGCGATATGATTTTTATTGTCTTTTTTCTCGGGCTTGTCGCCGCTGCCGGTATAATCGGCAAGCTCGACCGTATGCAGGCTGGATTTTTTCGCTACGCCGGTACGCTCTTTCAATTCGTCGAGAACTTGGTCGCGATATTTAAGACCGTCGACGAGCTTGTATTTTTGCGCGTCTTCAGGAAATTGAATGCTCAGGTTATTAGCGATATTAAACAGCAACCCCTTGTCCACTTTCCTGCTTTCGCTGATCCCCGACAGGAAATGATCATAAAGCGATCCTACGTACGAGGTAACCTGTGCGCGGTTGGCATCGCTCATTTTTGTCAGAATAAATGGTTCGACGGCGCTTTTATAAGTACCCACCCTTAAAACCTGTACCTGTATACCTAATTTATCGAGCGTGCCTTTAAGAAAAGTGATTTGCGAGCTGAAGCCCCTGAATTCAAATATTCCTTTAGGGTTGATATAGATCTCATCGGCTACGGATGCGAGGTAGTAGAAATTTTGCGTGTAGACCTCCGAGTAAGCAATGATAAATTTGCCCGATTGTTTAAAATCGATCAGCGCATTGCGGATCTCCTCGGTAGTGGCCTGGCCCGAAAGCATATAGCTTTCGTCGAGGAAGATACCACGAATGTTTTTATCCGTTTTCGCCCGCCTGATATTGGCCAGGATATCATTCAGCCCGATGACTTTTTCACCTTCGATGCCGAGAAAACTAAGACTTGCCAGCGGATTGTTAGGGGTACGTTCGGGTATTTGGTTATTGAACGAAATATGAAGGACTGAATCAGGCTCAATCTCCACATGTTTTTCGCCGCTCGCAGCAACTATAATGGCAACGACGATTACCACCAGGATGATCGTCGACAGTATAATTCCCACCATCGTGGCGAAAACAAATTTGAAGAATTGTTTCATTAAATAATATTAATCTTTAACTATGCAAAATTAGCAATTCCGCACGCTATTAATAATAAGAGCGTTGTCTATAATGTTTGTTACAACAATGAACGATGTTTTTTTACTGCTGGGAGCAAACTTAGGCGACAGGCGCGCACATCTGCAAAGAGCCGTTCAACTGCTTGAAAAAGAGGTAGGAACCATTGTAAAACAGTCGTCGTTTTATGAAACGCAGGCGTGGGGAAAAACAGACGAGCCCGACTACCTGAACCAGGTTGTACAGATCGGCACAGCCCTGCCGCCGGAACTGCTGCTTCAGAAAATATTAGATATTGAATTGCTTATGGGCAGAAAGCGCGTGGAAAAATGGGGCTCGCGAATCATTGACATAGATATTTTATTTTATGATTCCGATATTATTTCGCTGCCGCGACTCGAAATACCCCATCCGGAATTGCACAAACGCAGGTTTACGCTGGAACCATTAAGCGAGATAGCGCCCGAGCTGGTGCATCCTGTTTTTCACAAAACCATAGTTCAGCTTAAAAATGAACTTAATGACAACTTACACGTAAAAAAGTTATAATTTTGGATATTTATAATAATACTCCCAATGGCAGATAGTACGCCCAACGAGGATCTTGATCTTACCTTTCTTTACGAAATTGCTGACGGAAGCAACGAATTTATCATCGAATCCATCGATATGCTTTTACAACAGGCGCCTGACCTTTTGAATAATATTCAGACCGCTATCCAATTGCAGGATTGGCCGGCCGCGGCCGCGTCGGCACATAAACTAAAACCGTCGATGGGCTTTTTCGGGATGTTGAATTCGCAGGAACTTTTACAGGAGCTCGAGCAATTGTGCAAGGCGGGCCCGGGCGATGCTGAACTGGTCCGGTCAAAATTTAGCCGTGCAAGCGAACTGATCAATGCCAATATGCAGACACTTACGCGGGTGAGGGCCGAAAAGGAATCCGAACTTTAAGCTTTCTGAATTTTAAAGCTGTAACTTTCCATTATCAGGTTGGCTAACAGGCTTTTGCAGGCTTGTTCAACCTTAGCCTGGGCTGTTTCCTCGTTATCTGCTTCAATCTCCAGCGAGATATGCTTCCCGATACGTACATTGTGGATTTCGGTAAGCCCAAGGTTTTTCATGCTGCCGGTTACAGCTTTTCCCTGGGGGTCTAATATCTCTTTCTTGGGCATTACGTCTATCTCAGCCAGAAACTTTGTCATGGGCAAATTTAAATTGAATTATGGACAGGGCGATGTATATAAATACAATCACCGGAATGGCGGTAAAATTAAGAAATAGTATCAATATAGCCGAGAATAGCAGCAATAAATAACGGTAGATATTCCGGTTAAAGTCGGTATTCTTAAATTTTAGCGACATCAAAGGTATTTCGGAAACCAGCAAGGCGCACATGACCAGGGTAAAGCCTATCAATACATACTGGTTTAAAATGTACGGTGCAAACGCCGGGTGATGATTCAGAATAAACGGCAGCGATGCGATGAGGATAGCGTTTGCCGGGGTGGGTAAGCCGATAAAGCTTTCGGCCTGTCGCGTATCTACGTTGAATTTAGCCAGCCGGAGCCCCGAAAAAACGGCAATGAGGAAGGCTGCAAAATTAAGATAAAAGCCCACGTGGGGTATTTGACGCGACTGAAGAAACAATTCATAAAGTATTGCCGAAGGCAGGAAGCCAAAACTTACCATGTCGGCCAGCGAATCGAGGTCTTTTCCAATTCCTGAAAACGACCGCAATACGCGTGACGCAAACCCATCGAAGAAATCAAAAATAGCGGCCAGGAACAAGGCGTATGCGGCAAAGATCAGGTTTTCCTGGAAGGTAAAAACTATCCCGACACAGCCGCTAAACAGGTTAGCACAAGTAATAGCGTTGGGAAGGTGTTTACGAATTCGTTTCTTCATTTTGCACGAAGATATACCACATTTATGGAGAAATTATGAAGTTATAAATAAGCTTACAACTTCATAACTTCAGATGCATTAAGAATTCATCGATATAAGGAATTCTTCGTTTGTTTTTGTACCTCTCATCTGGCTCTGCAAAAACTCCATTGCTTCCTGCGAGTTCATATCGGCCAGGTGGTTGCGCAATATCCAAACGCGCTGCAGTGTATCGCGATCGAGCAGCAGGTCCTCGCGGCGGGTGCTCGAAGCGGTAATGTCGATAGCCGGGAATATACGTTTGTTCGACAGCTTGCGGTCGAGCTGCAATTCCATGTTGCCTGTACCTTTAAATTCCTCGAATATTACCTCGTCCATTTTCGAGCCGGTTTCCGTTAGGGCGGTAGCGATGATGGTCAGCGAGCCGCCATCCTCGATGTTACGGGCAGCGCCAAAGAAGCGTTTGGGTTTATGTAAAGCATTGGCATCCACACCGCCCGACAGTATCTTACCCGAAGCCGGGGCTACGGTGTTGTAGGCGCGCGCCAGGCGGGTAATGGAGTCGAGCAGGATCACAACGTCGTGTCCGCACTCCACCATACGTTTGGCTTTTTCCAGTACGATGTTGGCAATTTTTACGTGACGCTCGGCGGGTTCGTCGAATGTTGACGAAACCACTTCGGCGCGCACGCTGCGGGCCATATCGGTCACTTCCTCCGGGCGTTCGTCAATCAGCAGGATGATCAGGTAAACTTCGGGGTGGTTTTTGGCGATGGCGTTGGCCACATCCTTCAGCAGCATGGTTTTACCCGTTTTAGGCTGGGCGACGATCAAGCCGCGCTGGCCTTTGCCGATAGGCGAGAACAGGTCCATGATACGGGTTGAATTATTGCTCATATCGGTGAACAATTCCAGCCTTTCGGATGGGAAAAGCGGTGTCAGGTGATCGAAGGGAACGCGGTCGCGCACTTCTGCGGGTACCCGGCCGTTAATGGCTTCGACGCGTACCAGCGGGAAATATTTTTCGCCTTCTTTTGGAGGGCGTATGCTGCCGCGCACGGTATCGCCTGTTTTAAGGCCGAACAGTTTTATTTGCGACTGTGAAACGTAAATATCGTCGGGCGAAGTAAGGTAATTATAATCAGACGACCTGAGGAAACCGTAGCCATCGGGCATAATTTCCAATACACCTTCGTTAACAATCACATTGTCAAAATCAAGGTTGATTGGCGGTTCCTGTGCTTTTTGCGGGTTTTGGTTATTATTAAAACGGCGCTCAAATTTGACTGGCTTGGTTTCAACCGCCGGGTCTTCTTCGGCTTTTACCGCCGGAGGCTCCGACTCGGTTGCGACCGGCGCTATATAGACGTTATCGTCATCGGCTTCTGCATCCGCTTCGGGAGCTTCGTCATCCGGCATATCAAAAAGACTGGTATCGTCCAGGGGTACTTCAACTTTAGGTTTTGGTTCGCCCTTTTGTACACGTGTTCTCTTCCTGGTCCTTTCACCGCCTTGCGGTTTTTCTTCAGGGGCTATAAATGGTGCGTAATTATCATTAACGGCAGCCTGCTGGGCGCGGGCGGCATCGATCAGTTGCTGCTGCTCGACTATCCTGCTTATCAGCTGGGCTTTTCGCAGTTCTTCTGCATCGGCTATACCCAAACCTTTTGCAATGTCACGCAACTCCGAAACGAGTTTGTCGTTCAATTCTGTGGTATCAAACATGAGATAAATAATAGTTCAAAAGGAAAATACTTTATTTGAGAGAAATTATCCTGCAGCTTTGCTTACGGCAACATTTAAAAATTATGGCTTGTGGATTTTTAAATTGTTTCTTTAGTGCAAGAAAAATTCAAAGGATAACGCTGCAATGTTACTTAATAATATTCACAAAACAAAATTTTGAAAAATTTAACCAGCATTATAACACTTCGCTGATTTTTTGGTTTTTTTGTGCCGAAAACTATCCTCATAAATGCTTTCGCGTCAGCAGCTCATCGAGCAGATCAAACAAAAGAGATCGTTCCTTTGCATAGGCCTCGATACCGATATTGAAAAAATACCGGCTTTCTTGAAGGACTATCCCGATCCTATATTCGAGTTTAACAAACGTATTATCGATGCCACGCGTGACTTGTGCATTGCCTACAAGCCCAATGCGGCTTTCTATGAAAGGCATGGCATTACAGGGCTTCAGAGTTTGATTAAAACCAGCGACTACCTGCCTGAGGAATGCCTGGGCATCATAGACGCCAAGCGCGGTGATATCGGCAATACGTCCGGAATGTATGCCAGGACATTCTTTGACAAGGACGCTGCCGGCATGGATTTCGACGCTATTACGGTAGCGCCTTATATGGGCCACGACAGCGTGACCCCTTTCCTCGCTTACGAGGGCAAGTGGGTGATATTGCTGGCGCTTACTTCTTCGGCAGGCAGCAAAGATTTTCAATACCTCGATGTAAACGGCGGCGCACTTTACGAGACCGTGATCCAAAAAGCCAATACCTGGGCGGGGCCCGATCGTATGATGTACGTAGTGGGCGCTACTAAAAGCACTGAGTTTACCAATATCCGCAAGTACGCTCCCGATAACTTTTTGCTGGTGCCCGGCATCGGTGCGCAGGGGGGAAGCCTGGAAGAAGTTTGCAGGTATGGTATGACAAAAGATTGCGGCCTTATAGTAAATAGTTCCAGGGCAATTATTTACGCTTCGAACGGCGAAGATTTTGCAGCGGCGGCAAGGGTCGAAGCTTTAAAAGTTCAGCGACAGATGGAGGTTGAGCTTAGAAAAGCAGGTGTGATTTGATTTACGATTGATAAATTAGCTGATAAAGTTTTTCGCTTCAACCTTAACCTATTATTTATGCATATATCTACAAATCTATTGATCGTAAGAAGATTCTATTTCTTACTACTATTAATTGTTGTTGTATTGCAGGCTTGTTCGCGTAATGCATCAAAACAAAGCCAAAATGGTAATGACAATACCATTAAACCAGTAAACGTGAATTCGGAGTTTAGACAGTTTTTGAAGAAATTTAAATTCTTGTCTTTACCACTGACTATTAAAACTTTGGAAATTGTTATAGACTCTTCAAAAAAATTGAATCATAGAGATAACGTCTTCATTAAATCAGATTATCCAGATGAAATATATGCTTACGGCATGTTGCCAGACACCGTAAGTAATTACAAAATCATTTGGCTAGAACCGGCTGAAGACGAGATACCAGTTTTAACCATATTTACAAAGAACGGGAAGAAATTAAACCAAGAAGAACTTGGTGTAGGTGGGTGCGGCTCGGATTGCGGATTTAACTGTTCCGAGTCTATTACCATCGACAAGGGATTGGCTATATTTTCCCGGGATTCAATCCAAAGTACCAACTGCGATACAAGTGGCAATCTTATAAAAAGTACAACAAAAAGATATTTACGTTTTAAGACGGGTAAAATATTAAAAGACGGGAAAATTGCTTTGACACGAATACAAGAAAGGTCTATTAATTGACAAATCGATCCTAATTATAAGCAATCTGTAAATCTTCGTCAGGCAAACACAACCATTCTTTCCGGATACTTCATCGCATAATTCGATACCATATTCCTGATGTAATCATTACCTGGATACGGCGTCAGTAAAGTTTTAAGCTGATCGAGCCCGTCGACGCTGAGGTTCTGCGAGACGTAGCCCATGCCGTAAAACTGGCCTTTTTCGATCAATATGCAGCTATGTTCTTCGTAATTTCGGCCCTCGTCGCGTATAGCGAAGGTGGGTAAATTGTCCCTTAGCTGATCGATGGCCCATTGTACTTTTCGATTGTAATCCTCGGGATTTTCAATGCCCTCGCAAGCGCAAAGGTGTTCCATCGCACCGGTACACGCGCCGGTATTGGTTTGTATGAAGCACAGTTTTGGGCAAAGCTCAAAATCATCGATCAGGCGCGTCAGGATATTACGCCCGTCAAGCAGGGAGTTGCAGGTGTACAGCGGAGTGGTCATCCGCCTGCGCTTATCGACCGCCAGGCGCATATAGCCGCGCTGGTCCTCAAAAGCATATATGCCGTAGGCGTGTTCGTAACGCTTTAGCGAACGGTTATATTTCGGCCAGAGGCGTTTGATCTCAATGGCTTCCATAACAAAGGCGGCCAGCTCGTTGCCGCAGTTCTGGAAAGAGATGTGGTGGATATTTCTAAGGAACTCCTGGCGCTGCGAACCGGTGTTGTTCCCGGTGAAATGGCTGCAAACGCGTTGCTTGATGTTCCGGGCTTTACCCACGTATATCACTTTGCCCTTTTCATCGTGGAAATAATAAACGCCGGGCGTGTACGGAAGCCGGTCGATATCTTCTTTGGGCAGATTGGGCGGCAGCACCTGCTCCTTGGAACGCTGCTTCAACGCCTCCTGGATATGGTTGCTTGTATCGCTTTGCAGCAAAAGCGAAAACAACGTCGCTGTGGCCTCTGCATCACCCGATGCGCGGTGGCGGCTTTCGTTATCGATGCCCAGGAAATGACAAAGCTTTCCAAGGCTATAAGAGGGTAGCCCCGGCATTATTTTGCGCCCCAACCTTACCGTGCACAACTTTTTGCATTGCAGTTCGTAACCGGCCATGGAAAGATGATGGCGTATAAACGAATAGTCGAAGTTGACGTTATGCGCCACGAATATCCTGCCGTGAAGCAGGTGGTAAATATCGGCAGCCACGTCTTCAAAAGGCGGCGCGTCCTTCACCATTTCGTTGCTGATGCCCGTCAGCGCACGGATGTAAACCGGGATGTCGCGTTTCGGATTAACCAGCGTATTATAACGCTGCGTTATCTTTTTACCATCGTGCAGGCATATCGCTACCTCTGTTATCCCGTTCGCATTGGCATGCCCCCCGGTGGTCTCGATATCGACAATGGCGTACATTTGCCAAAGTTAGATTTTAAAGTCCGAAAGTCCGCACAAGTCGGGAAGTCAGAAAGAAATTTAACGCAAAAAATAAAGACCCGGTATCAATTACCAGGTCTTAAAGTGTCTTACGGACTTGCGGTCTTTCCGACTTTCGGACTAAAGAATCACTTCTTCTTCTTCGCCTGCGCTTGCTGCTGTTGGCGTACCATTTCCTCCATACGTGCCTGGAAACCCGATTTCTTTTTCTTGTCTTCCGGTTTCTTTTTGTTCTCCTGTATCTGGGCGTGGATCTTTTTGTCGTCGACCATCAGGCGGATAACGTATTGCTGGCCGAAGGTGAACATGTTGGCCAGGAAGTAATAGAAGTTCAGACCGGACGGATAGCTGTTCAGGGCGCCGAGGAAGATGACAGGAGTAATGTACCCTATATATTTCATCTGGCCTGTTGCGCCCGATATCTGGTTGTTGAAATAGGTATAGATCAACGTCGAGGCGGTCATCAGCAAACACATCAAACTAATGTGATTGCCGAGGAACGGAATATGCGCATGGAACGTGATTACAGGGTCATAAGTGGACAGGTCGTGCATCCACAAAAAGCTTTGTCCCCGTAGCTCAAACAAGCTTGGGAAAAAGCGGAAAAAGGCGAACACGATAGGCATTTGTATCACGAGCGGCAGACACCCCCCAAGCGGGTTCACACCGGCCTTTTTATACAATTTCATGTATTCCTGCTGCAGCAGCGTTGGGTTATCTTCGCCTACTTTGGTTTTGATCTCGTCCATCTCAGGCTTTAATATTCTCATTTTGGCCATTGACAGGTACGATTTGTAGGTAAGCGGCGACAGTACGATCTTTAATATCAAGGTCAACCCTATAATAATTAAGCCGTAATTCGTTGTGAATTTAACCAGTAAGTTAAATACCGGAAGCACAGCGATCCTGTTGATCCATGCGAAAATCGCCCAGCCCATATAGATCTGCTTCTGCAGGTCATAACCCTGTGCTTTTAGGACATCAAATTTGTTCGGGCCGAAATAAAATGTGAGCGGGCATGATCCGTCGACTTTCCTGTCGATATTCAGGTTCGCGCTCATCTGCTTGCTGTGCAGGCTATCAGTCGGGTCGGTGCTGATATTGAGGTTCGATTTGTTGAATCCCTTGTCGGCAATGATCACCCCCGAAAAAAAGTGCGCCTGGAATGATACCCAAACCAGTTTTTTGTCGGTTACTTCGGCATGGTCGTCTTTATTGGCGCTCAGGTAATCTAAATCGTCATTGGTGTTCAGATCGTAGATGGTACTGTAACGTCTTTCCTGCTCCAAATCCATTTCCTGCTTGCGCATATTGGCCTGCCAGTTAATGTTCAGCGTATTGCTGTTGGTCATTACCTGGTCGAGACCGACCGGTTTTATGGTTAAACCGAGTTTAAAGCCGGTGCCCTTAAGCGTATAAATGTAGTCGATGTATTGGGTCGGGCTGTAGCTGAGACGCATAGTTACCGAACCTGAATCCTTTGCGGCCACGGCCAGATTTTGCGTGCTGGGCTTAAAGTAAAGGTCGTTGGTATTGATACCCTTATCGCCAGCCCGGAAGTTGAGCCCGAATGCGTTTTTATCGCCGTCGAACAGTATCAGCGGCTTATGGTCGGATGTTTTATAATTCTTCAGCTCAACCGAATAAACACGGCCGCCCCTTGTGCTCAATTTTACGCGAAGTTCCTGGTTTTCGAGCGTAACATATTCGTCCGAGCCGACCGTCGCGGCGCCGAAGGGAGTCTTAAGAATTGCGGAATCGACTATCGCGGTTTTCTTCGTGCTGTCGAACTTAACATTTTTAAGGTTCGACGTTTGTTTAAGCTCTTTTGCTTTTTTTATTGAATCCTGCAGAAGCTGCTCCTTTTTAAGTTCGGCACTGGAGGGCTTTAACAGGAAATAAGATCCAAGGATGATTAGAATGATCAGGAAAAACCCTGTGTATGTATTTTTATCCATTGTTTGTTACGGTACTTGTCACTTCCTGCGTGCATACTCCAGCGAAGCGGCGACAAAGTTAACAAAAAGTGGGTGAGGATTAGCAACTGTTGATTTTAATTCGGGATGGAACTGTCCTCCGATAAAAAACGGGTGTTTTTTAAGTTCGATGATCTCGACCAGGTTATTATCAGGGTTGATACCTGATGGGACCATTCCGGCTTCTTCGTATTGTTTTAGGTATTCGTTATTGAACTCAAACCGGTGGCGATGACGTTCTGAAATATGGGTTTTACCATAAATGCTATACGCTTTGGTACCCTTTTTAATGTCGCAGGGGTACGCTCCCAAACGCATGGTGCCGCCTTTGTTCTTGATATTTTTCTGCTCTTCCATCATGGCTATCACCGGGTAGGGGGTATACTCGTTCATTTCGGTACTGTTGGCATTGGTCAGGCCCAAAACATTGCGACCGAATTCTACTACCGCGCACTGCATACCCAGGCATATTCCGAAGAAGGGAATGTTGTTCTCGCGCACATATTTGATGGCCTCTATTTTACCTTCAAAGCCGCGCTCGCCAAAGCCCGGGGCAACCAGCACGCCGTGCAAGCCTTTTAAACGCTCTACAGCGTTTTCCGGCGTTAACTGCTCCGATGGGATATAAGTAACCCTTACTTTGCATTCGTTTTTCGCCCCGGCGTGTATAAAGGCTTCATTAATGGATTTATAAGCATCCGGCAGCTCCACATATTTACCCACCAGGCCGATGCGTACCTCCGAAGTCGGGTTTTTAAGCCGGCCGAGAAACTCCTTCCAGCTTTCCAGGTCGGGTTCGTTTTTGTGCGACAGGCGCAGCTTGGTCAATACGGTTTTATCTAACTGCTCCTTTAGCATCAGCAGCGGCACATCATAGATCGTCGAGGCGTCGATAGATTCGATAACCGCATTAACGTTCACATTACAAAAAAGGGCTATCTTCTTTCGGATGTCCTGGTTGATATGATGTTCGGTACGGCAGACTAAAATATCAGGCTGGATACCATATTCGAGCAGTGTTTTTACCGAGTGCTGGGTAGGCTTGGTCTTTAATTCGCCCGCAGCGGCCAAAAACGGTATCAGGGTCAGGTGTATAACCAGCGAATTGCTCGGGCCGATCTCCCACCTGAACTGGCGCACGGCTTCCACGAATGGCAGCGATTCGATGTCGCCAACGGTGCCGCCGATCTCGGTGATCACGATATCATAATTGCCGCTTTCGCCCAGTATGCGGATGTTCCTTTTGATCTCGTCGGTAATATGCGGTACTACCTGTACGGTCTTGCCCAGGAAAGCACCCTCGCGCTCCAGGTTGATCACGTTTTGATAAATACGCCCCGTGGTAATATTATTCGCCTGTGACGTAGGGGCGTTCAGGAAACGCTCGTAATGGCCAAGGTCAAGGTCGGTCTCGGCGCCGTCTTCGGTTACGTAACATTCACCATGCTCATAAGGATTCAACGTACCCGGATCGATATTGATATAGGGGTCGAATTTTTGGATAGTTACGCGATACCCGCGAGACTGAAGAAGCTTTGCTAACGAGGCTGAAATAATGCCTTTCCCTAACGACGAAGTAACGCCGCCCGTCACAAAAATGTATTTGGTCATGATGATCAGTTATTGATGGAGCAGGCTTTTACACTTGCGCCGAAATGTTTGTGTACGGGATACAAAAGTAACAAAAATTTCGGAACTGCGACGAAGGCAGTCACAAATGTTGAAAAGGTTGTGTGGTGTTGAAAATGTTGTATTGTCTTGAACTATGATTTTAATGATTGTTTGACGGACTATGAGTTTTACCGCAATTGTGCATAACAACGTATTCATTTTTAGATCATAATTCAAGACCTTTTTGGCTTCATAACTCTTTTGAATTGAAGCGAAGTATTTCCAAAATTTATGAGCAACCCTATGCCTAAACCATAAGCCTCCAGGTAACTGATAGCTTGTGCGAGGTGCACATCCTCAAGTTGGATAACGGCTTTTAACTCGACCATTATTTTTTCATCAACAAAAAAATCCACCCGCCGCGTTCCTATATATTCTGTTTTATAGAAAATTCCCATTTCGTGCTCGCGACTAAATGATAAACCTTGTAAGCGCATTTCAATCTCCAAAGCCCTTTGATAAATCACTTCCTGGAAACCATTACCCAACAGTTTGTGAACTTCCAAGGCGCAACCGATGATCTTACCTGTGAGATCACTTAAAGGATATTGATCTTTTACTATCATTTCTTTATTTTGAACTATAATTGATGCGATTTTCGATAGACTATGATTTTTTTAGCCGCCTTTTTCAATCATAGTATTCATTTAATCATTCGAATCATAGTTCAGACGACCTAAATCCTCCGGCGTATCTATCGCAAAGGTTTCCAGCTCAGTCTCGGCTACCTTGATGCGGTAGCCGTTCTCTATCCAGCGCAGTTGCTCCAGGCTTTCGGCTTTTTCGAGCGGGGAAACGGCGAGTTTTGTTATTTGAGCGAGGACGTCAGCACGGTAGCCGTAAATGCCGATATGTTTATAATAAGTAAAGTGCTGCAGCCAGTTTTCCTGCTCCTCTCCGCGGATATGGGGCAGGGGCGAGCGGGAGAAATAAATAGCTTCGGAGTTTTTATTGATAATGACCTTAGGCGAATTGGGATTGAATAATTCCTCGTTGTTCTGCACTTTTTTGACCAGGGTAGCCAATTGCGTTCCGGGTTCATCAAAGCATAAGGCCACATTGCTGATCTGTTCAGGATTGATATAAGGCTCGTCACCCTGTATGTTGATGATGATGTCGAATTCCGGATTTTTTTCGGCTACTTCAGCGCAGCGGTCGGTACCGCTTTGGTGGTCGGGCGACGTCATTACCGCCTTGCCGCCAAAACCTGCTACATGTTCATAAATGCGTTCATCGTCCGTCGCAACCACCACATCATTTAACAGATGGCATTTTTTGGATTGCTCATAAACGCGCTGGATCATGCTCTTACCGGCAATATCAACCAGCGGCTTACCTGGGAAGCGGGTTGATGCATAGCGGGCGGGGATGATACCGAGGATTTGCATGTTGGTGAGGTTAGACGTTTTACGTTAGACGTTTTACGTTAGACGTTTTACGTTGAATACTGCTTTAAAAACGTACAACGTAATACGTAATACGTACAACTAAAATAATCCGTTTATTTCCCGCTCGATCTTCTCGATGATGGTGGACATATCTTCGGTATTATTGGCAAAATCGAGCTTGTCCTTATCCAGTATCAGCAGTTTACCAAGCTTATAGCCTTTGATCCACTTTTCATACTTATCATTCAGTTTGGATAAATAATCGAGCCGTATACCGATCTCATACTCACGTCCGCGGCGGTGGATGTTATTCACGAGTGTCGGCACCGATGCGCGCAGGTAAACCAGCAGGTCGGGCGGTTTAATGAACGAGGTGATATTATCGAAAATAGCCCGGTAGTTCTCATAATCGCGCGTGGTCATCAGCCCCATATCGTGCAGGTTCTCGGCGAAAATATGGGCGTCCTCGTAAATCGTGCGGTCCTGTATAATGTTCCTGCCGTTCTTCTGGATATCCATGATCTGCTTAAAACGGCTGTTGAGGAAATATATCTGCAGGTTAAAGCTCCAGCGTTTCATGTCGCTGTAGAAATCCTCCAGGTAGGGGTTATTATCCACCGCCTCGTACAGCGGCGACCATCCGTAATTTTTTGTTAATAATTCGGTCAGGGTTGTTTTGCCGGCGCCTATGTTGCCTACAATAGCTATGTGCATTTGCTAAAGTTATAATTCAAAAGTTAAAAGTCAAAATGCGTATTTGTCCATAGTCGATAGACCATGGTCCATAGCTAATTTTGCCATGGACTATCGACCATGGTTTTTGGACTCAAAAAATCAAAAACTCCTGAACCCGATGATCTCCCTCACCTCGCGTATGGTCTTTGAAGCGCTTTCGCGGGCCTTTATGGCTCCGTGGCGGGCAACCTGGCGCAGATAAGGCGCATCCGAGGCTATAGATTTTATTTTTTCGCGGATGGGCGCGGTTGCGGCGATCATATCTTCGGCCAACTGTTTTTTCAGGTCGCCGTAACGTATCTGGCAGGTATTGTACAGGTGATCGAAGTGCAGGTAAGCATCCTCCGACGACACGACTTTCATCAGGTCGAACAGGTTTTGTATTTCCTGTGGCTTGGGCTGGTTATCCATCGTCGGTCCGCTGTCGGTTACGGCGCGCATTACTTTTTTGCGGATCACTTCGGGTTCGTCCGACAGGTACACAGCATTGCCTTCGCCTTCTGATTTGCCCATTTTCCCTTTACCATCCAGGCCGGGAATTTTCACCAGGTTATGACTGAAATTAAAGGCGTAAGGCTCGGGGAAATAGTCGTGTTTGTACATGCGGTTGAAGCGGTTCGCAAATGTACGCGCCATCTCTAAATGTTGCTCCTGGTCCTTGCCTACAGGTACTTTGGTCGCGCGGTGAATGATGATATCGGCGGCCATCAGCACCGGGTAGGTAAGTAGTCCGGCATTAACATTATCGGGCTGTGCGCGGACTTTATCTTTAAAAGATGTACTGCGTTCCAGTTCGCCCAGGTAGGCGTTCATATTCAGGTACAGGTACAATTCGGCAACCTCGGGTACGTCCGATTGCACGTATAAGGTTGTTCTTTCCGGATCGAGGCCCGCAGCCAGGTATTCAACCAAAACCTGCTTTACGTTTCCGTGCAGGTCGGACGGAGTAGGGTGCGTGGTGAGCGAATGCAGATCGGCGATAAAAAAATAGCAATTGTACTCATGCTGCATTTTTACGAAGTTTTGTATCGCCCCGTAATAGTTCCCTAAATGCAGTTTCCCGGTCGACCGGATACCGCTAACGACAGTTTCCATATTGGCGCGAAAGTAAGGATTTTTTATATTTTTGTGCGCAATGACCATAGATAAAGAGACCGTTGATAAGATTGCCCACCTGGCCCGGCTTGAGCTTTCCGAACTGGAAAAGGAAACGCTAATGGGCGATATGGGCAAGATACTGGACTTTATGGCCAAACTAAACGAGATAGATACCACCGGTGTTGAACCGCTGGTGTACATGACCGACGAGATCAATGTGCTGCGCGAGGACGAGGTGAAGCAGGACATAACCCGCGAAGAGGCGTTGCAAAATGCTCCAAAGCATGACGATAAATACTTCCTGGTTGCGAAGGTGATCGAGAAATGATTTCGGATTTCGGATTTTCGATTTCGGATTTTATTTCTCCTGTAACAAATCGGACAGCCTTGCAGTCAAACTGGGCAAAAATCGGATGGAGCCACTTATAACCCTTAAAGATATCGGGCGAAAATATGTGATCGGCGCAGAAACTATTCATGCGCTGAAATCAGTGACCTTAACTATAAACAAAGGCGAATTTGTGGCGCTAATGGGGCCGTCCGGCTCCGGGAAATCGACCCTGATGAATATCCTGGGCTGCCTGGACACTCCTACCAAAGGGGAATATATCCTGAATGGTATCAACGTAAGCAACATGACCGACAATGAGTTGGCCGAGGTCCGCAATAAAGAAATTGGTTTCGTTTTCCAAACTTTCAACCTGCTTCCGCGAAATACCGCGCTGGATAATGTCGCCCTGCCGCTTATTTATGCCGGTGTAAATAAAGAAGGCAGGCTGGGGCGCGCCCGCAAAGCGTTGGAAAACGTTGGCCTGGGCCACCGTGTCGATCACAAACCGAACGAACTTTCGGGCGGCCAGCGGCAGCGCGTGGCGGTGGCGAGGGCGCTCATTAACGATCCTGCAATTATTTTGGCCGACGAGCCTACGGGTAACCTGGATACCAAAACCTCGATCGAGATCATGGGCCTGCTGGAAGATATTCATGCGAAAGGCAATACCATCATCTTAGTAACCCACGAAGAGGATATCGCCAAGCACGCGCACCGCATCGTACGTATGCGCGACGGGCTGATTGAGAATGATTATCCCAATACCGATATCCAAAAAGTAGAACGGCATACCGAGCCGGCCTGATCAGCACAGGGAGCAGATCCTCACAACAAGATCAGCTAATTGAAGCGCTGCATCGGGCGATGCAATATAATTATGGCCAATTATTAAGGTATGGTCGATAATTTCGATCACAACACCATCGTGCCTTACATCCATCACTACATTGCGAAAATTTCGATCCATCGCTGCATCAGCCTTCCAACGGTCGTTTGTAAGTACATACCACGTATCGCTAAAGGCTTTATCGTCTTCAAAGTCGAGTTCAACGGGATGCACGAGCTCGATGATCTTATCGGCTAAAGTTTCCGGGCGTATAAGAACACGGCCAAAATCTTTCTTCAAATAGGCCAATGCGCAGGTATAGTAGTTGTGTCCCGAAGTTGGCGAATTTTTAGGGTTATAACTTTTAATATCAAATGTCTCGATAAAAAGAATGTAGCAATTAGTTTTAGCGTTTTTTATTACAAACGAACCTTTAAGATTGACTTCGGTATTCCCTGTGAAAATCTCAAAACTGTCTAAATGAAAATCGATGTGTCCCGTCGGCTCAATTTCGAATTTGGCCCGTAGTGCTTCGTATGTTTCCTGGAATATATCGACCTGCTCGGAAGTCAGGCCGACGGTATCAAAGGGATAGTGCATATACAATAATAAGACACGATTTTGGGATTTAAAGGATTTGGCCGATTTTTTAGGGCGGGAAATTTGATCGCTTTCAAATTGTTGTCAAATCGTGGTACGCTGAGGTATATGATAACCAACGGTGAAAGCGCAGGATAAAGTACTGACACGATCATGCCAGTGTAGCAGGCGTAGCAGGCTCTGCAGATACACTACACCTACAGTAAGTTCTAAGCCGTAAGTCTATCCGACTTCTGACCTCTGACATCCGAACTCTACTTATACGCCGCCATACTCCCGCACGAGCAGGCGCAATTCGGGTCGCTTACGCCGAATTTTTTTAGGAAGTACTGGTAAAAGCCAATGCGGTCGTTCATGCTGAAAACATTTTCGCCCTGCCCGCATTCTACCGCGCCGTTGATGATGTTGATCGTCATACCAAAGCCGGGCTTGCGATTTTTGGCCTTATCATCGGCATTGGGCTGCCACTTGCCTATCATTACATCATGCGCCGAGGGTTTGTAGGTTTGCGGCGTCATCCAGAAATAAATAGCGGTCTCGAAAGCGACCACCGGGTCGGTCGAAACGAGATCAGGGTTATCGAGCAGCACGGATTTATTGCCAAAAATGCAATCGGAAGCATAGCCGTAGTTACCGTTGTAGCTTAATTGCACAGGGCCGCGGCCGTAATATTTTTTACCGGTTGTTGGCGGGTAATTATCGTTGTCGGCGATGTAAGGTAGTAAGGTATTAGCTTCGTGCAGGTACATCAGGCCGTCGTTATATTTGCCGTTCTCGCCGTGCCGGGTTTCGTGCGCGATGTTGGCCAGGAAGGCAGCCAATTCTTTTTTGTCGGTTAGCAGGTCTTTCTCCGTACAAAAATTACCGTAGTCGACGTAATAGGTACTGTCCGGTTTCTTTTTGGCCCAATCTTCGTTCCAGTCCCCGTCCTGGCGCACGATAACCGGTTTGCCGGTACGCTTATCCGTCCGGGTGATCTGGTAAACGGATGCCGCCCGTCTCACTACTTTTATTTTGATATGGCCGAGCTCATCGACGGCTTTCATAAAAGCGCTGTAGGTATAGAATTTATCGCGGAGCGGGAACAGGTCGTCAAATTGTTTTTCGCTAAAGAAGCTGCTTACACGAACGCGCTGGCTGTTGGCAGCGGTACTGCCTGATCCGCCGCATTCTAAACTAAAAAGAACGAGCAGCGGCAAAAAAGCAAGGAACAGTCTGTTTAAAGGGATCGTTTTCATCAGATCATATTCCTGTTACAGGAATTCTCATGTCAAAATTAATAACATTAATAATATGGAAGAGTTTTACTGCATATAGCTAAAGGAAATGGTAAAAAATCCGAAATTCGAAATCCGAAATCCGAAATCAAAATGAAGATATACACCAAAACCGGCGATAAAGGCCACACCTCGCTGATAGGAGGCGCCCGGGTGCCAAAGCACCATCTGCGCATCGAAAGTTATGGAACAGTTGACGAGCTAAACTCGTATATAGGCCTGGTGCGAGACCAGGATATAGCAAATCACGACAAGGAGATACTGAAACAGGTGCAGGACCGTTTGTTTACCATCGGTTCGTCGCTGGCGTCGGATCCGGAAAAGTCAAAAATGGTGATTCCTGATCTGCACCAGGCAGATATCGGCTTACTGGAAAAAGAAATAGATGCCATGGACGAGGTACTACCGCAACTGCGCCATTTTATTTTGCCGGGAGGAAATAATGCGGTTTCATTTTGTCACATTGCGCGTTGTGTATGCCGCCGTGCGGAGCGACTGACCGTGCATTTGGCCGAAGAAAGCGCGGTGGATGAGAAGGTGATCATCTATCTGAACAGGCTGAGCGATTACCTTTTTACACTGGCCAGGAAGATAGGGCACGACCACAAAATTCCTGAGAATCAGTGGATACCAAGGGTGTGAGTTAATAGGAAAAAATTATTTGATAATCAATTTAAAAATATTATACTTTTGCCAAAATTTTAAAATTAAGGAATAACTTAAACGCTTTAATATATGTATTGGACACTTGAACTAGCATCGCACCTTGAGGATGCACCATGGCCGGCAACCAAAGATGAACTGATCGACTACGCAATCCGTTCCGGCGCGCCGGTTGAGGTTATTGAAAACCTGCAGGCCCTGGAAGATGATGGTGAGCCGTATGAGAACATCGAGGAAATATGGCCCGATTACCCTACTAAAGACGATTTCTTTTTTAACGAGGACGAATACTAACATAATAAGCCGATAAAAGAAGCCCCGCCCGACAACCGTCGTGGCGGGGCTTCTTATTTTCAGAACTTTTTGGAATGTTTTTGGTTTAGGTATTTAACATCTGACAAAAAACATTTTCTATGAGAAGTTTACTTTACATCATCGCTGTGATCCTGGTAATAGGATGGGCGATCGGGTTCTTTGCTTACAACGCAGGCGGAGTAATTCACATTTTATTAGTAATTGCGATTATCGCCTTACTGCTTGGCGTTATCCGGAGGGCATGACCTTTAAAGTTTGCAGTTGGCGGTTCACGGTTCACAGTCACTAAAAAGCAACTGTGAACTGCTCGCTGCAAACTGCTTACTGTAGTTCCGCTTTTTTTAACAGGAATTCGGCGATAGCGATATCTTCGGGGTAAGTGATTTTGATATTTTGGTAGCTGCCGTTGATCAGGTTGATGTTGACGCCAATTTGTTCCACTACGCTGGCATCGTCGGTAAAATGCTGTTCGTAGGGCTGCAGGTAGGCCCGTTTTAGTTGTTCGGTCTGGAAAGTCTGCGGCGTTTGTATGAGGTAGATTTCGTCACGGTTGAGACTAACGGACCGGTTGTCTTTGATCTGCCTTACCGAATCGCGGCTTTTAATGGCAACGATGGCATTTCCGTACTTTTCGGCGCACTCGTACGAATCGTCGATGATCTCGCGCGTAACCAGCGGGCGCACCGCATCGTGTACCGCTACGATGGAGTGATCATCATCAATCAGTGCGATGCCTTTTTGAACTGAATGAAAACGGTTGTCCCCGCCGCTAACCAACCGGTGTGGTATGTTAAAATCATGTTCCGCGCAAAGTTCCTTCCAATAATCGTGGCTTTCGGGATGAAGTACGACGATGATATTGGGATTTGTCCGGCTGGAATGAAATACGTTGATGGTATGCATCAGGACAGGTATGCCGTTGAGCAGCAGGAATTGCTTAGGTACAGCCGAATGCATCCTTTTTCCCGATCCGCCGGCCACGATGACAGCATAGTATTTAGATGTAAGATTTGAGATGTGAGATGTGAGATCGATGGCGCTCATGAATATAATTATGAGATTTGAACGTCTCAAATCTCAAATCTAATATCTCAAATCTATTTTAAATCATCAGCATGGCATCGCCGTAACTGTAAAAGCGGTATTTTTCCTTAACGGCCACTTCGTAGGCGTGCATTACCTGTTCATAACCTCCAAAAGCACAAATCATCATCAGCAGGGTCGATTCGGGCGTATGGAAGTTGGTCACCATGCAATTGGCGATGCTGAAATCGTATGGAGGGAAAATGAATTTGCTGGTCCAGTCGTTGGCGGCCTTGAGCGTCTTGCTTGCCGAAACAGCCGACTCGATGGCGCGCATGCTGGTAGTGCCTACTGCGCAAATGCGGCTTTTGCGCTCGATGCCGCGGTTTACAATATCAGCCTGGCTTTGTTCGATGATGAATTGCTCCGAGTCCATTTTATGCTTGGTCAGGTCCTCAACCTCAACCGGGCGAAATGTCCCCAGGCCTACGTGCAGCGTTACTTCGGCAAACTCGACGCCCTTCAGTTCCAGGCGCTTCATTAGCTCGCGGCTAAAATGCAGGCCGGCAGTAGGAGCGGCCACAGCGCCTTCGTGCTTCGCGAATATGGTTTGGTAGCGTTCTTTATCTTCCGGAGTAGCTTTGCGTTTGATGTATTTGGGCAGCGGGGTTTCGCCTAATATTTCTACGTTTCTCCTGAACTCCTCGTCCGTGCCGTCAAAAAGGAAACGGATGGTGCGCCCGCGCGAGGTGGTGTTATCCACAACTTCGGCTATCAGCAGGTCGTCGTCGCCAAAATACAGTTTGTTGCCTACGCGGATCTTGCGCGCCGGGTCGACTAAAACATCCCATAAACGCAGCTCCTTATTCAGTTCCCTCAGCAAAAATACTTCGATGGTGGCGCCGGTCTTTTCCTTATTACCGTACATGCGGGCGGGAAACACCTTGGTATTGTTCAGGATCATTACATCCTTATCATCAAAATAGTCCAGTATGTCTTTAAATACTTTATGCTCAATCTTGCCCGAATCTCTATGTAGAACCATCAGGCGCGATTCATCGCGGGTAGAGGCTGGTGTGTGTGCAATTAGCGAATCAGGCAGGTTAAATTTAAATTGAGATAATTTCATATTAAAAGAAACGAATTTTAGGGCGCAAATGTACGCATAAATTTGCGTTTTGCGCCGATTTTTTTATAAGAATTGCAATTACTGTATTATGAGTAAAAATCCGCATGCTTGTAACTTAATCTTCACTCCGTCGTCTAATGAATAACATCATTTTGAAAGTTTGGATTTAACCATCGGTGTAATCTTTAAAAAAATCGGTGCAATCATATTTATATGCTGTTTTTAAAACTTTGCCGCGAAAGTGTACTGTTTGCTTTTGATGCCCTGAGGCAGAACAAATTGCGTACGCTGTTGTCGCTGCTTGGCGTCACCATTGGTATCTTTACGGTCATCGCAGTTCTTTCGGCTGTAGATACGCTGCGGGCGAACCTCCAGAAGAGTGTTAACAAGCTTGGCGGCAATACCGTGTATGTTCAAAAATGGCCATGGATTGGTGGGGAAGATTTCCCGTGGTGGAAATATTTGCAGCGGCCCGATCCGAAATTGCATGATTTTGATGAGCTGCGGCGCCGAAGCCAGACGGCCGCTGCCATATCGTACGAGATCAATATCGATAACCGCACGATAAAATATGAGAGCCGCACCATAGAAGGTGCGCAGGTGAGCGCCGTGTCGCACGACCATAATAAAACCTGGAATTTTGATTTCGCCGCGGGCCGCTATTTTACCGACATGGAATCGCAGACGGGAGCGCCTGTTGCGATGATCGGTTATGATATTGCCGACAATCTTTTCCCGCAAGGGAATAGTCTCGGAAAAAGGATAAAAGTAATGGGCCGGTATGTTACCATTGTTGGGGTTTTTTCAAAGGAAGGCAAAGATATATTTGGCAATTCGGACGACAAGGTGGTGCTTTTGCCTTTGAATTTTGCACGAAACCTGATCGACGTTCAAAACGATAATTACCAGCCCACCATCGTTGTATTGGGCAAGCCGGGGTTGACCGACCTGGACGTTGAGAGCGAATTGCGCGGGCTGATGCGATCGATACGCCGCCTGCAGCCGTACCAGGAAGATAACTTCTCGCTGAACAAGGCTTCGCTGATCTCGAATCAACTGGATAAAGTATTTGGCGTGTTGAACACAGCCGGATGGATCATCGGTATCTTTTCATTGCTGGTAGGCGGGTTTGGTATAGCGAATATTATGTTCGTGTCGGTAAAAGAGCGAACGAATATTATCGGTATCCAGAAATCGCTGGGTGCGAAGAACTATTTTATACTGCTGCAATTTCTTATCGAAGCTATTATATTGTGTTTATTGGGTGGTCTTATCGGCCTCGGTATGGTGCACATGGGAACCCTGCTTGTAAAAAGCGCCTTTGACATCGAGGTGGTGCTGAACTTGAAAAACATTTTGGTTGGTATTATTACTTCCACGGTCATCGGCGTCATCGCCGGCATATTCCCGGCATTTTCGGCAGCAAGGCTTGATCCCGTGGAGGCTATACGATCCAATTAATTATGGGTTGATTAAATTAAGCGAGCCAAGCGGGGATCAGATTATATTTTGCCAAACCTAAGCCAACTTATTCAGCCGGGCCGGCTCGATCAGCCATCCGACTCCAACCACATTTTTACATTTGCTATATATAAACACCGTTTATAATAGCTGGATTTATTTACATTTGCTTCGTCTAAAAATGCACTTCTATGTCGGAAACAGCTCAAATTAAAATAGGTGACTCAACATACGATTTCCCCGTAGTGGAAGGTACCGAGGGTGAAAAAGCCATCGATATTTCCAAGCTCAGGGAACAAACCGGTTATGTAACGCTGGATGTAGGTTACAAGAATACCGGCGCTACGCAAAGTTCGATCACTTTTCTCGACGGAGAGCGTGGTATATTAAAGTATCGCGGTTATCCTATCGAGCAGTTAGCCGCAAATTCAAGCTTTATTGAAGTTGCTTATTTGCTGATTTACGGCAACCTCCCGACTGAACAACAACTCGCCGATTTTCAATATCATATCAGCAGGCATACGCTGGTGCACGAGGATATGAAGAAATTTTTCGACGGCTTCCCCTCAAAGGCGCATCCAATGGGCCAATTGTCGTCGCTGGTTTGCTCGCTGTCGGCATTTTATCCCGAATCGTTAAAGCCCAATCAAACCGAAGAAGAGCTCGACCTAAGCATCATCAAGATGCTGGGCAAAATGGCCACTATCGTTTCCTGGATATATAAAAAGTCGCTGGGGCATCCATACATCTACCCGAAAAACAAGTACGATTACGTGACCAACTTCCTGCACATGACCTTCGGGCAGCGTACAGAAGAGGTGCAGATCGACCCGGTGGTGGTGAGCGCTATGAACAAGCTGCTCATATTGCATGCCGATCACGAACAAAACTGTTCCACCTCGACTGTAAGGATCGTTGGCTCGTCGCAGTCGAATATCTATGCCTCAGTATCTGCGGGTATCTCGGCCTTGTGGGGCCCGCTGCACGGCGGCGCCAACCAGGAGGTGATCGAAATGCTGGAGCGCATCAAAGAGGATGGGGGAGACACTGACAAATGGATCAAAAAGGCCAAGGATAAAAACGATCCTTTCCGCCTGATGGGTTTCGGTCACCGCGTATACAAAAACTTCGACCCGCGCGCCAGGATCATCAAAAAAGCCTGCGACGATATATTGGAGAAATTGGGAATCGACGATGAAGTGCTTGACATAGCCAAGCGCCTGGAAGAGCATGCATTGAAGGACAATTATTTCATTGAACGCAAACTGTATCCCAATGTCGACTTTTACTCGGGCATCATTTACCGCGCATTAGGATTCCCGACGGACATGTTTACTGTACTGTTTGCCTTAGGACGCCTGCCGGGCTGGATAGCGCAGTGGAAAGAGATGAAGGAGCATAAAGAACCCATCGGCCGCCCGCGCCAGATCTATGCCGGCGTAGTGAACAGGGAATATATGGATATAAAGAGCCGATAGGCTATGGTCCATAGTCGATAGCCAAGACGGTATAAAATAAAAGACCTCCGGAGTTACGAGCTTCGGAGGTCTTTTTATTTCGCCTGATATGCAGTTAACATTCAAAATCTTCATTGTGTTCGACTTGCTGTTGCAGGGGCTGGGTTGCTAGGGATATCTTTTTCTCAGCTGCTTATGGCAATCAGCACAGTTATAATTCCCGCGGATAAGGCTGCGATCGCAATATTTTTTAAAGCTTTCATGAAAAAGATGTATTAGTTAAACGTTAAATGACGGTTTAATCAGGGCTGATAATGTGGCTAATTATCAATAATAGGTCAACCAATAAAAAGATGCTTTTGTTTTAATTATTAGGAAAACGCGCCAAAACAAAAAACCCGCCCCGGTTACACCGGGAACGGGCTTCAATCAAATTTCAGTGGTCACAAAAAATAACCCTATTTTCGAGTATTATTCAATTAGGGTTTATTTAACAAGTTTTCAGGTGTTCAAAACTTCGGAACCCACTTTAGTTTCAATGATCCGTAAGTTAATGAAGTGGTAACTAATATGTGATCTTTTTATCTCAATTAATAACGATAGAACAAGTACGCGGACTTGAAAGGTCAACACCATTAAAAGTTACATTGCCTCCGCTGATGGTTCCGTTAATAGGTGCTGGTGCATATATAGTAGCGGACTTAGGCATATAGCCAAATGTAACTTGCATTATGACAGTTGAGTTTGAGGGCCCGCCAGTCCCGGCAATTACGATAGGATTCGACTGTGAGACTGCTCGTGGTCCACTTTGATTTTGGCCGTTAACTAATAACATGAAATCCGTTATTGCAGCATTACCGCTTGATACGTTAAAATTAATTGCAGGAGCATTAACAGTTATATAAATAGTTGTAGTTCCGGTACCTGCCGGATTTTTAGCAGTAACCGTATACGTTGTAGAAGGAGATTGTGTTATCGGTGTACCGGAAATAACACCTGTACTTGTATTTATTGATAATCCGGCAGGTAATGTAGGACTAACAGCATAACTTGTGGCCGCTCCGCCAACATTTGTTGGTGTTAAAGGTGTAATTGCAGTTCCGGCCAAATATACATCAGGTGTAGTATAGAAAATGTTTGGGGTGGGGTCGGGATGGAAAAAAAGATACGCATATCCTGCTCCGCCAGTCGGTACCACAGTATGTTCGCCATAAAGCGGTGCGGGAGTAGAGTTGATTTCGGGGACAAGATTTTTGGTCAGCGGAAGTGTCATGGGTACATAACTATCTGGCGGGTAATCTGAAGCACTAATTATATTATCCTGTTCGAGGGTTGCATATAATGTTGAGAAGGGGTATAAGGCATCAACAGGCGGTTGTAAGGTTGATGAATTGTGGCCATCTGTAATCGAAGAGATAACGGTTTGCGATCCCGCAGTACCGGATAGTTGAATTGACCCGGATACTGTCGCGCCGCTGGCGACGGGATAATATGTGCTATAATAGAATGAACAGGTAGCGCATTGTGAAAAAGCATTGGACATTGACCAGGTTGTGTTTGAACCGCCATGATGGTTATCGCCAAATTGTATAATCGGCTGCACAATAGAATAGCCGTTGGCATCTTGCAGGCCGACGAAAATAAAAATAGTTTGTCCGTCGGTTGTTACGGTTGGAAGGCCTGGTACCTTCCAGTTGCCTGAATAGCCGTTGCTAAATCCGCCTTTCACCGTCGAGGTCTGGGCCCAGGTTACCCAGCTTGAAGATGCAGGAACTGGATTTATGCCCTTGTTTTTTGTTTTCTTGTCGATAGCGGCATTATTTTGCAAATTTGATTTAATGTACTTTAACGGCACTTGTTCCCCGAAGTCATTAATCAATTTGCCAGTAGAAATCTCGATTTCCTGGAGGTGGACGCCGGAGTACTTTAGCTTGTGGCCGTTCGGTATCAAATGCACATCTGAGTTTAGCCGGGGCCCGAATGGAGTTATAACCATTTCTGAATCGCGTACAGTTGAATCTAAAGAAGCGAAATCCCTGCCGTAACGCACGTGTTTGTTAACTTCAGCAAGTTTAGTTTCGGTAAATTTGTTAGTTCGGATAGGTTTGCCTGCACTGACAAGCAAATCTTTTTTGCAGCCATTTAAAACGAATAGGATAGACGATGCAATCATCGTCAAAGTAATGATCGGACTGGATTTAAGATTTCTCATAAAATTGCGGTTTGATGAAGGCTAATTGTTAATTAAGGCAATTTAACCAAAGCCACTCCAGCGGTCAACCCGTGAAAACACCCATTTTTGCAACGCAAAAAACCCGCCCCGGTTACACCGGGAACGGGCTTCAATCAATCAACTCTCTGTATAATATTTTATTGTTTTACTAACGTATAAGTCGGGCCTAAAAGCGGATTGCCGAAGGTTAAACTTACGACGTAGGTTCCATCAGCCGGAATGGAAAGGTTGCCGCCGTTAGCAACCAAAGGCGCTAAAGGTGCAGTTCCCCCTAAATTGAGGCCCCAGGCATGGTCAGCTCTAAATTTGAATGCCCCGGATGATTTTAATGCAGTTGTTACTTGGTAGGCGTTTGTGGCGGGCACAAATGTCATATTAACATCGTCGCCGTCACTCCATCCAAGCGCGCCGTCTCCAATAACGCTCCAAAGATGGTCATACGCCTCATAGGTAATTGTTCCAGCGTTAACATCAACTGTGACAAGATATAAACCGGCACCAGGTGCTGTTAAGTTACCACCCGAACTACTTATTTTACCCGTACCGCCATCACCATAATTGGTGTGATTCCAGTCGGGATTTGAAGTTATTTTAAAGTTTCCACCGGCATCAAAGTGGACATACCCGGTATAAACCCCATTGCCGGTTGGTGAAACCAAGCTATCCGCAGTCGGCGGATCCCATTGTTTAACGCCCTGATATGTGCCAGGTACCCACAGATAAGCTATCAAAGCAAATGGCGTGGCGGTGAAACTAAGTACATTGGAATATACCGGCGCAACATTAGGACTAATCTGTGATTTTATCCTTGCCTGCACCTGTGATGCCGTGCCTGTAGGCAGATTTAAAGCAAGCAAAAGGGTGTTAAAGTCAGGTACTGTAAAGCTTTGTTTAAGTGATCCTGCCGAAAGGGTGTATTCTTTCGGATTGGAAAAATTGTCACCCGGAACGTCAATTTGCAGAACATTAGTTACAGCCGCTTTATAACCATAATTAGCATTGCTGAAATTAAATGTTACTGCGGTATCAGCCAGATTGGTTTTGCTCAAAACAATCGTGGTACTTGAGGCTTGCAGAGTTCCGCCTTTGCCTGTGTTTGCAATCACTTTAACCTCGTCCTTCTTACACGAAGCTACCATAAGCAGCGTTATACCGCCTATGAGCGTACATCTTGTTAAAAATGTCAATGTTTTCATTTTCTCTTTTTTTGTTAGCACACTTAATACTCTAAGAGTCAAATATTTTGATCAATTATAACCCGGGTTCTGTTTCAATGTCGGGTTGTTAACCATTTCTGTCGAAGGTATTGGCATCAGGTTCAGGTGCGAGTCGACGCTGGTACCGTTGTGTACGCCGCCTTTCCACTGCCAGATATAATCGCCCCCGGTAAACTTACCGAAACGGATAAGGTCGGTTCTTCTATGACCTTCAAATAACAGCTCGCGGCCCCTTTCGTCAAGTATGAACGGCAAGGTCAGCTGTCCGGCAGTAATATTGCCTGCTGTGCTGCCATCGTAAGCGCGGGTGCGAATTTGGTTAACATAGCCTAATGCAGTTGTGAGATCGCCGCCTGAACCGCCGCGCAATACTGCTTCAGCGTAAATCAGGTAAACATCAGCCAACCTGAACATTGGGAAGTCGGTATCCACGAAATTACCCGTGGGATCGCTTCCGGCAACGCCTGCCTGTGTTATATTTTTAAATTTGGTGATCGCATAACCGTCGGTGAAGGTATATTCGTCGGCAATGTCAAGTTTTTGACCATTGGTGTAGAACATGGCGCGCTTGTCAGTATTTCCGCTTGGGTCGGCAAAAAGGGCTACGTACTGCGGCGTCACGCGTAAACCTGCCCAGCCTCCGTTGATACCAAAATCAGCTGGATTCATGCTGCCGCCAACTGTAGCATGTACCAGGTAGGTCATGCCCCCGTATCCCTGCGTGTGAATGCCGTCGGATTCGATAGCGAAAATAATTTCGTTTGATTTATTGTTATCAGCCAGGAACAAATTCTTGAAATGCGGTTCAAGTGAATACGCGCCCGAGGCAATTACTTTATTAGCATAAGTGATCGCATCAGTCGAGCGGTCTGTACCGGTATAGACCTTAGCGTTCAGGTAAAGATTCGCAAGCAGGGTCCAATCGGCAGCTTTATCTGCATGGCCGTATGAAAAACGCGGAGCACCCAAATCGCCGTCAATCGCTTTCAGTTCGCTTTCAATGTAGCTGAATATGGTAGCGCGCGATGCCTGTTTAGGGAAGAACACACCTACTTTATCAGCTTCGGTAACAAAAGGCACGTCACCAAAGAGGTCGATTGCGTGCCAGTAGCTCAATGCTCTCAGGAAGCGCGCTTCAGCCCGGTATTGTTTGGCCAAAGTCAGGTTGGCTCCTGTAATGCCGTTGGCAGCTAATTGGGCATCTGTCGTATTGCGTATGAACTCGTTATCCAGCGATATTTCGTAGTAAATCCGGTCGTACATAGCACGAATAAACTCGCATTGGTTATTCCAGGTCATATCATGCAGGGTATGAACCGTGCCATCGTTCCAAACGATTTGTGCTTCGTCGGTAGTGAGTTCCTGCATGTTGAAATACTCGCGCAGATAGTTTGAGAAACCTTCGTCGATGCCGGCGATGTCAGGATTTCCGGCAGGGCCGGCCTGTCCGCTGATCGCGTAAGCGTCGTAAAGCTTACCCAGCACCTCGACATAATTATTGAAATCTTTATAGACGCTTGCCGTGGTCGTGGCGCCTTTTGGCGACAGGTCCTTTTTACAGGAGGTTACGGTGACCAGCAATCCCATTACTATAATGGATGCCAGCCTGTTAAATTTTCTTTTCTTCATTGTTCTATATCTTAAAAGCCCAGGTTAAGACCTAATGAATATACCCGGGGGCGAGGGTATAAGTTGTTGTCTATTCCCCCTTGTACTTCAGGGTCAAGGCCTGTATATTTTGTTATCACGAATACGTTAGATACCGCGGCGGTTAGCTTTAAAGTTGCCGCTGTATGTGCTATTTTACCGAAATTATATGTGAGGTTAACATTGTCCATCCTTAGGAACGAACCGTTCTCAACAAAATAATCCGTGAACAGCTGGTATTGCTGAAAATTGCTCTTCAGGATATTTGTGGGCAGATTGCCCAGGTAGTTGCTGAACTTCAGGCTCTGGTATGCGCCGTTTGCGGCATCCTCTGCGTTATAGATATAGTTGCCAAGGTCTGCGCGCAAAGTAAAGCCCATGCTCCACTGCTTATAGTTAAAGTTGCTGTTGAAACCCATGAATACAACCGGGTAGGGTTGTTTGTAAATATATTTGTCGTCAAGGGTGCTTCCGTTGCCGTTTCTGTCTACGAACACGCCTTCAAGAGGTGCGCCGTTTGTACCATAAACCTGCTGGTAAACATAAAAAGCGTAAGGCGAGTAGCCGGCCTTCAATATTTGGATGGTGTTACCCACACCGCCGGGAATACCGCCGACCGCAATGGTTTGGTTCGGATCGCCGGTTAACGATATGTTAGTAATTTTTCTTTGATTATACGACACATTGTATCCAAAGTTCCAGCTAAAATCTTTCGATTGAACAGCGACCACATTTATGTTAAAATCAATACCTTTCGTTTCCATCGTACCGATATTAGCCACAACATGGTTGGTTAAATTGGTGCCATCGGGTACAGGAGTATCAACCAAAAGGTCCTTTGTTTTTCTGTAATAATAATCGATAGCGCCACTTATCCTGCCGTTGAGGAAACCATAATCCAAACCGATGTTTGTGGTGGCTGTTTGCTCCCACTGCAAACCAGCATTGTAGGCATCGGCCCTTAAAGTTGTTAGGTATTGATTGCCAAACTGGTACCCCGCGCCAATATTACTTGGCTCGTAGATTGCCAGGTACGGGTAGTAATTCTGAAGATTGTAAATATTATTGTTAATGTTAAGGCCCTGTTGACCTGTAATACCATATCCTATTCTCAGCTTAAGGTCAGATAAGACGTCAACATTTTTTAGAAAATCTTCCTGTTTAAGACGCCATGCTAACGCAATTGAGGGGAAATAACCGTTTCGGTTATTGCTCGCAAAACGAGACGAACGGTCGTCGCGGATCGTTGCTGTCAGCAAATACTTATCGGCATAGCTGTAGTTGACACGGGCGAACGGCGACTCGATATAATATTGACCGTAGCCAGGCAACGACGGTGTGCCGATAGGCGTAACCATATCAGCCGCGTAATTTTGCTCACTTCTCGCATAAACATTGAAATATTGGTAAGAGTAACCAACCTGTGCGTCAAAATGGCTATTGATGCTTTTAAAGTCGTTTGAATATTTCAAATAATAGTCCGTATTATAGGTATAGTTCTCATTAAAATACCGCGAAAAGGCGCCTTTTTGTACGTAGTCTAAAGCCGCAGTAGCGGGTATTAAAGTGTGTCCCTGGCCGTCAGAAATATCGCCGCCAAATGTAGCGTTAGCCTCCAATTGCTTCAGGAATGGAAAAATATATGTCAAGCTCAGGCTGCCTGTTTCCCTGTACACAGTGCCTCTTGCATCCTGTTGCTCAAGCAAGCCCAAAGGGTTACGCGGGGCTAATGTGTTTGGCGTACCACCGTTAAGGTATTCAAAATAACCGCCGTATGCCGAATTCCCCGAATAAACAGGTTGAGTAGGGTCGAAGAAAACAGCTGAACCTATTGCGCCCTGGTTTGCAAAGTGGCTATCGGTGTAAGCTTCCTTGGCATTGAAATCGATCTTAAAGCTGTCGTGTAACAACGACTTATTAACATTTAACGCGATAGTCGTTCTTTTGAAATTGTCTGTTTTTAAAATACCGTCTTCATCGTGATACCCGATTGAGAGGCGATAGGGAAGATTCTTAATACCACCGGTGAAGCTGATGTTGTTGTCTGTCGTCAATGCCTGATGGTAAATTTCTTTTTGCCAGTCTGTATTGGCATTTCCCGATTCGGCGATCTGTGCCTGCGTCAAACCAGCTTGCGGACTGTTGATCACCTGGCGGAACTGAGCAGCAGAAAGAACGTCAACATATTTTGGTATTACGCCGACAGAGTTTAAAGAATTGAAATTCACCGCGAATTTGCTGTCCTTCCCCTTTTTGGTAGTGATAATGATAACGCCGTTAGACGCCCGCGATCCATAGATTGCCGTTGCCGATGCATCCTTTAAAACGTTGAAAGATTCAATGTCGTTCGGATTCAGCGTGGCCAAAGGATTCGCAACTCCCCCAATCGGATTGTTATTCAGGGGTACCCCGTCTATTACAATCAAAGGGTCGTTGGATGTATTGAGGTCGAGTGATGCGCCTCCGCGTATACGGATTGTGCTTCCAGCACCGGGCATACCGCTGTTCGAAGTGATCTCTACGCCCGAAACTTTACCGGTGATCAAAGCCTCGGGGGTCGTTATAGGTCCCTGGTTAAAGTCTTTAGCCGTCACTGTCGCCACTGAACCGGTCAAGTCTTTCTTGCGCTGAGTGCCATAACCGATTACTACCACCTCGTTCAGATTAGTGCTTTCTGGTTTTAATCCGAAATTTACAGTAATTACGGAACTACCTACAGTAATGGTTTGCTTGGATGCAACATAGCCGACAAATTTTGCGGTCAGCGAATAATTACCCGCGTTTACATTGGTGATCGTGTAGTTACCGTTGGCGTCGGTTACCGAACCGAGGGTGGTTCCGTCGATGCTAACCGAGGCGCCGGGCAGGGGTTGATTGGTTTCGTCAACCACGGTACCCTTTATGCTTCCTTTTTGTGCAAAAGCCACGATGGACATCATCAGGAATGCACAGAGAAGCACGTACTTTTTTGAGTAGTTTTTTCTCATATTTTTACTTGTGTGTGTGAATTAAAAACGGCATAATATGCCGGTCGTAAATTGGTTTGTTAACTTAGCTTAAACTGCGTGTGACTAATTTACACCAAGAAGTAATAAATGCAAATTTTATATAAAAGATAATTTTCGGCTATAATTGCAATAACTTTTTAACTTCAAAGAAAAAATTAATGGTGTGTTTTTTTCTGAAAATCTTGCAATTTTTGGCCTTTATTTTTGAAATAATGAGGTTTTTGTTCGTACCAAAGTGTCAAAATTACACAATTGATAATTTTACTTTAATGCAAACGTTCCCGGGAACGTTCCCGGAAAAATAAATGTAAAAACGACAATTTATAATGATAAAAATTTTTTTTTTCTGCGTGTTTTTGCTTTTCGGACAGAATTTTTTAGCGTTCGGTCAGCAAAAGATCAACTTTAAAATCGGTAAAGTACCACCTTCAAAAGACGCACATGTAACACTGTTTTTGGCAGGCGATTTTAACGGCTGGAACCCGGCCGATAAAGCCTGGGAATTTGAACAAAGCGACTCAGGTAAATACCACGTTTTGAAGAGCCTTCCAAAAGGCGTTTATAGCTTTAAAGTAACCCGCGGCAGCTGGCAAACGGTAGAGTGCGATGCTTCGGGCAAGCCAATTGAAAACCGAACTGTTAACCTGTCTGCCGACACAACCATCAGGATCAACATAGCTGGTTGGCAGGACAATTTCAAGCCGGAAGAGAAGAAGCATACGGCCAGCGCCGATGTGCATATCATTAACGAAAACTTTGCTATGCCGCAGCTTGGCAGGCAACGGAGGGTATGGATATATCTGCCGAAGGATTACCAGTCGTCGCATAAGAAATATCCTGTCATTTACATGCACGACGGGCAAAACCTGTTCGATTCCTATACGTCGGGCTACGGCGAATGGGGTATCGACGAGATATTGGACAAACTCCCCGCAAAAGACGAGTGTATTATCGTTGGAATCGACCACGGCGGTCAGTACCGTATTTCGGAGTACGACCCCTATGATTCAAAATACGGCAAAGGAGAAGGTGACGTTTATGTTGATTTCCTTGTGAAAACCCTTAAGCCCTATATTGACTCACACTACCGTACAAAAACCGATGCTAAGAACACCACGATCGCCGGCAGTTCGATGGGCGGATTAATATCGATGTATGCTGTATTAAAATACCCTGATGTTTTTGGCAGCGGCGGCATATTCTCGCCGGCTTTCTGGATAGCGCCGGCCATTTATCAATATGCGGAACAACATACGACCAGCAAATCGCGCTTTTACTTCGTCTGCGGCGGCGGCGAAAGCGGCAGCATGGTGACCGACATGCAGAAGATGGCCGACATCGTCAGGTCAAAAGGTGTAAGCGCGCGAAACTCGCCCGAGGTGGTTGTTAAGGGTGCCCAGCACAATGAGAAGCAATGGAACGGCGATTTTCCGGCGTTTTACGAGTGGCTGTTTAGGAAGTCAGACGTCGGAGGTCGGAGATCGGAATAATCTGACTTCCGACCTCCGACTTCAATCAGATCAGTCGCCGTCCTGGCTGGTGAAAGTCCAGGTTTCGTTGCTGCCGACCGGCAAGTTGAGTGCCTCGCCATGGTTTAGCTGCCACCAGAAACGTAATCGGGGCTTCAGGCGGTTGCCGATCTCGTTCATCGAATCGGCATCGTACAGGCGGCCGTTTACCATGACATATTTGATCTTTTGACTATTGCGAATGTCCTCCAGCGGGTTGTCGTTCAGCACAATCAGATCGGCCAGTTTACCCTGCTCCAGCGAGCCGATTTCCTTTTCCATTCCCAGGTATGATGCCCCGTTAATGGTGGCGCAGCGTATGGCCTGTAGGGGCGTCATGCCGCCCTGGGCCAGCATCCACAGTTCCCAGTGTGCCCCCAGGCCTTGTAATTGCCCGTGGGAGCCAAGATTAACTTTAGTGCCCCCGTCGGCAATTTGCTTTACATATTTCGAAACCTCGATATGACCGTAATCGCCATACTCTGAAGTTGTCCGCCTGCGCGACCGCGCATCCACAAGGTATTGAGGCGTAAAGCTGAGCAGGTGTTCGTTCTTCCACACATCGGTCCGGTCGTACCAGTAATTCTCGCCGAACTGGCCGCCATAGCAAACGATAAGTGTAGGGGTATAGCCCGACTTGCTGGCATTCCATAGCGCCTTTACGTCCTTGTAGACCGGAACTACCGGAATGTTGTGCTCGATACCGGTATGCCCGTCCAATATCATGTTCATATCGGTAAAGAACGTCGAGCCGCCTTCGGGGACCACTTCCATTTGCAGTTCACGCGCAGCTGCTATGATCTGCTGGCGTTGTTCGCGGCGGGGCTGGTTATAGCTTTTAACCGAGAATGCGCCTACATCCTTCAAACGGCGTATGTTCGATCGCGCATCATCCAGGCTGTTGATCACCGCTTTAAAATCGCCGTCAGCGCCATACAGGATAGTGCCTGTCGAGTAAACCCTTGGGCCAACCATTACGCCTGCCTTCAGCATTTCCGACTGGCTGAACACCATCTCGGTGTTACTCGACGGATCGTGGGCGGTAGTAACGCCGTATGCCAGGTTGGCATAATAATTCCAGTCCTGCTGCGGCGATATGCCGTCCGGGCTGGGGTGCAGGTGGGCATGTACATCAACGATGCCGGGCATAATGGTTTTGCCGGTTGCGTCGTAAACCAATGCATCCGCCGGTATCTGCACGTCATCCGCTTTTCCTATCGCGGCGATTTTGTTCCTGTCGATGACGATGGTTCCGTTCTGGATCACCTCATCGCCTTTCATCGTGATAATGCGCGCATTTTTAAAGGCAATCTTCCCGTCGGGTACATCGGTTTTCAGCTTCAGGCCGATGTCAATACCGAGTGTATCAACAGCGGGCGTCCTGTCTTTTGCGCCATCTGTAAATGGATAAGCATTTTGTATATCCCGTACAAAGTATTTCGGTCCCAGCGTCCACATCAGCTTTTGGCTGTCCTTGCTCCAATGCAGGTAAGTGCCTGCGTCGCGGGTCAGTTTGTTTAATGGGATTGCTTTATTCGATGCCGACAGGTTCTGCGGGCTGCCGGTGCTTACCATTGGTGTTATGTAGCAATTGAATAATTCAGTAAATGCCATCCATTTACCATCCGGACTCGGCGCGAACTGCGTAGTGTATTTTGAGGTATACAATGTGCGCTGGTTGGCGCCGGTTGTGTCCATCACGCGGAAGGTTTTATTCTCGCCATCCGAACTTTGGTAGTATATTTTAGAATCGTCGGACGAAAATTGCGGATGGATTCCGTTATCGATAACCATTTTCGGTTTGCCGCCTGTAGAAGGCACCATGTAAATACCCGGGTCGGTACCAAAAGAGAAGCCCAATACCTCGTTGCCTTCTCCCTTACGATAAACGATCTTATCGCCTTTGTTGGAGAACTTGGGCGAATAATAGAAGCCGCGATCTGCCGTAAGGCGCGTAACGATATGCGTCGTCAGGTCGATGCGGTTGATGAAGCCTTTCAGTTCATCATTCCAGTCGACGTAGATCAACGACTTGCCATCGGGACTGAAATCCGGTTCGTACTCCATATCGGCTGTGCTATCGATACGGACGGGTAAGCTGTCCGGTAAGGCTTTAATGTAAATGTGGCCCGCTGCATTAAAGGCTACGCGTTTGCCGTCGGGCGAGGTAGTTAACTGCCTGATCATTCTTACCGGGAATTCCTCCTGGAAAACTTTCTGCGGAAAATGCAGCGCGTCGGTAATGGTTTGCGTTGTGGTTACTTCGAAAGGTATTTGTGTTGCGTTAAGTGTCGTTATATCAAGGTTCCATATTTTCCCCTTGGCGTAAAATATGATGTTTTTACTGTCGGGCGTCCAGTTAAAATTGGGATAAACTCCAAATATGGCCCAGGTTTCCTGCTGGTCTTTAGAAAGATCGTCGTATACCGGCCATTCTTCGCCGGTTGCCAGGTTGCGCAGGTAAAGCACCGATTTCAACCGGACTCTTTTTACAAAAGCCAGGAGTTTGCCGTCGGGCGATATCTGCGGGCGGCATGCTCCGCCGGCGCCGCCGGTAACCTCGTCGATCTTGCCGGTTTCGCGGTTCAGCCGTTTAATGGCGTAAATACCTTTGTAAGGATCTTTATTGTATTCAAAATCCGGTCCCGGCGTTACGTCCTCGCTCCAGTAAACATATTTTCCATCCGGCGAAACGATAGGCTCACCCGCATCCTGCTGATCGTTCTTTCGTTTAGTAAGCTGTATACCGTCGCCGCCATTGATGTTGTACATCCACATTTCGCCTGCGCCAAGCGAACGCGTTCCGGTAAAATGCTTGCGGGCCACGATGTATTGGCCATCGGGCGTCCAGTAAGGGTTGTTCAGCAGTCGGAAGTTTTCTTTGGTGATCGGATGCTTATTCGTGCCGTCGCTGTTCATTACCCAGATGTTATCGCCGCCATCCCTGTCGCTGGTATAAGCGATCATCTTGCCGTCCGGGCTGTAGCGCGGTTGTATCTCCCAGGCTTTGCCCACAGCCAGCGTAGTCGCCCTACCACCTTTGATGGGGATGCTGTAGATATCACCCAACAGGTCAAACACGATATTCTGCCCGTCGGGACTAACATCCAAATCCATCCAGGTGCCTTCATCGGTAGTGATGGTCACTTTTTTTGATGGGCCGGGAGGGTTTTCCACGTTCCATTTTTGAGCATAAAGTAATTGTGAGGTTAAGGTGAATACAAGCGCAGCGAGAAAATGCTTCATAGTCATCTGGGTGGTTAATGTCGCGAAGTTAGAAATATTCGAGGATTTCGAATTTCGAATGTTCAATTTCGAAATTATCATTTAGCCAATTAGCAAATTCGAAATTGTAAATTCGAAACCCGAAACAAAAAATGACGATCCATCAAATCCTTAAACACTATTGGAACCACGATTCCTTCCGGCCTTTACAGGAAGAGATCATCCAGTCGGTTTTGCTGGGCCGCGATACGCTGGCTTTGCTGCCCACCGGCGGCGGCAAATCCATCTGTTTCCAGGTACCGGCATTGGTTAAGGAGGGTATATGCATCGTCGTATCCCCGCTTATCGCCCTGATGAAGGACCAGGTAGAAAACCTGAAGGCCAAAGGCATCGAAGCCGTTGCCATCGTATCGGGCATGAGCAGGCGCGAGATAGATATCGCCCTGGACAACTGCGTTTACGGCCCGGTAAAGTTTTTATACCTCTCGCCCGAAAGGTTGTTATCAGAGTTGGTTCGCGAGCGCATCAGCTATATGAATGTCAATCTCATTGCGGTCGACGAGGCGCATTGCATATCACAGTGGGGTTACGACTTCAGGCCCCCATACCTGCATATCGCCGATCTGCGGCAATTACACCCCGAAGTGCCTGTACTAGCGCTTACCGCCACGGCGACTGATGACGTGAAGGAAGACATCCAGCAGAAGTTGTTATTTAAGGAGCCCAACGTCTTTCAGCAAAGTTTTGAACGAAAGAATATCAGTTATGTGGTTCAGCACGACGAGAATAAATTTCGCAAACTGCTGGATGTTCCCCGGGGTGTCAAAGGCAGCGGCATTGTGTACGTACGCAGCCGGAAGGAAACAGCCGAGATAGCCAAATTTTACAATGAGAATGGCTTTAAGGCCGATTTTTATCATGCCGGCCTGGCTATGGAACAGCGTTCGTCACGCCAGGAAGACTGGCAAAACAACCGCACGCGCATCATCGTGGCGACCAACGCCTTCGGCATGGGCATCGATAAGCCCGACGTGCGTTTTGTGATCCACAAGGATATGCCCGAAAGCCTGGAGGCCTATTACCAGGAAGCGGGCAGGGCAGGGCGCGATGGGCATAAGTCGTACGCGGTGCTGCTTCATACAGCGGCCGATCGCCTGAAAAATGAGAGGAAGCTGCTCTCGGCTTTCCCGTCGGTCGATGAGATCAAACAGGTTTATCATTTGCTCGGCAGTCACTTTCACCTGGCCTACGGAACAGGGCAGGGGCTGAGCTTCGACCTCGACCTGGGCGAATTCTGCTCGCGTTATAAACTCGATCCAACCAAAACCATCAATGCACTGAAGTTTTTGGAGCAGGACGAATACCTGACCTTTACCGAAAGCGTTTTCCTGCCGTCGCGTTTCAAATTCGAGGTGTCGAACGAGGAATTATACCGCTTCCAGATAGCTAATGAAGCCTGGGACCCTTTTATCAAGACCATCCTGCGTTCGTACGGCGGCTCGTTTGAAAACTATGTGCGGCTGCGAGAGTTCGACTTGGCGAAACGAAGCAATTTGAGTGTTCAGCAGGTGATCGAAGGGCTAAAGCAACTGCAGCAGATGGGCGTCCTCAACTATTTACAGCAAACCGATCAGCCGCAGGTTACCTTTATTCAGCCGCGGTGCGATAACAAGGAACTGGTTATCAATAAGCGCTATATCGACGAGCGCAAAATGGTTTATACCCGGAAAATGGAGGCTGTATTTCTTTATGCCGAACATAAAAAATGCCGCAGCCAGATGTTGCTGGCCTATTTCGGCGAAGACCATGCGCCCAAATGCGGTATATGCGATGTTTGCCTGGAAGAAAAACGCAAAAGGAACCTTTCCGAAACCGTGGACGACATTACCGCCGAGATCGTACAGCTTCTAAGCGCCGAAGACATGGATACCGGCGAACTGGTAACCCGCGTGCAGGCCGGCACTGAAAAAGACCGCATCGAAACCATACGCCTGCTGCTCGACGCGGGCAAGATAAAATCAGACGGGGAGAAGTATTATTTATAGTCCTAAGTTTTGAGTTCTGAGTCTTGAGTCTTTTCAGGTATCGGCGAGATCAAATTATCATTTAATCAACGGTCCAGACTTCCGGCTTCTGCCTTTCGGCCACAGCGATCCTCGATTTTTCACCGACACAAAACGGCCGTTCGCCGAAGAAAACCTGCCATACATCTAATAGTCGGGTTTGCTGTGTAACGTTATTTCAGGGGATACGTCTTATGGATGTATTTAAAAACAAGAAAATATAAACAACAGACGATCAAAAGATTAAAGATATGAAAACTACAATTTTAACACTCGCAACTATCGCAACCCTGGTTATTGGCGCAGGGACAAAAAGCATCGCAGCCGACAAAAGCGCTGCTAAAAACGACGAAGTAAGCACGGTGCTTACCGACGTAACCCGCATCAGCAAGATCGAAGTACACGGCAACGTCGAACTGTTCGTATCCAACGACGACAACGACCAGGTAAAGGTTTATAACCGCTACTATTCAGAAAGCGCCCTGATACAAAGCCGCAACGGCGTACTGCGCATCTCGTCATACGCTCCGCAGAAGTTAGTGGTATGGGTAAAGGCATCCGACCTGCGCGCTATCACCGCTTATGACAACGCCGAAGTAAAATCGGTTGGCAGGTTCTCGCAGATCGACCTGGATGTTACGCTGCACAACAACGCCTCGGCCAATTTAAACCTCGACGCCTTCAGCGCCAAAGTTACCGTAGCCGACCGCGCTAAAGCCGACCTGAGCGGTACTACCCAGGAATTGACCCTGAACCGCGACGTAACCAGCAGCGTGAACAAGTATAGCCTGGTTGCCGCTAACGAAAGCGACAGCGCCAACATCCCCGCCGGCGACGATATGGTAACCCTGTAAGCACTTGTAAAAGTTCATCATATATTCTGAAGAAAGCTGCCTTGATTGAAGGCGGCTTTTTTGTTATTGGTATACCAGCGTTTCCCCCAAACTGGTTTAAGTCTTCTGAAGAGTGACTTAACGGGGGAGCCCTCTTGGAGTGCATAAGAAAACATACAACCCTGATCTGGTTTAAGTCTTCCGAAGGGTGACTTAACGGCGAAGCCCTCTTGAGCGCCTAAGAAAACATACAACTGCGAAAAAATCAAGGCATGCAAAGAAGGACTCCGTCCGGCAATTAAGCACATCGTTTCAAACCCGAACAGAGTTCTGCATTTATTCCGTGATTTAAGAGAACGCTGCGCTAACTCTTAAACCAGGGTGGGCAGCAATCTTTCGTTTGTGCCTATGGTACTTATGCCTTATAATTACCTCATGAAAGAAAAGACTCTACCGGACTTAACGAAAGAAGAAATAGGATGTCTTTTTCCCATAGAAATCAGTTTATACAATACGCAGTGGCCCCAACTGTTTGAAAAAGAAAAGAAGTTAATTACGGATACTTTACAAGCAGGAATGTTTTCCCGAATTGAACACTTTGGAAGTACATCCGTACCCGGGCTTTCGTCTAAAGATACCATTGACATTTTGATGGAGGTGGATTTTGAGGAGGAGAAAAATCAAAAATTAATTAATTTGATGAAAAGTTTGTCGTATGAGTTTAACTGGCAGAATGAAGGGCCTCGCCCTCACATGGTTTTTGTTAAAGGATATAATATATCAAGTCCCAAAGAGCAAACTTATCATATACATGCCGGCCCCAAAGACCATCCGGTATGGGATAGGATACTTTTCAGAGATTATCTGATTAAACATCCAGAAACCGCGAGAGAATATGAGCAATTAAAACTAAAACTTGCAGAGGAGTTTAAACATGAAAGGGTGGCATACAGAATAGTAAAAACTGAATTCGTGAACGAAATTACCGAAAAGGCCAAACAATCGGCGTTGTAGTTAGATTGATGGACTATATTGTTTTTTTGAGGAAACCTTATCGGAACCAAAAATACTTTGGCTTTAGATTTATCCTCCAAACTGGTTCGACTCTTCCGACGGGCGACTTAAACGGAGGCATTCAAAGAAGTACTCCGTCCGCCAATTAAGCACACCGTTTCAAACCCGAACGGAGTTCTGCAATTATTCGCTGATTGAAGAGAACGCTACGCTAACGCTTAAACGAGGAAGGTGCTGATCAAGGACGCCGTTCAAAACCGGTACAATTGACGAGATTGCTTCGTCGCGGCCCTGCGCCTCCCGCCTGGCTCCTCGCAATGACGGTTTTTTTTAAATAAACCAACCCGTCATTGCAATGACGCTGGGAGGGAGGCGTGGGGTGATCGTGGTGATCAAACAAATCTTAAAAATCGTGTTCAAACCGCGTTAAGGATTGAAGCGAATACCGGCCTTGTGAATAATGCCCGCGCAGTATAAGCGAAAAGCCTGACCCAAGCGCAGCGCGGGGAACGCCCAAATCGTTGGAACCCTAATTTTAGGAATTACCGAGTTGCCCGAATTCCGCTAATTCTGTAATGCTATTAATTCCGGTTCAGACAAAAAGTGTAAGGACCGCTAACTATTAAACCAGGATAAGGACGTACGAAATTTAGTATCTTTGTACTGTTGGCTTTGTCGCTCAGAACCTGGCTGATAACCTAAACTTATGGTCACAAAAGAAAAAATTGAAAATTACCTTTCGGAAAACATACTCGAATTGCAGGCTACGCAAGCTAAGCTTTGTGTCCCTATCATCCGGCGTATTTGCGCAAAAATGCAGGCCGGTATTAAATTCGAGGAGATCAAAATTTGTGAAGATTTGCTAATCGATGGCCATCACCGTTACATCAGCGCGCTGCTGACCGGGTACAAGATCGGCCGCGTGAGCAGTCAAAAAACTTCCGCAACTGAAGTGCGCGATTGGCGGGCTGTCGAACTGTCGGATGATGATTGGGATACTGCCGAGCATATCGCTGTGCTGGATCAACGGGACGCTGCCTATAACAAAATCGACCTGAAAATACTAACGGAACTGACCTTAGGTAAAGCGAAAGAGTTGTAACTTTGCTTTATGCGAATATTATTGGACATAGACGGCGTTATGGTGCCCGCCAATTCCTGGCGGCAACCCGAAATGCATTCAGACGGGTTTCCTGTGTTCAGTCCCCGCGCTGTAGATGCCCTTAAGCGTATTTTAGCTGAGACTAATGCATCTATTTTATTGACTACCTCGCATAAGTCTAAATACACGCCGGCTCAATGGAAAAATCTCCTGTCAGCACGCGGTATAAATGCCAAAAAAATTGACAAGCTTCCGGATAACCTCCTGCAGGATAACCGTCGCGAAGAGATATTGGGTTGGTATAGTAAGCACCCGCGATCGAAAAGGCGTACAGTGATCATTGATGATGATAAGCAATTAGGAGCGCTTCCGCCGGAGTTGAAGGAACGGCTTGTTTTAACAAGCCCTTCTGTAGGTCTGACTGCCGAACATGCGGAAAAGGCGATTTCTATCCTGCGGGCAGCGGTTTAAGCCCTTGTTAAAAAAGCTTTTCTATAAATGCAGCCAGCTTACACCAAATGCACATCCCGCTTGGCTCCTCGCAATGAGTTTTTTTAATCGCGTTTCAAAGTAAAGAACAAAACAATAAAACCAACCCGTGATTGCAATGACGCTGGGAGGGAGGTGGGACAATCGTGGTAATCAAACAAATCTTAAAAAACGTGTTCAAAAACAAAAGAGCCCTCCGTTTCCGAAGAGGCTCTATATCCTAAACCTGGGATCAGTGGTATCATTTATATTTTAAAGCATCGGCCCTTACGATGGCATCGACAGTATCTTCAGCAGAGGCTGTTCCCAAAATAACGATGGCGTCGGCGCCAATTTTCTTAGCGTAGGCGGCCAGTTTGGCTTTAACGTGTTCCTGGTCGACCTGCATTTCATTAACCAGGTTTAAATGCCCTATCACGGTGTAATCTTTCTTAACATCATGGTCCGAATAATAAATGTCGACTGCGTTTGTGGGGGGCATCCTGTCGCCAAAATAGGTAATTGAAGCGCACGATGATAATACGAGGCACAGGCCTAAAAACAAAAAAAGATAATTTTTCATGGCTTAAGTTTGTTATTTTACTATAAAGATGAGTGTTTGTAAATCAACTTTTAGTAATGATTTCATTACATTCATGACGTTTAAGTAGGTATCTTCATTGTTTGCCCTTTGGCTGGCCGCAGGCCGGCGGATTAAAAGACAAATCGCTTTTATAAGATTTTTCACTACGTTCCTGAGCGCAGTTCTTCTCCCATTCTGGCGCACACATGCCGCATATGCTGTTCCACTGCCTATTTCAAATTGCGGACGGACGGAATTTACTTCAACGCTCACTAAAGTTCTTTCGGTAAATGCTTCGGCCTGAAAAGAACATCAGCGCCAAAAAAACAAGCAACAGAAGTACCTTGCCGGTTATGTAGCCATAACCAAACCGCGACAAACTTCCGCCCTGCAAGTCGATATTGATAAGGCTTATGGCCGTAGCAATAAACAGGACCAGGCTAAGAAAAAAAACGAAATATTTCATCAAAGAGGAAATAAAAAGTCCGGTGGAAACCACCGGACTATAAATTACTTGGTTACCACTGTTGTAGTAGGGCTGTAGATACCAAAAGTGATTGAGGTAAGTAACCCGTTTACGAAACTGTGTTTAATGGTTACTGTGTAGTCTGTTGCACCGCCTGCCAATTTCGAGGGGTCGGATACTTCAACCGGAACAAGACCGTCGATGAGGTAGTGGTTCCACTTGGTTACCGTAGTGTTACCCTGGGCCCCTTTTCCTACATTAAAGGTGTTTACATAACAAGACGACAAGGCTAAGCATGTACACAGCACTATCGCCGTGATTTTTACATTTTTTTTCATTATGCTGAGATTTAAGTTGAAACAAAACTATAAGTTTAAATCAATTTTAACAAATGACCTGGTAAGTTCAACCCTGTGGTATCCGCCGGCGCTGGATTGCTTCTTCGGTACCCCCTTATCGCAACGACGCGCGAAGGAGAGATGGTACGATCGCGGTGATCAAACTAATCTTAAAAATCGTGTTCAAACAATAAACCCCGCCCGCCATTCCGGCAGGCGGGGTTATGCTAAAATCGTCGCCCCTTACCGTTAACGCTCTGACCTCTGACGTCCGACCTCCTCACTGCGTATCCCACCAAACGCGACTGGTAATATGGTCGCCGCCCTGCAGGCGGGCCACAGCGGCGTTATAGTTGGCCGGGTTGGATACCTTTTCGCTCGGCGGGTAAGCCAGGCGGCGGGGTATAGTGCCGTTGGTTACATTGCCGGGGTAATGCGTGGGCGTGAGGGCCGGGTAGCCGTTCGGGGTGGCGGCGCTGCTGGTGCGGCGCCAGTTGCTCCAGGCTTCGTATTCGTTAAAAATGGTGCTGGCCCAAAACTGCGTATTGATCATGTTCAGCCCATCCGAATCTTTATAGGGGTGCGCGGTAAGGTAATCCGCCGCGTCGGCCTCGCTGATGCCAGCGCCATAAGCCTGCAGTTGTGTAAAGGCCGCCGTAACGCCGTTATCATAATGCGTGGCCGCGCTGCTGCCTATTCCCCAGCGTTTATTGGCGTCGGCCAGCAGGAATTCCGACTCGGCATAGGTGAGCACCAGGTTAGGCGCGCTGTTGTTCAGCACGCCATCGTTAAAGCGCGAATAGCCGTAAATGCCCAGCGACTGCGGGTAGGTGGGCGTTTTGGTAATGTCGAGAGCCGGGTTGGTGCCGCCGACGATATAGCCCGGCGGCATGCCCACCTGGTCGTTCGGGTCGTCGTCGGTTTGCACGTTGCCGTCGGCGTCCTGCCAGTATATCCAGGCGATGACCGGCAGGCGCGGGTCGTTATTGTCCTTCAGGAAATTGATGTAAGTACTGCACAATTTAACATCTGTGCTATCCTGCCCGAAGATGGCCCATGCGTCGCGGTTTTGAGTTACATTGTTACCCGCCTGGTGCTGCACAATGGCGTTTTCGTCGTTGCTCTGCATGGTTTTGCCCAGTACGCTGGTCACGATACCCTGGGCCGTGGTTGGGTCCACCTTGGTCAGCCTCATGCCCATGCGCAGCAGCAGCGTATTGCCGAAACGTTTCCAGCGTTCGATCTGCGTACCCGGGTCGGCCGAATAGAACACGTCGCCCGAGGGCTTATCGTAGTTGTCGTTCAGGCTGTCGGTGGCCTGCCTCACTTCTTTGATCAGGTCGGTATAAATATCCTGCTGCTTATCGTACACAGGGGTAAAAATGTGGCTGTAGTAACCGAGGCCGGCCTGCGAGTAGGGGATATCGCCGTACAGGTCGGTTATCCGCTCGAACACCAGGGCCTTCATCAGCCTGGCTATCTGGTGCAGGTTGCGGTATTGGGGCTTATTCAGCGTTAGCTGGTACAGCTCAACCACCGGTTGCACCTGGTAGATGTACGAATGGTCGAAATACACACCGAAGCCGCCCACGTTGTTCAGGTACTTATCACCCGAGTAAAAAGCGGTGTTCGTTGATGCCGTATGCTGCACAAATTCGGCTATTTCGCCCCATTCGTCGTACCAGTTCTCGGCGCCGAAATCGGTGCTGCCGGTATACATCAATTGTACTTCGGTTAGTAAAAAATTGAGGTTATATGCTTGGGGCGTGCTTTTGGTAGGGTCGATATTGGCGTTGGTGAGGTCTTTTTTACAGGACGCCCAGGCCATTAATAAAATGGCGGCTGCGATATAACAGGTCGATCTGAATTTCATGGGTATAAATTTTATTACGTTATCCATCGTCTTACAATTTTATATTGAGGTTCAAACCATAAGTTCTTGAGTAGGGCACTTCGGCCGATTCCAGGCCCTGCGAATAGATCGACGCAGAATAGCTGGCTTCGGGGTCAACGTTCGGGATATGCTTCATAATGGTAAACACGTTACGGGTGACGAAGCTGATGCGGACGCCGCGGATCTTACTGTGAAAGAAGGTTCCGGGAATGTCGTACCCGACGATGATCTGCCTGAATTTGATAAAGCTGGCATCGTACACAAACATGCCCTGGTCGGCGTTGGCCCAGTTACCGTAGTACGTTGCGGGGTAAACCTGGTCCGTGCCGTAAAGTTTGTCCCTGCCGGGCAGCGTCGCTTTCGAAAGGCCCTGTTCGTAGGCCACGAAATTGCTGTTGGAGAATATTTTACCTCCAAACTTGCCGTCGATAAGGAACGAAACGTTAAAATGCCCGTAGCGGAAAGTGTTGTTGATGCCCGCCGCCCAGGGGCTGATGGCCGTGCCATAATCCTTGGGTACGGATGCCGAGGGATCGGGTGCGCCGGTCGTAGGGTCGAGGATGACGTGGCCGCTGGCGTCGCGCGCCGCCGATTGGGCGATGATCTGTTCGGGCGCTTTGCCTACGATCTGCTGGATGTAGGCGATAGAACCCCAGTCGGGCGTGGCCGAGCCCAGCGTAATGTAGGGCTGGCCGCCAAGGGCGAGTACTTTACCGGCCGTGTACGAACCGTTAAAATCGATATCCCAGCTAAACTTGTCGTATTTAAAAGGCGTGCCGCCCAAAGCCAGTTCGACGCCGTTGTAGCGCAGGTTACCCACGTTCAGTAGGGCCGAGTTGTAACCCGACGTGTAGTCGATGGTTACAGGGACGATGTCGTCTATCACGTTTTTTTGGTAGACCGCCAGGTCGAGGCGCAGCCTGTTTTTGAAGAAGTCCATTTCGGTACCTGCTTCGAACTCCCGCCTCGACGATGGCCTCAGCAAGGGGTTCGGAACCGTGGTACTGCCGGCCACGCCTACGGGGAAGGTTCCAGCCGGAACAGTAAGCGTGCCCTGTATGGCATAACCCTGCAGCGTCTGGTAAGGCCCCTCCGCCTCGCCGCCCACGTCGGCATAGCTGAGCCTTAATTTGCCCATGTCCATCGCAGGGATGTGCAGCAGTTCGGAGAATACGAACGAACCGCTGACCGACGGGTAGGTATAATTGATCTTGCCCGGAGCCAGCGTCGAATACCAGTCGCTGCGGCCGGTGATAGTCAAATAGAGGAAGTTTTTATAGCCCAGGTCGGCGCTCGCGTACAGGGAATTATATTCCTCGTGGTTTAAACCGTAGCTTTCCTGCAGGTTTTCGAGGTTGCCGATGTTGTACAGGAACGGCGTGGCAAAATTCTGGCCCGAAGCCGTAACGTATTCCTGCTGCGACTTGCGGTAGTTGGCGCCCAGCAAAATATTGGCGGTAAAATCCTTGCTGATGTTGAATTTACGGCCGGTGGTCAGGTCGAGGTTCAGCTCGCTTTGTTTTACATTCTGTTCGGACATGTCGCCGTTGATGCCCTGGTCGACGAGGTAACCCGTGCCTATCGGCTCGACGTTGGTATTGCGGTCGTTCAAATAATCGTCGGCCACCTGGAAACCAATGAAGTAACCGTCGTCAAAAGTGTATTTGAGGTTTGCCGAGCCGATGAAACGGTTGCGGTGAATAGCGCCCTGGAACTCATACGCCGCGAAATAAGGGTTGGTGGTATACACGTCGCCGAACGGGTTCAGCTCGTTGCCGTTGGCTTGCGTTCCGTTGTGGTTGGGCCCTGCGAGGGTAGTGATATTGATGTTCGGCGGGACGAACATCGGGCCCCAGTTCAGGTTGCCCACAGCGTCGGCTACGTTGGGAGCGTTCTTGGTATACTCCGACACATATTCCGACGACAGGTCCAGCGTCAGGCGCTTTTCTAATTTCAGATTGGTATTTTGGGTGAACGTAAGGCGCTGAAGACCTGCGTTGGGCACATAGCTGTTGTCCTGCAGGTCGCTGGCCGAGAAGCGGGTGGCGCTGCCGTCGCTAAAGCCTTTACTGAACGACACCGTGTTGGTGTATTCCGCGCCATCGGTGTAAAAGCGTGCCAGGTTGCCTTTGGCAGCCTCCTGGTAGGGCCTTTTTACGCCGTCGAACTGGTAGACCTCCGAGCCGTCCATTCTAGCGCCCCAGCTTGACTCCATCGAACCCAGCGCATCCGCGGCGTTTATCGGCTTGGCGCCGTTATTTCCCTGGCCGTATACGGTTTGGAAATCCGTCTCGTCTATCACATGCTGACCCACGAAGTTGGAGTTGATCTCGACGCCCAATCCTTCGCCGGCCTTGCCTTTTTTGGTGGTGATCAGGATAACGCCGTTTGCTCCGCGGTAGCCGTACAGCGCCGTAGCAGCGGCGCCTTTCAATACCGATATGGTTTCAATATCGTCGGGGTTAATGTCGCCGATGCCGTCGCCGCCGTCCTTGCCGCCGTAGCCGGTATTCACATCGGTGGTCGCGTAGTTATTGTTCACCAGCGGGATGCCGTTTACCACGTACAGGGGCTGGTTGTTGCCCGTCATGGAAGTAATGCCGCGTATTACCACGTTGGATGCGCTGTTCGGCCCGGCGTTCACGCTGCTTACGTTAACGCCGGCTACCTTGCCTTCCAGGCCGTTCACAAAGGTGTTTTCGCGCGCTTCGGTCAGTGTGGCGCCTTTTATTTCGGTTACCGAGTAACCAATGGCGCGGCGTTCTTTGGAAATGCCCAGCGCTGTAACTACCACTTCTTTCAGTTCCGATGACGAAACCTGCAGCTTAACATTGATAACCGTTTGGTTATTTAGCGGAACGTTCTGCGTGTCATAGCCGACGTAACTGAATTTGAGCGTTGAGTTCGGCGGAACGCTGATCGCGTAATTGCCTTTCAAGTCAGTCGAGACGCCGGTAACGGCGCCGGGTGCGTTCACGCTTACGCCGGGAATGGTCTCGCCGGTTTTGGCATCGGTTACGGTGCCCTTTACGGTTACCGTTTGCTGTGCCGTTGCTAAAAGCCCCGTAGCCAGCAGCAGAAATACTAAAAAAGTAGTTCTTAAAACGACACAAGACGGCGAAGAAAGGGAGTAAAGTCGTTGTTTCATAGATAAGTTTGGTTTTAACGTAACGATAAGAAATAGATAGCCTTGCCCGAAATTGTGCCGGCGCGAGTTCAATAGCAAGATTAATGGGGAGTAAAGCTAATATAAGGCAAAAAGATCAATAGTGCACCGGCCTCTCAAAAAAATCTGCGAGGTATCAAACGTATTATAATTATTGCGGAAAGGTTAATATAAGCCGTTGCTGATTACTTTAAGCGCCGCCATTTTCACCCTCCGGAAATTTCACCGACACCATTCCGTATTTCACCGAGAAAACGCCCCTGTAAGCCTAATTGGGGCCTTTTTGCTGTAACGGTTTTCCGCTGCAAACGTCTTATGAGTGTATTTAGAACAATAAGACAACAACATTAAAATTTAAATAATATGAAAACTAAAATATTCACCATCGCAACTATCGCAGCAATAGTTCTTGGTATAGGAAGCACAGCATTGGCAGATGGTAACGCCAAAAACGACAAAGAAGTCGCAACAGTATTGACCGACGTAAGCCGCATCAGCAAGATAGAAGTTTATGGCAACGTGGAACTGTACGTATCAAACGACGAGACCGACCAGGTAAAGGTTTATAACCGCTACTACGCCGAAGATGCCGTGGTGCAAAGCCGCAACGGCGTACTGCGTATCTCGTCTTATTCGGGCAAGAAACTGGTGGTTTGGGTAAAGGCAGCCGACCTCCGCTCCATCAACGCCTATGATAATGCCGAAGTAAGGTCGTTCGGTAGACTTTCGGGCATCGACTTGACGGTTACTTTGAACAACAACGCATACGCTAAGTTCGACTTCGATGCCTTCAGCGCAAACATTACGGTTAACGACCGCGCCAAAGCCGACCTTGCCGGCAACGTTAGCGAATGCAGCCTGAAATACAACCAGGGCGCTACCGTAAACAGCACCGAGTTCGCCGCCGGTCACATGGTTCGCACCATTGACGGCGTAGTTTCGGCAGAGAAACCCGCAGGCGAATTCGCAGGGCTGTAAAAGCAAGCACTTTTTAGAAGTTCCATCATATAATCTTTGATCATCGCTGAGCCGCCTTCGGGCGGCTTTTTTGTTTCAGTGCGCATTTTTTACACAATTTGAAACAGATTTTTTTCAAAATCCGTTAACTTCACCACCTTTAAATTCTATACGTTTAAACTATGAAGTATTTTGCCGCTTTATTGCTTTTGTCGAGCCTGTGTTTAGCAGCCAATGCTCAAAACGACGATCCGAACATGGGCATCGTCCCCGCGCCCGTTTCGGTGCAACGAGGCAACGGTGAATTTGTGTTAAGCCAGGAAACAACGCTACTCGCCGACAGTGCCGATAATAAAGCCGTAATATTCTTTACCGACTACCTGAAAAATAAACTATCGCTAAACAACCAGCTTAAAGTAAACAATGGCGCAAGCGTATCAAATAGCATTGTTCTGACCGATAAGGGCACAGAAGGCCTGCCCCGCCAGGGCTACCGCCTGACCATTACACCGAACCAGGTTATCATAGCCGGTAAAGGCGCGGGCTTGTTCTATGGAATACAAACCCTGATACAGCTAATACCTGCCAACCACGAGGCAGCCATAAGGATTCCTTGTGCCCAAATAGAGGACTATCCTCGTTTTGGCTATCGCGGACTGATGCTGGATGTGTGCCGACATTTTTTCTCCGTCGAGTTTATTAAGAAGACACTCGACATGATGGCTTATTACAAGCTGAACAATTTTCACTGGCACCTGACCGACGACCAGGGCTGGCGGATAGAAATAAAGAAATATCCGCGACTGACCGAGATAGGGAGCCAGCGCGCACAAACCCTGATCGGAAACAGCCACGACCGGAGCCGGCCGAAAGAATATGACGGCACACCTTACGGCGGCTACTATACCCAGGAGCAGATACGCGAAGTGGTGAAATATGCAGCCGACCGCTATATCAATGTCGTGCCTGAGATAGAAATGCCGGGTCACTCCAGCGCCGCCCTTGCCGCGTATCCTGAGTTTAGTTGCGATCCGTCAAAGACTTACAAGGTCGCCGAGTCGTGGGGCGTATTCCACGATATCTATTGCCCAAGCGATAAAACGTTCGGTTTCTTAGAGGATGTGCTGACTGAGGTGATGGACCTGTTCCCCAGCAAATATATCCACATCGGCGGCGACGAAGTACCCAAAGACGCCTGGAAAAATTCTCCTTTTTGCCAGAAACTGATCAAAAAATTAAAGCTTAAGAACGAGGAACAATTACAAAGCTATTTTATACAACGCGTCGAAAAGTTTGTTAACTCGAAAGGCCGCAGCATTATCGGCTGGGACGAGATACTGGAGGGCGGCTTGTCGCCGAATGCCACCGTAATGAGCTGGCGAGGCGAAGCAGGCGGTATTGCCGCGGCGCAGCAAAGCCACGATGTGATTATGACTCCCGGCAGCAATGGCCTTTATCTCGATCATGCGCAGGGCAAAACCGACGAGCCGCTGGGCATTGGCGGATATTCGCCGTTATCGCAAACTTATAGCTATAATCCGACACCTGCTGTCTTAACACCCGATCAGCAGAAGTTTATCATCGGTGTGCAGGCTAATTTGTGGTCGGAATATATTCCCACAGGCGCCAAAGCAGAGTATATGTACTATCCGAGGGTGCTGGCCTTGTCGGAAGTAGCCTGGTCGCAGCTTTCGAAGAAAAATTTCAAAGATTTCTCGGAGGTCCGCCTGCCCGGTCAGTTGGCTTTCCTGGATAAGTACAACTACGATTATCGTGTGCCTTATGCTATCGGGGCACAGGATACCATCATGTTCGGTTCGCAATTGAGTGTACAACTCAAACCTTCGGTAACGGGGGCGAAGATCTATTATACCATCGACGGTTACACGCCCCGTGAAACCGATTTGGAATACACCGCCCCAATAACTTACAATGTTCCCCAGGATGACTACCGGGAACTGCAAACGATTGAGATTACACCGTCGGGAAAACGCAGTCACGTTAGCCATACGGTTGTATATAACAGGTCTCCGCTGGCGCCTGTTGCGTACCAGGGAAATGCGCAGGGCTTGAAATACGAACTTTTCCAGGGTACGTTCGATAATACCGAGCAATTTAAAAATGCCGCAGTGATAGATAGCGGCGTGGTAAAAAGCTTCAATACGTCCCTGTTGAAAAAGAATAATCCCACCTTTGGAGTAATATATAACGGTTATATCCGTATTGACACAGACGGCTTGTACATGTTCTCGACCAAATCTGATGACGGTTCAGTGTTGTCCATAGATGATCAGCCGGTAGTAAACAATGACGGCAAACATCCATTGGTTGAGCAGGGTGGGGCAGTGGCTTTACAAAAAGGATATCATAAATTTACGTTGAAATATTTTGACGTCGGCCAGATAAGCGCACTGCGGGTTTATATGTCCATGCCGGGCAAGCCCAAAAGCGAACTATCGCCCGATACGCTGTATAACTAAGACAAATGAACGCAAGGTCAGTATTATTTTTATCCATAGGCACCGTAATGTTGGCAGCCTGCAATCAGCCTCAAAAAACTGTACCAGCGCAGCCTGTCAAAAAACCGGATTTTGTTGCACCTTTCCGCTTCCACAAGCTGATCGAAGTATCGCCCGGGCAGGATTATGACGTTTTAAGCTGGGGTAGGGGATCGGCAATGACGGGAGCCTTCCTGATCCTTCATTCTGATTCAGCGGCTAAAAAATTTACCACGACCACCGGTGATCTTGACGGTACAATAGTCGACGTTTACAACTCGGATATGGATCTCGACGGTAATCCCGAGATATTGATCCAGGCACGAGGTACCGACAGCACCAACTACGCCACCATTTACGCTTTTGAGTTTAACAACAGTAAAGCTAATAAACTCGACTTTCCGAGGCTAACCAAATCGCAACGCAAAGGTTACCGGGGCGGCGACAATTTTTATATTAGGGAAGGTAAATTCATACGTGAATTTCCGATATACGACAGTAGCGATAAGGACGCCAAGCCAACGGCGGCCAAACGGGTGCTTCAGTACGGTTTGCGCGGCAACGAATTTACGGTAAAGCAGTTAAGCACGGACTCGGCGGATAACAAAACCACTTCCGTCACTCAGTTGCAGCCCGCTAAAGCGGCATCCGTTAAAAAACAAGCATCTTCAAAAAAATCTCAGCAACGTAACACGGAGAAGAAGCATAAAAAGAAAAGGCGCCATCATACCAGCGATTAATACGCAACCGGACTACTGTACTATCTTTACCAATTCTTTCAGGTCATTATCTAAAATGTCGGCCTGCTCGGACTTATCATAAATTGATAAAAGGAAAATTTTGTTTTTAACGAGTTGAACATGGGTAATAATCCTTGCTCCTCCTGATTTCCCTTTTCCTTTAGACGCGATGGCTATTCGAATCTTGTAGCAATTATTTCCGATTGCTGTACCTTGCAATGGGTTTTCTTTCAGGGTATTGACCAGTTGAATGTATTCGGACTTGAGCGATGGAAACTTCTTGGAAAGGCGTTTAAGCTGCTTTTCGAAAAAAGAAGTAGCCTCAATATTATAGCTCATCAAACAATTGATCTGCGGATTTAAGCTGTATTTTCCCCTGTTTAGCCAGATTGACTTCGTTTACTGCTTCTTTGAATCCTTTTAAAAAATCAGCTTTGGATGCACTGATTGTTTCAGCTTTTACAAATGGAAGATTTTTAAGTAGTTCCATTACGAACTCTGCTTTGTTATCTTTTATGTCTAGCAATACTTTCATTGTTTTCGCTAATGAATATACAAATTTACTTTATTCATTAGAATTAATAAACATTCTTTGTCACACAATCGCTATCATTTCTTTAGCGTTTAGGACCGCTACAGCGTCATAGTCGTTGTTAAAATAAAACCATCCTTCCTTTATTTTTTCGTCGCTTTTGACCGTATTGACGATATGTTGTAAAAACTCGGGCGGGTAGCTTGACCTGTACAAATCCGGCACGCCATGGAACCGATAATATACCGACGCTGTATTGGCTATCACAGTATCCGGGAGCGTCGGGTGGCTCATTCCGCAAAAGGTGATATTATATTCGGCTAATGCCTTATAAACATTTTCGCGCCACCAGCTTACATGCCGGAACTCGATCACATTATTAAAAGTCGGGTCAAGACTTGTTATAATCCGTTCTAAGCGTTGTTCATCGTAACCAAGCCGTGGCGGTATCTGGAACAGCACCGGCCCGAGCTTCTCCTGGAGCCCATCGTTTATCGTTCCGTAAAAATCGCCCAGCATCCTGGCCGTATCATGAAACTGTTTGAAATGGGTGATGGCTTTTGGCGCTTTTACCGAAAAGCGAAAATCGGCCGGTGCTTTCTGATACCAGTTCTGGAGAAATGGCAGCCTCGGAAAGCGGTAGAATGTCACATTTAGTTCAAGCGTTTTAAAATGCTGGCAATAATATTCGAACCAGTTTTTTACGGCCAGCTTTTCGGGATAGAAAACACCGCGCCAGTCTTTATAGTGAAAACCCGAACAGCCGATATGCCAATCCATGCCGAAATAATACCTAAATTACAACGTTTGTTTTATTTGATATGCATTTGCACATTTGCATATCTGCACATTCGCACATCTGTAATGCACTTCCTCTACCCGGCTTTCCTTTTTGCATTGGCGGTGTTGGCTATACCCGTCGTCATACACCTGTTCAATTTCCGCAAGTACCAAAAAGTGTATTTCAGTAACGTGCAGTTCCTGAAGGAGATACAGGAGCAGCAGGCGTCGCGGCGGAATTTGAAAGAACGGTTAATATTGGCCGCGCGGTTACTGGCGCTGTTATTCCTGGTGCTGGCGTTTGCACGGCCGTATATTCCGGCCAAAAATGTAAGCGGCGCTGCAAGGCAACAGGTTGTGAGCATATTTGTCGATAATTCCTATTCTATGCAAGCCCTTAGTAAAGAGGGCACCTTGCTCGACGAAGCCAAACGCCGGGCTAAGGAAATCGCATCAGCTTATAACATAAACGACCGTTTTCAATTGCTTACGCAGGATTTTGAAGGCAAACATCAACGGCTGCTTAGCCGCGACGAATTTAATGATGAGGTTGACGCGGTAAAGATCAGCCCGCAAAGCAGGGACTTACAGCAAATTGTTAACAGGCAGCAAGGTTTGCTAAACGAACAAAATGGATCGGTGCGTTCGGCTTATATCATATCCGATTTTCAGAAAAACATTGCCGGCGCTAATGTGGTAAAGGCTGATAGCGGCATTCATTATAACCTGGTACGACTGAAAGCCAGCGAATTGCCTAATGTTGCAGTCGATTCGGCCTGGCTTCTCACCGCGGTTCATCGCCCGGAAGAAAGCGAGAAGTTAGTAGTTAAGCTGCACAATTATGCCGGCGAAACCGCTGAAAAAATACCACTTAAGCTTTCGGTCAATGGCATACAAAAAGCGCTCGGCAGTTATACCGTCGGCCCCCGTTCGGTGCAAACGGACACATTGTCTTTCTCGGGTCTGCAGAGTGGCTGGCAACGCGGTGAGATACAATTACAGGACAACCCGGTAACTTTCGATAACCAGTTTTATTTTACTTTCAATGTCCAACAGCAAATGCCGGTATTGCTGATCGATGGCGGTATGGCTAATCCTTTTTTAAGGGCTGTTTTTGACGCCGACAAGTTTTTCGCTGCAAAAAGGGTAGCAGACGGCAATGTAGACTATGCGGCCATGGGTACTTACCCGCTGATCGTTGTAAGTGATGTTAAGACTATATCGACCGGGTTAGCACAGCAATTGAAAACCTACGAATCAAACGGCGGTACACTGGCATTTTTCCCATCGACAGATGCCGACTTAGCCAATTATAAGATTTTCCTGCAATCCATGAATGCCGCCTGGCCCGAACAATTGGTAAGTGACAATACCAGGATAGCTGCGCTGAACCTCCGGAATGCGGTATTTAAAAATATTTTCGAATCGTATCCCCAAAACCCCGATCTGCCGTCGGTTAAAAAATATTTCCGGCTGAGCTCGGCAGTTCGTGGTGAAAACCTGATGGACCTGCCCGGGAGGCAACCGTTTTGGGCAGGTTACAGCCGCGGCGAAGGTAAGGTATATGTTTCGGCAGTGCCTTTAAGCGATGACTTCAGCAATCTGCAGCGTCACGCATTATTTGTACCCATTATATTCCGTATTGCGTTGCTTAGCGGGCATAACCTGCCGTTGTTTTACACCCTCGGACGGGATGAAAGCATCGAAGTGCCCCCGGTGCAGGTGAACGAAAAGCAGGTGCTGAAACTGGTAAAGGGCGATTATACGATGATACCCGATGTGCGGCAGCAGGGCGGAAGCACCAGGCTCTTTGTCTCTGATCAGCTCCAGCAGACCGGTAACTATGAACTGAAGAAGCAAGACAGCACTATTGCGGTATTGGCGTTTAATGATAACCGCAAGGAATCGGACATGAGCTATTTGACAGCCGCAGATTTGAAGCGGAACTTTCCCCGGGCGGGTAATATTCTTGAGCCCGGGCCGGGCACGTTGAAGGGCGAAGTGTCAGGATTAAATTTTGGTCTGCAATTATGGAAACTTTGTATAATTTTGGCTTTGATCTTCCTGGCTGCCGAAGTCGTGCTTATTAGATATTATAAGCCTGAAAAACAAGTGGTTGCATAACAGGTGTGATCGAAAACATTCCATCCTAAAGCAGCGTAAATGAATTTGCTTATCAAATCCGCGACGATAGCCGACCCCGGATCGCCCTTTTACCAGCAAGTTGTTGATGTATTGATCGAAAAAGGACAAATAACCCGGATCGCCAAAAAGATCGATTTGGATATTGAAACCTTTGATGCCCGAGGAAAGAAACTTTCACCGGGTTTTTTTGACCTTAACTGCAACATCGGCGAGTTGGGCCTCGAAACAAAGGAAGATCTGCAAACCGGTACCAAAGCCGCTGCCGCCGGGGGATTTACGGGCGTCGCACTGATGCCTAACACGGTGCCGCCCGTACACTCGAAGGCCGAAATAGAATACCTTGTAAACCGTTCAAAACACAACCTGGTGGATTTTTATCCGCTGGGGGCGATCTCGTACAAGCGCGAAGGAAAAGACCTGGCCGAAATGTACGATATGTACCAGAGCGGCGCAAAAGCCTTTACCGATGGCAACCGACCGGTGCAGGATGCGGGATTAATGGAGCGCGCACTACTGTACACCAAAGGCTTTGATGCGTTGGTGCTTTCGTATCCCGAGGACACTGCGATAGCGGGAAAGGCCAAAGTGCATGAGGGCGAAGTAAGCACCTTATTGGGTATGAAGGGCATACCATCGCTTGCCGAGGAATTGATGATCGCGCGCGACCTTTACCTCGCCGAATACACCGGTTCGAAAATACATTTTACGACGGTATCGACCGAACGGTCGGTATCCCTTATTAGGGAGGCCAAAAAGAAGGGCCTGCCCGTAACCTGCGACGTTGCCGTTCACCACCTTTTACTTACAGACGAAGCATTGCTTGGCTTCGACAGCCAATATAAGGTAAAGCCGCCGCTTCGCACCAAAAAAGATGTGAATGCCCTGCTTAAGGGCTTGAAGGAGGGTACGATCGACGCTATCGTATCGCAGCATACGCCGCACGAGGTGGAGTTTAAAAACGTGGAATTTGAAGTAGCCGAGTTTGGCATGATCAGCCTGCAAACAGCATTTTCCATCGCCATAGAAGCTGGTTTGACGACAGAGACGATCGTCGAAAAAATGGCGATCAACCCGAGAAAGATACTGGACATAGAAGTGCCGGTAATAGCCGAAGGAAAAGCTGCTAACCTGGCGGTTTTGGATGAGGAAGCGGAATGGACCTATGATAAGGCAAATAACAGATCGAAGTCGTACAATTCACCCTTTATGGATAAAAAACTCAAGGGGCTGGTGCTGCTCACCTGTAACAACAACAAGCTGTTTAAATCCTAACCTATGATAGATCAAAAAGTTGGAAAAGCACTTCAGTCAGCCCTTAGTGCTTTTTCGGAATACAGCGATTACGACGCCACACCACTTGCCGGCGAGTTTTATGAAGCTTTTTCTGCTGAAGACAGCTTTCTTGGTAAGGTAGATGCGCTTGATGAAATATTTGACGAAAATCCGCAGATTGAATCACTCAGGGAAGTGTTCTTTGATCTGCTGCTGATCAACTTTTTCAGCGAGGATGTGAAAAAACTCGAAGAGGATTACCTGGAAACAGAGGAATGGGCGGAAATTGAGGAGCAAACGCTGGATAGGGGCACGGAGATATTAAACCTGCTGCTTTACCTGAACGAGTGCGCCGAAGAAGGTATCGAGCCTGGTCTTGCAGATTACCTGACGGAATTTTTACTGGTTGATGAAGACGAATTCCAGGACGAGCATCGCATTTACGAACCGGTGATCGTTAACCAGATTTTAATGGAAAGTTCCGTGGAAGAGATCAGCCGTGTGGCCTGGGATTTGCCCGGAGATTCGGAACTGAAGGAAATATTTTACCCGATGATGTGCTTCTTCCAGGGCCTGGAAAACTCGGCGATTGACGAGGAAACCATTGCGGCCAATGCGCCCGACCAGGATTTCGACATGGCTGTGATAGGTATATTAGAATCATTTATTTAGAACGTAAGATGTCGGATTCGTTAAATCAAAAAATAAAGAAAAGATCGATAATAAGCGGCCTTGTGCTGGGCGTAGTGTTATTGGCGCTGAGCATCGCATCTTTTTACCTGATCATTTCGGCGACTGCAAATGTCATGATGATCATTTTTAGTCCCATACTGTTTTCTGTGCTTCTGCCCGTCGTCGTAGTATTGCTGTTCTGCTTTGATCTCCGAAAAAGAATAGGCGGGTACTGGACCTTCAGACAGGCAGTCAGCGGTATTTTTATTATGTTTCTTGTTTCCTACATGATACAGGTGCTTGGCAGGGATATGTTGTTTGCCAGGGTGATCGAGCCGGACATGATGAGCAAAACGCAGGCGGCCATGGTGCGCGCTACGACCGAGTTGGCAAAGAGAACCGGGGCTAACCAGGCCGCCGTGGCTCAAAAGCAAGCCGAGATTCAAAAACAATTCGAAGATCAAAAAAATATAACGATGGGCGGCATCCTGCAGGGATACATATTTACCATTATGTTTTTATTTATTTTCGCGCTGGCGTTTGCGGCCCTGTTCAGGCGCAATCCGCCGGAATACATGCCCCCGGTAAGCCCTGACGAATAATTTGCCGATTTTTCAAGGTATTGCGGATTATTGTTTAATTTTATTTAACACTTAAACGTAAACCGCAATGGAAAAAATCAAACCGAGTTCGGCTAAAGTCGGATTTAAATGGGCTATTATCTGTTTTGTTATTTCAGTTGTACTCACCTATGTATTCCAGTTCCTGGATATGAGCCAAAGCGTAGTGGCCAAGATCGTAGGCTATATTCCCTTCATCGCTTTTTCTTTCCTGGCAGTAAAGGAATACCGCGACCAGCTTGGGGGGTATATGACGTTCGGCGAAGGCTTTATGCCCGGACTATTATACGGCATATTTTATGGTCTGATGACCGCTGTCTTTATTTTTGTTTACCTCAAATACCTGAGTCCCCAGATACTCGAGCAGAGCATTGCTGAACAGAAAGACAAACTGGCTCAACAGGGATTATCAGATGAACAGATCGACAATGCCTTGCAAATTGCACGAAAATATGGCGCCCTGTTCGGTGCGATAGCTACAGCCATTATTATCCCTATTATTGGCGCCGTTATCGCTTTGATAGCTGCCGCCGTATTCAAAAAGGAGCGCACAGTTTATGATGCAGAGCCGGCAGATCCGGCGGTTTAATAACCGGTATACAAACAAAAAAGGCACCTGCAAGGCGCCTTTTTTGCTTATATGGGCCGTAGTTATTTCACAAAGTGCTTCATGATATCGTTGCCGAAGGCAAAAACCATCAGGCAGATCAGCATTACAAATCCAACGATCTGGGCTCTTTCCAGAAATTTATCGCTCAGCGGTTTGCCCTTGATCATTTCAATTATCAGAAACATGGCATGTCCGCCGTCAAGGGCAGGTATAGGCAGCAGGTTCATCAGCGCCAGTACCATAGAAAGAAAGCCGGTAAGGCTCCAGAATTTAAGCCAGTCGAAATGTGTGCCGTACATTTGGGCGATGCCTATTGGGCTTGAGATGGCTTTGTTGGCCTTTACATCCCCGGTAACTATTTTCTTCAACCCTTTGGCGTTGTCTATAAAATTCGCCCATGCGCGGGAAGCGCCCACCGGAAGGGATTCAAAAAAGCCGAATTTCTCGGTAACCAGTTTGGGCACATCTCCCCTTGTAACAAAACCCAGCTTTCCATCCTTTGCCACCTGGGCAGTGATAGTTTGCACGGCATTATTTCTCTTTATAGACAATTGGACGTTCTTGTTCTTTTTGCCGGCTAATTGCGCCTGTAATTCATCAAAAAAAGAAACTTTTACACCGTCTATCGCTACGATGCTGTCGCCTTTTAATAAACCGGCTTTTGCGGCATTATCGCCCGGTACAATCGAATCTACCCGGAATTTGGTACGCGGCAGCGGACTGATAAACTCGTCTATGCCGTTGGTGCCTTTGTCCGAAATATCATTTAAAATGCTGGCCGGGACTGCAATGTCGAGATGTTGCTGGCCGCGCTGAATGTTCAATACGGTATTGTCGAGGAAAATTTTCGGATTATCCAGGTATTCAAAGCGCTCTACAGGTTTGCCGTTGACGCCGACTACCTGGTCGCCCGGCTTGAGCCCGATCTTTTTACCGATACTGCCCGGAACGATGCCGTACTTGACGCTGTTCATCGGGATGTAGGTTTCGCCGTATTTAACTGTCAGCATCCAGAAAATGAAGATACCGACGATGATATTGACGATAATGCCGCCAAGCATTACGATCAGTCGTTGCCAGGCCGGTTTAGATCGGAATTCCCAGGGCTGGGGCGGACCGGCTAACTGCTCAGTATCCATCGACTCGTCGATCATGCCTGCTATCTTAACATAACCGCCAAGCGGCAGCCAGCCGATGCCGTATTCAACGCCTTTATAATTGAATTTAAATAAGCTTACGCCCCAGGCGTCAAAGAAGAGATAAAATTTATCAACCTTAATGCCGAAGGCGCGGGCCGCTATAAAATGTCCAAACTCGTGTAAAATAACTAAAATTGAAAGGCCCAGCAGCAACTGGCCCACCATGATCACTATATTCATTCCTTAATTTGTATCAATTCGTAAAAGTTCTTAGCAATGTTTTATTTACCAGGCTTTCAGCAAAAAGCCGCGCTTCCCGGTCGGTATTCAAATAATCTTCCAGCGTAGGACGCCCGATAAAGGCGAGGCGTTGCATACATTCCTCAATAATATCGCTCATCGCCATGAAACCCAGCCTGCCGTTCAAAAATCCGGCCACGGCAATTTCATTGGCCGCATTGACAATACATGGCATATTACCACCCGTTTTTATCGCCTCGAAAGCCAGCGTAAGGTTGCGGAATGTCTTTGTGTCAGGTTTTTCGAAGGTAAGGCTGGAGTATTGAGCGAAGTCGAACCGCCTGAAATTGTTAACTATCCGTCCGGGATAGGCCAGGGCATACTGTATGGGCAGCTTCATATCCGGTAGTCCCATCTGGGCTTTGATGGAGCCGTCGCGGAACTGTACCATCGAGTGGATGACCGACTGCGGATGGATGACTACCTCGATGTTTTCAGCATCGACATCGAACAACCACTTAGCCTCGATAACTTCAAGACCTTTATTCATCAGCGAAGCCGAGTCAATGGTGATCTTTGCGCCCATTACCCAATTAGGGTGCTTTAAAGCCGCTTCAGGCGTTACGTCTGCCAAAAAATCGATGTTTTTCCCCCTAAACGGACCGCCGGAAGCTGTCAGTACCAGCTTTTCGATACTGCTCTTTTCTTCGCCTTCCAGGCATTGAAAAATAGCCGAATGTTCGGAGTCTACAGGCAGTATTTTTACGTCATGCAGTTTTGCTAAGCCGGTGATAAGTTCACCGGCGACTACCAGCGTTTCCTTATTGGCTAGTGCTATATCCTTGCCCGCCTCGACTGCATTGATGGTCGGTTGCAAACCGGCGAAGCCGACCATGGCGGTCAGCACCATATCGATCTCCGGCAGCGTTACGACCTCATTGATAGATTTAATACCCGATAACACTTTAACTTCGGTCGACGCAAGCGCCTCTTTTACTCGATGGTAATATTTTTCATTGCAGATGATAGCATATTGGGGGTTAAACTCCAGCGACTGCTGAATAAGTAACTCAGCATTATTTTGAGCTGTAAGTACATAAGGCCTGAACAGGGAGGAATTCTCACGGATCACCTCCAGCGTTTGCGTCCCGATGCTTCCTGTCGAACCTAAAATGGCAATATTCTTGATCACAGCAGCCCCTCTCTAAATCTCTCCCCGGTAGGGAGAGACTTTATAATGCCATCAAATATTTTGAGTTTCTCCATCTGGTGTTATTTAAGCCCTTTCCTTTCCGGGGAAAGGGTTGGTATAGGGGCTGATATACCCGGTCAACTCGTCCGCAATTTTTCTGTCGTTCGATAGCCTCGGTACTTTATTCTGTCCCCCTAATTTCCCCTGCGACCTCATATAGTTGATGAAAGCATCTTTTTGCAGGGTTTGGATAACCAAAGGTTGCAAAATGTTACCTTCAATCAGGTCAAAATAGTAAATATTTTTCTTTTGCAGCGCCTTATCCACCTTTAATGCAAACGATTTAAGGTCGGCAGGTTTTTTGCCAAACTCGATAAACCATTCATGATAGGGGAGTTGTCCTTTGGGCGGATTTACCTGCGGAGCAACGGTGAATTCCACAATATCTATGCCCTCCTCTTTCGCTACATTCATCAGCGCGTATTCTACTTCCTCGCCGATGACATGCTCACCAAACGCCGATATATGGTGTTTAATACGGCCGGTTACCAATATTTTGTAGGGATCTTTCGATACGAATTTGATCGTGTCCCCAATGCTATAGGCCCATAAGCCTGCAGTGGTACTTAATATCAGTGCATAATTTTTATTCAGCTCGACATCTTCCAGGCTCAGCCGCGTTGGATTTTCATTAAAATATTCTTCTGCCGGTATAAACTCGTAAAACATGCCCGCATCCGTCAATAGCAATAGGCTTTTGTCTTTTTGCGAATCCTGGAAAGCAATAAAACCCTCCGACGCCGGATAAGTTTCTATGGAATCGATAGCAAAGCCGATGCTTTCTTCTATGCGCGCACGGTACGGCTCATAGTTTACCCCGCCATAAACGAATAAGCTAAAGTTTGGAAAAATGTCTTTGATCTTTTTCCCCCCGGTGCGTGCACTTAGCTTGTCGAAATACATCTGGCACCAGGGCGGTATACCCGAAATAAGGCGCATGTCTTCTTTGATGGTTTCCCCGACAATGGCATCCACTTTTTGCTCCCAGTCTTCGATGCAATTTACTTTATAGCTCGGCAACCTGTTTTTTTGCAGGTATTTGGGTACTAAATTGGCTACAATTCCCGAAAGCCTGCCAATCGATATCCCCGCTTTTTTTTGCATTGCAGGGCTGCCCTGCAGGAAGATCATCTTGCCGTCCACAAAGTCCGCTTTCCCGGTTTCGTGAATATAATTTAGTAATGCATTCCGCGCAGCCCTGATGTGCTCGGGCATGCTTTCCTTGCTGATGGGAATGTATTTAACGCCCGAAGTTGTTCCTGATGTTTTAGCAAGATAAGCCGGCTTGCCGGGCCATAGCACACTTTCCTCGCCGTGAATTATGCGCTCGATATACGGGCGCAGGGCCTCATAGTCGCGCACGGGTACATGCTCCTTAAAATCGTCGTACGTGTGTACGCCTTCAAAATGGTGGTGACGGCCAAAGGCCGTAGCTTTGCCTTCTTCTACCAGGTATTGAAATGTTTTTTGCTGCAGCGCTATCGAATTACTACGAATACGGTTCAGATCCCTGTTTACCCATGCGGAAAAAACCCGGCTCAATACAGCTTTTAAACCCATGATCAAGTAGTTTCAGAAAGGTCGTCGTCCACATCCTGGTGGCTGTAGATCAGCTTGCGGTAAGCGACGACCAGTATAATATTAACAAATGGAATGACGAAAAGCATGCCAATAACTGTTATCGAACCGACAAAAACCATTAACTCGATGACAGCGAATAAAAGGAAATATTTGAAAAAATTACCCTTAATAAGTTGCATGCTTTGAATTACCGATTCAAATGGCCCTGATGAATCATCGACGATAAAGCAGGCGCAGATGGGGAAGTAGAACAGGAAAAAGAACTGAAAAAATATCCAGGTCACTATCCCCAGGATGTTTTGCGTCCATCCCTGGTCAAGCGCTTTAATGGCATTGGTAATAAATACCGAAAGCGTACTAACCAATATCAGCAGTAAAAGATAGCTGAATAACATTTTGATATCCGGAACGATATCCCTGAACTCGAAGTCGTAGTATTCTTTATCGATCAACTGAAAAACCAATTTTATAAAGCCGAGAAAGATGAAGCTTATGCCGACCAGCAGCGCCACTATGCCCAAAGAGGTAAGCAAATTACCGTAAAGAACGAAATAGATAATGAAGCTCATAACCGTTACAGTAGCGAACCCGATGAGCGAATAAATAGAAACGATGGAAAAATTTCTTTTCAGAAGATACCAGGCCGTTTTAAGCGTATCCGGAACGGAAAAAGGGTGATACATACTTAGGCTATGATCTTTTTAATACAACTCGCTTCCAAAAATCCTGCATAAACCCTAATCCATAGGCGATAAGTTGAGTAAGGGCAGCAACGACGCTCAAAAATGCAACTTTTAACGATTTGTTTTTATACCAGGCATGAAAAAATATCAACAAAATCCATACTACGAGTAGTATGTCGCATATCCTGGCGACCCAGCCCCAGAAGAGATTTGCTGCCACCGTGAACATTAGCCACAGGGTAAATATGGCGGGGAAAAAGTGCACTAATTTTAATTCGGATGGAAAGAATTTATAAAGGTTGATCCTCGCCCGGCCGAAGAAATGAATTTGTTTATAGAATTGCAGAAAATTAGTCCGGCGCTTATGGTAAACTTTAGCATCGGGTATCAATCCTATCTTAAATCCTGCCGAACGGATACGGATGCTGTATTCCAGGTCCTCGGCCGAACGGGTGATGACAAAGCCGCCGACTTTTTCCCATGCCCGGCGCGACACACCCATGTTAAAACTGCGAGGGGTAAACTCGCCTATGCCTTTTTTGCGCCCCCGGATACCGCCGGTGGTGAAAGGTGAGGTCATGCTATAGCTGATGGCCTTTTGTACCGGCGTAAAGGAGGGATGTGAATCATCCGGACCGCCGTAGGCATCCAGCCAGTTTGTTTGCAGGTAATTATTTACGGTTTCAAAATAGTTATCGGGTATCAGGCAGTCGGAGTCGAAGATCACAAAGTAATCGCCTTTTGCCCTGGCAAAGCCGTAGTTGCGGGTAAAGCCCTGGCCTTCATTTGGCTTTTTAAAATACCGGACGTCTAATTTGTCCTCAAAACTTTTTACTATTTTCTCCGCATCATTAACCGAACCGTCCTCGATAACCAGCACCTCAAACTTTTTATAGGTTTGGGTAATGAGCGTTTCCAGCAGTTCTTTGATCTCCTGCGGGCGGTTATAAAGCGGTATGATGACGGAGAAAAGCATTTTTAGATGTGCAAATGTGCGGATGTGCAAATATGCAAATTAGTTGATTTTAGGATTTCGAATTCAAGACATCTGCACATCTGCATATTTTCACATCTGCACATCAAATCCTTTCCTCCACCTGGTAATGGTTCCGGTCGTGCGAACTGCGGGCGACCAATTCGGCCACAAACCCGGTAAGGAATAACTGAGAGCCTAAAATGATCGCAACCAAAGCAATATAGAACAAAGGTTGTTCGGTAATATCCCTGTAATGCTGATTATGGGCGATAGAATACAGCTTGTCGCTGATCATCCATATCGTAATGATCATACCGGCAAGAAAACTTAACACGCCCATTGTGCCGAAGAAGTGCATAGGTCTTTTGCCGAACTTCCCTACAAAAAATATGGAAAGCAGGTCGAGAAAACCATTGATAAAGCGGCTCATCCCGAATTTGGTCTTGCCGTACTTTCTCGCACGATGTTCAACAATCTGTTCGCCGATCTTTGTAAAGCCTGCCCACTTGGCTATAACCGGTATATACCGGTGCATCTCGCCGTAAACCTCGATGTTTTTAACCACATTCTGCCGGTATGCTTTAAGGCCGCAATTAAAATCGTGCAGGTTTTTGATGCCCGACATTTTGCGGGTGACAGAATTGAAAAGTTTGGTCGGCAATGTTTTGGTCAGCGGATCATAACGTTTGGCTTTCCAGCCCGATACCAGGTCGTATTTATCTTCGGTAATACGGCGGTATAGCTGAGGGATTTCGTCGGGACTGTCCTGCAGATCGGCGTCCATGGTGATCACCACGTTGCCTTTGGCCGCTTCAAAGCCTACGTTAAGCGCGGCTGATTTGCCGTAATTGCGCCTGAATTTGATCCCCTTGATCGATGGATCGTTTCCACGCAGTTTGCCGATCATCTCCCAGGAACCGTCAGTGCTGCCGTCGTCAACCAGGATGATCTCGTAAGAATATTTGTTCTCAAACATTACCCGGCTGATCCACGAGGTCAGCTCCGGCAACGATTCTACTTCGTTATAAAGAGGTACAACTACTGATATATCCATTTATCGGGATAGGTAACGATCAGTTTTGAAAGATCGTCTGCACTTAACGCGCAAAAATATAAAAAAGTTGACAGGATTTTCGTGACTATTCGTAACGTAAGGCTTCTATCGGGTCGAGGCGGGCTGCTTTTTGGGCAGGATAGTACCCGAAAAATATACCTGTCAGGGCGCAAACAACGAATGATAGTAATACAGACGATTGCGATATGATGGTTGGCCATTTGAGCGTCATTGTAACCACCTGGGTCGACAATATGCCAAGCAACACCCCGATGATGCCGCCGGTGATGCTGATCAGGATGGCCTCCATCAGGAATTGCATCATGATGTCCTTACTGCGTGCACCGATAGACATTCGCAGGCCGATCTCGCGGGTGCGTTCGGTAACGGATACATACATGATGTTCATGATGCCGATACCGCCGATAACCAGCGATATGCCCGCAATTACCGTGAGCAGAACGGTAAGCAATCCGCTGGTCGAGCTTAGCGTATTGATTAATTCGGCCTGTGTCCGCACCTGGAAATCGTTTTCTTCGTTACCCCTCAACCGGTGCGAGGTACGTAGTATCCTGGTCATTTCGTCCACGGCTTCATCGGTCACTTGTTCACTTTCGGCAGAAGCGTATATGTTTTGATAATAAATGGTGGCCAGTATTCTTTTTTGAACCGTGGTGTACGGCGCTATCAGAATATCGTCCTGGTCCTGCCCGAAGGCGTTATTTCCCTTTGGATTAAGTATGCCGATAATCTTAAACGGAATTTTATTGAAACGGATGACTTTGCCTACGGGGTTTTCGCCGTTGGGGAAAATGTTATCGATCACTGTCTGGCCGACCAGGCAGACTTTTGCAGAGGTCTGTATATCGTCATTGGTAAACGCAACGCCGTCGCGCAGCGTAAGCTTGCGGATATCAAGGTATTCCGGAGCAACCCCTGCCATCTGTGTCGGCCAGTTAAGGGAGCCGTTGATGGCCTGGCCACGGGCGCTCACCGAAGGCGATATTTCCGTAAGGTATTGCGCATTGCGTTTCAATGCTGCAATATCTTTACTTGTAAGAGTTTGAAAGCTGCTTCCCGCTATCCTGGCGCCGCCGGCAAGATTGCTGGCGGGTAATATCGTGATCATATTCGATCCCATAGCCGATAGCTGGTCGTGTATGCTTTGTTTCGACCCCTGGCCGATAGCTACCATGGCTATAACCGCCGCCACGCCGATAATAATACCCAGCATAGTAAGGAACGCTCTAAGCTTGTTACGCTGCAGCGCCCTATAGGCGATCCGGAAGAGATTAAAAAAGTTCATTACTGTACATTCAAATAATCATCGGTCGACGGCAGGCTGGCAAGCACTTCTTTAGCTGAACGTTTATTCTCGTTTTTGGTATCTGATTGTACCTGGCCATCCCGAAGCCTTATCGTACGGCTGCTGAATGAGGCGATGTCCGGTTCGTGTGTTACGAAAACTATGGTTTTACCCTGCTCCGAATTCAGTTCCTGTACCAGCGACATGATCTCGTACGAGGTGCGGCTATCCAAATTACCCGTCGCTTCGTCAGCCAGTATCATTACCGGTTCGTTCACCAGCGCACGCGCTATAGCTACGCGCTGCTGCTGACCGCCCGAAAGCTGACTTGGTGTATGATCGAAACGATCGGCTAATTTGACGGACTCCAATGCATGCATCGCGCGATTCCGCCGTTCGTTTATGCTTATATCACGATTATAGAGCAAAGGCAACTCCACATTTTCCAACGCCGACGTTCGCGGCAGCAAGTTATACGACTGGAATACGAAACCGATCTTACGGTTTCGCAATTGCGCCAGTTCATCGCCCGATAATTTCTTTACGTCTACGCCATCCAGGAAATAGTCGCCTGAGGTAGGCTTGTCCAGGCAGCCCAAAATATTCAGTAAAGTGGTTTTGCCCGAGCCGCTGCTGCCCATGATCGTCACAAATTCACCTGCGCCGACAGAAAATGATACGCCCCGCAACGCACGCACGGTTTCCACGCCCATTTTAAACTCGCGTTTCAATTCCTTTATATCCAGGATATTTTTGCTCATCGGCCCCCCCTGTTACCACTGGTACTTGTGCCGCTCCTGCGCCGTTGCGGCAGGAACGGACTTCCGCCCGGGCTTGCCGCGCCCGCAGACACGCTGCCGCCCGCAACCCCGGTTATAACAACATCGTTTTCACCCAGGCCCGACAATACCTCAACCTGTAAATTATCATTCAGCCCTGTCATAATCTTTTTTCTCACGATTTTCTTGCCCTGCAGCACCCACACCGTGGCTTTCTGCCTTAGTGTGCCGGAAGTATCTCTTCTGCTTTTTGCGATATGGATGGCTGTGCTGTTGCCGCCAGCTCCATTACCTGCACTCGAAGGCGTGGCCATTCGTTTCCGGCCTGCCTGGCCTTCTATTTGATAACTCTTCAAAAGCGACGAGTCGGGAGTGAACGTTAAAGCTTTCACCGGGATCAGCAATGCGTTATTCACCTCTTTAGTGTAGATGATGATATTGGCGGTCATACCCGGTTTCAGTTTCATATCGGTGTTTGGCGCGTTGATCATTGTCGTGTAGGTGACTACGTTGGCCGAAACGGAGGGATGCAATCTTATTTCTTTTACTATTCCGTTAAACTGGTCGTTGATAAAGGCGTCAACCGTAAATGTGGCCCTGTCGCCCTGCTTTACATCACCGATATCGGCTTCATCAACATTCGCCTGCACCTGCATCCTTGTAATATCTTTAGCGATAATGAAAAGGGTGGGTGTACTAAAGCTCGCTGCTACCGTTTGACCGATACTGATATTTCGGTTCAGCACAACGCCGTCGATAGGCGAATAGATATCGGCATAAGCCAGGTTTTTTGCAGCCTGTCGTACCTGGGCTTTGGCGGTCGCTACATTTGACTTAGCCGCGTTGTACGAATTAACGGCACTGTCGTAATCGGCTTTGCTTATCGCTTCAACTTTATATAGTTGATTTTGCCGGTTAAAATTGTTTTGCTGGAATACGAGTTGGCTCTCGGCATTTTGCAGATTCCCTTTGTACTGATCCAGCGTGGCCTGCAATAGCGATTTGTCTAATTCCGCAATCAATTGCCCTTTTTTTACTTTCGAATTGAAGTCGGCGTATAAATATCTGATGATGCCTGATACCTGCGTTCCGACCGCTACGGTATCCTCCGGTTCAATCTTGCCCGTAGCGGTTACGCTTTGGGCAATGTAACCCCGCGTTGGTTTGGCGGTTTGCAGGGTCACGGGCTCATCGGGCTTTCTGACAAAGAAATACCAGGCAACGACCGCGGCGGCGAGTATGATCAATAGGATGATGATTCTTTTATAGCTTTTTTTCATGATGACACGTCGTTATAATGTGATAGGTACCCCACGATAAAAATCATATATCTTTTGTGTAAGCAGCAGGTTGTATTTGGCCTGTATAAATGCCTGCTGTGCCTGTACATAGGCTGTCTTTTCTACCAGAAAATCGACCGTATTCACCGCGCCTATTTTCAATTGTTCGGCTGCGATGCGATAATTTTCCCGGTTGAATTTCAGTTGTACATTTGCCGCGTCGTACTGGCTTTGTGCATTTTGCACATCCAGGAAAGCCCGCTCTACTTCCTGCGAAAGCGTGATCCTGGTATTATTGAAGTTAAGCTGTGCCTGGTCGACATTGATCTTCGCTTCCTCAACCTGGGTTTTAACCGATCTCCGGGTAAATATCGGGATGGACAATGTGAGCCCGATTTGCTGATAAAAGTTATTATTCAGTTGTGCAAAGTAAGGGCTGCCGCTTGCGTATTGGCTGCCAATAGCGCCTCCCGCCGTTAGTATCGGCTTATAGCCGGCGCGCGCCAGTTTGACCGAGTATTGCGCTATATCCACGCCCAGTTGGCCGTTCTTTATTTCGGGGCGGTATTTGAGGGCCGTGTCCTCGATATTTTTCAGCGGAACAGAAACGATATTGGGCACAACGGTGGTGTCGGGCCTGGTAGTGTCAAAATCTGCATCGGTTGGCAGCAGAAGCAACTGTTTCAGGGTAAGCAAGTCTGCTTTTTCAGTGTTAATGGCATTAGTGAGGTTGTATCGATCGGTAGCGTTTTGCGCCTGTAACTGGATCAGGTCTTTTTTGGCGGCCGCGCCTACGTCATATCGTTGCTGTTCCAGCTTAACCTGTGCCTGAGAAGTGTTAACCACCGACGTATCTGTAATGATGTTTTCTTTGTCCTGCAGAACAACCAGGTAAGCCTGGGTGATCTGTAAGGTAATATCGTTTTCCTGCTGTATAATATTCAGGCTGGCCGATTCGACGTCGAGGTTTTTTTGTACAATATTGTTATTGATGTAGTTGCCGTTATAAAGCGTGACTGACGAATTAAGCGCGTACTGCCCGGACGATGTGATACCCGAGCCGCCACCGGTAACCACACTATTGCCGTTTACCAGCGTTACGTTACCACGCCTGTCCTGGTGACTAAAATTTTGAGATGCTGCACCCGAAAGGTCTGGCAAGCGCCCGGCCCTGGCCAGCAGGTACTCCTGCTGTGCGATTTTTTGACTTAGCCTAAGCGTATTGATCTGGATGTTGTTCTTTTTGGCGTATTCGATGCACTGTTGAAGGTTCCAGCGCAGGGTTTTATTGATCAGGGTAATGTCTTGCGACAACGATCGCAGGCTGCCTGCAATTGCAACGGAAAAAATAAGGTATTTGACTCTGAATGACATGATCCGGTATCAGTAGCCGGCCTTTAAGCCCACAGTCAAACATAGTCGATATGGAAAATAATATAAATGACGAAATATTTGAAAATGAGTGACCTAGATCATGTCCCTTCAGTGTAAATTGAGCTTATGTATTACTTGTTTTTTGTTAAAGCGGAATCGTCGCCGCAATTCTTGTTTAGCAAAAAATCAGGAATTCGATAGTGTAACCGCGCCCGCGTTTGCCCTGGCCTGGTAAAGAATGAACCTTCCTTTTTCATCCTGCTGAACCTTGGCATGCTTAATGCTTTTTCCCTGCTGAACCTTAACACTTTTCCAGGCTGACGGGACATAAGTTTTAAGCGTCAGCGGAAGGTAATACATGCCTTTATCCAGCGAATGGGTAAGCGTAACCATGATCTTCCCGGCTTTCTCAGCGGATTTAACATTCGCAGCCTTACGTTCACGCATGTAACGGGTTGCTTCGCCAAAAGTAGTTATCCAAAGTTTATTCTCTTTCCCTTTAATGTATTGGAAATACTGATCCAGTAATTGGTGGTTCAGCGCTTCATAACCCAGACTGTCCACGCCGTGAAAAACCAGCACCAGCCACATGTCTTTGCTGTTATAAGCCGTGTCCACCCACGATTTCATCAATGGCAAAGGTGTTTTGGTAGTTGCTCCCCGCTGCCATTGCACATAATCTTTATCGGTAGGATGAGGCAGTTTCCTGCTTGCACGGTCGATCTCTTTCAGCCAGGGTTCGGGCATGCGGTTGCGGAAGGCAGGATAGAACTGGTAAGCAATTCTCATTACCCGTTCGTTCTCGTAGCCATAAGGCACTTCGCACGAGAACGTATATTTAGGGCCGAGGTGATTCAGTATATCCTCCTTGCTTTTCGTGAGCTCGTAAGCGATGTTCACCGAGTCAAGACCGGGCATGGTTGCATGGGTAATGGAATGGCTTGCTATTTCATATCCTTTGGCAGCGTCTTTCTTAAAATCTTCCCAGCTTGAACCTTCGGCCTGCAGATATTCGGGGCACGGCTCGTAACCTTTCGGAAAGTCGCCGTGACGTACTTTGGCATACAGCGAATCCATCAGCTTGAATGCCCTTTCTTTGTGTCCGGAGTCGTACGCGCTTCCGGCACGGGTGTGATAAGAGATGGTACCTTTATAACCTAAATATCCTGCTGCCGAACAACGCTCGAGGAAATTCCGGTCGTCTGTAGGAATAGCGGCCGACTCTTTGATGATCTCCTCTACCGGCCGGCCGATAAATTTACCGTGATATTTTGAACCGGTTATCGGCCCGGTGATCACAAAAAAAGTCGCCGGTAATTTCAGGCGTTCCATTATCGGCAGAGCCCGGGTAAACTGGTGTCTTGAAGCATCATCGTAAGTAAGTGAAACTGCACCGTTTTTGCCATATTGCCATTCTGTAACGGTGGTGGTGCCGGTTTGAGCCTTGCCTACTGCGATAACTGAACATAGGATTGCCGGGAAAAGAATTGATTTTGTGTTCATCAGGATATATTGGTTGTAGTCAAATATAGCCCGATCACAGTTTTAGCCCAAGCCGCCGACCGCTGATATGCAAAAAGTATCGGTATTGTTACTTACAGCAGGTTACATGCGAAAGATTATTCCAACCCTGCGGCCGTCAAAAGTAACCGGGTGCTTTTCAAGAAACTGGTGCAGTTTACCGCCATTTGCCTTCTCGGATTGATACATCAACCCGTCGAATATCAGCAGGAAACCGCCCTGCATCAACAGCGACTCGCCGTAACCCCTCATCATCGGCGAGTTGCGCGAGTCGCCGTTCAATTTCAGGTATAGTCCGGTACCGATGTAGGCTACATCCAGGCAGCCGTTTACGAAGAATATTTTCTGTATCCTGTCCTGTTCTTTAATCGTTTCAGCGGCGGTAAGCGGTTTCTTCTTGTTCTTCTGAGTCCCGGTATAGCCAAGTAAGGCTGTTGCAAAATCGACAGCCCCCCAGGCAGTATTCATCTGGAAAAAATACCGCATCTCCGGCGATGCCGGAACATTCCAGCCAACTAACCCGCCACCAAGGTTGGCTATGCCCCAACTTCCCAGCACTTCCATTCCGGTCGAGGTGATCCTGACGCGGTTGGCATTAAAAACTTTAAGCGAGTCTTGCTGCGCAAAGGCGTGACAGCTCGCAATAAGAAGGACGATAGTAAAAAGTTTTTTCATAAGCCCGCGTGCTCCGTCGATATTAAATGTATGGAAATATAGAATAATAGCAAAGGTTAAAAAATCAATTAGTCCTTTTACTGATCTAAGGGCTTTTTGGTTTTAGCTATCAGCGCAAGTATTTCTTCTTCGGTACCTGAAAACGGCCCGGATGAAGCGGTTTTAAGTCCGGCCATGCCAGCAGCAAAATGACCCGCTTGTTCCACATCCGCGCCTTTTGAGCGTTTGTACAGGTATCCTGCCATGTACGTGTCACCGCAGCCCGTCGTGTCGGCAATTTCCGGCGGAAAGTAAGCCGGGATGTGGTAAAGCATACCATCGCTGTATATGGCCGACCCCATGCTGCCGTTGGTGATCACGGCTTCCTTTACACCCCAATCGGCAAGGATTTTTACGCCTTCATGCAGATCGGGGCGTCCGGTTAGAACGGCCATTTCCGTTTCATCAGCTTTCAGTATATCGATGTATTGCAGTGCCTCTTGTTTCTCAGGCCAATCAGTGGGATAAACCTTCCTGTTTTCAACCCTTCGCAGGTAACCCTGTACGTCGAGTGAAACCGTGCCCTTTGAAGCGAGGAACTGTATCAGGCTGACGGGGATATCACCAGCCAGTAACGGACCAAGGTGAAACATCCTGGCTTCGATGCGCGCCAATTGTCCAACCGTAAATGGATCGGCAAGCGCCAGTACGTTTTGGGTACGATTGTCGGGGTTATCACCATATATATTTTCAAAATACACGCTGGTTGCGCTCGGGTACGAAATTACGTCAATGCCCTTGTTGCGCAGGTCGTCCACATAACGCAGTTCACTTTCGCCTACCGAGGTGACGAGCAGGTAATTCGTATCAAGATTTTGCAGGGCCGAAGAAAAATAAAAGGCTGTTCCGCCAGGCATGTAATTGACCGAGCGCGGAGTAACTACCTTGTCTTGGGTTATATGACCGATAGAGCAAATGTCGTACATAGGTTAAATGAGTTGGGAAAGATAAGGAATGATTTTATTTTAGCCCCATGAGAAAATTAATTGCATCGCTTTTACTTTGTTTTAGTTCAACCGTTGTCTTTGCGCAATTCAATAACCCGATAATCAAGGGTTGGTATGCCGATCCGGAAGGCATAAAGTACGGCGGTACGTACTGGGTTTTTCCCACTTATTCGGATACGTACAATAAACAGGTATTCTTCGACGCCTTTTCATCAAAGGATCTAAAGCATTGGGAGATGCATCATGACATTTTGGACACCTCGGCGGTTAAGTGGGCAAAACGGGCTATGTGGGCGCCGGCGGTATTGCAAAAAGATGGCAAATACTATTTTTTCTTTGGCGCGAACGATGTGCATAAAGGCGAAGTCGGCGGCATTGGCGTGGCAGTTGCCGATAAGCCCGAAGGACCTTACAAAGATTTGCTCGGGCGGCCTTTAATAAATGAAATTGTCAATGGAGCGCAGCCGATAGACCAGTATGTTTTTAAAGACAGGGATGGATCGTATTATATGTACTACGGTGGCTGGGGGCATTGCAACGTGGTAAAGCTTAAGAATGATTTTTCAGGTATCGAACCGCTGCCGGATGGCTCGCTTTATAAAGAAATAACCCCGCAAGGTTACGTCGAAGGGCCTTATATGATGTACCGGAATGGCTATTATTATTTTATGTGGTCGGAAGGAGGGTGGGGCGGACCCGACTATAAGGTTGCCTACGCTATGTCGAAATCGCCGTTCGGGCCGTTCAAACGTTTGGCTACTATATTGCAGCAGGACCCCGCGATTGCAACCGGCGCCGGGCATCATTCCGTGATCCATTCACCGAACGATGATAAATATTACATTGTTTACCATCGGAGGCCCTTAGGCGAAACCGCGGCCAATCACCGTGTTGTTTGTATCGATGAATTATTTTTTGATAAAAACGGCCACATCCTGCCCGTTAAAATGACCAAATAAAAAAGCTGACCACCCGCAGATGATCAGCTTTTTACTATATATCAATTCAAACAAACAAATGCTATTTCCAGTCGGCCCAGGCGCTCTGCGCAGCCCAGTTATTTGTTCCGATAGCGCCCCGGTACGAGGTTGCGACAAAAAATGAATTTGAAAAGTCGACGCCTGTAAAGTCGGCCCCTTGTAAAGCCGGCGAGCCTGATGCGGGTGTAAGATCAGGAGCGCCGCCGCTATTGTACATAGCCGTTAACTTCATATCGGCAGAGGCGTTTAAGACGCTATCCATGTTAACGGAGTTGGTCATAAACGTCGTCATCTGCGGGTCGGGTACAGCCACGATATGGCCCTGGTCCCAGGCAAATGCACGATCGAGGGTGTCGGTTTCAACAAGGTTATGCCTGAACTCGGCGTCATTATCCGCCAGTATTACGGGGCGCGTTTTCGGACAATCCATAAATCCGCCTTTTGAAAATTCAGCGTCAAGCGAGTTCCTGATAGCCAAACGTGTGCCTTTACGCATGTAAACGCCCATCCATATATTGGTTTCGGCAGCATCAACGCCCTGTGGCCCAATGAGGGTCATGTTCGAGATAACCGGCCGGGTTAAAGGCGTGTTTTCAGTTGGGATCGAGTCGTTATAGCTTTCAACGCCATTAGCACGCAATGCCTGCGAAGATGCATGGGTACGGTAGCCGATCAAAAACTGCAGGTTGCCCTCATAGCCCATGTCAAAATCGAAATCGTCGTCTCCGGCGTTATAACTGATTAAATGCGTCGCATTTACCGTACCGCCAACCCATTGGAAACTATCGTCATTAGAATATTTCACCATGACATTATCAACCTTAGTGCCCGAGCCGACGCTTAACATAGCCAAGCCGCTCACCTTATCAACCGACCATTCATTTTCGGCCGGCGGATTAAGGCCTCCGGCGTATTCCAGGCGGAGATAGGTAATAGAGCCTGAATTGTCGTTAGCCACATTGCCGCCGTATTGGGTGTCGGCCGATATCGGTAAGCCGGCAGCGTTGTTTCCTGAAGCCGAATTGGTTGGCGCCTTGCCTAAAATAACGATAGCGCCCCAGTCGCCTGGCTGTTTGTTTGTCGCTGCCGATGTAAATACGACAGGCTTGTCAACAGTGCCGTTGATGTTGATCTTCGAGCCCTGGGTAATGATCAGCGCACTTTTGAACGAGCGGTTGGAATTCACCTGGGCATACACGGTGATACCAGCCGGGATGGTCAGCGTGGCATTGTTTTTTACGTAGACTTGTCCTTTCAGGAAATAATCCTTACTGGGGTCGAGTGAACGGTCAGCGGTAATGGCTCCCTGCAGTGTATCCATTTTTTTTGATGAAACAGGGCCGGTTTTGTTGCCCGACAGGTTGTCCTTTTTGCACGCAGCAAAAAAGGTAAGCGCCATTAGCGTAAGTAAAGGAATTTTTTTCATAATATATTTAATTTAAAGGGGTTGCCCGCATTGAATTGAAAAAGTAACAACTTTAATGGAAATAGGTTTTCTTCCGGGTTAAAAAATTGTCTGATGCGCGGAGCATAATTGTTTTCAAAATATTGATATTCCATTATTGATCGCAAAAATGGTTTCGTACGGTGTGTAAAACCATGACGGTAGTTAAATTTAAAAATGAGATGCGGCACATTAAACGCGATGCCGGCTACCTATCAAGTGCCGGTAACATCCTTCGAGGCGTAACCCGGCACATTGACACGCCGGGGCGACAGGAAATAAAATTTACACGCAACATGTGAACGTCGAAGTTGTTAGAACTGCATACTGACAATGGAATCCAGGTCGTTCATATATGTGTCACTGGCGGTGGACATGCTTATCGCAATCTCCAAATTTATTGCTGCGGCGTTTACCGGCAGTTCGGCCATGATATCCGAGGGTATACACTCCGTTATCGACACCATCAGCCAGCTGTTGTTAATATGGGGAATCAGGCTCAGCCGCCGGCGGGCGGATAAACGCCGGCCGTTCGGCTATGGCAGGGAACTGTATTTCTGGTCGTTCGTTGTTTCACTCATTATTTTTATTGTGGGCGGCTGCATTTCATTTTATGAAGGACTTTTGCGTTTCCGCCGGCCTTACCTGGAAGGGAGTGTGGCCTGGAATTACGGTATATTGGCCATCGCCCTCGCATTCACCTCGGTTTCTATGATCGCTGCAATGAAAGCCTTTAACAAGGAGCGCGGTAAAACGGCCTTTTGGACGGCTATTAAACAAAGTAAGGACCCATCGGTATTTATCACTCTGCTGGGCGATGCGGGCGATGTAGCTGGCATAGTGATCGCTTTCGCGGGGATATTCTTAGGGCGATATTTTCATAAGCCCCATTTTGATGGGATTGCTTCCATGCTCATCGGCGTGATGCTGATCGTTATCTCGCTGATATTGGTGCGCGAAAGCAAAAGCCTGCTCATGGGCGAAACTACAAGCCGTAAGACATTAAGAAAAATCGTAAAAATAGCTGAAGCGGATGATGCCGTTATGAAGGTAAAAAGGCACTTTTCCATGTACTTATCGCCTGAAGAGGTGATACTGCAATTGAATACTGTTTTTAAAGATAACTTAACTACCAGGCAAATTACCGACGGTATCGAGCGCATCACTCACAATATCAAAAAGGAATTTCCGCGGATCAAACAGATCTTTATCGAGCCTGTAAAAATGGATGAAGCGAAAAGATAGTACGGTATGTGTGTTATGAGTACAGGTTATGCTCCAAAAATACATTCCTGAATTTACCCGCAGGATCAAACTCCGCCACCAACTTTTTAAAATCTTCAACTTTTTCGTACCGCGACCGCAGCACTTTAGGTTCGATAGTAAACAGTTTGCCCCAATGAGGTCTCGGATTAAAGGGATGCAATTCTTTTTCGATAATTGGCAGCAGCTTCATTACCGCTTCGGTGTCTTGCTTCCAGGTAAAATGTATAGTGACCGAGGTCTGGTCGTGGCAAGGGCTCATCCATAAATGGTCAGCAGCAATCGCGCGTATTTCGGTAATAAACAAATGCGGACCTACCTGCTTCCCAAGTCGCGACACCGCTTCCATAGCTTCAACGGCATGATGCAGCGGTACAAAATACTCCGATTGCAACTCCTTGCCGCTGCTGGGCGTAAAGCCCATTTTAAAGTGGGGAAGACGTTCGTACCACGGCCCGGGCACGCCCATTTGTTCGGTGCAGCTTTCGGCCGGATGATCCATTATAGGGTGAAGGT
>DASZYQ010000049.1:0-53575 GCA_035545315.1 Mucilaginibacter sp. | reverse complement strand
CTTCCGACTTCCGACTTCCGACTTCCGACTTCCGACTTCCGACTTCCGACTTCCGACTTCCGACTTCCGACTTCCGACTTCCGACTTCCGACTTTCGACTTCCGACTTCATTCCAGCCCGTACTCTTCTTTTATCATCCGGCACAACTCCGCCGCTTTGTTTTTCAATTGCTTATAGCGCGTTTCATCCTGGAAGGTAATAACCCTTTGCCAGTTAAGCAGATTTATGAACTCATTCATATACACCGGATCGATCCGTATAGTCGCTGATGCTGAAATCGATCCGTTTTGAAATAAGAATTTTTGATTAAGGCGGTAAACATGCACCAGGTCGCTGGCATTCAGCATTTTTTCCAGCAGCCCTTCTTCTTTACTTTGATTGTCAAAATATACGTCGTGGTAGTAAGCGAGCCTGTCCCAAAGAAAGTCATAGGCAGCCAGCGAATCGCGCACCTTTTGTTTTCGTATCAGCCGCAGTCCGCCGGCATTCCTTAGCTGGTTAACAGTGCCCGTGTTTCGGACGTAGGTGCGATCCCATTCCGCCCTCCTCATCTGGCGGTACACATCACCGGAGATCGCTTTGGCGCCCGGATTATTTTCAAAAAAAAGAAAAAGGGAGTCGATAGATTTCAATCGCTCGTTTTTCAATGGGAAACCTGCCTGCAAACTGGCCGTATCCGAGGCGAGATCCTTAACAAGCGACTCCATGTATTGGCGTTCCCGCTCATGATCCGTAATTTTTTCCCGGATATTTTCGGCGATAAAGCCCATAAAGACAGCTAAAAAGATCATCAGGCCCTCAAGAAGGTATTCTTTCCAGGGCTTAGGCTGGTGATGCAGATTGGGGTGGTGGTGTACTTCCATGTTCAGTTTGCAGTTTTGAGTTGGCAGTCATTTTGATTTATTATTTTATTATTTGCCTGCAAACTGCCCACCGGCAACTGCAAACTTCTCCTTCAATCATTTGTGAAATGATACTTATTATCGAAATATCTGATAAGTGTTGCAGAGCGGTTTTTAAATTCACGCAGCATCTCATTTTGTCTTACTGTCACTCTTCTATATATTGACAGATCGTTAAAAAACTCATTAAGCTGTGCCTTATCGCCGCAAGCTAGTAATGGTGTGGGAATGTTTTCGGTTGCTCCATTCCTGATAGACTCAGCAGCTTTAAAGGTGATCAATTTAACCACCATTTCTCTTATAACATTCTGGCGCTCCTGGAATACCGTGGCTTCAAAATTCATGTATCCCCGCACGAGAAATTCAAAGGCATTAATGCTATCTTTGTCAACTTTCTTTAGCAGTTGGAACCCACCGGCGTTTTTCAGTTGCTGCAATGTACCATCTGTAAAACCAAAACTCCTGTTGGATGCAGCATTAACCAATAGTGGCACAAGGCAGCCGGTTGCTTTGTTATCCTTCTGAAGCGTATCGTAACAGGCAGACAGTTTGTTTAGCGCAGCCAGCTTGTTTTCATTAAAAGTCAGGATGATCGAATAGTTGCCCGTATCGCGACGCAGGTCCTCCACGTACGACCGGATATATTCTTTACCTTTCGACGAGTCCGAAATACCTTCTCTTATAGTTTCGGCAAAAAAGCCCATGGTAACGGCCAAAAATATCATCAGGCCTTCCAGCAAATATTCCTTCCAGGGTTTAGGCTGATGATGTAATTGCGGGTGGTGGTGTACTTCCATTTTAGAGATTAGTGATTGGGGGTTAGAGATTAGCTATATGTTATTCCGGCATTTAGTCATTAAGTCCTTGATATGGGACCTAAGCCAAGCTTCATTCATCATCAAAATGGTATTCTTTTTTTATAAAATCGATCAGCCTGGTCGCACGTGCATGCTCGATCTTTAAACTATGCAAAAAGGTAAGGGAAAGCCTTTCATGCAAAAACAGGCTGTTATAATAAGAGGCCAGCAATCCCTTATCGTTGGTCACAAATACAGGTTTATCGGTGTGCTCAAAGTCGTTAGGGTTAAACCCCCAGGTATCGGTATTGATGTTTAGCTGCTTATAATAAATAACCTTGGCTTCAATATTTTTATAGGTCATCAGGGTGCCTTTGAGGTCATCGTATTCATTCAGAATAAACGCATTTTCAATATTATCATATTTTACAATGCTGTCAGCTACGGCTTTATTCTCTATCAGCCTGAAATAACCCGAGTTCTTCAATTGTTGTATAGTCCTGTTGTTGTAGGAAAACCCTGAATAAGTCCAGAACATGAACGAGATAGATCTTACGAGTACGGCAGGATCCGGTTTATCTGCTTTTAAACAGGTAAGCATGGTGTCAATCACCAAACAGTTGAGCCTGACGCGGGCCACCGCCTTATTGGTTTCAGCGGTATCGGCCTTCAGGTCCTGTACCATGCTGCGCATATATTCTGTCTCCTTTCCGTGGTCACTTAGGTGCTCACGATAGCTCTCGGCAAAAAAGCCGGTCATTACCGCCAGGAAGATCATGAGGTATTCCAGTAAATACTCTTTCCAGGGTTTAGGTTTATGTTCTAATTGCGGGTGGTGGTGTACTTCCATTGTGTGTGATTAGTTACCGGCGACCGGTGATTAGGTATTGGCTAACTTCAGACCATCTGACCTTCGACTTCAACTTCCTTTTATCAAATGCCAAATTAAAGCGATCCCGAAGCCTAAAATAATGTATATCACTGCCTTAATCAACAGCGTTTTGGTTTTGTTACTCATTGTTCAGTTTGTATTCTTTATCTATCATTTTTATCAGCTTTTCAACCAATTCCTTTTGCGCTATTAACCGGCGCATCTCGCCCATAAAACTCGATTTGCGCTGGTGCAGGTAATAGATCAGCAGGTTGATCTTTTGCTTATCATAACTGAGCAGTTGCGGATTACCGGGAGGGCGGGACGTATTGTTAGTAGACCCGTTGGCGTATTCGCTGTCAGTCAGGTCCCGGTTCTGTACCACCACCATTTTATCAAACACAGTTGCGTCGAACAGTTCGCCGATCAGGGGATAGCTCAGCACATCCTCCTTACCCTCAATATCAAAGAGATTGTTGAACTCGCTGATATTACGTTCAAAATCCATCAGGCCGTTAATAATGTCCCTGTTCCTTATCAGGCGCAGGTTGCCCGAGCTTTTCATTTCGAGAATGGTATTATCGCTTGGCTCAAAGACACTGTTCCTGGTCGACGTCCTGGCGAGGTAATACATATCGCTGCCATTTTTGACAGGGCCCATCGTTTCAAGGCAGCGGATCAGCGTATCGAACCCGGAAACTCTGTTATAAAGAGACGGTATCCATATATTGATGTTAACCGTATCCCGCACCAGGTCTTTTTTGATATTGACCACATACTCATGTTCCTTCGACCTTTCGCCCAAGTGCTCGCGGTAGCTCTCAGCAAAAAAACCGGTCATTACGGCCAGGAAGATCATCAGGTATTCCAGCAGGTACTCCTTCCAGGGTTTGGGCTTGTGTTCTAATTGCGGGTGGTGGTGTACTTCCATTTTATCAGTTTGCAGTTTTTAGTTTGCAGTTGGCGGTCATTTTTATTTATCTATTTTATTATTAGTCTGCAAACTGCCCACCGGCAACTGCAAACTTTTATCTATTCATTCTCAGGCGGATATTGCTTATCAATGGTAGCTATAATGGTTGTCGCTAAGTTCAATTGATCCTTAAGCAGCAGCCTGTATAACCCGCCCTGGTTATAAAGCGTGGAGCAAACATTGACGAATTCGTTTAGTTGATTTTTATCAGCTATCGCCTTCGTTGCCGCCACCTTTTCTTTGCCGGTCTTTGTCCAGTTGTACACCAAAGGATACCAATTGAATGTTTTCCATCCGGCTTTGTGCTGTTCCATCCGTATATTTTCAAAACGGTCGTGCATCTGCTGCAGCCTGAATTGATTGTTCCAGTATTTTAGCATAGAGTCGGCTATGGCTTTATTCCTGATCAAACGCATTGAACCGGTACCCTTAAGCTGTGAGGATGTACGATCATTAAAAAACACATCGACACTGTGACCCCCATTGTATGACATTGCCGCGATTACGGAATCAGGCCTTTGTGTGAGTTTATTGGTGGCATATAGCCTGATAATGCTGTCGCAGGCCCTGATATCGTGATTGAGTCGCCACATGCTATAATGCAAGGCGGCAGTATCCTTTTTCAGGTCTTCGGAAAACGAACGGATATATTCTTTTTCCCGGTTATTGTCGCTGATATGCTCACGCAGGCTTTCGGCGAAAAAGCCCATGGTTACTGCCAGGAATATCATCAGGCCTTCGAGTAAATACTCTTTAAAGCCTTTCTTTTCTACTTCGGGGTGGTGATGTACTTCCATGTTTCAGTTTGCAGTTTTGACTTTGCAGTTGGCAGTCATTTTTAATTTATGCGTCTGCAAACTGCCCACCGGCAATTGCAAACGTATTTCCAGGCTTATTTTCACTCCAGGTGAAATTGCTTCCTCGTATATTGTATAAGAACATCAGCTTTTTTTTTCACATCCCTGTTATAATGACTAAGATAATGGTTAACGACCTTAATAATAGCCACATCAGAAGCCAGCTGTATCATATCATTTTGCTTGAGATCGCGCATGTCACCGTTCAATAATTTCCGGTTAAACGTTCCTTTATCGAGATTTTCACTCGTGAAATGCTGACTAAGGAAAGGCTGTAAATACCCGCGTAAATTCTCGTATTGTGTAGCATATATGCTCTGGTAGAAGGTTTCGTCGGCCTCGTAATTAGCGATATAGGAGATTAGTTTCGAATCTGACAGTGATTTTAAATAAATCTCGTTTTTAATCGCAGTGATTGCACCGTTTGCAGGGTGAAATGCGTTTACGTCATAACAAAAAAGGATAAGATTCTGCATTTCTTCTTTATTAACCTGCGTTATTGGCTCTTTCAATACCTGTATCAGCGTATCGTTTTTAGCCATTTGCAATTGCTCGCTTTTGTTTAGCAGATCGAGGCTAATCGTATCCGTTTTGAGGTCCTGTACCAGTTGTAAGACCAGCTGTTTTACGTGCTCGCGGTCACTGATATTTTCCCTGACACTTTCAGCGATAAAGCCCATCATTACAGCGATGAATATCATCAGCCCTTCGAGCAAATACTCTTTAAAGCCTTTCTTTTCTACTTCGGGGTGGTGGTGTACTTCCATTTTATGAGTTTGCAGTTTTGAGTTTGCAGTTGGCAGTCATTTTTATTTATCTATTTTATTATTAGTCTGCAAACTGCCCGCCGGCAACTGCAAATTGGTATCCGATTTCCGATTTCCAAATTATTCATCCAATGGATATTGGTCTTTTATTTCACCTATCAATCTTTTCGCCTGGCCCAGCAAGTTACCCGCAGTTTTTGCGGAGTTCTCATTAAACTTTTTAAGGTATTGCGCCGAACCGATATAGGCGTTAAGTATAGCCGGATCGGACGAAAATAGCGAAGGATTGTCGACCGGACGGATAATCCTGTCGCCCCGCTGCATCGTATTGAAAACCCTGGAATCGAAGACTTTAATTGCCAATTGCCTGTACGACTCTCTTATCGTTTCTCCATCCGCCATATCAAAATACTGCTCTCTTATTTTTTGGTCATACGCCATAATGTCGTCTGAAATTTTAACCCTGCTGATAAGCCTTAAGCTGCCCGAACTTTTCAGCTGTTGTATGGTACGGTCGTTATAAAAAGCCCGCGTGGGAATGGATATATTCCTTGCGAAATAATAGATATCGTTCCCTTTTTCCTTAACGGATGGCGAGGTTAGCAACTGTATTAAAGAATCGATCATGGCATTATGAACTTTTACGTAACTGATCATCTTAGCCTGGATGACCGTATCCGATTTCAGATCTTCGACCATTGACGCCATATATTCATTTTCGCGATGCTTATCGGCGATATGCTCCCGGATGCTTTCAGCAAAGAAGCCTAACATCACAGCGAGGAATATCATTAGCCCTTCAAGCAGGTATTCCTTAAAGCCTTTCTTTTCTACTTCGGGGTGGTGGTGTACTTCCATTTATTTTGTGAATGATGTGGTCAATAGTGAATGTTATTGACTCCTGACCCTGGTTATCATTTCCGAATTCACTCCAATTTATATTCCTTTTTCAAAAGCCCTATTAAAGCAATGGCTCGTTTTTTCTGTTGTTCAACGGCGTAGTTCATTGTACCTTCTACCATTTCTCTCAGATAAATTGAATTGATATATTGCTGTATAACGTGAGGGTCAGTACTGATCAGGTCGATCGTATTGTCAACCTGCTGTCCAGTACTAATTGGGCTTGCATATACTGCGAAATTGATCAGCAGCCGTGCCTGCTCCTGTGACTCACCAGTATAATGATCATCTTGATCTGAGAGATAATTATAGTAAGCTGTTCCGCTGCTGTAATCTGTTATCGCATCGGCAACCGCACGGCTATTGATCAGCCTGAAATTGTCGCTATTTTTTAACTGGCCGATAATGCGGTCGGTAAAACCCATACCATTCCTGCCCACTGTATAAAAGGCAGCTTTGTAAAATTTTGAAAGATAGGCAGTGTCATGCTGAAGAGGCTTTTTAAGGTAGCCAAGCAATTCCTTGTAAGCATCCCACTTCTTACTCTCTCCCACAAGGTATTGGTTAATACTGGCTGTGTCGGTTTTCAAGTCAACCAACAGCGATTGCATATATTCAGCGGTCTTTTCTTTATTGCTGATATGCTCGCGCAGGCTCTCGGCAAAAAACCCCATGGTTACAGCCAGGAATATCATAAGCCCTTCGAGCAAGTACTCTTTAAAGCCTTTCTTTTCAACTTCGGGATGGTGGTGTACTTCCATTGTGATGGTTCACTGGTTTATTGCGCAATGCGAATTGTCAATTGCGAAATTATTTGTAATTTAATAAGTCAATCCGACTTCCGACTTCCGACTTCCGACTTCCGACTTCCGACTTCCGACTTCCGACTTCCGACTTCCGACTTCCGACTTCCGACTTCCGACTTCCGACTTCAAAAAAAGACGGCAAACAGTTTAAGTTCCTAAATATATTTAAAATCAGCGGTTTACTTGTATTTAAATAATTGATATATTTAATCTGAGTTTCATCCAATCCCTTATCCCAATGAAAAAGCTCCTCATCGCCCTCGCACTTTTATGCAATGCCGCCTTTGCGCAGAAAATGGTTAAGAACGGCACCATTTACAAAGAGCACCCGTACATCGAAGTCGTTAAAAAACTGGCTGCCTTGTATCAAAAAGGTGATGCCGACGGCATGGCACGTTGCTACGCATCGAACGCCCAGCTTTTTGGGATGACGCGCTATACGCCCGATTCGGCCGTAAGGGTAAGGCATGCCATAAAGGGCAAATCGCTGGCCGAGGCGAAAGCCGGCTGGCAGCACGTGATCGATGGCTGGGAGAATATTAAAATGACGCCCGAAAGCGCGCCCGACGGTCTGCAATACGCCGACGCGCCGTTTACCGTGCAGTCGTGGTGGCAACTGACAATGGTGAACAAAGCCACCAAAAAGACGGCCGTTATCGAAATGGTTTTGTTCGACATGTTCAACACGCAGGGCAAGATCGTTACCCAACTGGAATATTACGATCCGGCCCCGATGTTGGCGGCTATGCAATAAGTTCTGCGCAAATGGTTACGATAAAGATTATTTAACTTCGTCGCCTGATGAAAACATTGGACGACCTGCTTATGCTGGGCGACCCGCGCCTGTACCAGGTTTGCGAACCTGTTTTGCAAAGCGAACTGCCGCAGGTAGGCGGCTGGGTGGCCGATATGCACAACGTGATGCAGCAGATCAGGGCCAAATACCATTTTGGCCGCGCTATAGCCGCACCGCAGTTGGGCATTATGAAGCGGCTGGTTTATATGAACATCGATAAGCCGGTGGTTTTTATCAATCCCGTATTAAACCGCCTCAGCGACGAACAATTTGAACTTTGGGACGATTGCATGAGCTTCCCCAACCTGCTGGTGAAGGTGATGCGGCACCGGCATATTACCATCGACTACCTCGACGAAAACTGGCAGCCGCAGCAATGGCAGATGAGCGACGGCCTGGCCGAACTGCTTCAGCACGAATGCGATCATCTGGACGGTATATTATGTACCATGAGGGCTATTGACGAGAAGTCGTTTAAATGGCGGAGATGATCAGTTAAACGCCATCAAATCGAACAGGAAATGGAATATCATCAATACCTTAATATTCCTGAACTTCTCGTAGCAAAGGGCGCATAGATGAGGCGATGTTCGTCTTCTATTTGTACTTCCTGCACGGCATCGGGTTCGGTCATAAGGTTTAAATCATTTGATGAATCTATAAAAATGCGTCGCCAATTCAAAGCTGATGAAGTCTATCAGGAAATGCGCTACCATCAGCGCTTTGATGTTTCGGTATTCGCGGTAATAAATACCGAAAACAAGGCCGATCATAAAGGTCAGGATAAATTCCCCGATGCTGAAATATCGGTAATGAAGCGCCGAGAATAAGATCGCTGAAATAAGTATCGGCAAAAACTGGTTCCTGCACATTAACGATAAACGGCTAAGAATATAGCCCCTGAAGATAAACTCTTCCGTAAAACCCGCTGTAACCGCGCAAAAAACCATCAGGAAAGTATTTCCCGTCATAGCGATCGCCAGCCTTTTTACCGCTTCGTAATTCTCGCGCCAGCCGAACACCGATGGTATTTTTGACAGGATGCCGCAGCCTATCGACAGCAGGTACAGCACAAACACCGACAAGACAAAAGCTCCCGCGCCCAACTTCTTTTCGTCCCAAATCAATGGCTTTAGCTTTTCCGCACGGTAAGCGTAGATCGTCACAAAAAGCGCGTCTGCCCAGTATAAAAACCTCGAATAAAATAGTTTTTCCGCATAATTCATAGGAGCAAGCCTCAGCAATTCCGTTAGCGCCAGTGGTGCAATTACAGCAATCGCTATGCCTATAAGCATAACACGGTTAGCGGGTTTTTTAAGGTTAATGCTTTGCGGGCTCATCGTCAGTAAGTTCGGGTCGTAATTGCTGCTGAATATAAGGTCATAAGGTTCAAATTGACTGGTAAGATAATAAAAAAGACTAACGAAATCCCTGGAAACTTCATAAGTCTGTTTCAAATTCCCCTATTTTAGCAACCGATAATCTTGCCCGAGTGGATACCGAAACCGCACCCGTCCTTTCGCCCCGCAGAATGCGCATCGCCAATGCGGTGTTCTTTTTTATTTCCGGTTTTGGCTATACCACCTGGACGTCTCGCATCCCCGATCTAAAACTACAGCTCCACCTCGACAAGGCCCAACTCGGCGCAGCCTTATTTGCGCTGCCGATCGGACTTTTCGTTACTATACCCTTTACCAGCCGGCTGCTTGCAATTTTCAGCAGCAACCGCATCATGGTTATAGGTGCGATAGCCTTTAACGTCATGCTGGCGTTGGTGGGCTATTCGAGCCTGTACTGGCAATTTATCGTTATCCTTTTCTTTTTCGGGTCGTCGCGCAACCTGCTTAACCTCGCCACCAATACCCAGTCCGTTAGCGTGCAGAAGTTTTACCAGAAGAGTATCATCACCACGTTTCATGGCATCTGGAGCCTTTCGGGCCTGGCGGGGGTTTTCAGCTCATGGATATTAACGTTCCTGGGCGTCCCCACCTACTGGCACCTGTTGTCGGTCGGCGTGCTGATGAGCGTACTGGCGGTCATTGCATTCCCCAGCACCCTGCACCAAAAACCTGAGCCGCGAAAAGAAGAACCCACTTTCTCGCTCAGAAAGCGTATCCTGATATTGCAGGATAAAGACTTGTTCAAATTTGCTATGATCTGCTTTGCCACTATGGCATGCGAAAATGTAATGTACGACTGGAGCGGTATTTACGTGCGCGAGGCCGTCCACGCAAATGAAAAGATCGTTACAACAGGGCTTTTGGTGTTCATGATCAGTGTGGCCGCAGGCCGTTTCATCGGCGACCGTGTTACGGGCAGGATGGGCATACGGCGCCTGCTGGTAAACAGCAGCGTACTTATCGTAGCGGGTTTTACCATCGCTATCCTGTTGCCGCACGTTGTCACCACGCTTATTGGTTTTAGCCTGGTCGGTTTCGGCGTTTCCTGTATCGTTCCGCTGGTTTACAGTATGGCGGGCAAATCCAAAACGCTAAGCGAAGGCCCGGCGATTGCCGCTGTTTCCTCGGTCGGCTATCTTGGCTTCCTGTTCGTGCCGCCTTTCGTAGGATTTGTGGCGCAGGCTGTTAATTTACAACTGGCGTTTTCTATTATCGCGCTGTTCGGCTTTCTGATTCTCTGGATGACGACAAAAATAAACGAGGGCAAAAATTAGGATTTTTTGCCCTCGTTTGAATTTCAAGGGCGTTGAACGCCCTCGTTAAGACATACCTTTAATCTCCATCCGCTAACACCTACTTCATCTTCAACTCAAAAGTACCGTCGGCAACCACCATAGGCGAGTTCTTTTTGGTGAGGTAGGTATGAAAAGTACCTTTGGCCAGCAGCGTATCCTGGTTGTACTTTTCGAGCGTAATGGTGCCGAAATCCTTCGGAGTTCCATTGCGGGTGAGTGTGAATTCCTGGTCGGCTTTATCGGCGGGTGTGTGAAGCAGGAACTGGCAGCCGGCTACAGAAGTTTGGGTTTCGGCGATCGGCGATCCCGGCGAGCTAATGCCAAAACTTATAGTATGCGCCTTGTTGATAGCCGTAAGTCCGAAATAGGCTTCGCCGTCGATATTGATGTTTACGAAGGCGATAGAATCCTGTGTTGCGTCGAAAGTATAAGTGGTGTCCGGCAGTTTTACTTTTAAAGTACCCTTGCCGGCTAAGTAATTACCCGGCGCCGAAACGAGGTTCAGCTTCTGCGCGCTATCGGCCTGCATCTGGGCAAGGGCGTCGGGTGTACCCACGCTATCGTCCTTCTGGCACGACGACAACGCGGCCACGATAATAAAAACGAAGGACAATAAACGAAAAGGCAACCTCAGCATATCCTCAACGGCAAAATGATAATAAATATATACAAAAAATACGTTTTAGCAAAGGTTTTGGTTGGTTGATATCAAAAATTTAACAAAAATTAACTTTTAGACAGACGATCGGCAATGTTCGTCAAAATAACTCACCAACGTTGACCAGGAGGCCATGTGAGCCCTGCGTTCCGAAACCATAATCGATGCTGACATTGGTCCGCGAAACCTTATTCAGTTTTATCCGCAGGCCTGGCCCGTAGGCCGGCTGAATGGATTGCAGCCGTGTGCCCGGCTGGGCGGAAAAGGTTTCCGCGTTTACAAAAACGACCCCGCCGATTAAACCATTCCGCGTGATGCGGTAACGGTACTCCGCTTCGCCATAGATCATCTGCGCTCCCCTGAAACGGCCCTGAATATAACCTCGCCCGGCGTTGGTACTGGGATCCCACAATGTCGAAGGAAGGTCGAGATAAGGCGGCTTGCCGCTCAGGGTAAGCCAACTGTACGACCAGAATGCCAGCACGTTATTTGAAGTCGCCGGAAAGCGTATGTATTTCCTTACATCGAGTATTAAAGAGTTCCAGGTAGATGTGCTGCCCAGTTGTTTCAGGTTCTGCCGGAATTCATATGCCGCATAAAACCCCTGGTAAGCGTTGATTGGCGAGTCCCGGGTATCGATCAAGCCATTTAGCGTAAAGCCCGATGATGTCGTATGATTTTGGGCGCCATAATTAAAATAATCGGACGCCGCTTTGTTTTGTGTTTGCTGCGGCTCGATATCCACATGATAATCGATGATATAACCCGCGCCCAAATAGACATTGCCCGAGATCTTCCGTAACGCAACTTCTGAAAAATGCGCGAAATCGAACTCCATGGGTTCGCTGATATTTAAATTCGAATTACTCCCTAATCCATAAGTGTCTTGCGAGTACTTAAAAAGGCGTGCTACGCCCACGAAATCATAATTATTGTCCCGGCTCCATATACTCGAAAGTATGGCCAGCGTGATCTGGTTGTTTTGAGTGTAAGCAAGATTCGATGCGATCGTAGAAACGTTCGATCGTGGCGCTGTACGGAAAGCCATATTACCAGCCAACAATACTGCCAGGCGTGTCTGCAATGAATATCCTAAAGCAGGCACAACGGAGGTACTTGGTTTCAGACCAACGGTATCATTCGCCGCACCTCTGACTTTAACATGAAACAGGGCTTTGACGAGGTCGCCGGCGTCTTTTTGCCCGACTGTATCTTTTAAAATAGCTTGCTTTCGGTTCTGGGCAGACAATGTCGCAGCGGCAGTCAGTTCCAACATGATCAGCAGTAAGATTTTCGCGAAATTGCGTTTCATAGGGTTGTGCTGATCGGGTTCTGCGAATTTAGCTTTTCGACCTTTTGCAAGGAAAAAGGTTTAACGAAATTATCCGCGCATTGTTGTCAAATTAATAAGCCGCCATATATTAATTCAATATCATAATATTGTTACAATACCTCGCCGCATTTCGTAAATTCAACAATCAAAACCAACCATTTGAGCCGAAGTAAATGAAAAAACCGCTTAAACTCGCTTATTTTTTATGTACATGTTTTCTTATGCCTTTAATCCTTTTAGCGCAGAATAAGAACAGCCCGCAAGGCATCGACCGCAAATGGTGGAAAGAAGCAATAGTTTACCAAATTTATCCGCGCAGCTTTAAAGACGATAACGGTGATGGCATCGGCGATCTGAAAGGCATTATATCCAAACTGGATTATATCAAAAGCCTGGGCGTAACTGCGGTTTGGCTTAACCCGATATACACCTCGCCTAACGACGATAATGGCTACGACGTAAGCGATTACCGCAATATCATGAAGGATTTTGGAACGATGGACGATTTTGACGCTTTGCTGAAAGGATTACACGAACGCGGCATTAAGCTGGTGATGGACCTGGTAGTCAATCACAGCAGCGACGAGCACGAATGGTTCAAACAAAGCCGCAGTTCACGAAATAGCCCATACCGAAACTACTACCATTGGTGGAACGCCGAACGCGGCACGCCGCCGCCGCGGTACAGCCTGTTTGACGTAAATCACGATGCGTGGCGGTACGACTCGCTTACTAATGCCTACTACCTTCATTATTTTTCGCGCAAGCAGCCCGACCTGAATTGGGAAAACCCCAAATTAAGGCACGAGGTATTTGACATTATGAAATTCTGGGCCGATAAAGGGATCGATGGCTTTAGGCTCGACGCCTTCCAGTTTGCTGCGAAGGATACCACATGGCCGGTATTTCCAAAAGGATATGAAAAGAATTTTTCCAGGTACTATGCGATAGGTCCGCACCTGCACGACTATTTAAAGGAAATGAACGCGGAAGTATTCAGCAAATACGACGTGATGAGCGTAGCCGAGGGAGCGGGCAATTCTTTCAAAGATGCACACGACCTGGTTGATTCCGATCGTAAAGAATTGAACATGGCTTATGCTTTCGACGGCGTGGATATTGCCAAACCCGAAGGTTACAGCCTGCTGCATTTTAAAAAAGTGTTTACCCGCTGGGATAGCGAATTTGCCGATAAAGGATGGCTCGCCATTTTCCTGGCGAACCACGACCAGGCACGAATGGTGTCACGTTTTGGCAACGACAGCCCGCAGTATCGCGAGTTGTCGTCCAAAATGCTTACGACATTTATCATGACCATGCGGGGTACGCCTTACTATTACAATGGCGACGAACTGGGAATGAGCAATCCCGGTTTTGATAAGATAAGCGACTACCGCGACAGGGCCACGCTGAACGAATACCAGCACCAGCAAAACATCGGCGCAGATATGCGGGCCTACCTGGAACGCATCGCGTTTGAATGCCGCGACAACGGCCGCACGCCTTTTCAATGGGACCAAACTGCTAATGCGGGCTTCAGCACGGGCACGCCCTGGATAGGTATCAACCCGAACTACAAAACCGTTAATGCCGCTGCGGAGGAAAAAGATCCGAATTCGGTGCTTAACTATTTCAGGTCGGTCGTAAAATTGCGAAGGGAGAACCTTGTACTCGTTTACGGCAAATATACCCTGCTTGATAAAAAGAACCCCGATGTATACGCCTACACCAGGCAGCTTGGCCCGAAAAAGATGCTGATACTGCTCAACTTCCACGGCCGCAATGCCACCGCAACTACCGGGATCGACATGAGTAAAGCTAAAGTGTTGTTGGGCAATTATGCACGGCCATCGGCAAACGGCGAATTAAGACCTTATGAAGCAGTTGTATATGAGCTATGACAGCAACGCCGCCTAAAACACCTCTCCTACGGTCAAAAACAATCCATTCGAACCCTGCCGGCCAAAGCCGTAATCAATATCCAGGTTGGTGTCCGACACCTTGCTTAACTTAATGCGCAGGCCGGGACCGTATCCCGGCTGCACTGCTTCCAATTTACTGCCCGGAGCAGCCGAGAACGATTGGCCGTTCAGGAAAGCTACGCCGCCGATTAAGCCGTTGCGCGTTATTTTGAACCTGTATTCCGCTTCGGCATACACCATTTGCGCGCCCCTGAAACGACTTTGGATATATCCCCGTCCGGTAGTAGAGTAAGTATCCCACGACGTGCTTGGCAGATCGAGATAAGGCGGCCTGCCGCCCAGCACCAGCCAGTCGTATGACCAAAAGGCGATGACATTTTCCGAGTCGGATGGGAACCTGTAATATTTCCGCAAGTCGATCACGATCGATTGCCAGTTGCTGTTACTGCCAAGAAACTGAACGTAATTGTAATATTGGATAGCGCCGTAAAATCCCCGCGATGCGTTGACTGAATTATCGCGGCTGTCAAAAAGCATGTTAAAACTTAAACCCGACGACGCAGTCCTGTCTGCTTTACCATAAGCGTAATAACCGGAAGGCGCACCGTCGAGCGGGTCAACAGAGGATATATCCCAGTGCTTTTCGAGCTTGTAACCGGCGCCTACGAAAAAGTTGCCTGCAATACGTTTCAGAACGACCTCGGAAACCCGAAGCAGATCATACCGCATGGGCTGTTCATCGGCTATGTTCGAATTACTTCCAAGCCCGTAAGTACTTTGCGGGTATACATAAAACCGTGTGTCACCCGTGAATAAATACCCGTTATCAGCTGTCCAGATGTTTGAAACAACCGGCAGCGTAAACTGCCTTCGCTGGGTAAAGCCCATGCTGGTGGTAATAGCCGATATCTTCGAGGCCGGCGACGAACGAAAAACGATATTACCGGAGATAGTGACCGCTGCTTCCGATTGGAGCGAGTAACCTGCGGCAGGCACAAAAGACACAATGGGCTTACGGCCTATCGTATCTGCTTTAACAGGTTTATAGTTTTTCGTGAATACCGACTTCAGTACATCGTTCAGATCCTTTTGCTCGGCGGTGTCCTGTTTTGTCTGCGTAACAGTATCCTTTATTTTGGCAGGATATCTTGTTATCGGTATCAGCTTTTTATCCTGGGCATGTAAGCCCGCTGCATAGGAAACCGCTATGAGAAACAGGAATACAGCGACAAGACGCTTCATTTAAAGATTATATATGGTATACTTAAATGCGGTTTACTGCAATAATAAGCTTTTCTATTTTAATACACACATAAATCCGGCGATTACTCATTTCAGGACTGGCACGCTGCGATTCATCTAAAACGCGGAGTACGATGCAGGTTCAGGCGCCAAATGCCCCATAACCAACGCGGCTATTTCGGGTATCACAGCTATCTCTGTTTCGTAGTGCGCCTTGGAATAAACGTCGAGCGCATTCGCCTTTTGCTGCACCCATGCGGCGTCGGCAGGCGCGTTCTTGTCGGCCCTGTCCAGCGCATCCAAACCAATTGCGGCAGCCGCTGCTAGATTTTTGGAATGATCCCGCACCTCCATCAACCGCTTGTTGCCTGCAAACAGCGGTTGCAACTGAACATCGTTCTGCTGCCAGGCGGTAAGGCAGGCCCTGATGGCGTTTTCGGCGTTTTTGCTGTGATTTTCTAAATAAGCCTTTACCAGCATTCTGAATTTGCGCTTGGTTTCGGAGTCGACAAACACAATATCCGATACCGAAGTAAGCGGTGTGGTTTGGTACGATGCCGATGGCGCCTTCATCATCCCTGCTACCAGTTTACGGTAGCCCCTCACGGGAGTCAGCACATCGGTAAGCGTTTCCAGGTAAAGGGTAGGTTCGCCGTTGGTCAACCGCCTCAGCGCCCGTTCGTAATTGCTTACGTTGGATAAACCCTGCTGGTCCAGCTGGTAGTTTAAAACAAACATCCGGCGGTACATATCATCAACATCGTTTACCGTAGCGGGCGACCATAACTTTTCAGCGATGACGCCTGCACGCGGCCATATCCGGCCGTCGATATTTTCGTTATCCGCCAGTTCGGTCCATTGCGCCGCCTCACCACCCAGGATGTTCGGATTATTGGCGCTGTCGAGCACCGGGTTGTTGTAATGAATATATGCGGGCATAAACACGTCCAAGTAAAAACCTACCGAGATCAGCGTGCCGTAACCATGCGACGCAAAATCATTCGGCGTGCCGTGTGATTTGATCACCTCGCCCATTCCTTCTGGTATCCATTTGTGTACGATGGCATCTTTCGGCAGCTTATCGTTGTATATCTCTTCCCAGCCTATCATCTGCCGGTGATGCTTTTTCAGTATATCATGCACCCTGCTTATAAAATAGCGTTGCAGGTCGTCGGTACTCTGCATCTGGTGGCTGTTCATCCAGGCCGTAATCGCCGGGTTCAGTTTCCAGGCCATGCCGTTGTTCTCGTCTGCACCAATATGCACATAAGCCGACGGGAATATCTTCGTCATTTCCCCGATGAACTTATCCAGGAAGGTGTAAACCTTTTCATTGGTCGCGTCGAAAGTCGGGGCTTCCATATTGGCTACGATGTCCGCTATTCCGTTGCCCTTCGGACGCCTGGGATCCGGGTGCTCGTTCTGCCATTGCATGCGCGGTCCCGGGCGGTACGGACCGGGCTGACTGGCTAATTCAGGGTAACCCGCAAACCAACTTTGCGAATGGCCGGGCATATCAAATTCGGGCACGATCATGATGCCCCGGTCAGCGGCGTACTTTACCATTTCCTTTAGCTGCACCTGGGTATAGTAGTCGCCGTTCGAACCTTTCTGCTGCAGCAGCGGGAACAGTTTCGACTCGACCCTGAAGCCTTCATCATCGGTCAGGTGCCAGTGCAGCACGTTCATCTTTACCGCCGCCATAGCGTCAATGTTCCGCTTCATCTCCTCAAAGGAAATAAAGTGCCGCGCCACATCGATCATCAGCCCCCGCCATTTAAACCGCGGCGAATCGTTGATGGAAACGCAGGGAAAATAATAACCCTGGTCGTCTTTGCCGCATAACTGTATCAATGTTTGCAGGCCGTGCAAAGCCCCTATGGTGTTTGGGGCCGAGAGGTTGATGCCACTCCCGTCGACTTTTAAGCTATAACTTTCGTCCACCCCGGGAGCAAATTCGGCTTTAGCCCCGGCCGAAACCGTTACCGTAGCTTTCGACAAAGTATCAGCGGGCGTAATATATTGCTGGCCAAAAACCAGCCCGGTTTTGCGGTTCAATACCTGGTAGGCCCTGTTTACGGCTTTATAAAGAATGGTATCGCCGGGCTGGCCCTGTACGCTTACGGTAAACTTATTGGTCAGCCGTAGCTTAGCCGCGCTTAGCGTCAATTGCCTGGGCATGGGCATCAGGTCCAGGTTACGCGATTGCTGCGCGCCGGCAATGATAGAGCCTGAAAACAGGATAGACAGTAAAATAGCCTTCTTCATTATTTTAATCATTATGGTACGGATTATGGTCGATCTCTTTGATCCCTTTTTCGGTGCACATGCCGCGTATATAGGTCTCGACCAGATTCTTGAAAAGCGGATAGGGGCTGCCCTGGTAATCGCGGTATTCCTCGCCGCGCGTAATAGAGGTATATAGCGTTACGATACCTTTAAGCGCAAGCTGTGGTTCCAGGTATTGCAGGAAATAGCCTTCTTTTATCCCGCTTTCTACCAGCGGTACCATCAGCGCCCCATAATTGCGGCTGGCATTGCTTATCGCATCATTCTGCAGTTCGGGGTAATAATAATTCAGGTCGTGGAAGAACTCGCGGTTCACGCCAAAGTCCTTGCCCAAAGTACCCCTGAACAGGATCAGCAGCTTATTTACGGGATTTTCATCGCTGTTCAGGATTGCCTTAAGCTCGTTGTAGTAGCCATCATATAAATTGCGCAGGCATTCCTTCAGCAAAGCCTCCTTGCTGTCAAAGTATTTATAAACCGTTTTGGTCGAGATACCCATAGGTTCAACCAGCTTTTTGATGGTCATGCTGCGGATGCCGTTTTGCAAAAAACGCTTGATTGCTACTTCGGCGATTTTATCCTTTAACTCGTCAGGCATGGAAAATTATTTTGTCTGGATATTTTCCAAAGATAATGGAAAATTTGAAACCGCAAATATTTTCCTTTATTCGTTTTATAAACTATATACATGATAAATTCATATTATCAATATTTTAATTAATAATTATAAATTATCAACTTTTTTATCTATAAATTTGCTACATGAACTATGCAGTTATTACGGGTGACGTGATCAACTATTCCAGGCTGGATGAAAAAACCCGCGAGAAATTGATGACCGAAACCAACAAGCTCATCAGATCGTGGGTTGAAAAACCATCCTACGCGGCGGTTTTCCGTGCCGACAGCTTCCAAATGCTTTTTAGCGACATAGGCCAGGCTCTTAAACGCAGCATACAAATTCGTTGCTGGTTGAAAAAGACCGACACCCAAAGCGATTTTCGGCTGGATGCCAAACTGGCTGTCGGCATTGGTAACATAGCCACCATCGGCCATTCGGTACTGGATTCGGACGGGCAGGCTTTCCACCTCTCCGGCCGCAACTTCGACGCTATGAAGGAAAGCGACGAGCGCTTTCGCATCATTTCGGCAGATGAGCGGATGAATGGTCAATTGCACGCCATCATGAGCCTTGCGGACATTTTCATTACCGAATGGACGACTGCCCAGGCCGAAGTGATCTTTTTGACGCTTGAAGGCAAAAAACAACAGGACATTGCCCGCGAGCTGGGCATTGCGCAGTCAGCGGTGAGTAACCGGCTTAAACTTTCACGCTGGGATAAGATTGATGAAACAATGAGCTATATTGCATCATTATTAGATCAATAATGCACATCGACCTGCTATTTCGTTTGATCACGGCCCACCTGCTGACAGATTTTGTGCTGCAGCCCAAAGCATGGGTGAGCCAGAAAAAGCAGAAAAAACACCTTTCATCCAAACTATACCTGCATGTTTTGCTGACAGCCGGCGTTGCCTACCTGTTCTCGGGCCTTTGGACGAACTGGTGGCTGCCGGTGGTTATCCTGGTTACACATTTCTGCATCGACGTGTGGAAGCTGAACCGGCCTGAAAACCTGCTCTATTTTCTGCTCGACCAGTGGTTTCACCTGGCGGTTATAGCAGGCATCTGGATCTCACTTTCCTGCGACTTTAGCAGTATCAGCCAGGTTATACCCGCTATTTTTAACGACACCAGGCTTTGGGTGATCATCGCCGCATATCTCATCGTCACCTATCCTTTGGGAATTATCATTGGCATAGCCACGCAAAGATGGCGCGAAGCCGCCGAAGTGAGTAAAGAAGGACTGGCCAAAGCCGGGATATTGATCGGCATTTTCGAACGCCTGTTGATCCTGACGTTCATCCTGAGCAGCCAGTTCGCGGCCGTAGGTTTCCTGATAACGGCCAAATCCATCCTGCGTTTCAGCGACAAGGAAAATACCCAGAAAAAAACCGAATATGTACTGATAGGTACCCTGATGAGTTTTGCCGCCTCGGTGCTGGTGGGTATGCTGGTTAAGCCGCTGATCGTTTAGGTCAATCCAGCACCGACATGGTCAGGCCGATCATATCGTCAAAAAAGGCCCTGTCGCTTACTGCCCTTGCTGTAACACGCATCCCCTTTATATTATTAAAGATAAAATCGGCCAGCGTTTTGGCATCGCTTTTATTGGTTATCTCGCCACTCTCCTGCCCTTTTTGTATCAGCGCAAAAAGGAACTCTTCCATCCGGCCATCGTTTTCGCACAGCATCTTGTTCACTTCGGCATCGTGCGGGGCCACTTCGACCGCCGCGTTCACCAGGAAACAGCCTTTTTGCTCTTTATCGCCCGCCAGTTCCTTTATGGTGTATTCGAGCATCCGGCGTATGCCCTCCCTGGCCGTAGGCGCTTCATCGATGATCTTGCTGAGCTTCTGCTGCGCCGATTCGCGGTAACGTTCAAGCGCCCGGATAAAGAGGGTATGCTTATCGCCATACGTGTCATATAAGCTCGACCGGCTGATACCCAGGCCATCCACCAGGTCCTGCATGGACGTGGCATTGTAACCCTTCAGCCAAAAAAGGTTCATCGCCTTTTGCAGCACTTCGTCTTCATCAAAATCTTTGGTCCTCGCCATAGCAAAAAAGCCTTGCCCGTTCAGGCAAAGCTACAGATTTGTTTTACAAATCAGGGATTGGAGACTAGTGACCAGAGACTAATCGGTTTAATCTAAAAGAATGCGACTATTCATTATTCACTATTCACTAACCACTAGTCACTAACCTCTAATCACCTCATCCCGCCACCTGCAAGCAGCGTCTCCCCGGTCAGCCAGCGCGAATCGTCCGATGCCAGGAAAACGGCCAGCGGCGCTATATCGCCGGGCTGACCAATGCGGCCAAGCGGCGTGGTCTGTTCGGCATTTTTCTGAAATTCGCTGCCTATAAAGCCGGCTGCATGGGTGCCTTCGGTTTCAACGATACCCGGGTTGATCGAGTTTACACGGATCTTCTTCGGGCCAAGCTCCTTAGAAAGCACATGTGTAATGGCGTCGACTGCACCCTTGGTTGCCGTGTAGATCGAACTTCCGGGAGGCGTAATACGGCTCACTACCGAGCCGATGTTGATAACGCTTCCGCCGTTATCGCCAAAATTCTTAACCGCTTCTTTGGTCGAAAGCAGCAAGCCCAGCACGTTGGTATTGAACTGGCGGTGGAATTCGTCCTCGGTAATTTCTTCAATACCTGTAAATTTGTACACGCCGGCATTATTCACCAGGATATCTACCCGGCCAAACGCATTTTTTGCTTCGGCAAATAAGCGCTCCACATCTGCCGACCTGGAAACGTCACCCTGCACGGCCACGGCTTTACCACCATTCGACACAATGTCGGCTACTACTTTTTCAGCGCCCTCTTTCGACGAGGTATAATTTACCACCACCGACGCGCCTTCGGCCGCAAGGTCTTTGGCTATGCCGGCGCCTATCCCTTTCGAGGCTCCGGTTACTACTGCTACTTTGTTCGCTAACTTTTTCATTTCGTGTTTTGCTTTTCTTTATATTTTTGGAACGATTGTTCCGCAAATGTATATTAATATGGAACGATTGTTCCAATATTTTTTAAAGATTGATTTCCAATGACAATTGAATTTTTCTGAAAAAGAATTTGGATCAAGCTAAAGAATTTAGTATCTTTGATTGTTCCGTTATGCCATTTGGCACAATAATCATAAATGAAGCGAAAGTACAAATTGTTCGACTCGGCTATAAAGCTGACCGAACTGATAGACCAGTATTTTGAATATGTAAAAGGAGAATTTCAGCCTGCCGCCGAACAATCTGAACCCATGAAAACCAAATCCAAAAGCACCGTCGAAAAGTTATGTATCCGTGAGCCCGAGCCCCCTACGCTGGCAGGACTGATCTTGTATCTTGGATTTAACAGCAGGGAGGAGTTTGAGACCTGTGCGGCGGCCGGCCGTTATCATGGGCCGCTTAACAGGGCGAAACTGCGGATAGAAGCTATATTTGAACAGAGCTTGCATGGCCATTCGGGCGGCGCCATATACGCTTTAAAATGCATGGGGCATACGGGAGGCCCGGATCAACCGGAAAAAGAAGCAGCCGACAAGTCGATTCTTAAAGTTGAGGTAACGCAATCAGGACCGGGTACTGCCGCAAATGAACGAGACGTGGCGCTTTAAAACGATGCCTATTTGCTGTAGTAATAATCGTTCTCGATCTTATAGGTCTGCGAGGCGTTGTTTATCGTGTAAGTGTAAACATATTCAGTGTGCAGGTTCAGTTTAGATGGAGTTAGCTCCACGATCTTAATGGAATTCGAGATCGGCGTTACCACCGGGACCGTGCCACCGGTGCCGAAAACCAGGGTATTGCTACCATTACCGAACCCGGCGATAGGCGCCGAGACGCTGAAAACCGCACCGCTAAAGGCATAAGTACCGTTACTATCGTCAGACACATTTGTGATTCCTCCGCCTAAGCCGGCGGAACTGCCTGATGAATAAATACTTGAACTGCTAAATGTGCCATCGCTATTAAAACGTACGAATGCAAGGCTGAATGGCGTTGCGTTCAAAATAGTGTCGGCTTTTTTCACTCCGTCGACATATTGCACAAACTTCTGCTGCTGTAAAATCCATTTGCCGACGATAAGACTTTTGGCGTCGTTTGGAACAGGCAGGTAATTCCCGTTGCTCTTGCAGGCCGTCCAGCCGCAAGCGATGAAAACAAGAAGTAATAAGCGATAAAGGTTGCGCATAAGCTTTAAGCTTAACTACGTAAATATAACTAAAAATATTACACAGGATATTGAAAATGATGAGTGGCTTAAATGCATCGGTATTGTTCCTTGAAAATTATCACGCTCGCGAACACATCGTTATCAACCAGGGCGGAACCGGCTCGGGCAAAACCTATAGCGTTCTGCAGGTACTTTTTTGCCTTGCTTGCGAACAGCCTAAACAGGTAATTACCGTAACCGGGCAGGACATCCCGAACCTGAAGGCCGGCGCCCTGCGCGATGCGCTGAACATCTGGTCGGGTTCGGAACAGTTAATGACGGCTATCGGGTCATACAACAAGTCCGAGCGCGTTTTTGAGTTTGTAAACGGTTCTGTTATCGAGTTTAAAAGTTATGACGACGCGCAGGACGCGAAGTCCGGAAAACGCGATTATTTGTTCGTGAACGAAGCCAACGGCGTCAGCTGGGATATTTACAGCGAACTGGCCCTGCGAACAAAGAGGCGTATTTACATCGATTATAACCCAAACACAGCGTTTTGGGTGCACGACAAGCTGATCGGCCGGCCGGGCGTGCAGTTGATCATTTCCGACCATCGGCACAATCCTTTCCTTGAACAGGGTATGCGCGATAAGATCGAGAGCCTAAAGGCTGCCGACGCCGAGCTTTGGAAAGTTTATGCGCGGGGTCTTACAGGCAAAGTACGCGGGCTGGTTTTAACCAACTGGCAATTATGCGACGCCGTACCGACGGATGCACGATTGATCGCGGCGGGGCTTGACTTCGGGTTTACGAACGACGAAACAGGCTGCGTGGCAGTTTACAGGCAAGATGGCGAGTTATGGATCGAGGAATTATTCTACCTGACCGGCCTCACCAACCCAGATATATCCCGCAAGCTCAGCGACGCGGGTTTAAGCAAAAGAACCGAGATCATTGCCGACAGCGCCGAACCCAAATCGATAGAAGAATTGCGGCGAATGGGCTGGCGTATGGTCCCGGCAAAAAAGGGCCCGGACAGTGTGCAGGTATCCATTGATATTTTGAAAAGATACAAACTGAACATCACACGAAACAGCATGAATTTACGTAATGAAATAGGACGCTATAAGTGGAAGACCGACCGGTCAGGGCGGGTGCTGAACGAGCCTGCGGACAGTTGGAACCACTTGATAGACCCGTTAAGATATGTCGCGTTAATTAAACTAAAGATCAGCAACTTAGTTGAGCCCGTTTCAAGGCTGCCATTTAACGAAAAAAACAGTTACCAACCTTTATCAGGCCTGTTGAGCATATGATCGAAAAAAACCTTAAAACCACCGATGGCAAGCTTCGGCTTAGCATTCCTACTGTGTTGAGCGAGATCACGCTCGGCCAGGTGATGGCCTTGCAGGAAAAGCAGCAACTGGATGACCTGGACGCCATCAGCATACTCTCGGGTGTCCCGAAAGATGAGCTTTATTCCGTCCGCAATTTTGACGACTTCCTGGTATTCGGCGACCACGTCAAGTCACTGGCGCAGCAGATCAGGTATCTGTACAAAAGCGACCAGGTACCGTACAAGGTGAGCTTTGCCTTTGGGAAAAACACGGTTACTGTTAAAGTCATTTGCAACCTATCGGTCGAGCCGGCAGGCGCTTTCCTGGCGGCAAGGGATATCATCGCCGACGAGATCAACGAACAAATCGGGCAGTATGGCGAGGAAAACTGGCAGCAGCATTTTCAGCCATCGCTACAGGCCTGCTGCCAGGTACTGGCGCAATATTTCTACTGTCGCGCCACCGGCAAAAAATATGACGAATACGAAGCCGAAGCATTTTGTGAAGAAGTGAAAAAACTACGGGTCACGGAGGCGCTGCCCATTGCCCGGCATTTTTTTACCTGTTATCCCAACTTATTGAAACAGAGGACAGGCTTCTTGCAACAACTGCGTCTGTACTGGAGAAAAAGGCGGGTATCCAGGCGTTTGCGAAATTCAAGTACATAAACACCGTAAATGCCCTGGCCAGCGGCGACGTTACCAAATGGGGCGATATATTGGCCCTTCCCTACGAGCGGGTGCTGACCAAGCTCTTGCTCAATAAAACCGAAGCAGAATACCAGCGGCGATATTCCGAGTTGCTGAATGCACAACGATAAGCCAATCGCCTTCAAACCTAATCACAGATCACAAATCAACAAATCACTAGTCTTATGCCCATACGCAACCAGATCGAGGCGATCACGCAATCGCTTTCGGAACAACCCAGTTTTCTTTATGGCACCGTAAACGAACTCAATTTATTGGCTGACGACGCCAGCTTCCCTGTCGTTTTCATGTATCCACTGCAGCCTATCGATGTTTCCCCGCAAATTAACGGGTCGGTGGACAACAGTTTCTCAGTTTATCTGGAGTTCCTGTATAAGACAGAATTTGATCAATACACGTCCGACAACGAGACCTATGTAAACCAGGCCCTGCATATGGCCAACGAGTTCATTGTCAAGGCCTCCAAATACCGTGAAGGCGATGGGCGTTATTTCAGGATCAAAGCCGGCGAGAAGGCCAAATGCCTGCCGGTTTACAACAAGTTTGACGTGAACAGTACCGGCGTTAACCTGACGCTCACTTTGCAGACGATGTACTTTGAATCTTTTTGAGTCCATAGTCGATAGACCATAGTTAATGTGCGTACCATGGAAACCATGGACTATCGACCATGGACTATGGACTAACCCAATGAACCATGACAAATGATCCGATAAATCAATTTCTCGAAGCCCTTAAAGACGACATTATCCATTCCCTGCAGGCGAACGGCAAGATGGCTACAGGGCAAACCGCGCAAAACATTACAATTACCAGCGATGACGGCGGCGCGCATTTGCAATTACCCGCCCATATCCGATTCCTGGAATCGGGCCGCGGTCCGACCGGCGCCAACGCTGCGGCCGGCGATCCGCCGATGATCGAACGGATCAAACAGTGGTGCGACGCCAAAGGCATACCTGATAGCGCGGCCTGGGCCATCAAAAAATCTATTGACAAAAACGGTTTTCCAGGCGTTCCGGGTATTTTGTCGGAACCCTTGGGCGAAGCTAACATCGGCCTGCGCCTCAATCCCGTAACCGACGCTATTGCCGAAACTATCGCCCGGCAACTGTGCGATGCCATAAGTTAATCGACTGTTCCACTATTCCAACCAATTCAACCAATAATGAGCCTTTTTCCCCAAGATATCCATCGTCAACCAGACCTCGGTAACCGACGGTGGAATTATTTATACCGACGGTGACGTTTACATCATTATAACCGACGATACAGGCGCGCTTGCGAATGGCGATAATATGGTCGTCACGGTAGCATATAATGATACCGGTAACGTCCTGGACACCAATTACACCGTGCCTGGCCAGAGCCTGAAGATCTACAGCGGCATCCTGAGCCGTAAAAATGTGTCGGATACCTCGCCCTTCGATTATCGTCTTTTTTCAGTCGTAAACTACACGGCACCCGGCGGCCAAAGTCCTAATCCCACAGTTTGCGACGCCCGTATCGGTTCGGTGACTATCAACAAAAAGGAAACCTCCATAGGTTCCGTCGACGGACAAGCGACTATTAATGCGACGTCGAGCTATGGGCCTATCCAGTATAAGCTCGATAGCGGCTCCTTTCAAAGCTCACCCATATTTACCGGGCTTACCGGCGGCCTGCATACCGCTTATATTACCGACGCGAATGGTTGCACGGCCTCGCTTGCATTTACCATGCCGACCCTGTTCAACCTGTTGGTTGCCGATCCCTCGGCCGACCTGGGCAACGGCAACATCTCGCGCTGGAGCGCAGCCTTCAACCCTATTGTGTTCACCTACCAGCGAAAGGATTTTGAAGTGATACAGATAACGCAGGATACGGCAACTCAAAAACCGGTCATTATGGTGAACGGCAATATCAGCGCGATAAGCAGTACTGATAAGGTCTACCTTAACGCCGGGCCGTATAAGGGCATTTATAATATCGTTGGTTTCACCACCAATTGGCTCATCATCGATGCGGCCTATGTTACGCCGTCTTCACAAACAGGGTTCATCAACATCAACAGCCTTCGGCCCTATTACAAAGTGTACACACAGATCACCTACCAGGATATCCTTACCGGGCAGCAGCAGGGTATTACCGCCACTAACCGGCCGGACAGCACGGGCTTGATCAAGGCCGATTTTTCTAACTTCCTGCAAAGCCTGCTGCAAATAAAAGACAACAGCGACTATACGCAGGCTAATTTCCGCGATCTTAACCTGGGTGCAAGCTATCAATTGCAATATGCTGAAAGCTGGGATAATCCTGACGGCAGTAATTACATTTCGGATTATGTTACAGTAACCGACCCTTTTTATGTGTTATACGCGGCGAGGCAATTAGGGCAGAAATACGGAGGAAATATGGCGGCTTATGTGCCTTTTGCCCCGGCAACCGGAAGCGCACCGCTTGCGGCATGGATAACCGATTTTGCCGAGCCTGCCTTTTCAACGGGATATCCTTTTGACATCGGTTTTATTTATAGCGAGTACTTGTTGGGCCTAAATATTTATTGTGAGATCGTGCCGCTCGATATCAATCGCAGCCCGTTATCAGGCGACGCAGTCATCACCGACCTGCTGAACGAAGACGGCTCGTGGCTGTTAAACCAGGACGGGAGCAAATTCATTATCTCGGGTGAAACAATTTCAGGAGCGACCTTACCCGCTCAATTAGGGTTGAACCGCCTGCTGATCAATACCACATTTCCAACCGGGACCTACTACTTTAACATCACCTTGAAATATAATGATGAGAGTGATGTCGCACATGCCATCACACAAACACAAACCATCCGCATCGACGATGCAGTGGATGAAAATTCGATATATCTACGCTGGATAGGCCTTACCGGGAGCTGGAACTATTACCGATTTGTATACAACCAGGAAATATCGCTGGATGTGCAGAATGCGACGATCATTAAAAACTATGTGTCGGACTGGGAGAATCAACAGGGCATTGAAGAAGTGATAGCCAAGGACGCAGGTCAGAAAATGAAAGTTATGGCCGAGGACCTGTCAGTCAACGACATCAAGGGCCTGCAATCCATCAAATATTCACCCAAAGTTCAAATGCTGGTCAATAAAAACCCGGTAAAATGGCAGACGGTTGTTATCAATACTGCCACCTACAGTGAATACGAAACTTTGAATGGCCAGGCGCCTTTCAGCATCACCTTTAACACGCCATCGATCAACATACAAACGCAATAATTACTGTTTCGTATAGTAATCGTTCTCGATAAAATTATATTGAGTATTGGTATCCAGTCCCCAGCCGGCATTGGGCAGGCCAAGGTAATTCGTCTGCTGTTGCATGCTCGTTGAGTTTATGGATACGATGGTATAGTCGTCCTCTGAGTTAAGGTTACTGTTTTCGTACAGCGCTAAACCGCTGCCCGAAACTTTGTAGGTGTAACGCAATATGGTATCTGTCACTAACGTGTTGGTCTTGGATTTCTTGCTGTATACCTGGCTGTATAAGCAGCCCGACCCATCGGTATTATAGGTGGCAAACCAACCATTGTTGTTTTGCCCGTTCAATAGCAGCGTAGTATCCTTTACCAGCATGCCGCCAGTAGTAAAGATTTTCATTTCCTGTTTGGTGGTCACCCAATTGCCAACGATCATCGGCGCAAAAGGGTTAGAAATTGGGCTGTTCTTATCCTTCTTACACGAAAACAAACAAACCGTTACCAGCACAAACGCAAACAGTACATAGCACCTTTTCATAAACTTAAATCTTATCAGCACGTTCTGGCCGGACTTTACGTGTCAGGGCCGGTAAAAGTTGCACTTTTTCGTTATAAACATGAATCAACTCCAGCTCTACATCAATGATCAACTTGTCGACCTGAACGACGACAGCCCCATAGCGCTTACCTTCCAGATAAACAACCTGGCCGAAGTACAAAACCAGCAGGGTAATACCAGTAATCAATTCAAGTTACCGCTTACCCAGCGCAACCGCCGTATCCTGGGCTTCCCCGACGACGTTGCCTTTTCAACCCTTGCTGCCTATAAACAATATCCGGCAAAACTGGTGCAGGATGGCCTTGAGATTATCCCCTACGCTATTGCCGAGTTGAATAACATCGACCAGGATAACGCGAACATAACCGTATTGTCGGGAAATGTTGACTTTTTCGATGCTATTGATGGCAAGCTTTACGACATGGGTGACAGTACCGGCCAATGGAGCAATTACGGAAAAAGCCTTGTTTGGAAGCCTTACGACCATAGTTGGAGCATCGACAATGTAGCCACCTCGCAGATCAAAACGGATGGCTGGATATATCCGGTCATTGATTATGGATTTATCGGTGGCGACGATTTTACCCAGCCTATTGACGTACACAACCTCAGGCCCGGGTTTTTTATCAAAACTGCGATCGATCTTTTGCTGCAATCGGCCGGGTACAAAGGCAAAGGATCGCTATTAGACGACCCGCTTTACCCGTTACTGATATGTCAGTTCAGCAATGGCAGTTGGGACCATGGCACCGATTACCAGAACCAGCCTGATACGAGAGGAATAAATGTGGCGAGCCAAACGGTACTGAACCTGGAAAATTCGCTCTTTGATATTCATCCAACCGGCGTTTTTAGTTGGAATTCGATTATCTCCGACCCTTCCAAGCAATTTAAAGGACAGTTTTTCACATCACAAGTCATTAATACGGTAAAGGTCACCGTAACATTCCCGCATGTGTTTTTGCACGGGCATTTGGGTAAAAACCCTTCCAGGCTTACCGCAATAATTTATTATCGCGATCCCGGTTATCCATCAACGCCGGACACGCTGCTTACAAGCGCCGACTTTTCATTTGCCGGCGTTCCTGAAAATAAAAACGGTGACAATCCTAATGGTTGGGTGCGCGATAATGGAACAAGCGGCAACGGTCTGATGGGTTCGCTGCATATTTTCAACACCGTACTTTCGTATACCACTACCTTGCCGCAAAACGGCGGCATTTATGTCGCTTATGCCTGGGGAGGCGATTTGGGTGAAAATGCAACCATTTATCCGGGCGCTACATTTGTTATCGAAAGCCAGGCCACATCGGTCCAGTATGGCCAGACCATACAATGCGAACGTATTTTTCCCGACATCAGCCAAAAGGACCTGCTTAAAGATACGTTGCAGCGCTTCGGCATCATCTGCCAGACAGATAACGCAAGCCGCACCATCAGCTTCAATGCACTGCGCGACATAGTGAATAATATTCCGATAGCAAAAGACTGGAGCAGTAAATGTATCGACCAAGGTAAGCAGGTCGAATTCCGGTTAGGCAACTATGCGCAGGTAAACTACATGAAATACAAAGAAGACGACAATGTTTTGCCGTTGGACTTTGCCAATTCACAGATCAATATTGACGATGCCACACTTCCTGCAACAGCCGATCTGTTCCAAAGCCAGTTTGCCCCAAGTCTCAACCGCCCGTACATCACCGGCAATATCGCGCTGATCAAAATGATCGATAATACCAGCGGTAGTAACGATTTTAGTATTGGTGTTTCGCCGCGTATCCTGGTCGATCAAAAAACCCACCTTACACAAAACAAGGCGGTAACCTTAACCGACGGCACCAAACAGGTTGTAATTAACGACATTATCTCGACTCCCTATTTTTATAAACCCGAGGGCCAGTACAGTCTTTGCTTCTGCGATATGCCCGGAACGGCCGGAGTTTTGCCCGGACTGAATACAAAGTATTATCCCGAATTCAGGAAAGTATTGACGCAAACAAAAAAAGTAACCCGGTTCTTTTTACTAAAGCCGCGTGATATTTTGGAACTCGACCTGCTGATACCCGTATACCTGCAACAGGACAATGCTTACTATTATATCAATAAGATAGACAGCTGGCGCAAGGGACAGCCCTGCAAAATTGAACTGGTTAAACTGGGATAAACATTGGCGGATAACAGTTATATATCTTTTTGCGTTTGCGTTTTTGCACTATCAGTATTATTCTTTTCTTTTTTTTCGCTCGATTGTTCTACCGGTGTATTGATATAACTAACAATATTTCCGTCTACTGTTTTATGTTGAAATATGTGCAGATTATTTTTTATCCAGTGATATTCTTTTTCATCAGGATTTAATAGATCGGACTGCCTGAATAAAGTAAAATTCTGATATTTTTTCATATACATGATAGCAACCTGCTGATAAACCATATCATCGGTTGTCATATCGTCCACCGGTGCGATCGCCAGCGTCAATTTATACAATTTACCACCCATAAAGTCGGGAGCTATACTTGCGTTTGCCCTGGTAACACCCAAGGCCATACTATATTCATAACGTTGGTCCTTGTCGTTATAAAATAGTTTTTTGGCTTTTACCAGTTGATTAAAATGACCAATGGTTTGCTGCTTTGTCATTCCAAATGTAAAGCCAAGAAAGACCGTATCTATCGCAGGCTGCTTGTTAATGTTTTTTTTGATTATAGATGCCAGCGTATCATCCGACTTTACCGCTTCTTTTACGGCATCAGCTGATATACCTGCATATGACTGCTGTTTATTTTGATTACAGCTAAATAAGAACATGATAGGTAAAAACCAGGCAAATCTTTTCATAAGGTTAACAGGTTTATTTAGTATAATATCGCGATTTCAATATTGCTAATTTTTTTCGCAAGAAAAGAATTTTACTAAAAATTTTATGCCAATTGGCATTTTATTCATATATTTGCATTCATCCTTTCTCAATCATAACCACCCTTAGCCAACAAATCCACAATATGGCAGACGACATTAATAAAAAGATTTCCATCGATGTACAGGTAAATTCCGATGGGCAGCAGCAAATTGATCAATACAAGGCTTCGTTCGACAGCCTTCGGAGTGCGATCAGCGGCTTGGGCAAGCCCTTAACGGATCTTTCAAAAAACATAAGCTCGCTAAATACGGATCTTGAAAAACTTGCCTCGGTAAACGAAAAGATCGCAACGAAGATGACGGACAATGCGAAGAAAGCAACCGGTACATTGAACCAGAATTTGAAAGCTGGTTTAGCTCAAGCTGAAAAAATACGTACTGATTCGCTTATACGGCAATTACAAGCGGCGAAAAATTTCTATCAGGCTGCATCTGCATCAGAAGATCAGCGATATGGTGCAGAAGAATCCAAACTTGATGACTTGTTGAGCAAGAAACTAATAAGCAGGACCGAATATAACCGGGCTGAAGAACAGCTTTTAACGGAGCACGAGGTAAATATCCGCAATATCATACAGCAATATATTGGCAATGAGTTAAAAGCTAGCAGCGCAAAGATCGCAATGCCTGAACCTCAGCTTCCAGACCAGACACAGGTAAAACAAATCGACCTGATGTCGGGGCTGCAGCAGCAATTCACCGATATAGCTCAGAAAGGTGAAGAAAAAAGATCGGCTATATCCGTAAGCAGCACTTTAAAAACTGTCGGAAAGCTTTTAGGGATTAATCGCATTTTGGATAATGCAATCACCGGGTCAGCGAAAAAATCTGCAGATGATCAACGCAAAAATGAATTGGATAACGCTCAGAAAATATCAGATTCCGTATTTACTATCATCACCAAAGGCATAGACGAACGCTCCAGTGCCGAAGTGGCCGGAATGGAAACAAGGAGGAAAGCTATTGATCAGGACAGCACCAAAACGGCTGCCGAAAAAAAGCAACAGGAAAATTTCATCTACCGGGATGAATATAATGTAAAGCTGAAAGCGTTTAAACAGGAACAAAAGATCAACATCGCACAAGCGATCATGAACGGCGCTTTGGCGATCACCAAATCGGAGGCGGAATTAGGCCCGATTGCCGGAACGATTGCGTTGGGAACCATAATTGCGCAAACCGCCGCACAGATCGCTACTATTAAAGCACAGCAACCGCCAGTGCTTCAAACCGCGGAAAAAGGAGGCTATTTTGCTTCGGACGGCAAAGGCGCCGTACTCCCCGGATATAGCCGGAAAGACAATATCAACGCCCATATACGTTCAGGCGAGGCAGTGGTTGTTTCCGAAGCCATGCGCGATCCCTGGGCTCGAAATTTAGTCAGCGCCATTAATGTGGCTTATGGCGGCAGGGATTTCTCGGTGCCAAACCTGTCGCGCGGATATGCTGTGGGCGGCATTTTTACCGATGGCGGCAATGCGAATAGATATTACAACCAGCCTATGAATGACAATAAGAACCTGGCTAATACTATCGCCTACCAAATGATCAACAACTTTCCACCGGTTTACGTAGATGTGAAGGACATTAATAATCAACAAAATATTCTTGCCCAAACTATTAACAGGGTTAATTTATAGAAGTTTCCTGGCTGCGGAGAAGGCGTTTGGGCTGAGGCCAACCAACAAAATATATTGGCCAAACTAAATAGGGCGAATCTGTACGCGGCCCAATTGACATTATTTGCCGGTAGTCGAGATCAGTTCGATTAGTTTTTTCAGCATCTGGTCGCCTTTTGTGTCAACATCAAAATCAAAATCTCCATTATTGGCCTGCAGGCTTATTGCGGTAACGGCACTTGAGTTTATTCTCAATAGGTCCTGGTCGGACAACACGCAGTCAACGTCCGCCGACCTGGTCGAAATGCCAAGCCCTTCTTTGCGGCGGGCTCTCATGCGGTTATCGTTAAACAATATTACCGTAGAATTATCGGATAGTTTGATCAGTACGTTGCTGCCATTATCAAAACGGAAATAGCGGATCTTTTCTGCCGGTAATTCAAAATGCAGGTATAGGAAATAGAAATTATTGGCATTGATTGCACGTGCTTTAAGCACGCCGTCGTACAGCGGGTTATAAGCGATCTTTTCAAGCGTAGTTGATACGCTTGAATATCCCGACTGATCAGTAACAGGCCTTTCAAGTCTTGGCGAACAGGCGGAAATCGAAACTGTCAGGAAACAGATAACAGGCAGGTTTTTTATGTATTTTAATCGTGACGTCATAAGGAACGGATTTAAGGCTGCTAAATATATTAGTTTTTTGTTATGACGGCAATTTCTACAAAAGGTTTATTAAAGAGCAAATAAAACATTATCCAACTAAAATTATGAATATTGCCCTTGCCAACACCTTATTCGACGACGGCATCTTTTCTGAAATGTACAAAGCCGGCTTTATAACCGATAAGATATTTATCTATCGCGAAATGTATTTATGGGTACACGCCCAGATGCATACGCGCGGTATCAGCAAAAACCAAGCGGTGCTGGAAGCCGGCGGCAAATTCGGCCGAGACGAGCGCACCATCTGGCGGGCGCTGAATTGTTTTAAGGGGGAATGAAATCTATATACATTAAGCTCAGTTCATCCTCATTTTAAGCTCAATAATTTAAAAAAAATGAGCTTAAAATAGGCACTAAGTGAGCCACAAATAATCTTATGTAGAATAAGGCTCAAAAATATTTAACTTATGGCTCATCATAGACCTTAATTGAGCTATATTTGACAATAACATGAGCTGCAATTATGAGAATCGACACCAGTAACCACATATTAGAATATATAAACACCCATCCCCAGCTATCGTCCGCAGAAATTTACGATGGTCTAAACAGGTCGATTAGCTATGCAACCCTTAAGCGTATGCTTAGCAAATTGCTACATGACAACCTCGTCAAAACAGAAGGGAAAGGTAAGGCGACCAGGTATATTATCAGTCCAACGTTTCAACTATTTTACCCGATTAACGTTGATCAATATTTCGAAAAGGAACAGGATGAACGAGCAATCAAAAACACGTTTAACTTTGATCTTATTGCTGATATCCTGTATAACGCTGATCTTTTTTCAGAGGAAGACCAGCGCCGCATTCAGGGTTTACATTTAAAATTTATAAATAACGTATCACATCTGACGCCATTCGAATACAATAAGGAACTCGAACGTTTGGCAATCGACCTAAGCTGGAAATCATCTCAGATCGAAGGCAATACTTACTCCCTTTTAGAAACAGAACGTTTACTGAAAGAAAAGGAAACAGCTGCCGGTAAGCCGAAAGACGATGCTACCATGTTATTAAACCACAAAGACGCTATAAACTTTATTGTTGACCATCCTGATTATGTCATGCCTCTGAACATCAGGGCCATTGAGGATATTCATAGCCTGCTTATAAAAGATCTCGGTGTCGACCGGAACATCAGGCAGAGGAGAGTGGGTATATCAGGCACCAACTATACGCCATTGGATAATGAGCATCAAATACGCGACGCCTTGGACGAAATGTGTCGATTAATAAATAATAAAGAAAATGCCGTGGAAAAATCACTGCTTGCGATTGTATTGTTATCATACATACAACCCTTCGCCGACGGTAACAAAAGAACAGCACGTATAATAAGCAATGCCATATTGATGGCACATCATTATTGCCCTATCTCGTTCAGGACGGTTGATTCCATCGAGTATAAAAAAGCAATGTTGCTATTTTATGAGCAAAATAACATAAGTGCCTTTAAGAAAATATTTATAGATCAGTTTGAGTTTGCGGTAAATACTTACTTTTAGATATACGCTCCATTGCTGGTGGGTCCTGAATTGTTTTGGAAAGGCATGAGTTAAGATTATCTTACATTTTCAACCACCGGGCCTTGCGGTTTTAATACATTCAAAAAGTCACTTCTTGTAGATGCCAGATATTCCTTGTACTCCCATTTGTACTTTTCATCGGCGGCATCGTAAAGCTCCTGGAAAATCTCATGAGCTTCTTTAGTTCTGCCCAACATGATAAGATCCATAGCTTTACTAGCCTTAATGCTCTTATAATGTTTGTCATCAATGTCCATCGAGGCCAGTTTTTTGTCATACAGAACCAATGCACTTTCGTAATAGCCTTTTGCTGATGCACTATCTCCCCTTATTTCAAAAACCATTCCCACAAGGTATTGTATAGTTCCATCATTAGGATTTAGCCTGATTATTTGTTTACCCGTTGCCAGCGCATCTTTATATTTTGTTAGATGACATTGGAAACCGAATTTATTAAAATAAGCTATCAAATAATTGCTGTCGATCTGTAATGCTTTATTTAATAGGCCGACTGCCTTTTCATATAATACACTATCATTATACATCGGGCACCATACCGTATCGCTTGCGCTTGGTATTGTAAGCGGCCCTGAGTTGCCATGTTTTGCTATCTTACTTATTGTAGATGTATCACCTTTGTTAGATATCATGGGAGGATCTACGGTCAATGCAATCGCAGAATCATTCAGCTTTATTGCTTGTGGGTTATATTTATGTTTATGCCGACTGCATGCTGTTAGGCTCTGAATCAAATAGAGAGCGAAGAACAAGAAGGTTAACTTCTTCATATCGATTTAGGCTGATTAATAAATAAAATTACAACAATTTGTACTCACTGACAAACCACTGTCACCACCACTTTAAAATTTTATACCGACATTTGAATATGCCAATCAGCATAATATTCATCATCTACTTAAGCGCACTGTTAATCTGCCTCTGGAGAGAAGAACAATCAGTGTAAAAGGTTTAAAAGTCCCTCTCCCCCTGGAGAGGGATTTAGGGTGAGGCCACTGACAAAACGCTGTCACCACTTTAACCGGAATTTCTCCCGATATTTGAATATACCTTATCACTAACCCCAAATCAATCTTCCGGACTTTCGGACTTCCCGTCTTCCGGACTAAAAATCGGTGTAATCAAAATCACATCGGTATAATCAAAAAAATATGAAAATCTACCTGTACGACACCGACACCGATTGCATCGGCTCAGGAACCTTATCATCAGCTTATATACAAACCCAACTGGAAGCAGCGGCCGGGCAGGATGTGGAAGTGCACATCAGTTCGGTTGGCGGCAGCGCCTTCGACGCCATTGCCATATACGATCTACTTAAAAAATACCCCGGCAATGTAACTACCTATATCGATGCGCTGGCCGCCTCCGCTGCTTCCATCGTGGCCATGGGCGGCAAAACCGTGGTCATGAGCAAGTACGCCCTGCTGATGATCCACAAACCGATGGTCGGTACCGGCGGCAACGCCGACGAGCTGCTGAAAGACATACAGATGCTGAACGTAGTACAATCGCGCCTGGCTCAGATATATATGGATAAAACCGGGTTGGACGGAGTTACCGTGAACAGTTTGATCGACTCTGTCACCTGGATGAATGCTGACCAGGCGCTTGATTTGGGCTTCATCGACCAGGTTGATGACTACAGCGCAACCATCACCAACAGTGCCATTATTAGTAATTATATAAACGCAGCGCCGCTGTTCTACCGGCGCTGCATTAACAAGATCTTAAACACCCCTACCAACATGAACATTGAAAACAAAGAGCTGATCGACAGGAACACGTCCGTCCTGGATAAGATCATGAACTTCTTTAAGAAGGTCGTCAACAAACAAACCATTACCGACAAGGGCGCCCTGCATCACGCAGGTGAAATGGACGAAGGCACCGAAGTTTACCAGGATGAAGACATGACCACGCCCGCGCCTGACGATTGCTACACCACGTCTTCCGGGCAAAAACTGAACGTCGGCTGCGGACGAGTGCAAAAAGTGAGCGCTGATCCCGAAATGGAACCGGCTGCCGATGACGACGATGATGCAATGCCCGAAAGCTTTTTCGGTGCAAAGAAAAAAACCGAAGTACAAAATCGCGTAAAAGCTATCAGGGCAAAGCTGCACGCACAAAATGCTTTGCTGGCAGAGGCCAGGGCCGCGCTCGAAACAGCCAACACCCGCCTGAACAAAACCCGTGAAGAGGTGAAAAACGAGATCCGCTCGGACTTCACTCCCGAAAACTCGCGCCGCAGCAGCAAAGCCAAATCCGAACCGGCGGCCTTCTTCGCGCCGCAAACCACGCTGGCACAAAACGCGGTTAAAAAAGCTATTGCGAAATAGTATCAAGCATCAAGACAAGAAATGGTGACTGCTATACGCCAAGACGATTACTTTATGCCCGTTTCTACGGACATCATATGAATTGAATAGGCAAATGAAGCTATTATGAATATGACTATTCCCCACACAATTAATGTACCTCGGTTCTTTTCATTTTCTGAGGTTGCGTCAAACTCTTGGACATAAACTTTCCATTTATCCGTTCGGATGAAGGCAAAGTAGTTGACCAATAAAATTAGAACCAGTGGGATTATTGTCTTGGCTGAGAAACCGAAAACATAGGCCGGATTAACAAAATCAATGTAATAAAAGTTCAGCGCAGTGAAGAATAAGACTTCCAGTACCGCAATAGCAAAAGTTGCCGTAAAATCGCTGGGCAGGTTAGACGGAGATAATTCGCCAAATCTGTAGAATTTGTAAAACAGATAATAATACGCTCTTTTCATCTGTATTAAGGTCTGCTCTAAATTACGAAACTGCACAAAATAACAAAAGCCTTGTGTCAAGTACTTGATACTTGCTGCAAGTCACTACAACCATTTCAAACTCTGCAACTACAACAACCTCTACAACTAAAACCAAACAATGGCTCAATTTACATTTACAAACAATACCTATGCCGGCGAAGCGCTGGCCGGGTTTATGGCCAGCACGTTACTCGAAGCCGATTCGGTGAAACGTGGCCTGCTGACCGTTATTAACGACGTCAAATCGCGCAAGGTGATTCTTGATGTGGACGACGACGTCGTACTGCAGGACCCATCGGGCATTTTTGCCGACCAGGGTACTACCGCGCTGCAAAATGAAAGCTACCTCGACCCGGTAGTTTATGAATTTATGAAACAGGAACAATGGGACAAGCTCGTACAATCGTGGGAGGCCCAAAGTCTTAAGCCGGGCGCATTTATGGACTATGAAGGCGTTGTCGACCTGTCCGATTTTATGGTGCAGCGTTACCTCACCAAAATACAGATCGCCAACGAGCGCCTGTACTGGCTGGGCAAATCGGCTACAAAAGAAGCAACTTTTACAGCGTCGTTCACCGGCTTGTTGCCTTCTATCGCGGCTGCGTCGGGCGTTTATAAAGTCGGGCTTGGTAAACCGGCAACATCTATGGCAGCTACAGCGATCGATGCCACCGGCGTAGTCACCGTATCAGATACTTCCACGTTGGCCGACGGCGATGTGGTGACCATTAGCGCTGTGACCGGATCAAGCAAAGATACCACTAATGGCGGCTCCGGAATCGCAATACAGGGTCAGTCTTACTTCATCCAGGTGCTGAGTTCGACCACCTTTAAGCTCACCCGCAACTATAACGAGATCAATACCCGCAAGGCTGCTGCGTTCTCGGGTACGGCAACCGCCGCTACGGTAAGCTACATCAATGCCGGCAACGTATTGCAGGTACTGGGCAGCGTATATGCGCAGCTTGATCCGGCCGACCGCGCGCAGGAAGATTTTAACCTGCAGGTGCCTTTGCATGTTGGCTACGCTTATACCCAGGCCCAGGCTAACAAGGCAACCAACGTGTTGAACGCTTTCACCGACTCCAAGAAAATGGACTTCCTGGGCGTGCCCCTGCAACTGATGAACCACTGGCAGGCCAACACCATCCTTGGCGCCCGTGCGTCGAACCTGTTCCTGGGCGTCGATCTGCTCGGCGATGCTTCTGAGCTTTCAACCGTTTACATGAAACCCTACACCAACGACGATGTAGTACGCATGAAAGCCCGCATGAAAGCAGCCGTGAACTTCAAATTCGCGAACGAAATTTTTTACCTGTCGGCATAACAGCGTGAATGGTGAATTGTGAGTAGTGAATTTCTATTCCATTTTGCAATTCATCATTCACTATTCCCTATTGACCATTCACCATTGACTACTCACTATTCACAAAATGTCCATTTACAATAAAATAAGCGCGGGATTCAGCCTGGGTACAGGTGCTCCCGTAACCGCAGGTATCGAAGATGTGATCTACATCTTTAACACCGACGATATCACTATCACTTACGATCCTACAAATCCGCTCATTGTAACGGGTCTTGCCGCGGTTTCGAGCGCAAAGGTCTACAAATTCGAGGGTACAAATAACAGCTTCAACACCATGTCTAAGCTGGCCAAAACATCGGTTGGGCCGCGTTATACCGAGGAGATCGATTTCAATGTGGCGGGGTTATCAGTCGATATAAAAACGCAGCTTATGGCCATGGGATATGGCCGGGTACGGGCCATCGCGGTTAACAACTACAATTCCAGCGACTCGGCCATCGAACTATTCGGCGCCGTTAATGGCCTGATACTAACCGATGCCGAACGCAATGCAGCCGACGAAAGCATCGAAGGCGGCTACAAATTGAAACTGACCAACCCCGACAAAATGCGCGAACCTTACCCGCCGCGCGCGGTATCCATTACGCCCGAAAGCGGCGGCGCCACCTACGCCGGCACCATAGCGGCCATTGAAGCCTTGGTAGGATAAAAGTCCATCGTCGATAGACCGTAGTCCATAGTTTCCCCAAAATGGCCATCGACCATGGACTATGGACAAACTAATCACAACAACTAATGAAAACCTACCTGCCACAAATCGAACGCCGCATACTAGTCCGGCCCAACCAAACTTTCGGCATACTGAATTACGACCTGGACAATGCCTATCCGCAACGGATGCTCGAACTGGTCGGCTCCTCGCCTACCGCGAAAGATTGCTGGAACAAAAGGGCCAAATTTATCGGCGGCAACGGGTTCGCGCAACCAGGTCTGGGCAAACAAGTGATTAATTCAAAAGGCCTCACGCTCGCCAAACTACTTAAGGCTATTGCAACCGACAAAGCGCTGTTCAACGGGTTCGGCATCCACATCAACTACAACGCCAACTACAAGGTTTCGTCCGTAAACTATGTGCGTTTTGAAGACATCCGCCTGGGCGATACGGATAGCCCTGAAACTGCTGACAAATATGCATTGTACCCCGATTGGGGACGCAAAACCTGGAAGAACATCAGCCGCAGCAGGATCGCCTTCATGGACAGATATGATCCCGATCCTGGAGTCATCAAACAGCAGGTGATCAATGCCGGCGGATGGGACCAATATAAAGGTCAGCTTTATTATTTCAATCCAGAGGTGGATGACTATCCGCTGATCGAGGCCGACAGTGTTTGGGAGGACTTTGAGACCGAAGCCGGCATCAAGATCTTCAACAACCGCGAGGTGACAACGGGCTTTCTTCCTTCGACGATGCTGTTTATGCAATCCCGTCGCGAGGAAGCGGATAATACCGGGCCCGACAGCGACGAGCAGCATTATTATAACATGCCGTCGCAACTGGAGCGCGACCTGGGCACCTTCCAGGGTGCGAAAAGCGCGCAAAAGATCATCGTCATCGAGTATGACGACGAGCATACGAAGCCGGAATTTCAGCCTTATTCCATCCAGAACAACGATAAGCTTTTTGAAACAACCGAAAAATCGGTCGAGGCGCGGATTATCAAAGGTTTTTCCGTTCCCAAAGAACTGATCAACGCGGAAAAATCATCCGGGCTCAGCAACGGCGGCGAAAAGAAAGAAGCTATCCGTGAATTCAACGACAATACCGCGCCCGACAGGCTTGAGCTTTCAGAGGTCCTTGCCGAAATATTCGGGAATTTCTATACCGATGTCAATCCTTCAGGCAATTGGGAAATCGTCCCGGTTCCGACCGAAGTAGCCGACGACATTACCGGCATCAAAGCGGGCGCGAGTATCAATCAACTGCTTTTGTCCGACATCCCCGCGGCGAACAAGATCGCCATCCTGGTGCACGCTTACGGCTTCAAACAAACCGAGGCCGAGGCGATGTGCTCCGCAGCAAATACTTGATAGTTCATGGTTCATAGCCAACCCTGATTATGGACGTTGTCAGGCTTAAGCCCCTAAATACCTGGCAATTAATTGCGAATTCATTTCGTCAACCGGTATCGGCCATGAACTATGAACCATCAACCAAAAATCGGTGGAATCCATCAAAAATCAGTGTAATCTTAACAACCAATGAATACTCCTTACCTTATCGACCAGGTCACATTCCAGAATTATGAGGATTTGTCTGTCAACATCAAATCCGACAGGATCAAATTTTTCGTCAAAAAGGCGCAGGAGCTTGATCTGAAGCCTTTCCTGGGTCATGCCTTGTATTATGATTTTATCCAATATTTTAATACCGACGGCACACTGCAGGACAATACCCCGCAACCATATAAGGACTTGCTGAACGGCTCCGAATACCTCGACCGCTACGGGCACGTTGTGCTGTATGAAGGCATACTGCCTATGCTGGTGTACTTTACATTTGCCCGTTTTATCGAGGCCGACGCTGTACACTACACGGCAACCGGGCCTGTTATCAAGCACCACGACAATGCCGATCCATTAACGCCGCAGGAAGTAGCCAAACTGGTACAGCAGCACCGCAGCGTTGCCAATGCGCATGCCAACGAGGTCGAAAAATTCCTGCGCGACAATAAGGCCGATTTTCCGCTTTGGAATTATAATCCCAAAAACCGAAGCAGCCGCCAGGCCGGGCCCCGTATCCGCGGCGTCGACAAAACCATTTACAACTATCCCGGCGACGATTACGCCGGCAATTATTTACCCGCTACTGATTTTTTGAACTAATGCCAACCGACAAGAAAATAACCGACCTTCCCCTGGCGTCAGTCATTAATCCAACCGACCTGTCGGTATTGGTTAGCAGCGGCGCCGACTACCAGTTCGCGTTCTCAACACTGCTCAGCTTTATTGGGTCGGGGCTCGAGCTGGGGGCTAACGTCTCCTTTGGCGGAACCTTGCCGCAAAATACTACGGGCAAAGATGGCGACGTATTCATCAATACCTCAGCGGCCAGCTTCGCGCAAAAGATAGCCGGCACCTGGACGGTAGTTTATACCCTGCCTTCGTCCGGCGGATCGACCGATGGTACCGTACTTTATGGCTTGGGCGCGCCCGGCAGTTCAACCGGCAATAACAGCGACACTTACATCGACACCGGAACGGGCATTTTTTATAAGAAGACGGCAGGCGCCTGGGCGCAGGTATTCTCCATGCAAACAGGGCCTGCCGGTCCGGCCGGTGCAAGTGGCGCCAACGGAACCAACGGCGCCGACGGCAAAACCATCCTCAACGGTTCTTCGGACCCATCCAACTTATATACCGGCACCGACGGCGATTTTTATCTCAATACCAGTACTTCCATGTTCTTCGGACCGAAAGCCGCAGGCGTGTGGCCGGCGGGTATCAGCCTGGTTGGCGCCGATGGTGCAGCAGGTCCCGCCGGGCCGTCAGGAAGTACGGGGGCAACAGGCCCGGCAGGGGCGGCGGGAGCAGCAGGCCCGGGCGTGGCGACCGGCGGAACAAGCGGCCAGATATTGTCCAAGCACAGCAATACCGATTACGACACCAGTTGGATCGATCCGCCGGTAACCGGCGCTGCAGCGCCCGATGGCATTATTACGGGACTTGTGTTATCGATCTCGGGCCTTGACGTCAGCGTAACCGCCGGTCAATGGCGTATCGCGGGCACCGTTTATCAAACCACTTCGGCAAGCAGCTTAACCCTAAGCGGCGCTGACCCAACCAACGACCGCATCGACCTGGTTTATGCCGACAATACAAACACCATTGCCGCCATCACCGGCACGGCATCCGCAAATCCCGTAAAGCCGTCGTTACCCGTTAATTCGACCGAGGTCGGTTTTGCGCTGGTCACGCCATCCGGAACAACCGCAACCGGCGCACCCGGTGCAGATTATGTGACGCAGGCTGCTTTTTCCGATGCTGTCGGCGACAAGACAACCTTAACAACCGCCGACAAGAACAACCTGGTCGAAGCGATCAACGAAGTCGCCGGAAATGTAGCCTCACTTAACCAGGATAACGTGATCCTTAAAATTTTCAAAAAAACCAATTATTCCTGAACGCACCTTTCCTACTTACGGACTAAAATTCACCATTCACTCATTCACCATTCACCACCATGGCAGATTATAACGAAATAGTAGCCTTTACCAAAGGCGTCGGCGTGCGGCCGGTGTCTTTTACCAGCACCGACGGCACAACCGCCAAGCAGGTTTACGCACCTGCCGACCCGGCCAGCCGCATCAACTTTATGGCGATCTCGTCGACCGCCGCGACACAGCATTATGTGCTTTTGCAGTTGCACAACACCACCAGTGGCGACATCGCGCCACTTGGCGTTATCACCGTGCCGGCAGGCGCAGGCACCAACGGTTCGGTGGCCGTCGTATCCGGTTTGAACCGCGGCAACCTGCCCTGGCTGCAGATCGACAGCGACGGCAACCCCTTCATCGACCTGAACCTGAACATGAACCTGGAAATGGCCATGCTCGCTGCCCTGTCGTCGGGCGAAACCATCACCGTTACCACATCCGGAGGATCATACGCAGTATAATTATGGCATCAAGAAACGGGCTAAACCCCAAAATACGCGGTCCCAAAGGAGTAGGCTACGGCCGGGCGCTGCCGGCAGCCTTTGGATTTGGGAATGGAATATTTCCAGATGGCAGTAATGATTATATGACGATTCCGTCTCTTGTAGGCAAAGCTCTGCCAGACCAATTTACAGTGGAAATCTGGACTAAATATCCCGATCCTGTTAATGATTTAGCCGCCATCATAGAAATTGAAACCAACAATAATTTTATCCTTATAGTCAGAAGTCAACAGCCGCTTGGTTTAACAGCAAATTTCGCCAACACAAGCAACTATTCGGTTTCACTCCCCTCTGATACTAGGAAAACAAGCATTGCGTACGGGATAGATTTGTTAAACAATAAAGCTTATAGTTATTTCCCTGGCAGTAACATCTTTTCATCAAGCTATGATTTTTCTTCCAGCCGTGGAATTCCTTTAAACAATTTTAAATTTTTTCAAGCAGAAGCTTTCGTTACGCAACAAAGTAATGCTGGAATCGACGAATTCAGGTTATATAATGGACTAATTACCAATGACCAATTCGTTTTAAATTATAATAATGGTATTGGGAACAATCCCTTTGAAACGGAAAATTTATTGGTATGGTACAAATTTGAAAAATTTGAAACTTTGGACTTTTCATCACTGCAAGACGGTTCCGATATGCGACTGGGGATAAGAGATTTAAGTGGTCATAACAATCACGCGCAGCCATTTAATATGGATACGGATCCACTATCTGAAACTTATGTTCTGCGGCCGTTTTAAAAACTGATCGTGATCAAAACTTTAATTTTTTCTTTACTACAAAAAGAATAAATCTAAAATGATTCGGAATCGAAAAATATTTAAGATACCCAAAACCAAAGAAAACTTTTAAAATATCAGAAATTGTAAAGTTAAATATGTTCATCACAAGAATGAAATAAGTTTTTTGAGTCCATTCGATTGCTTTAATCTGCTTGGGGCTCAAGTCGCCGATAGGTAAAATCTCTCTCCACTTTTTACTAATTTGAATTGCAGAATCGATCCATTCTTTCGACAATGAGCCACTAGAAAAGTGCTCAATCAACAGATTATAGGAAACATATAATTTATGGTTTCTTCCTACACTAATCGAATAGTCAATATCATAACCATGAAAACCAGGAAAGGATACGGAATCGAAGATATTATCCTTCCAAATTGATTTTTTAGTAAACAACAACACGCCGTCTAGTACTTTTACTTCGTTGTAAGCTGAATCTTCCGGACGGTTAATCGATTCGTGACCGCCTATCCCCGATTTATCATAATGCTGTATAATATTTACACAATTTACATTATACATCCTTTGGTTCCACGTACTGGGAGAGAGAGACTTGTATTTTGATCCGGCAACACCGATGGCACCTGCGTCCTTATTATCTTGGAAAAAGCTAACAGATTCTATACCCCAGTTCTTTGACTTAAAGATTACATCTTCATGAACGAAGCATAAATAAGGGAATTTTGCATTTGACGCCCCTTGATTATATGCCTCACAAATACCATGTGTATTCTGCTTGTTATCTACTCTAATTATTTCGAAAGGAAGACCTATAGTTTCAACTATACTAAGACTTAATTGATCAAATAACTCATCGTTTATTGAGCATACTATAATCGAGATCATTTAGTGTTGCCTACTATTTCTGGCAACATAGTTAAAATATTAATTTTATAAAAGTGATTTCTTTTTAGAAAAGACCTATTTAATATTATCATAATCCTATATTGAACGCAATTATGCGCATAAAACACGTAGATGTATTAAGAGGGATTGCAGCCATACTGGTTACTTTTTTCCATCTTACTGGGGGCATCGCACTTTCTGAGCAAACAGCTTCCTATGGAAAGTACGGTTACCTAGGCGTAGAACTGTTTTTTGTAATCAGCGGATTTATATTACCCTTTAGCATGTATAAAACGCATTATACCCAGCACAACTTCTGGCGTTTTATTTTGAAACGTGTTATAAGGATATATCCAGCATATGTTGCCGTTATGCTTCTCGGAATTTTGTTGCCTTATTTCACTGGCAGAACAGTGCTGCCCTTGCTACCGACTTTAACGCATTTCGTATTTTTAAATTCGATCTTAAGATTAAACTGGATATCTCCCGTTTTTTGGACTTTGGCGATCGAGTTTCAGTACTACTTGTTAATCGGAGTATTATTCAAGTTTCTGAACAAGTCAAATTTGGGGTCTGCGTTGTTCATTTTTTCTATTGTAATGCTGTCTATATTTTTAAAGAATGACGCTTACATCTTTCACTGGTTCGGCTTTTTCGGATTAGGCATCCTGATCTACAATAGGAGGTTCACCGATATGCCTTTAAAGCTTTTCTGGACTTCATTCATTATTTTGACGACAGCTATAGTTTTTGTGAATGGAATTCCTGAAGCAATTGCGGGCTGTTTTGCGTTTTTATTTATCATGTATGCCAAGTTTGACAAACGGAACATGTTTAACGCTGTTGCACTGTGGCTAGGCGCCATTAGCTATTCGCTGTACCTAGTACATTGGGAAATAGGTCGTAGCGCTATTGTTTTTGCAAGACATCTCGCCTTTATAAACAGTTCGGAGATGTTAAGAGTTGCATTTGGAACATTGTTTTCCATACTAGCGGCTGGTATTCTTTACAAGTTGATTGAACAACCTTCAATGCGTTTAAGTTCTAAAATAAAATACAAGAAAGATACAATCCCAACGCAACCTCAACTAGTCGAACAAGCGGCTTCCTAACATTCTATTACTGACAATTTATCAACCTAAACTTTGGTTGAAATCGCCAAATTAAGGCTTTAAGATAAGCCTTAAAAGCTCATTCGATGTAGCAAATCAAACTAACTAAAAATCATTTTCATGCAAAAAAACTACACGCTTTGGGAGCGTATCACCAGTGCTACGCCCCTATTTTTCAAACGCGTACAGGTATTCGCGCTTGCCCTGGCAGGCCTGGGCGGCACGCTGACCACCATTCATGGCATACCTGCTTCGCTCACCACTACCCTCATCTCGGCCGGAACGGCCGCTGCCGCCATCGCCCAATTTGCGGTTAAACAACTGGAACCCGAAAACACCCCTGCCAATGAAAACAAGTGAAAAAGGCATCCGCATCATTAAAAATTTCGAAGGCCTGTGCCTGGATGCTTACCGCGACGTCGCCGGCGTATGGACCATCGGTTACGGCTCGACCCGCTACCATGATGGCAAACCCATAAAGCCGGGCGACAAACTCGCCAATGAACAACAGGCTAATGCCTTGCTGCTCAATACGCTCAGTCAATATGAAGAGGCTGTGAATGCCGATGTAAAGGTCGCTTTAAACCAAAACCAGTTCGATGCGCTCGTGTCGTTTACCTATAACGAGGGCACCGGCGCCTTAAGGCAATCTACCCTGCTGAAGAAATTAAACGAAAAGGACTACGCAGGCGCCGCCGACCAGCTGCTGGTTTGGAACAAAATCACCGATCCTCAAACTCACGAAAAAGTAGTTTGCGCAACATTAACCGACCGGCGTAAAGAAGAACGCGAACTATTTCTTTCAATTTAATCCGTTTAGCATGACCGCCATTGAACACAAAGAGCTGAAAGGAATTACCATCCGCAACCTGGTGGTAACCATCGTTAGCACGGCGAGCATCGTCGCCTCGGTAATGACCACTTACTTCCAGTTAAAAGATGATATACACAATGTCAGCGCCCGCCAGGAAACTCAGGCGCGTGTAGACGAAGTGCGCCTGAAAGTACTCGAAAGCGAGGTAGCCGTCCTGCAACACCAGGTAGACGATCTCCGCTCACGTAAATAGCCTGCCTAAGCTGAAAGCTAACCAATCCTAGTCTTCCGGACTTCCGCGGACTTTGGGACTAAAATCAATAATTCATTAATTCAATAAATCACAAATCAAACCTTATGAGTTTACAATCTTTTCTTTCAAAAATTTGGGCTGAAATAAAAAGCCTTTTCGACGGCATCCCGTCCGAATTAAAAACCGCCGTGCATATCGGGGTAATCGTCACCGAAAACGTCAAAAACTTTGTGGACTCGCCCACGGCCGATGTGCTGACGGCTATTATTCCCGGCGATATCGACGACAAGATCAAAAACTGGCTCCGGGCTAAGCTCCCGACGATCCTGACCGAATTGAAACTGGCCGATAGCTGTTCGTCATTAACCGACCCGGCAGCCATAACGGCATGCGCCATAAAAGTTTTGCAGGGGCTTGACGGGGATATCCAAAGCGCGTTCCTGCACAACCTGTCTGTGCTGGTGGCGCAAGTCGCGGCTGATGGCAAGCTGACCTGGAGCGACGGCGTGTACCTGCTTGAATGGTTTTACAAACACGAGTATAAAACCGCAGCTTAGGCAATCTTCCCATCCGGGCAGATTTTCACAATAATTTTCGGCAATACAAACGAAAGTTTATATTTGCACCCTCTTAGTTGAAAGCCGGGTAACCGGTTTTCAATTGAACTGCCCGGATGGCGAAATTGGTAAACGTTGCGGTCTCAGAAGCCGTTGAGAATTGTCTCTTGAGAGTTCGAGTCTCTCTCCGGGCACCATCTTTAAGTCTTTAGTCTTAAGTCCTGAGTCGAGAGTCATACATACAATGGCTTAGAACTATAGACTCAAGACTTTCTACTTAAAAAGCCCAGGTGGCGAAATTGGTAGACGCACCATCTTGAGGGGGTGGCATCCGTAAGGTTGTACGAGTTCGAATCTCGTCCTGGGCACACTTCTCCATATCTTTCCCGTTATTTGCAATGCTTTTGATAAAGGTTAACTTAGTCCGACCAAATGTAAGCTATGACAAAGAAGTGTATCATTACGTTCATTCTCATTGTTTCAGGTTTTACCGCTTTCGCTCAGAAAGCCGACGCTATCCTGGGCACCTGGGCCAATAAAAGCGGCGAGGACCATATCCTGATCTATAAAAAAGGCAACAAATATTTCGGCAAGCTCGACTGGCTAAAATATCCAAACGACGAAACCGGCAGGCCCAAAACCGACAAGAAAAATCCGGACGAAAAATTGCATTCCCGGCCTCTTTTCGGGCTCGAATTGCTGCAGGACTTCACTTATGAGGGTGATAATTTATACGACGACGGAACGATCTACGATCCTAAAAGCGGCAAAACCTATACTTGTAAAATGACGCTGGAGGGCGATAAACTGAATATCAGGGGTTATATCGGTATATCATTGTTCGGCCGGACGGAAATATTCACGCGTGTAAAATGAAAAAACTTCTCGTCGTAATCTTTGCTGCCCTTTTCTTGCCCGCATTCGTGAACGCGCAGCACATTGAAGTATTGCAGCAGGGCAAGCCGACAAGCTTCCGCGGTTTATCCGTAGTGGATGATCATGTTGCCTGGGTCAGCGGCAGCAAAGGTACCATAGCTATTACGAAAGATGGCGGCAGAAACTGGGACTGGAAACAGGTGAAAGGCTTCGAAAAATCCGACTTTAGGGATATCGAGGCCTTTTCTGCTAAAGAGGCGATCATCATGAGTTCAGGCACGCCCGCTCTTATTCTCAAAACGACTGACGGCGGTGAAACCTGGCAAACGAAATATCGCAACACAGACTCCGCATATTTCTTTGACGCCATGGATTTCGATAGCCAAAAACATGGTTTCGTGCTGGGCGATCCAATAGGCGGCAAATTTGTGCTGATGGAAACCACTGATGCCGGCGAAAGTTGGCACGAGTTTAAAAACCAGCCCGATGCATTGCCTGGTGAAGCCTGTTTCGCAGCAAGCGGGACTTGTTTGAAAATAGACCGGGATATGATTCACATTGTCACAGGCGGGAGTCACAGCCGTTGGCTGAACCTCGATCTAAGATTATCAGGTCAATGGATAGTATCCAATCTTCAAATTAAACACGGAAAACCAAGTCAGGGAGCGTTTTCCATTGCCAATGGCAGCTGTGACATAATTGTTGGTGGTGATTACCAAGACGAACATTCAACCGATTCAGTCGCAATAAAGCATTGCTGGGCAAGCAGAAATGATGAGCTTAAAATCAGTTTTCCGATAAAACCACCAGCGGGCTATCAATCCTGCGTAGAATGGATAAACAGCCGAACCTTTCTCTCAACCGGCACACCCGGCAGTAACCTAACGGCTGACGATGGCAAAACCTGGCGCAAAATTGATGATGCCAGCTATAACGTATGCCGCAAGGCAAAGAACGGCAAACTGGTGCTTCTGGCCGGAGACCAAGGCAAAATCGGTGTTTTTAAAAAGTAATTTACTGGTTAATACCTGCTTAAAAATAATTTCAAAAACAGGTTGCGGCCTAAGTTGAGAAGTCCTATATTTGCACCACTTTTGACCCACCGGTCAAATCGATCTCGTAGCTCAGCCGGTAGAGCATAACACTTTTAATGTTGGGGTCCTGGGTTCGAGTCCCAGCGGGATCACGAAACGTTCGCAAGTACTCAGGAACTTGCGAACGTTTTTTTTAATTATCTTTACGTGAGTTCCAAAAACTACTTACCGGATCGCTTGCCAATTTCCGCAGTATAAGGATAGTGACCGCTAAATCATTTTTTCCCCGCTAACTTCAGTCGCAGCCCGATCTCGAAAGCGCCGTTGGTAAAATGGCTTAATGGTCCTGTTTCGATATTATAAGAAAAGTTCAGCATATAAGTGTTTTGATCAAGGCCAAAACCTACGCCCATTGTTTTATTTGAATGGTATATAGTTTGGAGATATAAACCATAATTGTTCATGATGAAATTAAAACCCCCATCGATAATATCATTATATCCTTTTACTATTCGATAGGCAGCCAGGGGCTCGAGCACGAAAGTCCGGTCTTCGCTTTGTAGTGGTATTTTATAACTCGCCATTGCGATGAGCAAAGGAAGATCTGCATTGTAAATCTTATCCGATGTTTGAAAAAGAGTTGACCTCATATTAGGCAGGGACGCGCCTAAATACCAGGACGAGGTAGTGTATGCAAGTCCGAGGTCGGCATCGAAATAAGGTTTGAGTTGGTTATAAACGGCAATTACTTCGTCAGACATGTCGCCGTTAATAAGGCTGGTATTGATCCTGGAATCGTTGATGCCACACGAGACGCCGAAACTGAGTTGTCCACCCTGCTCATTTAAGGGCAGGTGATAGGCATAACTCCCTTCAAATCGTGTGGATCGGATCAGGCCCGATTGGTCGTCGTTCACCCAAAATCCTATACCAACTTTATCATCGGCCCGGTAATCCATTGAAAACGCGCCGGTTTGCGGCATGCCCGGAAATTCCGTCCATTGCTTGCGGTAGTCCAGTTCAATATTCAACCCTTTATTTATGCCTGCCATCGCTGGATTGGCTAAATACCGGTTTTGAAAATACATAGACTGAAACGGCACCAGTTGGGCCTTGCAAGTCAGGGTCGTAGCAAGCAATAGGCAAAATACCGGCACCAACTTCCTTATCCTGCCAATTTTCCTTAACATGTAATTTGTATTCTTCATCTCTTTTTTATCTCTCTCATGTTGTTTCTTATTCGCGGATAATCGTTATAAAACCTTTGATCACGCCGGTCGCAACGCCCAGATCAATCGTATAATAGTAGGTGCCTTGAGTTAGCGGTGAACCATTCAGCGTTCCATCCCAATCGTTCTGATAACCATGTTTGCTATAAACCAAACGACCGGCACGGTCATAAACCGACACCGTATTGTTGGGATAAAGGTCAATATCCTTCACAACCCAGGTGTCGTTTTTCCCATCACCATTCGGCGTAAGGATGTTGGTGGCCGTTATGGCTGCTGCCGGTAAACCACGGTATATGGTTATTGTATAGGTATGCTGGCTACCGTTTTGTGCGGTTATCGTTACGCTGATCGTATTATACCCTGTTTGAAGCGTAATATGATTCGATGTTCGGTTGTTGTAAAGCACATTACCGTTAACCTGCGCAGTGGAAGTCGAAGCAAATAATGCAGTTACATCGACCCAGTCCACATCATTCTCGACAGTTGCGGTATAGTCATAGACAGTTGGAGAAAAATCTGGCGACAAGGTTGCATTTCCTTCATTTACGACAAGCTGTGAAAGACTGGCGTCCGTCAATGGCATAATCGTTAGTATACCCGGCACATAGGTAAATGCGTAGTTTGGTGACGCTGCCCCTTTAACTGTGATCGGGTATGTCCCTGGTGGCGTATTAGCGCCGGCTGTGGTCGATGCTATTCCGGCATTGGTAAGGTTGGACGCATTATCGCCATTCACAAATCCACTATAACTTATCGTCAATTCGGGGTTAGCCGCTCCGTACAACCTGCTTTGGTTGTCGGCCGTAACGGTAAGCGGAGCTTTCTTGATCGTCAAAACCCCAGGCTGGTAAACTACAGTGTAATTCGGCATCACGGCGCCGCTTGCGGTAATTGTGTATTCACCCGCTCCGGATGCAGTTGACGCCGTGGTTATAATGGATGGAAGTGTACTAAGCTTGCTTATATCATCATTACCGACAAAACCACTGTAATGAACAGTTAGTGTCGGGTTGGCTTCACCATATATTTTTACCTGGTCATCAGCCGTGATAGTTAACGTTGCCGCCGCGATGGTTAGCGTGCCAGGTACATAGTTAATACTGTAGTTAGGGGAAGCCGCGCCGGTAATCGTTATCGGATAAGTATTTATCGGTGAATTGGTAGCAGCTGTTGTTGAGATCGTTGGTTGTACGGTGAGTTTTGAAGCGTCATCTCCATTGACAAAACCCGTGTAGGTCATTGTCAATTCGGGATTTGCCTGTCCGTAAGCCTTGTTCTGGTTATTGGCGGCAATTGTCAATATCGCCGTAATAATGGTCAAATTAGCCGGAGCGTAAGTCAGCGTATAGTTGCCGTTCAGCGCCAGCGTTCCCTGGTTAATGGCGTAGCTGCCGACATTCTCGCCCGGGTCACGGGTTAGCGAACCGGTGAACGAATCTCCTGTTATTAAACTGCCTGAGGTGATTTGATAGGTCAAAGCCGGATCGCTTTGGCCATAGGTTTTCGTTTTGGCGTCTGCCGTAACCGTGATGGCGGCCTGTGTGATCGACAGGTTGGCTGAAACGTAGCTTAAAGTGTAATTGCTGCTTAAGGCCAGCGTGCCCTGGTTGATGGCGTAGTTGCCCACGTTCTCACCCGGGTCGCGGATCAGCGAGCCGGTGAAGCTATCGCCGGTTATTAAACTGCCGGAAGTGATTTGGTAAGTTAGCGCCGGGTCGGCCTGGCCGTAGGTTTTCGTTTTGGCGTCTGCCGTAACCGTGATGGCGGCTTGTGTGATCGACAGGTTGGCTGAAGCATACATCAGCGTATAGTTGCCGTTTAGTGCCAGTGTTCCCTGGTTGATGGCATAGCTGCCCACGTTCTCGCCCGGGTCGCGCGTTAGCGAACCGGTGAAGCTATCGCCGGTTACCAAACTGCCGGACGTAATTTGATAGGTCAAAGCTGGGTCGCTCTGGCCGTAGGTCTTGGTCTTGGCGTCTGCCGTAACC
>DASZYQ010000048.1:0-56183 GCA_035545315.1 Mucilaginibacter sp. | reverse complement strand
GTCGCATCGAACAAGGCCATTATCAGCTATATGAGATATAACATGCGTTCGCAGACGTTCGCTAAAGCGTTGCCTATGCCGATGGTAATGGGTTTAAAGAAACGCTTTGAATTACTGAAATCGAAACCTGAACTGAAGGATAAATTATGGATAATAGCCAGGGCATTGCAAAAGGGACTGGTGGAGAACGGTTTTGATATAGGCGTTACGAATACCATGGTTACGCCTGTTTTCCTGAAGGGGGAACTGAACGAAGCCACCAGCCTTACCATGGACCTGCGCGAAAATTACGGCATATTCTGTTCTATCGTGGTTTACCCGGTAATACCCAAAGGCCTCATCGAATTGCGGCTGATCCCCACTGCGGTGCATAGCCTGGACGATGTGAAACGCACGATAGACGCCTTCAGTGCGGTGGCTGTGAAACTAAGGGACGGTTACTACAAAGAGAAGAAGATGGCAGTGGCCTGATCATCCTTAAAACATTTTCAGAAGCCTTTCGGTTATACGAGAGGCTTTTTTATTTTTATGTCCAATCAATCTGCCTGATTATGCTCAACCGCCGCGATTTTATCAAGCTCAATGCCGTTACTACTGCCGGGATAGGGGCAGGCCTTAAACCATCCTGGTTTGAAGAGCCCCAAAAAAGATTTGAAAGCAAGCGCGTTAGTCCAAACCTGCGCCGGTTTACCAGCACAGCCGTTGAAAATACCATCACGCGCATTAAAGGCGACATCGCCGACCCGGAAATTGCCTGGATGTTTGAGAATTGCTATCCAAACACGCTGGATACAACGGTTAAATTTAAAAACAAGGAGCGTAAGCCGGATACGTTTGTGATCACCGGCGACATCGACGCGATGTGGCTGAGGGACTCGTCAGCGCAGGTCTGGCCCTATCTTCCCCTGATAAAGGAAGATGCAGAACTGAAAAATTTGATACTGGGTGTAATCAACCGCCAGGCTAAATGCATCCTGATCGACCCCTATGCCAACGCCTTTAATGAAAGAGCTTCCGGCAGCGAATGGGACAGCGATTTGACCGACATGAAACCCGAATTGCACGAGCGTAAATGGGAGGTAGATTCACTTTGCTACCCTATCCGGCTGGCTTATAATTACTGGAAAATAAGCGGCGACGGTACCTTTTTCGATAGTGAATGGCAAAAGGCAGGCAAGCTGATACTGCACACGTTTATTACCCAGCAGCGCAAGAAGGGTTTAGGCCCGTATCATTTCCAGCGGAAAACAACGGTATCAACAGATACGGCACCGTTGGGCGGCTACGGAAACCCCGTACGGCCGGTTGGGCTGATCTGCTCGATATTCCGGCCATCGGACGATGCCACGATTTATCCGTTCCTAATCCCTTCGAATTATTTTGCGGTGGTAAGCCTGAGGCAGTTGGCAGTCATGTTCGGCCAGATCGCGCATGACCAGGCTGCATCTAAACAATGCGTAGCGCTTGCCAATGAAGTAAGCGCCGCGCTGCAAAAGTACGCGATCGGGCACCACCCAACCTATGGCAGTGTGCTGGCCTACGAAGTGGATGGTTTCGGCAATCAATTGTTTATGGACGACGCCAACGTGCCAAGCTTGCTGGCTTTACCTTACCTTGATGCGATAAAAGTCAGCGACCCCTTATATCAAAGCACCCGCCACATGGTGTTAAGCCGTTCTAATCCATATTTTTTCCGTGGTAAAAGTGCCGAAGGCATTGGCGGGCCACATGTAGGACTGGGGTATATCTGGCCTATGAGTATTATCATCCGCGCAATTACGTCAACGGATGAAAAGGAAATAGCGCAATGCCTCCGGTGGCTAAAAACAACGCATGCGGGCACCGGTTTTATGCACGAATCGTTCAATAAGGACAATCCTGCTGACTTTACGCGCAAATGGTTCGCCTGGGCCAACACACTTTTCGGTGAATTGATCATCAAAACACACCAAAATCATCCCCAAATATTAAAACGAATGATATAGTATAGATTTTGAAGTAATAATATTCTATATTTTCAATTAATAAGCCTTTAAATTTAATCTTTGTAAATCTAATGTTATTTTTAACCCCAAAGAAAATATCTATTGAATTTTGAAAGTATTGTATAGTTATTATTTTATCCTTTCTAATATTAATTTGAATAATAAGCCATTTCTGGCGTGCTGATATTCAAAATGTGGAAAAAAAGCATTCTAAAGGCATTATTTTTTCTACCCAAAAATTTTTTTTTAAGCAAAAACGCTTTAGATTAGCTTTAGTTAAAACAATAAACCTCAATATTTAAAAGGAGTAACTCAAATGAAAAAATTTACTGAAGTAAAAAACCTAGTTGCATCTTTGGAAGCAGATGCCGACAAATTCTACAACAAAGGCAACAGCGCAGCAGGTACTCGCGTTCGTAAAGGTATGCAGGATTTAAAGAATTTAGCCCAGGCGATCCGTCTCGAGATTCAGGAATCAAAAAACAAAAAGTAAAGCAAGGTCTTTATAAGTCTTTACTTTGTCACCAGGCCCGTCCCAATTTTATTGGGACGGGTTTTTGTTTTTTGCCTGTGTAGTAAATAAAAGCCTTGGAGGGAATCAATTAGCCGCCACCTGCGACGCCAATTTGTGCGTTTCCAGTGCGATCTTTTCGGATAGTTTTCGGCTTACCTGCACCAGCGGCAGTCTCACCGTATCGCCACATATATCCAGGCATTTTAGCGCGGTTTTTACGCCGGCGGGGTTGCCTTCGGCAAACATCATCCGGGTAAATTCTATCGCCTCCAGGTGGTCTTTTTGGGCAGCCTTAAAGTCTCCCTTTAAACAAAGCCTGATCATATCCGAAAATAATCTCGGCAAAGCATTACCCACCACCGAGATCACTCCAACGCCGCCTAATGCGATCATCGGCAGGGAAATAGGATCGTCGCCTGAAATAAGCAGGAAATCTTCCGGCTTGTCGCGCATGATCTGGTTTAGTTGATCAAAATTGCCCGATGCTTCTTTTATGGCGATGATGTTTTTAAAATCGTGCGCCAGCCGGGTAGTAGTTTCGGCAGCAATATTACTGCCGGTGCGGCTGGGTACATTATACAAAATAACCGGCAGCGGCGACGCTTCAGCTATTGCCTTGTAGTGCTGGTAAATTCCTTCCTGCGTGGGTTTATTGTAGTAAGGGCTGGCCGATAGAATGGCACTGTAACCCGTAGTATCAAAATGTTTTATATTCTCAACAACCTCGGCTGTGTTATTGCCGGCAATGCCAGCTACCAGCGGCAACCGGCCATTGTTAATCTCGGCGGTATGGGCAAATACTTTCTTTTTCTCATCCTTATTTAACGTGGCGCTTTCGCCGGTTGTACCCAGTGAAACGAGGTATTCCACCCCGCCGTCGGTTAAATAATTGATGAGGCTGCTTAAACCGGGATAGTCCACCTGCCCGTCCGACAGGAAAGGTGTTACCATAGCCACGCCCGTGCCGTAAAATCTGTTCATGGTCGTTATAAAAAATGGACGTAAAGATACTAAATAGTAACTTTACTATTACGCAAACCGAAAATTTCTACTGTATTGATAGTTTTTGTATAACTTTATTAATACCAATTGTAATCTAATCTTCCGCAAAAATGAAAAAAAACTCTTCTACAGACAGCGCTGCCGCAGATAGCAAGGCAGCAGCACCCGACAGCACGTCGTCAAACATCGATCGCCGCCAGTTCGTCAAATTAGCAGGGGCAGGTGCATTAGCATTTAGCATCGTTCCCAGGTTTGTGCTTGGCGGCCAGGGGCATGTCGCGCCGAGCGATAAGATTACCCTGGCTTATGTAGGCTGCGGCACACAGGGCTTCAGGGAAATGCTCTCGATGCTGGCGGTGCCGAACATCCAGATCGTTGCCGTGTGCGACCCTAACAAAAGCGCCATTGGGTACCGCGACTGGTCGCCTAATGGTTTAAAGAGCGAGATCAGGAAAGCTATAGGCAAACCCGATTGGGAACCAGGCGGTGATAATACGATACCGGGAGGAAGAGATAACGGAAAAGATATTGTTGACAGTTACTATGCTAATAAACGCGGTAGCGATAATTTCAAAGGCGTTAATGCTTACGAGGATTATCGCGAATTGCTGGAAAAGGAGAAGGACCTGGATGCTGTAAAGATCATGACGCCCGACCACCTGCATGGCTTGTTCGCTATAGCCGCGCTGAAAAGAAATAAACACGTGCTGATGCATAAACCGGTTTCGAACCGCCTGCTGGAAGGCAAGGCGGTGATCGAGCTGGCGCGTTCAAAACCCAATCTTACAACTCACCTCATTCCATGGGATTCGAACGGTTCGATGGACCAGGTGATGGATTGGATAAACCATGGTAAAATAGGGAAGCTGAAAGAATTGCACAACTGGACCAACCGTCCCGTATGGCCGCAATACCCGGTGCTGCCTCCCGGCAATGAAACTATCCCAGACGGGTTGAACTGGGATATCTGGCTCGGCCCCGAAGCCGACAGGCCGTATTCATCGGAATATACCAACATGGTATTCCGCGGCTGGTATGATTTCGGCGGAGGCTCGATGGCGGATATGGGCCATTACAGCCTGTGGACGCCGTTCAACGCTTTGCAAATAACCTCGCCCGAAGTTATTGAACCGAACCTTACCCATTTCGTAACGATGAACGGCAAAGTTCCAAGCCAGGTGCGCAATAATTTTTCCTTCCCGATGGGTTGTTCGGTACGGTTTAAGTACCCGGCAAACGGCAACCGGCCGCCAATGGACGTCATCTGGTATGATGGCGGTATACGCCCGGCAATACCTGAAGAACTGGTTGCTAATAACGAAGAGCTGCCTGCGGAAGGGATGATGTTCGTGGGCGACAAAGGCAAAATATTAGCCGGATTTAACGTTCAAAATCCGCGACTTTTCCATAAAAAGAATAAGCCGGTGTCGGCGCCCACAAAGGAGATAAATTCGTACGCGGAAAGTAAGATGGTGGATGCTTTAACGTTATTTGCAAATAACTGCAAAGCGGGCACGCAATACCCCGGTAGTTTCCCTGAAGCAGAAGCGTTGACCGAAGCAGTGAATTTGTATGCCGCATCGCTGAGGACAGGGCATTTGCTCAAATACGACGCCTCAACCAGGCAGGTTACCAACGTACAGCAGGCAAACGATTATTTAAAACGCAATTACCGTACAGGCTGGGATCCGGCAACAATTTAGCCTCACCCCAAACCCCTCTCCGTGAGGAGAGGGGCTTAAATGGACATTATGTCTTTAAAATTAAGTCACATCAAGGTTCTCTCCTATGGAAAGGATTACGTGGGGCATTACAAATTAAAAGATGAACAGAAGAAAATTTATTGGTCAAACCGCCGCAGGCGTGGGCGCTATGCTGCTGGTTCCCGAATTGCTGAAAGCTGAAATATCAAAAGTTAAGCATCCAATTGGTTTCCAGACTTACCCGATAAGGGACATGGTGGCTAAGGATTTTGCCGGGACCATGAAAACCATGGCCGGCATGGGCTATCAGTACACGGAGATGTGTTACCCGAAAGGGTATGCCGACGCGGGCTTCGGGCCGCTGGTTAATGTGAAGGCTTCTGAAATGAAAAAGATGATCGAAGACGCTGGGATGAAATGCCCGAGTTGCCATTTCGGTATAGAAGACCTGAAAAATAATTTTTCGGATTGCATGGAGTTCGCACATGGATTGGGAATGACACAGATCGTAACGCCCGGCCTCGACACGCCAGGCAAAACCATAGACGATTATAAAAAAGCCTGCGGCGATTTGAATAAGATCGCCGGGCAGGTCAAGTCTGAAGGCCTGGCGACCGGTCTGCATAATCATGAGGGCGAGTTTAGGATGCTCGACGGGCAACTGATCTATGATGCCATCATGGGTGCATTGGATGGCAGCCTGGTGAAAATGCAATTCCAGACCGAAGTGATAAAAGAAGGCTATAAGGCATCGGACTATTTTAAAAAATATCCCGGCCGGTTTATTTCGTCACATCTATCCGATTGGACTGCCGATGGCAAGCAAGTGCCGATAGGGCAAGGCGTCATCGACTGGAAGGAATTCTTTGCAGCGGCTAAGACCGGTGGGGTGAAGAACTTTTTTGTCGAGATGAATTTTGATACTTATAAGGATAGTGCGAGCTATATTCATGGCCTGCTGGGTTAAGCCGGTAAAAGAATGTCATTCTGTATTTGCGTAGGATGACATTCTTTATTTTAAACAGTATTCCTTAATTTTATAAAAAAGTAAATCATGGAGGGGATAAGCTTTATAACCGATAATAGGAATCGCAAAAAGGCGGTAGTGATCGACCTAAAAACTATTGAGGAACATGAAGAGGATGTTCATGATTTTATTGATACGATAATCGCCGAAAGCCGGAAAAATGACGAGTTGATCGATTGGGAAAAAGCTAAAATGGATTTAAAGTCCGCTGGCAAGCTATGAGCTATGAAATTGTCATTGCTAAGAAAGCGTTTAAAGAGTTAGCCGCAATACCTGTAAAAATCAATACACAAATCGTTGAAGCCATTGATGATCTTAAAGAAGATCCCAGACCAACCGGCTGCAAAAAATTAAAAGGGCAATCTGAAGATATTTGGCGCATTAGGGTCGGAGATTATAGAATTCTATATTTTATAAATGACACGATCCACATAGTTGAAATAAGGCGTATAGGCCACAGGAAGGATATTTACAATAAATAATTCCCGTTTATGGTATGCGCTTAATGATGGGAGAACACCGAGTTATTCACTACTCAAAAACTAACCCCCAGCCTTAACCCGTTATGGATATTACTTCCGCTGTTGAACGATTCGCCGTACATAAGCCGGATATTGAGGTATTGTACGCCAAAACCGAGTTCGTAATAATTTTTCAGAGCCGGCGTCGACAGGTAGTTGACGTCGACTATTTCCTGCAATTTCAATTTGCGGATAAGCGGTATTTTATTCAGGAAAAAGCCTGAAAAGTTATGTTCCAGGTGACCTTCGAGGTATTTATGTGGCGTACTGAAAACATAGTAATTGAGCAGCAGGAAACTGTTGATGCCTTCTTTAGCGAAGAACACCTCGTTCCCGCTGAATTGCTTGTAATCGGGGTAATAAATGCTGGTGGTATTGAGGAATTTCCCGGCCCCGGCATAGAACGAGGTTCTTCCGTACATTCCCAGGCTGATGTCCTGTTTGCTGACGTCCGCGCTGAGCAGGTTGTAGTCCACATCCGACCCAAAAATGTTCCTGATGCCTTTGGTGTAGGTTAGGCCGATGGTCGGATAATCGGAAGGCAGGTAACGTCGCCCAAAAGGATAGGTCTCATATTTATTACTGAAATCGTAAGTGGTTCGCAGCGTGATCTTGAATGACTGGTTCTCCGGGAACAGCGAAACGTTTTGCGCGGGGTCAAGCGGATTGTTTGAAGTGAACTGGTTTCCATTGGGATAAAAGAAGCTGTAATCGGTCGAATTGGGCAGCCATCGTCTATCGGCCCATTCCATCGATGCGCTTAATTGCCAGCCTCCGGCGATCCTTCCGGATATTGAGGCTGTGGCAAATTTCTTTTGGTACAGCTTCTCATAGTTCTCCCGTTCGAATAACGTGTAAACGGAATTAATGAATGGCGAGATCGGTTCGCGGCTGTTCAGATCCACTACATCCGAGCCACCGGCTATATTCAGGTAAAAGCTTCCTACAGGAAAAAAGGCGTTAGCGTTGGCATCAAATAAATGGTCGGAAAAACCGTAACGGGCCCTGCCGCCAAAGCCCATAGCGCGATGCGTTACAGAATCATATTCCTTGCGCACACTAAAACCGTAATTCAGCGCCGGGCCTTCGACAGTGTTATAAAGTATCGAAGTTACCAGCGGATCCATGTGGATAAATTCCCGTTTGTACCTTTTCACGATGTTAACGCCGGTGAGCACGAGGCTGCCGGGCGATACCTTATTCGTTACCTTATCCAGCGAATCAAGGTACTGCTTTGAATCCCGTTTGGCGGCCAGTTTATCCTTTTTCACATAGTCCAGCTTTTCTTCGCCCGTTAGTGGTACGGGACGTTCCCTGTTCCAATAAGCCGAATCATTTTTGGCGACCTTTGGTGGAATATGCAGCAATTCGTTGAACTCGTTTTTGCTAAAAACCGGGTGCAGGTCGTAATCCTTGTACACGTAAATAAAATAGCCCTTTAACCTGAAACCGAGCAAGCTGCCGCCAAATTCGATCTTGCCCGATGCCTGTACCCAGTGGTCGTTGTCGGCCGGTAAAAACTGCTGGTTAACGCGGAGCGTATCGGCGAAATTGATATTCGCGCGGCTGGTAATATACAGGTCGAGGGCATAGATGCGCCAGCTACCGTCAATGATATAAATGTAGCCGTCGAAACAAGGGTCGTGCCCGCGTTTTGGGGTGACTTTGATCTTATTGATGAGCAACCTATTTTCAGTCGAGGTGCCCATTAATTTATACTTGTAATAAAAAAGCGCATTATCGGCGATAGGCGATACCAGCGGACGATTACTCAGCCCGCGCCAATTCTGCAGGTTCTGGTAAAAATTCGCCGTGGCGTCGGTTGCCCGGTTAAAACTGAACATTTGGTTGCTGCCGGCGAACTTGGACGATATCATTTCCTCGTGGAACTGCCCCGGGTATTTATAATCGAGTTTCGACTCGGATTCTGATAGGTAGACTATGCCACGGCGGTTGGAATCGAGCCCGATTTCCTTGCCGATCTGGGTGATGTCTGCGCCCATAAATTTTTTCGGCGCCGCGAGCAGCTTTTGCATCCCCTTAATATAAACCTCGCAGGAGTAAGCTTTTATTTCGTCCAGGTGCGCTTTGCGTTTTCTTATCGCTTTCCGGATAATCGCATAGGCCGGGTCTTCGCCAGTGGCGTTGATGGTCACCGCTTTCAATTCATAGGTTTCGGTGCTGAGCCTCACGTCAAGGATCTGATCGCCATGCAAATCAATTTTGCGGCTTTCCTGTTTGTATCCAACTGCGCGGTAAAGTATTTCGTATTGGCCCGGGGCCAGCTTGATGGAATAATCGCCGTCGCCGTTGGCGGAGGCTCCCCTGGTGGTATTCCGGATATAGATACTGGCGAAAGGCACCGGCTGGCCGTTCTGATCGGTTACCTTGCCTTTCAGAACGAATAGCTGAGCGGAAGCAACTGAACAAATTAAGAGAGAAATTGCAAAAAGTAAAGCAGACCTCATACAGCAGAATTTAGTTCTAAGATGAGCGTAAAAGCTTAAAGTTACAGCGGCAATTTTGTTAAGTAGTGTTAAAACATCTAATAATGAAAAAGGGCTCATTCGAGCCCCTTTTCATTTATTCGTTTTTAAACTAAGCCTTTTTACTATGATCAACAGTATGGGTGATCATCGAGCGCGTATGTATTTCGTTCTGCAGCCTGTTGCTGTGGTTTAACTCGTGGTGCAGGTGCGGCGCGATAACCAATGAAACGATCGACATCAATTTGATGAGGATGTTCATCGATGGTCCCGAGGTGTCTTTGAACGGATCGCCTACGGTATCCCCGGTTACAGATGCCTTGTGCGGATCAGATTTCTTGTAATGCATTTCGCCATTGATCTCGACACCTTTTTCGAATGACTTTTTAGCGTTGTCCCAGGCGCCGCCGGCATTGCTCTGGAATATACCCATAAGCACGCCCGATACCGTAACCCCAGCCAGTAATCCGCCCAAAACTTCCGGACCGAAAATGAAGCCAACAATTACAGGGGTGATCAAAGCCACCAGGCCAGGCGCAACCATTTCGCGGATAGACGCTTTGGTCGAGATTGCCACGCATTTTTCATACTCGGGCTGAGCCTTGTACTCCATAATACCAGGTATTTCGCGGAACTGGCGGCGCACTTCCTGTACCATTGCCATGGCTGCGCGGCCTACGGCCGAAATAGCCAGCGACGAGAATATAAACGGTATCATGCCGCCTACGAATAGGCCGGCTAATACGTCGGCCTTGTAAATATCGATATGGTCGATACCTGCAACGCCTACGAAGGCTGCAAACAGGGCCAGCGAAGTTAATGCCGCCGAAGCGATGGCAAAACCTTTGCCGGTAGCTGCGGTAGTGTTACCCACAGCATCCAGGTTATCGGTACGGTGACGAACTTCTTCAGGTAAACGGCTCATTTCGGCAATACCGCCGGCATTATCAGCTATCGGACCGAAAGCGTCGATAGACAATTGCATAGCCGTGGTGGCCATCATGCCGGCAGCGGCGATAGCTACGCCGTATAAACCTGCAAAGTGGTAAGAACCATAAATGCCTGCGGCCAAAACGATGATCGGCAGAACGGTACTTTCCATACCTACAGCCAAACCGCCTATGATATTGGTGGCGTGACCGGTGGACGACTGCCTGATGATACCCAAAACCGGGCGTTTGCCCATAGCGGTGTAGTATTCAGTGATCATCGACATTAAGGTGCCTACAACCAGGCCCACAACGATCGATTCAAAAACGCCTGTTTTATCAAATATCAAAGCGCCTTCTTTTAACGCGCCGGTTTCTGTTACGTCGCGGCTCATATAAAACTGTCCGTCGGGAAGCATCCACTTCACGATAAAGAATGTCGCAATAGCAGTCAAAATAATTGATGCCCAGTTACCAATATTCAGCGCCTTTTGCACGCTGTCGTTCTCGTTCTTTATCTTAACAAAGTATGATCCGACGATCGAGAATATTAACCCTAAGCCTGCGATTACCATAGGCAACAGGATCGGAGCAATACCGCCAAACTGGTCGTGCGATACGATCTCGCGGCCCAGTACCATCGTAGCCAGCATCGTAGCCACGTACGAACCGAAAAGGTCGGCGCCCATACCGGCTACGTCGCCCACGTTATCACCTACGTTGTCGGCGATGGTAGCGGGATTACGAACATCATCTTCAGGTATACCGGCTTCAACTTTACCTACTAAGTCAGCGCCTACGTCGGCAGCTTTGGTATAGATACCGCCCCCAACACGGGCAAAAAGCGCAATGGATTCCGAGCCAAGCGAAAAACCCGTTAGTACGTCAAGTGCTTTGGCCATGGCCTCGCCGTTCACGTCGCCGCCGGTATTTTTAACATACATGGTATAAAATACTATGAATAATGAACCTAAACCGATGATGGCTAAGCCTGCAACGCCGAGGCCCATTACCGTACCGCCCGTGAATGATACCCCCAGGGCTTTTGCCAGGCTGGTACGCGCAGCTTGAGTAGTGCGTACGTTGGCCTTAGTCGCTATGCGCATCCCGATAAAACCGGCGAAGGCTGAAAGGAATGCGCCGGAAATGAATGATATGGCGATAACCGGGCTGGACGTTTGAACCGTAGTTCCGGACCAGGCCAGCAATATGCCGGCGATAATGACAAAGTAGCTCAGAATCTTCCATTCAGCCTTGAGGAAAGCCATAGCGCCATCGGCAATATGGCCCGCAAGGGCGGTCATAGCTTTATCGCCTGCTTCCTGTTTGCTTACCCATGCCGATTTAGCCAGCATGAACAGAATGCCAATAAGGCCCATAACCGGAATAAGGTAAATTAGGTTGTTATACAAAAAATCCATGGTAAAAATTTAATTTATAAATGATTGTATCAAAGCGTGATCGCGTTTTAAAAATAATCAGACGGCGAAAATAGTAATTTAATTTCTTTGTGACACATCGCGCAATTATAAATTTTTAAATAGCTTAGGACTTTAAACTTATTGCAGTTAATGAACGAAAATTTAAAACAACCTCATTTAAAACACGAGTTGGGCCTGCTCGACGGCACCATGCTGGTAGCCGGCTCGATGATCGGTTCGGGTATATTTATAGTAAGTGCGGACATAACACGAAACGTAGGTTCTGCGGGGTGGCTGATCGTCGTATGGCTGCTCACCGGCTTTATGACGCTGACGGCAGCGTTGAGCTACGGTGAAATGAGCGGTATGTTTCCAAAAGCCGGCGGGCAATACATTTACCTGAAAGAGGCATACAACAAGCTGATCGGATTTTTATACGGCTGGAGTTTTTTTGCTGTAATTCAAACAGGTACGATAGCTGCGGTAGGGGTGGCGTTCTCAAAATTTACGGCTTACCTTATACCTGCTGTAAGCGAAGATAACATCCTGTTTAACCTGGGATTTGTAAAGATCAGCGCAGCGCAGCTGGTTTCCATCGGCATAATACTGATCCTTACCTATATTAATACAAAAGGTGTAAAAAGCGGCAAGGTTATTCAAACCGTATTTACGCTCACCAAGATCATCAGCCTGCTTGGCTTGATCATTTTCGGATTTTGGGCCTTCAGCAGCAATACCTGGCACCTGAACTGGAACAGCAATGCCTGGAGCCTGCAAAAGCTGAATATGGATGGCAGTTTTAGCCAGTATACTACGGCTGCAGCCTTTGGCGCTATGGCTGCGGCGATGATCGGATCGATCTTCAGCAGCGATTCGTGGAACAGCGTAACCTTTATTGCCGGGGAAATGAAGAATCCTAAACGCGATGTGGCATTGTCACTGTTCTTAGGAACCATGATCGTAACGCTGATCTATGTTTCTGCGAACTTTATGTACACTTCTGTTCTGCCGTTGCACGATATTGCTACTGCTGAAAAGGACCGCGTTGCGGTGTCGGCCTCGCACGTGATATTTGGCACAGGCGGTACTATTGTAATTGCGGTGATGATCATGATCTCGACCTTTGGCTGTAACAACGGGTTGATCTTCTCGGGCGCCAGGGTTTATTACACAATGGCGAAAGACGGCCTGTTCTTCAAAAAAGCCGGAACGCTGAACAAATTCGCTGTGCCTGGGTTTGGATTATGGGTACAGGCGCTGGTCGCCTCGCTGCTTTGCCTCAGCGGTAAATACGGTGACTTACTTACCATGATCTCGTTTGTGGTGGTAGTATTTTATGTGCTTACCATCATCGGTATTTATAAACTGCGGATAACCAGGCCCGAACTGGAGAGACCTTACAAAGCCTTCGGCTATCCTGTTTTGCCGGCCATTTATATCCTGATGGGCATCGCGTTCTGTACGTTGCTCGTTATCTATGTTGAACCTTATACCTGGTATGGCCTGGGTATTGTTTTGCTGGGCATACCGATTTATTTTATTGCGAAACGGAGTTTGAAAGATGAAGACGAGGCGACTGCTTACGATTAGTTTTTTATTTCTTGGCCAATTTGTATTTGCGCAAACTTTACAAACGCGCTTGCAACGTGCGTTCGACCGCTTGCAGGCCGACAGCCAGTGTAAATATGCGTCGGTATCCTTAACCGTGCTGGATGCCAAAACCGGGCAGGTGGTTTTCGCAGCTAACCCGAATATGGGATTAGCTACCGCGTCGACCTTAAAAACGATCACTTCCATTACGGCTTTCAATATTTTAGGTAAGGATTTTCAGTACCAAACGGAATTTGGCTATACCGGTTCAATCGATGCAACCGGAACGCTGACAGGCGATGTGATCATTAAAGGCGGCGGCGACCCCACTTTGGGGAGCTGGCGGTATGAAGGACATCGTGAGAATGATGTTTTGAACCAAATGGTTGCTGCGCTAAAAAGAGCCGGCATCAAGAAGATCAGCGGGCGAATTATCGGCGATGATTCGATTTTTGGCAGCCAATCGATACCCAACGGTTGGATTTGGATGGATTTGGGCAACTACTACGGAGCGGGCACCTCGGGTCTTACCTGGCGCGAAAACCAGTTCGATATCAAATTTAAAACCGGTCCGGTTGGTGCGCCCGTCGGCATATCCAAGACTGTTCCGGCTATGCCCTACCTTTTATTTAAAAGCGAGCTGGTGAACGGCGCTGCCGGAACCGGGGATGACGCTTATGCTTATTTGCCCATCCGAAATAACTTAATGTATCTGCGTGGCACTTATGCTGTCGACCAGGAAAAGAAAAGTATTTCGGCAGCGATACCAGACCCTGCCTATGATATAGCTTACAGGCTGACGGACACCCTTCAAACGTTGGGGACCATTGTAAGCGGCGAACCTGAGTCAAGTTCTACACTTGCAGCTAAAGGGCAGCAGACACCGCAAATAAGCCAAACCCTTGCGACGATTGCATCCCCAACTTTAAGCAAGATCGTTTACTGGCTTAACCAGAAAAGCATCAACTTGTATGCCGAGCAGTTATTGAAAACCATCGCCTGGAAATCGGGCAAGGAAGCTACTACCGATAATGGGGTAGAGGTGGAGCAGAATTTCTGGAAGCAGCGGGGCATTGATCCCCGCTCGCTGAATATTGTCGACGGCAGCGGGTTATCTCCGGGTACAAGGGTTACAACGATGACCCTGGCGACAATCTTAAGGTCCGCTAAAGGTGCTGACTGGTTTAACGATTTCTATCAGAGTCTGCCTGTTTATAACAACATGAAAATGAAAAGCGGCAGCATACTCAATGTGCTCACTTACGCCGGCTATCAAACCCATGATGGACGTGACCTTTGCTTTTCCATTATGGTGAACAATTATAATGGGTCATCCAGAGGCGTGAAAGAAAAGATGTTTAGGGTGCTGGATGAATTGAAATAATGGTTTGTCAATGGTCAAATTAACCGTAAATTTGATAGTATGAATTTACAGGCTGAAAAACTTGAAGTGGTGAAGATGATCATCGAAACGGATGATAAAGCAATTATTCGTGAAGTGAAATCTCTATTCAAGAACAGAAGCAACGCGTCTAAAAGCAAAGCTGACCTTCATAAATTTTATGATGGTTTTAAAAAAGGAATTCAAGAAGTAAAGCAGTCACTAGATGGCAAAGCCGAATTAAAAGGTGCTAAAACGTGGCTGAATGAGCTTTAGCGTTAAAATCACCGGGAACTTTGAAAAAGAAGCAAAACCCCTGATCAAAAAATATCCTTCATTTAAATCAGATATAGCAAAACTAATCAATGACCTAGAACTGAATCCTACCCTCGGAACTTCATTAGGTCATAATTTATTTAAGATCAGAATAGCAATAAGCAGCAAAGGACGCGGTAAATCGGGGGGCGCCGTGCGATTACTTATGTGATCTCTAAAAATAAGACAGTGAATCTAATCTCGATTTATGACAAAGCTGAATATGATACAGCGGATGTTAACTCCTTGCTCGACATTCTTAAGACTGAAGGACTGGAATAGTGAAAAGAGCGATTAAAGAGTTCGTTTGGCTGATGGTGGTCTTCATAATAGCCCGATTGAGTTACGGAATAATCTTAGGTAATTCCGCTCTCGATATTAATATGCACGATACCTATATCGTTGCAATGGAGGAACACACAATCCATCGCCAAGACTGTTTGTTTTCAGCTGGTTTATCATGTTAGGCATTGTTGTCTACCTTGTTCGGGTTCTATTTTCCGAATTTAAAGTGATAACAACGGATATTATTTTAGTTGTTTTTGCAGGTTTGTGTTTGTATTTCTTGGGTGATGTTCTATTTGTTCTTCGGTTGTCAGGCATTTGGATCGTTGGTTTGATAAAAATAGTCGTGATAATGGTTTTAGCCTTAACCAGTATTATGACGGGGAGAAACTTAAAAGCGCAAATGAATTAAAATCGTAAGTTTGTAAAACTTATCATGATCTCTTTCAAAGACGAATTTTACAGAGCGCTTAACGAACTATACCCGAATGGGCCTGAATGGGATTTGGTTGGTATCTTAACCCGGAACTCTAAAGTCTTTACTCTTTCTTACGACTCTAAAATACTTTCCGGGATATTTGAGATTTTGGTAGAACCTCTTGTTCAAAAGATTGCGGACGACAATGGATTATTCCTTCACAAAGGTGTTCAAAATCAATACCCGGAATTTACTTTATACGATGATATAAATTCGCATAACAAGATTGCTATAGATATGAAATCGACTTACAGACAAAGAAACGTCGGTGGCGATCTTAAAAATCTTGCATTTACATTGGGTTCATACAGATCATACCTCCAAGATCCAAAAGGAGTAAAAGGCATTGCTTTCCCTTATGATCATTATAAGGAGCATTGGGTGATTGGATTTGTCTATGACAGAAACCCCGCTTGTAAAAATGTTGAAATAAACAATATTTTGGAAGCCCTACAATTGCAGGCCCCATATTCTAATATTGAATTCTTTGTACAGGAAAAACATAAGATTGCAGGTAAAACCCCTGGCAGCGGAAACACTACAAACATCGGCTCAATAAAAAGCAAAAACATTGAAGATTTTATAAATGGCAATGGGCCTTTCCAAACTAAAGAAGAATTTGAAAATTATTGGAAAACATTTGCGAAATAGCTAATTTTTTTAGTATAATTGCCCATGCACTTCCCGAAGACAATCCAAAAAGTTACTGTGCCCCCCATTAAATGCCAGGGAATTAAAACTAAATTAATTCCTTTTATTGGTCAGAATATCGAGTGGGATGGAAAAGGCAAATGGATTGAGCCGTTTTTGGGTTCAGGAGTCGTTGCTTTTAATATGCTTCCGCAAAAAGCTCTGTTGTGCGACACTAACAAACATATCATTAAGCTTTATCAATCTCTGCAAAACGGTTCTATTAATGGTCTCATAGTCCGGGAGCGGTTGGAGAGTATGGGTAAAGAATTGGAGAATGGTGGCATTGATTATTATTACACAATAAGGAAAAGATTTAATGCTCTAGGCGATTCTGTGGATTTTCTTTTTCTGAACAGGTCGTGCTTTAATGGCTTAATGAGATTTAATTCAAAGGGTGGCTTTAATGTACCATTCGGGCATAAACCTAATCGTTTTTCAAAAGCGTATATTACGAAGATCGTCAACCAGGTAAACAGTGTTCAAAAAATACTTGAAAAGAAGAACTGGGTCTTCAAGGTTCAAGATTGGGCTGTTACAATAGGCGAGGCTACGGAGGATGATTTCGTTTACCTCGACCCGCCTTATATAGGCAGAAGCACTGACTACTATAATACATGGGCGCCAATGGATGCACAATTGTTGGCAAATGTATCATATAATCTGCCGTGCAAATATGCGTTGTCCATGTGGCTTGAAAATAAATATCGGAAAAATGAGCATATAGCCAACGACTGGAATTCAAAAGACATTAAAACTATGTCGCATTTTTATCATTTAGGCTCTACTGAGTCGCTTAGAAATGAGATGATAGAGGCTTTAGTGTTGGGTTAACCATCAAATAATACCATAAAGCGTTCCGCCCTTTTCTCCCATCTTATCCACTGACCGCTCAACCGCCGGGTCTTTTTCCAAAACCGGCGCATGGTGCCGTTTAATGCGTGCGTCAATAATGAGCGGACCGCGGCAGCCCCAGTGTTTATTTTCAGTAAAGCTGCCAATACCGTAAATATCGTGCGAAGGGTTACTGCGCGTAAAAGTTACCCATACAAAGTTGTTTAGGTTGTGCGCGACGAAATCCGCATCGTCACAAAGTACCATAAGAGGCAAGCTGTCCAATTCTTTTTCAACCAAATGTTCTTCCAGTATTTCGAGGATCAGCGGCATATCACTGCTTTTGATATTCTTCGGCACTTCGACAGCGAGTATACCCGGCATTACCATTTTATATTTTTCAAACGGCCGCGGCAGGTCAAGACCGGCAGGCAATTCATTCCAAAGGTCTCTGCTGATTGCTCCTGCCGCTGCTACTGCCACTTTACTGCCCGAGTTGAGACCGCTGCCGCTATAGTCGAGCGTATCGATGGTGGTATTGGTATAAAAATGCAGGTCACGAGTTAGGTCGATCCTTTGCAATATATGTTTCAGGAAGCCGCCAATATCGTTCACACTTAAATTTGGATCGTCCTCACCGGCTGCGATAAAAAGATACTTGGCCAGGCTCAATTGGTTAGTACCGAGAATATGATTGGCGATGGTCAGTATCTCCTGGGGTTTGCGATCGTCCAAATAGGGTGTATAGCGTTCGCTGCCTATCGCAAACAATAAGGGATGGACGCCGGCGGCATCAACGGCGTTTATGGCCCTGAGGCCGGGTATCTCCTTTTCAATAGCCGAACCAGCTATCTCATGTATCAACGCGCCGAAACTGGTATCCTCCTGTGGCGGCCGGCCCACAACCGTGAACGACCATATGGCATCCTTGCGATGGTATACGTTGTGTACTTTCATCAGCGGGAAGGGATGCTTCAGGCTGTAGTAACCTAAATGATCGCCGAAAGGCCCCTCGGGTTTATTGTCATGCGGTATCACGGTTCCGGTGATCACAAAGTCGGCATCGGCCGAGATGCAAAATCCTTCATCGTCATAAAAATACCGGAACCGGCGCTTGCACAGTGCGCCTGCAAAGGTCATTTCGGATAAGCCTTCCGGCAGGGGCATCACCGCCGCGACAGGGTGCGCAGGCGGTCCGCCGACAAAAATGCTCACTTTCAATGGCTTGCCTTTGGCGTTGGCCTTGGTTTGATGGACGCCAATCCCCCGGTGTATCTGGTAATGCAGACCGATCTCGCGGTTCTGTACATAGTCGTTCCCCGCTAACTGGATTCGGTACATACCCAGGTTCGCATTCATGATGCCGGGTTTATCGATATCTTCGGTGTAAACCTGCGGCATGGTGATGAACGGGCCGCCGTCCAGCGGCCAGTTAACGATCTGCGGCAGGGCGCTGATATTGGTTTTACCAAAACTAACGGGCGAATTGCCGCTCACTTTCATCGGCAGGGCTGATAAAGCCGTTACACCGACATGGGCATATTTAAAAGGATGCTTGATTGCGCTTAGCGGGTTATTTTTGAGTTCGATAAGCGTTTTGATCTGCTCCAGGGTATCGCGAAAGATAAATTTTGATCTTTCCAAAGTTCCGAACAGGTTAGATACCGCCGGAAATTTGCTGCCTTTGATATTTTCAAAAAGGATAGCCGGCCCCTGGTGCTCAAAAACGCGGAGGTGAATGGCGGCCATTTGCAGGTATGGGTCGACCTCTTCTTTAATTCGTATTAAATGACCATTTTTCTCAAGATCAGTTATACAGGCTTGTAAGCTTGGGTAACCCATTGGCGCAGATTTGCACCAAAGGTAATAAATACGCTAAAAAAGCCCGAAAGTGAATGGGCGCTACGCAATATCAATCGTCTGGTCCAAATAAACATCCTGGACGGTGTGAAGTAATTCCACTCCATCCTTCAACGGTTTTTGGAAGGCCCTGCGGCCTATGATCAATCCCATACCCCCGGCCCGTTTATTTATAACGGCATGCTTTATGGTATCTGCAAGATCATCCGCGCCCTTGGATTCGCCGCCGGAATTGATCAGCCCTACCCGGCCCATATAGCCATTGGCCACCTGGTACCGGCACATATCGATCGGGTGGTCCGAAGTTAGTTTGCTGTACATCAACGGATCGCTTTTCGAAAAGTTTATCGCTGTAAAACCGCCGTTTACCGTCGGCATTTTTTGCTTGACAATATCCGCCTGTATGGTAACTCCGAGGTGATTGGCCTGCCCGGTAATGTCGGCTGCTGTTTCATAATTCACGCCGTCTTTTTTAAAATCGCTGTTACGCGTATAGCACCACAATACGGTTGCCATGCCGAGTGCATGCGCCTCTTCAAATGCTTCTGAAACCTCGATGATCTGCCTGTCCGATTCTTCGGAACCAAAATAGATCGTTGCACCAACGGCGGCCGCACCTAAATTCCAGGCATCTTCAACCGTGCCGAACATCACCTGGTTGTATTTGGTAGGGTATGTGAGCAACTCGTTATGGTTCAGCTTTACCAGGAAAGGTATTTTATGGGCATATTTTCGCGACATCATGGCCAGGTTGCCGAATGTCGTAGCAACGGCGCTGCAATCCGCTTCTATAGCCAACCGGATAATCCCTTCCGGATCAAAATACATCGGGTTCTTGGCAAACGATGCCCCGGCAGTGTGCTCTATGCCCTGGTCAACGGGTAAAATGGACAGGTAGCCTGTTCCTGCTAATCGGCCATGATCAAACATTGCCTGCAGGTTACGGAGGACCTGCGCATTGCGGTTGCTCAGCGCAAATATCTTATCTACAAAATCAGGCGAGGGAATATGCAGCTGGTCTTTCGGAAAAGTATTGCATTTATGGTTCAGCAGGCTGTCGGCCTGGTCGCCGAGCAGTTCGGTAATGTGTTTTGATGCCATAGGCCGTAACTTTTAAGGTGCAACAAAGGTTAGTAACAATTGTTACGCAAAATTAAAACGTTTATTATGAATATTGTGGCCGGTAAAACTTTGGAAACTTTATTCTTATTTTGCAGTTCTCAATAACACTGGTTCGCCTATGTCGGTAATCGTATTTACGCTGATCGTGCTGGTCGGCTCTTATTTTGCGGGGTTGTTGGGGTCGTTGACCGGGCTTGGCGGCGGCGTAGTTATTATTCCTCTCTTAACTCTTTTGCTTCACGTCGACATCCATTATGCCATCGGCGCTGCGCTCATTTCGGTTATCGCGACATCCTCCGGCTCGGCAGCCGCCTATGTAAAAGAGGGCATAACCAACATCAGGATCGGTATGTTTCTTGAAATAGCTACCACAGCCGGGGCCTTTACCGGGGCCATTTTAGCCATATACGTTTCCGTTAAATTCATAGCAGTTTTGTTCGGAACTATCCTGATATTCTCGGCTATCATGTCGCTGCGCGAAAAAAAAGAACACATCACCGGCGCCAAGAGCTTTCTGTCGCGCAGGCTGCGGCTTGACAGCAGTTACCCGGTCGAGGGAGAGATGGTTGAATACGGAGTTACGAATATCGCGGGTGGTTTTTTTATGATGTTGTTTGCGGGCATCATTTCAGGGTTGCTCGGCATAGGATCGGGTGCGTTAAAAGTTTTGGCTATGGATGGCATTATGCGTATACCGTTCAAGGTGTCGACTACTACCAGCAATTTTATGATAGGGGTTACAGCGGCGGCGAGTGCTGTAGTTTATCTGCAGCGCGGCTATGTGCACCCGGTAATAGCAATGCCTGTTGTTGTAGGGGTGCTGTTCGGCGCGGTAAGCGGTTCAAAAATATTGGTACACACTAAATCATCAGGTTGGTTGCGATGGGTGTTTGCCATCGTAGTAACTGTTTTAGCCGTACAGGTAATTTATAACGGTCTTGCCGACAAACTTTAATCGGATGGACAAGGAGCATAAACACAAGCGATTTAAAGATACCGATATGCAGATAGTTATAGGCTGGCTGCTGCGGATCGGTGTTTACGTATCCATAACAGTAGTCATCATCGGCGGCATATTTTTTTTATATCGCCACGGCCACACCGCTGCCGATTACCGATCATTTAAAGGTATCCCCGGTTTTGTTCAAAACTTAGGTGACATTATGCATAATGTCGTTCTTTTCCGCGGTCAGGCTATAATCCAGTTTGGCATTATATTACTGTTGGCAACTCCTATTTTGCGGGTGATTTTTTCAGCCATAGGTTTTATGCTGGAAAAGGATTACCTGTATATTTTTATTTCCTTGCTGGTCCTGCTGATCATCATTGCAAGCGCTTTAAGCGGAAGTGCCGGTTAAAGAACCTGAGTGTTTCAGTTTTCAGTGCCTTCACCCAACCTTTTCTGTTCGTCAGTATTATTGCTCCGTACTTTTGGCGAACTTCTGCCAAAATGATATTTGAAAGTAGCCTGCACCATCCTGGTGCTCAATCGGTCCCTTTCTGTGATATTCAGGTTGGCGTAATCGGTGTGATACCTGTTGTAGTCGGTATTGAATACATCACTCCAGCCCAGGGCCAATGATCCTTTATTATTCAGTACCGAATAACTCAGCCCGGCGCTCATATAAAATAATGGCCGGTAGTCGCTTATAATGTAGTAAGACGCCGACTCATACTTGTCATATAATTGCAGGTTTAATCTTTTCGATAGTCTAATGCTTTGGTTTAGATAGACATTAAAACCATCGGTAGTCCTGGCGGGAACTGTGCCGAGCGTGTAGGTATATTTTTCGTGGAAAATATCCGCAGTTGCGCTAATATTCCACCAATTGGCAATATCAAAAGGTAGCTCCAATTCCACCTGGTATTGATAGTGTGATCCCAGGTTGATCTTGGTAGAGGTATAAACTTTTGTTACATTATCCTGCTCAAACGCGGTAGCAAAAAAATTATCGGTCACTATCTCCATCAGGCTGACTTTGTACTTGTCGTTGATGAGGTCCGATACCTCGTAAGTATTAATATAAGCCGGTTTTAAGAATGGATTGCCCTGAGTGTGATAGTAAGTGTCGACATACCCAACAAATGGGTTCAGGTCCTGGTAGTCGGGCCGATGAATATTGCGCCGGTAGAATGCAGTCAGCAGGTTGTGTTTATCCAGTTGCTGGCTAACGGAAATATTCGTGAACAGATTATTGTACGCGGTGTCGATCTTATCGTTAGCGTGACTTAAACTGGCCGAGAACGCGCTTGAAGATGTACGCTCATCGCGCAGGCTTGCTGAAATGGTGGTTTGATTAAACTTACCCCTGAAAGCGATATAAGCCGCATCGATATGCTCGTTATAGATAAAATGGTCTGTGAGCGCCGAGTCAGGCCGATAACTTCCACCGACCAATTGATTAAAATCAATATTATTATCGCTATTCACGCTGCTCGATTTGATGCCGGCGTCCAAATGGGCCGATAGTGCTATTTGTTGTGTAAAATCAAGGTTCACCGACTTGATCATGATATGTGAAGGCGAAATATCCTGGTAGTAGATCGCATTGCCATCGTTCTGTCCTGCTGCATCAACAAAAACATTTTGGAGCATTTCGTTCGAATGACGATGATAGTCCGCATAATCGGCATTGCCGGATAATATACTATGCCCTGCTTTGTCCAGGTTAGCGTTATAATTCAGGTCATAGCTCATGTTGCTGATGGTCCTTGCTATAGACGATTGGGTGTTAATGCTTGAGTCAAGCTGTCCGTTAGTCGTAACTGTTGTAGTATTGGCTTTATCTATCGGCATATTGTTGTAAAAACCGTTCACCAAAAAACCGATAGTTTGTCCTTTAGCTAATTGATAGTCGGCGCCAACACTGAAATTGTTGTTCACCATTTTCAGGTGAGCGAGATAATTGATGTCAAAGGTATATACCTGCCCGCCGGAAGTGATCTCCCTGCTGTTGGATATAGTGTGTGGCACCTTACTATCCTGGAAGCCGTAGCTGGCAAAAAGGTTTAGTTTTTCTGTGCGTAATGTGTAGATAAGCCCGGTGGTATATCTATAGTCATCACCCAATCCGGCCGATTGCGAAATGCTAAAGTTTGATCCCAGGCCCGTGTTCTTTTTCAGGATAATATTGATCATACCGCCCGATGTCGACGCCTCATATTTCGACGCAGGATTGTCGATTAGTTCGATCTGGCTAATACTGCTGCTTTGGTAGTTCTTTAAAAAATTCACCAGTTCATCCCCGCTAAGTAATACAGGTTTACCGTCGATAGCGATCAATGCCTTCTGTCCGCCATGGTATAAGATGTCGCTGTTATTCATCTTCACACCCGGCGAGGTAATCAGTACATCATATAACGAAGATCCCGAAGCCATGATGTTTTGGTCGACGTTCAGGACTGTTTTGTCAGGGTGCACTTCTACAAAATCTTTTTTGCCGTTAATTGTTATTCCGGCGAGTTGTTTAGCAGCCTGTTTGAGCACGATAGTGCCTGCGTTGGTATTTTGCCCTGTGAAAACGGAATACGGACCGGAATATACCTTATTGTAATTGAGTTGGGTGATGAAGATAAGATAGCTGCCCGGCTTAATGTCGTTGAAATCAAACGATCCTTGCGGGTTACTGATGGTCGACTGTACTACGGATGAATCCTGCGACTTAAGCAGTACAACGGTTGCTGCATCCGCGGGTGTACCATTGCCTGTTTGGACTTTGCCGTGTAAAGAAGATGCCTGTTGCGACAGGGCACAGTTGTATGCAACTGCAACCATCAGGCTGATTAAACATCCGGCAATTATTCTCATTAACAGGGGCGTAAAGGTTTAGCCTATAGTTTTTTCGGTTAATTATTTGGTGCAATATAACAACTAAAAGCGGAAACGACCAAAATAAAAAACATCGTATTAACGATAGATTAATATTGGAATGTCGACGATGGCAATTATTTAATCTGAAGCTATACGCCGGGCCGATAGATGTTAATAAAATTAATTAAAGCAATAAATACCGCTATGCCTTAAAAAATTGAAGCTGGTTTAATTTATTGGCTATACCATGCTATATTTGCTTCCCCCCGACCGAACAAAAAATGAAAAGAACCATTTTCCTTTTGTTAATAACACTATTTTTCAAAACAGCTATGGCTCAAACCGAGCCCGCTAATTATGCCGGTGTCGTAAGCAAATTCAAAACATTTTATAACAATAATCAACCCGATAGCATTTTCAAAATGTTTGGGCCCGAAATGGCGACGGCTCTGCCGCTTAACGATCTGAAATCCGTTATTTCGCAGTTCCATCAGCAATTCGGTAACCTCCAGCAAACGGCGTTTGTTAGCTATAAATCGCCTATGGCGGTTTATAAAGCATCTTTTGAGCATATCGAGCGTTCACTGAAGATCGCACTGAATAACGATAACCTGATCATCGGGCTGTTTTTCGGCGCGCCCGAAGCGAGCCAGCCTGGCGCCGCGGCATCGCCGTCGGCATTCCCACCCATCGACGCTTCGCTGGTAGAGTCGCCGATAGAGCTGAAGACTTTGTCGGGATCGATCCACGGCACCTTGACCATGCCAAAAGAGGTTTCCGGTAAGATACCGGTTGTACTTATTATCGCAGGTTCGGGTCCTACCGACCGCAACGGTAATAGCGACAAGCTTGATTTGAAAACCAACGCCTACCGGATGCTGGCCGAAAGTCTGGGTAAAAACGGCATCGCATCGGTACGATATGATAAGAGAATGATAGGCCAAAGCCAGACCAGTAACAAAGAGTCCGACCTGCGCTTTGACGACTATGTCGATGATGCCGTCGGGCTCATACAAATGCTGGCCAGCGATCAGAGGTTTTCAAAAGTTATTGTACTTGGCCACAGTGAAGGTTCATTGGTCGGCATGATCGCCGTGCGCGACCAGCCGGCAAAGGGATTTATTTCTGTTGCCGGTGCTGGGGAACGGGCCGATAAAATAGTTATCGAACAATTGAAATCGAAGCCGCAATATATACAGGACGAATTTAAAACCTTGCTCGACAGCATGAAAAGGGGTAAGACCATCGACAATGTCGACCCGGCCCTGTATTTTATCGCCAGGCCAAGTGTTCAGCGTTACCTTATGTCGTGGTTTAAATATGAGCCCCAGAAAGTTATTAAAGGGGTAAAGGTTCCCATCCTGATTATCCAGGGCACCACGGATCTGCAGGTGACTACGGCGGATGCGGACAAACTGAAAAAGGCCAAATCGGAAGCGACATTGATCATTGTACCGGGAATGAACCACGTGCTGAAAGACGCGCCGGCGGACCCGGCTCAAAATCTCGCAACTTACAGCAACCCGAACCTGCCGCTTGATGCAAACCTGGTACCCGATATCGTAAAATTCATCAATGGTATCGATTAACCCCACGCTCCGAGCAGCCGGCGGATTATGATGATCTCGGCTGTGTGATAGGCATTATGATCGGCTATCTGCAATGCTTCGCGCAATATGCTCTGCCCATGACCGTGGGTAAATGCTTTGTAAATGTCGCCCCTTTTTAAAAGAGCTGTAAATTCGTCGAGGTCATCGCCAATTTGTTTTAACGACCGTTCCCACGCTTCATCACTGGCCGGCGCAGGTTCCTTCGGCCAGTAACCTTCGGGCCAGTCCGGCGACTTATGGTTCTCACCTTTGCTGAACTCAAGCATATCCCATTGCGCTATGCGGATATGTTCCACCAGTTGCCAGATGCTGTAAGGCAAATTGTCAGGTTTTACGCCGCGTAATTCGGCGGGCAATCCATCGACAGCATCGTTAAAACCCGCGTGTGCGCTGCCACCGTTGAGCAGCTTTAACAACTCGTTTACTAATATTTCATGTTCCTTATCGTTCATAACAACCGATTTTAAAACTATACAATCGGATAAAACTAAAGTTGACTGAGTTGCAAAGTTATTACAGAACCCGCTGGAAAAATCTTTTTTGTATAAAATGCTTATGTTTATCCATTCAAGTGAAAGATATATGGTATCCTCGACAAGGAAAGCAATAATTTTTATGTCGCTTGCCTTTATGGCCTGGGCATGCAAAAAGGACAGTTCTGTGGGGCCGATAACCGGTAGTATCGACGATGCTGCGTTTAATGCCTATGAGCAGCATTTTTTGGATGGATTTTGGAAACTCAATCCCGACTGGGCTACCAGTGTGGGTTACCATAAATACGATAGTATTTTGCTGATACCCAACAAGCAGAATCGCGAAAAGCTACTCAACTTTACTAAAGTGCAGTTGGATTCGCTCGGCCGATATAACCCGGGCACGTTCCTGGAATCCAATAAAATGGATTATGCCATACTGCAAAACCAGATGGCGTATATGCAATGGCAGATTGAACAGTTGAAGGCTTATGAATGGGACCCTTCATCCTATAACGTCATCGGGACATTTGCCTATATCCTTAACGAACATTATGAGCCCCTGGCCAAACGGTTGACCAGCTTTTATGAACGCATGTCGTTTATACCCGCTTATTATAAGGAAGCGGAGAAACAGCTCAAAGACCCGGTTAAAGAGCTAACGGACCTTGCCATCGGGCAACACCTCGGGGGTGTAAGCGTGTTTGAAAACGATTTTGCCGATTCGCTGAAAAAAACCAACATTCTCGATGCTACAAAAAAACTGATGCTCGACAGGGCCAAAACTTCAGCCGATGTCATCAGGGGTTTTGCCGATTTTCTGAAAAACATGAAGAATGATCATCCGCGGACGTTCAGACTTGGCAAGGATCTTTACGAAAGCAAGTTTAAATACGAAATACAAGCCTCCGAAACAGCGCAGCAGGTTTATAACGCAGCCGTCGACCGTAAAAACTATATCCATCACGAAATGGCCAAAATAAGTATTAAGCTTTGGCCGAAATATTTCGGCAATAAACCTATGCCGGCAGATACGCTGGATATTATCGGAAAAATGATTGACACCCTTTCGTCAAAACATGTCGCCCCGGCCGATTTCCAGGAGGCCATAACAAAGGAATTGCCGAAACTGACTGCCTTTGTAACCGAAAAAAATTTGGTTACGCTTGATCCAACCAAACCGCTGGTCGTTCGAAAAGAGCCGGGCTATATGGCTGGCGTTGCCGGCGCGTCGATGAGTTCGCCGGGGCCGTACGATGTATCCCAAAATTCCTATTTCAATGTGGGCAGCCTGGCCGGATGGTCGCCTGAACGGGCCGAAAGCTACCTGCGCGAGTATAACCAGTATGTCTTGCAGATCCTTTGCATCCACGAGGCTATTCCAGGCCATTATGTGCAATTGGTTTATTCCAATAAAGCGCCAAGTATGATCAAATCCATTTTTGGCAATAGCGCTATGGTTGAAGGCTGGGCCGTTTACAGCGAACAGATGATGCTCGATGCCGGCTTTGGCGATAATGCGCCTGAAATGTGGCTGATGTGGTATAAGTGGAACTTGCGTTCGGTGTGTAATTTTATATTGGATTACGGTGTGCATTGCCTCAATATGCCAAAGCAAAGTGCTATAACCATGCTTACCCGTGAAGCCTTCCAGCAGCAGGCCGAGGCAGAAAACAAGTGGACGCGTGTAAGTGTGACGAGCGTTCAATTGGACAGCTACTATACCGGCTACAAGGAAATTATGGACCTCCGCGACGAATGGAAAACCAAAATGGGTGATAAGTATAACCTGAAGGATTTTAACGAGAAATTCTTAAGCTATGGCAGCGCACCGGTAAAACTGATCAGGGACGCTATGCTGGAAAAAGATAAAACAGCAGCCGGTTCTACAGGTAAGAATTAGAAGCCGGAGGCCGGTGCCGGAGGTCAGATTTCCTGATCTTCGCATTTTAATTTCTGACTTCCGACCTCCGACATCATTATCTCCAGTGCCCTGGTATCCATATCCAGCCGCCTCGTCTGCTGTGCCAATGGCCCCGTATCCACGCCACGTATGGGTTGAAGGGGGAAGGATCCAATAGCCGGGCTTATACACATAAGTGGGCCCGCTTGGTACCCATTCACCTTCAACCCATACGTGGCGTGGAGAGGGGGCAGGCGGGGGTGGAGGCAGGTGATGCGGCGCATGTAACCTCGCCCGTACCACTATTTCCTGTGCCTGGGTGTTTGCAATTCCAAAAGCAGATAACGCAGCTGCTAAAAACAAGACTTTTGTGATCTTTTTCATAGTTTGTAACCTTTGTTGTGTTTTTAATTAAGATGTGCTTAGCGCTGTTTGGTTTAACAGGCGTCGAAATTATTGATGACACTAACCCTGATTAACTAATCTCTATTTCACTATCTTCGTTTCATGTCACCTGAAGAAGCCAAAAAACGTATTGCCAAACTTACCGCTGAGTTGAAACAATACAGTTACGAGTATTATGTGTTGTCAATGCCAACGGTATCCGATTACGAATTCGACAAAAAGCTGGAAGAGCTGATCGCGCTCGAAACACAATTCCCGGAATTTATCGACCCGGACTCGCCGACCGAGAATGTGGGCGGTTTTATCACTAAAGAATTTCAAACAGTAAAGCACCGCTGGCCTATGCTCTCGCTGGGCAATACCTATAATGAGCAGGAATTGTTCGAGTTTGACCAGCGCATTAAAAAAGCGATCGGCGATAATTTTGAATACGTCTGCGAACTGAAGTTCGATGGCCTTTCGATGAGCCTTACTTACCAGGACGGGCACCTGGTACGCGCTGTTACCCGGGGAGACGGTACGCAGGGCGACGAGGTGACCAACAACGTTAAAACCATACGCAGCATACCCAAAAGGCTTCAGGATGGAAATTACCCGCAGGATTTTGAGATCAGGGGCGAAGTATTTATGCACCTGAAAGCTTTTGAAAAATTGAACGATGAGCGGATCGAAAATGGCGAGCCGCCTTATGCTAACCCGCGCAATTTTGCATCAGGTACCATCAAATTACAGGACTCTTCAGAAGTGGCTAAACGGCCGCTGGATAGTTTTATCTATTTTCTTTATACCGAACGACGGATTTTTGATACGCATTGGGAAAGTCTGCAGGCCGTAAAAAACTGGGGCTTTCCTGTAAACAGTGAAAGCAGGTTGTGTGCCGACATTGAAACCGTATTGCAATTCATTAAAGAATGGGAGAATAAACGCTTTGACCTGAGTTACGATATCGATGGTATTGTGATCAAGGTAAACAGCTACGCGCAGCAGGAAGAGCTGGGATTTACCGCCAAATCGCCGCGCTGGGCCATTGCTTATAAGTACAAGGCTGAACAAGCTGAAACAGAACTGATGAGTGTAAGCTACCAGGTGGGCCGTACCGGCGCTGTTACCCCGGTTGCCAACCTGAAACCCGTGTTCCTGGCGGGCACTACGGTAAAGCGTGCCACGCTGCACAACGCCAACGAGATCATACGCCTTGACCTGCACGAAGGAGATATGGTGTTCGTCGAAAAAGGCGGCGAGATCATTCCTAAGATCACTGGCGTGAACCTGCAAAAACGCAGCCCCGGCGCCCAACCTATCCAATATATCACTAACTGCCCCGTATGCGGCACTCCGCTGGAGCGCAAGGAAGGTGAAGCCGCATTTTATTGCCCGAATGATGAAGGTTGCGCGCCGCAGATCATCGGTAAGATGCAGCACTTTACTGGCCGCAACGTAATGAATATCGATGGTTTAGGTGACGAGACGATAACTACGCTTTACGAGAAAGGGTTCATCTGTCATATCAGCGATATATATGATTTGCATAACAAGGCTGGTGAACTGAAAAAGATGGAGCGTTTCGGCGAAAAGTCCATTAGTAACATGCTCGACGGCATCGAAAAATCGAAACAACAGCCTTTTGAAAAGGTGTTGTTCGGTTTGGGTATACGCTATGTCGGCGCAACCGTGGCTAAAAAACTGGCGATGTATTTTAAGTCGGTCGACAAGCTGATGGCCGCTTCATTTGACGAGTTGAACGCTGTTGAGGAAATTGGCGAGCGCATCGCCCGGAGTGTCATTGACTATTTCGAAGATGAAAAGCACCGCGAGGAGATAGAAAAACTTAAAGCAGCCGGTTTGCAGTTTGTGGCCGAGGAAAAAGAGGTGTTGCTAGCAAGCGATAAGCTATCGGGCAAAAACTTTATCATCTCCGGCACATTCTCTCGCTCACGCGACGAACTGAAGGATATCATCGAGCAGAATGGTGGTAAGATATTAAGCAGTATTTCCGCTAAGCTGGATTATTTGGTTGCGGGCGACAACATGGGCCCTGCCAAGCTGGAAAAGGCCACCAAACTGAATATCCCTATCATCAGCGACGAGGAACTGATGGCAATGCTTAGCTAAAATGCATTGTCATCTGCTGTATTTTTCCACTTTCAAATTAAAATAATTACGTTTGGAAATTAACTGAACTTAATTAAACAAAACTAATCTCGTAATGGGTTTATTCGTAAAGAAATCGATAGAGCAACTGCTTGCTTCATCACAGGAAGGTGAACATACACTTAAGCGAACCCTGGGTGTAGGCAGCCTGATCGCGTTAGGTATCGGAGCTATTATTGGCGCAGGGCTATTTGTCAGGACTGCTGCGGCGGCCGGTGAGCATGCCGGGGCAGCCGTAACTATTTCATTCATTGTTGCAGCAATAGGTTGTGCTTTTGCCGGCTTATGTTATGCCGAGTTCTCGTCCATTATCCCTATCGCAGGAAGCGCTTATACTTACGCTTATGCCACTATGGGCGAAATTGTGGCCTGGATCATAGGCTGGGCGCTGATACTGGAATATGCTCTCGGAGCGGCCACGGTGTCTATTAGCTGGAGCGAATATGCAAACAGGCTGATAGGAGGGGGCGTGCCGGGCAAAGGCATACCCTACGAATGGTGCCATTCTCCTATGCAAACACAAATCATTGATGGGGTAGCGCACCATGGTATCATCAACGTACCTGCATTGATTATTCTTCTCCTGTTGTCGCTGCTATTAATAAAAGGCACCCAGGAATCGGCCCTGGTTAATGCCATCATTGTAACGATCAAAGTCGCTATCGTTGTGGTATTTATCGCAGTTGGCTGGCATTTTGTTAAAGCTGCCAATCATACGCCATATCTTATTCCCGACAATGCTCCCCCGGTTAAGCAAATGGATGGCAAGTGGTATTCTTATCTGCCGTTCTTTAACCATGGCTGGGGCGGCATCATTTCCGGGGCCGGAGTGGTGTTCTTTGCCTTTATTGGTTTTGATGCAGTATCGACGGCAGCTCAGGAGGCTAAAAATCCTAAAAAAGACATGCCCATGGGCATTTTAGGTTCTTTGTTGATATGCACGATACTTTATATCTTATTTTCATGGGTGTTGACAGGCGTAGCCCCTTACACCGATTTTATGAAATCCGGACAGGAAGCATCAGTCGCTTACGCTATCGCCACTTATATGACGGGCTACGGCTGGCTGGCTACTTTGGTAACTATCGCCATCCTGCTCGGCTTTTCATCGGTAATCCTGGTGATGCTGCTGGGGCAATCGCGGGTGTTTTATACCATGTCCACCGACGGTTTGCTTCCAAAAGTATTTTCAGATCTGCATCCCAAATTTCGCACGCCCTATAAGAGTAATATCATACTCTTCATATTTGTGGGCCTGTTTGCTGCATTCCTGCCCGAAAGCGTCGCGGGCGACCTGACTTCGGTGGGTACTTTATTTGCGTTCGTGCTGGTATGTATCGGTGTGATTATTCTCCGGAAAAAAGATCCAAATCTGCCGAGACCGTTCAAGACACCTCTTGTGCCGCTGGTGCCTATCCTGGGTATCATTGTCTGCGCCGGTATGATAGTGGGCTTGCCTTTGCCTACCCAGTTAAGTGCTCTTGGCTGGATGGTGATAGGGCTGATCATTTATTTCAGTTACAGCCGTAAGAAAAGCAAGCTTGGAGGAGCGGCCGAATCGTTGCCGATCGCTTCGGACTTTGAAAAGCTGAAATGAGGACCGGTTTGCTGGCCTTATAAAATAAAACAGCCCCGCCTCGCGCGGGGCTGTTTTTGTTTAAATTGTTTTATGAGGAAGAGATTTATAGTGCAAAACGTATCGTAGTAACAGCTCCCATGCCCGGTCCTTCGCTTTCGATGTCAAAGGTGCCGGCATGACTTTCCACGATGGAACGGCAATTGTACAAACCCAGGCCGGTGCCGCTTTTCTTAGTAGTAAAACCACGCTGGAAGAACTTTTGACGGGTTTCTTCGTCGAAACCGCAGCCGTTGTCGGCTATGCGCAGTTCGATATGCTTTTCGTCCGAATTGAGCGAAATGACCATGTTCTTTTCGTCCTTTTCCATATCGATGGCCTCTACGCTGTTCTTCATCACATTCAATATCACCTGCATCAGTTTGGTATGATCGCCCTTAACTACATGGTGGCCCTGCTTGATCTGCAGTGTCAGCTTTATGCCTTTTTTATCCAGCGATGCCAGCAGCATGGAGCGGCAATTGTCGATAATGTTGCCAATGTTCACCGGCTTGCGTTCCTGCGACGTACCGTGGTTGCGAACGAACTGCCTTTGTATGTTCAGTATTTCCTGTATGTGCGATACGATGTTTAGAAGCTCGCTGGTCGAGGTACTAACTTCACGCTGATTATCCGATTGTGTTTTTGCAATCTGATCCGTAATGGATACCAGTGCCATGGCCTTATCCGGCCCGATGGCGTTGCCGATCAGCGTTTGCTGTCCTTTGAGAAATAGGTTGAGGCTTTTTACCGCTTCCACGTTATTCTTTTCACTAATGCGATTGATCTTGTTGAGGTACGAGCCAAAGCCTACCAGCGCGTTGCCGATGTCGTGCAGCACTTCCGATGCGATCTCGAACTTGCCCTGCGCAATCGCTTTTTCCATTTCCTGCTCCTTCTGCAGGATCAATTGCTCGTTTAGTTGTTTCAGTGCTTCTTCCGAACGTTTTCTTTCGGTTATATCGTGGCCGATGCCCAATATGCGGTCTATCCTGCCAAACCTGTCGCGCACGGGAACTTTGGAAGTCGACAGCCAGCGCTGTTCGCCATTCTTATCATAAAAAAACTCCTCCCTGTTCACCATGGGTTTGCCGCTTTGCAGCACTTCCATGTCGTTCAGGTAACCGCGTTTGCCTATCTCGTTCGGAAACAACTCGATGTCCGTTTTGCCGATTACTTCGGCCTCGGTTTTTTTGCCTATACAAGTTACATCAGCTTTATTCGCTATTATTTTTCGCCCTTCGGCGTCTTTTACATAAATGGTATCGGGCAGGTTGTCGATCAATGTGCGCAGCAGTATTCTTTCGCGCTGTATTTCTTCTTCAGCCTGTTTTTGGCGCGTAACGTCGACATGCGTACCAACCAGACTGGTTACCACCCCTTTCTCGTCCTTAATGGCCCCGCCCCGCGAACATATCCATATCCAGTTGCCGTTGGCATGTTGCATGCGGAAAAAGCACTCAAACATACCCGTCGGATGCACCAGGTAATCGAAGAAGCGGCTTACGACTTCCATCCGGTCGTCGGGATGTATCAGTTCCGTCCATACGTTATCCAGGTTCTTCGGACTGGCCGCAATAAAATCATTAATGTCCCTGCCGAGCATCGAAAAATAGATCTTATTGCAATCGAGCAGGTTCTGTTTAGGGAAATACTCCCAGGCGCCGGTATTGGATAAAGTTAGCAGCACCCGGTGTTTGTGGGTAAGCTCCCGCAGGTCATTCACGTCGATATCGGATTCTTTCAGATCCCGCATTTCGCTTTTTAAAACAAAGTCTGTCATTGTTTTTGCGGGATTATTGCAATGGAAGCACAATGGTGAAAACCGCGCCCTGGTTATTGTTTACACTGATACGACCGCCATGGGCGTGTACGTATTGCTTCACAATGGCCAGGCCCAGGCCGGTACCGTTGGTTTTATTTTTGGTAACGAAAGGGTCGAAAAGCGAGCCCATGATCTCCTGCGGGATGCCCGGCCCGTTGTCGCAGATGGCCAGCATCAGCTGATCGTGCTCCACCCATCCCGAAATGTGGATGAACGGATGACTCGGCTTGTGCTGGCGCAACACGTCGGCTGCGTTGTTCACCAGGTTGCTTATTACCCTGCGCAGTTTACCCTCGTCACCGGGGACCATCAAGCCGTCGGGGATATAAGCCTGTATCGAAATACAATCGCCGCATTCGGCGCACTTGGCTTGCTCGATCACCTCCAGCGTTATTTTATTCAGATCGACGGGTTTTTTCTGTACGGGTATCTCCTTGATGAAATCCAGGAAGTCTTCAAAAATATCCGACGCCTGCTCGGCCGACTGATCGATCATATCGATAAATTCATTCTTTTCGCCCTCTTCGCGCATCATGTCGGTCATGAACTTGATGTTCTTGATAGGTGTGCGAAGGTCGTGCATCACCATTCCGATCACCTGACCTACTGCTGAAAGCTTTTCCTTTTGCATCAATTTTTCATTCAGCTCGGCGTTGCGGATGGCCTGTGCTGCGCTTTGTACAAACAAGCGAAGCAAATACATCTTTTCCGTGCGAAGGCGCTCCACCTTTTGCAGCACGGCGAAAACGTAGTAATCGTCCATGCGGGCAAGCACCAGCTCGTCCAGTTGCACCACCTCGTTCTTTTCCAGGTGGGCACTTTTTACACGCGCGGTAAGCTCATCAAGATTAATGCATTCTTCTATCGCCCCGATTGACAAGATCTTTTCATAATGCATGTCCTTGTCCAGCTTGCCTATCAGCGCCATATCGGTATCCAGCGAACCGGCCAATTGCTCCAGTATATTTTTGAGCAGCGAATTAAGCTGACCACGATTAAGGCCGATGTTGGCTATCGATTCGATCAGCTTCTCCAGGTTACGCAGCTTGTTATAATCGGTAACAGCCTTTGTAGCTATCTGTATAATTTCTTCAGGCGCGTAAGGTTTGCAATGATAGCCTACGTTCTGGCCTGCCTGCTCCACGATCTCGTCTATCGAGCGGTCGCTGTAGGCAGTAATGAAAATAATCTCGGCTTTGGCGTCTATCTTACGAATTTCGATAGCCGTTTCAAGGCCGTTCCATCCAGGCATACGCATGTCAAGGAAGATAACGGCATAAGGTGTGCCCTTTTCAACTGCGGCCTGCACCTTGCGCAAACCTTCCATTCCGTTCGAGGCTTTATCAACCGTAAATGCCGGTATGCTGGGCGTACGCGTAGCCAGCAGGGGTTTTGTATTGCCGAACAACACATCAAACGCACTGTCCATCTCTTCCTGTTCTTCGGAGTAATTGCGGGGGATAAGGATGTCTTCTATGTTATCCCTCACCATCTCTTCGTCGTCTATCACAAGGACGGAAGTATTAAGTTCACTCATTTTAATAGGTACAAAAGGTTTATTCTCAGTGTCTTTTACGCGAAGAATTGAATTAGGTTATAGCTATGCCCGCAAAAAATTTAGGTGTCGCAACACCGATACCGTTCCCGGTTTCGGTAGCCGCCGGTTCGGCTATTTTTGCTAACTTGCTGTACACAAGCCAAAAACTATGGACGGATTTAATATAAAAGAGATCATTTCAGTAACAATGATCCTGTTTGCCATCATCGATATCCTGGGCGCCATACCCGTTATCATCGAACTGCGCATGAAGGCCGGCCATATCCAGTCGGAAAAGGCATCCATCGCCGTGCTGGTGCTGATGGTAGGCTTCCTGTACGCCGGTAACGAATTGTTAAAGCTCATCGGCCTCGACCTTGCCTCGTTCGCCATTGCAGGTTCGCTGGTTATTTTCTTTATCGCGATGGAAATGATACTAGGTATTAAATTCTTCCGCGAGGAAATGCCCGAAACCGTATCCATCGTGCCGCTGGCCTTCCCGCTCATCGCCGGCGCCGGAACCATGACCACCCTGCTGTCGCTCAAATCGCAGTACCAGACGCAGAATATCCTCGTTGGCATTGTGCTGAATACGCTGGTTGTTTACTTAGTGCTCAAAAATGTAAAATGGCTCGAAAAGCTGCTCGGCCAAACGGGAGTCAGCATCCTTCGCAAAGCCTTCGGTGTTATCCTGCTGGCTATTGCGATCAAGCTGTTCAGGAGTAATACGCATTTGTAGGGTGATTATTGGTTAATTTGTGATTAGTTAATTGGCGATTGGTTTGGCCCAATCACTGATCATAAGTCACCAACCACTAAACCTGTTTCACATTTTTAAAAACGGTTTGGCAAAAATGGCGTTCAATTTATATCAGCCAAATCTGTTATGGAATACAATGTCGACCGCATATCGGGCAATGCCTATCACATAGCGCTGGCCGCCGTAACGCCGGCCGAGCGAGATCTGCTGGATGAAAACAGGGACCACGCCGCTATCGAGCAATATTATCAACAAGCCGTCCGGTCAAAGATCAATCCGAAGGCGCACGTCGCCTCGCTGACGCCTGCTGATAACTACCCTTACGGGGCGGTGATCGAAATATTTACCGAAAGCGGTTCTGTATGACATTGACTACCATCGATACCATAGCCTGGCTCTCTATCGCGGTTGGCGTTGTTTGTGCGATCGTCGTCGCTATCGACGTTATGATGCACCCGCAAATGATGACCGTCATGAACGTGGTATGGCCGGTTACCGCCTTGTATTCGGGGCCGCTTGGCCTTATCGCCTATTACAGCCTGGGCCGCAACACGGGCGGCAAGCAACAGCATGATGGCTCGCCTATGTGGCAAAGCGTGCTTAAAGGCGCGCTGCATTGCGGCAGCGGCTGCACTTTGGGCGATATTGTTGCGGCTGGTGTTCTACTGGCCGTTCCGCTGGAGCTATGGGGCAGCAAACTGGCCGCCGACTGGACCGTTGAGTATGTCGCCGCGTTTGTGCTGGGTATAATTTTTCAGTACTATGCCATCAAGCCAATGAAGCAGCTTACGCCCGGCCAGGCGCTTATAGCGGCGCTTAAAGCCGATGCGCTTTCGCTAACCTTCTGGCAGATCGGCATGTACGGTTGGATGGCCGTCAGTAATTTCTTGGTATTTCATCAATTATTAAAAGCCTCGCAGCCGGTGTTCTGGCTGATGATGCAGATCGGTATGCTGTGCGGTTTGCTGACCGCCTACCCGGTAAACTGGTGGCTGATAAAAAAGGGTATTAAAGAAAAAATGTAGCGCTGTTTCACCCTGTTTCAGGCGTTGCAGGTATGAAACGGTGAAACGAGTGAAACGCGGCACTCTTTGCCGCATGAAGCCGGGCTGACGGATTGTATGATAGCAATTACGTTTAATTCTGCCTCCGATCATTTTGAGCCAACGGTACGTGCCCGACATTTGTCCTGACCTAGACTCCAGGCACTTTTTTCTTACACTTTAATTAAGAAAGATGAAAGCATTTACGGGGACAATAATCTTTATCAGCACAATATTGGTTTTTGGGTGCACAAGAGTGGTATATACACATCAGCAAGTTGTGGACCGTTATAAAACGAAACAGGATGTTTCCAACAGGTTTGGACAAGCTGTTGAACGGATAACGTTAAACGGGACGGAACAATGGCTGTACAACCTCGATCCGTCAACCGCAAATATGTCAACTACGGATGTTACACAATTTAGCAGGTTTAAGAGGTACATTATCTTCACTTTCGATGCGCAAGGGAATGTGGTAAAAAGCGAATCGCATGGCGTGGACCTGGCCGAACGCAGGCCGGACACAGGCAAAACGATCGGGCTAGTGGCCGGTGTGGTCGCTTTAGTAGTGGCGATTGTGGCGGTAGCTACTATTCACGTTAATCCGGGTATCAGTTTTGGCGGTTGACCGGCTGGCGTTCTATGAAAACGCATATTAACGGAGAACATGCGGTCAATTTAAGTTAACATGATTGAGCGGAGCCGCCTTTTGATTATTGACGCTCTCCAAACGCATAATTTAGCCTAAGATGAAAATAATTATTAAAACGTGCACGCTATCGGTCTCCTACTAATTTCAGGCTGTACCAAAGTGGTGTATACCCATCAGCAGGTTATTGAACGGTACAGAACGAAGCAAGATTTGGTCAATAGATTCGGCCAGCCTGCCGAACGGATGGTGGTGAATGACCAGGAACAATGGCTTTACAATTTCGACAGGTCATACATAAGTTCGCCAACCAAGGATGTTACGCAGTTCAGCAGGCCTAAGAAGTATCTGTTATTTACTTTAGATGCGCAAGGAAGGGTTTTGAAAAGCGAGTCGTCGCGCGTGGACTTGTCTGAGCGTAAGCCGGCCGCAGGTAAGACTATTGCCTTAGTGGCGGGCGCGGCCATTATTGTAACCCTGGTTATACCGGCGCTACATTAGATATTGGTTCAGGTTTGAAGTTTTAGTGATTGTTTCGTCTGTTTCAGCCTGAAACGGTGAAAGAGTTTAGTGACTCGTGGTTTGTGATTAGTGTTTAGGTTGATTCTGTTGCCAATCACCAGTCACAAATTAACTAATCACAATAAAAACATGTACCTTTAATTAACACGAAGCAATCCCGGATGGAAACGATGCTGTTTATGCGGATGGCTACCCTGGGTGCAGCAATGATTGTTGCGGCGGGGACGTTTTTTGTGTCGCACAACCGGCTGGTTAAGGCCCGCGTGCTGAATGCCGAGTTTATCAGCCTGCTGTTGTCGCTTATCAGTTTTGGTACGGTTATTTCGGTGGTTTACCTGATGCTGATTGGCCATATCGTTAGCAAGTGGTAGGTTTGTCGATAGTCCATAGCCATTTGGCTCGTTATCTGCACATCTTCACACGTTCACATCTGCATATTTGCACATCCGCTCATCCAGACTCCCCCTTCAGGGGGCCCGGGGGGCTTAGCCTTGCCGCGAACATGTTATCCGCGCAGTTTTCATATTTTTTACGGCGCTGAGTGTAAAATTGCCCCATCGGGGCTACCTGTTTGTAGATTATTTAAATAATATGTTTTTGTGCCCCGTAGGGGCTACCCATTAGCTGTCTAACAGGTCGTGAAAGATGTATTTTTCATCATATTCAACAGCATAGTCTCTTAATATATCCAGATATTCTTCTTTGAATGTCTTCTTCGCATGATGCTGTTTTTGGTTCATAATATATTTAACCACGCCATCGATTTGCGAGCGGCTGTTACTGAATGCCCTGTAACCTTCCTGCCAATAAAATTTGTTTTCGGTAAACTTCTTCTTGTTTATAAATTCAGAACTGTCTCCTTTTGCTAAACGCATCATATCTGAAATGGATTGTTGAGGGCTAAGGCCGACAAAAAAATGCAAATGGTCGGGCATCGAATTTATTGCCAATAATTTATGACCATTATTTTGTAAGGTGCCGGTGATGTATTTGTGAAGACGTTCTTCCCACTCGGGTTGTATGAGCGCTTTTCTATATTTTACTGCAAAAACGCAATGGATATACAATTGGGTATATGTATTTGACATCGTGATAAAGCTTGGCTCAAATTTAACATTTGAAAACAACCGGACAAAGGGTAGCCCCTACAGGGCAAAAAATAAGGCGGGATTTTTTTCTACAAACAGGTAGCCCCGATGGGGCGCCATATTGTCCATAGTCGCTTATAACACCAGCCAAAAGATTGCCCATCGGGACTGTCCGTTTGTAGCTATCGGATTGTAAGGGTTATGCCCCTTAGGGGCTACCCTTTAACCATATTAGAGGGTCGTGGAAAATATTTTCATCTTATTCAAACACGTTAGTCTCTTAATATATCCAGGCGTTTTGCGTGAATGTTTTTTATTGTGATGCAGCCGATGGGCTAGTAATGGCTTAAATCTTTAGAAGCCTCGCTGCAAACATCGTATCCGCCCGGTGCTCATAACCTTTCAGTACGGTGCTTTCTTCCAGTTTTAGCCCCAGTTCATTCACCATAAAATCAACTGTATCTTCATTTTCGGCCTTAAATACTGAACAGGTAATATAGATCAGCGGCTTGCCGGGCTTCAGGTATTTGACTACGTTGCGGGCTATGCTTTGCTGCAGTTTTTGGAAGAACGCTATCCTTTGCGGCTCGAACTGGCTGATCATTTCCGGCGTTCGGCCCCAGGTACCCGAGCCTGTGCAGGGCGCATCTAAAATGATTCCGTCGAAGGCATAATCGTGCATTACCGGGTCGGGGTTTTGCGTCAGGTCGAGCAGCTTTTTCTGGTAGCGCAGCAGCCCGGCGTTCTGGAAGCGTTCGTCGAGGTTCGCCAAAATAGATTCGCGGATGTCGGATACCACCAGTTTAATATCCTGCTCCTGCCCATGTAAGAGCAGCGACTTACCGCCGGATGCCGCGCAGGCGTCCCACCAGGCTTCGCCGGCATGAGGCCGAAAGAACTGCGCCGTTCGCTGAGACGACAGGTCCTGCACCTCGTACCAGTTGGGTTGCAGCAAACTTTCCAGGCGGGTGCCGTTGGGCAGGGCCAGGCAGCGGTCGCCCTCGTCGCGAAAAGTTATTCCGGCTTTGGTCAATATGCCCTTTACCATGGTGGCGAAATCATCGCGCAGGCGGATGTAAAGGTCCGGCTGAACGAAGAACGAACGCAGGAATGCGTCTTTGTCGATACCGGGCGAAAGCTGCGCAGTCCATGGAAAAATGTCGTTCGGTTTAAAGGCCGGGTACGCAGTCTTCACCAGCTTGATCTTTTCGTCGATATCGAAGCCGGTACATAGCGCCCATTCGGGTTTAAAATGTTCCAGGAAAGAATTGCTTTGGCTGTTGCACAGAAATTCAGCTACGATCAGTCTTTCTTCGGTGGGTGTATTGTATAAGGCTTTGCCAAGACGAAAATAATTGTAAACGAGCCTGCCGGCCACTTTGCGGTCAGTCGAGCCCATTTGTTTGTTCTGGCGGTAAAATCCCGGCAGGAACTTGCTCAACGGCGTTTCGGCAGGGTAAGCACCCAATATGCGCTGAAACGTCTTAAGCTGGTTTTCCGCCTTCATTCTGCTTTTTTTAGCTCGAAATTATGGTATTCCAGCATATTGGCGTGCGTATTGATCCAACCCAGGCCCGGTTTTTTAATAAAATGGTAGTCGTTCAGCAAACCGGTGTAGTCATTTCGGCCGAGGTCGTTCAGTTTCCCGGGGTCGCTGCTAAGCAAAGTGCCGAAATATATGCCTTCGTCAAAGCCCATCAGCGCATAATGTGTAGGTTCCGTATGGTAAGCGCGGCGGTACGCTTTGATGAACGCAGTTACATCGGCCGATTTATAATCGACGCGGTCGGTAGTCGTGATATGCGTTTTCATATCCTGCAGCATTTCGGGTTTCAAATAGCTGAATTTAGTCCATGAAGGGTGTCCGAACAAGGTAACCGGGTATTTTTTGGAAAGACTATCCAGGGAATGCAGCGTCACCATCAGGAAAGCTTCGTTAGTGGACGGCACAACGAAAATATTTTCTTCTGTCGGCGACAATTGGGGCACCAATGCGTTCAACTGCCCGTGAATGACAACGGGTGAGAAGATGCGGGCGTGATTCTTGCCCATGCTGTCGATGGTGTGCTTAAACGGCGTGATGTAGGCGTTTTCGTCACTGTATCCGGAGCGCAGGATGAATATTTTTTTTGGTTTGTAATGCTTTTCGATAAAATGCGCCGCCGACCATGCATGGTACTCGAGCGGCGTAGCTACTGTAACCAGGTTGGCATTTTTGATATTCGAAGGCGAGGCTGGAGACAAAGGCGAGACAATGAGTTTCGGCGGGCCGGAAAGGATCTCGGCAAAGGCGTGGATATCGTCCGGGAACACCGGGCCCACGATAAGATTGCTGCTGCGAATGGCTGCGTTATAAGCCAGTTGCTGTGCCTCGGCAGTTTGCTCTTTGGTGTCGAACAACTGCAATTTAAAATTGTATCCTTTAGCTGCAAGCGAATCGAGCGCCAGCTTAAAACCCTGGTAGTAATCGAGCGAAAGGTTGGCGCTGCTGAGCGACGATGCTGTGTACTGTGCACCGGGGTTCAGGTTATCCAGGTCGAAGGGCAGCAGCATGGCTATGCTGGCAGGCTCTGCATTCGCCGGTTTTGCCGGAGCCTTTTCGGATTCTTTTTTCTCAACGGGCTGAGCGGGTTTTGCGTTAGTCGCAACGGGGCGCACTTTAGGCGAGCATGCAGCCGCAACAAGCGCTATGCAGGCTAAAAGCAGCCATTTATTCCCACTCGATGGTAGCGGGCGGTTTCGAGCTGATGTCATATACTACCCGGTTTATTCCCTTTACGTTGTTGATGATCTCGTTTGATATTTTGGCCAGCAGGTCGTACGGCAGGTGGCACCAGTCGGCCGTCATGCCGTCAAGCGATTCCACCGCGCGCAGGCAGATGACGTTCTCATAAGTACGCTCATCGCCCATTACGCCTACCGATTGCACCGGCAGGAAGATTGTCCCTGCCTGCCAAACCTTATCGTAAACACCGGCCGAGCGCAAATTGTTGATATAAATTGCATCGGCTTCCTGCAAAATACGTACTTTTTCGGGTGTAACCTCGCCTAATATCCTGATCGCCAGCCCCGGACCAGGGAATGGGTGACGGCCCAAAATATTAGGATCGATGCCCAGTGCCTTACCTACCTTGCGCACCTCGTCCTTGAAAAGCGTATTCAGCGGCTCAACCACTTTCAGTTTCATGAAGTCGGGCAGGCCGCCCACGTTGTGGTGCGATTTGATGGTGGCCGACGGGCCTTTTACCGAAACAGATTCGATCACGTCGGGGTAGATGGTGCCTTGCCCCAGCCATTTAACATCCTGCACGTGGTGCGCCTCGTCGTCGAACACTTCGATAAACACCCGGCCGATGGCCTTGCGCTTTTTCTCCGGGTCGGTCAAACCAGCCAGCGCATCGTAAAAGCGCTGTTTGGCATCGACGCCTTTGACATTCAAACCCATGTGTTTGTACGAGTCGAGCACCGACTCAAATTCATCTTTTCTCAGCAGCCCGTTATCTACAAATATGCAGTACAGGTTTTTGCCGATGGCATGGTGAAGCAACACCGCGGCCACAGACGAGTCGACACCGCCGGAAAGACCGAGCACGACCTTGTCGTTGCCTAATTTTTCCTTCAGGGCAGCAACGGTACTTTCGATGAACGAATCTGGCGTCCAGTCTTGTTTGCAGCCGCAAATGCCGACCAAAAAGTTCTCCAGCAATTGTTTGCCGTCGATGCTGTGCGTTACCTCGGGGTGGAACTGTATGCCGAAGGTTTGCGTGTCTTTGATATGAAAGGCAGCCACTTTCACCGTATCGGTGCTGGCGATGATCTCAAAATCCTTACCCAGGCTTACAATGGTATCCGCATGAGACATCCAAACCTGCGAACCTTCCGGCACCTGTTTGAAGAGCGGGTTGCCCTTTTCGATATAATTCAAGTTAGCGCGGCCGTACTCACGGTGGCTCGATTTCATTACTTCGCCGCCGTTAAAGTGGGCGATATTCTGTGCTCCGTAACAAACACCTAAAATGGGCAGGGTCTTATGGAACTTCGCAAAGTCAAACATCGGCGCATCTTCCTGGCGAACAGAATACGGGCTGCCGGAAAGGATAATGCCTTTTATGCTGCTGTCGAGTTCGGGAAAGTGATTGAAGGGATGGATCTCGCAATAGATATTGAGCTCCCTGACCCGGCGCGCGATGAGTTGGGTGAATTGCGAGCCGAAGTCAAGAATGAGGATTTTTTCTTGCATGGGCAAAGATAGGCTTTAGATGTGAGATTTGAGATAGGAGATTTGAGATTTGGTTGAATGTAGGGTTCAAACTTGTTATATTTATGACAGTAACCTATTGATATGAGGACTATTATCACATGCATACTTTGCCTTTTGGTCCTTAGCGGGGCCTGTCAAAGCAAATCATACGATTATTGTTATTCGGGCAATAAAGGAAAATATGTTTATTCCATAGCTGATAACAAGGCTTATCCGATACTGCAGGGAAGCAGTGCAACTGACCTGTGTATTTCGCCCGATGGCATGAAAGTAGCCTATACGATCAATACCAAGGATGGCAGGCAGATCGGTGTCATCGATCTGAACAGCAAACGCAAAACCACGCTGAACACGCAAAGCAACAATTGCTACGGCCCGGTGTGGTCGCCGGATGGGCAATACATTGCTTATAACGTGTTTAACGACCAGACAAGCAAATGGTCGGTCGCTATCATTGGTACCGCGCCCGGCTCGTCGCCGCAGGTTTTGACCGCCAAGTTGACCGAATGCTATATGCCGACCTGGGCATCCGACAGCAAAAACGTCGTGGTTCAGGATATGAGTGCGGTTTACCGCTTCGATCTGCCAGGTAACATCGTAGCTACCATTAATATCCCTGCACCCCCGAAAACATTTGGCGCATCGAGCTCAGACCGGTTTATTTTTACTGCGGATAACAAGAAAATGGTTTTTACGCTGGCAGTAGATGAGCCCGGTTTTGATGACGGGCCTCCGGATGCTGTTTTTGTTTATGATATGGATAGCAGGACGACTTTGCGCCTTTCGCCAAAAGGGTACTGGGCCGAAGGCGTTTGGTTAAATGGGGTCAGAGTCCTTTTTACGGGCGGTGCCGTTAAATCAAAGACTGAAAACATTTATACCGTCGGCATTGACGGAGAGAATCTCAAAATACTTTTCCGCAACGCCGGCGGTATATCCGCCAAAAATTAGCTTTTTTATTTCAGCGTGAGCGCAATAGTACCGTCGTCGACATTATCGACCGCATCATCCGTAACTAAATCCGATTTCTTTTGAAGCATCTGCAGCAACCTGGTGGTTGAGCCCGAATGGGTGACCGTTATAGTCGATGCAGCGCCGCTAAACTTCATTTTGGCGTCCTGCACCGTGTTGCAGTCCAGGAGCGAGGCTGTCAGTTTTTTAACCTTCGCAAAATTGGCGTTCTTAACGGTGATCTGTGTGGTGTTCATTACGCCGTCGGCCGGCTTCTTAAATAAAGTGTTCAGCTGCGTGGCAAAGTTTTTTGCGGCGGTAGTGGCATTGGTTGCCGTGTTTACCGCATTGGTACCTGTGGCGCTTGCATTGTTCACGCTGGTGTTCGCGCTGTTTAATGAGTTGTTGGCTCTGTTTAGTGTCCGGTCAACCCGGTTGGTTCGGGCAGGAGCCGGTTTAGGGGTTCGGGTTGGGGTGGTTTGTGCGTCAGCCATCGATACGAATAACGCCAACGCAAGCACAAATGATAAAGATTTCATGGGACTTACTACTAAGGGTCAAAAAAGAAATGGGGTTACTCAAATTTAAATTATTTATTTTAACTAACTGAAATTTAATTTGTTATAGCGATTAAATTAACTATCGTTCATTAATTTATTATAGAAGTAAAAATTGTTTTAGCATTAATTATCGTGTTTTTTTCAGGCCGAAAATTGTCATTTAAAAATCTGCGAATTAAACCGCCGCCGTTGCCTGTAGTCGAATTGCCAGGAGCCAAATTCTTTATGAGGACAATTCTTATCGTATTCGCGTGCTTTTTATTCAAACTGCCTGCAGTCGCACAGCAAAAAACCGATCATATTACCGTCGACGGCCTGGATCGCGAATTTGTGACCTACCTTCCTGCCGGGATGAATGCAGGAGACAAACTGCCCGTGATCATTTCGCTTCACGGCCGGCTGGGTACAGCCGTGGGACAAATGAGATTCGCAGATTTTCGGCCTTTGGCTGATAGGGATAAGTTTATTATCGTGTGCCCGCAGGGTATTGATCGCAGTTGGAATGACGGCCGCGGAACGCCGGCTCATAGGAAAGGTATTAATGACGTAAAGTTCATTAGCCAGCTGATCGATTATATGATTTCAACTTACCATGCCGACGGGAGCCGCGTATATGTAACCGGCATGTCGAACGGTGGTTTTATGACCTCGCGCCTGGCTTGCGAACTAAACAAACGTATAGCGGCGGTGGCCATCGTTGGCGCCTCAATGGGAAAAGATGGTGGCTTCGAACCGGTTGCAACTATGCCGGTGATGTATATCCAGGGTACAGCCGACCCGCTGGTGCCGTTTACAGGCGGTATGATGAAAACCGGCGCCGGGGGCAGTATTTACGGCCACGAAGAAATCCTTAAAAAATGGGTGAGCATTGACCGGTGTAACGACAAGCCGGTAACTACCAATCTGGCTGTAAAGTACGATGATGGTACAAGTATTATAAAAGAGGAGTACAGCAATAAATACGGTGTGCAGGTGGTGGGTTACACTATTGTGGGTGGCGGCCATACCTGGCCGGGTGGCAAGCAATATTTGCCCAAAGCTATGATCGGCCCGGTAAGCCACAAATTGGACGCCTGCGAGGTTATCTGGGCATTCTTCAGGAATTTCAGGAAAGCATCTGCCGGATGAACGGCAGACGCTTTTGATGATATCCGTTATCTTAACGGGAAAGAGAACCCCACGTTAAAACTATTTCGAATATTCTGATAAGTATCGCCATTATTTAGCGGGCTTGAGATATTGGTCAAGCCGCCTTGCCCATCATACTCAAAAAACACACTTGCCGTGTTGGAAATGGGTATTTTTACCCCGATGCCAAACGCAATGCCAACATCGGTGGTATTGAAAAGCGGGTTTACATCGGCGCTGTTGGACGACTCACTTGCATTGGTAAGAAACCCTACGTAAGGCCCGAAGTTCAGGTACCAGTTGCGCCGTCTCCCGAAATGCCAGTCGGCCATAACAGGAATGGTAATATAATTCAAGCGATAGTCAACGCCATCAATTTCAGAACCATCAGGCAAAAAGAGTACGCCATTGCCCCAGCCCTTCTGGTCGTAGATCGCTTTCGCCTTGATGCTCCAGCGATTCGAAAAATAGTATTCGCCGGAAACGCCAAAATTAACACCGGTTTTATAGTCAGCATTGTAACCGGATGCGTCCTGAATCGTTGAGGTATTGAGGCCAATGTTAACGCCAAATTCGGCACTGCCCTGACGTTGAGCGAATGCACCGGTAGAAATGCCGGAAATAACAAGGATAATAGCTAAGATTTTTTTCATATCGCGATCGGATTTTGAGTTTAGTTATTAACGGCAAAAAAAGTAAATCTAATACAATCAATTGCATACTTGTAAGTCATAATTTTGTGATTTCTGCATCTAAAACTAAGCAAGTTCCGGGTTTTATTGCCTGGCAGGACAGGGTAATTTTGTCTTGTAAAACTAAGAAAATGGAAACACAGGAAGCGATCAACTATCAGCGCATAGCCGATGCGATCAACTATATCAGGCTGCATTTCAAAGAGCAACCCAGCCTGGACGAAGTAGCCGAAAAAGTAAATATGAGCGCTTTTCACTTTCAGCGGATGTTTACCGACTGGGCCGGCATCAGTCCGAAAAAATTTCAGCAGTATCTCAGCCTGGATTATGCGAAAGGCATATTAAAGGAAAAGCAAGCCACCTTGTTCGATGCAGCGTTCGAAACCGGCCTTTCAGGAACCGGCCGCCTGCACGATCTTTTTATCAACATCGAAGGGATGACGCCCGCTGAATACAAAAACGGGGGTAAAGCGCTGAACATCAATTATAGTTTTGCCGACAGCCCGTTCGGGACGATCCTGGTGGCATCGACGGCTAAAGGGATCTGTTACCTGGCTTTTGCTGATGACGAAAAAGAAGCTTTTGCACAGATGCAACAGCTATTTCCCAATGCGACGTACCGGCAGGTGGTCGACCAGATACAACAGGAAGCAATGTTCATCTTCCAGAAGGATTGGTCGAAATTGTCCAATATTAAGCTGCACCTGAAAGGTACGCCGTTTCAACTTAAAGTGTGGGAGGCGCTGCTGAAGATACCTATGGGCGGACTGGAAACTTACGGCTCGTTAGCCAAAGAGATACAGCCTAACGCCAGCAGGGCGATCGGCAGCGCCGTTGGAGATAACCCCGTAGCCTTTCTGATCCCGTGTCACCGGGTGATCCGCTCGACCGGAGAACTTGGCGGCTACCACTGGGGCCTGTCGCGTAAATCGGCCATGATAGGATGGGAGGCCGCCCGGATAAATGCCATAGCCGGATAACATGAATATTTCACAACACGTCGGCCTGCTGAATTGGAATACCCTGGCAGACCAATTGAATAACACGGGCTATGCTATTGCCCGGGATATACTTGCTCCGGATACCTGTGACCAGCTTGTGCAGATGTATAACGACGATAACCTCTACCGTAAAACCATAGTAATGGAGCGGTACCGGTTTGGCCTGGGTGAATATAAATACTTCAAATACCCGCTTCCTGATATAGTTGGACAGCTGAGACAGGCTTTATACCCATGGATAGCACCGGTAGCTAACAACTGGATGAAAGCTTTGGGCATTGAAAGGCAGTACCCGGATAGCCTGGACGAACTGCTACATTTATGCCATTCGCTTGGGCAAAACAGGCCGACGCCATTAATCCTGAAGTACGGCAAGTGCGGATACAACACCCTGCACCAGGATCTGTATGGGGAATTATTCTTCCCAATGCAAGCGGTTTTATTCCTTGATGAAGACTATGAGGGCGGCGAGTTTGTGATGATCGAACAAAGGCCGAGGGCGCAGTCCAGAGCTATCGTGTTAAAGCAGGGCAAAGGCGATATGCTGATTTTTACCACCAATTTCAGGCCGGTTAAAGGCAGCAAAGGGTATTATCGCGTTAATATGAAGCATGGCGTAAGCGAGGTTAAGGATGGGCAAAGACATACGCTGGGCATTATTTTTCACGACGCTGCCTGATGCAAGTCTTTATACTAAATTTGCATCCATGAGGGCAAAGCTGTGCTTGTTTATCATGTGCTGTTTAATTGGTGTGAAGCTAAACGCACAAACCTCGGATACACTATATAATAAACTCGCCGATTTTAACCTGGCTCAACTGAACGGCGACACATACGGCGCCTTATTACTTGGAAAGGAAATATTGCCGGATACGAGCAAGCTTGCCCCAAAACAACGCATAAGTTTTATAGACCGCATGGCGAAAGCCTACGAAGATAACGACGAAGATAAAAAGGCGCTGCCGCTGTATCTGGAAGTAGCCAAAGCCGAGCCCAGCTATTTTGTGGCTCAACGGGCCCTGGGATATTTGTACAACGACGAGGCTGAAGCGATTCAACTAAAGCTGTACAATACCCTTAAAACTGCGCCTGCTTACCACGCATTACAGGACTCCTATAAAAACGCGGTGCTGAAGGCTTTGCCCTACCTGGAAAAAACGCAGGCATGTGACCCGGATGACGATACGTTAGACCTGATCAGGACTTTGTATCAGAATATTCATGACGAGCAGGCACTCGGTTCGCTGGATGAGCGGTTAGCCGGCCTGGGTAAGAATTGCTTAGATATCCTGGACGACAAATAGCCCAAAGTTCTGGTCAATGCGCTAAATGCCTCTACCTACGCGGCACGTCAAAATACCTTGGCTCACGTTTTTAAATTAAATATCTGTTAAACTTTATCGCGTAGGGCGGCTAAGCTGTTCTTACCTCGCTTGCAGCCTTGGTTACAGGCTCGCTGTGATGCCTGTCAATAAGGTAATACCTGTTTGCAACGCATTTAGGACAAAAATAGATCTTGATGGGCAACCAGAAAAACAGGGTCCGAAGCAAACGGTTTCTTTTTACTCTCGTATTCAGAATGTCCTTACACTTGGGGCACTTTACCAAATGCTGAACATAATAATTGGACGATTTTCTCATGACAGCAGACAATGTTATAGGAGTAATACACTCGCATATGGAAAATGTTTTTAAGCCTGCAATTTCTCATCCTTAAAACAGCCGGTAAAACAACGGTTTATAATAGCTTTTTGGTTAATTTCGCCGCATGAAAACCAGCGCTATCGTTGCAAAGGCTGTTAGCCGCCTGTTTATTATTCTACTGCTTGTAGCTGTCATCATCCTTTTCAGGGTTGATCATAATAAGCTGCAGCACATCTATTTTACCGGAAGAAGCAAATGGAGTTTCGTCTTTCCGGGCATATTGGTACTAAGCTTTATCATCTTCTTCGTTTACTGTACGGTTAACAAGTACAGCAAAACCGACTGGAACTGGGTACTGGTACTCAATACGGCGATACTGATGGCTTATTTTGCTACGCTTTATATGCGTATCTACGAGTTGGTGAGCCATTGATCATTATTGGGTCTTCATCGCTTTTTCGGCCGACTTCTTGTATTCGTAATCGCCGCCTAACAAATAGCCCCAGGGTTTAAGACTTTCGATCCGGTCAAAGACGATCTTCATAATAGCGATCACGGGTATAGCCAGGAACATACCGGAAAGTCCCCATATCATTTCGCCCATCACGATACCCAGGAATGAGATCAGCGCGTTGAGCCGTACCTTCGACCCGACAATTGTTGGCAGCAGGACGTTAGCGTCGATGGTATGTACAATTATCACGCTCAGGGCCACAAACAAGGCATCGCGGATGTTGCCGGTTGCAAAGGTTATCAGCGTGCTGATAAGCAAAGCGGTATATATTCCCACGTATGGAACGATATTGAACAGGCCTACGATGATACCCAGCAGCAGCGCGTATTTAATGCCTATAATAAAAAAGGCTGTACAGGCCATACAGGCAACGATAAACATTTCGAGCAATAAACCGAGGATATATTGCCGCATGATCTTTTGGATATTTTCAACAATGTCAAAAACAACAGCTTTATAATTATCGGTGAAAACCCAAACCAGGAATTTGAGTAATAAGCGCCTGTAAAACAGGATAAGAAAGGTAAAAATAAGGATGAATACGTAAAACAGCATCAGCGACGATACCGCGCCGAATGTCGAGCCAATAACATTCGAACCGGACGCCATCAGCTTGCTGGTAGCGCTATGGACATAATCCATTTGCTTATCCATGTTAATGTGGAAGCTGGTCTGTATCCACTGCCTAAGATCTTCCACCGACTGGCTTATTTGCTTTTTCAATTCGGGCCAGTCGTCGGCCATTGCCGAAATCCTGGAGCCAACCAGGTACAGTATGCCGCCAATAAAAACGATCAGCAGGATAATGGACAGCAAAGAGGCGAGGCTGCGCGGTAGGCGAAGCTTTCTTTCTAAAAAACTGCACACGGGCAGCAGCAATATGGCAAAAAGGAAGCCAAATACCAGCGGGTCGAGCAGGTCCTTACCGAGAATTACTATATAGCATAATGCAATCAGTCCGACCAGTACCAGTGAAAGTTTTTCGTAGAATGGAGCTGAAGCGTTTTTTGAAGGCATGGGGTTTTGAGTTGGCTTTCAGGTAACAGTGATAATGTTATTATTGTGTTGAAGGTAAGTATAAATTGTGATTAGTGACTAGTGGCTCGTGATTGGGTTTAAATTTCATCGCACGATACTAATCACAGGCCACTAATCACAGATTATAAACCTTCTCCAAAACCTGTTTGATAGTGTTGCCTATCGCTTCCTGCGGTTGTGCGCTGAATTTGCCGGTTGCCCGGTTGGCCAATATCACGTTGAACGAAATAGCACGATGGCCCAGCAGCGAGGCCAGCCCATAAATCCCGGCTGTCTCCATTTCGAGGTTGGTTACGCGCTTTTCGCCTGATCTGAAATTTTGTATGGACTGCATCAGGCCCTTATTTTTTTGATTGGCGCGCAATTCGCGTCCCTGCGGACCATAAAAACCCGGTGCGCTTATAGTTAATCCTTTTGAAAAGTCGTTTGCCAATGCACCAATCAAGTGCTGGCTGCCGGATGCAATATAAGGCGTAAGCGGGTAGCCGGCAGGCAGTGCGTTTTTTAAGTCTGCTAATAATTGTTTTTCGCTCGCACTGTTCCGGTACATATAATAATGCATCAGCGTATCCATCCCGAAGGCCGCTTCCGATACCAAAATACTGTCTAAACCAATGTCAGCCTGTATGGCGCCCGAAGTGCCGATGCGGACGATGTCGAGACTGCTTAATTGTAGTTTAGGCATGCGGCTCTCCAGGTCGATATTGACCAATGCGTCCAATTCGTTCAGCACAATATCGATATTGTCCGTACCGATGCCCGTAGAAAGTACAGTCAGCCTCTTATTTCCAATGTACCCGGTATGCGTCACGAATTCCCGCCTGGATTTTTTCAGTTCCACCCGATCGAAATACCTGCTTACTTCATGAACCCGATCCGGGTCGCCAACGGTGATGATCGTTTTGGCTATATCTTCAGGCAGTAAATTGAGGTGGTACACGCTCCCATCAGGATTCAATATCAGGTCAGTTTGGGGTATACTCCTCATACTGATAAAAGTAATTAAAATCGCCGGAAAACTGTTTTGACCGAAGCGTTGTTAATAAATAACATCTATTAAAAACATAAAGTCATGGCAAAATATTCAGAAAAAGCCGGTGAAAAGGTTGAGAAAACCATGCACGAAATGAAGGAAGGCAAGCTGAAAAGCGGCAGCGGTAAAAAGGTAACAAGCCGTAAACAGGCAGTAGCTATTGGTTTATCCGAGGCACGTAAAGAAGGCGCCAAGGTACCGAAAAAGAAGAGCTGATGCATAATAGGACTTACGAAGTTTCGAAAACTTCGCAAGTCCTAAATATTCCCCGTAAACGCATCAAGTATCTTCATCAGCGTAACGGCTTCTTCAACAGGGCAGGGGTTCGGTCCCTCACCCCTGAAGTAAGTTACGATCTTTTCGATCATTGGCTGCTGGATATGCTCCGGATGGGTAAAATTGACGGTTTCACTGCCGGTTTCATTTTCCCAGCTCACAAAAGTTCCAAAAAAAGGAAAGCTGATACGCCCCCTGGTACCGATCATCTCGCAGAGGTCGACAGCCTGGCTTTCGGCCACGTTGAAACTCCATGAGCCGTTGACCACGACCTTGTTTTTGAAAACGATCCCGCCGCAAACATGATCGTCGGCAGGGTAGGTGTTGGATTGGTTCAGTGAATAGCCATGATATTTTTCAGGCTCGCCGAAATAATAAAGCATCAGGTCGAGCTGGTGCGGCGCGAGGTCATGGAAATAACCCCCTCCTGATAATTCGGGATGGACCCGCCAGTTGGTTTCCGAATCGGCGATCAGATCGGGTTTGATGCTTTTCCACATCCTGATCTGTACGGTACGCACATCGCCAATAGTATTTTTCGCCAGCAAATCTTTTATAAACAGGAACATCGGCAAAGCCCGGCGATAATGGGCCACGGTAAGCTTGCCATTATATTGTCTTACCGCATCGGCCATAGCCTGTGCTTCGATTGCTGTGCGGGTAACGGGTTTTTCTACGTATACATTCAGGCCTTTTTTCAAAGCTGCCGCAGCATATTCCAGGTGGAAAGCCGGCGGCGTGGCTATGGATACGGCATTAACTTCGGCATCATTAAGAAGGTCGTCTGCATTGCTGTACCAACGGTCGACATGGTGACGGGCCGCATAATCGGCAGCTTTTTCGGCATCGCGGCGCATTACAGCTACCAGTTTGCTATTCGGCGCTTTGTTATAGGCCTGGCCGCTTTTTTTTTCGGTTACGTTACCGCAGCCAATGATGCCCCAATTGATGTTTTGCATAATTTTTTGGTGTACTTCCTAAAGGCCCCATCGGTGTCAAAGCTTTGTAGAAGAATAAATTATAAAAAGCCATGCCCTTAGGTATGGCGCCCAAGGTGCGGACCTAAGGCACGCGAACGGCTTGTGATGTTTTTCTACAAAGCGGTTGCTCCAACGGAGCAAGTTATTTCAATATATTTTCGATCTTATTCAACTCCTCCTTTGAGAATTCAATATTGTCCAGGCATTTCAGCGAATCGGCCAACTGTTCCGGCCGGCTGGCGCCGATAAGCACCGAGGTAATACGATCGTCTTTCAGCAGCCATGCCAGCGCCATTTGTGCCAGCGTTTGGCCGCGTTCTTTGGCGATCTCGTTCAATTGCCTTGCCTGTGAGATACGCTGGTCGGTTACCTGGCTGACCTGCAAATAGCCGCTCGATTTAGCCGCGCGTGAGTCTTCAGGTATGCCATGCAGATATTTATTGGTTAATAAGCCCTGGGCCAGCGGTGAGAAAGGAATGCAGCCCACGCCTTCTTTTTCCAAAACGTCAAGCAAGCCGCCTTCAACCCAACGTTCGAACATGGAATACTTAGGCTGATGGATGAGGCACGGCGTGCCTAATTTCTTCAGGATCGCAATCGCTTCGGCAGCTTTATCGGCAGGATAGTTGGATATACCGGCATACAGCGCCTTACCCTGCCTTACGATCAGGTCGAGCGCCATCATACTTTCTTCAAGTGGTGTTTCCGGATCTGGCCGGTGATGATAAAAAATGTCAACGTATTCAAGCCCCATCCTTTTCAGGCTCTGGTCAAGACTCGCAACCAGGTATTTTTTCGAGCCCCAGTCGCCATAGGGGCCATCCCACATGGTATAACCTGCCTTGCTTGATATGATCATCTCGTCCCGGTAACCGCGAAAATCTTTTTTGAGTACCTCACCAAAGTTTTCTTCGGCTGAGCCGGGAGGCGGACCATAATTATTAGCCAGGTCGAAATGCGTAATGCCGCTATCGAAAGCGAGGTGAAGAATCTTACGGAAATTCTCCATTACATCCACGCCCCCGAAGTTGTGCCAAAGGCCGAGCGATACCGCGGGCAGCTTAATGCCGCTGCGACCACAGCGACGATAGATCATGTTTTTATAACGGTCGGAAGAGGGTAGATAGGTCATATTGATGTGTTAAATGCCAGGCCCTAAAGTAACACTTTTGTCCGAACTACTTTTAGGATTGATCATAATTGCCTATTAAAAAGCGGAACTGCCTTGTCTCAGAATTATCGGGTTTCGTGAGTGTCCCGGTTCAAGACTAATGCGGCAGCCGGTCTCTTACCAGCCCATAAACCCAGGTTCCGAAAATGGCGCTCAGTAAAGTCACCGCGATCACTCCAAAACCGCTGCCAAGTAACGCATACAGCGGACCGGGGCATGCGCCGGTAATAGCCCAGCCGAGCCCGAAGATCAATCCGCCCCAAACGTTGCCCCAAGTGAATTGCTTTTTGGGAATTTCCACTGGTTCGCCGTTAACAGTTTTGACTTTGAAGCGTTTGATAAGCAGTACGGATACCATGCCCACAGCTATTGCGCTGCCGATGACGCCATACATGTAAAAACCCTGCAGTCGGAACATCTCCTGGATGCGGAACCACGATACCACCTGCGATTTGATGAGGATGATACCAAACACGAGACCGATGAGAAAGAATTTGAGGTTGCGCATGGGTCAGAGTTTGAGTAAGTACGGAAGAATGAACCAGGTCATGACAAAGCCGCCGATCATGAAACAGCAGGTAGCCACCATCGACGGCCATTGCAGCGTTGAAATACCTGTAATAGAGTGCCCCGATGTGCAGCCGTCTGCATAGCGTGTGCCGAAACCCACAAGGAAGCCGCCAACCACCACGAAGACGAAACCACGAAGTGTTAACAGCGCGCCGAAATTGAATATGTCCTGCGGCAGCAGCGTACTAAAATCTTTTACGCTTTGCTGCCTGAGCAGTTCGGTGGTATGGGGATTGATGGCTACCGGCGCAGGCGACGAAAGCAGGTAAGCGGCGATACCGCCGCCGGCTATCACACCGCCTACAAACAGCAGGCTCCAGCTTTCGCGTTTCCAGTCGTAATTGAAAAAGGGGAGCCTGGCGGGTACACACGCTGCGCAAATATGCCTCAGCGACGACGATATGCCAAACGGCTTATTGCCCAGCAAAAGCATTGCAGGCACCATCAGCCCGATGAGCGGCCCCGAAACATACCAGGGCCAGGGTTGAGTTATCCAGTTCATGATTGTTCGAATATACTAAAAGATATTGGCGGTGGGAGGATAAAGGTGAAAGGTTGTTTTATGTCCCTGCCTGAATAAGTTGACCGAAAAATGCTATCAATGTCAACTTAAAAATCATGGCAACAATTAGTGATTATGAGCGGCTGACCGTACAGGAGCGGCAGAACCGCTTTTTATTGAAAGATGCAAAAAGAAATATAAATAGGTTTGTATACCGTTAAAAAAGTCAACCTTATTCAGCATGTGCATTTTTTTTGCCAACCTTTATCCTTTCACCTTTCACCTCTCTCATTTCGTTAATATGTTAATAACTCCCAAGGTGTGAAT
>DASZYQ010000047.1:0-45575 GCA_035545315.1 Mucilaginibacter sp. | reverse complement strand
TTGCGGCCAGTTGCAGGTGTTTAGGAATTACAAAGTACGAGGCCTGGCCGTACCAGCCGTTTCGTTGTATGGCACCGTCGGTTCCGTGATCGTATTCAGCCTGAAGAGCTAAGCCGCCAATAATGTAACGGGTGTCGAACCCATAACGGTTGCGGGTTTGGTTTTTAGCTGGGTTGCCGTAATTTCCTAAGCCGTTGTAAAAGTCGGCGGATATGACCAGATTCCGGATAGGGTGAATGCCAAAGCGGCCCGCTATATCCTTGCGGTTATTATTGTCAGTCGTTACATCGTAACCCGCGCCATTGTAAATGCCAAGGGTGTAGTCAAAAAAATATTGGCCGTTTATTTTGGCAAAGCTACCGCTAATCCAGGCGCCGATATCACGACCGTTTTGATTGCCTATGACATCCCCTGATCTGCCTGAAAGCGCATTTACTACCTGTGTTCGGTCGATAAACTCTAATTGGCTATCCGCGATCAGGTTTTCAAATGAGAAAGGAACCTTGTACTGCCCTGCCGAGAATTTTAAGAAATCGGCTATAGTATAGGTCGTATAAACGTCCAGCAACTTTGGGGCGCCGGCAAATTCGGTATACACTTCGTAATTCCAGCGATCATTGATATCGCCTTTTACATCGATCCTGGCGCGATGCAAGCTAAATGAGTTGACGTCGCTGGTTGCCTGGTAACCTGCATATTCCGATTGCACCAGGCCGCTTAACTGAAGCGCCCGGCTGCCGATGAATATACCATGCTGGTTTTTCTTTTCATCATCCAGCTTTTTCTGGGCCTTTATGGCCTGGTCGGAGCGGATGGAGTCAGCCTCTTGCTGGGTCAATACATTTTTCTTAATCAGCAGATTTAAAAGGTCTTCATTTTGCTGAGCTTTAACGGATAATGTTGCGAAAGTTAGTAATGATAGGGTTGCGATTGTTTTGGAATAAAAGTGTTTCATCTGTTGTTGGGTTTAGCCAGGACTTATTAAAGATTTAATTTTATAACTACTAAATCTATATTGTCTATTGATTTAGTAGTGTAAAACTATGCAAATAAAAGACCGCCGTCAAGGAATTCGCAAAAATAATCTACAAAATTTGTAGACTATTTTTATAAATAACTTTAAATGAGAAAAATAAAATGATTATATAAAGTTAAAAATCTGCCGGCGACCATGGGAGAAGCACGCCGGCAGATAATGAAGAGCACTTTATTTAACAGAAATACCCTCTTTTATCTCATCATTTGCATTGGTGATGATGGTATTCCCAGGCTTCAGATTGCCGAATACTTCTGTGGAATCATGGCTGTTCAGGCCGTCTTTTACATCGACGTAGTTCGTTTTTCCATTATCGACCGCGATTACATATTCGCGCTCGGTTGAACGGACTATGGCGCTGTTCGGAACAAGCAACGATTTCGCTCCTGAAAGCATCGGTATATCAACTTCGGCATACATGCCTGGTTTCAGCATATTCTTTTTATTGATCACGTCGATCTCGATAGCTTCCTGGTGCAGGGTGCTCAAGGCGTTGGCCGAGCGGCTGATCTTAGCCTTGTGCGGCTGGCCGGGCATTGCATTCAACGTATAGGTTACCGGTTGATCGAGGTCGACTTTATCTACGTAATCTTCGGGAATATAAACCACCAGGCGCAGTTTATTAATGTCCTGCAGTACAAGCATAGGCAAGTCGGACGTTTTGCCTGGAGAAACCAGGGTACCCGGCGAAATGTTACGTTGTGTTATTACGCCGTCAAATGGAGCATATATTTTCAGGTATCCGGCCATAGTGCGTACCGATTCCACGTTCGACCGCTCTGAGTTCACCATAGCCTGGTCGGCTTTCATTCGAGCCTGGGCATCATCGAGGTCCAACACCGAAACCGAGCCGGGTTCTTTGGCGGCTTCTTTCAGGCGTTCGTATTTTTCCTTGCTGGCCACTGCGTTTTCCTGTGCCTGCAGGTAACGTGAATTTGCCGCCTGGAACTGGGCATCTAATTCAGGTGCTTCGAGCACAGCCAGCAATTGCCCTTTTGTTACAACAGACCCGCGATCGACGTACAGGTTCTTTACAAATCCGTTCACTTTGGGAAAAATATTCACTTCGTAAAAAGCTTGTAATTGTCCCGGCAAGCGTGCCGCGCCGGAAAGCGCTTTCTCGGTCACGGTTCCGGTTTTGTACGGGTCGGCATCAGTTTTTTTGTTATCGGCAAGGTCGACGGGTTTGTGGTTACCCGAACACGCAGCCAGCAAGCAAGTGAGGGCTGCAAGTACAATGATGTTATATTTCATTTTAATTATGTTCATTTGATGTAATCGTTTCAGTTTGAGGCATTAATTCAGGCGACTCGTAGTTGGTTTTCTCCTGTAACCAGGCAAATACCAACGGCAGGATAAACAGGGCCGAAAGGGTGGAGGCAAAAAGACCGCCGATAACCGCTCTGCCCAGGGGGGCGCTCTGCTCGCCGGCCTCACCCAGGCCCGACGCCATCGGGATCATGCCCGCTATCATGGCCATACTGGTCATTAAAATGGGCCTTAGCCTTATGGACGCACTTACGATTGCCCCCCTGTTGGCATCACGGTAGTCAAGTCTCAATTTTTCGGCATTCGTTACGATCAGGATCGCGTTCGCTACCGATACCCCGGTCGACATGATCATACCCATGTACGATTGCAGGTTCAGCGTTGCGCCGGTAATAAGCAAGGCTATCAATGAGCCCAATATTACCGCCGGCACCGTAACCAACACGCTCAAAGCAACTTTGAACGACTGATAGTTGGCTGCCAGCAGCAGGAAGATTACCAATATGGCGAACATGAGGCCATTTTGGAGGCTGCTTAAAGTTTCGATCAGCAGCCCCGACATTCCTCCGAGCTTTGTAACCAGCCCTTTTGGCGGCGTGCCGACAGATTTAACGGCTTTTTGCACATCAGAAGTGGCTTTGCCGAGGTCCATTTTGTAAATATTGGCGCTCACAGACAAATATCTTCGCGGACCAACCCGGTCATACTCCCCTGGCGAATAGATTGTTTTAAAAGTAGCTACATCGCCCAGTACGGGGCTGCTTTTGCCCTGTATTAGCGGTATTTCTTTCAACTGATCCATTGAATTCATCACATACTCCGGAATTTGAACTTGTACCTGGTAAGTGTACTGGTTCTTTGAATCGAGCCAGAGGTTCTTTTCCGTAAAACGGCTTGATGAGGTACTTGCGGTAACCGAATTGGATATGTCCTTAATATTCAGACCTAATTGCGCTATTTTTAGCCTGTCCAGCGTAATCTCGATGGTCGGGAAATTAAGCGGTTGGGCAATCTGCACATCGCGCAGGTAAGGTATTTGTTTCAGTTTGTTAACTACTTTATCGGCGAAACCCTCGATCTGCTGCATGTCCTTTCCGGCAACCTGTACCTCGATGGGAGTCGACGCGCCTTCGCTCATGATCTTTTCCGTCATATCGATAGGCTCGAAGGTAATGCGCATTTCAGGAATCTCTTTTGCGATATTATGGCGAAGCGCGTCCTTCAGCTCATCCATGTTCATTTTATAGTCAGGATCAAGCTCTACCTGGATCACCGCTTCCTGGGTGCCGGTATTGAAAATGTACAGGTTACTTGAGCCGAAGCTGCTGGGCACAATGCCCACATAGCCCGAAGTAATGGCCACATGGTTATCCACCGTTTCGTTGATGATGTTCAGTACCTGTTTAAACTTCGCTTCGGTGCGTTCAAGACGGGTCCCGTCGGGTTCTTTAATACGTATCTGGAATTGTCCGTTGTTCAGCTTGGGCATCATGTCCTTGCCGATGATGATGAAACCGACTGCCGCCAGCCCAATTACGCCGACCAGGTAAATAGGTACGATCAGCTTTTTGCGCGGCATCCATCGCGTCAGTATCCGCACGAACCGCATTTTTATCTTTTCGAAGGTGTCGTTCTTTTCCGGCTCGGCTTCCTCGTTCTGCCGGTGCAATTCTATTTGATCCCTTTCAGGCTGATCGAATGCTTCACCGGCATGGGCATGTACATTTCCGTGATGATAATGTTGATACTTTTCTTCCTTAAGCATCCAGTTGCTCAGGATAGGAACCACGGTTTGTGCCAGCACGTATGACACGATCATGGTTAAGCCGATGGACAATGACAATGGCAGGAACATGGCCTTCGGAACACCCTTCATCATGAACGATGGAGCGAACACGGCCAGGATACACAGCAGGATGAGTAGCAACGGGAATGCAATCTCCTCGCAGCCGTCATAAATGGCCAGCCGCTTGGATTTACCCATTTCCAGGTGCTGGTGTATATTTTCTATCGTCACCGTCGCCTGGTCGACGAGGATACCGATGGCCAATGCCAGACCGCTAAGCGTCATGATGTTGATCGTCTGTCCGAAAAGACTAAGCAACAGCACACCAATCATAATGGAGACCGGGATGGTAATAATTACGATCAAACTACTTCGTAAGTCCTGAAGAAAAAGAAGCACCATCAACCCGGTAAGTAATGCACCGAGCCCTCCTTCGGTCATCAAGCTTTTTACCGCGTTGATCACGAATACCGACTGGTCGAATTCGTAGGATATTTTTACGTCATCGGGCAGCAAGTTCTGCATTTCAGGTAATTTCGCCTTTAGCTGCTGTACCACCGACCAGGTCGAGGCATCAGCAGTCTTAACCACGGGCATATATACCGATCGTTTGCCATTGATCAGGGCGTAGTCGACTGTGATATCAGCCGCGTCGGCTACCCGGGCCACGTCTTTGACAAAAATGGGCACGCCGTTAACAGTCTTGATCGGTATTGTTTGAAAGTTATCGGTATTACGGATGAGCGAGTTCATCGAGGTAACGAGCATGTCATTACCCAGGCGCAGGTTACCGGAAGGCGACATAAAGTTGAACTTGGATAACGCTGCAACCACTTCGTCGGGCGTTAAATCGTAGCTGCGGAGTTTGTCAGGATCGACGTTGATAACGATGGAGCGGGCATTTGATCCGAAAGGCGGCGGCGCCGAAAGACCGGGGATAGTAGCAAACATCGGGCGGATGCGGGTTGCTGCCAGGTCATATACGTCTTTTAGCGGACGAGTAGGGCTCTCAAAAACGAGCTGGCCCACAGGCAATGAAGATGCGTCAAAACGGATAACCTGAGGCGGCAGCGCACCGGGCGGGAAAAAACTCATTACACGATTTACCTGTAAAGCCACCTGGGCCGATGCTTCGGCCATATCGGTGCTTTCGTAAAACGTTATTTTGAGCAGGCAAAGGCCCTGGATATTCTTGGTTGAAATACTTTGTACGCCGTTTACGTACAGGAACTGGTCGGCCATACGGGTGGCAAAAAAGCCCTCCATCTGCTGCGCCGACATACCGCCGTATGACTCGATCACGTAGATCGTCGGCAGGTTTAGTTTGGGGAAAATATCTATCGGTATATTGATAGCACTTAGCACTGCAAAAATCAAAAGGCTCCCCGTAATTACGATTGCGGTGATTGGCCTTTTCAGTGCGGATGTGACCATTGACATAATTTCTCAGATTATTTTAAGACGTTTAGAATTGTGTTTACCTGGTTATCGGTTATTGCCTGGCCAAATAAGGCATTGGTATAGGCGTACTTGGCCTGCACGTAGTCAGTTTCAGCACGGTATAGAATGCTTAAAGCCGCATCAAGTTCGATGATATCGGTCAACCCGTTGCGATAAAGTGACAGCTTTTGCCGGTAGCCCTCTTCAGCTGCACGCAACTGGTTGGGTATTTCCAGCAGGCGCAATCTTGCGGTTTGCATTTCAGCATTAGCCTGGTTAGCGCCCGACGCCAGCAGGGCCCTTTGTTCCTCGAGTTTGTTGCGGTAGAATTCCGATTCGGCCTTCTGGGTATTCAACTTCAGATGCTCTCGCCTTAAATCGAAAACATTAAAAGAAATGCCGACCCCAACCAGGTAGTTATCCCGCTGGAATCCCCACCCGGATGAAAGGCTGTTGTAATTGCCTTCGGGGTCGACACTGGAGCCGCGGCCCCAGGCTGCGCCTTCAACAAATATTTTAGGATTGTACTGGTGTTTGACCATGTTCTCCTGTTCTTTGCTGTTTTGGTAAAGCGACTGGTAGAAATTAATGATAGGATGATGTAGGGTGTCGGTATTAAATAGTGCTGCAGGTGCATTGATCAGTTGCCCGGCTACGCTTGTGTCGGCAACGATAGATTGGTATGGTAAACCAGTAACCTCGGCTAACTGCAGTTGCACTTGCTGGAATTGGTTATTCAATTCGATGTAATTGAGCCTTGCCTTCGACAATTCTGCATTAGCGATACTGGTATCGACCCCGGGGCGTACGCCGCTTTTGGTTAACGAAGATACCGATCGCAATATGTCCTGCGTACGCCGGATGTTCTGTGCCTGGATATTTAAATAGTCCTGCAGGCTCATCAGCAACAGGTAATCATTGATAGTATATGATTCCAGCGTGTATTTAGATTGGGCGTAATTATTTTGCTCGACCTGGATGTTGGATTTTGCCACCCTGTTTTGAGCTCCATAGTAGCCGAAATTGTATACCTCCCAGTCGAACGAAGCTATGCCTAAATTAGTTGACAACGAAGTAGTAACGTTATTTGGATGGATGCCGCCCGAACTTGACGGAATTATACCATAACCAAAATACGGACCGGTAACATTGTTACTGGTACCAATATCGGCCTGGTAGTTCAGCTTTAAATTGGGCAGCCAGTTATTGCGTATTTCGGCTGCCTGGGCCTGCCTGATGCGGATGGCCGAGGAATCAGTTATCAGCGTAGGGGCATTTTTGTCAACCCTGGCCAGTAATTGTTTTAATGTGACCGGGGGCGGATTTTGCTGTGCCTGGAGCATTGGCGCCGAGAGGCTGCACAACGCTAAAAACATCAGTAATTTTCGAGATTTAAACATGGATTTTAAATGAATTAATTAATTGGATAAATAGTGGAAAGCTACACAGCAAAGCCATGCAACGCCGGGTGGCCCGTTAGGTTAATATCAAATAGAAAGTTTGCCCGACAGCAAATAAACAGGTGCGGGATCGGAATAAGGGGAAAGAGTATTAGATAAACCCTTTTTTAAGGGCGCGGTAATACTTTCGATTAAAAAAGGCAGGATAAATGACAGCAATAAGCCTATCGCAGGTAATAACACCAACGGAGGGTCGGAAACCATTTGCCGTAAAGCACTGGCACTGGCATAGGCATCGTTCAGACTTTCAGGCTTCCGCTTGGTAAAACTTTTTACCAGTATAGTATGTGAAATATGTGGCTGAACCTGGCCGCAAAATGCCTCAAAGCCCAAAAATGGCTTAGCGACAAATAGCAGCGCTGCTATGGAAAACATAAATCTCAAGGATTTCAGCCTTTTCATGAGTCTATTAACGACGATTCGGCTACAAAAGTGATGCTAAAATGTTTACTGTATATAATGTAACGAAGATGTTGCAAACTTATTTAAAAAACCAGGGCTCCGAATCCGGAGCCCCGCGTTATTTAGATTGATTGAAAGAACGATTAACCGGCATTAGCCCGGAACATTAAGGCGCCTACGGTAACATTGGTACGCCCGTCGATCAGTATAGCCCGGCCATTGGCTTTGTTGTCCTGGAACAGGTCGAAAGCCAGCGGGTCGGCGGTTTTGATGATGATGCGGCCGATGTCGTTCAGCTTGAAGTCCTCATCATAATCTTTTTCGAGGTTATTGATATTCACCTTGTATAGGATCTCCTGTATCCGGCAACGCGTTAGCTTGCTGTTATGCTGAATAAAATAAGTATGCGAGGTATCCAATGGTTTTGTATCCATCCAGCACAAATCGGTTTCAATCTGCTGCGAAACCAGCGGCTGGTTGTGTGCGCTAACCAAAATATCGCCGCGGCTAATGTCGATATCGTCTTCAAGATGTATAGTAACCGACATGCCGGCGACGGCAACATCCGGTTCCTGGTCAGCTAGTTCGATCTTGTTGATGGTTGAATGAAAGCCTGATGGAAGAATAGTTACTTTATCGTTCACCCTGAGGGAACCGCTGGCAACACGACCTGCATAACCGCGGTAATCGTGTAGCTCGTCGGTTTGAGGGCGGACAACCCATTGCACCGGGAAACGCCCGTGATCTCTTTGCGTGTCAACAGGAATTTCAACCGCTTCCAGGTAGGGCAGGAGGCATTCGCCTAAATACCAGGGCATGCGTGACGACTGATAAACGATGTTGTCGCCTTTTAATGCGCTTACAGGAATATAGGCTACACTTTTCAGTCCCACCTTTTCGGCGAGCTTTTTATAGTCTTCAACAATCTTCTCAAACACTTCCTGACTGAAATCAACCATATCCATTTTGTTCACCGCTACCACCACCTGCGGCAGGCCCAGTAACGAAACGAGGAATGAGTGACGTATGGTTTGCTCGATTACGCCTTTACGCGCGTCGATCAGGATGATGGCCAAATCTGAATTGGAAGCGCCGGTAACCATGTTACGGGTATATTGGATATGACCCGGAGCATCGGCTATGATGAATTTGCGTTTTTCTGTCTGGAAATATTTGTAAGCCACATCGATGGTAATGCCTTGCTCACGTTCGGCTTTAAGCCCGTCTGTTAAAATAGCGAGGTCGATGGTGCCGTCGTCGTTCTTACGGTTCGAACGCTGCAGGGCTGCCAACTGATCAAGTAAGATAGCTTCGCTATCGTACAGTAAACGTCCTATCAGCGTACTTTTGCCGTCATCAACACTGCCGGCTGTTATAAATTTTAGAATATTCATAGTATTTTAATTTCGAATTTCGGAACTCGGATTTCGGAATGAGGGATTTGAGCAATACAAGCTAAATCCGAAATTGAAAATCCGACATCCGACATCAAAAGTATCCTCCCTTTTTACGATCTTCCATCGCGGCCTCACTCACTTTATCGTCCATTCGGGCGCCGCGTTCGCTAACACGTGAGGCGCCTATTTCGTTAATAATATCGTCAATCTGGAATGCGTACGATTCAACAGCAGCAGTGCAAGTCATGTCTCCAACGGTGCGGAAACGAACATTTCTGCGTTCAACCACGTCGTCAGCATCCATATTCATAAAAGGCGATGCCGCCATGTACTGGCCGTTACGGGTGATCACGTCACGTTCGTGTGCAAAATAAAGGCTTGGCAGCGGAATGTTTTCCCTGCGGATATAGTTCCATACGTCTAACTCGGTCCAGTTGCTGATCGGGAATACGCGCACATTTTCGCCTTTATGGATCTTGCCATTGTACAGGTTCCACAATTCAGGACGCTGACGTTTCGGGTCCCATTGACCAAACTCGTCGCGAACCGAGAAAATCCGCTCTTTAGCGCGGGCTTTTTCCTCATCACGGCGGGCGCCGCCTATGCAGGCGTCAAACTGGTTTTTTGCAATGGTATTAAGCAGCGTAACTGTTTGCAATTGATTGCGGCTGGCGTTTTTGCCTTTTTGCTCCACCACGCGGCCGGCGTCGATATCGTCCTGGACATAACCTACGATCAATTTTTCGCCGATATGTTCGATCAGTTGATCGCGGTAGATGATGGCTTCGTCAAAGTTGTGGCCGGTATCGATATGTACCAGCGGAAAAGGGAACTTACCCGGACGAAATGCCTTTAGCGCCAGGTAAACCAGCGTGATAGAATCCTTGCCGCCCGAGAACAGCAGCGCGGGTTTTTCAAATTGTCCGGCCACCTCGCGCAGGATGTAAATGGCTTCCGCCTCCAGCTCGTCTAAATAATCCAACTGCTCTTTCATTTATAGTTATTGATTTATCGAGTTATTGAATTATTGAATTTCTAAACCAGTGATTCAATAATTCATTAATTCAGTCATTTTGCTTCCTCGTGCACATGCAAACCACACTCTTTTTTCGACTGATCTTCCCACCACCAGCGTCCTGCGCGAAAATCCTCGCCCGGCTGTACGGCCCTTGTGCAAGGCTGGCAGCCTATGCTTGGGAAACCCCTGTCGTGCAGTGCGTTGTAAGGCACGTTGTGTATACGTATGTATTCTTTTACCTGGTCTAAAGTCCAGTCGTAAATCGGGTGAAATTTAATCAAATTATGCTGTTCGTCCCATTCCAAATTGCCCATAAACTGGCGGTCGGCCGATTGTTCGGCGCGGATACCGGTTACCCAGCACTTATTGCCTGCCAGGGCTCTGCCAAGCGGCTCAACCTTACGGATAGCACAGCATTCCTTGCGATTTTCTACCGACTCATAGAAGCTGCTCGGGCCTTTGGCGTTTACCATCTTTTCCAGCAGCTCGTTATTCGGATAATACGCATGGATGGGTTTGCCGTACATTTCCATCGTCCGGTTCCAAACGTAATAGGTCTCGGGGAACAGGCGCCCGGTTTCGAGGGTAAATATTTTAATGGGAAGGTTGTTAGTGAAGATCATGTGTGTGATCACCTGGTCCTCCCAGCCAAAACTGGTCGAAAATACGATCTCGCCCGGGAATTTTCCGGCCAGCAAAGCCAATGCCTCCACCGGTTGCAGCCCGCTTGTTTGGTGTTTTATGTCTTCTATCGCAGTCATTTACAATCTGATCAAAAATTTAAAAATGCTGTTTACGCTTACGATAATAACGATAATGCCTACAGCCACCATCAGTGTTTTAGCCGACAATTTGTTCGATATTTTAGCAGCTATCGGCGACGCCAGCGCACTGCCTATCACTAAGCCGGCAACAGCCTCCCAACGCGCTCCGTTGAGCATGGTGATGAAGGTGATGGAACTCATCAACGCAACAAAAAAGCGTGACAATTTTACTGTACCCAACGAAAAGCGTGGATGGCGTCCGCCTGCGATCAGGCTCGATAATACGATAGACCCCCAACCGCCGCCGCCGACAGCATCGATAAAACCGCCGCCAAAACCTAACAAGCCTATTCTTTTAATCTTTCCTTTGGTGCGTTTTTTGCCAAGCTGGAATGCTTTTCTCAATATCACCAAGCCTAATATCAAGGTATAAAGCGAGACAAAAGGCTTGGTATATTTGCTGTAATGCTCCAGCGACGACAGGATATAAGCCCCTAATACGGCGCCCACAATACCCGCAACCACCAGCATTTTAAATAGCTTCCAATTGATGTTGCCCATGCGGTAATGCATCCAGCCGGCAATACCGTTGCTCAGTACTTCGGACAGGTGAACACCCATACTTGCAGAAGCAGGCGGGATACCCATGGAAAGGGAAAATGTTGTCGACGTAACACCGTACGACATACCTATGGCGCCGTCGATCATAGCAAAAACAAAGCCGGCACCCAAGAAATAATAGAATATCGGGTTTATACCCTCGACATAGCTTCTGAAATCGGGATCTTTCGACCACAGGGCATAAACCGCAGTGATAATGGCCAGCACTAAAGCACCCCAGATAAACCAGATAAGGCCCTTGTTATTGGCCGGCGGTTTCTTATCGACCAGTACCGAGGTTACCTCGTTCAGCCGTTTTACTTTGTAGGCAAAGTCGCCCGACAGGGAATTTCTTAGCTCATTCATTTGCTGCAAGGTTACGTCTAGTTCCCCCGGCAGGCTTTCATTTAAAACTTCTTTAAGCCTTTTTGCCACAGTAGGCGATTTTCCATTGGTAGATATGGCGAGTTTCAGATCGCCTTTTTGTACGATCGACCCGAGATAGAAGTCGCAGAGTTCAGGTTTATCAGCTACATTGATCAGTAATTTGCGCTCGTGCGCCGATTCCCTGATGTAGTTATTTAACTCATTGTCATTTGTCGCTGCCACAACGATGTCGGCCGTATCAAGGTCGCTATCCTCAAATGCTTTTTGAATTACTTTTATTCCTCCGTGCATACCCGCTAACGTGTGTATCTCCGGTGAAAGTTCCCTTGCAACAACTGTGACGCTGGCCTGCGGGCTGTTGCTGACGATGGCGGTCAGTTTTTCCAAACCAACATTACCAGCGCCGATCAGCACCGTGTGCAAGTCGTTCAGCTTTAAAAAAACAGGGAACAACTGGTTGCCCTCTGTTTTTTTGTACTGAATAGCTAGTGCTCCGTTATTCCTGGCCAATGATTTCATAAAATTCCCTGATCGGCTGGAACGAAGGATGCAACGATACCACCTCGCCGATAACTATAAGCGCGGGCGACATGATCTTCTTGTCCTGCACAACCTCAACTATGGTATCAATGATACCGATCGCGACTTTTTCATTGTCTGTCGAACCGCTTTGTATTACCGCAACCGGTAATTTGCCTTTGCCTTCGGCCTGGTATATCTTAGCGATTTCAGTCAGTTTACGCAAACCCATCAACACCACAACTGTGGCTTTGGTTTTGGCGGCGTCGTAAAGGTCTGCCGACACATGGCCATCCATCGTGGTGCCGGTTACTACCCAAAAACTTTCACTTAAGCCGCGGTGGGTAACAGGTATCTGTTGTAAGCCCGGTACGCCGATCGAACTGGAGATGCCCGGAATTACCTGGGCCGGAATACTGTATGAAGCGGCAAAATCCAGTTCCTCATAGCCGCGGCCGAACACGAAGGGGTCGCCGCCTTTAAGACGCACTACATGACCGTAGTTTAATGCATAATCTATCATCAGCCTGTTGATCGCTTCCTGTGAATGGGAATGGTCGCCCGAGCGTTTGCCCACATAAACTTTCGTGGCGTTTGCGGGTGCGAATTCGAGTAATTCTTCATTTACCAGCGCATCATAAAGCACTACGTCGGCTGTTTGTAAGGCCTTTATGCCTTTGACGGTTATCAGTTCAGCGTCACCGGGACCTGCACCAACCAGCGTAATACGCGGCTCTTTAATTGCTTTGTTAGTTTTTATATCGATCATGATTGTACTAATGCCTCTCTTTTTGCTTTTACTGCGTCCAGAAACCCAATAGCCGACACCAGGTATGTGCGGGCAAATTCTTCCGACGGCTCGTGTTTGTTGATTTCCAACACCATGTCGCTGAATGTACCGTTGAGCGGGAATTCGCCTTTGGCGACGTATTGAGCGTCAAACTCCTTCATCATGCCTATTTGCGTGCCGATGTTGATATTTTTGTCGAGCAGCAACGATTTTGCACCGCTGATAAATACATTGTATGCGTGGTAGATGGCATCGGCATAAGCGCCGTTTTTGAATGATTCTTCGGCCCAGCCTTTTTTCTCATCGCATTCGTACAGCAGGGTGGCCACCAGGTCGATCACCACGCCGGCGCATTCGCCGACACCTATCGCTGTAGCATAGGTTTCTTCATGCCCCCAGTCGACAAACTCTTCGTCCTTCAGGTTGGTCAGATCGGCAAGCGGTTTTAGAAGTTGATAGAAGTAATCTTTTCCCTGCCTGTCATAATAGTTATTATAAGTTTCGCTTTCCGCTGAATTCGTTTTATAGTCATCCAGCACTTTTCTCAAAACATCCGTTGCCCTTTTGGCGGGCACCTTGATGACCTTTTCGGCAGCGCGGCCTATGCCGTCGCCAACAGTACCGCCGCCGAGCAGTACTTGTACTGAAGGCAACACCTTAAGCCCGGCTTTTAGCGAACTGCCGTGAAAACCGATGTTAGCGATACCATGCTGCCCGCACGAGTTCATGCAGCCGCTTATTTTGATCTTGATATCGCGGTTGTAAACAAAGTCTTCATATTCATTATATATCAGGTCTTCAAGCACGGCCGCCAGCGTCATGCTATTGGAAATACCCAGGTTGCAGGTATCGGTTCCGGGGCAGGTAACCACATCGGCTACACTGTCAAATCCGGGAGCGGATAAGTCAAGGCTGGTCAAAATATTATAAATAGCAGGCAAAGCCTCTTTGCGGGCATATTTCAGCAGCAACCCCTGGTTTTGAGTAACGCGGATTTCATCGGCGACATAGGGGCGGATGCCGTCCACAAGCTTGCGGGCCACATCGGTATGAATATCGCCTTTGGTTACCTTAATATATACGCCGTAAAAACCTTTTTGCTTCTGTTCGAAGGTATTGGTGATCAGCCATTGCTCGTAACGTAGCGGGTTGCTGATCTCCGGTTGCGGAAGCAGCACAGGTTCAGGTATCACCGGGCTATCGACTGCGTCGCGGTTAATCGGGTAAGTTTTTACCTTGTTGGCTATTCGCTCTTCTTTCGCCAGGCGCACAACCTCGTCAAGGCCCAGGCGCTGGATGACATATTTCAGACGGGCCTTATTGCGGTTGTTTCTTTCGCCGTAACGATCGAACACCCGTATAACCGATTCGATATAAGGTATTAACTGGTCTTCATGTAAAAATTCTTCAACAAGGGCGCCGATGAATGGCTGAGCGCCAAGTCCACCGCCAAGGTACACTTTAAAGCCGCGCTCGCCTTTGGCGTTTATTTTAGGTATGAGGCCCACATCATTGGCATAAGCATACGCGGTATCTTCCTCGCTTGACGAGAATGCGATCTTAAACTTGCGCGCCATATCCTGGCAAATCGGGTTGCGCAGGAAAAACTCGAACGCTGCATGAGCGTACGGCGATACATCGAAAGGTTCCTTCGGGTCGATGCCGGCAGCAGGGGAGGCCGTAACGTTACGGACCGTATTGCCGCAAGCCTCACGGATAGTAATATCATCTTCCGACAGCTCTGCCCACAATTGTGGTGTACGGTCAAGGCTTACAAAGTGGATCTGTATGTCCTGGCGTGTGGTTAAATGCAGGTTATGGCTTGCATACTTGTCGGAAATATCGGTAATGCGCAGCAATTGCTTAAAGGTAACCTTACCAAAAGGCAATTTGATACGCACCATTTGTACACCCGGCTGGCGCTGGCCGTAAATGCCGCGTGCCAGCCGCAGGCTCCTGAATTTCTCGTCGTGGATCTTACCTTCGCGAAACGCCCTGATCTGCTTTTCAAGCTTAATGATATCTTGTTCAACTACAGGGTTTTCCAATTCGGTGCGGAAACTTAGCATGTCTTTTTAATTATGATCTGCCCGGAGCAGGATTTTACATTTTATTTCCCAAATATATGTATAGTATAGGGAAGTAGTAGAATTTGTTTAAAAATATCTTTGTTTTACAGTTAAATTACATTGCTATCAGAGCGTAGAGCCAATTGCGAGCCAAAAATTTACCCGGCACGATTTTACGCAGGTAACGGCCAAAATGATGCGGCAAGCGAATATTTTCTTTGCTTTTTTTCAGAAGGGCCCGGGAAAAGAGGCAAGCTGTTCCCGATTTTATGTGGAAAAAATTCCCTTTCTTATAAGATAAAATGGTTTTGCGTAATGATTAAAAATGCCTGTTATCAGAGATTGATAAGTATGTTTTCCCTGGCAATAACATCGGCGATGCTAGTCTCGGAAAGTATTTTCAGCGTAGCGTCGCGGACATGTATAAACACATCGCGGATACCGCAGGTAGTTTCGTCTTTACATTCGTCGCATTTGTGGTAAAAGTTCAGGCTGGCGCAGGGCACCATGGCTATAGGACCGTCGGTAATACGCATTATGCTTACTAAGTAAATATCCTTTGGGTCTTTATTCAGGCTGTAACCGCCGCCCGCGCCTTTTTTACTGTAAAGGAAACCGGCGTTGCGCAGGTCGAGCAATATCTGTTCGAGGAATTTTTTGGGTATACGTTCTTCTTCCGCGATCCTGGATATTTGCATAGGAGGCTGATCGGCATTTTTGCCCAGGATCACCAGGGCCTTAATAGCGTATTTTGTCTTCTTGGAAAGCATTTAACTAAGCTAATAACTAACAAAGATAAGGAAATATATTAAGTCGATATAATTGGTATGTATTACAGTTTCTGTGTAAATATAATATTTATTTCCTGTCCGAATGCCCAAGGCTTTTACCCGGACTGATTTTATCCCTTAATAATTGTTTCAGTTCCTTTATCTCCGGAAAACCTCCAAATACCTTCCTGTCGAATATGATCTCGTTGTCAACGCTTATAGTGTAACGTCCGCCTGTTTCGCTGGGATGAAGCGTTACTCCATACAGCTCATCCGCAAAAGTAGTCAGAAACTCCTGGGCCATATAAGCCGCCCGCAACAGCCAGTTACATTTGGGACAGTATTCGATGGTGATAATCGTTTTCATAGCCACTAAATTACATAACCCGCCTAAAACAAAAAACACCACCGTTCCCGCCGGGGGATGCCAGTGATGTTATAAAGTTCTTAATGGAGTTTTAAAGTTTTTCGAGAGTATTCTCAGAAGTTGAAACCTAATGTGATCTTAGGGTTGAAAGGGCCTGCTTTTTTCCTTTTCTTGAAGATTCCGCCATTATTCGCTAACGCAGGTACAGCCTTAAGGACTGGGGTAAACAAAGTTTCAAAAAATTTCATCTTTAGTGTTTTAATACACCGCTTATTACGATTTCGTGGTGCCAAATGTTTTCAAAAAACCGCTTTTATACCTTATTTAAGGTACTTTTTCAATAAAATTAACTTAAAGTACATCGCCAAAAATCACTTATAAACAGGAAGTTATAAATGACTTGTTAAAGCGGCTAAGTTTTTTAATTTTTTTCTTTCGATCAGTGTTCGCAGAAAGATAATCGCCGGGGCAGACTGCCCCAAACATCTGCCGTCAAGCCGTCAAAAAAATAACAAGTTCGTTACATTTCTTAAAGACTCCTGTCGGTTTAACACTTTTATCGCTACATTTAAAAACCATTTATAACATCTTAATTATGGATCGCAGAGAATTCGTAAAGAATGCCTCGCTGGCCACAGCAGGGCTTACCATCCTCAATTTTCCCGTTTTTGGCAAAAATGCACCGAGCAATAAAGTAGTTCTGGGTGTGATGGGCGTCAACAGCAGGGGCAATTACCTGGCTAAATGTTATTCCCAATTGCCGAACGTCGAGATCGCCTATATCTGCGACGTGGAAGATGGGGCCATTAAAAAGGGTTTTGACGCACTGAAAGACGCGCCGCGCAAACCTGAGTTGATACGTGATATCCGCAAATTGGTTGAGAAAAAGGATTTTGATGCTTTGGTTATCGCTGCGCCCGATCACTGGCATACACCGGCCGCCATTATGGGCGCTTCGCACGGCAAACATGTTTACGTTGAAAAACCCTGCGGGCAGAATCCATACGAGGGCGAACTCGTTAGCCAGGCATTGCACAAATACGGTAAGCACATTCAGATGGGCAACCAGCGGCGTTCTATGCCGACCCTGATCGAAGCTGTTAGACAAGTGCGGGATGGCGCGATAGGCGATCCTTACTTTGCTAAAGCCTGGTATACAAACGACCGGAAGTCGATAGGCGTAGGCAAGCATGTTCCTGTGCCGGCTACCCTGAATTTTGAACTGTGGCAGGGGCCCGCGCCGCGCAAACAATTCCAGGATAACCTGGTGCATTACAACTGGCACTGGTTCTGGCATTGGGGAACCGGAGAGGCCTGTAACAATGGTACGCATGAGATAGACTGCTGCCGCTGGTTTTTGGGAACCGATTATCCGACGAAGGTAACCTCTTCGGGCGGAAGGTATGCTTTTAAGGACGATTGGCAAACGCCCGATACCCAGGTGGCATCGTTTGAGTTCGGCAATAAAGGCACCATCAGTTGGGAAGGCCGCAGCTGCAACAATTTCCCGGTCGAGGGCAGCAGCAGGGGCTTTATTATTTATGGTACCAATGGCAGCCTGATAAACCTGGGCGGCGGTGACTATAAGATACTGGACATGAAAAACAAGGTATTGAAAGAAGTAAAATCAGAGGTGGCGGCCGATCCTAACAACCCGGTCAGTGCAACCGGTAACCTGGATTTTTATCATTTTCAGAACTTTGTCGGAGCTGTCCGCGGCGAAAATGATCTTACTTCGCCTGTAAGTGAAGGTTCGAAGAGCGTACTGCTTTGTCATTTGGCCAATATTGCGCAGCGCACAGGCGTAACGCTCGAATGCGACCCGGCAAACGGGCATATTACCAATAGCGCTGAGGCGATGAAGCTTTGGCGGCGTACCTATGAACCCGGCTGGGAACCAAAACTTGTGTAATGTGATATTGATCGCAAAAAGGGTGTCATCCTGAGCTTGTCGAAGGATGCGCGTAAAGGCCTTTGCTCATATGCTTCGACAGGCTCAGCATGACAACGCTCAGATTTAATTCAGCTCATATTGAACTAATAAAAAACCAATGAAAAAACCATATTTTCTTTATTTAATTGCCTTGCTATCGATAGCTGCACTTACCGCAAATGCACAAAAATCTACCACCGGCTGGACAAGCCTTTTCAACGGTAAAAACTTAGACGGCTGGAAACAAGCCACCGGCACGGCCGGCTATACCGTCGAGAACGGCATGATCGTCGGAACAACGGTAGTAAACTCGCCGAATTCCTTCCTTATAACGGACAAGGAATATGGAAATTTTGTGCTTGAGCTGGATGTTAAAGTTCCTGATACGACCAGCAACTCGGGCATACAAACACGCAGCCATTTCGACCCGCAGGGCAACAATGGCGCCGGAAAGTTTTACGGCAGGCAAGTAGAGGTCGACCCATCGCATCGCAGGTGGAGCGGTGGCATTTATGATGAGGGCCGCCGCGACTGGCTGTATCCGATGGAACTGCACGCGAAAGCCAAAAACACGTTTAAGGTGGGCCAATGGAATCACTATAAGATAGAGTGTATTGGTAACTCGACCAAAACCTGGATAAACGGAATAGCAATGGCCTACATGGTCGATACTGTTGACGATAAGGGTTTTATCGGTTTACAGGTGCATGGCATCGGCAATAATCAAAGCGAGGCCGGTAAAAAAATATATTTCAAAAATATCCGGATAAAGACTACAGGGTTGACGCCTGCCCCATTCCCGGCCGGAGTTTATGTAGTTGATTATGTGCCAAACCATTTGACTAATTACGAAAAACAGAACGGCTGGCGCCTGCTTTTCGACGGAAAGACCAATACCGGCTGGCGCAGCGCAACGGCGCCCACTTTTCCGACCAAACCGGGCGGTTGGGTTATACGTGATGGCATGATGACCATTTTGGGTTCCAAAGGCGGCGAAGCATCTAACGTGGGCGATATTGTGACTAATGACCAGTTCAGCGCGTTTGACTTGTCATTTGATTTCAGGATGAGCACCGGCGCCAATAGCGGCGTGAAGTATTTCGTAACGCTTAAGGAAGATACCCATGGGCAATCGGCCATCGGGCTGGAGTACCAAATACTGGACGATAAAGTGCATCCCGATGCAAAACTGGGGCGGAACGGCGACCGTACGCTGGCCTCGCTGTATGATTTGATTCCGGCGAAGAAACCGGACCGTTTTGTACGGCCTATCGGCGCGTGGAATACCGGACGCATCATCGTTTATCCAAACAATCATGTGGAACATTACCTAAACGGTGTGAAAGTGCTTGAATATGAACGCGGCTCTAAGGAATTTAAGGATCTCGTAGCTATCAGTAAGTATGTGATCTGGAAAAACTTTGGTGAGGCCAAACAAGGGCATATCCTTTTACAGGACCATGGTTTTGATGTAAATTTCAAGAGTATTAAAATAAAACCTTTGAACACGATTAAGTGATCGTGAGGATTGACAAGATGCAGAAACAGCTAAAAATTTGATGGATCATTGTAATCCTGAAATCGTGTCCTTAACTTGGAAAACCAATTAAACTAAATTATCATGTCGTTAGACACTTTAAATGTCAACACCAAAGCAAAGGCTCAAAATACCTACGATGCTATTGTCATCGGCTCGGGTATAAGCGGAGGATGGGCTGCTAAAGAGCTTACCGAACTCGGTCTGAAAACCATTATGTTGGAGCGTGGCCGCAATTTTGAACACATTAAGGATTATAAATCGGCCACAAAAAATCCCTGGGACTTTGAGCATCGCGGTGATATAACACAGGAGCAGCGGAAAGAGCACAAGTATATCGCTCGCACATGGGGCGCCTATGAGCCTATTATCGACTATTGGGCGAACGACAAAGATGCGCCTTATACCGAAATCAAACCTTTTAACTGGTGGCGTTCGTACCAGTTGGGCGGTCGTTCTATTTTATGGGGACGGCAAAGCTACCGCTGGAGCGATCATGATTTTGAAGCAAACCTAAAGGACGGCTGGGCCATAGACTGGCCGATCCGTTATAAAGATATCGCGCCCTGGTATGATCATGTCGAGAAATTCATCGGCGTAAATGGTTCACATGAGGGCCTTGAGCAACTACCGGATGGACATTTTTTACCCGCCATGCAGATGAACTGCGTTGAAAAAGATGTGTCCGAACGTATCAAAAAACATTTTAACGGTACACGCCACATGATCATTGGGCGCTCGGCTAACCTGACTGCGCCGATCAGCGGGCGTACCAATTGCCAGTTCCGCAACCGTTGCTGGGAAGGATGCCCGTTTGGAGCTTATTTCAGTACGCAGTCGTCTACCTTGCCGGCCGCCATGAAAACGGGCAACCTTACGGTAAGGCCTTTCTCCATCGTCACCAAAATACTGTACGACAAGGACAGCAAAAAGGCTACCGGTGTTGAGGTGTTGGATGCTGAGACCAACAAGACCTATAACTACTATGCCAAGATCGTTTTCGTTAATGCCTCGGCATTAAACAGCGCCTGGGTATTGATGAACTCGGCTACGGACGTTTGGCCGGGCGGCCTGGGCAGCAGTAGCGGCGAGTTGGGCCATAATATCATGGACCATCATTACAACCTCGGTGCGTCAGGCACCATGGAAGGTTATGATGATAAGTATTATTTCGGCAGGCGCCCGAACGGCATTTACGTTGTCCGTTTTGCCAATTTATTTGGCGATAAACGCGATTACCTGCGTGGTTTTGGCTACCAGGGCGGTGCCGGCCGCGGTGGCTGGAGCAGGAGTGTGGCCGAACTGAGCATCGGCGGAAAATACAAGGACGAAATATGCGAACCCGGCGAATGGAGCATGGGTATCGGCGGTTTTGGTGAATTGCTGCCTTACCACGAAAACAAGATCAGCCTCGACCATAATAACAAAGACAAATGGGGTCTGCCGATATTGGCAATGGATGCCGAAATAAAGGACAATGAAAAGAAAATGCGCATCGATATCGTTAACGAAGCCAAAGCCATGCTGGAAGCCGCCGGTGTTAAAGACGTAAAGACGCATGATTTCGGTCACAATGTAGGTGACGGCATACACGAGATGGGTTCGGCGCGTATGGGTCGCGACCCGAAAACGTCGGTGCTAAATGAACACAACCAGGTGTGGGACGCTAAAAACGTGTTCTGTACCGATGGCGCAATGATGGTTTCGTCGGCCTGCCAGAATCCGTCACTGACCTATATGGCGATGACGGCCCGTGCCGCTAATTTTGCAGTGAGTGAATTGAAGAAAAGGAATATTTGATTTATAGAAGGTAATTTTGACTTGAGTTTAATTAAAAAACCATGTCATTTCGACGAACAAACTATAGCATTGAGCGTTAGCGTGAGGTGAAAACTTATAGAACAATACAAGCGGTAATGTATGGAGCATAAGATTTCTCTTCACCCCACCGTAAATCCTTTGCTGCTCATCGAAATGACATGCTTTATTCATTACTTTTAAATTGATTAATTATGAGATTATACGATTATTTTAAAGGAACAATAATTCTGCTAATACTGGCGACCCTTTCATTGACCGGATTTGCAAAACCAAAAGTGTTAGTATTCAGCAAGACGGCCGGATTTCATCATGAATCCATTGCCGTTGGCATACCGGCTATTATCAAACTGGGGCAGGAGAACAATTTTGATGTGGATACCACTACCGATGCTTCAAAATTCACTTATGACAATTTGAAGCAATATGCCGCGGTAATATTTTTAAGCACCACCGGAACCGTGTTTAATGACGCAGAACAAGAAGCTTTCAAGAAATATATCGAGTCGGGCGGCGGCTTTGTCGGCATACATGCTGCTACCGACACTGAATACGGTTGGCCCTGGTATGGCGATCTCGTAGGCGCCTATTTTAAAAGTCATCCCAAACAGCAGGAAGCAACACTGCATGTAGTCGACCGGAAGTTTATAGCCACCAGGCACCTGCCTGCGGAATGGAAACGATTTGACGAATGGTACAACTATAAGTATATCGCAAAAGGACTGCATGTGCTGATAACCATCGATGAGAAAAGTTATACCGGCGGCGAAAATGGAGATTATCACCCGATGAGCTGGTACCATAGCTACGATGGCGGCAGGGCTTTTTATACCGAACTGGGCCATACAGATGAGTCCTATTCCGATCCGCTTTATCTGAAACACATACTCGGAGGGATTGAATACGCAATGGGTACGGGAAAATAATAAATAATGTCATTTTGAGTCCCGAATTCGGGATGAGAAATCTTATACGAATAATGGCAACAAGCATGGAGTGGAAGTTTTCTCCTCGCTGCTAACTCACTTGCCGCTCTGTGCTCGTCGAAATGACATGATGTTTGGAATAAGATTTGAAATATTTTTAAAAAGTTACAGAGACTTATATAAAAATCATTTCATTTCTGTTTCTAAAATTATAATTTGCAGTCGATTTCCAAATTATAAATCCAATCAAATGAACCACAACCTAAAAAAGCTTTTGGGGTTGATGCTGTGCTATGTTATGTCATTTCACGCATTTGGCCAAACCAACAATCCCCGCATAGCAATTATCCCCGAGCCGGTCAGCGTTACGCCGACTGAAGGCGAATACATTTTGCCGAAAGCCATTGTCATTTCGGCCCCGGTAAAACCAGAAATGAAGGAAGTTATCGCTACCCTCAGACAAAGATTCTCGGTGCCCACGGGTGCGCACGTCACTGTTTTAACCAGCGCCGCTAAACCGGCCATCAGGCTGCTGCTGAACAAAACCGCAGATACTGTAATAGGTAACGAAGGATATTATTTATCGGTAACCAAAAACGGTATTGCTATCAGGGCCAATGGGCCGGCTGGCTTGTTCTATGGTGTTCAGAGCCTTGTTCAGCTTTTCCCTAAAGAGATTGTGAGCGATAAAAAGGTAAGCGGCGTACAATGGGCGGCGCCATGCGTTCAAATCACCGACTATCCTCGCTTTAAATGGCGCGGCCTGATGCTCGATGTCGCCCGCCACTTCTTTACCAAACAGGAAGTTGAGCAGTATATCGACAACATGTCGAAATACAAATACAACATTTTGCATATGCACCTGACCGACGACGAAGGCTGGCGCATCGAGATCAAAAGTCTGCCGCGCCTGACCACAGTAGGGGCATACAATGTAAAGAAAGTAGGTTATTTTGGTACTTTCCCGCCACCCGGGCCTGATGAACCAAAAGATTACGGCGGCTTTTATACTCAGGAAGATATCAAAGAGATCGTACAATATGCCAAGGACAGGTTCATGAACATTCTGCCCGAGATCGACGTACCCGGCCATAGCCTGGCTGCCGTAGTGGCCTATCCTGAGCTTTCCTGTACTCCGGGCGCCGACAAATACCAGGTGCGTTCGGGCGAACACTTTATGAACTTTACTAAGGAGGGCATCAAAGCTGGTATTGACAATACGTTATGCCCGGCGAATGAAAAAGTTTATGTTTTCCTTGATAAGGTTTTAACAGAGGTTGCCAGGATGTTCCCTTTCGGTTATATCCACATGGGTGGCGACGAATGCGCCAAAAACTTCTGGGAACAAAGCGACTCGGTAAAAGCTTTAATGCAGCGCGAGCACCTGACAACCCAGGAACAAGTGCAGAGTTATTTCGAAAAACGGGTTGAAAAGATCGTCGAATCAAAGGGAAAGAAATTTTTGGGTTGGGACGAGATACTGGAAGGCGGCTTAGCCCCCGACGCCATCGTAATGAGCTGGCGCGGTGTAAAAGGCGGCATCGAGGCTGCTAAAATGGGGCATGAAGTGGTGATGAGCCCGACTACTTATGCTTACCTGGATTACATGAACGGCGACCCGGCCATTGAACCCCGTGTTTATTCAATGCTCCGGTTAAGCAAAGTGTATTCCTATAATCCTGTACCGGATAGCGTAGACTCCAAATTAATTATCGGAACACAGGCGAACTTATGGACCGAGCAGGTTTACAATACCCGCCACATGGAATACATGACCTGGCCGCGCGCTTTCGCCGTAGCAGAAAACGCCTGGACACCAAATGCCAGGAAGAACTGGGACGATTTCGTTGGTCGCGTCGAGAAGCATTTAGCCCGTTTTGACGTGGCGCAGATCAAATATGCACCAAGCATGTACGATCCGATCTTCAATATCAAAATGCGCCCGGATAGTACAATGGAAGTAGAATTACAAACCGAGGTTAAAGGGCTGGATATCTATTACAGCTTCGACAACTCGTTCCCGGATAATTTCTACCCCAAATACACTGCGCCGTTATTGGTACCAAAAGAAGCGTTCCAGTTAAGGGTGATTACCTACAGGGATGGTAAGCCCATCGGCAGGATGATTTCCATGCCGCTGTCGGAGATGAAAAAAAGGGCAAATCACAGGAATTACGGTGAAGACGATTAATTATCGCAACCTAAAAGCCTCATGGAAACATGGGGCTTTTTTATACCTTAGTCAATCTAACACAAACCAATGAAGCGTATTTCACTTTTTCTCTTTTCTGCACTGATATGCGGCGCAGGCTCACTGAATGCCCAGGTGATCAATAGCAACGCTAAACCCGATCCGTCGGTAGATTATGCTAAACTCGGCCGGATAGACAGCATTATTAACGACTGCGTCAAAAAAAACCAGGTGAATGGCGTGGTAACACTGGTTGTGAAAGACAACCAGTTAATACAGTGGAAAGGTTATGGTTACCTCGATAAAGACAGTAAAAAGCCGATGCCCAAAGATGCGATATTCCGTATCATGAGCCAGACCAAGGCCATCACCGCTACAGGCATTATGATCCTGTACGAGCAGGGCAAGCTTTACCTGGATGAACCTATAGGCGATTTCATCCCTGAATTCAAAAATCAGCGGGTGCTGGATAAATTTAACCCGGCCGATTCGAGCTATACAACTGTTCCGGCTAAACGAAATATCACATTTCGCGACCTGCTTACACACACCTCCGGTCTGGATTATACGGACATCGGAACTCCCGCGGGAAACGCTATTTACACCAAAGCCAAAATACCATCAGGATTAGGTTATTTTAATGCCAGCCTGCTTGACAGGATGAAAGCGCTTGGGAAACTGCCGTTAATGTTCCAGCCGGGCGAGAAGTGGCAATATAGCCTGGCTTCTGATCTGCTGGGCTGCCTTATCGAAGTGATCAGCAAACAAAGCCTGGAAGACTTTCTGCACGACAATATCTTTAAACCGCTGGGCATGAAGGATACTTATTTCAACCTGCCACAGTCCAAAGCTGGCCGACTGGCCACCGTCTATACCGAAGATTCACTGCACAACGTCATCAAATGGAGCCATACTTTCCGCCATATCGACCCGGATTATCCGCTGATGAATAAGCATTACTTTTCGGGTGGTGCCGGGTTAAGCTCCACTGCCTGGGACTATGCCATTTTTATGCAGATGATGCTGAATGGAGGCATTTACAATGGCCACAGAATATTATCGCCGCGCTCGGTGGAACTGATGACCAGTAACCAGCTTGACTTTACTTATAATCCCATGGATAACTTTGGTCTGGGCTTTGGGATAACCAGCGCCAAATCGGCCGCGCGTAATCCCCGCAATGCCGGCTCGTTTGCCTGGGGCGGGTATTATGGCACCAGCTATTGGGCCGATCCGAAAGCGCACCTGGTTTGCCTCATTATGACGCAGCAAACGCCCGATAGCCATGGCGATTTTTTCCAGAAAGTGGAGGATGTGATCTATTCGAGCTTCAGGTAGTCTTATTACTTACATAGCTTAAAGCGCCGGAAGGGCATTTGTTTACCTGTGCGATGATCGCGTCCGTATCTGCGCCCTCAAGATTGATCCATGGCTTGGCGGTATTATCAAAGACAGATGGTAATCCCCGCACGCAATTGCCGGAATGAGCGCACAGACGCGGCTGCCACACGACCGTTATTTCGCCGTTATCATATTTCTTGGTAATGTCTTCCATATCGTCTAAATTACGTCTTTGAAGCCGAAAGCGAAAAGCCAAAATTCACATGCCTGATTTTTTTGTCGACCCAAACATTGCCTGTGCTAAAACCCTGCATACGGATGTGTATAACAGCCCTGAGGTATTTGAGCAGTGCCGCGAAAAAATATTTGCGCCGTCGTGGCAGTTTATCGGCAACACGGAATTGGTACAGGAACCGGGCGACGTTCATCCATTTACTTTATTACATGGCTATTTAGATGAGCCTTTATTGCTGACTAAGGACAAAGCCGGCAAGCTAAATATTTTATCCAACGTTTGTACACACCGCGGCAACCTGGTCGCAGACAAAGCATGCAAGGTTAATAACCTGCGGTGCCGGTATCACGGACGTTTGTTTGGGCTGGACGGCAAATTCGTTTCGATGCCCGAATTTAAAGAGGTTGAAAAATTCCCTTCGAAGGATGACGATCTGCCGGCGTTACAATCATTTAAATGGAGTAATTGGCTGTTTACGTCACTCAATCCCATTCACGCGCCCGAGCTTTTCTTCCGGGATATGATCGAAAGGGTAAGCTGGATGCCACTGGACGATTTTAGGCTCTACCCCGAACTATGCCGGACCTTCCACGTAAAGGCTAGTTGGGCCTTGTATTGCGAAAATTACCTGGAAGGCTTTCATATACCCTTCGTACACGCCGGGCTGAACGCCGTGATCGATTATGGCGACTATGCAACCGAGTTGTACTTCCCGTACTCGAGCCTGCAATTGGGCCTTGCCCGGAACAGTGCTGATTGTTTTGATTTGCCGGAATCATCGCCCGATTATGGTAAAAATGTAGCTGCGTACTATTTCTGGGTTTTTCCCAATATGATGTTTAATTTTTATCCCTGGGGACTTTCCGTGAACGTCGTCGAACCGGTTTCGGTAGGAGAGTGCCGTGTAAGGTTCATTTCCTATGTATGGGATGAAAGCAAACTGGATAAAGGCGCCGGGTCTGGACTCGATAAAGTGGAGATGGAAGACGAAGAGATCGTGGAAAATGTGCAAAGAGGAGTTCGTTCACGATTTTACAAACATGGCCGCTACTCGGTAACGCGCGAACAGGGTACACACCATTTTCATCGCATTTTAGCCGACTTTATCAATAAATAGATGGCGCAGCTCGAACGGAAACTTGGTCTTTGGGCGGCGGTATCCATCGTTATCGGGTCGGTCATCGGCAGCAGTATTTTTATGAAACCGGCCACTATGGCGGCACAATTGAGTTCGCCTTTGATGCTATTGGCTGTATGGGTGGTTGCCGGTGTCGTGTCGCTGTTTGGCAGCATGATCAATGCCGAGGTAGGTTGCGCCATGCCCGAAACAGGCGGCCAGTACGTTTATTTTAAATACATGTACGGCGATTTTTTTGCCTACCTGTTCGGCTGGTCGTCATTTGTGGTGATCGATACGGCAAGCATATCGGGTATTGCTTTCGTATTTGCCCAATACCTGCAATATTTTTTTCACCTGCCCCGGTTTTCGACCGAAATTGAACAGGCTGTACCGGTAGTCATACCCTACATCGGGCGGTTTTACCTGCTCGAAAATATAGGTGTAAAGGCCGTGGCGGTCCTGCTGGTCATCATTTTTACCTGGGTTAATGTACGCAGCTTAAAGGCCGGCGGGGCCGTGCAGGTATTCTTTTCGGTACTGAAAGTTGCGGCTTTGGTATTCCTGATCGGGGTGATATTCTTTTCAGGACAGGGGCACACGGCCAATCTTGTCAAGGCTTCGCCTACGTTCGACCGATCGTTCTGGCACCAGTTTACAGCTTTTATTGCAGCCACAACCGGTGCTTTGGCGGCTTATGATGGCTGGAATAACCTCGGTTTTATCGGCGGGGAAATTAAAGATCCGCAGAAAAATATACCCCGCGGCCTGATGCTCGGGATCGCGCTTTGCATCATTTTGTATGTGCTGACGACTGAAGCTTATTTATATATGATGCCGGTGGATGAGATGAAGCATTCGGCCCTGGTAGCTTCAGATGCCCTGTACAAGATCATGGGTGTGGCCGGTGGCGGTCTGATCGCGGCTATGGTGCTGCTATCGACAGCCGGGGCAACCAACAGCAATATTTTACCCTGCGGCCGTGTGATATTTGCGATGTCGAAGGAGAGAAGCTTTTTTCATTTTGCAGGTAAGGTCAACCCAAAATACCATACGCCATCCAATGCTTTATGGTTCCAGGCGGTATGGGGTACTATACTGATCCTCATCGGCTCGTTCGATATGCTGATGGATATGTTCGTTTTCATCACCTGGATATTTTATGGCTTTGCGGCGTATGGCATTTTTATTTTACGTAAAAAAATGCCTGGCAGAACCGGCGGATACCGGCTGAAGGGTTACCCGGTTTTGCCCATTATATTCATTTTATTTTCGACGCTGTATGTGGTGATAACCCTGTACAACGATATCAATGATTACATAGCCGGGCGCAGCCACATTATCGTTTCGGTTTTCGGGCTGGTGCTGGCGGCGACCGGCATCCCGCTGTTTTGGTATTTCAGGAGGAAACAATTGCGATAGACAATCCCTATTTTTGTACTATGAAGGTAAATGTGCTGGCATTTGGCATAGCTAAGGATATTTTCGGGGCGTCTTCCATTGATGTTGATCTGGATTCAAATTTAACTTCGGACCTGAAAAAGTCATTAGAACAAAGTTTCCCCCGGCTGAGGCAGTTGAAGTCGTATATGATCGCCGTAAATAATGAATATGCCGAAGACAGTCATATACTTAACCAAACGGATGAGATTGCCATTATTCCTCCGGTAAGTGGTGGATAGTCTGAACCGTTGATTTGTCTGATTTTCTGATTATGCTGATTATGCTGATTTTGGATTCGCAAATTATTATATCTGATAAACAGCTTGATATACAGGCTTGCATCGATTGGGTGATGACCCCGCAATCGGGCGGGATCGATGTGTTTATCGGCACGGTGCGCGATGCTACAGAAGGGCGAAAAGTAATCAGGCTTGAGTTTGAGGCTTATGAACCGATGGCTTTAAAAGAAATGGAGAAGATCGCTAAGCAAGCCTTCGAAAAATGGCCGGTTCAAAAACTTCTTATTCATCATAGAACGGGGGCGATGGAAATAGGCGAAGTTCCGGTGGTCATCGCGGTTTCATGCGCGCATCGGGATGCGGCTTTTGAGGCTTGCCGGTTCGTGATCGATACTTTGAAGCAAACCGTGCCTATCTGGAAAAAAGAAATATTTGAGGATGGTGAGGTATGGGTGGCGGCACATCCATAATTGGGGTTATGTAGAAAAATATTAATTTTAAAGAGGTATTAAACCTGCGTTATGAACATAAAACCATTTTCACAAAAATCATTGTTGATCTATGGGATTATCGGCGCTGTTTTATTCATCGGCATTTATCTTGTTTTCGGATTTATAACACCTGGATTTGACGTGCTTCGCGACACCATAAGCAGTTTAGAGCTGGTAAAAAACGGATGGGTGCAGCAAATAAACTTTATTGCCTTCGGAATTTTTACCCTGTTATTTACAATCGGCCTGGCAAACGAACTTGTGCGTGGAATTAACGGACGCCTGATCTTGATATTTCAATCACTTATCGCAATCGGCCTGATAGGCGATGGGATATTTATTCATGACCCAATGCACATGGCCTGCGACCTGGTAACGTTTAATTCCGTAATCGTGGTGCTTGTGTTATTTACGAGGCAGTTTTACCTCAGCGCGGGCTGGAGAGGGTGGATAGTGTATTCAATACTCTCAGCCTTGCTTATGATGATATTTTTATTTGCTTTTGGAGTTGCCAACGCGCATCATGGTTTAGCAGGCTTATATGAGCGTTTGGCTGTACTTCCCCGTACTATTTGGTCGATACTACTGATCGTTAATTTGTTAAATGGTAGAAGGCTGGGTGCCACAGGCGCTTCCCCGGCATATTAAAATTCGGTCTCTTTGTTAATTCCCCCACTTAAGGTAAATACCTTTGCATTGGGTAACTTTCTCTTAATTAATTTGACTGCCTCAGCGCTTCGTTTGCCGGTAGCGCAATACAGCACTTTTGAAGTGGCGGTGCTAAAATAATCCAGGTTTTCTTCGATCTCTTCAACAGGGATATGCCTGCCTCCGATGTCGAAAAGATCGCGCTCCTGTATTGTCCGGACATCGACCAGTTCATAAATATTTTGTTCGAGGCCTTTCTTTAACTCGCCGGCGGTAACGGCCGGCACATCAGCTGTTGCCGTCAGCGCAGTGATATTGGTTTTGGTCGTATCCCCGATCTTAATGATCCGGCTTCGTAGTGTTTGGGTGTCGAAGATCAGCACTTTTCCTGCAAGTAATTCGCCTGTTCCGGTGATGTATTTGATAACCTCGTTAGCCTGCATGCAGCCGATGATGCCCGCTAAGGTCGGGATCACGCCGCCGACCGCACAATTGGGTACCTGGGCGGCATTAACTTCAGGATACAGGTCACGGTAATTGGGCGACCTGCTGCCATCTTCATTCTTGACATTCCAAACGGCCATTTGACCTTCGTATTGGTAGATCGCTCCGTAGACCAATGACCTCCCCGAGACAACAGCGGCGTCATTCAACAGGTAGCGCGTTTCAAAATTATCGGTTCCGTCAACTACGATGTCATAAGCCTGGATGAGTTCCAGCACATTATCGGAATTTACTTTGATATCATGAGCGATGACCGCGATCGAAGGGTTTTGCCGTTGAAGTTTTTCATAGGCAACCACCGCCTTTTTTAAGCCGACATCATCCGGCGTATATAAGATTTGACGATGAAGATTACCCAGTGAAACGACGTCATAATCGGCTATACCAAGGGTGCCAACACCGGCCGCCGCAAGATATTGCAACGCCGGACAACCCAGCCCGCCTGCACCGACGACCAAAACTTTGGCCTGCTGCAATAGATTTTGTGCGGCTTCACCGAAACCGGGCAAGGCCATCTGGCAACTGTACCGGGTAAGATCCGCATCCATCAGGCGCCGGCTATTTTTTGATGGATCACCCTTTTGATCTTTTCCAGCTCGTCGGGTGTATTAACGTTGGTCAACGCATCGGGGTACGTGGCCTCTATCAACTTCGGATCGCTATTGATCAGGACTTTACGGGGGCACGAGTAACCTTGCGAAAGAAAAGACAACAATACAGGGTAACTTTTGGGTTCCCAGATGGCTATCAGCGGCTCTGGGAATTCATCATAAGGGCTTTGATAAGCCGTGGCTATTTTTGACACATCCCTGTTACCGATAAGGAACTGTATTGTTTCGGTATCCAATAAAGGCAGATCGCAAGCTACAACCAGCCATGCGCGATCAGGTTGCTCCCGGAATGCGGAAAGTATCGCTCCATATGGACCGAGGCCTGTAAACGTGTCGGGAAGTACGTTGTATTGTATATTGATGCCGGATTTCTGGTCATCCCGGCAGGAAATAAATACTTCATTGCAAAGCGGATTCAGCATATCGGCGACATAATAACGCTGTTCCTTACCAAACCAGTTGACCGAACCTTTGTCAAAACCCATGCGCTGGCTTTTGCCGCCTGCAAGCACCAGTCCGTTTAAAATAGGCGCCGCCTGCCTGAGCTTGTTTTCAAAAAAGGCAATGATCTTGTCCGTTTCATCCAGCCGGTAAATCGGAATGTTCTGCCAGTCGGAAATATGTTCTTGCACGAAATCAAAAACCCCGGTTGCGTTCTCGCTTAGCAGGATCAGCTCAACGTTGGTCAACTGATCCAGTCGTTTTTGCAGTGACGCCCGTTTGCTTTCGTGAATGATCACCACCTGTGATTTAGCCTGCTGGTGATTACCGTTAACCAATACCAGGTCCATATCCAGGAAATGCTGCCTCAGGCTGAATGGTTTTGAGATCGAACTGTAATTTAATTGGTGATGATTTACTTCGTCTGTATATTCCAAAGCAGCCCCGTTTGGCAGGCGGCCCGGTAAGGCTATCACTTCATCGTTATGCGAGGTATCGGCATAGGCGCATTTGTATTTCGGCGATAACGCTTTGATAACGCTGTCGGCCAATGATTTGATATATACGCAAGGCGCGCCAACAATGGCCCATTCATTCCGGCTAAAATTGCCGATGGCAGGCCTTGTAAGGTCTGCATGCTTTTTATGCCCTTTTGAAATCACGTTTACCTCCTGTCTTTTCCATCAGTTTGGTCTCCCTGATCACGATATCATGACTCAGTGCTTTACACATGTCGTATATGGTCAATGCAGCAATGGAGGCGCCAACCAGCGCTTCCATTTCCACACCGGTTTTAGCGGTTATCGTTGCCGTGCAGTCGACTACCACTTCCCGGCTCTCATTCAAGTGAATATTGACACTGCAGTTGTCCAGGCCCAAAGGATGACACAGCGGTATCAAGTCACCGGTTTTCTTGGCAGCCATAATGCCTGCGATAATCGCTATTTGAAAAACCGAGCCCTTTTTTGTTTGTATATCGCCGCCGGTTAACTGCTCCAGTACTTCAGCCGGCAGCGAAACAATACTCCGCGCTGTAGCTGTGCGCCGCGTAACCTGTTTTTCGCCAACGTCGACCATTTTAGCCTGACCGCTTTCGTCCAAATGGGAAAATGTCATATTGCAAAGTTACTGAAAGGCCATGTACGGAACACCTCGCCGCTTTTAAATTCACTCCTCCCCAAAGGCAGTTCCATAAATGCATCCGTATCTGCTAAATTAGCAAAATCGCCTGAACCATTCCCTTCAACCGGTGCGGCCAACAACTGGCCTTCTGTTGTAAAACGCAGCTTTACCTGCAAAAAGTAGGTCAGCTCCGGCTTGAACATAAAATCCTGGCTTAAAGCCGCATAAACCGGTGCCTGTCCTGCGAGCCCTACACTCGTATTGAGCCAGGGCAAGAAATAACGGTGCAGGCACATAAATGTCGCCACGGGGTTTCCGGGAAAGGCAAACACCAATGCACCATGCTCATGCTTTCCGGACCAAAAAGGCTTACCCGGTCGCTGGCTTACTTTATGAAAAATAGTTTTAACGCCACTATCCTCCAATGCATGCGGGATGTAATCGAATTTGCCGGCACTGATACCGCCGGTCATCAGGATAACATCATAGTTTTTGATACTGTAAGCGATCTTTTCCCTTGTTACCGCGGGATCGTCAGGTATATGTAGCAGATCGGCGGACAAATTATGCCGACTCAATACCGCTTGTATCGTGTAGCTGTTCGACTTGCGTATCTGGACAGGGGAGGGTTCGACGTCAATATCAACCAATTCATCGCCGGAAGAAATTATGACGACACGCGGCAGCTTTTTAACCAGCACACTTGATTTACCCACCGAAGCTATCGTATTGATCATTGCGGGCGTGACCAGTTTGCCCGAACGAATAATGATGTCGCCGGATTTTTTATCGGCGCCCAGCAAATGCAAATTTTGACTTCGTTTTATATCCGTCGCTGTTAGCGTTGCCGTTTCGCCTGAGATTTTGAGCTGCTCATACGGCACCACGGTGTCCGCCGATGCAGGCAAGGCGGCGCCGGTCATGATCTCGATGCATTCATCCGGATTTTCTAATTCAATGGGCTGGTCGCCCGCAGCCTGCGTGCCAATGATTCGAAATGCCTGAATATTTTGTTCTATAGCGGCATAACTGATAGCGATCCCATCCATCGTTACCCGGTTGAAGGGCGGCAGGTCGCGGTCGGCCTTTACATCTTCCGCTAATACACGGCCAACAGCTTTATCAAATGAAATAGCCTCGGCGCCGAAGCTTCTTACTTCGGCTTGAATCAGCATTTCCGCCTGTTCGACAGTTGTCATCTGCTATCCGCCTATTGTAGCCATGGATTCATGTGCCGAGTCATTTATATTCCTCTTTTGTTCGGCTTCCCGGCCGTCTGCCGGGCGACTTCCAAATTTTCCGAGAAAGATCTCTTGCAGATTGACGTCGGATATTCCTGACCGTAAGAGGTCCTTGATATTCATTACGCCGTCATCGTAAAGGCATGTTTTCAGAACGCCGTCGGGCGTGATACGGATGCGGTTGCAGGTGCCGCAAAAAGTGCGGCTGTAAGCTGCGATAACTCCGATATTGCCGCGATGACCCGGTATTTGATAGTTGTAAGACGTAGAAAATGCATCATCCTTCAATTTTTGAATTGCAGGATATGCGCTTTTTATTTCTTCCATTATCCTCACATAGTCCCACTTCAGGCCATCATAATGATGCCCCTCGCCGTTGAAAGGCATTTCTTCGATAAAACGCACGCTAACGGGCAGGTCCCTGGTCATTTCAACCATCGGTAAAATATCCTGCGTGTTCTTGCCATCCATTACTACCGCATTGATCTTTACCTCCATATCATATTTCAGTAATTGATCCAGCGTTTCCATCACGTTTTTAAATTCATCGCGGCAGGTGATTGCAAAAAAACGGTTGGCGTCAAGTGTATCGAGGCTCAAGTTCACCGAGCGGATACCGATATCTTTTAACTCCGGTATAAATGGTGCGGTAAGTACACCGTTGGTAGTGATGGTTAATTCCTTTAAGCCGGTTAATTGCGACAATTCACGCAGCAAATGCATCAGGTCCTTGCGTACAAAGGGCTCGCCGCCGGTAATGCGTATCTTTTCGATGCCCATTTTAACGAGCAGCGAACATATCTTCAGCATTTCCTCATAACTGAGCAACTCGCTCCGCGAAAGCCAGTTTAGACCGTCTTCCGGCATGCAATAAAAGCACCGCAGGTTGCACCTGTCGGTTACCGCCAAACGTAAATAGCTGATCTTCCGGCCGTGATTATCTGTCAGCAATGCTTTTGATTTAAATGCTAAAGATAAATATTACAAAGCAGCCTAATGTTTGCGCAATGTCGTTTTTGCCTTATTTGGTCTTGAACTTATAAATGGTCTCGGTTTTATAAACCTGTCCGGGCTTAAGCACGGTCGACGGGAACTGCGGTTGGTTGGGCGAATCGGGGAAATGCTGTGTTTCCATTGCAAATGCCGTTCGGTGGTCGTCCTTGTCGCCGTCCTTCATCGTGTTCCTGCTTTGCATAAAATTTCCGCTGTAAAACTGCAGACCGGGTTCTTCTGTATAAATTTCCATTACGATGCCGGTTTTATCGCCTTTGACAATTGCTACAGGTTGCGACATGTCGTGCTTATTCAGTACAAAATTGTGGTCGTAGCCTTTCCCATTCTTTAATTGCTGGTTATCGTCGTTGATGCGCGCGCCAATAGTCAGGGGCTTTGTAAAATCGAAAGGTGTTCCTTTTACAGGCTCGATTTTTCCCGTCGGGATGAGGGTCGAGTCGACAGGTGTATAATTGTCGGCATTGATCTGTACCAGGTGGTTCAGTATAGTTCCGCTGCCTTCGCCATTCAGGTTAAAATAGGTGTGGTTAGTTAGGTTTACCACCGTATTTTTGTCCGTCGTAGCCTCATAGTCTATTTTTACGCCGTTATCGTCCGTCAGGGCATAGGTCACTTTGATCTTTAGGTTACCAGGAAATCCTTCCTCCATGTCCTTCGAAAGATAGGTAAGTTCGAGGGTTTGGTCGTTTAGCTTTTTGGCATCCCAAACCACATCCTGGTAGCCTTTTTTGCCGCCATGCAGGGTGTTGGGCGGATTATTGATGGCCAAGGTATATTGTTTCCCATCCAGTGTAAAATGTCCTTTGGCTATACGGTTGCCATACCTGCCGATAGTGGCGCCATAATAAGGTTCGGTCGAATTGATATAGCCGTCAACGCTGCCTAATCCCACCGATACATCGATCATTTTACCGGCGCTGTCCGGCACAAGCAGGTTAACCACGCGACCGCCGTAGTTGGTCATGGTCATGATCATGCCGTTTTTATTCTTTAGCGTGTATAAATGGGTTTGTTTGCCATCGATAGTTTTTTCAAATGCCGAGTCGGCGGGCAAGCGGGTATAATCAATACTGTCTTTCATACTGGTGTTTGCGGTTGTTTTATTTGTCGATCCATTGCATGACCCCAACAGGGCGATAGTCGCCGGTAACAGGGCCAAAGATAAAATCCTAAGTTTCATGATCCGATTTGTTATTTAATGTTGTTCAATTTCTTTATCAGGCTGATCTCGTCACTGCTGAATGGCGTGCCGTCTTTTCGGAAAACGTCATGGAACCAAACTTTCGGTTCGCTTCCGTCGGGCATAGGCGTGTCCCAGGCGTAAATGGTATTGGTTTTGCCTGAAACCAGCCCCCAGTTTATCGCGCCTACATTTTCTCTCTTCAGCATAGGCATCGTATTGGCAAATGTACTGTTCCGGAGCCGGGCCATGTATTCGGTACAAATAACCGGCCGGCCGACGGCCTTTAGTATTTGTACAACGCGCTCGTGTTTGTCCGGGTCCTCATAGTCGTGGTAAGTGATTACATCCGAATGCGTCAACTGGAATTTGTTCAGTTTTTCAAGACTCCAGTCCCACATGCCGGCGCTTAGTGGCTGGTCGGGGTTAACCGCCCGCGCCCATGAAAATATTTGGGATAACAGGTCTAACGATTTATCGCCCTTATTGCTGTTACCCGGTTCGTTATAAAGGTCCCACAAAAGTATGCGCTTGTCGTGTTTAAAAGTAGCGAGTACATCGGTAACATATTTTTGCAGCATCGTTATTTCACCTGGCTCCGTCAGCCGGTTGCCGGGATCCTGCAGCCAGCCGGAATTGTGGATACCCGTTTTGGGTTCGGGCTGTTTACCCGTTTTTGCGTTGGGGTTCCAGCAATCGTCGAAAAACACAAAAATGGTGTGGATATGGTGTTTATCGGCGATGGATAAATACTGAGCCACCCTTTTTTTGAATCCGGCAGGGTCTTGCTGCCAGGCCATGCTATGCAGGAAAACACGCATGGCATTGAAGCCTATGCCCTCGGCATAGCCCAGTTCGCGGTCGATGGTCTGCGGATCGAAAGTATCCTTCTGCCACATTTCGAGTTGGTTGATGGCGGTGCTGGGTATAAAGTCCGACCCATTTACCCATTTGTATTTGGCGTACCAGGCATTGGCTTTGGCGGCCGGCCAAACACCGGCGGTGGATTTTGTTTGTGCGTTGCCAGCGACTGCAGCTAATAAAAGGATTGGTAGTATGAAACGCCTGATTTTCATTTGTTGGTTTATTTTGAGCCCGAAGGCATTGGAATTGGTTCGTTTGTTTTAACGGGCGTGCCGAAATTCGGCGTTCCGTCGCTGTTCCACGTAAACTTCTGAGCCCTTGGCGAGCGATCCTTGCCGCAGCCTTGCCCCGGCGCCGAATTGGCGTGATACAATATCCAGTCCTCTTTGCCGTCGGGCGATTTGAAAAAAGAATTGTGGCCTGTTGCGTAAACGCCGTTTTGAGGCGACTGTTTAAAAACCGGCTGATCTGATTTTTTCCACGATATCGGGTCGAGCAGGTATTCGTTATCTGTAGTGCTCAGCATGCCGAGCGCATAGTAATCCGTCCAGCATCCGCTCGCCGAATAGATCAGGAAGATCTTATTGCCATGTTTTAGTATTTCTGGGCCTTCGTTGACATTTACGTGCGGCGGGTTGGAGGCATCGTGCAAATCGCCGTTTTTTTCCCAATCGAAAGTCGGATAGGATAATTTTGAGCGTTCGCCGTCTACCGTCCAGGGATTTTTGAGCTTTGCAATGAAGATGTCCTGTTCGCCATTGGTGTCTCCATCCCATCCCGACCAGACCATGTAAAGCTGTCCGCGATTCATAAAAACCGAGGCGTCGATGGCCCATTTGTCTGAAGGAGCGGCGACCTTGCCTTTGAATATCCACTTGCCCCGTAAAGGATCGGCAGAACTATTTTCGAGCACGTATATGCGGTGATGATTGTTGTCGCCATCGTCGGCAGCAAAATACACATACCATTTTTTGTTGATGAAGTGTAGTTCGGGCGCCCATAATTCTTTCGAGTACGCGGTATTGGCGGGAGGTGTCCACACTACCTTCTTTTGCGCAGCTTTCAGCTCAACGATATTTTTTGTCTTCCAAAGCGTGATGTTATTCCCGGTACTGTTGGTGTAATAGTAATACCCGCCGTGCTGTATGCACCACGGATCGGCGCCGGATGGCAAGAGGGGGTTTGTAAAAGTTTTGCTCTGTGCCGCAAGACTCAGCGCCCATAACCAGGCAACAGCAAACAAAACAGTTGTTTTAAAGCGTACAGGTCTGTAAGGAAGACGGATCAAATCGGCCGATGTTTTTCTGATTTTTTAAAGGTAGTTTTTTATTTAAACGGATAAAATATTTTTTAAAAACTATCGGTTAAAACTATGCCCTCGCGGAAAAACTGCTGGAAAATCAAACGGTCACAGATCAAGCCCGCTAAGGTCGACCACGGCTGTATCGCAGATATACGTCGGCATTATGCCGGCGGAATTGATCCGGCTCTCGTAATCCTTAGCCTGGGTATTGCCCGACAGCACAAGTACCGTGTCCAGCCCGAACTTATTTCCGCCCAAAATATCGGTATTCAGCGTATCGCCCACCATTACAATATCATTTTTGGCAATTTGCCGGTACTCGCGCACCAGGTCGTAAGCGAACATGAACATTTGCGAATCGGGTTTGCCGAAGCGAATGAACTGCTTGCCGACAACGCTCTCGATCATAGCGGCTATACCGCCGATAGCGATTGATACATTGGTGGCGGTAAGGGGATAGGCCCGGTCGGTATTGGCTACGATGACTGGTATGGGCCTGCGGCGCAGCAGATTTACGGTTTTATTCAAGTCGCGGAACCAGTCGAAACCCTCGTCGTCGAGGAATATCATCACGCTGATCTTATCGATATTGTGCTCATTGACTTCGCTAACCGGCAGCGTTTGCAGGCCCGACCGCTCGATATAATGTGCCGAATCGGGCGTGCCGAGGTAAGCGACGATGCCATCAGGAACTTTCAGGTCCAGGAACTCTTTGGTGAGCATGCCTGAAGAAACTATACGCTCGGGCGTAATAGCGTTCAACCCCATACGGTGGTAGGACTCGGCCAGTTGCTGCGGGCTGCGCGACGCATCGTTGGTGACGATATAGTACTCTTTACCTTCTTTTTCCAGGTAATCAAACGTTCGTTCGATGCCTGGAACCAAGCCAGCATAAGTTTTGATGACGCCAAAAGCATCGAAGAAAACGATCTGGTATTTGTCGATAACGGATTTGAAATTGTCTATTTTCTTCATCAGTGGTTTGCAAGAGCTTTGGTTTCGAGTTTAAGGGCATCGATGATCTTTTCGGCGTCAAAATCGCGGTCGACAGAAGGCAGGTAGATATCAAAGGCTTCGGCCTGTAATTTTTTCGCGTATTGTTCGCTAAAGAAGTATTTGCCATCCTTGATTACATAATTCAGAATAAAAAAGCGATAGGCTTCCTTCAGGAACCTGATCTCGTTCGCGGTTAAGGGGTTGACTTTATGGTATTCCTTCAGAAAGATAATAAAACGATCTTCCATTAACGTGTTGATGTAATAACTGAATACTGTGCGGTCGCCTATATCGGATACCACGCGGCTCAGGAAATAAAAATCCAGCACGCGGTAACTCATCCTGAACCAGTCGTAATCCCAACGGGAGTAGAGCTCCAAGTCTTTTGTTACAGAAAAATTACCAATGTTCCAGTCGATAAACACCGGGATGATCTCGAACGATTTCATATCGTACTTCGAGCGGTTTTTCAAAAAAAGATCACAATGGTATTTCAAAAAAACAGCCTGCATGGCCGAACCGAACTGTTTTTCATTAGCCTCCAATTGTTGCTGCAAGGCGTAAATATCCGTCCTGAGCGTTTTGGATGATTTGGGCAGCACGTTCTTTATGCGCGAGCAGGCTTTATGAAATTTGCCGATCTGCTGGCCAAGTTTCCGGATATGGTGCTCATCCAGGCGTCGGGGCATCCGCTGGTCGATTCGGGTTGGATTATAGAATACCACCCAGGCATCGTCTTTGCCGTGTTTGTGGCGATAAATATAAACACGGTTGTTTTTTAACAACGACTTTGACAATACATTCTCAAAAGGGTAGAGCAGGTTGTTGCTCAGGCTGTGAATAATGCGGTGATCTTCCTTAAAATACTCGTATTTGCCAAAATATGAGAGCTTGGCAATAACGATATCGTCGTCATGAAAAGTTATCTTGAAAACATGATTGGTGGAAACCAACGCGCTGATATCTTCGATAGCACGAATGGTTTTAGAAGCGTCGTAACCTTCCCAGGCACGCTGTAAGATGAAATTATAGTCCATTTGTTTTTGAACACGATTGCAGGATTAATTGATTATCCTGATTATGCCTATTTATTGTGACACAATTAAGTAAAAAAATTGCAATGAATCCTGACTATCTTTTAAATCTCTTAATCGTGTTCAAATAATTTCAAAATATCTCTTCAACTCCCAATCCGTTACCGCCCTGGAGTATTGTTTCCATTCCCATAGGCGCGTTTGAGTGAAGTGCTCGACAAAGTCAGCGCCAAAAAGCTCTGTACCGATAGCCGAGTCTCTCATCACAATTGTAGCTTCATGCAGATCAGAGGCCAACACGCCATTGCTTTTATCCTGGTATCCGTTACCCATGGTTGGTTTAATGTTTAGCGGTAATTTATGCTTGATGCCATAGACCCCTGAAGCCAGGGCTGCCGCCATGGCCAGGTATGGGTTACTATCTGAACCTGGTATCCGTGTCTCCAGCCGGGTATATTTTTCCGATTGGTGCAATATGCGGATGGCAGTTGTGCGGTTATCTATACCCCATGTTACTGTAGTCGGCGCCCAGGCGCCTTCCACAAGCCGCTTATAACTGTTAACGGTAGGGGCGTACATGGGCAGAATATAAGGGAGACAGTGTAACTGCCCGGCTAAGTAATGTTTCAATAAGTCACTCATATTGTGCTCATCATTAGCCTGATAAAATAAATTTTTCGACTTGCTTTTATCCCACAGACTTTGGTGAACATGCCCGCTGCAGCCTGGTAAGTTTTCGTTCCACTTGGCCATAAACGAAGCCATAATGCCATGCATATTGGCTATTTCTTTTACCGCATTTTTGAATAAAACCGCTTTATCAGCCGCCGCCAGAACATGGTCGTGTGCAATGGCTGCTTCATAGACGCCGGGCCCCGTTTCGGTGTGCAGGCCCTCCAGCGGTACGTCAAACTCCCTTAACAAATTGAACAGGTCGTAATAAAACCCGCTGTTTTGGGACGTTCTTAATATCGAATAGCCAAACATGCCCGGCGTTAGGGTTTGAATGTCGCGGAAGCTTTTATCGTGCAGCGATTGTGAGGTTTCTCTGAAATTGAACCATTCAAACTCCTGCGCGAATTCCGGGTGATAGCCCATTTCCTCGTATTCGGCAACGATTTTTTTCAATAAGCTGCGCGAACAGGCCGCTATGCCACCGCCGTCAGTTTTGCTGAAATCAGCGATAAAAAAGGGAATATTATCCTGCCACGGAACAGTACGAAAAGTCGATAAGTCAACCCGTGCAGGCCTGTCCGGATAACCCGTATGCCAGCCCGTCAATTGCACCTGATCATAAACCGCGTCGCTGCTGTCCCAGCCGAAAACCACGTCGCAAAAGCCGTAACCATCGTGTAAGCCATCCAGGAACTTTTCGGTGCTGATGATCTTGCCTCGCAGTATACCGTCGATATCGGCAAAAGCATATTTTATTTTATGTATATCATTATCCTTTAAATAGGATACGATCTGTTCCTTATCCATAGCAAATAATACGAAAATGCGTGCGCCAAGTTAGCCATTATATCCATTTGCCGCACGGTATGATGAATAGTATAGTTATATTGTTGAAGTTAAGTATGATTGTGGTTAATTGCAATCCAAGTAAAAATTTATGTCATTTCGACAAGCAAGCAGGGAGTTGTGAATCAGGGTGAGTAGAAAACTTATACGGCGGCACAGGCTCGGTTTATCCTGGCGTACAAGTCTTCTCTTCGCTCCACCGCTTAACCTCCTCCGCTCATCGAAATGACATGACTTTTTAAAAATATTCAAACAGGTTTGAAATGAACGATAAGCTTTTTGTTTACGGAACATTGTTGGACAGGAGCAACAAATATGGCGTCTACCTTAAAGATAACAGCACATATTATGCGAACGGCAAGGTGCAAGGCCGGCTTTATGACATAGGTGAATATCCCGGCGCGGTGTTGACATCGGGCGAGGGAGAGTATGTTTACGGGACGATACTTAAATTAAAGGACCCCGAAGAGACGCTGATCGTGCTGGACGAATACGAGGGCTTCGGCGAAGACTTATTGCAGCCCAATGAATTTATACGGGTTTTGACCCGTGTTGAAACCGCTGCCGGTTTTGTTGATTGCTGGATATATGTCTACAATTTGCCCATAGAAGGCTTACCCCGCATAGATTCGGGCAAATATCCGCGGTATTCGATTTGAATTTTCGATCAAGCTTTTGTCTGCCCGGAGTTTAACTTCATCCATGGTTAATATTCTAATAAACCTGTCCGGCTAATATTGAGCCGTTATGAAAAAACTTTTTACCCTAAGCCTTGCCATGATTGCAAGCCTTACCGTTGTTGCACAGCAAAAAACGAAACACATGACGATCATGATATTTAATGACCATGCTGCTTTTACCGTTGGTAAAAAAGTGAACAACATGATCATTACCAGGGATGACACGGCCCAGGTTCAGAAACTGGTCGATCTTAATCCGCACGTAAAACTGCGCGAGGAGCCGGCGGCTTATGAAAACTTGCTGATGAGCCTTTTGAAACCCTATTATAACGAGGGGTGGAAACTGGTAACGACATCACTGGAATTCATTCCATCCAGTAATACCGAAGTATTCAGGTACTACTTCACAAAAGAGAAATAACCGGGAATAAAAAACCCCGCGGAAATACATCCGCAGGGCCAATTTAAATTAATCGGGGGATTAATTATATTTTTACCGATTTCACGGTTTTGATGATACGTGCCGCAACTTTGTACGGATCGGCAGCTGAGTTCGGACGACGATCTTCCAGGTAGCCTTTCCAGCCTTTCTGTACGGTGTACAAAGGAATACGGATCGACGCGCCGCGGTCGGATACACCGTAGCTGTAATCGTGGATCGAAGCAGTTTCGTGCTTGCCTGTCAAACGCTGATCATTGTCTGCACCGTAAACCGCGATATGTTCTGCAACAACAGGGCGGAATGCTTCGAGTATCTTTTTGTATACCTCTTCGCTGCCTGCGGTTCTCAAAGTTGTATTGGAGAAGTTGGCGTGCATGCCCGAGCCATTCCAGTCGAGTTGACCGAGTGGTTTGCAATGCCAGTTGATAGACACCCCGTATTTTTCACCAATTCGTTCCATTAAATAACGTGCCACCCAAATTTGGTCGCCCGCTTCTTTAGCGCCTTTTGCGAAGATCTGGAATTCCCATTGACCGGCAGCAACTTCTGCATTGATACCTTCAACATTCAAACCTGCATCGAGGCAGGCGTCCAAATGTTCTTCAACTATTTCGCGGCCGAAAGCATTCTTTGCGCCTACCGAGCAGTAGTAAGGGCCTTGCGGACTGGGGTAACCACCGGCAGGGAAGCCAAGCGGCTTATTAGTTTCAGGATCCCAAAGGAAATATTCCTGCTCAAAACCAAACCAGAAATCATTGTCATCATCATCAATATGGGCGCGGCCATTCGACTCATGCGGAACTCCTTTAGAGTCCAGTACTTCGCACATTACCAGGAAAGCGTCTTTACGCTGCGGATCGGGACATATAAAAACAGGTTTTAAAACACAGTCTGAAGAGCCGCCTGGTGCTTGTTCGGTTGAAGAACCATCAAAGCTCCAATTTGGGCAGTCTTCTAATTTACCGCTAAAATCTTTTTCAATTTTTGTTTTGCTGCGAAGGCTTTGGGTTGGTTTGTAGCCGTCAAGCCAGATGTACTCTAATTTTGCCATTGCTTAGTTTTGTTTGGGATTGGGATCGAATAAAAGTTTTTTAATATTTAAATTCAATTATCAGTGGCGAATGTAAATATTTTTTACAAATCTCATTAATATTGTGAGAAAAAATTAAAATTTTTTTCAAAAATGTGGATAAAAGCCACTCAAGTGAGCAAAATTTTTACAAAATCGCTTCGGTTACTTGTTTTGTTGTGTGCCTGGCGATATAAATGGACAAAAACGTGTATTCATCCTTTCAATTTTATGGCTATTCCAAAAAACGGGATATTTTTGAGTTAAAATTTGTCAAATCCTTAAAAATTGGGTCAATTTTGAATAATTTTAAATAAAAAGTTGAAAAATTGTACTGAAAGAGACTCCGAGCGTTTTTTGAAAATTAATTACAAAGTCTGTTACAAAATTTCTTAAAATTGCCGCGGATTGAGCAGTAACGCTGTGTTGCTTAAGTCATTTCCTGTTTTCCTTCCTTAAATTAATTACGTATGAAAATAACCGTTGTAGGCGCCGGGGCTGTAGGCGCTACTTGCGCAGATAACATCGCAAGAAAAGAATTGGCCGAAGAACTGATCTTATTGGATATCCGCGAAGGTTTTGCTGAAGGCAAGGCGATCGATATCATGCAAACGTCGGCTTTACTTGGTTTTGACACCAAGGTTAAAGGTGTGACCAATGACTACGCTGCAACCGAAGGCTCGGATGTAGTGGTGGTCACCTCGGGTTTGCCGCGCAAACCTGGAATGACCCGCGAGGAACTGATCGGTACCAACGCCGGGATCGTAAAAAGCGTTACCGAAAGCATCCTGAAACATTCGCCCAACACCATTATTATAGTTGTATCCAACCCAATGGATACCATGAATTACCTCACGCTGAAAACTTCGGGCTTGCCAAAGAATCGCATCCTCGGTATGGGCGGCGCATTGGATTCATCGAGGTTTAAATATTACCTGAGCGTTGAGCTGGGCTGCTCGCCCGCCGACCTGAATGCGGTGGTTATTGGTGGTCACGGTGATACCACCATGATACCTTTAATTAAACATGCTACCTGGAACAGCGTTCCTGTTACCCAATTGCTGAGCCAGGAACAGCAGGACCGCGTAGTTTCATCCACGATGGTTGGCGGCGCGACACTGACCAAACTGATCGGTACTTCGGCCTGGTACGCTCCGGGCGCGGGCACCATGTCGATGGTTGAAAGCATTGTTCGCGACGAGAAAAAACTTATCAGCTGCGGCGTAGCGCTTGACGGCGAGTACGGCCAGAAAGATATCTCCCTGGTTGTTCCGGTTGTGATCGGTAAAAACGGCTGGGAAAAGATCGTCGACTTCAAATTGAGCGACGAAGAACAAACCGCTTTCAACAAAAGCGCCGATGCGGTTCGCAATATGAACCAGGTGTTGTACGATTCGAAAGTTATATAAATTTAATAGTTGTAACGTCCTGAAATAAGTTGACGGATTTAAGATAGTCCCGATGGCTGTAAAGTTATCGGGATTTTTTGTTGATGCACCATTTGAGGTGTATTCATGTTCAAAGATAAATGAGGTCTTCGGTTATTATATAATTCAACCG
>DASZYQ010000046.1:0-23355 GCA_035545315.1 Mucilaginibacter sp. | reverse complement strand
TATTTGATAATATCGTCGGTAGCCGCATCTAACCCGCCGTAATAATCGCCTGCCTTAAAATGCGGACGGATGTCATCCTGGATGATCTCATGCGCTGTCGCATCCGGCAGCGCGCCTTCCATGCCATAGCCGGTTTGTATGGATACTTTGTGGTCGTTAACCGCTACCAGTATCACCACGCCGTTATTCTTGGTTTGCTGTCCAACTCCCCACGCACGCGCCAGCCGCTGGGTGTAATCGTTAATATCGTACGAACCTACCGACCGCATGATGACGACGGCTATCTGGCTCGACGATTTATTATAAAAGTCCCTTAATTTGCTTTCCAGGCGGGCTTTATCAGCTTCCGACAGGGTGCTATTCGTGTAGTCTGTCACCAGCCCCGGGGGGGCGGGGGGTATATCCTGCTGCTGCGCAAATACTCTGAACGCGCTGAGTGCAACAATACAGATCAATATGATTCTTTTCAACATCTTTTTCAGTTTTTAATTGCCATCCATAAAGGCGATGTCGTCGGGCAGCTCGTTGCTGCCGCCGGCGCTGTGAGGAAAGTATTGCTGCAGGTGGTCGCCGGCTATCTTAAGGCCGGTAACGATCCCCTCCACCAGGTCGCCGTAGCGAAAATGTTTTAGCATCTCGTCTTTGGCATCGTCCCAAAAATTTTCGGGTACGGTTTTATTGATACCCCGGTCGCCGATGATGGCAAATTTACGGTCGACGGTAGCCAGGTAGATCAGTACGCCGTTGCGCAGTTTGGTCTTGTGCATGTCGAGCTGGTGAAAGTATTTGGCCGCCCGGTCGAGCACATCCTCGCTGCAGGTCTTTTCGATGCAGACCCGTAGCTGGCCCGAAGTATGCTTTTCCGCATCCTCCACGGCTTTGCGTATACGCTGCTGTTCCTCTTCGTTAAAAATTGGCATAGGATTAATTATTGAATGAATGAATTACCGAATTATTGAATTAAGGAATGAGTTCTCACTCAATAATTCAATAAATCAATAACTCAATAATTATTAAAACTGAACCTTTGGCGCATTTTGCGACGCGGCGTCGGCCTGGAAGCTTCCCTTCTCCTTAAAGCCGGTCATATTGGCTATGATGTTAGATGGGAATGATCGTATCTGGGTGTTGTAATTCTGTACAGCATCGTTAAAATCGCGCCGGGACACCGTTATCCGGTTTTCAGTGCCTTCCAGTTGGGCCTGCAGCGTCGAGAAGTTTTCGGTTGCTTTTAACTCGGGGTAACGTTCTGAAGCCACCAGTAAGCGGCCCAGCGCTGTTGTCAGCTGCCCTTGCGCAGCCTGGAATCTTTGAATGCTTTCCGGGTCGAGCTTGCTTGCGTCCACGGTTATCGAAGTAGCTTTTGCGCGTGCGTTGGTCACGTCTTCCAACGTGCTCTTTTCAAAATTGGCAACTCCTTTAACGGTTGCTACCAGGTTCGGGATCAGGTCGGCACGGCGCTGGTAATCGGCCTGCACGGCGCCCCATTTGGCTTTTACGGTCTCGTCCAGCGACACCATTTTATTGTAGCTGTTGCAACTGCCGCAGCCGCCGATCAATAAAATGAACGCGATAACGATGAGTACTATGTACGAAGTTTTCATGTTTACTTTTCTGTGATTTTTAGATGAAATTACGATTTTGATTGCAAAACCTATACCGTTGTTACAAAATGTGCTGAATATGGCCTTGGGATTGACGTTTTGGCAGGGGGGACGAGGTGAAAGGCGAAAGGTATCTCGATGAGCAGATCACTAATCACAAACCACCATTCTGTAACTAAATTGTTCTATTTACATTTTATTTTTCACAGGAAAGTTTTTGCTGCTATATTACGGCGTCAATCCGACACAATAAAACCTGACTGTATTGAAACACGATTACCGGCTTAAAACCGCTGTTCTGCTTTTGTTCCTGTTTTGCTTCGCAGCTTTGCATGCCGCGGCGCAAAAAGCCAATGCCAATTACCGCTACCACATTAAACGGGCGCATTGCGATATGTCCATCGACGGGGTGATGAACGAGCCTGCCTGGCTGGCAGCCGACTCGGCCGACAACTTTCACATGGTACTGCCTATGGACACCAGCCTGTCGAAAGTGAAGACCGTGGTGCGCATGACCTATGATGACCGCAACCTGTACATCCTGGTGATCAATTATAACCTGCTGGCGGGGCCATACATGGTGGAGTCGATGAAGCGCGACTGGAATTTTGTGAAGAACGACAACTTTATCTTTTTTATCGATCCTTTTAACGACCGTACCGACGGCTTTACCTTCGGCGCGAATGCCGCGGGCGGCCAGTGGGACGGCAGCATGTACGCCGGCGGCAGCGTCGACCTGAACTGGGACAACAAATGGTATTCTGCGGTAAAACAGTATCCCGACAAATGGATATTCGAAGCGGCGATACCATTCAAAAGCATACGTTACAAAAAAGGTATCCGCGAGTGGGGTATCAACTTCAGCCGCAACGACCTGAAGGCGGCCGAAAAGTCGGCCTGGGCGCCGGTGCCCCGCCAGTTCCCCACGGCATCGCTGGCCTATACCGGTACGCTGGTGTGGGACGAGGACCCGCCCACATCGAGCAGCAACGTGTCCATCATCCCTTATGCCCTGACCGGCGTTACCAAAGACTACCACGGCGGCGGCCCTGCTACCGTCAATCGCGAGATCGGCGGTGATGCAAAAGTGTCGGTTACACCGGCATTGAACCTGGACCTGACCGTGAACCCCGACTTCTCGCAGGTAGACGTGGATCAGCAGGTGATCGACCTGAGCCGTTACCAGCTTTTCTTTCCAGAAAAACGGCAGTTCTTCCTGGAGAACGGCGACCTGTTCTATAACTTCGGCTACTCGGATATACGGCCCTTCTTTTCGAGGCAGATCGGGCTGATGCAACCCATCGATGCCGGTGCAAGGCTCACCGGCAAGCTGGATAAAGACTGGCGTATCGGCCTGATGGATATACAAACCGGCAATTCGATCCAAAATAATATGGATGCCGGCAACTACGGTGTGGTTACGCTTCAAAGGCGCGTGCTCGACCGCTCGAACATCGGATTTATCTTTGTCAATCATGATATTACCGGCACATTGCCGGGTGCCAATTACTTTGACAATTACAACCGCAACGTGGGCATGGAGTTCAACCTGGCCTCGACCAGCAACATGTGGACAGGAAAGCTACTGGGGCTGAAATCGTTCTCGCCCGGCGTATCAGGGCACGATTTTGTCCTGGCCGACCACGTACAGTATTTCAGCAAATTCTGGCAACTGTACATGCAGGAGGAATATGTCGGCAAAAACTACGTAGCCGCGGTGGGCTTTGTGCCGAGAACGGGCTATATTAAATTCAGTCCGCTGGTATTGCACAACTGGTTTCCTAAAAAGACCAAAATATTGAGCCACGGCCTGCAGTTTACATCAAACTATTACTTTGATGAGAACATGAACCGGACGGACAACGAGAGCGCACTTTCGTATATTCTAACTTTCCGTGATCGCAGTACCATCACGCTATCGGGTATCAACGACTATGTGAAATTGCAGGAGCCTTTCGACCCAACCAATACCCACCGTGACAGTTTAGCCATCGGTACCGAGCATCACTATAATTCGCTCGACCTGTTGATAAACTCTAAACCGCAAAGCGTGTTCACCTACTCCGTAGAGGCCACCCTCGGCGGGTATTACGACAACGGCCATCGGCTGAGCTTTAATGGAACAGTGGGCTACCGGGTGCAGCCATATGTAAACCTGGCGATAAACGGCAATTACACCGATCTGCGCCTGCCGAAGCCTTACGGCGATACACGTTTTACGCTTATCGGGCCTAAAGTGGATATCACGTTTACCAATACGCTATACTTTACCACCTATGTACAGTACAACGAGCAGCAAAAGGATCTGAATGTTAACGCGCGTTTCCAGTGGCGCTACCGCCCTGCGTCGGATATATTTATTGTGTACGCAGAAAATTCGGTACCATCGCCCTATACGCCGGTTACACGTCAGTTGACATTCAAATGGACGTACTGGTGGAATATTTGAGTTTTTGAGTCCATAGACCATAGTCGATAGTCCATGGCTAACCCGATGGACTATGGACCATTGACGATGGTCTGAAAGTTCATGACATTTGATTTGTTTCTATGCCCGATTGTTCTAAATTTACCGGTGGATATTGCTGTTATCCCTACCAATTATTAACCCGTAACACAAAAACATGAAGAACCTGCTTAAATTATCAGTTGCGCTGGTGGCTCTTGCCTCCCTCGCTTTCACTATCCTGCCGCAACCGGCCAAAAACACCAAAGGCGACTGGATAAGCCTGTTTGATGGTAAGACCCTAAAAGGCTGGCACGAATACGGCCGGAAAGGCCCTATTACCGACTGGACCGTACAGGACGGAGCGCTCGTTAGCAAGGCGCCCGCAAAAAAGGACGACCACAGTTATATCACCACCGACAAGCCATACGCAAATTTCGAGCTGAAGTGGGAGTGGAAAGTGGACAAAGGCAGCAATAGCGGCATGATATATCATGTGCTGGAAGACGCAAAATATCACGCGCCTTATGAAACCGGACCAGAGTACCAGATCATCGATGATAACGGTTTTCCCGGTAAGCTGGAGCAGTGGCAAAAAGCAGGTGCAGATTACGGCATGCATGTGCCCAACGATCAGAAAAAGCTAATGCCGGTGGGTCAGTGGAACACCAGCCGCCTGGTTTTTAATCACGGGCATGTAGAACACTGGCTTAATGGTAAAAAAATAGTTGACTTCACCGCCTGGGATGCTGACTGGAACAAAAGACGCCTTGCAGGCAAATGGAAAGATTATCCGGATTATGGCAAGGCTAAAAGCGGTGTTATCGCCATGCAATGCGAAGCAGGTAAGGTGTACTACAAGAATTTAATGATAAAGGAATTATAGTTTAGTTGATTGGGTTGACTGAGTGAGTGGTTGATTAGGTATAAAAACTTGATCAGCTTAATCCAACCCGATCAACCACTTAACCAGATTGTATAAACTCAATTTTATAATGCAAGAAAAAAAACTAACTACCCGCCGCGATTTTATCAAGAAATCGGCCATCGCGGCAGCTTCATTCAGTATCGTACCCCGCTTTGTACTGGGTAAAGGCTTCATAGCTCCCAGCGACCAACTAACCAAGGGCATTATCGGCGTGGGCGGTATGGGCAAGAACCACATTCCCTACGGCGGTACGCGCGTGGTGGCTTTATGCGACGTTGACAAAAATCATTTGCGTGACGCCGCCAATATGGTTAACACCAATCCCAAACTATTCTCCGATTATCGCGAACTGATCCAACTGCCCGAAGTGGACATTGTGCACGTGGCCACACCGCCGCACTGGCATGCCATTATAGCAGCCGATGCAGCACGCCAGGGCAAAGATGTTTGGTGCGAAAAGCCGATGACGCATACCATTGGCGAGGGTAAACGCCTGGTGGAAGCCGTGCAGCAGAACGGCCGTATATTTCGCCTGAACACCTGGTTCCGCTTCAGTGACATTTTTTATGGCATGGGAACGACGGTAAAACCCATCAAGAAACTAGTGGAGAGCGGCCTGCTGGGCTGGCCGCTAACGGTTACCGTAGGCAGGCATACGGGCTTCGACTGGAAATTTTACTGGGTGGGCAAAACCAACCTGCCCGTGATGCCCGTTCCGCCCGAACTCGATTATAATTTCTGGCTGGGCCCGGCGCCGTTCAAGCCTTACCACCCGCACCGGGTACACCAAACCTTCCGTGGTTACTGGGACTACGACGGCGGCGGTTTGAGCGATATGGGTCAGCATTATATCGACCCGATCCAATATTTTTTAGGCAAGGACGACGACAGCCCGATCTCCGTCGAGCTGGATGCGCCGCAGCAAAATATGGACGCGGTTGGCACCTGGCGTAAGATCACCTATACTTATGCCGATGGTTGTAAGATCATCCTGGACGGCGAGGGCGCCATCGAAGGCGTACCTTATATCGAGGGGCCAAAAGGCAAATTGTACCCCGGCTTTAAATCGGACATTCCCGACCTGGAAAGGAAATTGGCTGACTTCCCAGATCCTCAGCCGCAGGTAACCGATTTTATCGAGGCGGTAAAGAACCGGAAAAAGTTCGCGCTGAACGAGCAGAATGGCTATCGTTCGTGCACCATTGTGAATATGGGGTTGGTAGCCCTGCGCTTAGGGCGTTCCTTAAAGTTCGACCCCGTAAAACAGGAGTTTATCGGCGACGAAGCTGCCAACCGTTTGATCTTCCCGCCGATGCGCGGCCCCTGGACCATTTAACTTGAACCGACCATGAAGAAAATATTTTACACCATTATATTATTATCAGGACTGGCGGCGACGGTCAATGCGCAATCCGGCAAAATATCGGCTATCCTCGATAAAGAACCGGCAAACAACCAAGCCGACCTGAATGCTAACGCGGCAGCAACAGCGCAATTAGGCGAACAAGGTATAAGCGAAATGCTGGCCATGCTCCAAACGAACGGAACTGCCGATAATACCAGGATATACGACGCCATCAGCGGGTTCTCGTTCTGCTCGACTCAGCCCGGCAAAGAGTCATGGCGTAATATGGCAGTCCAGGCTTATGTTAAGGCATTGCCAAAGGCGCCTGATGCTTACAACCAGGCCTTTATCATTAGCCAGTTGCAAACGCTGGCTTCGGACGCCTCCGTGCCTGCCTTAAAAAATTACCTGGCCGACAAACGCCTGTGCGATCCCGCTGCAAGGGCTTTGGTAAAAGTGGGTACGCCTGCGGCCAAATTGGCCTTGCGGAATGCATTGCTTGCTGCAAAGGATTCATGTCAATTGTCCATTGTAGAAGCTTTGGGCGACATCAAAGATGGCCCGGCCGCTCCGGCCATCGGCGGGCTGATCGGTAAGGATAAAAATCTCGACAAGGTTTGCCTGTACGCGCTGGCCCAGATCGGATCGCCGGCATCTTCCGCGCTGATGTCATCAGCCGCTAAAAACGCAGGCTATTCTTATGACGAAACTGATGCGACCTCATCCTATATTTTATATCTTAAAAATCTTTCGCTGCGCGGCACACCCAATAAATTAAAAGCGGAGCACCTGGCTAAGTCGCTGTGGGATGAAACCAATTCGGATAAGCTTATCCATACCCATACCGCCGCTTTACGATTGCTTGCCGATCTAATGGGCGGTATGGCGACCGGTCGCTTTATTGAAGCAGCGAAAAGCAGCAATGCCCAGTACCGGGCTGCGGCTATGGAAATGGCCGGAAAGCATCTCGATCCCCAGATCATATCGGTGTGGGCCAGGGAGTTCCCGAAAAGTAATTCGACCGAAAAAGTAGCCATCATCACCATGCTGGGCGATCACAAAGCTGTTACCGCCTTGCCCGCCATCAACAAAGAATTGAAAAGCACCGACACCGCAGTGGTGATAGCAGCGGTCACAGCGTCCGGGAAATTGGGACAAAATAATTCGCTTGATAATCTGCTTGAAGTTTTAAAAAGCGGGAATAAAGGCGAGGCTATGGCTGTGCAAAACGCCTTGCTGACCATGAAGGGCGCCGGTTTACCTGCCCGCGTAGGTAAGGCATTGCCTGACATGCCGGCCAGCGGCCAACCCGCGCTGATCAATTTCCTTGCTGCGCGGCGTGCACATGCCCAAATCGACATGGTCACCCCATTGCTGAAAAGCAGCGACCCGGCTGTGCGTGCGGCGGCGTATGCCTCTTTAAAACAACTTGCCGGCCCTGAAAACCTCAGCCAGTTGATTAACCTGCTTGCAGCGTCGGGCCAGCCTTCGGAAACCGCCGACATACAGGCGGCTGTTATCGCTGTGTTTGCGCACTCGGATAACAAGGCTGGATTGAGCGCCATGGTTTTGCCACAAATGAGCTCAGCAACCTCCGACCGGAAACCGCTGTATTTTAACATCCTCGCGGCCGTTGGCGACAAGCCTTCCCTCAGTGCTGTATCCAATGCCTTTGATACCGGCGATGCAAATACCAAACAGGCTGCCATTACCGCTTTATCGCAATGGGCCGACCTGAGCGCGGCGCCCGAACTGCTTGTCATCGCCAGGAAAACCACCGATGCGGGGTTAAAGGACCAGGCGTTAAAAGGTTACGTTAATACCATCAGCGGCTCCAACTATCCGCCAGAGGAAAAAGTGATTTACCTGCGTGATGCGATGGAAGTGGCACAAACCGTCCCACAAAAAAAGATGATACTGGAGGATGCCGGCGACCTGAAAGTGTTCCCCGCGCTTGTGTTTGAGAGCGAGTACCTGGATAACCCGGCATTACAACTGGTAGCGGCAAATGCGCTATCGAACATCGCCTTATCCCATAAAAATTTCTATGGTGATGCCGTAAAACAGTGGCTGAATAAGGCCATCCTGATAAAAAAAGGCGGTGATGCCGATTACGAAAAAGTGGCCATCCGCAAGTTTATAGCCGAAATGCCTTCGGATGCGGGCCTGGTACCGTTGTTCAATAACCGCGACCTGAGCGGCTGGAAAGGTTTGGTGGGCAATCCCATAACCCGCAGTAAAATGGACGCCGCCACATTGGCCAGGGAGCAGGCAAAAGCTGACTCGGCAATGCGCAAGGGCTGGTACGTGAAAGACAGCGTACTCAACTTCAGCGGCGACGGCGAAAATCTTTGCACCACTAAACAATACCGCAATTTTGAAATGTATGTCGACTGGAAGATCGAACCTAAAGGCGATGCAGGTATTTACTTGCGCGGATCACCGCAGGTGCAGATATGGGATACCTCTCGTGTAGATGTAGGCGCGCAGGTAGGCTCGGGAGGATTATATAACAACCAGGCGCACCAAAGCAAACCGCTTAAGCTGGCTGACAACGCTATTAACGACTGGAACAATTTCCATATCATCATGAAGGGCGACCGCGTAACGGTTTACTTAAATGGTGTCCTTGTGGTCGATAATGTGGTAATGGACAACTACTGGGACCGCTCGCTGCCGATCTTCCCCAAGGAACAGATAGAGCTGCAGGCGCACGGTACACACGTGTATTACCGCGATATCTATATCCGGGAACTACCCGACTAACCGATCTTATTTTCGCATTGAACAACAGGCCTTTAGGGGCCTGTTGTCGTAAAACGCCCCTCCGATTGCCGCATTCAGCGGTTTTATCGCCCTTGTTTTGACCCTAAGTTTGTATTGAACATCGGTCCTCAAAAGCTTCTGTTCAGTTCTTTGAAATTATTTTCAAAAAAATTTGTGCAACCAAAAGGTGGCATTTATATTTGTGCAACCAAAAGGTGGCATAAATAATGAGAAGAGATGTATTCCAGGCGATCGCCGATCCGACCAGGAGAGAGATATTGGGAATGATAGCGCATAAATCGCTTAACATAAACGCGGTTACGGAGCAGTTTGACGTAAGCAGGGCTGCGATATACAAGCACATGAAGATACTGACCGAATGCGGACTGCTTGAAATAAAACAACAGGGGCGCGAACGGTTTTGCGAGGGCAGGTTTGAGCGCCTGAATGAGGTATCGGATTGGGTGGAACAGTACAGGCAGTTCTGGGAAGCTCGCCTCGATTCACTGGAAGAATACCTGGAAAAACTTCAAAAAGACAAGAAACATGGAAAAAACAAAAAGTAGTACCGCCGACCGGGAGTTACAGATCGAACGTACATTGAACGCTCCCGTCGAACTTGTGTGGGAAGTGTTTACTAAGCCCGAACATATTGTTAACTGGTGGGGGCCGAACGGTTTTACCAATACCATTTATACCATGGATGTCCGGCCCGGCGGCGAGTGGGACTTTATGATGCACGGGCCTGACGGCAGGGATTATAAAAACCGGTCTGTCTACCGGGAGGTCCTCCCCCTGGAGAAGATTGTTTTTGATCATGTCAATCCCAATTTTACCACGACGATAGCATTTGCGGCGAACGGTAAACAAACGCACCTGAAGTGGCACATGCTTTTTGAAACCGCAGAACTGTTTGAGGCTGTAGTAAAGGCGCATAACGCCGCCGAAGGTTTGAAGCAAAACATCGAAAAGCTGAATGTTTACCTGGAAGGATTAAAATAAAAAGTTATGACGACGCCAAAAACTTCGGGTTGTGCGCCGGTAAACGGGCTGCAAATGTATTATGAAATACATGGTGAAGGCGAGGTGCCGCTGGTTTTGATACACGGTGGAGGTTCGACCATCGAAAGCAGCTTCGCCAATGTGATACCGCTATTTCACGGTAAGCTGATTGCGGTTGAGATGCAGGCTCATGGGCGCACAACCGACCGGGATGCACCCGAGTCGTTTGAGCAGGATGCGGATGATATCGCCGGCTTACTCAAATTCTTGCATGTATCAAAAGCTAACTTTTTCGGCTTCAGCAATGGCGGCACCACTGCCCTGCAACTGGCCATCAGCCACCCGGATATGGTGAACAAAATTGTCTCCCTGGCTGGCGCGGATAAAAGGGACCGGTTCCCGGCCGGCTTTTTTGAGGGATTTGAGGGAGCAACGATCGACAACTTGCCGGTGCCTTTAAAAGACGCTTTTCTGAAGGTAACGCCCGATACTACGCGTTTGCATACGATGTTCAGTAGGGATGTTGAGCGCATGAAGAACTTTCCGGACATCCCGGACGAGCAAATGAAGTCGATCAAAGTCCCTGTGTTGCTTATAACCGGCGACCAGGATGTAATATCGCCCGAAGCCACTATTAAAATGCAGCAACTGATACCTGGTTCACGGCTGTTGGTATTGCCCGGTCCGCACGGAGCCTGTATCGGGACCGTTGAGGCGGGTCCGGTTTATGCCGGCAAAACCGGTACAGGTCAGCCCCAGATAACTGTCGGCCTGATTGAAGAATTTTTAAAGTCATAATCGGATATTATAATGGAAACGAAACCGGAGTTAGTCATCACAAGGGTCTATAACGCACCCCGCGATTTAGTATACAAGGCATGGAGCAACGCAGAAGCCTTAGCGCAATGGTGGGGACCGAAGGGCGCAGCCTTAAACGTAAAAAAGCTGGATTTCAGGGCCGGGGGCATATTTCTTTATGGTATGAATTTAAACGGTGCGCAAATGTGGGGGATATTCCGGTACCGCGAAATTGCTGAACCCGAACGCATTGTTTTTGTTAACTCGTTTTCTGACGAGGACGGAAACATAATCCGGGCGCCATTTCACCAGGCATGGCCGCTGGAAATATTAAACAACCTTACGCTGGATGAATTGGATGGCAAAACCAGGCTGACGCTCAAAGGCGGTCCGATAAATGCAACGGATGAAGAAATGCAAATATTTGCCGCCAGCATCTCGCAAATGGAAGGCGGCTTCAACGGAACATTCGATCAATTGGAAGAATACCTGGCAAACAATCAATAATAAATCATAAAATAAAAGTCATGAGAATAGTAAATGATGCCGAAATCGAGGTACTTGACCGAGAGTTTGTGATCACGAGGATATTTAATGCCCCAAAGGAACTTGTTTTTAAAGTCTGGACGGAGCCCGAACAGATTAAAAACTGGTGGGCGCCAAAACCTTTTACTGCCTCGCGCTGCGAGATCGACCTGAGGGAGGGGGGTGAATATGCATACACGATGCGTTCGCCGGAAGGGCAGGAATTGCCGCCTTACCAGGGAAAATTCATCGAGATCGTGCCGAACGAAAAGATAGTTTACAGTATCGACGCATTCCACCAGGCTGAAATATGGAAAGCGCGGATTGGTCATAGGGTAGGACCGGAAGTCGATTTTTCAACCCTGCAATCATTTGTTACGGTAAAATTCGAGGATGCTGGTGGTAACACCACCCGGCTGACGTTCACACAGCGGCTATTCAATAATGATGTTCGCGATGCGATAGTTGACAGCGGAGCGGTTGAAGGCTGGACCTCGATACTGCAAAATTTTGCGGATGAATTAGCAAAAGCATAAAAACTTTAAGCCATGAGGATAGTAAACGATGCCGAAGTTGAGTTGCAGGATAGAGAACTTGTGATCACCAGGATATTTGACGCCCCTAAGGAACTTGTTTTTAAAGTTTGGACCGAACCTGAGCACATCAAAAACTGGTGGGGGCCAAAACCTTTTACGGCTCCGCGCTGTGAGGTCGACCTGAAGGTTGGCGGCGAATACATTTATGTCATGCGTTCGCCCGATGGACAGGAATTCCCCGTGCAGGGCAAATTTATTGAGATCGTAAAAAACGAGAAGCTGGTTTACACCGACGATATGTATAAGCAGGCTGATTTTTGGAAAATGATGATAGGCAGCAAAGTTGGAGCCGATGTCGATTTTTCAACCATACAATTGATCGTTATGGTAAACTTTGAGGATGTAGGCGGCAGAAGCACCCGTCTTACATTAACAACCCGGTTCTTCAGCAATGAAGTACGCGATGCCATGGTGGGTATGATGATGGCCGAAGGCTGGACTTCGAGCCTGCAGAAGTTTGCGGAAGAGCTGCTTAAGGCATGAAAGCTATGGATCAAGCTGCATATATAAAGAGGTTCACCGGCAATACTAAGGATAGGGAAATCATTATCACCAGGGTGGTTAACGCACCGCGCGAACTCGTTTACAAAGCTTTTACCCAGCCGGAGCATGTTGCACATTGGTGGGGCCCTGCGGGATTTACCATCGAGATCCAGAAGATGGACGTACGCGTTGGTGGCAGCTGGAGTTATATCATGAGCGGACGCGGTATGGTTTTCCCCAATTTTATATCATACCTGGAAGTCGTAAAACCCGAACGCCTGGTATACCTGCACGGATCAAACGAGGGAGAAGAGCCCGAATTTATGGCAACGATAACCTTTGAGGAACAAGGGCCAAAAACTAAGATCACCATGCATAGCGTGTTCGGCGATGCCGCCACCAGGGATTTCGTGGTTACGGAATTCCACGCGATCGAAGCCGGTAACCAGGGGCTTGATAAACTCGAACTATATATTAAATCACAACAAATTAAATAAGATATTAGAATATTCAATCATTTAAGCTTTAAAACAGTGAAGGCAACAAAAATCGTTTACTGGGTCAGCACCATATTGATCATCCTGTTGATGCTCTTCACAGCAGTGCAGACGTTTGCCCATCCCGCCAATAGGGAGGCCTTCGCCAAACAGGTGCAGTTCCCCGGTTATATGTTTGAGATGCTCGCTATAGCGAAGGTGTTGGGCTCCATTGTCTTATTAATCCCCGGCTATCCCAGGATAAAAGAGTGGGTGTATGCCGGCTTCACCTTCGATCTCACAGGGGCCATAGTGCTTTTCGCCGCCTCGGCAGTGCCATTTCCTGTTAGCCAATGGGCGCCAATGCTGTTGGGTGGCCTGGTACTGCTTGCTATTTCCTATATCAGTTATCATAGCATATTAAAGGCAACACCATTAAACTCTTAAACAATGAAAGCAACAAGAATTATTTACTGGATCAGCACGATCCTGGTTATCGCAATGATGCTCTATTCGGCATACGGAACCTTTTTCATTCACAATCAGCAGGGAGCAGACGTAATGGAAAAAATTGCGATACCGACGTATCTGATGCAATTCCTTGCCGTGGCAAAAGTATTGGGTGCTACAGTAATACTGGTGCCAGGTTACCCGAGGCTGAAAGAATGGGCCTACGCCGGTTACTTTTTCGACCTGGCGGGAGCAACATATTGTTTTATATATAACAGTAGCAAATTCCCAGCTGGCTCATGGGTGCCGATGCTGGTTTTCGTGGTGCTTACCTTAGTATCCTATTTTACATACCACAGGCTGAGAGGCGCTTAAAATTATTTATTATGGAGGCAATGGTAGAAGTTTTCAAAACCAATGTCAGGGGAAAACGGCAGGCGAAAGTGTTACTGAATATCTTGTCCGAACATTTCCCATTGTTTAGGATCAATTTTGACCTGGAAGATTGCGATAAAATATTGCGCGTCGAGGGAGATGGTATATGCCAGGAAAGAATAGCGGAACTGGTAGCCGAAAACGGTTACGCGTGTGACGTGCTGGAATAATCAATACTTAAGCTAAAAAGATGGCAACAGTAACTTCAAAAGACGGAACAGTAATAGCCTACGAGAAGCTGGGTAGCGGCTTACCGCTTATATTGGTCGACGGCGCATTGTGCAGCCGCGATTTCGGGCCGATGCCTAAGCTCGCCCCGATATTGGCCGAGCATTTTACCGTATTCATGTACGACCGCCGCGGCCGAAACGAAAGCGGTGATACCACACCTTACGCCCCCGAACGTGAAACAGAGGACCTTGAAGCTTTGATCAGGGAAGCCGGGGGCTCGGCTTATGTTTATGGCATTTCATCGGGGGCTGCTTTATCACTAAGGGCGGCTGCGAGCGGGCTGAATATTCTGAAACTGGCCATTTATGAGCCGCCTTTTGAAGTACCGGGCGCGGCCGGCGGCGCGCCAGCCGATATGCTGCCGCAGTTGAAAACAATGGTAGCAGAAGACCGACGCGGCGACGCGGTGAAGTATTTTATGAAAATCGTGGGTGTGCCATCGTTCGGGATTTTTATGATGACCCTCTTCCCGATTTGGAAAAAGCTAAAAGCAGTCGCACATACGCTGCCTTATGATATTGAGCTGATGGACGGGTTTAAGTTGCCCCAAGAAAAAGCCAAAGCCATTAAAGTGCCAACCCTGATCATGGCTGGCACGAAAACTTCTGTTTCCATTCAGCAGGCCGCGAAACGGCTTTCTGAGCTCGTACCCGGCAATCAGTTCAAAATGCTGAACGGACAAACCCATAATGTTTCAGAAAAAGCTATTGCACCCCTGCTGATAGATTTTTTCAGTAATTAAATTCGCCTGTGTGCCAGGTCAATGGCAGCTAGTTAACTAAAATTATTGTTACAAAGAATAAACGCTAAACATTTCTCAATCAGAATATTAAAATTTGAGCATTCGCAATAAATAGCCTGGCAAACAGTTTAAGTCAAACCCTGTATTATCTTTAGCATCAGCAAAGCTGTTGACAGCGTGATTAATTAGTCGAAATGTTCAAAAAGTTCGTGCCTTTATTGATTTTGATTGCCTTTTCGTCGTTAAGCCGCGGGCAGAATACATGGCAATTAGTAAGGGACGACGACGGTATAACAGTTTATACCCGCAGGCTGCCCAGCGAAAAGTTTAAAGAGGTGAAGGCCGATTTCGAGCTGAACGGGACCGAAGACCAGTTGATAAGCATATTGCAAAATATTCCCCATCATAAAGACTGGAGCTATGGCACAAAACGTACATTCCTGATAAGCAGGAAAAACAAGGATACGCTGATCTATTATTCTGAAGTATCTCTTCCCTGGCCCTTAAGCAACCGCGACCTGGTCATTCAGTTAAGCTTTAAGAAAGACACGTTAAACCACACTATGCGCATACAAGCTAAAACTATACCGGGTGTTTTACCGGTCAATCCCGGCCTCGTGAGGGTGCCTTTCTCCCTGGCCCAATGGGATGTAAAGATACTGCCCAATAAGTTGTTACAAATACAATATACCCTCAGCACTGACCCTGGCGGCGCTATTCCTGCCTGGCTGGTTAATTTTGCGGCCAGTGTCGGGCCGTACAATTCATTCAAAAAATTGAGGGAACTTATACATAACAAAAGCAATAATAATTCCGTAAAATAATTGTTTCGGAAAAACATTTTATCCGAAATTTGGTTCTCCCCTTTGATCACTCTTATCACCTATGTTATGTCAAAACGCATTTTGATCATTGAAGACGACGAAGATATACTGCAGGTACTGGAAACGGTTCTTGAGCACAACGATTTTACCGTGAAGGGCCTGGAGCGTACAAATGATATATTTCAATCTATAGAAGAATATAAGCCCGACCTGGTGCTTACCGACTACTTATTATCTGGTACCAACGGCGGCAAAATATGCCAGCAGATTAAAGGAAACAAAGATACCTGCAGCATCCCGGTGGTGCTCATATCAGCTTATCCCGAACTTGCCATATCGCTCGGAACGTTCGGTTTCGATGCTTTCATTACCAAGCCCTTTGATATCAATCAGCTTGTACAAAAAATACACGAGCTTGTCGACTGATCGTCCAGTCCCCTTGTTAAGTTAAGATTATGTTATCCTTGTGTTAAAAAATCCCGGTCATTAAACCTCTCCTTCTTAAATTCATCAAATTGCGGGCTTGCAACATGCGTTTATATTTTAAGTTTTGCAGCAGCTGTGATAACATTTTTTAAGTAAGCCCGTTAAGTCCCAGGGCCGTTAAAAAATCGGGCCGCATTATCGTGCTGATTGCTGCAAGTGGCTGAGCTGAATTATTAAATGAGATTTTTATTAAGTATAACCCTGCTGATACTCCTATCTGTTGCCGCAAGGGGGCAATATTCCGTGGTAAGCGGAACTATAAAGGACGCACAAACTAACCAGGCTCTGCCTTTTGTAACCGTTTCCTTTCCGGGTACGTCTATTGGCGTTACCAGCGATAACAATGGGAAATACCGCATTACTACCGACAAAACCTATACGCAGCTAAAGTTTTCTTTTATGGGCTACAACACGGTTATCCGTACCATAGTTGCTGGCAAAGAGCAGGTGATCAACGTAAAAATGCAGTCCGGCGCTCATGCTCTTGCCGCTGTAACTATTAAGGCGGGGAAAAATAAACGGTATAGGAACAAAAACAATCCCGCCGTCGAACTTATCCGGCAAGTGATCGCTCATAAAGATGAGAACCGGATGCAGAGCTATGATTACATAGAATACAAGCAATATGAAAAACTGCAATTCTCCTTTATCAACGTCTCAGAAAAATTCTTTAAAGGCGCGCTGACACATAATTACAAGTTTCTATATGATGACCGGGATACGACGGACCTGCCAGGGAAATCGCTGTTGCCGGTATACCAGGAAGAGAAATCAACCCAAACCTATTACCGAAAAAATCCGCAAAAGACCAAGAAGATCGTAATGGGTGAGAAAAAGGCGAACGTGGTTAATTTTGTGGATGAGGAGGGCGTAAACAGTTATCTGAACCGCATGTATAACGAGGTTGATGTTTATCAAAACAATATCTTTTTGATGACCAACGAGTTTCTAAGCCCGATATGTGATGCAGCCCCGACATTTTATAAGTTTTTCATTACCGATACCATCGAAGTAGACCATCAAAAACTGGTTGAATTGAGTTTTACCCCGAGGAACGGCAATGATATGCTTTTTGAGGGTTTGATCTTTGTTTCGCTCGACGGCAAATATTCGGTCCAAAAAGCCCGGCTTTCCATCAATAAAAATATCAACCTTAACTGGGTAAAAGGCATGTCGATCGACCTGGATTATGAGCAAAACCCCGACGGTCGTTATCATCTTGCAAAAAGTACGATGAAGGCCAGCTTTGCGGTTAAAAAAAGCGGTGATAAAGGGATCTTTGGTGAAAGGACGATATCGTATACCAATTATCTCATTAATGTGCCCAGGCCCGATAGCGTTTATGCCGGCAACGAAGTAACGGTGCGTCCTGACGCCATGAACCGCAACGAGGCATTTTGGGTAAACAGCCGGGGTCATGATACACTGACAGCCATTGAAGCCGGCGCGTACAGGAATATCGACAGCCTGCAGACTATCCCATCGTTCAGGCATCTGATGGGTACTATCAATCTGCTTGCAGTCGGTTTTGCGGAGGCCGGACCGGTTGAGATCGGTCCTATCGGAACGTTTTACAGTTATAACCCCGTTGAAGGGTCGCGTGCCAAGTTTGCATTAAGAACGACGGATACATTTAGCACCCGGTATTACCTGGCAGGTTATGGAGCCTATGGTTTTCGCGACCAGCGGTTTAAATACCTTTTGAGTGCGACCTACTCGCTCAACAACAAGTCGATCTATAAATTTCCAAACGACTATATTAAACTGTCGACCCAATACGAGGTTAAAATACCCGGCGAGGAACTGGCTTTTTTGCAGACTGACCAGTTCTATACGTCCTTTACCCGTGGGGTAAATAATAAGTTTTTGTATAACAGGTATTATAAGGCCGATTACTTTCATGAATTTGAGAATCATTTCTCTTATTCGTTCGAGTTTAAAAACTGGCAGCAAACCCCTGCGGGCTCGCTTTATTTCGCCAATACTTTAAACGGAGTGCCGAATACGGTTCCGAGTATTACAACGTCAGAATTGGCCGTCGGCCTGCGTTATGCCCCTCATGAACAAATCTTCCAGGGCAAGCTTTACCGTATTGACATTCCAAACAAATATCCCGTTCTCATGCTCAATTACCAGCAGAACATTAAAGGATTATTTGGGGGACAGTATAGTTATCAGAACCTTTACGGACGCGTGGATAAACGTTTTTACCTTTCGCAGTTAGGTTATGCCGACGTTACCGTTGAAGGCAGCTACCTGTTTGGGCAAGTGCCATTCCCGTTATTGGAAATTCAGCACGCTAACCAAACTTACGCCTTTGATCTCCATTCATACAACCTGATGAATTTCATGGAATTTGTAAGCGACCATTATGCCGATGTAAAGCTGGATTACGACCTGAACGGTTTTATTTTCAATAAAATACCGCTGATCAAAAAGCTAAAGTGGCGCGAGATAGTTTCATTTAAAGTATTATACGGCGGCTTGCGCAGCGAAAACGACCCGGCGCTGCACCCCTCGCTGCTGCAGTTCCCGACCGACCAGGCCGGAACGCCCATAACTTATACGCTGGGTAAACAACCCTATATGGAAGGCGGCATCGGCATAGGAAACATATTTAAAATATTTAGGATCGATCTCGTGGAACGCTTTAATTACCTCAATAATCCCAATGTTTCCCGTCTTGGCATTCGTGGAAGCGCCTGGTTTGACTTCTGATCTATTCACTAAACAACGATGTAAAGCAGCGCTCATCCAACTTAAAATCAGCTGAATGATTTTCGACTTTGACCCGCTTTATCCGCTTCATTTCCTTTTTTTCGTCGGTTACATAAATCGCGAAATCTTTTACGCCATTCGGCAGACCGGTTAAATGCACATTCCTTGCAGCACCGTTGTTAACGATATGTATCGCATATACGTGCTTTTCATTGTCGCCCATAGCCGCACACGAAACGATGGGCTTATCGGCGGATACAGGCATATAAACCAGGTCCTTTGGCGTGCATGAAAGCTGTTTCAGGTTCCAGAAACGCTGCGTGGATTCCAGCGGACCATCATTGCCAAAAATGCCCCCGCCTTTCAGGGGAGAATAATCGGAAGTGAGCTGCCATTGCAGAATAGATAAAGGCTGGCAAATTGCCAGCAACCGTGTATACAGGTTGATCTCCTCTATGGCATACGACGGGTCAAGGAAATAATCCGGATATCCCCAGGCCGCGGCATCGATACTGCCTTCGCCCACGATCAGCGGTAAACCGGTTTGCTTTGCAGCATTGGCCCATTTTTCCAGCGTAGAGGTTTCCCAACCACGCCATGAGTGAAATGAAATAGCGCCAATATAGGGTTTGGTAGCCGGGTCGTTCATCGCGGGGTAAATAAACTGGTAAGTGTTGGCGTCGGAATTATCTCCCAGCAGCAATTTAGTTTTCAAGCCCACGGACGCAAAATACGCTCCGAGCCCTTTGATCAGTTCGTCATGTTCTTCGCCGGTTTGACGCACATTGATACCCAGATCGGATTCGTTGAACGAAAAATAAACCGGTTCCGCGCCATAGTATTTTTTCAGGTAGAGGATGTAATTCGCTATCGATCTATAGATCGAAGACATACTGGCTTTATTCAAGGGATTGCCCCAAATGCCTTCAGGCGAACGGCCAAAGACCAATTTGCCCTCAACTGCCCATTGCGGCGGGAACCAGGCGGTTAGTATGAACGGAATATTCATGCGCCCGAGCTTTGCGGCCATGGCCATCGACCGGCGCACATGGATGTTTTGGCTGGCAGTATCGATGCCCATAGGATCAATGCTCGAATCCGGCTGCCAGCTGCTCCAGGGCATCTCTACCCTTCCCCAGGCCACGCGCATATTCTTCAGGCAATAATCGATCACTTCCGGGTCTAACTTAGGATTCTGAATGCGGAAATTACCGCCAAATCCGGCAAATGTCCTGCCCGAAACGGTGGTGTCAAGTTTCATCGTAACCGGCGAGTCGTCGATATCTGCCGACACTTTAATCTCGAAGTCCCGCTCAAAAGTCTGACCTTTGGGAAGGCGTCCCTGGCAAACGGGCAAATACAGGTTGATAGATTTCCCCTGGTCACTTTTTGCCGGTTTGCCGATGACTGTTGAACTGTTGTCCGCCTCTATAGTTATGCTTTGGTTAGCTGCTATTAAGCTAACCTCTTTTGCATTGTCATGCAGATACTCGCCATCGCCGTTGAGGTGTGTCAGGTCAAGTGGCTTGTCCGCTCCGTCCAGCCTGATCGAGTTGCCTGTATAAATATTCGCCGGCAGTGAAATATTGAAGTAGACGCCCTGCAAGTCAATATCCTTCCCTGAAACGCACTGAATGATAACCTTTGCTTTTCCCTTGCCAGCATCTTTTACCGTTTCCGTGAAGTGCAGGCTGTCGATCTGGGTGACAACGGTACTTTCGCCATCGCCGCGCGTGTATTTTGGTTTCTGCTTTTCTTTACCGGTAGCATCGGCCTTCGACCAGTCGTCAAAAACCACTACAAGCTTGGTATTGAAGGGCATTAGCTGGCCTTTCACCCTGATGCCGTCGATATTGCCCCATGGTTTGAATTCGGCTTGTGCAAAAACCTGCCGGGCCGGCAGTGCCAGCAAAAACAGCGCGAAGAATTTAATTAGTATAAGTTTTTGGGAAGAAGTTTTCATTCAAATCATTGGATATTAATAGTGGCTGTGCCCCTGATGTCACGGGACGACGATCCTGCGAGTACTTCATATTTGCCCGGCTCGACCGTCCACTTGCTGGTTTTGACATCATAATAAGCCAGGTCTTTTACCGGGATGCGCACCGTCGCAGCAACTGATTGTCCGGGCGTTACTGATATTTTGGTAAATCCTTTTAGTTCCTTTTCCGGGCGTTCGACAACTGAGCCCGATTTTCTCACATAAAATTGTACGGTTTCCTTCCCAGCATATTTGCCCGTGTTTTTCACATTGATAGTAATGACAATATTTTCGCCCTTATTGTAACTTTTCTTGCTGGTCGTCAATCCTGAATATTTAAAATCGGTGTAGGACAAGCCGTACCCAAAGCAATAGAGCGGTTCGATCTTTTTGGTATCGAACCAGCGGTAGCCAACCAATATACCTTCCTTGTATTCCTCTTTATGGTTCTCACCGGGATAGGCGCCCAGCGCTATAGCCGGCGAATCCTTCAGTTCGGCGGGGAATGTGAAAGGTAATTTCCCCGATGGATTTACTTTACCCAAAAGCACATCGGCTAATGCGTTACCATTTTCGGACCCGTTGTACCACGACCAAACGATCGTATGGTTATTTTGCTTGATCTTGCCGATATCATAAGGGGCGCCGCCGATAACCACGACTATAGTATTTGGATTGACAGCGGTTACCGCATCAACTAATTCCTGCTCATGGAAAGGCAGGCTCAGATCTTTACGGTCGCTGCCTTCGCTTTCGTAATCACGGTTACCGCCGATAAACAGCAGGGCTGCATCCGACTCTTTGGCAGCCGCAACGGCTTGCGCCATCATTGCCGAATCGGGCTTATCAGCCATTTTACGCGCATTCCTGCCGAACTGGTGGTATTCGCCTGAATAACCCTGCGCGTAATTGATGGTTAATTTATTACCTAACCGGTGTTGCAAAGCCGCCAGTGGCGTAACCTCGTACCGGGCCTTTACACCCGCGCCGAATCCGCCCAAATGGAAGGTGTGTGTGGCATTATCGCCTATCACGGCGATGCTTTTTAACGATGACGTATTTAACGGCAGCAAACGCTTGTCATTTTTCAACAGGACAATAGATTCAGACGCGATGTCATAGACCGTTTTGCTGTGTTCAGGGGTATTCATTTTTCCTGCCGGCGGATTGGCTGCCATTGAAGTATGATAGATTACCCAAAGAATGTGGCGCACTTTGTCGTCGATCACCTTCTCGCTCACTTTACCTGCCTTCACCGAATCGAGCAGCTTATCGGCAAAGAAGTAAGTATCATAAGGCGGCCGCGATCCCATTTCAAGGTCGAGGCCGTTATTCGCCGCCTTCACCGTGCTGTGCGTACCGCCCCAGTCGCTGATCACTATGCCTTTGAATTTCCATTCGTCGCGTAGTATTTTTTGCAATAAATAGTCGTTCTCCGAGCAATACACACCGCGCACCTTATTATAGGCCGACATAATGGTCCAGGCGTGGCCTTCGGTTATCGCGGCCTTAAATGCAGGCAGATATATTTCACGCAATGCGCGCTCATCGATATCAACGCTGATTGTATTCCTTTCGATCTCCTGGTTATTCAATGCGAAATGCTTTACGCAGGCCGCAATATCCTGGCTTTGCATTCCTTTTACAGCCTCAACGGCAAGCTGAGCGTTTAAATAAGGATCTTCCGAATAATACTCATAAGTTCTTCCGCATAAAGGAACACGGCAAATGTTGAACGCTGGCGCCAGCATGATATATTTTCCGCGTTCACGGGCTTCTTCGCCTATATCACGCCCCATTTTATAAGCGAGTTCCGGGTTCCATGTAGCAGCAACGGCCGATCCATTAGGGAAAAATGTAGCCGAGTCGGTCGTCAGGTTAGCCGATCCCCAGCCTTCTTTCACATCTTCGCGAACACCAAGCGGGCCATCGTCGGTCATCAGCCCCGGTATACCCAGGCGCGGAACGCCGGCCGTGCTGAATATACCGTTGGCGTGCAACATATTGATCTTTTCTTCGAGCGTAAGCTTTTTTATGATGGCGTCGATCTTTTTATCCAGGCTGCCGCCGGCGCTTTTAACCTGGGAAAAGACATGAATGCCCGGAAACGTAAATGCAACGGATAAAATGTAGCAGAGTATCTTATTTTTCATAACTGAGAACTGGTTTACTATAGGATGAATTTAGCGCTGAGTGTATTGCTGACACTAATTTAGTGTTAAATATGCAATTGATACAAAGCTTGTTAAAATAGTATCACGATATGTAAAATAAGACGAGATACTCCGTTTTCGCTTTTGTCATTATTTTATTACAATTTCTCGAAAAACATGAATAAATCGTTACCTTAGTTTATTCCAATTATAACCAGGGTACTATTTTAATGACGCGTTTGGCCAATTTTTGCTGGGTGCTTTGTATTGCAGTAGGGTTAATCAGCTTTAGCGCATGCCACCACGAGAGGGGAACAACTGATGAGATTCCCGACGTTGTAAGCTACGACTACAACATCCGCCCCA
>DASZYQ010000045.1:0-115116 GCA_035545315.1 Mucilaginibacter sp. | reverse complement strand
CTTACCGCCAAGTCGGCAGATATCAGGATGAAGGGCACTTTAAATGGCAATGTTTCGTTGAGCGCTATCACCAAATCGCCGGCCTTCGATGCCCATATGGGCATTGACTCCTTTATGATGAATAAGGTATACATCGGCGATGTAAATATGACCTCTACGCTCGACAGCAACCGCAACCAGGCCGATGTTAAAATGAATATCGTGAATCACGGGCTCGAAACGATGAACATCGCCGGCGCATACATCCTGGGCAAAAACGCGGAGGACAAACTTGATTTCAACATCACGATGAACCATAGCGAGGCGATCATATTTTCGCCGTTCGTAAAGGACCTGGTATCAAATCTGAAGGGCACCGTCTCGGCCGATCTTAAAGTTGCGGGGACACTATCAGACCCAGGCTTTGACGGCAACATAAAACTGGAGAATACAGGCTTTACCGTCAATTACCTGAAAACGGCTTATACCGTCAGTCACACGCTGAATGTAAGCAATAGTGTTATTAACGTTGACGATATGGCCTTACGGGACGCCAAAGGCGGGGAGGGAATCGCCAGCGGCAAGGTGGACCTGAACGACGTTTCAAATCCCGACATAGAGGTTACGCTTAATGCCCGAAAGCTGCTTGCTCTGAACACCACTTTTAAAGATAACCATCTTTATTTCGGTACCGCCTATGCCACAGGGCGTTTTACTTTCAGCGGCCCAACCGATAAGATGAATATCGACATTAAAGCCAAAACTGAAGCCGGCACCGTTTTTAATATTCCGCTTAACACCTCGTCGGTTGCCGAAAACTATGATTTTATAAAATTTGTGAGCCACACCGACACCATGAAGCAGGTGCCGCATGCTAAAGCCTTTTACGGCATCACATTAAACTTCGACCTTAGCGTGGACGAAAAGACCACGGTAAAGATCACCACCGACTATGGCAAACTGGAGGGAAATGGTGTAGCCAATAACCTGAAACTGAATATCAGCAGCCTGGGCGACTTTAACATGTATGGCGACTTCCTGATCACGACGGGTAAATTTGAATTTATCGCCAAAGACGTGATCAGCAAAAACTTCCAGGTTACGCAGGGCGGCACCATACGCTGGACAGGCGACCCGAACAATGCCGAGATTAACCTTAGGGCTATTTACGAAGTACGCACTAACATACAACCCTTATACCAGGCGGCCGGGCAGGCACAACCTAACACCCAGGTATTGGTTCAGGCTAACCTGATCCTGACAAAATCGTTGCTGCAACCCAACATTGATTTTGACTTCAACTTTCCAACCGACCCAACGATAAAGGACGATTTGGGAACGTACCTGAACGACTACAACAACCGCAGCCAGCAGGCATTAAGCATTATCGTACGCCGGAACTTTTCATCGGGCACGGGTAACGATATCACCAAGCAGGCGGTGGGCACCGCGGGCGAAGCTGTAAGCGAATTTGCTTTCAACAAGCTTAATTCGGTAATTTCTCAATCCAACGCCATCAAAAACCTCGACCTTAATATCAGGTCGTTCAATGACGCCAGCGCTTCACTGCGATTATTTAATGAAAGATTTGTACTAAGTGGCAGCTTGTTTAATAACACCGGCAGCGCCAATCTTTTCAATAACAATACCAGCCTGTTCAATACCAACTTCAACAACCTGTACAAGGATTTCAGCGCACAATATCTTATACTAAAAAATGGGTCGTTAAACGCGCGTTATTCTTATAAATTATTGAACAGTACAACCCTGAACGATATTGACCAGATCGGAGCGCAATACGTGAACGGCCTGGGCTTATTGTATCAACGGGATTTTGACTCGTTCGGTGAGTTTATTAAAAACATGTTTCATAACGGGAACAAGCAACGGGTTAAACCACTGCCTGTGCCGCCGGATAAACCATCGGGAACTCCGAACAATTCTCAGTCCAATGGAAAATCTGAGAGCGAAAGCCCCGGTGACGACGATCAGTGATCGAGCAAAATGGTATGCTCCATCTTATCCCGTTTGGTTATCAGGTATGCTTCGTTGTGCGGATTAGGTTTGATCTCGATCGGCACGTTTTCAACTACTTCAAGCCCGTAACCTATTAAGCCGGCTCTTTTTTTGGGATTATTAGACATCAGCCGCATCTTTGAAACGCCCAGGCTACGCAATATCTGGGCGCCTATACCATAATCGCGCTGGTCCATTTTAAAGCCCAGCTTTAGGTTGGCCTCAACAGTATCTAATCCATTTTCCTGCAAATGGTAGGCTTTTAACTTATTGATCAGTCCTATGCCCCTGCCCTCCTGGTTCATGTAAACGATTACTCCCCTGCCTTCTTCACTTATCATCTGCATTGCTTTGTGCAACTGGGGGCCGCAATCGCATCGGCACGAGCCAAAAATATCACCCGTAACGCACGAACTGTGCACGCGCACCAAAATAGGTTCGCCTGGCTCCCAACTGCCTTTAACCAGCGCAAGGTGGTGCTCGCCGGTGTCGAGCTGAGTATAAGCGATCATATCGAAATCGCCCCATTCGGTAGGCATTTTTACCGATATTTCCTTATGAATAAGCGTTTCTGCCGTAAGCCGATATTCGATAAGATCTTTGATCGAAATGATTTTCAGATCAAAGTCCTTCGCTATTTGCACCAGGTCTGGAAGACGGGCCATTTCGCCATCTTCCTTTACAATTTCGCAGATTACGCCTGCCGGTTCAAAGCCTGCTAAAACCGCGAGGTCAATAGCCGCTTCCGTATGTCCGGTCCTGCGTAATACGCCTCCGTCTTTGGCTATCAGTGGAAATATGTGCCCGGGTCTTCCCAGGTCATCCGGCAAAGTAGAGGGGTTTATAAGCGATAACACCGTTTTTGAACGGTCTGAAGCCGATATTCCCGTGGTGCAGCCCTCAAGCAGATCGACCGAAACGGTAAAATTGGTTTCGTGCGAAGTTGTATTGTTGCTCACCATGGGTACGAGTTGCAACTCCTGGGCACGCTGAGCTGTTATCGGCGCACAAACTAATCCCCGGCCGTGGCGGATCATAAAATTTATAGTTTCGGGTGTCGCGTTATGTGCGGCCGTGACGAAATCGCCTTCATTTTCGCGATCCTCATCATCTACCACTATAACCATCTTGCCCGCCTTGATGGCATCAATTGCTTCCTGTATCGTATCCAGCATGTTATTTATAAGAAAGATAATCTTTGCGGTTATTACGCCCCGCAAAACTCAGAACACTACAAATTTAACGCATTCTGCTTGCAGTACGGTCGGATATTTGTAAAAGTTGCCTGTAGCTTATTATGCAAGTTGTGTCAAATTGTAACAGTCATATAGCTAAATAAACAACCTGATTACTAGTCTTTTCGCCCTATCAGCTTTTTAAAGAATCTTCTATAGGCTTCCATATCGAACAAAACCGAATCGTTTGCAGCTTTGTATGACAAGAATATACCGATAGGTGTCAAAAAAATAATGGCAATCCATGAGCCAAATATGGGCGACCAGTCGCCGTCCTTAGCGGATTTCTCGCCTATGGTTGAAATGATATAATAGACCAGGAAAAATATTACGGAAACGACGATTGGCATGCCAAGGCCACCTTTGCGAATTATTGCCCCCAGCGGCGCGCCTATCAGGAACAGAGCGATGCATGCCGCAGAAAGGGTAAATTTCTTTTGGTACTCAATATCATACCGGTGTATGTTTCGCATCTGTTCCGTGTAAGTATCCGCGCGGTTTTTTATCACCTCCTGCAGCGAGCGGTACTCGTTGAGGGCATTGATCATCGTTGTGGTTTTTTGCTGCAATGTCATGCCTGAAAGCAGGTCGCCATTTTTGGGCGTTACATATTGCGTCCCCTTGGTAAGCGCTTTTTTAGGTACCGAAAAGTATTTAAAATACGGTGTTATAAGCTTATAGTTTACCATTAAGGTGCTGTCCGTTTGCTTTCGCGTCGAGTCGCCAAAATACTTTAGTTGCTTAAGGTCCATCATCTGAACAGCCGTGCGGAACAAGCTCTCGGGCGTACGGTGCAGCTTCATGAACGAGATATCAAACTTCTGCTCGGTTTCTTTAAAACGGAACCGTGTAAATTGTTGACGGGGTTCGTAACCGTGGTCTCCCGGGCTTTCCTGGTACCGAACGCCATCTTTAAGTTTCATTACCAAGTATTTGTTATCCGGAGTGCGGTACATCAGCCCTTCCCTGGCAATTAGCACATCGGTGTTATTGGTTGTCGGATTGGTTTGATAGATCATTACGCCATGCAGCGTCCGGCCATCAGGGTCCTTTTTACTTACCCGAATAGTGTAGCCCGGGAAACTATTACTGAAAACCCCCTCGGGCAGCAGGTTGGCTGATTTTTGCTGCCGCACGTCGTACAACAACGAATAATATTTCTCATTCGCTATCGGCAGCATGTTGTCTGAAAAAATAAACGCTGCAACGCTGAGGATGGCCACCACGATTATCATTGGGTACATGGCCCGGCGAAGCGACACACCCGCCGACTTAATGGCTACGAGCTCATAATTTTCGCCCAGGCTGCCATAGGTCATGATGGACGAAAGCAGCACGGACAGCGGCAACGCCATTGCGACGTTGGTAGCCGAAGAATAGAACATCAGTTGCGCTATGGTATACCATTCAAAGCCTTTGCCGATAAGGTCGTCGATGTATTTGAACAGGAACAACATCAGCAACACGAACATCACGATGAAAAATGTTACAGCAAACGGCCTGGCAAACGACCTGAGCAGCAAAAGATGGATCTTTTTCACGACACAAAATTAATGAAAAAGTAAATTTACCTCATGCTCCAAGTACACTGATCAGATATTCGACCTGATTATCCCAGATCAGTTTGCGTTCGCTCATTGTTTCCTCCGTGGCGAAATCGGTAATGCTCAGGGCTACATCGTTTGTCAGTTCGTCCTGCAAAATTTCCATTTCGAAATAACAGGCCGGGTCGTCATCTACCCATTTGAAACGCACTAACTTATTCTCTTTGGTCAGCAGCAGCTTCGCCTTCTGTTCCTCATCATCCCAGGTAAATGTGTATACATGGTCCCGAACGCTCACATCGTCGGCAAACCATTGCGTAAGCCCGTTGGGCTCGCTCAAAAAACTGTATAATATCCTGGGAGATGATTTGATCTCGTACTCAATATTAAATTTTTTCTTCTCTGGCATAGGGGATCGTGATCAGCTCTCAGGTTTAAATCTTCACATTTTTTCTAAAGAAAATGAATTTCTGCTATATTTGCAAACTCTTTTTAAGGGTGGGCGGCATTGCATTTGGCGCTCTGCACTGGCTGAATCTCAGAACAGTGTTTAGAGCCAAATAAAGCGGTTTTCCAGCTTGCAAGCCTGGTATTCCAGCCGTTAAAAAGAAAAAAATGTTTGGCGGGGTAGCTCAAATGGTTAGAGCGTAGGATTCATATCCGCCAGCTGGCGGACGGCAGTTCGATAGATAGTTCTTATAAATAAAATATTTGGCGGGGTAGCTCAGATGGTTAGAGCGTAGGATTCATAACCCTAAGGTCGGCAGTTCGATCCTGCTCCCCGCTACTAAAAAGCCACCTCCGGGTGGCTTTTTTACTTTATGCCTGAGTCATGTTTACCGTTTACGCGCTTTATTCTCGGAAATTTAACAAAATCTATATAGGCTATTCCTCTGATAGTGCGAATCGTATTGTTTCTCATAATGAATTAGGCACCAATGGTTATACGCTGCGATACCGGCCCTGGATTATTGTACATACCGAAGAATTTGAAACTAAAACAGAGGCTCTCAAAAGAGAAAAGCAATTAAAATCAGCCAAAGGCCGACAGTTCATCTGGAATATTGTCCGGGGAAAGTTTGATGGTTCAGATGGTTAGAGCGTAGGATTCATATCCGCCAGCTGGCGGACGGCAGTTCGATCCTGCTCCCCGCTACTAAAAAGCCACCTCCGGGTGGCTTTTTTACTAAACCGCCATGTTCACGCGCTTTATTCACAAAGATTCCGCTTGATCCAAATAAAAGCGCCCCTGCCGGCCGCACATCAAAAAAGCCTGTAAACATTTATTTATAGGCTTTTATTCGTTTTGACCTTATTATCAGCGGAATGGACGGGACTCGAACTATGCCCCTCATCTCACTGGATTTAATGTTTTTATCTTGGTGCTCATCAGATGCTCACCATTTTTTGCAACTAATTGACTGCAATTAACTTACGTTAAAGATAAACAGTCATACAAATGATCGCAATTTAATACCCGGAAAATTACGCCTGCTTCACGTTCAAGAGATGACCGTCGTATTTATCCAAATATATCAATGCTCAATTACGACCCGAGATTGATATTTCAGATATATATCGTCAGTAAACAGTCAATTACTTTTTACTTTAGGACATCTTTTTTCATTGATGAAACTTCTAATTTAGTACTTGCATCTATTCCGAAAATAAAAGCCTCTTTCTGGTTATTTATTTTCTGCAATAAAGGTCTGTAAATCGCCAATTATCATTTTGGGTTTGTTTCGCCTTTTCTACGATATATAATACAATTAAAGCTTTGCCATGAACACGATGACAACCGTTTCTGAAGTATTAAATAAACTTAAAGAGGAAGGTTATACCCTCGATTTCAATCTGAATGATAACTGCCTGGTATGTCATGGAAATTCACTGCAGCTTCACGCTGACGAATTTGTCATCGATAAGCACTACCGCTTTGAGGGCCTTTTCGGCCCTGACGATGAAGCCGTAGTGTATGTGATATCTTCGGTAAAGAACAATTTGAAAGGGACGCTGGTAAACGCTATGGTATTTCCAGTGAAAATTTGACGGATGATTTGCTAAGTGCGTTAAAAGAAAAATACATTAACAGCCATACCGACAGTAACAAATAAGGACAAATCTACTCGTCTCAAGGTTTGGGTTGGTCGCCGATTTTAACCAAAAGCACAAACAATAATTGTGGCCAATACACTCTTGTCAGAGGTTTGCAATAATCAAACACACCCTATCTTTCCGTAAAAAAATGTCTTTTATTTGTATAATAAAAGACTTGGATGTCTTTTATTAAGATGCTTCTCAGTTATCTCACACCAATAAAAGTTGTCATGAAAAATATTTTGATATTCAATGATTTTTCGCCTGAAACGGAACATGCTGCGCAACTCGCGTTGCTCTTAGCAGGAAAAACTAATACTACCTTGCATGTATGGAATACTTTCGACAAAACAAAATTACCGGCAACAGTCGAAATGATTTCTTCTAACACCAATCAAATGGTGTCGGACTTACCTTTTGATAAAAACAGCTGGATCGAAGAATTGGAATCGAACCTTTACGCGCAAACCGGATTAACGCCGGTAGTGAATATTATTGACGATGAAGATTTTACCCCGGGAAATGTTTTGTCTATCGTGAATAAGTGCAATGCGGGACTACTGATCAAAGGAGTCGCGGAAGGCGAACATGATATTTCGAATATCAACAGGGAACTACTTTGCTGTTCTACCCGGTCCGGATGTCCGGTATTATTAATTCCGCAGCGATTTCAATGTAAAGCCTTTGAAAAAATAGTATATGCAACAGATCTTCGGTTCTGCCGCCAGGACATAATCCATTATTTAAACGATTTTGCGACCGCGCTTGCTGCCAGCATTTTAGTAGCTGCCATAGCCTCAAACGGACTACCACACCTTGATAACGCCTATGCGTTTAATATCTTTAAAGAGGAGATTATTCCATCCGTTAATCACAGATATTTTTGCTTTGATAATATCAGGGAAAAGGACATTCTTAAGGTCTTTGACGTGTTGGTTAACGGCATGAATAATGACTTGCTGGTATTAGTAAACCATGGGTATCATTTCAATGAATTATTAGGCTACGATATTCCGTATGTTATACCTGGTAATATACATATCCCATTGCTGATCTTCCCATCTTAACGCGTTTTTCAATCATTCATCTGTTATAAATAGCGGAACGCATAAAACACCAAGTGGTAAGGCAAATTTTATTAATTATTGCAGGAGGGGCTGTAATCGTATGAAACTAAAAATTAAAAGAGTTTATGATAACCCTGCGAAAGACGACGGGATGCGTATTCTTGTGGACAGACTCTGGCCAAGGGGACTAACTAAGCAAAAGGCCAAAGTTGACGTATGGTTAAAAGGCATTGCTCCCAGCACTGAACTACGGAAATGGTTTGCCCACGACCCCGAAAAATGGAGCGAATTCATAAGAAAATATAAACTGGAGCTTGATGAAAATAATGATCAAACTGCCATTTTAAAAGAATACCTGAAGCAGGGCCCTGTTACACTGGTTTATGGAGCAAGAGACGAATTGCACAACGAAGCGCTCGTTATTAAACAACTATTTAGCGCCGATGCAGCAATATAAACGTTATTTATTCTTGATGTGTATTAGGGATATGCCTGAAGCATTTTTTAGATAACACCGAAATGAAAACGCCTAAATAAAAATAACTTATTCTTTAAAATTTATATCATGGAAAATGAAAATCTATTCCCGGCCGCAACAAAAGAGTTGAGTGATAAAAAGGCTGCATTAGCCCGTAAAAATGTAGAAGCATGGCGAACCTTTAGCAAAACGGTATTTGAGGAGGGCGCACTTCCTGAAAAAACGAAACAATTGATTGCCGTAGCAGTAGCCCACGTAACACAATGCCCATACTGCATTAGGTCGCATACAAAACAGGCCATACGGGCAGGCGCCGGCAAAGAGGAAATTATGGAAGCTGTTTGGGTAGCAGCCGAAATGCGTGCGGGCGCTGCTTATGCACACGCAACTATTGCTATGGATGAAATGGAAAAACATTAAAATTTTTAAATATCAATAGATTTAAAGTGATGGAAGAAAGATTAAACTATGCAGAAATTTCACCGGATGCATTAAAAGCAATGCATGAGCTTGAAAAATATGTCGCCGCTTCCAGGCTTGAACGTCCGCTATGTGAACTGGTAAAAACAAGGGTTTCGCAAATAAACGGCTGCGCATATTGTATTGATATGCATACCAAAGATGCTCGTAAAGCAGGTGAAACAGAACAACGCCTGTATGCTTTAAATGCCTGGCGGGAAACTCCTTTTTATACTGATCGCGAACGCGCCGCTTTGGAATGGGCCGAAGCTCTTACTTTAATTTCAAAAAACGAGGTGCCTGATTCTTTATATAATTCGGTTCGTAAACATTTTGATGAAAAAGAAATCGTTGCTTTATCCATGGCAATTATTGCTATAAACGGATGGAACCGGCTGGCGATTGGCTTTCGAACAATCCCCGGAACTTACAAGCCGCAATAAAATTCCTGAAAACAATTACGCTACTTACTTGCCGCGTAATTGTATAATTTCTAAACAGGTTGTTCAAGATTAACGATTTGCTTAACTTGGTTTTCCGCCTTTAAGTGGTGACCCCAGCCTGAAGAATTAGAAACGAGATACCAATGGCAATCAAAATGACCAACGAAAATATGAGCCTAACGCTGAGAGTGTGGCGGCAAAGAAACGCACAATCAACAGGCAAATTCGTAACCTACAAGGCCGAAAACATCTCACCGGACATGTCATTCCTAGAAATGCTGGACGTAGTGAACGAAGGCCTCGTGCACAAAAACGAAGATCCTATCTATTTCGACCATGACTGCCGTGAGGGTATCTGCGGAATGTGTTCTTTATATATCAACGGTCATCCTCATGGGCCAAAAAAGGCAATTACCACCTGCCAGCTGCATATGCGGACGTTCCACAATGGGGAAACGATCACTATCGAGCCATGGCGCGCAGCTCCTTTCCCTGTTATAAAAGATTTGGCTGTTGACCGTTCCGCATTCGACAGGATTCAGCAGGCCGGCGGTTACGTATCAGTAAGTACCGGCGGCGTTCCTGACGCAAACGAAATCCCTATTCCCAAAGTTTTGGCCGATGAGGCTTTCAATTCCGCTACTTGTATCGGATGCGGCGCGTGTGTCGCGGCATGCAAAAATGCTTCGGCTATGCTGTTCGTATCAGCTAAAGTGTCACAACTGGCCATGTTGCCGCAAGGGCAGCCTGAGCGTTATCGCCGGGTACAATCAATGGTTGCTCAAATGGATAAAGAAGGGTTTGGTAACTGCACCTGGACAGGGGCTTGCGAAGCGGAGTGTCCCAAAGAAATCAGTATAACCAATATTTCGCGTATGTATAAAGATTACTTTGATGCGAAATTTTTTAAGCAGGAAGAGCTTCATGAACATCCATTGGAAGAATAACATTGATAAATATCTTTACCGTAAAACAAGATGTTGATATAATAATATATCCAAAAGAATTTCCGGTTAATACCGTTTTAACCGTTTACTTTTTGTTCTACTAATGTATTGAGCGTTTTATCAGGTCGCATCGCTGTACCGATCAGATCCGCCAAAGTCACCTTGTCCAGCAACTGATCGATATCGATCTGGACCATCTGCCAGAGGGAGCGTATCGAACAATCCACCGAGTTCGTACAAAACTTAAGTATTCCCGGATAATCATTACAAAACGATTCTTCGAATAAAGAACCTCCCAGAATTTTTAGGACCTGGTTGATATTGATCTCATCTGCAGGTCGCGCCAGGACATAACCGCCTTTATTGCCGGGAGTACTATTAATATATCCTTTGATACGAAGCAGGCGCGTGAGTTTGGCGACGTAGGGAAGTGATAAACCCTCGGCTACTGCCAACGACTGTATGGTCATACCTTCCTTGTCATGAAACCTGGCAATTCTTAATAAAATTCGGAGCCCATATTCTTCCTGCGACGTTATTTTCATTTTCTGTTATTTAGGACGACTGAATACTTACATCTAAAATTATTCTTTTTTTACCTGTTGCAAAATCGGCTTCATTACAACAATCCTAATTCCAGTTTTGCCGTTTCGGACATCATATCGCTATCCCATGGGGGGTCCCACGTTACAACAACGATCACTTCATTTACCCCTTCAATGGCCCTGACCTTTTGTTCTACCTCAACCGGAATATCCTGGGCAGAAGGACAACTCGGTGCGGTAAGTGTCATCACGATCTGGACATTATTATATGGGGGCAGCACTTCCGCCTCATATACTAATCCTAATTCGTAAATACTGACGGGAATTTCCGGATCGTATATCGTTTGCAGACAGTCGATTACCTTTTGTTTTAGCGTTTCTTGGTCCATTAGTGATTTTCCTGTTCGTGCATTTCTTTATAGGCTATTGCATAGTCTTTCATCTGTTTCACCATTGCCCGCAAACCATTTGAACGTGTTTGTGCCAGGTGGGCGTGCATCCCGATCTTTTCTATAAAATCCAATGACGCGTTAATGATCATATCAGGGGTGTGCCCGGACAATACGGCAATTAACATACTGATCAGACCTTTTACGATCATTGCATCACTATCGGCTTTAAAGAAAACTTTACCATCGTTATAGAAAGGCGCCAGCCATACCGTAGACTGACAGCCCTTGATTTTCCTGTCTTCTGTTTTATACTGAACTTCTAATGGCGGTAGTTTTTTGCCAAGCTCAATAATATATTCATACTTTTCCTCCCAGGTATCCAGGAAGGAAAACGACTCTACGAAATCGCTCTCAATTTCTAAAATGTCTTTCTCCATTGTCATGACAGTATTTTGAGGGCTTTCCAAATACCGGCAATAAGCGCATCTATCTCCGCAAACGTATTGTAAACTGCGAAAGAAGCCCTTACCGTTCCCGGGATACCGAAACGCTCCATCAACGGCTGTGCGCAATGGTGGCCCGTTCTTACGGCAATCCCCTGGTTGTCCAATAAAACCCCAATATCCTGCGGGTGGGCGCCCTTAATTACAAAAGACACCAAACTGCATTTCTCCCTGGCCTGGCCGATGACGGTCAAATTGGGAATAAGTTCCAGTTGGGCTGTTGCGTATTCCAGCAAAGCAGCTTCATGTTTCCGGATATTGTTCCTGCCGAGGCCATTCAAAAAATCCAAAGCCGTTTTCAGTGCGATAGCACCGGCTATGTTTGGCGTGCCGGCCTCGAATTTATAAGGAAGTTCGTTATAGATAGTCCGTTCAAAGGTAACCTCTTTGATCATTTCACCGCCGCCCTGGAAAACCGGCATATTTTCGAGCATATCTTTTTTGCCGAATAAGACACCAATCCCGGTCGGACCATAAAGCTTATGCCCTGAAAATGCAAAAAAATCACAATCCAAATCCCGAACGTTTATGTCCAGGTGAACAGCGGATTGCGCCCCATCGATCAGCACAACAGCGCCGGCCTGGTGTGCAGCCTTGATCATTGCTTTAACCTGGTTGACCGTACCCAGCGCATTTGAAACCTGGGCAAGCGCTACCACTTTTGTTTTCGGACCAAGCAAATTGTAGTAATCGATCATGGAAAGCTCGCCATTATCCAAAACCGGTATCACTTTTAATACCGCATTCTTCTCCTCGCAAAGCATCTGCCAGGGCACAATATTGGAATGGTGCTCCATCCCGGAAATTAATATTTCATCACCGGCTGCAATATTGGCCCGGCCCCAGGTGTAAGCGACCAGGTTTATACTTTCCGTGGTGCCCCTTGTAAAAACAACCTCTTCCGGGCAGGCTGCACCGATGAACTGCTGAACAGCAATACGTGAGGTCTCATAGGCGGCGGTCGCCTCTTCGGCAAGGCTGTGGATCCCACGATGTATGTTCGCGTTAAAATTGCTGTAATATTGGCTGATCGTGTCGATAACAGCTTGCGGTTTTTGAGTAGTCGCGGCATTATCGAGGTACACCAACGGTTTATTTTTAACCATTCGGTTGAGTATAGGGAACTGTTGCCGCACAGCGCCTACATCAAGATCAATATAAGTTGGGCTCGTCAAAATCATTTCCTGTTAACAGCTAAACGTTGAGTGATCAGTTGTTCAACATAACCACGTAATAATTCGGGCTTAACCTGGTCGAGTATATCCAGTGCAAATGCCTTCAGCAATAATTGCTGCGCATCCGGTTTCGGAATGCCCCTCGCTCTTAAATAAAACAATGCGCTTTCGTCCAACTGACCTACCGTACAGCCATGTGAGCATTTAACGTCGTCCGCAAAAATCTCTAACTGAGGTTTGGTATTGATGGCAGCATTATCCGATAACAGGATATTCTTATTGGTTTGATAGGCATTTGTCTTTTGTGCATCGGGACGAACCATGATCTTCCCGTTAAATACACCGGTGGCGTCGTCGTCCAGGATCCCTTTATATAGCTCATTACTGAGGCAATTCGGCTGTATATTATCCACCAGCGTGTGATTATCAGTATGCGTGTGTCCATTTAAAACATATAGGCCGAATAAATGGGCCTCGCTGCCGGCCGCTTCCATGATCACATTCATATTATTGCGAATCATGCCTCCGTTGAGTGTAACCGTTACTGCGTGCAAATAACTGCGGCCTGTTTGACGAATATGTGTTGTGCTTACCTGGCTGGCATTGGCTGTTTCGTTTTGGATTTTATAATATTCAACAACCGCATTTTGGCGAATTGCCACCTCCATTACCTGGTTGGTAAAACATTCCTCAGTACCCAATGTGCTAAAAGCCTCAATCAATTGAACTTTCGTATTCTCCTCAATGCAGAGCAGGCTCCTTGGCTGGGAAAGAACATTGTGCCGCCGGGCATCGGAGATATGATAGATATAAAGGGGATGAGTTAACTCCTGCCCCCGCGGTACATAAAGAAAAACACCTTCTTTAATCAGCGAAGTATTTAGGGCGTGAATACCATCTTTAATATAAGTGTTGCTGCAGCCGAGATGTTCTTGTACGATACCTTTATAAATTCCTTCCGCAGCAGTTTCCAATGGTAATACCGTAAGCTGGCCGGGTGCAGAACGGATATTTGAAAGTCCTGGCGCGAAACGGCCATTTACAAACACGATTTCATTCGCGTCCTGATAACCGGGTAATCGGATGGCCTCTAATTCTTCCAATCGGAAGGAAGCATCCTGTATGTCATCGAAATGGTACTTGTTGTCCAACAGCCTTCCGACATCCGTGTATTTCCATTCTTCATTACGTTTCGTCGGTAAGCCTTCTTTGTCATAAACATGAAAACCTTCCCGCCTGATCTGCGCGATCAGGCTTTCGGGCGTCATTGCCTGTAATTCTTCGTAATGATCTTTAAAATCGCTTAAATTCATCATAACCGCCGCTTTATTCAGATGCTACTAAATTGACTTCATCCTTAATAAAATCGTAACCGTTCTCCTCCAGTTCCATCGCCAGCTCTTTTGTTCCTGATCTGACAATACGCCCGTTATAAAGTACATGGACAAAGTCCGGCTGCAAATAGTCGAGTAATCGCTGATAGTGCGTGATAATTAGTACGGCATTGTTTTCGTTACGAAGCTTATTGATGCCATTAGCCACAATGCGTAAAGCGTCAATATCCAAACCAGAGTCCATCTCGTCCAATATCATCAGCCTGGGCTCGAGCATCGCCATCTGGAAAATTTCGTTACGTTTTTTTTCTCCGCCCGAAAAGCCCTCGTTAATTGAACGGCTCAGCAATGATTGGTCGATTTGCAGCATTGCCATTTTAGCCTTCATCAGTTTCATAAAGTTGACAGCATCCAAAGGTTCTTCGCCTCTATACTCCCTCTTTTCGTTTACGGCTGCCTTGATAAAATTGGTCGTACTAACGCCGGGTATTTCAACAGGGTACTGAAATGCCAGGAACAGTCCTTCACGTGCGCGGTCTTCCGGCGGCAGTGCCAATAAATCTTTCCCTAAAAAAGTGACCGACCCTTCCGTTACTTCATATTCTTCCCTGCCGGCTAATACCGACGCCAGGGTACTCTTACCGGAACCGTTGGGGCCCATTATTGCATGGATCTCTCCGGCCCGGATGGAAAGGTCGATGCCTTTAAGTATTTGTTTACTCTCGATGGATGCATGTATGTTCTTAATGGATAACATGATATTTTAATTTAGTAATTGATATTTTTATTAGCCTACGCTGCCTTCAAGGCTCACTGCAAGTAGTTTTTTGGCCTCTATCGCAAATTCCATCGGCAACTGGTTCATTACTTCCTTAGCGAAGCCGTTTACGATCAGTGCGATGGCTGTTTCCGCATCTATTCCTCTTTGTTTGCAATAAAAGAGCTGGTCTTCACTGATCTTAGAGGTAGTAGCCTCATGCTCGACCACTGATCTTGCATTTTTTACTTCGATATAGGGGAACGTGTGCGCTCCGCAATGATCGCTCAAAAGCAGGGAATCACACTGTGAATAATTTCGTGATCCAACAGCATTCTTTCCGGCACGAACAAGCCCCCGGTAGCTGTTTTGACTGTAGCCTGCAGAAATTCCTTTGGCTACAATACGGCTTTTGGTGTTTTTGCCGAGGTGGATCATTTTGGTACCTGTATCGGCTTGCTGGTAATGATTTGTTAGGGCCACAGAATAGAACTCACCAACAGAATGATCGCCTTTCAGAATTACGCTGGGGTACTTCCAGGTAATGGCAGAGCCGGTTTCGACCTGCGTCCAGGATATCCTTGAGCGTTCGCCCAAACATAGCCCTCGCTTGGTGACAAAATTGTAAACGCCGCCTTTGCCATCCTGGTCGCCGGGGTACCAGTTTTGAACGGTCGAGTACTTAATTTCAGCCTTTTCCATGGCAATAAGCTCAACAACTGCAGCATGTAACTGATTTTCATCACGCTGAGGGGCGGTACAACCTTCCAGGTAACTTACGTAACTTGCATCTTCGGCGATGATCAGTGTCCGCTCAAATTGTCCGGAATTTCCGGTATTGATACGAAAATAGGTTGATAGCTCCATCGGGCAGCGTACGCCTTTGGGAATGTAGCAAAAAGACCCATCGCTAAATACCGCCGAGTTCAGCGCCGCAAAGAAATTGTCCGTCGCCGGTACAACTGAGCCGATATACTTTCTAACCAGTTCCGGGTGTTTCTGTATAGCTTCGCTCATGGAGCAAAAGATAATACCAACATCTTGCAACTGTTTTTGAAAAGAAGTGGCAACTGAAATGCTATCAACCACCACATCGACGGCTACCCCTGTGAGGCGTTTCTGTTCGTTTAAGGAAATTCCCAACTTGTCAAAGGTGCGGAGCAGCTCAGGATCTACCTCATCCAGCCCCTTAAGCTTTCCTTTGTTTTTTGGGGCGGCGTAATAGCTGATATCCTGGTAATCTATTTGAGGGTAGCTTACATTCGGCCATTTTGGTTCCTCCATCGTCAGCCAGTGCCGGTACGCTTTCAGCCGCCAATCCAGCATCCACGAGGGTTCATTTTTCTTTTCGGAAAGTAAACGGATAACCTCCTCGTTGAGCCCCCGGGGGATCACATCGGTTTCTATATTCGTTACAAAGCCGTATTTATAATCGCCAGATACCGATTGCTCCAGGGTGTTTGATTCTTGTTTCATGGTTTGGTATTTGTTTAGCTCGCCGGGCGCCTTCGTCTGCCGAAGTCCGTAAACCGATAGCAAGCCGCCTGGTAATTGTACAATGATAAAGCAAAATTCCTTGTTTATACAAAAAAGTATAAATAATGTCTCAACGATGACTTTTAAATTAGAAACCTTCGCCGATTATTCATAAACTACTGCCCTAACGGTAACTTCCTTATCATCTCCTACAGAAACCAGGTAATTATTAAAGGCGGTCCAAAGCAATTTATTGACAGAATGCGTATGGCCTGCGAAACTTTCTTTGGTGATGCGTTTGATTAGCCCAAACGTTTCCGTATTCCATATTTTGACCGTCTTATCACGGCTTGCGGTGGCGAATAATGCTCCGTTCGGACTAAAGGCAATATCATATATAGCCCAGTTATGAGCCGGTATAGATTTGACAACGGTGTAATTACCGGTTTCCCAAATATTCAAATAGGCATCCCGCCCGCCTGAGAGGAGAAATTTTCCATCAGGGGTATAACGCACCGTATTTGCGGAAAGCCGGTGTGCAATGAACCCATGTTTGAGCTGCAGTGAGAACAGGTCTAAAATATAAATATCGCAACTGCCCGTCGCGATAGCGATCTCAGAGGTATGATAATTGAAATCTATACCCCGCACTTTTTCGCCGCAAAGGGTCATTATTTTTATGGGCGAGAGACTGTCAAGCGAACAAACGCCAAAGTTGCCGTCGCCCCCTGCAGTATAAAAGCGATTGGTTTCCAAAGAGTATTTGATATCGAATACAGGCCCCTTGTGATACTTAAGTATCCGAACCTCCTTTTTCTGATAGGTATCTATAATATGGATATTCCCCTCTGTAGTTCCCGCAAGCAACAGGCTCTTTTCCGGAATATGGCAAATCGAATATAGATGTGCCGCAAAAGAAGTGGCAAACTTTTCAGCCTGAAGCGTGTCCAGGTTCCATTGGGCAATGAAATTATCACTGCCACCAGTAAATACCGTATTTGGGTAAAGCCCCTGGTCAACAGCATAAATACAACCGGTATGTCCTTTAAGTTCTCCAATCGTTTTAACTTCCAATTTCTTTTTGGCGATAGCTTCCATAATCTATTCTAATAATTAGCTCGTGGCCTCTTTGCACCATCCAATGATCGTCGCGAGCACCAAAATCATCGTTTGTACAAAAAAGTATAAAAAATAAGGTTTCAATGTCACGCCACAGTCAAGAATAAAAGTATTTAAGTACTTTTATTCTCTTTTGTAAAACAGTCCTTACCTTTATGCCATTGAACAATAAAATTTTACAAAATGGAAATCATAGAAGATTGCGTGCTAAACGTCACATTAATTGAACCCAGGCTAAAACACCCGACTATTTTCGAATACTTTGATGCCTTAAAAGAAGGAGAAAGTTTTACTATTCTCAATGACCATGACCCCAAGCCGGTTTATTATCAGCTTCTGGGCGAGCGCGGCGACATATTTATATGGGAATACCTGGAACAGGGCCCCGAATGGTGGAAGGTGAACATAAAAAAACGGATTAGTGGAGAAAATAACGAAACGCTCGGCCAAATTGCAGCCAAGGACCTGCGTAAAGCGGAGATCTTTAAGAAATATGGCCTGGATTTTTGCTGCGGGGGGAAAAAGACCGTTAAAGACGCCTGCGCCGAAAAAGGGTTAGACGTGGCTGCTGTTGAGCATGAATTGCAGCAGGCAGAAAAGCAGACGACTGTTTCGCCCTTGTCCAGACAGTTACCCTACAATGATTGGAAGCTGGATTTTTTGGCCGATTACATCGTTAATACGCATCATAGTTATGTAAAAGCATCCTTGCCTGAACTACTAAAATATGCAGACAAAGTGGCAAAGGTTCATGGTGCGGCTCATCCTGAGCTATATGATATTTTCCGGCTGGTGCAGGAAATCGACGAAGAGATGACGGCACATATGGAAAAAGAGGAGGCGTTCCTGTTCCCTTATATCAAACAATTAGTGCTGGCAAAAAACAGTGGAACAGGCACCAACGCCAACGGGAACATAAAAACTCCAATTACGCTCATGGAGAAGGAACATGAAATTGTGGGAAAAAGCTTGTCGGATATCCGGCTGCTCAGCGACAATTATCAGCTTCCGGCAGATGCATGCGCCAGCTACGGCTTACTCTATAAAATGCTGCAAGAATTTGAAGGCGATATGTTCACCCATATTCACCTCGAAAACAACATCTTATTTGAGAAGGCGCTTGAATTAGAGAAAAATAATCATTAATAAAAGACAGTGCTGTCAAGAAATCGACACCAGGACCTTGTCTCATTTAAACGGATTGTTGGTTGTACAGGAAGATGAGGCAAGGCCTGGTAAGTCGTAATCGCAGGACAAGCTATGTTGTTTGATGAAGTCAGGCTAATGATACCTGAATAATGCATTATAGAAATGGACATTCCCCATAAAAACAATATTCAAAAGCGAGTGGTAATCGTCGGGGGTGGGTTTGCGGGCCTCACACTTGCCAAAAAACTATCACCGAAATATTTCCAGGTTATTCTGATCGATAAAAACAATTATCACCAGTTCCAGCCGCTGCTATACCAGGTAGCAACATCGGGTTTGGAACCGAGCAGTATCAGTTTCCCGCTTAGGAAAATATTTCAGCACTATAGCAATGTTTACATCCGTATCGCTGAAGTATTAAACATTCGTCCGGACGAGAACAGTATCGAAACCTCCATAGGCAATATTGATTTCGATTTCCTTGTGCTGGCCCAGGGCGCCGAGACCAACTATTTTAATAACCCGTCGCTGCAGAAGAATTCTTATGCCATGAAATCAGTTGCGGAAGCATTGTACTTGCGTAACACGTTACTTCAAAATTTTGAAAAAGCGCTTATATCCAACGATGAAAAAGAAAGAGATGCCTTATTGCAAATAGTTATAGTCGGCGGAGGCCCGACTGGCGTCGAGCTGGCAGGAGCCATAGCTGAAATGAGAAACAATATTCTGCCTAAGGATTATCCTGAGCTTGATTTTAAACAAATGAATATTGTTTTGATAGAAGCGTCCTCGCGGTTATTAAGCGGAGTAAGCGAACGATCGGGAAAAACGGCACAACAGTACCTGGAGGCGCTGGGTGTAAAAGTTCAAATTAATTCTTCGGTAAATAGCTATGATGGTCAGACCGTAGTCTTAAGTAACGGTACTACTTTAACCACCAACTGCCTGGTTTGGGCTGCGGGAGTTAAGGGTTTGGCCTTACAAGGTCTTCCCTCGTCGGCCGTAGCTCCCAATAACAGGATACGGGTAGATTCCGTCAGCCGCATCCACGGTATGATGAATGCCTTTGCCATTGGCGATGCGGCTATTATGCAGGATGAAGAAAATCCCAAAGGCCATCCGCAGGTTGCACCGGTGGCTATTCAGCAAGCCGAATTACTGGCGAAAAATTTAAAAAATATGAGTTCCGGGGAAAAATTGACGCCTTTTCATTATCGTGATAAAGGAAGCATGGCGACTGTCGGTCGCAACCTGGCTGTTGTCGAAGTGGGCAAATTGAAAATAAAAGGTTTCAGCGCCTGGGGCATCTGGATGCTGGTACACCTGATGTCCATTATCGGTATAAAGAACAAATTGATGGTCCTGATCAATTGGATATGGCACTATGTCACTTATGACCAGTCGCTTAGATTAATCCTCAGGCCTTCAGAAAAAACCAAAAAATCCACAAATGAAAAAGTTGTTAACGCTGTTAATACTGATAGGTACTCTATGGGCCTGTAATCGTCAGCAGCATACTGAAAATAAAATTAAGCTCGTTGATTCGGAGACAACCGAGGCCCGGCAAGGAACGTCTGCAGAAAGACTTGAATTGAACAACGGTACTAAATGGAAGGTTGACTTAAGTACGAACAACAACGTCAAAAATTTACAGGAAATTCTTAAAAAGTTCCGTGAAGGAAAGGACCGGTCATTACCTGCCTATCAACAGACGCAAAAAGAGTTACAGCAAGGAATAGATAAAATGATTAGTGAATGCAGAATGAGCGGACCTGATCATGAAGCCCTGCACAAATGGCTGGAGCCATTGATTGCACAAGTAGCGCAATTAAAACAAGCCTCAACAGTTCAGGAGGCAGCGTCAGCATTCAAAGCTATCGACACGCGGGCGGATATTTACGATCAATATTTTGAATTATGAATACGATTAATGCCAATACCAAAATAGCTACAGTTATTAAACAGCGCCCTGATGCTTTAGAAGCCATTATAAGTATTAGTCCTAAATTTGAAAAACTGCGCAACCCACTCCTGAGAAAATTGATGGCGGGAAGAACCAGCCTGGCGATGGCCTCAAAAGTAGGCGGATGCAGCGTCGATGATTTTTTTGACAAGCTCAAACCGCTGGGATTTAACGTTGACGAAAGCGTTTTGGCGGTTATTGACGAACAGCCGCCGGTACCTGACTTCGTTCACTCGATCAGGGAAGAACAATTGATTGAACTGGACGTCCGCCCGGTTATTGCCGCGGGTAAAGATCCGTTAAGCCTGATCTTAGAAAAAGCAAAAACTGTCGAAGCCGGTCAGGTACTAAAAATCGTTAACACCTTTGCCCCGGTACCCTTAATACCATTACTTGAAAAAAAAGGGTTCATCAGCCATATCGCAAGTATTGAAGACGATCTTGTTGAGGCATATTTTTTCAAGTCTGCAGGGGTAACCGAAGATGTAGCTCCAGTCAGGCCCGAACAGACTTCAGCCCAGGACTGGGATGCATTGTGCGAAAGATATAAAGACAAGTTGATTACGATAGATGTCCGTAGCCTGGAGATGCCAGGGCCAATGATGACAATCCTGGATGCTCTCGGGCAATTGACCGGCGAGAATGCCTTATTCGTCTATCATAAAAGAATCCCGGTTTATTTGCTGCCCGAATTATCGGACAGGGGCTTTGAATACCGGATCAGGGAGATCAGCGATGGTGAGGTTTATCTTTTGATTTTTAAACTTTAACATGATCAGTAACAGCAACCTGGTTAAAAACACTACGCATAAGGCGGTCGTTCCTTTTTATGCTTATGCTGCGTTCTCATTTCTTATAGCTACGATCTTGCTGGTTCTTTCTTCGAAAGCCTTTGGGACGCATTATTTCCAGCCTCCAATATTAGCGGTGACGCATACGATGGCGCTGGGCTGGGGTACTATGATGATACTGGGCGCCAGCCACCAGCTTTTCCCCGTGCTGATCGAAGGTAAATTGTTCAGCAATTTATTAGCCTACCTTTCTTTTGCACTGACTGGTTCCGGCATTCCCTTGCTGGTTTATGCATTCTATACCTTCAATATGAATTGCCCCGCCCAGTGCGGAGCTTTATTGATAAATCTCGGGATCTTTTGCTTCCTGATTAACATTACCGCGAGCCTAATCAGCAGCAACAAGAGGAATGTTCATGCTTTCTTCGTATTAGCGGCTACGTTATGGTTATTTACAGCCACGATCGTCGGATTTTTACTGGTTCTTAATTTCACCACTCCAATTTTGGCGAAAAACTCGCTGTATTATCTTTCTCTGCACGCGCATCTGGGCATCGGAGGCTGGTTCCTGTTAATGATCATCGGGGTCGGAACCCGGCTAATCCCTATGTTCCTGATCTCAAAATATACCCGGCCAGCAATTTTATGGACGATCTTTGCACTCATCAATATGGCTTTGGCCGGTTTTATTTTGATTTTTCTTTACGCCGCAGAGCGGTACCTCTTCGCAATACCGGTAGCCGCCATATTCACGGCGGTCGGTCTTTTTGCCTTTTACTGCTACCAGGCTTACCAAAAGCGTATTCGGAAACAAACTGACAATCAAATCAGGATATCGCTGTTATCCATCTTAATGATGGGCGTACCCCTGGTTTTAATAGCCGTTATCACCATCCTGCTTGTCATTTCCAAGGCCGATGCCAGGCTAATTACGGCCTATGGTTTTTCCATCTTTTTTGGCTGGATCACCGCAATCATATTCGGGATGACGTTCAAAACGCTTCCTTTTATTGTGTGGAATAAGGTTTATCACCACCGGGCGGGCCTCGGCAAAACCCCAAGCCCAAAAGATCTCCACGATGCCAAAATATTTAACCTGATGAGCATTGCCTACCTGTCAGGGTTTATCCTGTTTGTCAGCGGCATCCTGATCAATTATAGCCTGTTGTTACAGGTATCGGCTTTCGCACTACTACTAGCCGCGGCTTTGTACAACTGGAATGTCTATCGCGTAATTTTTCACACCCCAACAAAATGACTGTAGTCACTAATAATGAAGATAATTGTAATTTAGCCCTAATCGCTCTGAAGGATGTACTGGACCCGGAGGTTGGGCTGAACGTAGTGGATCTGGGATTAATTTACAGCCTTAATTTTAACGAAGATAAAAACTATATTTTCGTTATCATGACGCTAACCACTCAGTTCTGCCCCATGGGAGAATCGATCCGGGATAGCGTGAAACAGACATTAGGCGAGTTATTTAAAGGATACAATGTGGATATTGACGTTGTTTTTGATCCGCCCTGGAGTATGGAACTGATATCGGAAGAGGGGCGGAAATTTTTAGAGAGATAGTATGCTTAGTAATACTTGTAAGGCGGCTGTTAAAGCGGTAATCTTTTTAGCAACTAAAATTGAATCGGGAGATAAATCTGCGATCCGGGAAATTGCTGATTATATCTGCGCCAGCGAGCATACTGCCGGAAAATTTTTGCAGACTTTAGTTAAACAGGGCGTAATCAATAGTCTGAAAGGCCCTTCGGGAGGATTTTACCTCACTGGTGAACAAATGGAACAACCTATTATCAATATCGTAAGAGCGATAGACGGACAGCAAATATTTAAAGAATGCGGACTGGGATTAAGCAAATGCTCATCTGCACATCCATGTCCCATACACGATGAATACAAACGTGCCAGGGATATTATGGAACATCTGTTTGAAAACAAAAAGGTAAGCGATTTATGCACGACCGTAGCTGACGGTTTCGCCTACTTATTTGGTTAACCGGGCTTTATTGTTACCTGTTTAGGTAGTCAGCGGTATTACGTCCTGTTTGTGAAAACACAGTACCTCGCCCAATACTATTTTTTATAAAAAAGATAAAAAACTCTTTTAATATTAAATTATTTTTACCTTTGCCGGGCGATGGGATTATTCTCAAAAACATGCGAATACGCAATAAGGGGTATATTTTTTATTGCTCGTAAGACTGCTGGCGGCGGGAGAGTAAGTATTAAAGATATAGCTGCGGCAATTGATTCTCCGGAGCCCTTTTTAGCTAAGATATTACAGGATCTGAGCAGACGCGGGATCGTCCAGTCTACAAAAGGTCCGAATGGCGGATTCTATTTCGATAAAGATTCACTAAAGCGTCCGTTGGCAGAAATAGTAGAAGCTGTTGATGGAAACGGTTTATTTATTGGTTGCGGGGTGGGGCTGAAGCAGTGCTCAGAGATCAATCCCTGCCCTTTGCATAATGAATTCAAAAATATCCGGAACCAGATCCAACACCTGCTGGAAAAAACCAGTATCGGTGAATTTACCGGAGACATCAACCTGGGTATTATTTCCTTTAGCATAGGGAACTAAAATTTTTATCAAACAAAAGAGTATAAGGTATTAATATATTTTATTGCAATGAGACGAAATATAATTTTTTTTATCGCGCTCGCCTCCCTGATTCCGTGTCCAATAATGGCACAGTCAACTGCCTCCGCTCCGGCAGAAGATTCGAGTACAGGTTTGATAGCTCTGCTAACCTTTTGCTTACTAATCCTGGTCATACTGACCTTATGGCTTTTAAAAAATAGTTATCGGTTGAAAGAAACTGTAGAAAATCCGAAAATAAACGGAGAGGTGTGGCTAAACCGTCATATAAGAGATTTAGAAGACCACCAACTGGATATATTAATAAAACGTCATCCTTTAGCGAGTAATGACTCATTAAAAGATAAGAAGCCCAACGAATAATGAAAAAACTATTAATTCTGATCCTGCTTATTATTCCCACTACTGAACTGTTTGCACAAACGCCCCAGGAAAACGGAGATGTTTTAGGCAATCCAGGTGTACTAATCACCATTACATTGATTCTTATACCTGTATTAATTGTTTTTTACCTGATCGCAATTAAGGTAAACAACATGGTTAAAAAGGTTCGCAACAACAAGATCCGTTGCGAGGCAAAACATCTTGCCATGTCTCTGCAGGATATGAGCACCGAAGAAATTAGTGAAGAACTGACAAAACGTAAACACGCGCTTGAATTTAAACTTACAAATACAGAACTGGCGGGTGAAATCCCGGTTGATGACAAGAAAGGTCTGCTGCATAATGTTGCGGAAGTGAATACGCCGCGGTTCATCGCTACCAAAAAGAAAGCGGTTAAAAGACCAGATATCGACCCTGCTTTAGCCAGATTGATTTTATGGCATTTGTGCGGCGCGGCGTTTTGGCTGGTCGTGGGCACTTCAATCGGTGAATATTTAGGGATCAAATTCGTCTCGCCGGATGTCGACCACGTGAGTTGGTTGAGCTTTGGCCGTTTAAGGCCAGTACATACCAATATGGTGTTTTGGGGCTGGTCATCCCTTGCCATGATCGGGCTTGGGTATTATGTGGTTTCTACAGTCAGTAATACCAAAGTGGCCAGTTTGAAATATGCCTGGTATGCCTTTTATCTGATAAACGCTTCCGTTGTCGCCGGAAGTATTTCATTGATGGCGGGTATCAACAATGCCGGAGGTGAATACCGTGAATATATCTGGCCTATCATGCTATTATTTGCTATCGGACTGGTCATCACGCTAATTAATTACCTGAGGACTATTGCGCGGCGTAAGACGAAAGAGATTTATATCTCCAATTGGTATATAGTTGCTGCCGTCATGTTTACCATCGTCATCGCGCTGGTTGGATATTTACCTTTCTGGCAAAACGGCCTTGGAGAAACCATTGCCCAAGGTTATTATATGCACCAGGGCGTGGGAATGTGGTTCATGCTTTTTAACCTGGGCCTCATTTATTATTTCCTTCCTCAGCAGTTAAATACCCCGATCTACTCTTACAGTCTCGGTATACTCGCCTTCTGGACGCAAATACTTTTTTACACGCTGATTGGCACACATCACTTCATATTCAGTGCAATACCCTGGTGGTTACAAACGGTTGCCATCATAGGCAGTATGGGCATGCTGATACCGGTATTTGCCGGTACTACCAATTTTCTGATGACCTTCCGGGGTAATTATCATAAAATAGGTTCAAGCTATACCCTGCCATTCTACCTGGTGGGTGTTATTTTCTACTTCACCGGTTCGTTCCAGGGCACCGCCGAGGCTTTCCGTTCTGCAAATTTATACTGGCATTTTACTGATTTCACAGTCGCCCATTCCCACCTTACGATGTATGGTATTATCGCCTTTATGTTATGGGCCGCTATTTATACGCTGGTGCCACGGCTCACGGGCAAGGAACCACGCCAGGCCTGGGTAGGTGCGCATTTCTGGATGGCACTGGTTGGCCTGTTATTTTATACGATACCTCTGATGATCGGAGGCACCTTAAAGGGCCTTTATTGGCAAGAGGGAAAACCGTTTATTGACTCGGTAGTGCAAATGGCTCCCTTTTGGTTGTGGCGCGCAATAGGCGGGTCGCTGATGTGGGCGTCACACCTGATTTTTGCTTATAACCTCTATTACATGATTGCGCGCAAAGAAGAAGTCGACCTGCAGAAAGCAGTATTTGATGAGCTTGAAAAATTGCCTGCTGAAAATGCTTTACAATAATTAAAAAAATGGAAATCTATAATAATCATAAAAGACTCTTTGGGGCAGCCATCATTTTATTTATTGTCCTTACCATGTTTGCTGCCATTTTACCCGCTTTTAATGCGGAAAAAAATGACGTTCCCCTGCCTGGCAGTAAACCATTAACTGCCGATGAAATGGCCGGTAAAGGAATATATATAAGGGAAGGATGTATTGCCTGCCACACGCAACAGGTTAGAGATGTGGACATGGATAGGATATGGGGTAGCCGGCCCGGAATTGCCGCAGATTTTGCACGAATTAAAAGAACGGATATATGGCGAAATACCGCAATGCTCATGGGTTCCGAACGCACCGGGCCCGACCTCACCAATATCGGGGTTAGGCAACCCAGCCAGGATTGGCTCCTGCTCCATTTTTATAATCCAAGGGCTGTAGTGCAACAATCTATTATGCCGGCATACCCCTGGTTATTCGAGGTAAAAGATTATCCGTTCCCCGGAGACGTTGTGGTACATGTTCCGGACGAATTTCGCAAGGGCGTAACAGGTCAGATCGTTGCAACCAAAGAGGCAATGCAATTGGTAGCCTACCTTAAATCGCTAAAACAGGTTAGTCTTCCCGATGGAAAGCCAACGCCTTTATTTTTATACGGGAAGGATTCAAAAGAAAGCGCTATTCCCCCATCCTCCGGCACTAACAAAACAACCGCAGCCCCTCAACTCGACGGCGCTGCGCTCTACACCGCTAATTGTTCCAGTTGCCACCAGCCGAACGGCGAAGGTTTGATAGGAGCTTTCCCCGCATTAAAGGGCAGCAAGGTTGTCCTGAACGATAATCCGGAAACACAGATCACCATCATCATGCAAGGGTATAACGGCAGGGTGAGCGAGGGCTATGGCGTTATGCCGCCTGTAGGAACCAATAATAACCTGAAACCAGAGGAAATAGTGGCCATCATTAACCACGAGCGCACAAGCTGGGGCAACAACTCCAAACAGGTAACCATGGATGATGTAAAAAAAGTAATTGCAGGGCTTAAGCAGGAAAAAAACACTATCGCAAAATAACAGGAGATGAAAACAAAGATGATATTGACAGGAGTACTGCTTGCAGGCTTACTGGCAGTTGCAGTCTTACCGGCTATGGCTTGTGAGGCCTGCAAAAAACAACAGCCCAAATTACTTCAGGGCATTGCACATGGTCCTGGACCTGATAGCAGCTGGGATTACCTGATCGTAAGTATAATGGTGGTCATCACGATATATTCTTTTTATGCCATGGTCAAACACATGGCTAAATCACGCGATAAAGCATACCAGAATATCAAAAGCAGTATTTTAAATTAATTGCACTATGGAGGACAAAAGTTTTGTAACCCTGTTTATTGACGATGACCCCCAGCCGATCGGAACATTTCCTGCACCGGTTTCTTTTGAACTGGATACCAAGAAACTGACCGATGGCAATCATGTCCTTAAAGTAGTCAGCAAAGACCATAGAGGGAAAGAGGGCATCAAAACCATTCCATTTACTGTTCGGAATGGTCCCGCAATTGCAGTTGAGGGCATCAAAAAAGATGAAGTAGTTGACGGGGTTTTACCGCTGATGATCAACGCTTACAGCAAAGGCGACCAAAAAACATTTATGTTGCAGGGCAGTGAAACCCCGCAAAGTATACCGTTCTGGATCATCATTATGCTGATCATGTTCGTCGCATGGGCGGTCTATTATCATATTACTTCAGGCCAGGTTAATTTATCTAAATGAAGGATATTGAAAATGTCCCTCATATCGATGGCCCGGCAGATGAATTGAAAAAAGTCGGCGCGACGTATTGATAGGTCCGCCTATTCGAAAATTTAAATAACTAACGAGATGGAGGAAATTGAGAAAAATGATCATTACAAAATAATAGCCGTAACGTTGCCGGCAGGAACCAGCATGCCTAAGCACCGGGCTACTTCCGATGCTTATATTATTGTAGAATCCGGCAACGCTTTGCTAATCTTTAAAGATGAAACCTGTGAATTAGGCGCCGGTTCGAATATGTCCATTCCTTCTCATGAACCGCATATTTTGAAAGTGATCAGTGATTTCAAAGCATTGGTTGTTCTGGCCGCGGATGCGATAATCGATTTTTCGATCCAATAATGCACGGCGTTCAGTTATTTACAGCAGTTCTGGTGACCATTTTATTGTCCAAATATCGCTCACCGAATTGCCCAACCAGTTTTAGTTTAGCAAATCTACATTGGGTATTCATCAGATGTCGTTAACCGTATCATCTCGCACAATGAAGTGGTCGCTAATGGGTACACTTTAAGATATCGTCCCCGGACGGTGGTCTATTCTATATTGAAGAGGTACAAACAAAAACAGACGCTCTCAAAAAGAGAAAAGCAATTAAAATCAGCCAGGGGCCGACAGTTCATCTGGAATATTGTCCGAGGAAAGTTTGAGGGTTCAGATGGTTAGAGCGTAGTATTTATATCTGCCAGCTGGCGGACGGCAGTTCAATAGATATGTAACTGGTTAAGTGTCGGCAAGCAAATCAAAATATTCATCATCTTCATTTTTGCCGCCGAAACCTTTTCCCGAATGTTTGTAAGTATCTGAGAACTCGATCGATTTTATCCACTTCACCATTTTATATCCGAGTTGATTTTCCACCCGGAGGCGCAAAGGTGCTCCATGCTTTTCCGCAAGCGGTTGATAATTCATCTCCCAGGCAAGTATGGACTGCGGCTTCATACAATTATAAACGCTGTGGGTATCGTAATAGACGCCACCGTAAAGCCCTTCACCAAAAGAGTAAAAAACGACAGTGGTTACCGATCGATATGGTTTAACTAAATCTATTATTTTTCTTATTGGCACGCCACCCCACTCGGCAATACCGCTCCATCCCTGTATACAATGATGCATTGTAATATTTTGTTCTATGCCCAGGTTCATCAAGTCGTCCAGCGACAGTTCTACCGGATTTTCTACAAGCCCGCTTATTTTAAGCTTATAATCCTTAAAACCGTTCGAGGCAAGATTACGCCACTCGTCCGAATCGGGCATTCTGCCGTTGACCCAAAAGAAGGGTGAGATGTCTTTTTTCTGAAAATATCGGTGAGGATTTAATCTGTTAATGGTTAAGGTCCATAACGTTCCGTTAATGGCAGCTTCCGCATGTTGCAATGATCGCGGCCTTTGCCATGATATCCAGTGAGCGAGAAATGCAAACGCGACTGTAAACAGAATGATGGCCAGCCCGCCATATAAGCCGGCGCGACTGACTTTACTGTCATTTGAAGCCACGATATGGTTCATATTGCGCGCAAACCCGGTGGCCGCAACCATTGCTACATGAATGATAATAAAACCGACAAAGGCCACCATTACCAGGAAATGAACCGATCGGGCTCCTTGCCTGTTGCCAAATAATTTTGGCAGCCAATGAAACCGGTTTTCAATGGCCGGGGACATTGACATGCCGCTAAGTAGTGCAACCGGCGCTAAAATAAAAACAACTACAAAATATGAGACCTGCTGAAGCGCGTTATAGTGATAATAGCCATTGGGTTCGGCAGGCATATTAAACGTGGCATAATGGACAAAAACTTTCCATGCGTCGGGTATTATACTCCAGGATGTCGGAACAAGCCTTTTCCATTGGTTTGTTAAGAACAGCAATGCGATAAAAACCACACCATTCATCAAAAAGAAGGGAACGGTAATAAAATGCCAGCAACGCGCGAGGCCGACGCTATGGCGGTAACCTGGCAAACCAATCACCGGGCTCAGGTATCGTGCGTCTTGTTTGGCGGTCCATATTTTATTATCCGGGATTTTAATTGGCGTAAATCTCACCCATTCCGTGTCCCTGGCACATCCTCGGTTCCAGTATAAACGGGGGTGATCTGCCAGTATTGAAAGGCCGCTTCGTATTACAAGAACGAGAAAGAAAAAATTAATCCAATGACTCATACATAACCACCAGGGAAACCCTTTGGGCCCGGCAGAGGTTGTAGCGGCCAGCTGAGCCGATGGGTCGGCGGGCAGTCCAAACACAAGATATTGTATCCATGCAATACCCACCGTTAGGAACAACAATACTAGCAGGGTCAGCCATGCCAGGGGCTTTAAACTTATATACCACCTTCGGTCAGGTGGAAACCTAAAAGCATGTTCGGCTTCATTAAAACTGGTAAACATCCGGCGGTCTTTAATATTAAACCAACAAAAGCTTTTCGTGGTTTGCTATTAAATCTAAATAAGAGCAAGATCTATTCACGACTAGACATCTTAGCGCTCTCAGATTTCGAACGGAACAGCCAACGTCGACACCAATTTTATTCTCTTTTTTTCCAACTCGATGGAGCCTTCATCGCGCATTTCATTCAGCGTCCTGAAAACGGTTTCATAAGTAGTTCCGGTAAATTGGGCCAGGTCCTGGCGAGGTAAGCGCAGGTTGATATAACCGTCGTCGTCGCGTCCAAATTGTTTTTCGAGCTTTATGAGCGCTTCTTTCAGGCACTCTTTTACCGGCATCAAAGCAAGATCGTGCATTTTTTGCTCAGCCTCGCCGAGTTCTTCCGCGAAAAACATCATTAAGCTATATGACAGCGTATGGTTAACTTTTAGCGACCACTTAAAAAAATCGAGGTCCACATAACATACTATTGCCGGCTCTATCGCTGTAGCCGATACCGAGTAAATCTTATCGTTCGTCAATCCGCGGTGACCGAGGATCGAGCCGTTGGATGCAAAACGGATGATCAATTCCTTGTCGGCGCCCCATTTTTTGTGAACCTTTATTGTCCCCGAGTAAACAAAATAAATGCCTTTTACTTCATCGCCCTCGTTGAAAACCGCCTGGCCTTTTCTGAACTCCAGGTTCTTTCTATGGGAACAAATCGCATCATGCCATTCAGGCAACGAATGGGCGCATAAAAAACATCTTTTCAAGTCGCAAGCCTGGTTCATTTTACCGATCTGTTATATGCATATGGTTCGTTAAGCGACGGGGACCAAAAACGAATGTCTGTCGTCGAAGCATAAAGTTCTGCAACTGCCACTTTATAAAATATGATCTGCGTCATAAACGCCGCAATTAAGCAACTAAACGCTACCGGAATTTATTTTCGGACAAGGCTGACTAAAAGCGCATCGGCGTTATGAACGCTGCTGCTTAAACCGTCAACGGAACCGGCGATGTTACCCTCTTTGTCTAATATGTATATATTTCCGGTATGGCTGAATTCGCCGCCCGCAAGCTTCTGGTATTTGACATTCAACGCCATAGACAATTCTCGCACCTGGTCGTCGTTACCTTTCAGTAATTCCCATCGATCGTCAAGTTGCCGTTGAGCCGCAAAAACTCTCAACTGCGCCGGCGTATCGCGCTGCGGATCAAACGAAACCAATACTCCGCCCACATTGTTCCTGACAGACGCCGGAAGTGAATCGCGGATCGCTTTCATTTGTTCCACAATCCGCGGGCAAACCGAGGTACAGTGTGTGAAGATCATGGCCACGATCTGCGGACGGCCCTTTAGGTTACTCAAACTCAGTTGTTTTTCGTGCTGATCGGTCCACATACCTGGCAACTGGTAAATAGAGTTGCCGCCTTGGGTACCATCCGATGCACCGGCCACTGAAGCAGCCGCGTCTTTTGCGCAGCATGGAAGCGACTTTATTGCAACCTGCCTGTGACAAGATGCCAACAAGGCAGTGGCTATTCCGAGTAAAATAATATGTGTTTTCATAACTGTATTTTTATAACTATTTAAAATGTTAATAATCTTTTGCGCAGCGAAAGCCCAGGCTTTGAATGGTATACCGCGCCTGCAGGCCTTGCCGGAAGGCGAACCGCATAAATGCAGCATAGTCTTCCTTGTTTACGCTGTTGAGCGAACCTGCGGCGCAGGCGAAACTACTGGCGCTTGTTCCGCCGCTGCTGCTATCCGGCTGTATTATAACGCTGTTAAAATCCTGAACCCATTCCCAGATAAGGCCGTGCATATCGTACAGGCCGTAGGTATTCTCGTAGGTAGATCGAACCTCGGGCAGGATGACAGGGTTAGGATGGTCATACCATGCCAGTATTATTCTCGTTAACCGTGCGCCTTTTGCCATTCCCTCGGGCGCAGCCGAGGCGGCATATTCCCATTCTGCCAGCGTTGGCAGTCTTTTGCCTTTCCATTTGGCATAAGCGTTGGCAGCAAACCACGATACATTCGTAACCGGGCTGTTTTTAATTCTGTCGTCGCCAATTTCAAAATCTCCGGCCCATTGCTTCAGGTAACCCGCATCGGCGAACAGGCGCGAAACTTTAGACCTGGCCCAGGTGGGATTAGCCTTTACAAACGCCAGGAATTCGCCGTTAGTCACCGCATTAACATCCAGCAAGAAAGCATGCACTTTTACAGCCGCCGGCTGATCTTTCCGCTTTAAGAAATAATGGTAGCTACCACCAGGTACAACGACCATTCCGGCAGCGCTGCGGGCATGGGCCACATGCCGTTTGCCCGGCAACGCTTCACCGCTATTTTTCCGTGGCGCCAGCAAGCAGGCTATCAGGAACAGTATGGTTAACGATTTCATTTTTTAATAATTTACTGTCCGCGTAATTTCTTTACGTCGCTTGCTTTTACGGCATCGCTTTTGTTTCCCCAGCTATTTCTTACATATGTAAGGATGCTGGCGATTTGGTCGTCGGTAAGCGAAAGCTGCGGCATAACGCCCTGGAAATGTTTTCCATTTACAGTAATGGGCTCGTTATTGATACCATGGAGCAAAATGCCGGCGCCCTTATCCTGCCTGCTCATTAAAAAATCCGATTTTGCCAGCGGAGGAAAAGATCCGGGCAAACCCAGACCCGTCGACTGGTGACAGCCGCTGCAATTTGATTCGAACAGCGCATGTCCATCCTTAAAACGATCGGCGAACGAAAGTTCTGGTGCCGTTGGGTCATTCACTGGTTTGTCTTTCTTATTCGCTTCGTCACTGGCGGGCGGAAGATAAAACTCGTCGGCCAGTTTTCCTGAATAAAGCTTTTTATCTTCGGGACCGGTAACTACAAGCTGTGCCAATGCGCCCTGGTTAAACGCCCTGAAAATCGAATGGTCAACGATATTATAAGTACCAGGCTCCTTGCAGGTAAACTCAACAATTTCAGCGCCGCCAGCCGGGATAAGCGTAGTAGCGACATTTTGGTTGACCTGGCTGCCGCCTTCAACATAAACCTTATCAAAAACCTGACCTATGACATGAAAAGACGAAACGAGATTTGGCCCGGCATTGCCTACATATATTCTTACGCGGTCGCCTACTTTGGCTTGAAGCGCATTCGCGCCGGTGGTCGAATTTACCGAACCGTTAAACACAACGTATTCCGGTTCTTCTTTTATCGCTTTATCCATATCGAACGGCTGTAAGCCAGGCGCGCCGTTTTTACCCTTAGTATAAAATTCGCCCTGCATGATATAGAATTCTTTATCCGCATAGGAAAGACCGCCTTTAGGCGTTACGAGTATAAGGCCGTACATTCCATTGGCAATATGCATTCCTACGGGCGCCGTCGCACAGTGATACACGAATAAACCCGGATTAAGAGCTTTGAACCTGAACACCGATGAGTGTCCCGGAACGGTCATGGTAGCTTCAGCGCCCCCACCCGGGCCGTTCACGGCGTGAAGGTCAATATTATGCGGCATTTTGTTGTTGGCATTATTATTCAGGTGCAGTTCCACTTCGTCGCCTTCCTGAACGCGGATGAACGGCCCCGGCACTTTACCGCCGAAGGTCCAAAAGGTATAGTCGACACCGTCAGCAAGTTTCATCACTTTCTCTATGACTTCTATTTCGACAATTACTTTCTTTGGTGCCGTATTGCTGCGCGCCGGCGGGACATTTGGGGCGAAGGTCAGCGCAGGAGAATATTCACCGGTTACTGCTGCGGTATCTATTGTCGCCCTTGCTTTTGCATTTGAATTGCATCCTGAAAAGGCTATACACGCTGGTATCACGAGTAATAATACTCCACGCACTCCGCTGGCTCGTGATAATAGAAGATTTAAACAGGCTATTTTCATTTTTTTCATTTGTATAATGAGTAATTGAGGGCAAAAGTAGCCGCCGTGACTAGCCTGGCTGTTGACGGTCGTCAGTTCAAAACATGATTTAGATCATGTTTTAATTAATTGAAAGGACATTACTTTGTACCAATTCCTGGGAAAAGCATTGTCCGCTACCGAAATTGTTTTTGGAACGAGACTAGCGGGAAGAATTGTATGAAGAAAATTTCGGTTGTGCTATCCGTTAAAAATAAACCGGGTCATAGAAAGTGCATGACCGGACAAGAATGTAAATATTAAAAAAAATGAAACAGCAACCCATTAAACGCAGCGAATACATTATTGCCCTTTCAAGGGACCATCATACCAGTTTGCTATTCTGCTGGAAGATCAAAGAAGGCTTGAAGAAAAACGTACCCGGGGACAACATACTTCGTTATATCAATTTTTTTTGGACACAGCATCTGAAGGAACATTTTAAGGAAGAAGAAGCTCTTCTGTTTAGCAGGGCTGACGACACCCTGTCCCGCCGCGGAAAATCGGAACATCTGATGCTGGAACGGCGCATCAATTATTTGAAAGACAACAAAGACGATGCACAGGCGTACCTGGAATTTACAGATATGCTGATAAAACATATTCGTTTTGAAGAGCGGGAACTGTTTCCTCACCTCGAAGCCAAATTACCCGAAGCCACTCTAAAACAGGTAGGTGAATACTTAATCGCCCAGCATTCCATTCCAAAAGCGGACGACTACCGGGATGAATTCTGGTCGAAAAATTACTCGCCGAATGAACGGCCTGAACAGTGTGGCTAATCGGGTATCTTTTTTGGGCATATACATGCCGGGACCGTCGCTTTGCGTCCCTTGCAAGACTTAGTTCGGGAAAATAAGCACCGGTATGTTAACATAAGGCGGCAGTTTACACATGATGTTTCTACCGACCAATTCGTTAAAATGGAAATGACGGTTTACGCAAACCAGCAGGTCGGCCTGCATGCCATGGATCACAGCGTCTACTACCACATCCATTTTCTGTTCGGTCATCTGGGTGAAGAAAATCCGCTTTGACCTTACGTTGTTGCAAAGGCCGTTTGCAAACAGGTCGTTGGCGTAACCGCGGTCCAGTTCGGGCAGCCCTGACGCACAACGGTGGGCCAGTATAACATTCTCGTCATGTTTATCAAATTTGGCGAGAAAACGTAAAACCGGTATTTGGGCGTAGCGGAGATCGGCCAGGTACACGATCCTTTCGATCGGTTTTTGAACAACTTCGTCCGGAATGATCATTACCGGGCATTGGATTCTGTTGATCACTGCCTGCATATTTAATTTCGCCGCGCGGCGCATCTCGTTCTCTTCTACTGCCGCAGGCATAACAATCATCCAGACGGGGTTGGAATTGATATAGTTGATCAGTTTTTTTTCGTTGCAGCTCACTTCTGAAATAGGCCTGATTTGCGGCGAAAAGCCGACTTCCGGGCGGAGCGACCTCAGGCGTTCGGCAACATCGCCGGCCAAACCGGTCTCGTCTGATGATATCACATTATACAAGAGGTCGTGCACCTCGACCGAGGAATACACCTTCTTTTTCTCTTCCGTTGCTTTTATGTTGACTATAACGATATTCTTCTTGTACGTTACAGCCAGGTTGAAGGCATACTCTGCCGCCCGGAATGACTCAGGTGAATCATCATTGATTACAACGATCTCTTGCATAAAATGTAATACGATTTATAATTCTTATAAATATTAACAGCGTGAAGCCATTGCAGGTTTTATTATTTAACTCTTTTTAACATTTGTTTGAAAACTTTACATTTTGATAGCGTAATATCACCGGTTACATTGAATTGCGAGGTTTCGCAGGTATTTTGACAGCTTCCGGGACAGCATTGCGCCGTTCATCATCCATGCCCAGTTTCCTTCAATTGATGATGGAGTGTTCATCCTCGCCGATTCATCGAGGCCCAATAAGTCCTGCAAGGGCACGATCGCATTTTTGGCGACAGATTCATAACACATCCTTGTCATCACTTTGCTGATATTGCCAGCATTTACCTTGGTGCCGGCATATTTCCGCAACCGCTTTTGAGTTTTGCTGTCGATATCGTTCTCGAACCAGCCCTTTACCGTGTTGTTATCATGCGTACCCGTATAAGCAAAGCTGTTGAACGTGTAATTATGAGGAATGTGCTCAGAAACAGGCATGCCCTTATCAAAAGCAAACTGCAGAACCCGCATTCCCGGCAGGTTGAATGCATCCCGAAGCTCATATACCTTTTCGTCGATCTGGCCCAGATCTTCGGCAACGAACGGCAGGTCTCCCAGTTCGCCTTTTAGTTTTTCAAAAAAATCTTTCCCCGGTCCCGGCTTCCAGCTTCCCCCTACGGCGGTTTTACTGCCGCCGGGCACTTCCCAATATTCAGAAAACGCTCTGAAATGATCGAGCCTGATAAGGTCGAAAAATTGAAGATTTCGCCTGATCCGGTTGAACCACCAGTCATAGCCGTTTTGCTTCAGCCTGTCCCAGTTATAAACCGGCATACCCCAAAGCTGGCCGGTTTTGGAAAAATAGTCGGGGGGAACGCCGGCCAGGCCTTTAATCTTCCCGTTTTTATCAATTTTGAATAGCTGCGGGTTCGCCCATACATCAACCGAATCATAGCTGATGTAAAAAGGCATATCGCCCAGCAGTGCAATATCTTTTTTGTTGCAATAGGCTTTAAGCGCCGACCATTGATCTGCAAATACAAATTGCAGCCATTTGATCTGTTCGATACCCGGCTCGCTAATAATATCCCTTAGAGCGCCGGGCTCGCGAAACTTATATTGCTTTGGCCACTGGTGCCAGGGCTTATCATTAAACCTGTCCTTTAAATATTGATAAAGCGCAAAGTCATCCAGCCACCAGGCTTCATCCTGTTTAAAGCGCTCGAATTGTGTCCTATCGGCTGTATTTGTAAAAAAGGAATATGCCTGGTCGAACAATGACTTTTTTATCGCGGTTGCTTGTTTGAAATCAACCTGCTCGCTGGTTACAGCGTACTTCTTAAGATCATCTTTGGTCAATAAACCTTCCTTTACAAGCAATTCGGGACTTATCAACAGAGCGTTACCCGCCATAGCCGAGGTTGCACTATAGGGCGAATAGCCCGATCCGCCGGCAATGGGACTCACGGGCAGCATTTGCCAGTATTTTTGGCGGCTTTGAGAGAGGAAATCGGCGAAGCGGTACGCCTCCGGACCAACGTCGCCTATACCAAACGATGAAGGCAATGACGTGATATGCAATAAAACCCCGGCGCTCCGCTCATTTGCCGGCGGCTTCAGTTGCAGCAGCGCCACCGGCACATCGCTGAACAACTGCCCGGCGTCAATTCCTTTCGCGCTGTATCCGCTTGCCCCGGTCAGGATATTTTGCCAGGACAACGGCGCGCCGTCAGGCATAATGACCCGCGTATCGTCCCAATCCAGCTGAACGGAATTATTGTCTGTTTCGGCGATGGCAGCTGTATGCAGGGGGATGACGGCTAAAAACCACTTCCCTTCATAATGCCGCGCAAAACCGAAAATATTTTCTTTGAACCTGCCTTTAACTTTTATCGGGATATATTCTCCTTTTTCAAAAACGACAGCGCTGGTTTGACGGATTTCCAGCAGTTTCCTGGTCAGCGCCTGTTTAATTTGCCCGTTATAACGCTCTTGCCATAACTGCTTCCATTCGGTGTTTCCGTTCAAAAAGCTCTCCCGTGTCAAATAATCCACCGGCCTGCGGTTATCCGGGTCCACCAGGCTCAGGTCCCATAGCTCGCCTCCCTGGTACAGGTCGGGCACACCCGGGCAGGTATATTTCAGTAATGTTTGACTTAAAGAATTAACAATGCCAAAATCGGCCATGCGGCTATGGAAAGGCTCAAAGCTTTTCCAGAATTTGCCCTTGGTATCAAGCAACCGGGCTGCGAATTTTTTAGCGGCTTTTTCATATTCCTCATTGGGCTGCGTCCAATTTGAGTTTCTTTTGGCTTCCCGCAATGACTTTTCCAAGTATGCTTGCAGCCGATCACCAAAATTATCCTTATCGCTACCCGGCATAGGGTAAGCGCCGATTAGGGTTTGGTAAATAAAATATTCGTCGTTGAGATCAGGCGCATCATTCGTTTTCAAATGCTGATTTAGCTTTTGCCATTGGCCGGCCTTTTGTATCCATTCATCGGCCAGATCGCTCAAAACGTTTAGCCTGGCGCGTACATCTTCCCCCCGCTTGGTGTCATGTGTGGATGAAGCGCTCATAGACAAGGGCCAACGCTGCTGCCGGTTTTGCATGATCCTGTCAAACCCGGCTGTCTTCAATCCGAACGAACCGGGCGAGTCGCCCACTTCGTTATGGTCGACAAACCGGTTATAAGTGTACATCAGCGTATCCTCGACGCCCTTAGCCATCAGCGGGCCGGTAAACTGCATCAGGCGCACGTAAAAATGCAATGCCCGGCGGCGGTAGTCCTCGTCAGCTACTTTAGGTTTAAGCAGCAGGCAATCTTCCAGCACATCGTTAACACTGCTCAATACAGGGTCATTCTTACTGGTCTCTCTGAGCAATGCTTCCATTGCCGCTGCTTCATCATCGGGTAAAGGCATGGTATTACCGTAAAAACGGTAAACCGGGCAGCGAACTAATATTTCGGCTATTGCTTTTTTAAAAACTTCCGGTCCTATATGCCCGATTTCGTCGTCCAGCCGCAGGTCAAAAAAAAGGCGCCGAAGGTTTTCGAGCTCGCCCTGCATATTGTTATCAAGGATGAGGCGCTTCTTTTGAAACACTTGTTCACCAACCGGCGCCTGTTCGGGATCGACTGACCGGTAAAATTCCTGGAACGTTGTTTTATTCGTTCTGCAGGTAAACAGGTTATTCATGGTCGCCAGGAAGTCGTAGCCTGTATTGCCCTGCACCGGCCAATCTGCCGGGAACTGTTCGCCTTCCTCCAATATCTTTTCGACGATAATATAAATGTCCGGGCCGGCCAGTTCACGCAATCGCTGCAAATAGGTTTTGGGATCGTACAAGCCGTCGACATGATCGACACGCAGACCCTGAAAAATACCTTCGTCAACCAGCTTTTTGATCAGCACATGATAACGGTTAAATACTTCGCTTTCCTGCATGTTCAGGCAGATGAGCCCGTTGACGGTAAAGAACCGCCGGAAATTGATCTGTTTATCCGTCTCCTGCCAGTAGCAAAGCTGGTAATGCTGGCTATTGATCAACTGCCTCAGCATGTTCGGGTCATTATTGACTTTTTCGATAAAAGCGTTTGGGTCGGCGCCGTCGGTATACAATTCTGCATACGAAGCGCTGCATATTGGATACTGTTGCCCGAAATAATCCAGAACCGGCTTTTCTGACCATGTTAGCTTGATCTCATTAGCGCCGATGGCATCATCTAATGGTTTACCGAGGAAGGGCACCATTAACTTGCCATCACAAACAGGGCTATCCCAAAAAATATCAAAAACACCGGCATAATCGGAATCTCTTCCATATTCGAGGACATTCATCAGCCATTGATTATCGGGATGAAATGCCATGTGGTTGGGCACGATATCCTGCAGCCAGCCGATACCAAGCTTTCTTAATTTTTTACTGATCGACCTTAACTGGCGGAGCGTGCCTATTTCGGGATTGATATTCAGCGGATCGGTAACATCGTAGCCATGCATGCTGCCGGGTACGGCCTTGAATACAGGCGAGGCGTAAATAGTTTTAATACCCAGTTTTGCGAGGTAAGGGACGATCTTCTCCAGGTCTGAAAAAGTAAAACCCTTATGGAATTGTATCCGGTAGGTAGAGACAGGGTTATACATGATCACAGGTATAAATGATGATCGATTCGGGCTGAACGATAAATTCACCGCCAACCATGATCGACCCGGGTTCGTTTGCAGGACCGCCCCATTGCGCTTCGGACGAGTCGAATACTTTTTGCCATTTCTTTTTGGCATCGTTTACGGTGACAGCCTGGCGTTCGCCCGAAAAATTCATCAGGCAGAGTACCTGCTGGTCTTTGCTCCAGCGGCGCAGCACCAGGGTTTTATTCTGCTCATCGGCATCGGCCTTTAGGTTTTTGCGGTCGTTGCTCTTTAATACCGGGCTGTTCTTTCTCAGGCTGATCAACGCCTTATAATAATTCACCATAGTCCGATGGGGCTCGTTTGCTACCTCATCCCAATTCAGTTTTGAACGGTGAAAAGTCTCTTCCGACTGTGGGTCGGGCGCCTCTCCTTCGGCATGAAATTCTTTAAACTCTTCCCTGCGGCCTTTTTGGACTGCCTTAATTAATTCCTTATCGGTATGGCTGACGAAATATTGGAATGGCGACGAAACTGTCCACTCCTCGCCCATAAACAGCAGCGGCAAAAACGGGCTTACCATAACCGCTCCGGCCAACAGCTTTTGCATTTCAAAACTCACCAGCGCGCTTGTTCGCTCGCCCAGCATCCTGTTGCCCACCTGGTCGTGATTTTGCGAAAAGACGATAAACTGGTCGCCGGGATTGCTTGCCGCGACGCCAAATTTTTTATGTCGCTGCTCCGAAAATTGCCCGGTATATACATAGGCATCGCGGTAAGCTTTTGCCAAATCGGCAACGCCGCTGAAGTCGGAGTAATACCCATACCGCTGCTGGCCGGCGCTTAGCCGCAGGGCGTGGTGGAACTCATCAGTCCACTGCGCATCAATTCCATAACCGCCTTTTTTTAGGGGATCGATATACCGCGGATCGTTCAAGTCGCACTCAACCACCAGGTGATACCGTTTACCTGTTTCGCCTGACAGTTGATCGGTTCTTTCCTTTATCTCTCTTAGGATATGTTTAGGGCTAAAATCTTTTATCGCATGCACAGCGTCCAGGCGCAGGGCGTCGATATGGAAGTCCCTGAACCACATCAGCGCATTTTCGATAAAAAAATGCCGCACGCCATCACACCACGCATCGTCGAAATTTACCGCATTGCCCCAGGGCGTTTTATACTTTTCAGTAAAATAAGGCCCGTATTGCGAAAGGTAATTCCCTTCGGGCCCGAGGTGATTATAAACCACATCCAGCACAACGGCTAATCCGTTTTTATGGCAGGCATCTACTAATTGCTGTAAACCTGCGGCGCCGCCGTAACTGTTTTGCACCGCGAACGGAAAAACTCCGTCATAGCCCCAATTTCGTTCGCCGGGGAATTGCGCTACCGGCATGATCTCGATAGCTGTTATTCCCAGTTCAGCCAGGTAATCCAGTTTATTTATAATACCTTTAAAATCGCTTTCGGTAGAAAAAACCCCGGTGTGCAGTTCATAAAAGATATAGTCGCTTAGCGGAGGATTTGTCCAGTCGCCATCCGTCCATTCAAAAGCGTTAATGTCGATGTGCTGCGATGGGCCATGAACACCGTCGGGCTGGGATAATGAAGCAGGGTCGGGCAGCTTTTTATGACCATCGATAACGAACAGGTAATGTTCACCCACGCCTATTGCATCGGTAGTTGCCTGCCAATGCCCGTGTTCTCGAAGTTCAAGCGGAATGATCTTCCCTGCTTCGGTTTCCAATGCAACCGTATTAGCCAACGGCGCCCACACCGATACTTCCACATGCCCCGCTACCATATTCAGCCCGATACTTCTCCTACTCATTCTTTTTATTCCCTTTTTTTATAAGCTGATGCTGCAGCAGGATCACCGAGCGCGCGTCAATCATGATCTTTTCATTGGGCTTGTATCTTTGTTGTCCCTCCTCCTGGTTATACCGTGCCGTATCGAAAATAATCCGCCAGTTTTCGGCATATTTTTCATCGGGCAGTTTGTATTCCACGCTCTGGTCACTCGCGTTAAAAATGATGTAAAAGTTATCGTCAATCACTTTTTCGCCTTCAGAGTTTACCGCGTGAAGCCCATGGCCATTTAGAAAAACAGCTATCGATTTGGCGAAATCCTGGTTCCAATGCTCGGCGGTCATTTTTGAGCCATCGGGCTGAAACCAGGCAATATCTTCTATGCCATTGCCTTTTACCGGCTCGCCCCTAAACCAATTCTTTCGCGAAAAAGCCGCATGGCCCTGTCTCAAATGGATCAGCTTGCTGGTAAATTCCAGCAAGTCATTGTCGGCCTTCGACCAGTCGATCCACGATATCTCATTGTCCTGGCAATAGGAATTGTTGTTGCCTTGCTGCGTACGGCCTATTTCATCGCCGGCCAGCAGCATAGGCACTCCCTGTGACAGGAAAAGAGTCGCCAAAAAATTTCTCTTCTGCCTGTTCCGCAGCTCATTAACAGCCGGATCGTCCGTCGGCCCTTCAACACCATAGTTGTTCGACCGGTTATGACTTTCACCATCGTTATTGTTTTCGCCGTTGGCTTCGTTGTGTTTTTCGTTGTAAGAAACAAGATCGGTCAGCGTAAAACCATCGTGCGCCGTAATGAAATTAATGCTCGCTGTCGGTCTGCGATAATCCTGGTACAGGTCGGCGCTGCCCGTAATACGATTGGCGAACTCACCGAGCACCCCCTCCGAGCCATTCCAGTATTCCCGTATGATGTCGCGGTATTTTCCATTCCACTCGCCCCAGCCCGGGGGAAATTTCCCTATTTGATAACCGCCCTCGCCAATATCCCATGGTTCGGCTATCAGCTTCACCTGCGAGATGACGGGGTCCTGGTGGATGATATCGAAAAAAGCGCTGAGCCGGTTTACTTCGTGGAGTTCCCGCGCAAGGGTGGCGGCCAGGTCGAACCGGAAACCATCCACATGCATTTCCAGTATCCAATAACGCAGGCTGTCCATCATCAGCCTCAGCACATTCGGCAAATTGGCATTAAGCGTGTTACCGGTACCGGTGTAATCCATGTAATACCGCTTGTTTTCTTCTGTTAACCGGTAGTAGGCAGCGTTGTCGATCCCTTTAAACGATAAGGTTGGCCCCATCTGGTTTCCTTCGGCGGTATGGTTATAAACTACATCCAATATTACCTCGATGCCCGCTTTATGGAGCTCTTTCACCATATTCTTAAACTCGTTAACCTGGTGATTATCCAGGGCCGACTTTTGGGAATAACCGGCATGAGGCGCAAAAAAGCCGAGGGTATTGTAGCCCCAGTAGTTGACCAGGCCTTTATCCTTCAGGCTGCGATCGTTCAGATAATAGTGTACAGGCATTAACTCCACAGCCGTAACACCCAGCTTTTTCAGGTATTCGATGGTCGATTGATGGCCCAGTGCGGTATAAGTGCCCCGCAATTCTTCAGGTATGTTTGGATTGAGCTTGGTAAAACCTTTTACATGTACTTCGTAAATGACGGTGTTATAGTAAGCAATGTTCGGCGGCCGGTCTCCTTCCCAGTCAAAATTAGGGTCGATCACGACGGACTTGGTCATCACCGGGGCGCTATCGGTATTGCTGAAACTCAGGTCTTCCTTTTCATTACCTATTTCGTAACCGAATAAGCTGTCATTCCAGTCGATTGTTCCGGATATAGCCTTGGCATACGGGTCGAGCAAAAGTTTGTTGGGATTAAAGCGGTGACCATTTTCGGGCTCGTACGGTCCGTGAACGCGGTATCCGTAAAGCTGTGCCGGCTGCAAACCGGGGATATAAACATGCCAGATATGGCCAGTCCGTTCGATCATATCAACCTTTTCGTACTCAGTCTCATCCGTCGGCTTATGGAACAAACAAAGCTCGACCTGGCTGGCATTCTCGGAAAAGATGGCGAAATTGACGCCCTTGCCATCCCAGGTGGCGCCTATCGGGAAGGGCTTTCCCGGGTAGTAGTTTTTTTTCATATACAGGTTCTTGGCAGATACTATTTAGCAAATCAATTATCCGCCCGAATGTTTGAGAACGCACTTAAAAAATCTTTGAGGGACCGCCCTGATAAACGTTGACTGAACAAACGTGGGTGACAGTGTTTATTTGGCGTTGATGCAGTCCGGATCAGAGCGTCAGCCCAGCCTGGTGCGTTTGGGGAGGATTAATATTCAGAGTAGAAACACATTGTTATCATTCGATGTTACTCATACAACCGGTTGCCTCAGTTACCCGGCATAAATCCCAACTTATGATAAAATCCAGAGATAGCATAAAAGAAATATGGGGCGAGCGATTGCCCAATGACGGCGAATGGCCGGTAAGGGTCGATGAATACCTGACTTCGGAACCCGACAATTGGGTGCAGTCTGCCTGCGTACTATGCTCTAATGGCTGCGGCTTGGATATTGCCGTTAAAGATGGTCGCATCGTAGGGGTGAGGGGACGCGCTATAGACCGGGTGAACCATGGCAGGCTCGGACCAAAGGGCCTCCACGGCTGGATGGCGAATAACAGTAAAGAGCGGCTGACCAAACCTTTGATAAGGAAAGGTGCCGCCCTGGTTGAAGCCAGTTGGGATGAAGCCATGGAGCTAATGGTAGCCAAATCAAAAAAGATCATGGCGGAAAAAACCGGCCTCGGTATAGGCTTCTATACATCGGGCCAGCTCTTCCTGGAAGAATATTATACTTTGGGCGTGATCGGCAAAGCAGGCATCGGGACGCCGCATATGGACGGCAACACTCGCCTATGTACCGCCACATCGGCGGCGGCGTTAAAAGAATCCTTTGGCACGGATGGTCAGCCAGGCTCTTACACCGACCTGGATACAACAGAAACTATACTGCATTGCGGGCATAACATAGCCTCCCAGCAAACCGTGCTGTGGAGCCGGATACTGGACCGTTTGGCTGGTCCCAATCCGCCGAAGATCATCGTTATCGATCCCAGGAAAACCTTTACAGCCGAAAAAGCCACCATTCACCTCGCGCCGCGGCTAGGAACAAATATCCCTGTTATGAATGGCTTATTGAACCTTGTTATCCAATCAGGCAATATCGACCATGATTTCATAAGCCATCATACTATGGGGTTTGATGAGCTCATGAAAGTGGTTTCGAAATGGACACCGGAAAAGGTTGAAGAAGTCAGCGGTGTTCCCGCCGGGATGTTAAAAGAAGCGGGCAAGCTGCTTGCTCAGACAAAGACACTCGTTTCAACCGTTTTGCAGGGATTCTATCAGTCAATGCAGGCGACCGCCGCCGCAGTACAGGTCAATAACCTGCATTTGATCCGTGGACTGATCGGGCGCAAGGCCTGCGGCATTTACCAAATGAACGGCCAGCCTACCGCCCAAAACACGCGCGAATGCGGTGCCGACGGCGACTTGCCGGCTTTTAGAAACTGGAATAACAAAAAGCATGTGGAAGAGCTTGCCAAACTATGGAACGTCGAGCTGGACCGAATCCCGCACTGGGCGCCGCCTACCCACGCCATGCAGATTTGGCGTTATGCCGAGCAGGGATCGATCAAGCTGTTGTGGATCAGCGGAACAAACCCGGCCGTTTCGCTGCCAGAACTTGCCCGCGTCCGCAAAATATTGGATACAGAGAGTCTATTCGTTATCGTACAGGATGCTTTCATGACCGAGACTTGCCAGTATGCGGACGTTGTTTTGCCCGCTGCGATCTGGGGGGAGAAAACCGGTTGCTTTACCAATGTCGACCGGACCGTTCATATATCGCATAAGGCTGTGAACCCGCCGGGCGAAGCGAGGTCTGATCTTGATATTTTTTTAGATTATGCCCGCAGGATGGATTTCCGGGACAGGGATAATAGCCCGCTCATCAAATGGAGTGATCCCGAGGGAGCGTTTGAAGCCTGGAAGGAGTGCAGCAAGGGCCGCCCGTGTGATTACAGCGGCATGAGTTATGCGAAACTAAGCGAAGGCAGGGGTATCCAGTGGCCTTGCAACGATCAATATCCTGGTGGGGCCACGCATTTATACACCGATAACGTGTTTAACACCGCCGCCGATTATTGTGAAACTTACGGGCACGACCTGGATACAGGCGGTACCATAACTGAAGAGCAATACAAAGCGCTTAATCCCGACGGCAAGGCCTTGATTAAAGCATCGGATTACCTGCCGCCGTATGAAATGCCTGATCACGAATATCCATTTATGTTAACGACCGGAAGGGTCGTTTATCACTTTCATACCCGAACGAAGACCGGTCGGTCAAAAGAGCTCAATGATGCCGCGCCTGATGCTTTTGTACAAATCTCAGAGGTGGATGCCGAACAACTTGGCATTGCGGAGGGCGATATGATCGAGGTGGAATCACGAAGGGGCAAGGTAACTGAACCGGCCAGGATAGGAGATATAGAGCCCGGGCTGCTTTTCATTCCGTTTCACTATGGCTATTGGGACGACCCGGGCCGGTCGCGGGCGGCGAATGAACTGACACTAACGGAGTGGGACCCCGTGAGCAAGCAGCCGCACTTTAAATATTCGGCGGTAAAGATCCAAAAAGCTGGACGAAGTCTCTTAAATAAATCAGAACAAATTTTGGAGAAAGTAGCGGAGACTATCAATTTAAACTTGTAATACGCATGCAAATAGGTTCATATATACAATTGGTGCACGAAAGCGAAAAAGACCTGGCGAAAGCATTTTATGAAGTCGCAGAGCGGCACAAGGCAGAGCCTGATATTGTGGGCACGTGCAAGATGCTGGCATCCTGGTCTGAACAGCTCGAAGAACAATTGCAGCCAATGGCAGAAAAATACGGCACGGAACATAATTCAGAAGCCGACCGCCTTTTGCATGATTTTTTTGGCCAAAAACGAAAGAACGCGCTGGCACTTATCCAGGATCTGCAAGACCTGTGGCTGATGGCCAACGAAGCAAACATATCTGCAATTGTGCTCGGGCAGGCTGCTCTCGGATTAAGAGATGAAGCACTGATTGCTCTATGTAGGAAAATTGAACAGAAATCAAAACGGCAGATCGCATGGCTGCTGACACGGATAAAATCATCAGCTACGCAAACGTTAATTGCCGCAGAATGATCGGCGCAGGCAGATATGTCGCAGAAAAAGATAATTTATTTGGTCGGGACGTGAGAGGTATGCAAAACATCCCGCATCTGAGGTCACTGATATAAGTTAGCGTTTAAAGGTGATCTCTTTAAATATTTGTTTCATAAGTTGGTAAGAGCAAACTTCACGATCTTAAAACAGTTATTAGGATTATGAGCAGGGCATTTGTAAAGGAAGGTGAAAACGACCAACTGAAAGACGTTGCGCCAAACATAGCATCACTTCTGTTTTTTCTTCGCCGCGAGAACGGCGGTGCAGTGCGTGAACTCAGGACACGCTTCAGTGAAAAGTTTCAACGTGAGGTGATTGACATGAGTGATGGCTTAACCTACGGCTTGAATGAAGCTAACCAATGGCAGGTATACCTTGATTAAAAGAACGATGGGACTGGAAAGATTTCTCAAAGCGCAGGAGCGCGATTATATGCAAGCCCTGTCCGAAATGCGAAACGGGCGCAAGACCAGCCATTGGATATGGTATATTTTTCCGCAGATCGCAGGACTTGGCTACAGTGAAATGTCTAAGCACTATGCTATAAAGGACCTACCAGAAGCAAAGGAATACCTGGCACATCCTGTTTTGGGAAAACGACTGGTCGAGATTAGTAATACATTGTTAAGTCACAATAAAAGCGCGAACAGTATCATGGGCAGTCCTGACGACCTAAAGCTACGCTCCAGCATGACACTCTTTTCCTTAGTACCCGGTGCGGACCCCGTCTTTGACAGAGTCCTCGCTAAGTTCTTTGACGGCAAAAAGGACAGCGCGACCTTACAACTTGTTTGATATGACAACGATCAGCAACCACGGCCTCAGCCGGGCATTCGACCTGTACGCGGAACTGCTGTTACAATATTTTTTTCCACACTGCTAACCGACAAACCTGTTCAAAGTCTGAAGGTTCTGTATAGCAGCACCAAGCGTGTTATTAAAGTAGCAATAAACAGATTTTCCTTCCCCCATCCACTCCCTGATATAACCCGCATATTCATATAGATAATCATCCGCGTAACTACCCCGGTAGGCGCCTTCGGGGCCATGAAACCGCATATAAATGAAGGTTTCCGATGTGCTGATCAGCGGAGATGCAGATTTGGGCATGTCATGGAATACCATTGCGGTATCAAAGGCGGAAAGTAACTCAAAGACATTGTCATCGTACCAGCCGGCGTGGCGGAACTCAACGGCGACCGGCCAGTTATAGCGTGTTAGTTCAGCAAGTAAGCCAGTCAATTGGGTAATATCAGGTCCGAATTTCGGCGGCAACTGAACTAATAAGCAGCCCCGCTTATCCATAGCGTTTAGCGCGTCCATAAAAACGGGTACCGGTGCAAGGTTAAACTGCTGCTGTTGTGCGTGCGTTACCTCCTTGACGAGCTTAAAGGAAAAAGCAAAGTCGTCCGGCACTTCGGCTGCCCACTTCACAAGTGTGCGCGAAACGGGTATTCGATAAAAACTGGCATTAATCTCGATGGAGCTAAAGATTGAGGCATAGTAAGTAAGACGAGTCCCACTTTGAAACGCCGCCGGAAAATAGGTTTTGTTTTTGACAGGCAGAACGAGATTGCTGGTGCCGGAAAAATAGCTATTCATGATAAAGGAACGCCGACGACGATAGTTATGTTCTGGGCTAACTATTGAACCCACTTTTTAACGAAAACAAGGTCAATGTACAAAGGGCAGTAAAATGCTAAACAAAGGGCTTCGAGCTAATCAAAACTTTCAGAATGTGTTACAACTGTTTTACAAAGTTTATAAAATAAAAAAGCCCCACTTGCCGAAGTGGGGCTTAACCTATTGGTTTTTAGTGCTCCTGAGGCTGGGCTCGAACCAGCGACCCTCTGATTAACAGTCAGATGCTCTAACCGGCTGAGCTACTCAGGAATGCTTTCCGATTTGGAGAGTGCAAAAGTATGGTTTATGCCTTAATTCCACAATATTTATGTAAAAAAAGAAAAAAACAGTTGAATAAGAGACGGTTAGTATTTTATTCATTCCAAATGCGGATGGGATCCTTAGTTTTTTTAACTAATTCAACGGTCGCTTTTGGATAAGATTTTTAGCGCTAATGCAGCTATTTCTTCCGTTACCTTTGTTGGCGAATTACAATCGCAGTTACTCAACCCTAAAACATAAATATCCCCGGCCGGTATATAAACACCCATTGTCTTAAATCCAAATATACTGCCGCCGTGTTCCCTGGCCTCAATTCCATTCATCTCCGTGATGTGCCAACCGTATCCGTATGAAAATTTTTCGCCATTGTTTAATTTGTAGGTACTGAAAGCCTTTTTTGTTTCGCTTACACCGAGCAATAGATTCTGGGTTAAGGCATTCTGCCACTTAAGCATATCGTCCGACGTCGACATCAAAGAACCCGATGAAAAAGGGATGCTGAAACTTATCGCTGTCTTATTTACATAGCCTTGCCCTTTTTTCTGGTAGCCATAGGCTCTTTTTTTGATAATTTGCCGGTCACTGGCGTAACAAGAATGGTCCATCCCGATCTTTTCGAAGATATGTTTCTTAATGAATTGCTCATAGGTCTCTCCTGATACAAGTTCAATAATATAGCCCAGCAGAACATAGCCGGAATTACTGTATTCAAATTTCTCGCCGGGCGAAAAATCAAGTGGTTCATTTTTAAAGAAGTCGACCATCATTTTGGGTGTCATATCCTTTTGGGCGATACTTTGAAGCGACTTCATTTTGGTAAAATCTTTAATACCCGATGTATGGGTTAACAATTCGTGTATAGTTATTTTGTCCCCCCGGGGATAATCGGGGATGTATTTTGAAATGGGATCCTTTACGTCCAATTTACCTTGTTCTTCCAGCATAAGTACGGCTATCGCCGTAAACTGCTTCGTCATGGAGCCCAATTCGAATACATTTTCAGGCGTCAGGTCGACGTTCAATTCCAGGTTGGCTTTACCAAAAGCTTTTTGATAGATAGCCTTGCCATGCTGTGCGACCATAAAAACGCCACCAGGGCCATTTTTATCATTGAATTCGGCCAGGATCAGGCTATCTGCTTTAGCCGAAAAGTTTTGAGCAAAAATTTTTGCAAACGGATTGCAGGCCGCAAGTACCAGCAACAGCAGGGCGCTCAAGTGATTTAATTTTAACATATTCATTTAAGATTTAGGCATGGGACGCGTTCGCAGGAAATTTGGTTACCCATTTTTTGTATAATACTTAAACGCCGACATATTTCGCTTAGGCCAAAATGTTTAAGGGGCGAAGGTTCTTAAACTATTCCGGGCGGGGATGTAATATGATTTACCGCTTAATTTCACAATATTTGCGCAAAATCTTAAAATTACTCTCCATGAGCCTTGTAGTTATCGGCACCGTCGCATTTGACGCGATTGAAACACCCTTTGGTAAAACCGATAAAATCGTTGGCGGAGCGGCCACCTATGCCAGTCTTGCCGCGTCATATTTCTGCGATAAAGTGAAGATTGTGGCCGTTGTGGGCGACGATTTCCCCGAAAATGAGATAGCAGATTTCGGCAGCCACGGCATCGATACCGAAGGCCTCCAGGTAAAGAAAGGCGAAAAATCTTTTTTTTGGAGCGGCAGATACCACCAGGACATGAACAGTCGCGACACATTGGTAACCGAGTTAAATGTGTTAGCCGATTTCGACCCTGTTATCCCGCAAAACTACCAGGATTGCCGATACCTGATGCTGGGCAACCTTACTCCGCAGGTACAGCAAACAGTTATCAGGAGACTGCGCCAACGGCCCAAACTGATCGTGCTGGATACGATGAACTTCTGGATGGACGTGGCCCTGGACGACCTGCTGGGTACGCTAAAAATGATCGACGTGCTGACCATCAACGATGCCGAAGCCCGTCAGCTTTCAGGCGAATATTCGCTGGTTAAAGCAGCTCAGAAAATACTGCAAATGGGCCCGAAATACCTGATCATCAAAAAAGGCGAGCATGGAGCCCTGCTTTTTGGCGAAGGCAAAATATTCTCGGCACCCGCGCTCCCGCTCGAAGAAGTATTCGACCCGACGGGTGCAGGCGATACCTTTGCCGGGGGATTTATCGGCTACATGGCCAAGGTCGGCACAATAAATTTCCAAAACATGCGCAATGCGATCATCTACGGATCGGCGCTGGCTTCGTTCTGCGTGGAAAAATTCGGCACCGAGAAATTGAAGAATTTATCACAGGCCGAAATTGCCGGCCGCGTGCAGCAATTTGTCAGCTTATCAAAATTCGAAATAGAATAGAACCCGATGCGGAGTGTGGAATGTCAAATGTGAAATTAAAAACATTCCGACTTTGGCATTCCGACCTCCGACTTCAAATTAACCTTCCTATCGGATCAAAATGATCGAATACCCATTCATCGTGCGGCGCGTCAACCAATTCGTGCGTCAGATCCTGCCCTGCCCAATGTTCATAATGCCGGCCGCGCATCCATAAACGGCTGCGGCTCACGTCGTATATCAAACCTTTATATGCTATCCACACTTCGGGCTTATCCTGTCCATTGCGCAAGGCAAGCTGCGAGCGGGTATAAACGGGCAATTCAGTCATCCGGCGAAATTTACACTGAAAATTTGAGGTATAGTATGGTTTTCCGCGGGTTGGATATTCTTATTCCTTTGAAGGATAGCGTTTGCCGGAGTGACCAAATCTTTTCAAACAACCTCCGGTAATAATTAACGCTGGTCTCGTAGTAAAGTTCCATCAGCCGTATCGCAGTTTTTGTCAAAAGTACAAATTCAGAATTGACCAGCTTGCTTATAAATGTTATCGCCCTGTAAAAACAAAAGACCCCGCAATAACGGAGTCTCTCGCAGATATATGTGGATTTACTGATTGCCTAGTCTTCGGCGTATACCGGGTTTTTTACCCCGGTGTCGTAAGCCTTCAGGTTCTTCTTCAAAAGCTTACGTGCCACGTGTATACGGGTCTTTACTGTCCCGATAGGTATTTGCAGGTGGTCGGCTATCTCATGATACTTGTGCCCGTCGAAATACATGGTAAACGGTATGTAGTAATCCTCGGGCAGCCTGTCGAGCGCTTTCCTGATGTCGTCCATCACAAATTTGGATTCGCCGTGATTTTTGGTCGAGCTGAAAACCAGGTTCGGCGACGAAATTTCTTCCGATTTGGTAACAAAGGTGCTCATCTTCACAAACCTGCGGTAGTTGTTGATGAACGTATTTTTCATGATGGTGTACAACCATCCCTTAAGATTGGTGCCTTCTTTGAACTTATTGTAATAAGTTATGGCTTTCAACATTGTATCCTGTACAAGATCGTTAGCGTCGTCGGCATCACGCGTAAAGTGCAGTGCGTACGACCTTAGCGAGGTGGCCTGGCGAAGAACCATGGTATTAAACTCTATAGCTGTCATTCTCGGTTTCGTTTATAGGTTAATGTTTACACTGTACACTAAACAAACTTGATACCGTTGTGCCAGACAGCAGACAATGCGGTGACAAAACCAACAAATAACCAGAGAATAAACAGGCCGGGATAAGTATTAAGTAGCGGTAATTAATATACTGAAAAACAAGCAATTAATAACATAATATATCATTATTGCCTAAGCAGGTCGCGCGGTATATAGAAAATTTGAGAAAAAATATAAACTAAAAAGAAATATATTTAATCAATAATATTTACTTCCCGCTCCAGTAAAACGCCAAATTTTGTGTACACACTGTCTATGATTTGCGACGATAAGCTGTACACTTCTTCGCCCGTTGCGTCGCCGTGGTTCACCAAAACCAGCGCCTGGTTCTTCCATGTTCCTGTATGCCCGACCACCTTTCCCTTCCATCCGCATTGTTCGATAAGCCAGCCCGCAGCCAGCTTTACCTTGCCGTCGCCGGCGGGATAGTTCACGACATCCGGGAATTTTGAATATAGAACTTCAAACTGTTCGGCGCTGATGACAGGATTTTTGAAAAAGCTGCCGGCGTTGCCGATGGTCGATGGGTCTGGCAGTTTAGATACGCGGATATGGGATACAATGCGGGACACATCGGCGATAGTAGGGTGGGTTATATTTTGGTTAGTTAATTCCTGTTTGATTGCGCCGTATTCCAGGTTGGGTTTGGAAACCAGCGACAATTGAAACTTAACCGATGTGATGATGAATTTATCCTTCAGTCCGTGCTTAAAAATACTCTCGCGATAGCCGAACGCGCAATCTTCTTTTGAAAATGTCCTGAACTGACCGGTCGCGATCTCGAAAGCGCGGCAGCTTTTGAATATGTCTTTCAGTTCGACACCGTAAGCGCCAATGTTCTGAATAGGTGATGCCCCGACAGAACCAGGTATCAGGCTCAGGTTCTCGATACCGGCATAACCTCTGTTTACACAATAATTCACCAGGTCGTTCCATACTTCGCCGGCGCCGGCTTCCACAAATACTTCATTGTGATTAATTCGGTGTTCGATACCGCGTATATTGATACGAATGATCAGCCCGTCAAAATCCTTTACCAGCAGCATGTTGCTGCCGCCGCCCAGCACCAGGCGTTTTATGTTTTGCCATTGCGGGTCGAGGAATAACTCCGCCAAGTCTTCTTCATGCGCTATTTCGACAAAATATTTCGCCGAAACATCGATACCGAAGGTATTAAAGTTTTTGAGGGATACGTTTTCCTGGATTTGGAGCATGGCTTGAATTTCGAAATTCGAATGTTCGATTTCGAATTTATGTATGGGAGGCCAATTTCGGAATTTTAGTTGAGTTTATTTTCCTCTTGTCTATACCTTCACAAGCAAAAGCTATTCAAACCGCCATCTGCGGCATAAAGCCAGCCCGAAAAGCGTTCACGGCTGATTTGGGTGTCAGAACCGCCACTAATTCTGACCCGGGAAGAGTTCTACCGGCCGCATAACCAAAAGGCGACCATTCGAACACCTTTCCTTTGGCTACCAGATACGGTTTATCAGCCATCTCGATAAAAGCGCCATCCGGCAGATCGCTTAGTTTTGCCTGATATTTCACTTTCGAGCCGTCGCGGTTCATCCGTTCGCGGTGCAATATGGCATCGATCTGCCGGATCGAAGTTTTTTCATCAAAACCATATTCCGGGTTGCCTTTTAGCCAGAAAGATTTGAACCTCATATAATCAGCTCTGCGGCATTCAAAGCAGGGGCGATGCCCGGCTGCAAAGGACGTCGCCTCATCCATAAAGAACAGTTCGGTGTAGCGGTTGGGCGCCATAACCGTTCTTTTCCTGCCTTTGAACTGCAGCACGCAGGTTATCCAGGCTTTCAATTTATAAGGCCTCAGTACATGCTGATGCTCATCATGCAAAATGCCGCGGTTACCCATCCACGCGCCGCGCGCCGGGGTTTTGATGATATTACCGTACGGATCGACGCGGTTTTGTAACATGGGGTTTGAATTGGGAATGCGAAATGTCAATTCACCTTCCGCATTCCGAAATTAAATGTGTATCGCCCTATTATCCGTCGCCGCTAAACAAGCTTCCCTGAAGGCTTCGGTATAGGTTGGGTGGGCGTGACTCATGCGCGAAACATCCTCGGCCGACGCCCGGTATTCCATGGCGCAAACAGCTTCGGCTATCATATCGGCCGCACGCGGACCGATGATGTGGACGCCTAATATCTCGTCGGTAGTCGCATCGGCTAAAACTTTGACAAAGCCGTCCAAATCGCCGCTGGCCACCGCGCGGCCGCTCGCACGGAACGGGAACGAACCGCTTTTGTATTTCACATTGGCGGTTTTCAACTGCTCTTCGGTCTGCCCCACGGCAGCAACCTCGGGCCAGGTATAAACCACGCCGGGTATTAGGTTATAATTGATGTGTGGCTTTTGGCCAACGATACGTTCTGCAACAAAGGTTCCTTCGTCTTCGGCCTTGTGGGCCAGCATCGCGCCTTTGATCACGTCGCCTATCGCATACACCCCTTTGACGCTGGTTTCTAAGTGATCGTCGACGGTGATCTTGCGACCGCGGTCTTCGACCTTTAAGCCGATGTTTTCCAAACCAAGTCCATCGGTATAAGCGATGCGCCCAACAGCGACTAAGCAATAATCGCCCTTCAATTCTTTTTTATCGCCAGTCGGGGCGTCGAAAGTTACGGTTACTTCATTGCCTTTAGCTGTAGCGCCGGTTACCTTATGGTTCAGGTAAAACTCCATGCCTTGTTTCGACAATACTTTTTGCAATTCCTTACCTAAGCCACGGTCCATCGTCGGGATAATGGAATCCATAAACTCGATCACCGATACTTTGGCGCCAAGGCGCGAATAAACCGAACCCAGCTCCAAACCGATAACACCGCCGCCGATCAGGATCAAATGTTTGGGAACTTCGGTCAGGGTTAAAGCCTCGGTCGAGGTGATGATGCGTTTTTTATCGATCTGTATAAATGGCAGCGTGGAAGGTTTTGATCCGGTTGCGATAATGATGTTCTTGCCGGTTATTTCCTGCACCGTGCCATCGGGCTTTTTAATGCTGATGGTATTTTTATCCTTGAACGAGCCAACACCCTGAATGCCGTCGATCTTATTCTTTTTGAACAGGAAGCTGATACCAGAGGTATTTTTGGTCACCACTTCCGTTTTACGCTTCATCATCTGGGCCATATCCAGCGACAGGTTATCCAGGTTGATGCCGTGCGTTTTGAAGGCATGCGAAGCGTTATAATAGTGTTCGGACGAATCGAGCAGGGCCTTGGACGGGATACACCCCACATTAAGGCAGGTACCGCCATAAGTGGCGTATTTTTCGATACAGGCTGTTTTTAGGCCCAGTTGGGCGCAGCGTATAGCGGCCACATAGCCTCCGGGGCCCGAACCGATAACGATAACATCATATTGCATAGCAGAAGTATTTAGGAGCAGCAAAGGTAAGTATTTTGGTGATTTGTGATCGGTTAATCGGTGATTAGTGACGCAGAGATTATTTAGAACCGTTTAAAAATAAAAAACGATGTCATTTCGAAATCTGCAGCGGGCCTGTGTGGTGCAGATGAGAAATCTTGTACGACAGGCATAACTAATTACCCGCGTTGTAGAAGTTTTCTCCTCACCGCAAAGTACGGCCCATTGACCGTTCGTCGAAATGACACAATTTTTTACGGTTGATTTATAACTTACCAGCTTCCATGATTTCTATTTCGATTCCGTAGCCTGGGTCGTCGTTGCCGGGGTATTCACCGCAAAATGGTAAGTACCCGAGCCGGCGTGAATGACGATATAACCGTTATCGGCAGTACCAGAAGTAATATCCTTATCCGCTGCGAGAGGTTGTTCGTTTTCGGTGACATCCTCAACTTTTGACGCCGGCAGGTAAATATCCGCTTTGGTATTGGTCGGTACGGTGATGTTATAATAGGTTTTGTTATCCTTTACTTCCCAACCCGAACTTGCTGTACCGTAATATGTATCTAAACTGGCGCTGGCATTGGTAAAGCCGCCACCGGGATGGGGCATTACGCGGATGTGCTTATAGCCCGGCTGATCGCTGTAGGTATCCAAACCAACCATTACACGGTACATCCAGTCGCCGATAGCGCCGTAAGAATAATGATTGAACGAGTTCATGCTGGCTGCCTCAAAGGTTTTGTCGGGCCTGATGCCGTCCCAGCGCTCCCAGATAGTGGTGGCGCCCATCTTTACCGGGTATAGCCACGAAGGATAAGTATCCTGCAGCAGCAAGCGGTAAGCGATATCATTATGCCCGAAGCGGGTGAGCACATGGCACAGGTAAGGGGTGCCCAAAAAGCCGGTTGTGAGGTGGTTGCCGTAAGCATGTATGTTATCCACCAGCCGCTGTGCCGCCTGTGCACGCAGTGATTCGGGCAGCATATCGAAATTGAGCGCTAATGTGTAGGCGGTTTGCGTGCTCGATACCAATCGTCCGTTTGGCGTTACGTATTCCTTAAAGAAAGCGTCCTTAATGCGTTTAAGCATCGCTGTGTAGGTATCCACATCTTCTTGTTTTCCTAACACTTTGGCAGCATCGATCAGCAATTGGGTGGAGTGCGCCCAGAAGCACTGCGCTATAAAATATTTATCCGTTATAGCCGACGAGCCGTCGGTATCGTCGTCCACACTATAGAACAGCCAGTCGCCGAAATGGAAGCCGGTGTTCCAGAGGTCGTTCCTGCTTTGTTTTTGCATATAATCCACCCAAGCCTTCATGCTGGGATACTGCGTGGCCAGCAGCCGTTTATCGCCATAAGCCAGGTACATATTCCAGGGCACCACGGTCGACACGTCCGCCCAGCCGGTACTTGGCGTGACAAAGCCCAGGCAGTTGGGAATCACAAAGGGCACCGCTCCGTTAGCGCCCTGGTCGGCGGCCACATCGCGCAGCCATTTGGCAAAAAAATCGTTCACCCGCATGTTGAAGGTGGCGGTGCGCGAGAATACCTGTGCATCGCCCGTCCAGCCGAGGCGTTCGTCGCGTTGCGGGCAATCGGTGGGCACATCCAGGAAATTACCCCTTTGCCCCCACTGGATATTATGCTGCAACTGGTTGATCAGCGGGTTCGACGTGGTAAAAGTACCCGTCACTGGCATGTCGGAGTACAAGGCCACCGCGGTGACGTCGCCGGGTTTGATCAGGTCCTCTGCATAACCCTGGATGCGTATGAACTGGAAGCCATGAAAGGTGAAATGAGGTTCGAAAGTCTCCTCGCCGTCGCCTTTCAGCACATAAATATCCTGTGCTTTGGCTGCACGCAAGTTTTCGGTATAAAAATTACCAAGCTTATCCAGTACCTCGGCGTGCCATACCTTAATGGTGTCGCCGGGCTTGCCTTTTACCCTGATCATCACCCATCCAACCAAATTCTGACCGAAATCGATCACTTGTTCGCCTTTCGGCGTTTTGAAGATGCGCAGGGGCTTAAAGGTCTCGTGTTTTTTGACCGGCTCGTTGTAGGTAGCCAGCAGGACATTCTTCGGGTAATCCTGTACATCGACGCCGCTCCACTTCGAATCGTCAAAGCCGGGCGAAGCCCAGCCCGCCTGAGCTTTGTTGTGGTCGATGGTCTCGCCGTTATATATCTCGCTGTAACGCACCTCGCCGGTCGACGACTTCCATGTATCGTCGGTCGCAATAACCTGGGTACTTCCGTCGGTATAAGTAATATTGATCTGCAGCAACAAGGCAATATCCTTACCGTACACATTCCGCTTATCGCTGTAGCCGATAATGCCACGGTACCAGCCACTCCCCAGCATGGCGCCGACTACATTCTGTCCTGCCTTTAGCATACCCGTAACGTCATAAGTTTGGTATTCCAGGCGGTGATGATAGCTTGTCCAGCCGGGCGTGAGGTAAGCGTCGCCCACACGCTGACCGTTGATCTGCGCTTCGTACATGCCATGCGCCGTGATATATGCGGTTGCCGACCTGATCTTTTTATGAAGGTCAAACTGTTTGCGCATCAGCGGGCCGGGCCGGTTGACGGTATCTTCCTGGTAACCGGGCGTGATCCATTTCGCCTGCCAATCCCCGGGATGCAGCAATGCCATTTGCCACCACGCGGTTGTACTCCATGCCGACGCTGCGCCATGATTGTCCCATACCCGCACCCGCCAGTAATATCTTTTGCCCGATTGCAGCGCTTTCCCTTTATAAGAAACCAGGACCGAAGAGTCGGATGATATTTTTCCTGAGTCCCATATCAGTCCATGAAATACTTCGCTTTCACTAACCTCGACCCTGTAAGCGGTTTGCATTTCGGTACGTTTATCCGAATTGAGTTGCCAGGTGAACCTCGGTTGGACAACATCCATACCCAAAGGATTGGCACGGTTCTCACACAACAGGTTGTCGACTTTTACCTGGGCGCAACAAAGAGCAGCCATGAATTGCACGGAGAAAAATAAGTAGCAGGACTTCATCAAAAATCAATTTGGGTTTATATCAAACCAAATCTAAATAAATACAGCAAATCAGGCGGGGCAAAGCGACATTTTATTTAAAAAAGCCATCAAGGCTCCTGTACATCTCTTTTCTGGAAACTATAGACCAGGTAAACCAGCGCGGGCAGAATAAAAATGCTGCCTATCAACAGGGCCAGCCCGAGCGCCTGGATAGTTTTATCGTCGCCACGGTCGGTCAACAAAGACAGGTAACCATTTTTAAGGATAACGATATTGGGGTAATGCTTATAGGTGACCGTGAGCAGTATCATGGTGATCTGGAAGCCGGCCAGCAGGCGAAGCGTGCGTGCCCGGCCCCGGCGTATCATCAGCCAGAGGATAACAAGTGAAACCGCAGCGAGAATAACAGCCGTAATACCGACCGGGTTGCCGAACACCCAGTCGGCCAATGGAATGTGATCGGCGGCGGCGAAAATGAAAACCAAAGCGCCGGATATAACGGCCCCAATGTTCATTTGCCGCGCTTTACGGACAAAACGGCGCCGCTCGTCATCCGATTTGGCTTCGCCGATCAGGTAAATAGCGGCGATAAAGCCGCAAAGCGACACGGTAAATAAACCAATTGCGACAGAAAAAGTATTCAGCCAACTGAAAATATAAGCCGATAAATAGTTATCCGTATGGGTATCGATCCTGCCGGAAACCGCGCTTCCAGCTATGATACCCAGGAACAGCGGCGTAACGAAACTGGAATAAACAAATATTCGGTTATATACTTTTTGCATGTTATCGTGCACGGCATCATAACTACGAAACGCGAATGCGGTGCCGCGTGCAATAATGCCTAAAAGCATAATGGCTAAAGGAATGTGCAGGTGGATAGACATGGTCGAATAGATACCCGGAAAACCCACGAACAGGATAACGATAGCGATGATGAGCCACATGTGGTTGGCCTCCCACACCGGGCCGATAGCCTGGTAACTGATACGCCGGGTTTGCGGGCGATTGGGCTCGGTAGTAAACAACTCGATAATACCCGCGCCAAAATCGGCCCCTCCCAAAAGCAGGTAGAGCAACAATGCTAACCAGAGATATGTTATAACGACGTAAAGCATTCTTTTTTGGTTGATTTAGTTTTTGGGTTAAGTGGTTGATTAGGTTGACGAGCTGCTTGTAGTTTAATCCAACTCCGTTAACTATTCAACTCCATCAACTACCAACATCATACATTACCGGCACCATTTTTATCTGCCTGTACAGCAAAAACACCACGATCAAACTCAGTGAGAAATATACCGCCGTAAACAGGTAAAACGAATAGGCAATGCCCGGCATGGGCGTTACCGCGTCGGCCGTACGCATTACGCCCTGTATGATCCAGGGCTGGCGGCCCACTTCGGTCACCGTCCAGCCGGCCTCCACCGCGATAAAGCCGACCGGCGTCGCCAGTACGAATAGTTTTAAAAACCACGTTTTGCCGAACCATTTGCGCTTCCATATCAAGGCGATGAAATAGATCAGCGATAATGCCGCCATCAGCATACCCAAAGCTACCATTACCTGGAAAGCATAATGTGTAATGGCAACGGGCGGCTGGTCCTGTTTGGGTATCTGATCCAACCCTTTTACTTCGGCGCTGAAATCGTCCCAGGTCATCAGACTGAGCATACCCGGCAGCTTAATGGCGTAGTTTACCGTGCGGGTTGCTGTATCGGGTATGCCGCCGATAATCAAAGGCGCAAATTTTTCGGTCTTGAAATGCGCCTCCATGGCAGCCAGTTTTGCGGGTTGCCTTCTCGCAACATTTTTTGCGGATATATCGCCGCTTAGAGGCTGCAGCAGGGCTGCCACTGTTGCAAATACAATCGCTATCCGAAAAGCTGTGTAATGGAACCTGGGGTTTTTGCGCCGAACGATCATTAGCGCATGAACCCCGGCGACTGCAAAACCCGTTGCCGCAAATGCTGCAATAGACATATGCAGCGCCTGCTGGAACCACGCATTGTTAAACATCGCCTTCATCGGATCGATATTGAGGTATTGACCATTGACATAATCAAAGCCGGCAGGACTATTCATCCAGCTATTGGCTGCAACTACCAGGATGCCCGACACAATGCCGCTGATGCCGACAACGACGCCGGTAAACCAGTGGAACCAGGGGTTAAAACGCTCCCAGCCGTAGAGAAAAAATCCAAGCGCGATAGCCTCGATGAAAAAAGCTGTTCCTTCAAGTGAAAAAGGCATCCCGAATATCGGGCCGGCATGCTTCATGAAATTGGGCCAGAGCAGCCCCAGCTCGAACGATAGTACCGTGCCCGACACAGCGCCGGTCGCAAAGAAGATGGCCACGCCTTTGCTCCAGGCTTTGGTGATGTTGCGGTATACAGGGTCCCTGGTTTTGAGCCAGTAAAAATGCGCTACCGCCATAAAAAAGGGCATCACCATGCCGATGCAGGAGAAAACGATATGAAACCCTAACGACAGGGCCATCTGTGAGCGGGCGGCAATAAAATCATTCATGGCAGCGGCGATGTTTAGGACGAAGGTAGGGAACATTAGAAAAAAGAACGCTGGCAGCCTATTACAAATACTAATTTATTTTTAATATAAATTGGTTGTTGAGTTGTGCGGAGTTGATTGAGCCGACAAGATTTTGTACAACATCAATCGGCTTTGGCCAGTACCGAAGCGTTTGAAGTGAAATAATTTCGCAGGGCGGTCAACTGATCGGTATTGATCAGGTCGACGCCGTCCAATAGCAGTTCGTCCCAAACCGCTTTATTTTCCGGCGAGGCCCATAACCGCACTTTGCTGCCCATGCTATGGGCAAGGGCTACAAAATTACGCAGGCGTAGCCGCTCGTCTGCGGGAATTGGCCCTTTTCCATCCCAATTGAGGATACTGGAGTATTTGCTACTTGCCATAGGGAACAAATTGACGGAGGCTGAGTCGTGCGAAACCCTGCGCAGGTCTTCATCGATAAATGCCAACCGGCGGGGGTCGCGCCCGACCAGGGCGTAAGGCTTATGCCCGGACAAAACAACGGTAACGGCATTGTAAACTATCCTGCCTTTTTCGACATGCGTCAGCATCGACTTATATTTTTCCAGCAAAGGCACCAACACACGGTAGGTATTTTCGGCCCCGGTTTTATGTCGATCATTAAAATAACCGGCTGGCGAACACCTTGCCATTATGCTCGGCAACCTGCTGGTATAAGGGCTTAAAATAAAGCGACTCCAGTATTCGCTTGCTTTTGAGAAACGGGAAGATATGCGCTATCACGAGTTTGTTGCCACGCAGAAATATGTCCACCTCTATATTCGTAAAGCCATTATTCAATGCGTCAAAAAGCGGGTGTTTGTGCAGGTAATCATTGTGGGCAAAGCCTTTGGCAAGCGGGGCAGGTTGTGCTTTGCAGTTAAGCTGCACCAGGGCGAGGAGAAGAAACAACAGCGTGCGCGGGTACCTGACGCTGATAAATTTATTCTTCATTTAAAGTCAGGATAAGCAACTTTACGCAAGCAAAATTACCCCGCGTATATATCCATCCTTTAAAACAGGCATTAAGAAATCCTTAAATAGCGAATACGTAATATTAAGTTTTTGTATCCCTTACAACGATCCGGCCTTGACCAACGTTGTTGAGTGCGCGTCAAGGTAATCATGCAGGGTTGAAAGCTGGTCGGTATTGATCAGGTCGACGCCGCAACTCAGTAATTGATCCCATACGGCTTTCCGTTCAGGCGATGCCCACAATCGTACTTTACTACCCATGTGGTGAGCTATAGCTACAAACTTGATCAGGCGCTCTCTCTGTAATTCCGGCATCGGTCCGACACCGTTCCAGCTAAGCAATTTCGAATATTTGCAGCTTGCCATTGTAAAAACGTTTCTCGTTGACGTATCCCGTTCGACGTGCCGCAAATCCTCATCAATAAACGCATACCGCTGCTGTTCTCCCTCGAGCAGTGCATAAGGTTTATGGCCCGATACCACCACCGTAACCGCTCCCTCTACTATGCGGCCATTCTCATAATGGGTTAGCATGGCCTGGTATTTTTGCAATACTTGCTCCAATTTCCGGTAGGTTTCCGCTGCCTTCGTTTTAAAATCTATCATTAGTATAACCGGCTGGTTATAATCGGGGTATATGCGGCCGTTGTTGCGCCTTGCAATATTGTATAGCGGCCTTAGATACAGCTTTTCCAGGCTGCGCCCATAATGCAGTATCGGGCAAAAATGACCGACGACCAATGTATTGTCTTTCAGGAATACATCGGCCTCGATATTGGTAAAGCCGTTATCCAGGGCGTCGAAAAGCGGATGTTTGTGTTTATAGTCGTTATGCGCGAACCCGTTCGGAATCGGGGCAGATTGGGCGATGCTATTGATCTTTACAATCGTAAAAATCAGCATCAACAGAAGGGAAATGCGACCAGCGGGTTTACAGCTCATTTAATCGGGGTATTATCATCTTAACGTAAAAATAACGATATCCAGTATTCGTTGCTTAATTTTTTATAAACAATTTTTCAGGACGGTTAATGCTGATTTTTACGCGATTGCGGATGAAGATGTTCGGGCCGGCGGCAAAAATTATTTCTTGCCATGAGGTGTCGCGCGAACCCGTTGTTCGATGCGCCTGTCGGGGATAAACCATATGCAGGCGACCACTACATATAAAAGCCCCGCAATCCAGGGGTGCCAGAAAGCCAGGGCAATAGCGGCCGCATAAATAACGATCGACGCCTTGCCTTTCCAGTCGCGGCCGATGGCTTCGGCCAGTTCCGAGTTTTTTGCGCAATGACTTGCCAGGATGCGGGAAAGAATGGTATAAGCGACACCGCAAAGAATGAGGTTGACGCCGTACACAGCCACCGGCCACGTAGAAAAATCGTTTTGCGCCATCCATTCGGTGCTGAATGGAATAAGCGACAGCCAGAAAAGCAAATTAAGATTGGCCCATAGCGCCCCGCCGGTAATGGAGTCGACGAGGTAAAACATGTGGTGATGGTTGTTCCAGTAAATGCCCACATTGATAAAGCTTAAAATGTAACTGAGGAAAAAGGGCAGCATAGGCAAAAGGTCCTTTGGTCCGTCTTTCCCATGTTCAGGCACTTTTAGCTCGAGCACCATGATAGTAATGATGATGGCTACTACACCGTCGCTAAACGCTTCCAGGCGCGATTTTCTCATGATAGCTAATATAATAAATTAAGTCTATCCGCAAAGGACCTCTCCGCACAGACCTGCAGAGGCATCATTTCAGCGTTATTTTATCTGCTGATAATAAGCTTGTTATTATTATTTAACGACTATTTTTGTCACAACCTCATCTTCGCGCAAATGGAAATCAAAGTTTTTAACAGCGAACTGAAATTAAATATTTTCGGACTTTCCGGCATCGCCGTAAATAAAAACTATGCTGGAACGGCCTTCGCACTGATGGACAAGGCATGGCTTGTGATCAGATCAAAAGAGCTAAAAAACAAGGGGTTGAACATTTGGGTATATGAGCCGGGTGAGAAAGTATTTGCCGGTGTTGAATTAGAAGACCATTCGGCCGTGAATACCGGCCTGGAACAAAAAATTATCTCACTTTCAAAATACGCTTATTATAAACATACCGGGCCGTATAGTCAGTTGGGGCAGGCCGGAGATAACATGCAAAATGAATTACGAAGAAAAGGACTTCATCCGCGCCTGCCATTTATTGAAATATACGGGCATTGGACACCCGATGAAACCGCGCTTGAAACGGAATTACTGATGGCTTTTGAATAACCCGGCCCGTACATGACACCGTTGATTCGCCACTCATCTCTGCAATTCAGGTTTGGATGTCCGTTTTTATCAGTGGCATGCCGGTTGCTGGTTATTGTGTTTTTTATACCTGCAATATCGGCCTTTACAGCCTGCGGCAGCAAAAGCAGCAAGCTTTCGGCTGCACCCATACTTTTGTTCAACGGCACAGGAACCTCGCCAAACGATGTAGCAGCGCTGGAAGATGTATTAAATAAAAATCGATTCGGGTATATAACCGTTAACTGCTCAGAGTTAAACAGCATGAGCCAGGCGGATCTTCAAAAATATCGACTGCTGATAGTTCCGGGCGGAGATTTTATAAGGATGGGTAATGGCCTGGCTAAAAAAACCGCTGTCAACATTCATCAGGCGGTGCAGCATGGTTTAAATTACCTTGGCGTATGCGCCGGGGCGTTCCTTGCAGGCAATTCTTCCTATTATAATGGCTTCAATCTTACTTCGGGCATAACATTTACTTTTTTTTCCGCTGAAATTAAGGGAATACGCAAGGCGGCGGTAACTATCACAAGCGCAGGGAGCGCAACGCTCGATCAGTACTGGGAAGATGGCCCGCAGCTTTCAAACTGGGGCAAGATAGTCTCTAAATATCCCGATGGCACTCCCGCGGTGACCGAAGGAAAAAGCGGACACGGTTTTGTCGTACTTACCGGTGTCCATGCAGAAGCTCCGGCCGGATGGCGAAGCAATATGGCGTTTAATTCATCTGTTGAAGCTGACAATGATGTTGCCACAAAGCTCGTTCGGACAGCTTTAACGGGCATCCCTCTGCCCCACTATTAACGGCATCTCTCTTTATTCTGACAAGTATTTATTTACCAATTTCCGTCAAAAAGATGGCAGTATTGTCATTCCGCTTTCGGGTATTGGAGGATTTTTCTCATGTGAACCGGTTATCCGCCGGGCTAATATACTGATTAGCTGTACAAAGTTTACTCCAAAAAGGGCTACTCTCTCACGTTGTAAACAGTTTTCGTCAAATGTCAATCCGGGCAGCAGCTTTAATGCGTTCGTCTCAATAAGGCTCTTAAATGCCCGATCAATCATTCTGACAATTAAACTTTAAAGCTATGAAAGCAAAAACCATCGGGAAAATCCTGCTGTACACCTTATCTGGCATCGTTTTCCTGGCCCTCGTGCTGGCAGTACACATCTGGTGGGTATACCGCCCCAAAGCAGATGCGCATACCCGCGTTATGGCCCGCATCGATGTGCGGCAGCCGATCAGCCAGGACGAAGCCGATGCCATTAACACCTGGTTGTACCAGCAAAAAGGCGTGGATCACGCGCTGGTCAATCCGCAAACACAGATCGTCGTATTTACGTTTTCGCCGCTTCAAACTTCGGGGAATACTATTACGGCAAACTTTAAAACTCATTTCCATTTAAATGCCGGGCGCTTTACGCCGACGGAAAAAGATCTCGTATCGAGTTGTCCGGTTGCGGGCTCATCCGTCTATTACAAAGTCTACAAATTCATTGATCATATACTTTAAACAGCTAACAACATGAAAACTAAAAATCTATTTCCGGCGCTGATGATCGCCGCCATTGCTGGATTATTCTTATCAGCCTGCCACAAGGACTCGAACAAAGTAACCCCTGTTAAAGCCACCCTGTACGATTCGCTGGGGGGAACGGCAATGGTTGCCGACCCGGCCAACCCGGGCAAAATGATTGAGAAAGGTTATTTGGGTATCCGCAGCGTGGTTGACAGCACCATATTTATTATTGCTGCCGATAACCGCATAAACGGACATTTTACAACGCTGCTTAGCGAAGTGACTCACAAAAATTTAAGCGGCTTTGACGAGTTAAGCATGAACATATCCACCTTTGTGGCCGTTGGTACCGGCGCAAAGGATTATAATTACACCGGCATGAACATGGTGGACGCCCACGACCCGGCAAAAAACCCCCGCATGAATGGCAAAGCGACAAACTCCGATTTCGACGCTTTTGAAGCTGACCTGGTGGCAGGCGCGAACAAAAACCACGTACCCGCCAACCTGATCACATCGTTGGGTAAGATAGTTGAAAGCCTGCGAAGCCAGGTAGTGCAGATGTAAGCTACTAAGGGCAATGGTTGATTAATAGAAGGCGGGTGCGGGTTGGTGGCCCGGCCCGCTTTTTCATGGCATCAAAAAATGACTACAATCACATTTTTATCGCTATTAGGTCATGCCCGGGCAACCGTATAACCAACATTTTTGTAACAGTTAAAGACTAAATCAATATGGTACGGGGGCAAAGCGATAGTAGGTTCACAGCAGGCAAGGCAGCTTTGCCCCACCGTACCATCTCCGGTAGTTAGCGGTTCACAATTATGCAAACGAATACATACCCCGATATTTCCAACTTCTTTGCCATCGGCATCAATTATAAAAAGACTGATGCAGCGACACGCGGGCTTTTTGCCATAGGGAGCGAACAATATGAAGGCGCCATCGTGCAGGCAGAAGCCAGCGGAGTTGGGCCCTTTTTTATCCTTTCAACCTGCAACCGCACTGAGATATACGGCTTTGCGGCCGATGCCCGGCAGTTGGTCCGCCTGATTTGCTCCCAAACCCGCGGCAACGAAGCAACTTTCGAAACCCTGGCATACATCAAAAAAGGCAGGGATGCTGCAGAGCACCTTTTTAACGTCGGCGCAGGGCTCGATTCACAAATTTTGGGCGACTATGAAATTGTCGGCCAGTTGAAGCAAGCCGTAAAATTCGCCAAAGAACGCGGCTGCATCGACGCTTTTTTAGAGCGATTGGTAAATACCGTGCTGCAATCGTCGAAAGAAATTAAAAATGAAACGTCGCTTAGCGGCGGCACGGTCTCGGTGTCGTTTGCCGCGGTACAGTACATTAAGGAGCATCTTAACAACTATGCCGACCTGCGGATATTATTGGCGGGCACGGGCAAGATCGGTCGCAATACCTGCCGCAACCTGGTGGATTATCTCGGCACCCGCAATATTACCCTGGTGAACCGGACAGAGGAGAAGGCCGCCCGATTGGCTGCGGAACTGAACCTCAAAAGCGCGTCTATAACGGAATTGCCGCACTTAGCCGCTGATTCGGACATCATACTGGTTGCTACCAGCGCCGGAACGCCGACCATCCTGAAAGAAAATCTTGAAAATAACGGGGATAAATTGGTGATCGACCTGTCGGTTCCCAGTGATGTGGAAGCAGGCGCTGCTGCTTTGCCGAATGTAACGCTGGTAAACGTGGACGAGCTTTCGAAAATGAAAGACGAAACCCTGAAGATGCGCGAAGCCGGCGTTCCTGCCGCCCGGGCCATCATTGCCCGCCACATGGGTGAATTTGAAGCCTGGCGCCGTATGAGGAAGAACGCCCCGCTGCTGAATACCATTAAAACCCGCCTGACCGAGATCGCTATGATCCACGAGCGCGAGCTAAACAACCCGCACACGCGCTGCCCTTACATCGCCGCCGAACAGACCATACAACAAGTGGTGAACAGCATAGCCGGTAAAATGCGCGAACAAGATCAGCCCGGCTGTTATTACTTGCAAGCCATTGTAGAATTTACGCACAGTTTGCGGTAATTTAGTTTGCAGCAGGCGGTGGGGGGTTGGCAGTAACTAATTTTTGCACACTGCAAACTGGAAACTGCCAACTATATTTGCGTATGGACAAAGCGCAAATTCTCGTCATCGGCCGAAACGAATCTATTGTCGCAACCGTAGAGCGCCTGATCAACAACAACCCCAACTGGAAAGCCACCGCCTGCCTGACCGACGAAGGCGCTATTGCCGCCTGCCGTAATCAGCGCTTCGACCTGGTGCTTTTGGGTGGCGGAATTGAGGAAGCCTCCGATACTTACCTGCGCAAAACTATTGAGGCGATCCATCCAGGTATAAAGATTATCCAGCATTACGGCGGCGGCAGCGGATTATTGGCGACAGAGATCAATATGGCGCTGGGCGGTTTGTAGTTCGTAGATTATGGTTCTATTATGCAGAAGGAAATTAATTCACCTGTGCCTGGAAAACTTCGGGTGCTTGCAGGAAATCGTTTTGTTTAAGCAGGCGGACTACTTTAATAAAACGGCGTTTGTAGTTGCCCTCGTCCATCGAGCTTATGGTAACGCCGTATTCCCTGCCTGAAGTGGAATGTATGAACCTGAGTTCATTACCGTCATTACTGTAAACGATACCCACATGCCCTATCGAATGCGGATGATGGCTTTTGGTTCCCTTGAACAGGATTATATCGCCGGGGCGGGCATCCGCTAAGCTTATTTTCCGGCCTAAGTCGGCGTAGTCGCCCGAAGAGCGCGGTACATTAGCATTGAAGCTTTTAAATACATAGCTCACAAAACCCGAGCAATCGAAGCCGCGCAACGGATCGGATGAGGCTTCTCTGTAAGGCGTACCGATCAACGATTGGGCGAAATATAAAAGGTTATACGGCGATATAGTGTCAATATTGCTATCGAGGTGGGATACCGGAGCTTTTACCTTAACCTTATGGACATGCCGAATTTTATGTGCGTACGCCGAGCAGGCGATTACTACGCATAAAATTGTGAGGGCTGTTAGGGGCAGAGCTCTTTTCATTCGGTATTCCGAAGATATACTTTTTTGGTTAAATGTTTAACCTTTATTGAAGTAAAATTCCCGTGGTAATTTCTTACGATGAAGACATCGATTCTGTTAAGCTCTTAAATAAATTTGCAACTTGGTAAATTTAAAACTTATCTCTATTTACAGTATTGGTCAATATTTTCTTTAACGATTGTGCCGCCCAATTCCAGGGCTCTTTTAAAATCGTTACATGCTTCATCCTTAAGTCCTAATTCGATTTTACAATTCCCCCGATTTACAAAAGCTTTATGATACTCATTATTTATAACTATCGCTTTATCATAGTATTCAATTGCTTTTGAATAGTTTTTCAATTCGTCAAAAACAAAACCGAGATCAAAAAACACTTCTGCATCACCGGGCTTTAACTCTGCCTGTTTTTCAAAATAAGGAATAGCATCACTATACATTTTTAATTCAATAAAACAACTCCTTTCCAATAATAGCCATCTGGCTCAGTCGGGTTGATCATAATAATTTTCTCGAACCAGGGTATTGCTAAGTCAAACTGTTTTTGATCGAGCTTTAGAAATCCCATACTCTCATAGAGACCTGCATCGTTTGGATTGATTGATATTGCCGTTAGTAAACATTGCTCAGCTTGGTCAAACTGGCACATTTCTTTGTGAGTCCTTGAAATGATAGATAAGGTATTTATAATCAACTCGTTTTTCTTGTGCTGCTCAATTTTGGCTCTTTTCAATAGAGATAGTGCCGTTTGGAATCTTTCCAAAGCTGGTGAATATTCGGCTTTTTCAAACAAAAGAACCCCCTTTTTAAAGACATCAACACCTCTGTAATGCAGGTAGTCTTTTCGAAATATATCAAATATGCTCATTTAAAAGATAAAGATAATATTCTTTCTGACTTCCCGTCTTTCGGACTTTCGGACTAAAAACCTACTTTTGCAGTCCTTTTTACACGATACAACCATGCTACGTACACATACTTGCGGCGAATTGAATATCAGCCATGTAGGGCAACACGTTACCCTTTGCGGATGGGTGCAGAAATCGCGCGACCTGGGCGGGATGACCTTTGTCGATGTCCGCGACCGTTACGGTTTAACACAACTGGTATTCAATACAGATACGGATTTTGGTCTGCGTGAAAGTGCGCGCGGGCTCGGCCGCGAGTTCGTTATTAAAGCCAGCGGCAAGGTTATCGAACGCGCCAGTAAAAACACCAAAATAGCTACCGGGGAGATCGAGATCGCGGTGGATAAATTGGAAATACTCAATTCATCACGTATACCACCTTTCTTAATTGAAGATGAGACCGATGGCGGGGAGGAACTGCGCGCCAAATACCGTTACCTGGACCTACGCCGCAACCCGATACGCAACAACCTGGTACTTCGCCACAAAATGGCACAGGAGGTGCGCAAATATTTGGACGGGCTTGGCTTTATTGAGGTAGAAACACCTGTGCTAATCAAATCGACGCCCGAAGGCGCGCGCGATTTTGTGGTGCCCAGCCGGATGAATCCGGGCGAGTTTTACGCCTTGCCGCAATCGCCGCAAACCTTTAAACAATTGCTGATGGTAAGCGGTTTCGACCGTTATTTCCAGATCGTAAAGTGCTTCCGCGACGAGGATCTACGCGCCGACCGTCAGCCCGAATTTACGCAGATCGACTGCGAAATGGCTTTCATTACGCAGGAAGATATCCTGCATATTTTTGAAGGGATGACACGTCATCTGTTCAAAACCGTAAAGAATATCCATTTTGATGCGTTTCCGCGTATGCAATATGCTGATGCCATGCGCATGTATGGCTCCGATAAACCGGATATTCGCTTTGGGATGCAGTTTGTGGAATTGAATGATATTGTTCAGGGCAAAGGCTTTGGCGTTTTTGATAACGCTGAACTGGTTGTCGGGATCAATGCCCAGGGATGTGCGGGGTATACCCGAAAACAGCTTGACGAACTGACCGATTGGTTGAAACGCCCGCAGATAGGCGCAACCGGTTTGGTTTACTGCCGTTACAATACAGATTCGACCTTAAAATCATCCGTTGACAAGTTTTATAGCGAAGATGAATTAACCAATTGGGCAGCGGCATTCAATGCAGAGCCCGGCGACCTGATGCTGGTATTGGCAGGTCCTGCCGATAAAGTGCGCAAACAGTTGAATGAATTGCGCCTGGAAATGGGCAACAGATTGGGCTTCCGTAATAAAGATGAATATGCACCGCTGTGGGTTGTCGATTTCCCGCTTTTGGAGTGGGACGAAGAAACCGGCCGCTATCACGCCATGCACCACCCCTTCACGTCGCCTAAGCCTGAAGACATTGCACTGCTGGATACTGCGCCAGGAGCCGTTCGCGCCAATGCCTACGACCTGGTGATCAATGGCACCGAGATCGGCGGAGGTTCTATCCGTATCCACGACCGGGAATTGCAGGCATTGATGTTCAAGCATTTGGGCTTCAGTAAGGAAGAGGCACAAAAGCAGTTCGGCTTTTTGATGGATGCTTTCGAATATGGCGCTCCTCCGCACGGCGGCATAGCCTTCGGGTTCGACCGTTTGTGCTCGATCTTTGCCGGACTGGATTCGATACGCGATGTAATGGCCTTCCCGAAAAACAATTCAGGACGCGATATGATGATCGATACGCCGTCGACCATTTCAGCCGAACAAATGAACGAACTGAAAATCAAAACAACGGTATAATTTTTCTTCCGGAAATCAGTTACAGTTTAGTTAGAATCACCGCGAATGAAGAAATATTTACTGCTTTTCGTCTTTTTTGCACTGGCTTTGGCATCGTGCAAAAAAGATACACCCTTTGATCCTGCTAAACAAGCCGCAGCCGACGACGCGTCGATACAGGCTTACATAAAAGCTCATAGTCTCAGTCCTACCAGGGACACTTCTGGTCTCTATTACCAGGTACTGATACAAGGCACGGGCGATTATCCAAACACTAATTCACTGATAACAGCAAATTATACGGGCAAACTGCTTAACGGGACAGTTTTCGACTCCGGAACGGTAACGGCCGAGCCATTAAAGTCGCTGGTCAGGGGATGGCAGGTAGGGCTTCCCCACATTAATACCGGGGGCAGGATATTGTTACTGGTCCCTTCGGCGCTGGGTTACGGTAACACTTCAACCAACGGCATCCCGGCGAACTCGGTACTGATATTTACCATTGACCTTACAGGTTTCAGTAATTAAGCTCATTAAAGGACATTTTATTAAGGGTGGTTTCAACAGACCGCCCTTTATTTTTTATATTCGGTTTAAAAATCATCGGTATGAAGAACTTGTTTGCCCTTGCGGCATTATCCATCCCTTTATTTGCTTTCTCACAGGCTACCGACCTGAAAGCCATAGCCGCCAAAAAAGCCGACTCGCTTTTTAGTCAAACCGTGGCATGGCGTCGTGATTTTCACGAACATCCGGAACTAGGCAACCGTGAAGTGCGGACGGCAGGTATCGTTGCTAACTTTCTGCGATCGCTTGGCATGGAAGTGAAAACCGGTGTAGCGACTACCGGCGTTGTGGCTGTCCTGAAAGGTGCTTATCCCGGACCGGTTGTGGCCCTACGTTCTGAACTGGACGCGTTGCCGGTGACAGAGCACGCTCCGGTTACATTCGCGTCCAAAGTTACTACTACCTACAACGGCCAGCAGGTAGGTGTAATGCATGCCTGCGGGCATGATTCGCACATGGCTATGCTGATGACGGCCGCCGAGATACTGGCTTCGATGAAAAATCAATTGCATGGTACTGTAAAATTCGTTTTTCAGCCGGCCGAAGAAGGAACACCTGCGGGCGAAAAAGGCGGAGCGGAAGAAATGGTAAAAGAAGGCGTCCTGGAAAACCCGAAGGTTGACGTGATCTTTGCACAGCATATTTTTTCCTATATGCCTGCCGGTACCATCACTTATCGTCCAGGAGGCGCCATGGCTTCGGTGAATGATATGAAAATTATCATTAAAGGCAAATCGTCGCATGGTGCCGAGCCATGGTTCTCCGTCGACCCGATCGTCACCTCGGCGCAGATCATCAACAACCTGCAAACGATAGTCAGCCGCAACATTAACTTGAAGGAAAACCCGGCGGTTGTAACCATCGGCGCTATCAATGGCGGCAACCGGCACAATATCATTCCCGAAAAAGTAGAAATGCTGGGCACACTGCGCGCACTGAGCGACGCTGATGAACAAACGCTGATCACCCGGGTTAAGCAGATCGTGAATAGTACGGCTGCCGCCAATGGCGCCACCGCCGAAATCTATATCCCATACAGTGTGCATTACCCGGTTACATATAACGATCCGGCGCTGACAGCGGAAATGCTGCCAACCCTGCAGCAGACTGCGGGCACGAACAATGTTATACTCGGCGCACCAATGACCGGCTCGGAAGACATGAGCTTTTTCCAGCAAAAAGTACCCGGGCTCGACGTATTCCTGGGTGGGATGCCCAGGGGGGACGATCCGAAGAATGTTGCCGCAAATCATTCGCCCGATTTTTTCGTTGATGAAAGTGTTTTCCCGCTGGGTGTCAAAACCCTTTGCAACCTGACCCTGGATTATATGAGTGAGAAAAAGTGAAAAGATTGGCTATATTTGCTGGCCGCTGTTATGAGTAAAAATCTGTCTGTTATTGCCTGCTGCCTTTTCTTAACCGGGCTTTTTGTGCAAAAAAGCTTTGCGGAAATTTGCTGCACCCCAAAACACGGCGCCGATACCTCGGTTACTGATTCTGTGGCGACCAGGAAAACTATAACCAGCCTGATTAACACGGTAGTTACAGCGTCCGGCTCGTTCAATATCGATGCGGTCGCCGACCTGTACGCACCGAACGCAGTTATTGCCGACGAAGAACCGCCATTTTCGTGGAACGGCCCTACTGCGGGCGTTCAGTGGATCAACACGGTGGAACAGACCTGCAAGACCCTGCGGATTAAAGAACTTAGGGGGAAAATCGGGCGGATAACGGTTTATCTTCACAGCGACGAAAGCATTTATGTGATCGTACCCGCCACGTACTACGGCGAAATTCATGGCGACCCTTTTAGCGAAGAAGGCGCATTCAGCTTTATTTTCAGGCTGGTTAGCGGCAAATGGCTCATCAAAAGCCAGGTATGGGTTACCCGCAAGGGCATGTAAACAAACTATTACTTTTCTTAATATATTTGGTGTAACAGCCCTGTTATAACCAAAATGAAAAAGCTTTACCTCCTTTTGCTACTTTTATTAATTGGTGTTTTTTCCAATGCACAAACCCTATTCCCGCTCCGGTTGAGTCATGATAAAAAATATCTTATCGACAGCCATAGCAAACCTTTTCTAATTAAAGAGATATCAGCCTGGGGCCTTATCCAGGCGCTTTCAGAAGCCGATGAAGCTGCATTTATCGATAGCGTAAAGAAAAAAGGGTTCAATACGTTGATGGTAAGCATTATTTCGTACGATACCCGTTTCGCCGGCAACCCTCCTGACTGGCAGGGGATTTCACCATTCAGGGTCAAATGGGATTTCTCCACTTATGATACGTCCTATTTTGCACATGCCGACCGGTTTCTGCGCATGGCTCAAAAGAAAGGTATGCTGGTTTTGCTGGTGCCTTGCTACATGGGTTACAAGGGCGATCAAAACCAGGGCTGGTGGGGCAAGGTACTTGATTCCCATAATTCCCCGGCGAAAAGCCGCATTTACGGCGAGTTCCTCGGCAAGCAGTATAGGAATTTTAAAAATATCATCTGGGAAGCAGGCGGTGATAATCCCTGCGACAGTCCGCTATACCGGCACATGGACAACATTATACAGGGCATAAAGCAATATGATCCCGGCCACCTGTGGACGGGACATTTTGAGTCGGCATATCCTACTAATTGGTCTTCGGGTAATAAGCTTTACGCAAAATATATTGATATTGATGGCTTGTATGATTTCGAGGAAAAGAACCTCGGCCCCGACACTCCTCAATACAAAACCGAACTGGAGCGTTACGGCAAAGGGCGCATGATCTTTCAGCTCGACCAAAGCTATGAACAGGATATACCGCATGGAAAAGATAATACCGGTTACCAGGTTATCCGACGCAAAAATTATGACGGCCTGTTAAGCGGCTGCGCCGGAACTAGCTTTAGCCCCGGCCAGCCGGATAATCAGTGCTATACGCTAACCAATTGGCGACCGCTGATGAACACTATCGGCATGCAGCAAACAAAATATTGTTTTAAATTATTCAGTTCATGTCACTGGGAAAAACTGGTGCCCGATAAAAGCAACTTAATTATCATACAAGGGCGTGGCAAATATGGCAGTGCTGACTATGTCTGTGGGGCACAAACAACTGAACATAGTACTTATCTGGCTTATCTGCCCAAGGGTGGAAGCATAACAGTTAAACTGGCCCGGCTGAAGATGAAGGGTGTTAAAGCCTCGTGGTACGATCCGCGAAGCGGCAATTTCAAAAAGATCGGCATGTTCGCGCCTGTTGTTAGCAAACATACTTTCTCCGCTCCCGACAATAGCGACTGGCTACTGGTTCTGGATAATGAAGCCGTAAAATAAGTGTAACAATCAGGCGCCTGAATAAATAATACAACTCAACCCTGCAACAAACAACAAAAACATCGCCGACAGGTAAACATTAACGCCTTTAGGCGCATCGGCAAACTCGCGCCAGATGAATACGCCCCACAGGGCAGCTACCAGGGTAGCACCCTGCCCCAAACCGTACGAAATTGCCGGGCCTGCTTTGCCTGCCGCTATCAGGTTGAGGGAATTGCCTAAGCCCCATATCAAGCCACCCAGGACACCTACCAAGTGAACCGAAAACGTGTTTGAAAAATATTGGGCATAGTTAACGGGCTCGCCATCGACCGGCTTTTTCATCAGGATGGTGTTGAACACGAAATTAGAAACGAAAATGCCGATCGAGAAAATGAAAACAGCTGTATACGGCGTCATTTTACCGGCAGCCGGACTGACAAAATGGTCCAGGTCCATGGACGCGGCGATAAAACGATAAAAGAATGACATAAGCAATCCGGCTATCAACGAGATAACAATTCCTTTAGCTGAAACCTTCTTGCTCGTGCCACCCTTCTTTAAATACGCCAGGGCATTCAGGATGATGGCCAGCGTGATCAGCGCCACGCCCAGAAAAAGCCAGAGCGGTTCGCCTTTCTGCGCCGCGAAATAGTTGAGCAATACGCCCAGGATCAGTGCAAGGCCGATACCAACCGGGAAAGCAACAGCCATTCCGGCAATAGCTATCGCTGCCGAGAACAGGATGTTGGCTGCATTAAATATTACACCGCCGATAAATGCGCTCGCGAGGTTCGCACCAGATGCCTGTTGCAGGTCTGCAGTAAAACTCCTGCCTTCGTGGCCGATACTCCCCAAAGTGAACGCCGATAACAACGAGAATAACAAGATACCGATAACATAGTCCCAATAAAAAAGTTCGAAACGCAGGGTTTTACCCGCCATCTTTTGAGTATTGGCCCAGGATCCCCAGCACAGCATGGTAACCACACAGAACAGGACAGCGGTAGCATAAGTGTGTACAATGAACATAAGATCGATAATTATTTTGGTTCAACTTCGTCCCGGTAAGGCGCGGCCGCCTGCGCGCCAAGCCGTGTAACGCTTATTGCCGCTGCTTTGCAGCCAAAACTCACCGCATCTATTAACAACCGTCCTTCCGCCAGCGCAACGGCAAGCGCGCCGTTAAATACATCGCCTGCAGCCGTTGTGTCGACGGCCTCTACAACCGGGGCAGCGACCAATTCTTCTAAGCCCGCCGTGCTGATCAGTGCGCCTTTTGCACCCAGTGTAATGATCACCGTTTCCACACCCATTTCCCGGATGACCTGGGCAGCCGCACGCGCGCTGTTAATGTCTGTTATACGAATACCTGTGAGCATTTCCGCTTCGGTCTCGTTCGGCGTAATAATACTGATGTGTTTCAAAAGATCGTTCGGCAGCGGACAGGCCGGGGCAGGGTTCAGGATGATCTTTGCGCCGCTAACCGAAGCCAGTTCGGCCACATAGGTAACGGTCATCAGCGGTATTTCAAGCTGCATCAGGATGAACGCCGCATTCCGGATAATCTCGGTTGCAGAGCCAAGGTCTGCAGGGAACAACGCCGCATTGGCACCCGATGCTACCACGATGGTATTTTCGGCGCTTTTGTCTACCGTTATCAGCGCTACACCCGATGGGTGCAAGGGGTCAGTCAGCATGTGCCTTGTATTTATCCCTTCGTCCCTGAACAACTTTATGGCTGCCTCGCCGAACATATCGTTACCGGTTTTTGCGATGAAAGTTACATTACCGCCAAGTCTCTGTGCGGCCACCGCCTGGTTGGCGCCCTTACCGCCCGGGTTCATAAAAAAACTGCCGCCCAGGATAGTTTCCCCCGGCGCAGGCAAATGATCGGTCCGGATCACCATATCGGTGTTGGTGCTGCCGATAACGACAATTGATGAATGGTTCATGATTGGTTTTATAAATGTAAGGTTACTTAAATAAAAAAACCAGTAAATTGGCTACCAGACTCCGTTTAACTGTAGTCACCATTACACTTATGAAATCTATTCCCTTATTAAGTTTGGTTTTCGGATCGTTGCTGTTCGGTTGTAATCACAAAACCCAACTCCGGTCAGAGACCAAAATCATTACAAAAGATACGACGAATTCAAATAACACGAAGCAGGACGTAATAGAGATCAGAAATCTCATACGCAATACATTGAAATGGGGAGACACATGCAAATCGATCGATCTGCTCCCGGCTACATTTGGCAAGGACAGCATCTGTACGGGATTCAGCATTGATACGCTAAATAACAACCTCGAAAAACTTAGAAAGACTGGCTTTTTTGCTGATGAATTTATTGAAAACTACGATCATATTATACGGACGCTCGACAAAAAAATAAAAAATCACCAGTTAGAGCCGTGGAATGTGGGCGAATTACCAACATTCGGATTTGCCAATGATGTAAGCCCATGGTGTTCATGCCAGGACAATTTGTCGTGGGACAGTGTAGAGGTTGTGCCTCTAAAACTTGCAAAAAATAAGGGTGAGCTGAAGTGGAATTGGGGCAAAGCAATAAGAATAGCCGACCCGTTTTCGGTTAAGTTCAAAGTTGTGAAAGTGTACGGCCAATGGAAAATTGCTTATTTGGATGGATTTGATTATACAGAAAGCACTAAATAGCGGGCACGGCAGAAGATGACGGCTCCAATTATAAAAGCAGCGGTATTGCTAAAGAAATGGCAATTTTAATACATGAAAAAGAATAAAAGCGGCAGGCGCGATTTTTTGAAATTATCCGCGATGGCCGCGGGCAGTATGGCCTTATCTTCCCGGAAATTAGCGTCAAACAAGCATGTAAATATTCTGACCATTCGCAAAGCAGGCGATAAAAAGCTCAGCATTCTCTGCCTGGGCGCACATCCCGGCGACCCGGAATTCGGCTGCGGGGGAACCATGGCCAGGTACAGCGAGGCCGGGCATCACGTCACCTTCCTTTACATCACCCGCGGTGAAGCCAGCGATCCGAATAAGAGTTATGCCGAAATGGCTGCATTGCGAACTGCTGAAGCCGAAACAGCCTGCAAAATATTAAATGCGAACCCGCAGTTTTTCGGGCAGGTCGATGGCGACACGGTTCTTGATAAAGATCAGAATGATAAAATCACTAAACTGATCTCGGTGGCCAAACCCGACCTTGTATTTACGCAGTGGCCGGTGGACGGCCACCCGGACCACCAGGTTACGGGAATGCTCGCGCTGACGGCCTGGGTTCGCTCGAACCGTGCCTTTCACTTGTATTTTTACGAAGTAAATACCGGTGTCGAAACGATGAGCTTTACACCGACAGATTATGTTGATATTACCGCGATGCGTGAGAAAAAGAAACAGGCCATGTTCGCCCATAAAACCCAGGATCCGGTAAAGACCTATAACGACTACTTTAAACCTTTAGAAGAATTCAGGGGTCTTGAGGCAGGCGTGCAGGCTGCCGAAGCTTTTGTCCACTTTAAACCAGGAACCGAGAGAGCCGGCCTCATGGGACTTCATTGAACTTAGCTTTATTTTCTCCTCAAAATCCCTATTTTACAAAACATTTTCGCCTTAGGCTGTTATAGCTTCGGTTTATACATGAAAAAATACCTGCTGCTAATCCTATTACTCACTTGCATACTTCGTGTTTCCGCCCAGGTATACTTGCTAAGCGGTCGCGTTACCGATAAGCAAACTCATAAGCCTGTGGGATTTACTTCTGTCTACATAAAAAATTCGACTTATGGCACCACTGCCAATGAAAACGGCAATTATGAACTCAAACTTAGCCCTGGCGATTACAACATTGTTTATCGTTTCCCTGGCTACCAGGAAATAACGGAAAAGATCACCATTTCCAACCAGAATGTGGTTCATAATGCGCAGATGACAGATGAGATCTACCAGATCAGGAAGTTTGAGCGAACTCATGGCCGCGCGCCCGACTCGGCTGTAGATATGATAAAAAAAGTAATGGCCAGGCGGCAATACTTTCTGAGCCAGGTACGGGCCTACTCATGCGTCGAGTATATCAAGGGCGTCCAGAAGCTGGTAAAGGCCCCGAAGTCGCTGATGGGCCAAAATGTAACCGCTGCTTTGAATCTGGACAGCAGCGGCAAGGGAATTTTGTACCAAACTGAGTCACTATCCGACTATAGCTTCCAGCAGCCCGATAAGGTAAAGGAAGTAGTAATTGCCCAGCGTGCTGCCGGTCAGAACACCGCCTTCAGCTATAACCGGGCGTCGGACCTGGCGGCTAACTTTTACAAGGATATTTTCACAATCCCGGGTTTAAGCAGCCGGGGCTTTGTTTCACCTTTTGCGGTTAACGCCTTTAGTCTTTACGACTATTACCTCGTCGGCTCGAAATCTGAGAATGGCCTCGTTGTGCATAAAATAGAGGTGATGCCCAAACACCGTTTTGAACAGGCATTTACAGGCTATGTTTATGTGCTCGACGGTGACTGGCGTATTTATGGCATCGACCTGCAGCTTACCAGCGAAGCCAACCTGCTGAACCTGGTGGATACGCTGCAGATCAGCCAGCAATATGTGCCTATCCGCGATAGTGTATGGGAGCCGCTGTCGGTACGATATACTTTCAAGGGCAGCGTACTTGGCTTCGGGTTCGAGGGTTATTACCTTGGCCTTTACAACAATTACAACTTGTCGCCAAATTATCCTGACCATTTTTTCGACGGCGAACGGATGCATACCGACACCGTTGCCAAAACGCGCGATTCGGCCTGGTGGGACCGGCAACGCCCTGTACCGCTAACCCTACAGGAACGATCTGACTATAATCGAAAGGATTTTATGGCCGAAGTGCAGAACTCCGTCAATAAGTATAATGCGGAGAAAACCCGGAATAACTTCAACGTAATCCCATATTTAGTATTCGGCTATAAGGCGACATACCATAATAATAAGGATTCAATTACCACCTACCCCTTCATCCAAACACTTTATTATAACACGGTGGAAGGCCTGGGCATTAACCTGAAGGGCACTTATACGCATTATTTCGACGATTACCGTTCGTTCAGCGTCACGCCGAACGCCCGATACGGTTTTGCTGATAACCTGTTCAATGCCAATATGCGCGTAGTGTACGATTACGATCCTCTAAAGCGGGGAAAATTCATTTTAGGCTTTGGCAGCGACATACTCGACCTGAGCAATGTTGGCACGCGCTCGCTGTACTTTAACACGCTGAGTACCTTACTGAGCGAGCAAAACTTTGTAAAGTATTACCGGTCTGAATACGGGGAATTCGGTTATCAGCATCAAATTACAGAGGACCTGGTATGGCAGGCAGACCTGTCCTATGCGAACCGCACGCAATTGTACAATACTTCGTTTTATTCTTTCAGGAATTACCCCTACCGTCATCTCACATCGAACAACCCATTAATGCCGGATGCGCCCGCGAACGATCATTCCCTGCTGTTCCCCGAAAACCAGGCGCTGACTTTAAGCACCTCGTTCACTTATACATTCGATCAGCAATACGATACCCGTCCTACCGGGCGCATTTATGAACCGTCCCCGTATCCGCAAATCAAACTCAACTATCGCAGGGGCTTTAACGGCATTTTAGGTTCAGATGTGAATTACGATTTCGCATCGCTGGAATTATTCCACGACCATTTTGCGCCCGACCTGCTCGGCTATTCGTCGTTTAAGTTTGTGGCCGGAGATTTTTTCAACCATGCCCGGTTATATTTCATGGACTATAACCACTTCCTTGGCAACCAGGGTACCACTTTCGATCCGACGCCGGGAAGCTTCCACTTTCTGCCGTTTTACACCTACAGCACGGACGGCCCGTTCGTCGAAGCGCATTATGAGCATAATTTTTCAGGCTGTATTTTTAATCATATTCCTTTTCTGCGGAGGCTTAAGCTCGACGAGATAGTTGGGGTAAATTATCTAAGCACCAACCAAAACCGCACCTATTCTGAATATTATGTTGGGATCCAGCGCTTCATCTTTCGCATCGACTACGGCTTTGCCTACGAAGGCAACAAGCGGTACCAACAGGGATTCAGGATATTTTACGGAATCAGGTAAAGAAGTCTGAAAGTCCGGAAGTCCGCGTAAGTCCGAAAGTCATGACATTTTGCTAAATTGCTTCATCAATCTAAACTTATCATGAGCTTTAAATTCGAAAAACTAAAGGTATGGCAAAAAGCAGTAGATGTGGCAAGCGAGGTACACAGCTTAACCAAAAAATTTCCTAAAGATGAGATATTCATCTTAACGTCTCAAATCAAACGCGCCGCTGATTCAGTTTCGCTAAACATTGCTGAAGGCTCTACGGGACAATCTAATCCCGAATTCAAAAAGTTCTTAACTTATGCCTTGCGGTCTGATATTGAAGTTGTCGGATGCCTATATCTGGCAAGAAAAAGAGACTTAATAAGTGAAGAAGATTTCGGCCAAATTTATTCTGCATGTGAAGAATTGTTAGTGATGATAAACGCTCTAAAAAATTCGCTGGAATAACGTCTTCCGGACTTACACGGACTTATGCGGACTTTCGGACTAAAATCGTAGATTTGCAAATCATTTAACGCCGTTTGCACCGGTATCAATGTTTTATGGCTCAATACAATACACTTCTTTATTATTGCTATTCGGCAATAGCGGATGCGGAGCAGTTTGCTGCCGACCATCTCAAATTCTGTAAATCTTTGGGTTTAGTAGGGCGTATCATCGTGGCCGATGAAGGACTTAACGGTACGGTTTCGGGCACCGTCGATGCCTGCAAAACTTACATGTACACGATTCACGCCGATCCACGCTTTGCTTCGACCGAATTTAAGATCGACGATGTCGATGAACCTTCCTTCATCAAGATGCATGTTCGGTACAAGTCCGAAATAGTGCACTCAGGCCTGCGTGATCCAAAGATGATTGATCCGACAAAGAAAACAGGCAAACACCTGGAACCGAAGGAGTTTATGGAAATGAAGGACCGGGACGATGTGGTAATACTGGACGTGCGCTCCAATTACGAGCATAACCTGGGTAAATTTAAAAATGCGGTAACGCTGGACATTGAGAATTTCAGGGATTTTCCTGCAAAGATCAACGAGCTTGCGCAGTACAAAGACAAGAAGATACTCACTTATTGCACCGGCGGCATCAAATGCGAGAAAGCTTCGGCGCTTTTGCTCCACGAAGGATTTAAAGATGTTTATCAACTGCACGGCGGCATTATAAAATACGGGAAAGAAGCCGGTGGTAAGGATTTTGAAGGGCAATGCTACGTGTTCGACAACCGCCTCTCGGTGGACGTGAATTCGGTGAACCCGGTGATGATCTCGACCTGCTTCAATTGCGGTAGACCTACCAGTAAAATGATAAACTGCGCCAATCCAGAGTGTAATGAGCATTTTACGCAGTGTGACGAGTGTGGTACACTGATGGAAGGCTGCTGCAGCGAAGCTTGTATGGAACATCCGCGCAAAAGGGAATACGATGGCACGGGTTATTATGTTAAAATACCACAGCCGGTAAATCCCAAAAAGGGAAAGATTAGGTTGGCGGACTAATTTTCCAGACGAAACATGGTGTTTTTTCGTTAGAATTGCATTCAACATTACCATGACTGCAGCTAAACTATTTGTTAAAAGCGCACTGATATTGTGCCTTTCTATCCCGTTACTTTCGAGGGCGCAACAGGAATCTCCATTCGACAGGGGCACCTATATCAGCAAAAAAGACACGATGCCGTATCGTATCCTCTTTCCGCTGGATTTTGATGCCACAAAGAAATATGCGCTGATTATTGTCCTGCACGGCGCGGGCGAACGCGGGAACGATAATGAAGCGCAGCTTAAATATGGCCCTAAGCTTTTCCTGAACGACACCACGAGGATAAAATACCCGGCTATTGTGGTTTACCCCCAGTGTCCTAAAAACGGATGGTGGAGTAACACAAAAGTAAGCCAGGATTCAGCCGGTCATTATAGTTTTCAATTTGTTGAAGGCGGTGAACCGACGACGGCTATGCAGGACTTGTTAGGACTATTGTCGCAACTGCTCGAAAAGCCTTATGTGAATAAACACCGCGTTTACGTTGGTGGCCTTTCCATGGGCGGCATGGGCACGTTTGAGATATTGCGTCGCCGGCCGGATGTGTTTGCTGCTGCCTTTGCTATGTGCGGAGGCGACAATACCCTGAATGCCAAAATTTACGCCAAAAAAGTGCCGTTGTGGATATTTCATGGCGAAAAGGACAATGTTGTTTCACCCGATCACTCGATCGTAATGGTCAACGCGATCAGGGCTGCGGGCGGCAATCCGAAATTCACGCTCTACCCGAACGACGGACATAACTGCTGGGACGATGCTTTTGCCGAGCCCGGGTTTATGGCCTGGCTATTCTCGCACAAAAAGTAAACGGTGAGTTGAATGGCTGCATAGGTTATAAAGGTTAAATGCCGCCAGGACAAGGAACCTTGGCCATTAACCTTATGCTTCCACAAAAAAGCTTTCTGCTTTAGTCTTTCGGCTTTCAGCCTATTTCAGCATAATATTTTTAAGGGGATACCCGTGCTTTACCAGCTTTTCGACATAGGTAGTGCTGAGGGCATTTCCCAATGCTTCGGCATGACGAAGGTGGTGCATGTCGCTTGATATAAAATCCACAAGGTCGTTATCGATCAGCGATTCAGCCGTCTTTTTTGCGTCACGGCCATAATAACCAACCAGCGATATGGTATTTATTTGTAAAAGGCAGCCCATCTCGCGCAGCGAACGCAATTGTTTTACATCCATATAACTGTACCGCTCGGGATGGGCCAATATCGGCCTGTATTTCAGGTCGAGCATCTTTTGGATCATCTCCGTTAAATTTGGCGGTTTGCTGATGAACGATAGTTCAAAAAGCACATAATTGTCCCCCATAGTCATCAACGTTTGATTGTTGACACGTTCTTCGAAAGTTTCGTCAAAATAATGCTCGGCGGCGGCTTCGATGGGAATATTGATATTCTCTTTTTCCAGCTCTTCCTTAAGTATTTTAAGCGCATTGCCGATGGTTTCAGCATTATTCTTATAATAATCGGCCATGATGTGCGGCGTAGCAATGATCTTTTTAATGCCAAGCTCCATCATTTTTTTGACCAACTCAATGGATTCCTGCGGGTTCTGCGCGCCGTCATCGATTCCCGGCAGTACATGCGAATGCATATCCACAGCTATAGCGCTGTAGTTAAAGTCGACCTCTTTTTTCTGTTCTTTCTTTTTAAATAACCCAAACATCGTTAGCGGTTAGCGTATTGTTCGTGGTAGTACTGCTGGTAATGTCCCGAGGTTACATCATTCAACCATCCCTCATTAGCCAGGTACCAGTCGACCGTTTTTTCCAGGCCTTCCTCAAAAGTTATGCTGGGCACCCATCCCAATTCAGACTTCAGCTTGGTCGCGTCGATAGCATACCTCAGATCGTGACCCGCCCGGTCGGTTACAAATGTGATCAATTTTTCCGACTCACCTGCGGCCCGGCCCAACTTGCGGTCCAATATACGACATAACAGTTTAATCAGGTCGATGTTCTTCCATTCGTTGTGGCCGCCAATATTGTATGTTGTCCCGGCAGCCGCCTTATGGAATATGAGGTCGATCGCCCTGGCATGATCTTCAACCCACAACCAATCGCGCACGTTTTCACCTTTACCGTATACAGGCACCGGCTTGCTTTGCTTGATGTTGTTGATTGCCAGCGGTATCAATTTTTCGGGGAAATGATAGGAACCGTAATTGTTCGAGCAGTTTGATATAACGGTGTTCAAACCGTAAGTATCGTGGTATGCCCTTACAAAATGATCGGATCCTGCCTTAGAGGCCGAATACGGCGAATGCGGATCATAAGCCGTTTGCTCGGTAAACATTCCTGTTTCGCCCAGGCTGCCGTAAACTTCGTCGGTCGAGACGTGATAAAAGCGGGTTTTATCATAGGCTCCCTTCCAATAATGCCGTGCGGTGTTCAGCAGGTTTACCGTGCCGACTACATTGGTCATCACGAAATCCAGCGGGTTGGTGATCGACCTGTCGACATGCGATTCTGCCGCGAGGTGAATTACGGCATCAGGCTTTTCGCTATCAAAAAGCTGGCTGATAAAACCAATATCTACGATATCGCCTTTCACAAAACGATAATTAGACGCATCCTCGATATCGCGCAAATTGGCCAGGTTACCGGCGTAAGTAAGTTTATCCAGGTTAATGATACTGTATTGCGGATAGTTTTTCACAAACCGCCTTACCACGTGTGACCCGATAAAGCCGGCCCCGCCGGTTATTACTATTTTCTTCATCCTCTTATAAAGGGTTTTCAGACAAGTACTTTTCCCAATTCCAGGCCGACGACATCATTGCATCTATACCAAGCTCTGCCTTCCAGTGCAATTGATTCGACGCTTTGGTCACGTCACCCCAAACTTGCTCCACATCGCCTTCCCGGCGCGGCCCAATCTCATAGTTCAGTTTTACGCCGGTCGATTTCTCAAAAGCGGCGATGATCTCCAGCACCGAATTTCCTTTGCCCGTACCGATATTAAACACATCATAGCCCGAAAAATTGTCCGACTGCATTAGCTCTAGTGCTGCAATATGCGCCTTTGCCAGGTCGACCACGTGAATGTAATCGCGTATGCAGCTGCCGTCGGGCGTGTTATAATCGCTCCCAAACACGGTAACCTTCTCACGTTTACCAATCGCGGTTTGCGTAATGTAGGGCACAAGGTTTTGCGGCACGCCGATGGGCAACTCGCCGATCAAGGCTGTTTCGTGCGCCCCGACAGGATTAAAATATCTTAAAGCAATTACTTTATAATTACTGCCTGCCGCCACGGTGTCGCGTAATATTTCTTCGGCTATCTGCTTGGTATTGCCATACGGCGATGCCGCCGGTTTTACGGGCGACTTCTCGGTTACGGGCAGCTCGTCCGGCTGGCCATACACTGTACAGCTTGACGAGAACACAAAATTTAATGGAGTACCGTAATAAGCTTCCAGCAGATTGACCAGTGAATAAATATTATTGCGGTAATATTTCAGCGGCAGCTTAACCGATTCACCTACGGCCTTCGAAGCCGCGAAATGGATCACTCCCTGGATATCCGGTTCGGCGACAGTAAGTTTTTTTACTAAATGTTCTTCGCTCAGATCGATCTGGTGAAACACCGGCCGATGGCCGGTTATTTTAGCGATCTGGTCCAGTATCTTAGGGTTGGAATTGGACAAGTCGTCGATTATTACAGGCTCATAACCGGCATTAATCAGTTCGGCAACCGTGTGCGAACCTATATAACCTAAACCGCCTGTAACCAGTATTTTCGACATTATCGCTTATTGTAATAGGTGAAATCTTTATGTTCTATCTCTTTTTTGGGCAGCGATTTAAAATACTCATAGGTAATTTTCAAACCTTCGCTACGGGATATTTTGGGTTCCCAGCCTAATATTTCTTTGGCTTTAGTAATATCCGGTCGGCGCTGTTTCGGATCGTCTGTCGGTAATGGCAGGCTGATCAGTTTTTGGTCCGTGCCTGTCAATTTAATGATCTCCTCGCCAAACTGCCGGATGGTTATTTCGTCTGGGTTTCCGATGTTGACCGGATAGGAATAATCACTGAAAAGCAACCGGTAAATGCCCTCGATCAGGTCGTCGACGTAGCAAAACGAACGTGTTTGTGAGCCATCGCCGAAAACGGTCAAAGGTTCGCCGCGCAGGGCCTGGCCGATAAACGCGGGCAGTACCCGCCCGTCGTTCAGCCGCATGCGTGGGCCGTAAGTATTAAATATGCGGACAATCCGGGTTTCCAGCCCGTGAAACGTATGGTAGGCCATTGTAATTGCCTCCTGGAAACGCTTGGCCTCGTCGTACACACCACGCGGACCTACAGGGTTGACATTACCCCAGTATTCTTCAGGCTGCGGATTTACATCGGGGTCGCCGTAAACCTCGGAGGTGGAAGCGATCAGCATCCGGGCGTTCTTTGACAGCGCCAAACCCAACAGGTTATGGGTGCCTAACGAGCCGACCTTCAATGTCTGTATAGGTATCCGAAGGTAATCTATCGGGCTCGCGGGCGACGCGAAATGCAGGATATAATGTAAATCGCCGGGAACATAAACGAACTTGGAAACGTCGTGATTATAAAACTCGAAGTTTTCCAGCTTGAACAAATGCTCGATATTCCGCAGATCGCCAGTAATGAGGTTATCCATGCCGATAACATGGAAATCCTCGCTGATGAACCTGTCGCACAAATGCGAGCCCAAAAAACCGGCTGCACCAGTAATAAGTACCCGTTTGCGCTCCTTTATCATTTATTCAACTATTTTCCGCCCAATACTGTTATAATAGAACCCGCAATCGATCATTTTTTGCAGATCATACAGATTACGGCCGTCAAATATAACTTTATTCTTAAGCAGCTTCGCCATTTGATCAAAATCCGGCGTTCTGAAAGCCGACCATTCGGTCATGATCAGTAACGCATCGGCGTTTTCCAGCACATCGTACTGATCGGTGCCGTAACCGATTTTATCGCCCACCAGCGCTTTTACGTTATTCATGGCTTCCGGGTCGAACACGGCAACATTGGCACCTGCCTTTAACAGTTCGTCGATCACAAACAAAGCCGGAGCTTCGCGGATGTCGTCAGTTTCGGGTTTAAAAGCCAGACCCCATAAGGCAAATTTCTTCCCTTTCAAATCGCCGTTAAAATACTTTTTAACCTTTTCGACGAATACCGCGCGCTGTTTTTTGTTTACGCTCATCACAGCATTCAGTATCTTAAAATCATATTGGTTTTCTTCCGACGACTTAGCCAGGGCCTGTACATCCTTAGGGAAACAACTGCCGCCGTAACCGATGCCGGAGAACAAAAAACGACGGCCTATACGATCGTCGGCGCCTATGCCGCGGCGGATCATATCCACATCGGCGCCAACCAGTTCGCACAGGTTAGCTATTTCGTTCATGAACGATATTTTGGTAGCCAGGAAAGAGTTGGCGGCGTATTTAGTCAGCTCGGATGACCGCTCGTCCATAAATATGATCGGGTTGCCCTGGCGAACATAGGGCGCATATATTTCGCCCATTATCCTGCGTGCCCTTTCGTCCATCGTACCGATGATCACGCGATCGGGTTTCATAAAGTCCTCTACTGCAACTCCTTCGCGTAAAAATTCCGGGTTGGATACAATAGCAAAATCGACATCAGTGTTGGCCCGTATCACTGCCGCAACCTTATCTGCGGTTCCAACGGGAACCGTCGACTTGGTAACGATAACTTTGTACTCTTTAATAAGTTTGGCAATATCTTTAGCTGCCCCCAGAACATAGCTCAGGTCGGCCGAACCGTCTTCGCCGGGTGGTGTTGGCAATGCCATAAAAATAATCCTGGCGTCGGCTATCGCGCTGGCCAGATCGGTAGTAAAATTAAGCCGCCCTTGCTGGATGTTACGAACAAAAAGTAATTCGAGCCCCGGTTCGTAGATCGGCAGCTTGCCGTTTTGCATCATCTCAACCTTTTGCTTGTTAATATCGACACAAGCGACCTGGTTGCCTGTTTCGGCCAGGCAGGTGCCGGTAACTAACCCTACGTATCCCGTCCCTACTACAGCTATTTTCATAGATTTTAATTTTTGTTTTTAAGGTTGTGAAGCTATCGTGAGCAGTGTTATTTTAAACTGGCCGCGCATGATGGTTTCATAAGTATTTATGTTTTTATTGTTGCTACTTTTACGCCCGCGAAGATAAGAAATTCAAATTCAATGTTGCTTTTTTATAACCTGGGTATCCGGCTTTATTTCCTGCTCGTCCTTATCGCTTCGGCCTTTAACAAAAAGGCCCGGCTTTGGATAGAAGGCAGAAAAAATGCGCAGTTCAGGGCATTTCCACAAAGCGCCTGGTTCCATTTTGCTTCGCTGGGCGAGTTTGAACAGGGCCAGCCCGTGCTGGCAGCGTACCGGGCCTCGCACCCCGAAATCCGCGTCGTTATAACGTTCTTTTCGCCTTCAGGTTTCGAGATTCGTAAAAATACTCCGTTAGCCGACTCGGTTTATTACCTGCCGCTGGATACTGCTGCCAACGCGCGAAAATTTATAGACGCTATTAATCCATCGATAGCCGTTTTTACCAAGTACGAGTATTGGTACCACTTTTTTGATGAACTGCACAAACGCGGGATCCCTTTATATATTATCTCAGGCATTTTCAGGCCCAAGCAGGTATTTTTTAAATGGTACGGCGGCCTCCACCGCCAAATGCTCGGTTTCGTGACCCGTTTTTTTGTGCAGGACGAGGATTCAAAAACTTTGCTGCAAAGCATTGGGATCAGCAACGTGTCCGTTAGCGGCGATACGCGTTTCGACCGCGTGTGGACCAACACGCAAAGCCCCAAATCGTTCCCCGTTATTGATGAATTTAAAGCAGGACGGAAAGTCGTCATTGCGGGCAGCACATGGCCTGAGGATGAAGCGATGCTCGTGCAATTGGCCAAACATAACGCCGGCTGGAAATTCATCATCGCTCCGCACGAGATTAGCGAGGAAAAGATCAACAAACTGATCAGCCTGCTGCCGGAAGAATCAACTGTCCGGTATTCCCAAATCTCAAATCTCAAGTCTCAAATCGCAAATCTCAACATATTGATCATCGACAACATCGGCATGCTATCGTCTTTGTACCAATATGGCGACATTACTTACATCGGCGGCGGTTTTGGCGTGGGAATCCACAATACGCTGGAAGCCGCGGCCTTTGGTCTGCCGGTTATTTTCGGGCCCAATTACCAGAAATTTAAAGAAGCGCGCGACCTGGTAACTTTGAAGTTGGGCTTCAGCATTAATGACGAGAATGAGCTGAAAGCTGTTTTTGCAGACCTATTGAAAGATGATAAATACAAAGGAATCAGTCCTATGATCAGGCAATATGTACGAGAACATACTGGCGCAACCGAACTGATTGTAAGCTATATTAGCAAGAAATGAAAGGGCTATTTTCGGTCATATTGCTTGTGATTTGCATGCATTCGTTTGCACAATTGGCTAAATCAACACATCCATACCGAACGATCAGGACTTTAGTGGCTGATCTCAATAATGACAGCAAGCCGGACACTATAAAGCTCATTTCGTCGATAGACGGGCGCAATAATTTCAATAAAATATCCATTACATTGAACGGGGATGGTACAACAACTTTTAAAGCGAGAGATTATTGGACGGTAGTCGATTCTGAATTCCTGGTTAAAAATAAAAATGCGATTCACACCAAGTTGCTATTTCTCAAAAAAACAGCCAAACATGCCGCTATTTTACTTTTTGGCGTATTAGATGGCGCTGGTTACCGGGGAGAATTCTCTATGGTTAATATTGAAAATAATCATGTAAAAATGGTATTTGATGCATTGGGCGAAGGCACATCTGAACCTGAGATTGAATGGCCGGTAGAATTAACCGACTTGAAACATGATGGAAGACTATGCTTTGTTTATACCATGATACATGAAATGGATGGCTTCTCGAGCGACGAACAAAGAGATAAAGGCATACCGGATGTAGGGCCGTATACCTCTTATCTTGTTTATCCGGTTACAGACAATTGCCATGTGGATAAGCCGCTTTCCAAAGAATACATGGAAAAATATTCTGTGTTCGCTGGTTATGAATACAATGAAAAATAGAAGAGTTGTATCCAACGGATGGCAGTAAACCGCGTATCTGGAAGAAGCACGTTATCCACCCTGAGGAATAGCCATTAGAAATTCCTTAATATTGGAGATAATGATCCGCAACCAGAAAAGCTTTTTTTACAGGGGGATACTACACTATTACGTCCGCTGGATAGTGGGACGGCATTTTCACGATGTAAAATTTAATACAGTTGGCGTCGATCCAAATAAATCAATTCTTTTAATAGCCAATCATTTCAGTTTCTGGGATGCGCTGATATTGTATTGCGTCAATATCAAATTGTTCAAAAAAAAGTTTCATGTCATGGTGCGCGAGGATACTACCGTAAAATTGCACTATCTTAAGTTCGGAGGAGCATTCTCGATTAAAAAACAATCGAAGGACATGATGCGGTCGCTCGATTATGCATCGCAATTATTACACGAACCCGGCAATCTTGTGCTTATATTTCCGCAGGGAAAGCTATACTCGTGTTTTACTGATAATATTGTATTCGAGAAGGGGCTGATGCGCGTTGCCGAAGGGGCGCGAGGCAAATTTCAGTTGATCTTCGCGGCTACGTTTATACAATATCTTAAAAGCAAAAAGCCGGATGTAACGGTTTACCTGAAGAACGAGGAGTGCGAAGGAACGAAACTGGATGAATTGAGGAGCAATTACCAGCGGTATTACAATGCCGCAAAAACCGAACAAAGCCAGATAACCCTATAAAGTGTTTTTCGCGATATACATTATCTTTTTCTTCCTGATACTGCGCCTCACGGTAACGGTGTTCAATTTTATATCGGATCCAAAGCTGCGTCGTATAAACCGAAGCTATACTGACCTCGTTTCGATATTGATACCGGCGCGCAATGAGCAGGACAATATCTTAACACTTCTTCAATCGATAAACAGCCAGGACTATTCCAATTACGAAGTGATCATACTGGATGACGATTCGTCCGACAGCACCTATGACATCTGCGCTGAGTTTGCTGCCCGGCATCCGGCTTTCAGGGTGATCAAGGGCCGCGAACTAACCGGCAACTGGCTGGGCAAAAATTATGCCTGCCACCAACTGGCTAAACAAGCCAATGGTAGATACCTGTTGTTCCTGGATGCCGATGAGAAAGTGCACAATGGGCTTATTAACAGCGCCGTGCACCGGATGCACCTGCGCCGGCTGGCTTTGCTCAGCCTGTTTGCCAACCAGCAGATGGATACCCTGGGTGAAAAGATCGTTGTGCCCTTAATGCACTATATTTTACTTAACCTGCTGCCGCTGCGCTTGGTGTTTCTTTCAAAAAACCCGGCGTTCGCTGCTGCAAGCGGGCAATTCATGCTATTCGACGCCGAAATTTATCATCAATACCAGTGGCACAAGCTGGCTAACGACAAAGTAGTGGAGGACATCGAGATCATGAAAAGAGTTAAATCGGTAGGTTTTGACGGCGAAAGTTTGCTGGCCAACGGCATGCTGAGCTGCCGCATGTATAAAAGCTTTGGCGGCGCAGTAGATGGTTTTGGTAAAAACTTCCTTGCCGCCTTTAACTACAATATCTTCAGTTTCATACTTTTCCTTTTTTTCCTGACTGTAGGACCCATTATTATTACCATGACCTTTAGCGTCAACCTGATTGCATTGATGGCCGGCCTAATCCTGCTCACACGCATTATGATCTCGTTCCTGGCCGGGCAAAACGTAGTACGAAATGTGATATTGCATCCACTGCAGATATTCAGCATGGTACTCATCGCCTCGTCGGCTATCCAGCGGTATCTTACTAAAACTACGATATGGAAAGGCAGGAGAGTATAATACCATCATCCCCCAAACCCCTGAAGGGGCAGTTTTAATTGGCTTTTTGGTAACGTATGCAACGGGAGTAGCCGCACAGCAATTAGGGACGAATTCGATTTTCAGGATATTGACAGCCGTTGCTTTACATAATTCAATTTTTATTCTTTACCATTTTACACCTACCCGTGTAATCAAAAAATAATCTGCGTAATCATAAAAACCGTAATTTTGTATCGCAATGGGTGAGTATAATTTGCAGGTTACCATCGACCAGGATTCCGGCTTTTGCTTTGGCGTGGTTTACGCTATCGACATGGCCGAGGAGATATTGGAGGAAGATGGTTACTTGTACTGCCTGGGCGATATTGTACACAACGACGAAGAGGTTGAACGCTTAAAGGCCAAAGGATTGCGCATCATCAACCACGAAGACCTGAAAAGTCTGCATAACGAAAAAGTACTTATCCGCGCGCACGGCGAAGCGCCTGAAACCTATAAACTGGCGCTGGAGAATAACATCATGCTCATCGACGCATCCTGCCCGGTGGTATTGAAACTGCAGAATCGCATTAAAACGTCTTACGACGACAATGAAAAGATTTTGATCTTCGGTAAACCCGGCCATGCAGAAGTTATTGGTCTGCAAGGGCAAACCAATAACGAGGCGCTGGTTTTTATGGATATTGCCGAATTGGACAATGTAAAATTACCCGAAAAGTTCACGCTTTACAGCCAAACCACCAAAAGCACCGAGAAATTCTACAATATAAAAAACGAATTACTTTCGCGCGGATACGAGGTAAAGGCCAACGACACCATTTGCCGGCAGGTGTCCAACCGCGATAAGGATTTGCCCGCATTTGTGGCCAAATTCGATAAAGTGGTGTTTGTCTCCGGGCGCAAATCGTCTAACGGCAAGGTGCTATTTGAAGTGTGCAAGAAACATAATCCAGATACCTATTTCATTTCGTCGCCCGAAGAACTGGAAAAGTCGATGTTCTCACCGGGTGATAAAATCGGAATAGCCGGCGCCACCTCAACTCCAATGTGGCTGATGGAACAGGTAAAGGCTGAACTGGAGAAATATTAAATTACTCGTCTGCTACCGGCACCAGCTCCATTAATCGCATTAATTGCCTGCACTTACATGGGTAGATATTTATTAAGCACTTTTCCATGTTTGAAAGCCATCGAGCTTTCCAGTTGCAGCAGCTTTCTTTCCTTAAAAATAGAGAGCCCGCTGCCAATGGCGATGGGATTCACGATAAGGTAGTATTCATCGATGAGGTTTTCACTAACCAGCGAGCTTACAAACTCTACCCCTCCATAAACGAGCAGGTCTTTCCCCGGCTGGTTTTTTAACTCTTTCACTATCGTTGCCAGGTCGCGACTTTCAACTTCCACATTAGGACCGTTTATTTCTGCCCCGGTACGGCTGAACACAATTTTGCGATGGCTTATCATCAGCTTTCCAAACGGATTCCAGGGATTGTCGGGCTGGTTTTCACCCACATTTTTCCAGTAATCGACAAATCCACTCTGCGACAGCTTTCGTCCGATCAAGAACGTATCGCAGCCAGAGGCGAGATCCACGCTGAAGTTGACGATCTGTTGTAGAGCTTCCGGGTCTTGTTTGCCGGATGCGAATACCCAGTCCTGTTCACCATTCGGGCCTGCTACGCACCCATCGACGGTCATTTGCATCTGTAATTTTAATTTTCTCATATTATCGGTTTTTAAATAGTTGTAGTCAGTTCTGGTGTTATTCTGAAGCCAGTAATATATCCAGTTGGTTAAGTGTCGTTGCAGTGCCCTCTTTGAAGCCGCCGTCGATGAACCATTTTACAGTATTTTCATTCTCAAACGTATGCACCGTTTCTATTTTTGTTCTGTTACCATCTATGGCAAAGAATTTTGTCTCAGCGTATGATTTTGACCCGTCCATGTTTGGATTGCCCTCTTCGTCACAAAACACACCTATTGTTGAAAAAGAGCGGCCATTTTCTATCGCTGTAAATTTATCGTACACCCAGTGCCGTTCGCCTTCAGCGCCAACCATGAGATATTTTGATGCACCGCCGACTGTAAAATCCCAGGTTTGCTCTTCAATCCTCCAGGGTTTTGGGGCAGCCCATATTTTAAGCAGTTCAGGCTCTGTAAAAGCTCTCCACACTTTTTCTACAGGCGCATTAAATTCGCGTGAAACATAAATTTTTTTAGCCGCCAGGTCGGCTTCGAATACAAAGTTGTTTGCCATGATTGTTTAGTTTTATAAGTCTTTTAACAGGTTATCTAATTGGTCAAAGCGGTCCTCCCACATCTTGCGGAACTGTTCCAGCCAAATGTCTATTTCTTTCATTCTTTGCAGATTAAGTTGATAATAATTTTCCCTGCCGGTTTGCTTTTGCGTTACCACTTCGCATTCCGTCAATACTTTGATGTGTTTTGATATAGCTTGGCGTGTGGTGTCGAAATGCCCCGCAAGCGCCTGCGGCGTCATGGCCTGGAACGCCAGGAGGGCAATAATGGCCCTACGGGTTGGATCGGCAATGGCCTGGAAAACGTCTCGTCTCATGTTATTTGCAACTGATTGGTTGCAAATATAATCGCAACCGATCAGTTGCGCAAATTTATTTTAAAATAGTTTTTTTTGGGGGGGGATGAAAGCAGCCGTTTTTAAGCAAACATTTCATTTGTTCGTAATAATCCGGCATTTAGGATTTAAGGAATAAAAATCTTTTATTTTTGCGCCTTGACTATGAGCAAAAAAGGAGTTTTACTGGTCAATTTGGGCACGCCCGACAGCCCTTCGACCGCTGACGTTCGCAAATACCTGCGCGAATTTTTGATGGACCCGCTGGTGATCGACATTAACCCGATCGGCCGCACTTTGCTGGTAAAAGGTATTATCGTGCCAACGAGGGGGCCAAAATCGGCGAAACTTTACCAGGAAATATGGGACGAAAAAACAGGTTCGCCCCTGCTCTATTATAGCCAGTTGCAGCAACAATTATTGCAGGAGAAATTAGGTGGCGACTATGTGGTCGAACTGGGCATGCGTTATCAAAGCCCTTCGATAGCATCGGCCCTGCAAAGACTGAAGGATGCGCTCATCTATGATATTATCGTTATCCCAATGTTTCCGCAATATGCATCGGCCAGCACGGGTTCGGTTTATGACAAAGTGATGGAACTTATGCAGCAATGGATGACCAAACCTACGATCCGGTTTATCAATTCGTTTCACGACGATGAACTCATGATTGAAACCTTTGCCGACAATGCGCGCAAATATAAGCCCGAAACGTACGACCACGTTTTGTTCAGCTTTCATGGCTTGCCGCAGCGTCAACTGATAAAATCAGATCATACGCAACATACTTGTTTGAAATCAGCTGATTGCTGCCAGACGTTGTCCGACGCTAACCGGTTCTGTTATTCAGCGCAATCGCACCACACAGCAAAACTGATCGCCGAAAAGCTTAATATTCCTAAAGAAAAGTACATCGTTTGTTTCCAGTCGCGCCTGGGTAATGACCCCTGGGTGCAGCCCTATACCGTAGACGTTGTGCGAAACATGGCCAAAGAAGGCAAAAAGCGGTTGCTGGTGTTTTGTCCCGCTTTTGTAGCCGACTGCCTTGAAACCGTCTACGAAGTGCCGGTTGAATACGGTACCGAATTTAAAAAACTCGGCGGGGAAGAAGTGCAACTGGTCGAAAGCCTGAACGATTCGCCGAAGTTTATCGACGCACTGGCGAAGATGGTGAAGTCTTCTTAGCCATGGTGAGCGGGCTCGGTCCTGTACTGAAGCGGTAGCCATTTCCCCTGATCTCCGACAGCTTCCCCCGGAATAACCGTTTGCCTCAAATACAATTCCATCCCTCGTGATTAATGCTTTTGGGCATAGCCCAAATATACCGCCGGAATCAAAAAAGCATCCCGGTGCCAACCGGAATGCTTCCTTTTGCTGTGAATTTATGTTTTCGCCTAGGCGTGGTGATGCTGCCCCTCGCCAATCTCCTCTATTGCTTTGCTGTTAAATGCTTCCAGGTCCTTTGGCGTACGGCTGGTAACCAACCCGTTGTCGACCACTACTTCCTGGTCTACCCAGTGCGCGCCGGCATTTTTTAGGTCGGTTTGCAGCGATGGGTACGAAGTTAGGGTGCGCCCGCCGATCAGCCCGGTCTCGATCAGCATTTGCGGACCATGACAAATAGCCGCAACAGGCTTTCCCTCGTCAAGAAATGCCGATACAAACGCCACCGCCTCTTTATTTTGGCGCAATTTATCCGGGTTTAACACCCCGCCGGGTAAAACGAGCGCATCATAATCGTCCGGACTGGCCTGGTCCAACGGCTTATCCACATCGATTTCGATGCCCCAATCGGTATGGTTCCATGCCTTTATCTTGCCGCTTTTGGGCGATATTACGTCCACTTTGGCGCCTGCCGATTCCAGCGCCTCCTTCGGGCTGGTCAATTCAACCTGCTCAAATCCTTCTTCTGTAAGGATAGCTACCTTACGATGATCCAATCTTGCCATAACCTATGTGTTTATCCGTTAAAAAGCTCAATGCTGTTTCTATAAACTACATTTTATGACAAAGTTGGTTTAGAGTTTTTTATAAAAGAATGATCTCAGACATATTGCAATGCAAAATTTATGAAATTGGTGGTGAGACCGAAGTCCTCGGTTCCCTTGCGGCGGATGAAGTAAAAGTCGCGGGTTATCTTCAAACCCTCAATGGGCACTTCCACCAGTTCTCCTTCGGCCAACTGGCGGATAATAGAAGGTTTAGGCATAAAGCCCAGGCATTGATCAGCCAGCAGGAAATTCTTTAAGGCTTCCGTACCGCCAAGCCTGATCTTCACATTCAGGTCGGCGGGTTTGATATGATGATCGGAAAGTGCTTTAAGCAAGGCATTAAGTGTACCCGAGCCACGCTCACGCAAGGCGACAGGTGTTTTTAAAAGCTGTTTCAAGGTAAGCGATTTCCCGGCCAGCGGACTCGTAGCCGAGCAAACGGGTATCACCTCGTCGCTCATGAAGGGCTTATAGGAAACCGTAGTCAGTTTATTATCTACCTCGATTATACCGATATCTACCTCATGGTTTAGCAGCGCATTCAGTATGTATTCCGAATTACGGTTCACCAACTGTACATGTACATTGGCATATTCCCGCTGGAAACCCGACAATATCGGCGGTAAAATATACAAAGCTATGGTGGTGCTTGCCCCCAGCCGTAAATGCCCCGTGGCCTGCGACATATTGCTCAGGATGGAAAGATCATACTCCACTTTGCGTTCAATATCCTTGGCCTGCAGTAAGTATTCGTTGAGCTTTTTGCCGGCCTCGGTCAGCAAAATGCTGTTGCCCTTGCGCTCAAATAACGCCACTTTATATTGATCTTCCAGCGCTTTGATATGCTTGCTGATGGCAGGCTGCGTAACAAACAGTACCTGCGCCGCTTTCGAAAAACTCAAATTGGCAGCCACTTCCATGAAAACGCGGTGGGCGAAAGAGATCATGGTTGCGAATTTAGTTGATTAAGTTGATTGAGAGAGTGGTTGATTGAGTTAATTCTTCACCCGCTCAAAGTATTGGCCGGTGAATTTGTAGAGGATTCGTTTTCCTGTTAATTTTTCACCTTTGGCTGTAGCCGGTATAGATAAGGTGTTAGTCTTTTCATCATACTTCAAATCGCCATTCAATTTATCGTCATACCAATACGCATAGTCGATCTGGCTTTTTATGCCTTTGGCTGTTTTAAATATTTTCACCTGTCTATTCAGGCTGTTATTTTCAATTGCCCATACTTCGATGCCCTGGCCGAAGTATGAACTCATAGCTTGAATAAAATACTCAGCCAAATAATAAGTTTTGCCTTTATAGTTTAGCTGATATACTCCGTTATAAAAAGCGGCGTCGTGTGCTATAAGAGAATAAATCTTCCCTGAACTTTTGAATTGAATAACTGCTTTATAATTACGAAGGGTTCCTCCTGTACCGTCGTCCCATGAATATATTCTCAATTGTTTATTAGCTGAGGTTTTAATTGAAAGATCGGAAATCGAGGTAAACTTTTGATCTAATGTAAAAGGGTATTTGCTGGTATAGCGTTTTAGTTTTGCTTGAAATATTCTGTTCGCTTTCTGGATTGAATCGTACCCACTAATATTGGTTGTGGTATCGAATTTGTGTTCTTCCCAGTAGCGAACCTTTTCAAACGATTTCCGTAAATCCGCCTCGATCTGCTTTGGCGTTTGCGCGAAAAGGGATGAGGATATAATGATGCAAAAAGCACTCAGGCAAAAGTTCAGGCATTTCATAAAATAAAAATAGGGATAATCTCCCGATCATCCCTATTCATTTATAATTCAATAACTAGTCACTAATTAACTAGTCTCTAATCACTAACCTCAAGCTTCCACCGCCTGCCCTATCAAATGATTCGCCATCAGATACTCAGCGATCTGCACCGCGTTGGTGGCGGCGCCTTTGCGCAGGTTGTCGGATACGATCCAGGCGTTCAGCGTGTTCGGCTGGCTTTCGTCGCGGCGCAGGCGGCCTACGAAAACTTCGTCTTTTTCGTGCGCGTCCAGCGGCATCGGGTATTTCAGGTTGGCTACATCGTCAACCACCACCACGCCCGGGGCCTTGGATAAAATGTCTTTTACTTCATCCAGGTCGAAATCGTTTTCAAACTCAATGTTTACCGACTCCGAGTGCCCGCCGATAACCGGGATACGCACCGTAGTAGCTGTAACGCGGATGCTGTCGTCGCCCATTATCTTTTTGGTTTCGTTCACCATCTTCATCTCTTCCTTGGTGTAACCATTATCCAGGAAAACATCAATATGAGGCAACACGTTCAGGTCGATCTGGTAAGGGTAAGCTTTTGCACCTTCAATGCCTTTACGCTCGTTGAAAAGTTGGTCGACGGCCTTTACCCCGGTACCGGTAACCGACTGGTAGGTCGATACCACTACCCTTTTGATCTTGTATTTATCATGCAGCGGCTTTAGTGCCACCACCATTTGTATGGTGCTGCAGTTGGGATTTGCTATAATTTTGTCTTCGGCTGTCAAAACATTCGCGTTCACTTCCGGAACCACCAGCTTTTTGGTCGGGTCCATGCGCCATGCCGATGAATTATCAACAACGGTTGTACCCGCTTCCGCAAAGCGCGGTGCTTGAGCCAGTGATGTGCTCCCGCCGGCCGAAAACAAGGCCAGGTCGGGCTTCTGCTTTATCGCATCCTCTACAGAAACCACCTTATACTGCTTACCCTTGAATGTTACTTCTTTGCCAACACTCTTTTCCGAAGCTACGGGGATCAATTCTGTTACGGGGAAGTTGCGTTCTGCCAGAACCTGCAACATTTTGGTGCCTACCAATCCTGTGGCGCCTACTACTGCGACTTTCATTGTTTTTTAAATTGTTAACGATAAATATTAATTGGAAAGCAAATATCCGAATTTTTCATGGTTTGTAAGGCCCCGGGATGCTGGAATTGTCTCAATGTTAATTTATTGACTAAAAAACGACACATAATTTGACGATTTGTAAAAAACATACAGTGGATTTTCAATTTCTTCAAATTCGCGCGTAAAAGCCGCAAGTGTTCGGGCAAAAAAATCTACCTTTGCGTCAACTGAACTTTCATGACCGAGAAAATATTAGTCATAGGCGCCAACGGCCAGATAGGGACAGAACTGGTGAGCGCTTTACGCAATATTTACGGTGCCGACAACGTCATCGCATCCGACATCAAAAGTCCCACTTACGCAATACGGCACACCGGCCCGTTCGAGATCGCAAATGTGCTGGACCATGACAGCCTGCACCACATTTTTAATAAACATCGGCCCACACAGGTTTACCTGCTGGCAGCTATTCTATCGGCCGTAGGCGAACAAAAACCCAAAATGGCCTGGGACCTGAACATGACCGGTCTGCTGCACGTGCTGGATTTTGCCGTTGAATTTAAGGTGAAGAAAGTTTTCTGGCCGAGCTCGATCGCCGTTTTCGGACCGCATTCGCCGCAATATGACACCCCGCAGTATTGCGTGATGGACCCGAACACGGTTTATGGTTTCAGCAAGCTGGCCGGCGAACGCTGGTGCGAATATTATTTTAATAAATACGGCCTGGATGTACGCAGCATCCGGTACCCCGGCCTCATCGGCTGGCGTGCCAACCCAGGCGGCGGAACAACCGACTATGCGGTGCACATTTTCCACGAGGCCTTAAAGAATGGCAAGTACGAATGTTTCCTTTCTGCAAACACGGCTTTGCCGATGATGTATATGGATGATGCTATCCGTGCGACCATTACCCTGGTGGAAGCTCCGGCTGAAAAGCTGACCATCCGTTCATCCTATAACCTCGCCGGTATCAGCTTTACCCCCGCGCAAATAGCTGATGAAATAAAAAAGGCGATGCCTGAATTTGAGATCAGCTATGCCAACGGTGATCCCCGACAGGCTATTGCCGATAGCTGGCCCAAATCCATCGACGATAGCTACGCCCAAAAGGACTGGGGTTGGCAGCTGGAATACGATCTGCCGAAAATGGTGGAGGATATGCTGGTGAATTTGAGTAAGATGGCCTGAGCTGAAAGCAGAAAGACCAAAGCGGAAAGCGAACTGGATATTCGAAACTTATTTATAATTTTAAGCTACCTGAACGGTGGCTTTTTTATTGACCTAAATCACAAAATCATGAAAGTTTTGAGGATTATATTTCTTTTGGCGCTACCATTTTTCAGTTATGGCCAAATAAATACATTAAATCATACCGAAGATCAGGTAAAAAAAGAAATACCTGAAAGAATGCATGCCAATTTCAAAGAAACAACCTACACGAATAGTGGTGTTAAGCTACTCCTTTTTGATTTTGCCCTGAATAGCGAAATAGCTATGGCCGCATTTTATTTTAATGATTCAGGAAAATGTATTCAATGTATTTATGCATTTAAAGATGACAGTGCAATGGATAGATTAGTACAATCGATTAAATCGACTCCTGGATGGGAAAAGGTTCCAGATAAATTTGAATATGCGAATTACGGAGAAGGATATTATGTAATGTTTGTCAGAACTGAAAATGAACCAGGGTTTAAAGTCGCATTTAATTTAATAGATAAAAAATCAAACTGATATATTGCCAACAGGTTGTTAGTCAAAAACTTATTCATAATTTCGGTTGCCTAAACGGGTGGCAAGCTTATGACTGAAGACGAAAAAATTATACTTCATTCTTTAAAATTTATAAAAAGAGCAACAAAGTATAGTGCTTACGTCAATATTCTAAATACGCTTTGGAAAGATTGGGAAGACGATAAGCAAGAACATTTTAGAGAATTATTATGGGATGGAAAGTACATCCAATTAAATACATATCAATGGGAGTTTCAAATAACAACCAAAGGGAAAAACTTCATTAATGAGTTTGATAAAAAACTCGAAGATGCCCTCGTCGAATATCTGAAATCCAATAGAGATATTAGGGGTTTTATGATAGATAACTTTGTCGAGCCCAACCCGTTTTCACCAGATACAATTAATAGCACAGATGACGGTGTTATTTTCCTTAAGAAACTTAAACGCGAAAAACGCATTAATTACGATGATGGTGTTCTAAATCAAATAAATACAGATTGGATACCGGTAGGCGATAGAAGGCAAATGCGCTGGTATAATACCATGTCTGGTGCATTTATTGTCACGCCACTAAACCTATCTAAAGCCGTTTTACATTCTCGGTTATCTAACAGCCAGTCAGTTTTAAAGCAAGTTAAGTACGCAATCAAAATAACTTGGAAATATTTGCTTAGATTATTTGTCGCAGTTTGGAAATATTTGGTTGCCCTATCATTGGTATACTTAGGAATTGGAGATCACTTTAAGAATACGGTAGATTGGATAAAACATTTTTTTAAATAAATTAAAAAGTAGACAATACCAACTACTTCCAAGAACTCCCCACTTAACCAAACAAATATTATTTTTGCACCTTAGCGCAATGGCCGATAGCCTATTGACCATTCACTATTGACTATTCACTAATATCATGGGAAGAGCATTTGAGTTCCGTAAAGAAAGAAAATTTAAGCGCTGGGCCAAAATGGCGGTCCAGTTTACCCGTTTAGGCAAGGAAATTGCCATCGCCGTAAAATCGGGCGGCCCGAACATCGAGGCCAATTCGCGCCTGCGCACCGCGGTACAGAACGCCAAGGCAGTGAACATGCCGAAGGACCGTGTCGAGGCTGCTATCAAACGCGCATCGAGCAAGGATGCCGGCGATTACGAGGAAATCGTATATGAAGGTTATGCGCCGCATGGCGTGGCTGTGCTGATCGAAACAGCTACCGACAATACCAACCGTACCGTAGCCAATGTACGCAGCTATTTTACCAAAACAGGCGGCACCCTGGGCAAAACCGGCTCGCTGGACTTTATTTTTACACGTAAATCGGTATTTACTTTTGAGCCGGGCGACCGAGACCTCGAAGAGCTGGAATTGGAACTGATCGACGCGGGTTTGGAAGAATTATTTGTCGAGGCCGATGAGAATGGCAACGACATAGCGGTTATCCATACAGCATTTGAGGATTTTGGCAAGATGCAGAAAGCGTTGGAAGAAGCCGGTATTGAGGTCAAATCAGCTAAATTGGAGCGAATACCGCAATCTTTCCATGAAGTAAACGAAGAACAGGCCGCCGACGTATTGAAGCTAATCGACAAGTTGGAAGAGGACGACGATGTGCAGGCGGTTTATCATAATATGGCGGAATAGTGATTAGAGATTAGTGAATTAGTGATTAGGTTTGCTTAATCTCCAACTCCTAAATCTTGTTTAATCAATACAATCCTTTAATCGTGTCTTATGCCACTTTTCACTTCACGTAAACAACAGAAAAAAGCTAAAGTATCCTTTAGCCCGGGTTTGCTGTTAATAGAAAAGGAAGAAGGCGCCAAGCCCCAGGTGTTCCCGCTGGAGTTTTTCCCACAGCTGATGAACGCCACAGAAGAAGAACGCGAAGACTGGACGCAAACGGATAAAGGCATCCATTTTAACCGACTTAATTTAGACGTTAATCTATAGATATGAGATATTAGATGTGAGATTTGAGATAAAAGGGACGATAACTGTCTCACATCTCATATCTCACATCTCAAATCTAAATACATGACCTTCGAAGAATTTTTCAGGAAAAAGAAAATAGACCTGGCGGCTTTGCAAAAAGCCGAACCTGCGCTTTTTGCTGAATTTAAAACCCATTACGAGCAGATGGGCGAGAAAAGCTTCGACCATACTAAAAAATACTGGTTCAACAAGTTGCGACTACAGTATCACCTGGCGCCTGAAGTAAAAGAGGAAAAGGTGGTTATTGAAAACAAGCTGGCCGAACAAACCATTACCGACATATTATCCGAAACTACGTCGCCCGCGCCGAATGCGGGTTTCAGGCCACGCTTTAAAGCCGGGATGACCAAGCCCGCTGAATCAAAAGAAGAAACTCCGGTTTCGGAACCTCAAAAATCGGCAGAAACTCCGGTTAGTCCCACACCGTCAAAACCCGGCTTTACACCCAGATTTAAAGCCGACGTTACAAAGCCGGCGGAGCCTGCTTCTGAACCAAAAGAAGAACCCAAGCCGGAATCTCAACCCAAACCGACTGCCGCAAAACCTGGTTTTACCCCGAGATTTAAGGCAGGAGTTACAAAACCTGCTGAGTCATTGCCAGAACCAAAGGAAGAACCGAAATCCGAACCGCCTGCCGCTGAGAAACCTGCCGGAGAGAGTGCTCCCAAGCCTGCTTACAAACCACGGTTTAACATGAAGAATATAAAGCCGAAGGAAGAGTAGTGACGCAATGGTTTGCGGCTCAGCAGAAAATTCAATTATTCGTACCTCAACGCCTCCACCGGATCAAGCCGCGAAGCTTTATTAGCCGGGTAGAATCCCGAAACCAGGCCGATCATGGTACATAGGATCACCGCTGCGAACAACCAGAACCACGGAATAGTGAACGATCCGCTGATAGGCACCGCTATCAGGTTACCGGCAGCGATACCGAGTATAATACCACCGGCGCCGCCGATCAAACAAATGACAATGGCCTCGATAAGGAACTGCTTGCGGATAATCGACCGGGTAGCGCCTATGGCTTTACGCACGCCGATCTCGCGTGTGCGCTCTGTAACCGACACCAGCATAATATTCATCAGGCCAATGGCAGCGCCAAGCAGGGTGATGATACCGATAGCGAATCCGCCGATCGTCATACCGGCTAACTGTCCCGATAATTGCTGCTGTATGGCATCGCTGCGCGAAATTTCAAAATTATTATCCTGGTGAATATTGAGGTCGCGCACATTCCTGAATACGGATGTAGCTTCGCCGACGGTGGCATCCAAAGCTTCAGGGCTGGCCGCCTTTACGGTTACGGTAAACGAAGGTTTGGATGTGGTATCGATCTGCTTGGCCGCCGAAACGGGTATCAGGCAAAATTTGTCGCCGCTGCCAAAACCCGAGCTGCTTCCCTTCGCCACAAATGAGCCTACGATAAGAAACCTGTTTTTGCCGATATAAATCGCCTTGTTTATCGGGTCCTCGCTTTTAAAAAGCCGCTTCCGGATCTCGTCCCCGATAATCACCACGTTGGCCGCGTGCTGCAATTCGGATGAGGAAAAGTTGCGTCCGTAGGCGAGTTTACGTCCGCCGGTAAGCATGTAGTTTTCATCGGACCCGATCAGTTCGATGTTCGGGTTGGTTTTTTGGTCGCCGCGTTTGATTACGGCGGTACCCGTCAGGTTAAGGTTCACCGCAACTACAACCGGCATGTTAAATTCCTGTTTAAAGCGCTCGGCTTGTTCGTAGGTGATTGGTGGATAAACTTTACGGTGCCCGCCGTTGCCGAAGTTCAAACCGTCGTTAGTGTTTTGTAAGGTAAAGGAGTTGGCCCCCAGGCTTGAAAAAGCGTCGTTCACATTCTGCTTTATACCGTCAATTGCGGTCAAAATACCCACGAGCGCCATGATGCCGATAGCGATGATGAGCGAAGTAAGCGATGCGCGCAGCCTGTTACCGGCAATAGACGATAAAGCAATCGAGATGTTTTCTTTCAGCGAGGTTTTAACCGCCATCGGGTAAAATTAATTTCGAAGTATGACTAAGCTTCACCGCCGTTTGTTACAAGCCCGCCGCTGAATATTTCAAAATATCACTTTTAGAACATAGGGCACAACCAATATGCCGATCGACAACGCGGCATACCAAAAATACCGTCTCCCGTTACGGTCGGCGCTGTATGTTTTCAGCAACATATTATAGCGGTCGCCATTAAATATTAAAAGATAATTCAGGATCAGGAAAGGAATAAAGAAGGTAAGCAGTAAAGATATAAAAGTGTTAATTGGATTAAGACGAAAAAAACTCACAGGCAATACGACCACGAATTTTCCGTGGCTAAATGCCCTGATCCAGAGCAGCAACGTCGCCAGGTTAACGCCCATAAGTAACGATAACGGTATAATAGTAAACAATTTCCAGTTTGCGGACTCTGTCTTGCTCGATCGCGTAAATCGGATAGCGTCGACCCAAATCTTGTAATAAACGGTTAACATGTTCCTGGTGGTAAATGCAGGTTAAACGGCGCAAATATTCAGCCAGAACAATATCCTAACAACTCTAAAGTCCCAAAACAAAAAAGCAGCCCTGAAGCTGCTTTCCTATATTTATTTGCAAAACGTCTTACACCGCAAACGACGATCCGCAGCCGCAGGTACTGGTTGCATTAGGGTTGTTAAAAGTAAAACCACGTGCGTTCAACCCGTCCTGGAAATCGATTTGCATGCCCACCAGGTAAAGACCGTGCGCTTTGTGCATGAACACGCGAATTCCTTCGATTTCGTATTCCTGGTCGCCCTCCTTTTTTTGGTCGAAGCCCAGTATATAATTCATCCCTGCGCAGCCGCCGCCTTCAACACCGATACGAAGACCGAATTCCTCGCCAATCTCCTGCTGATCCCTTAATTTCTTCAGTTCTTTTACCGCGCCTTCGGTCAATGTAACCGGGGCAGTTTCAACAGCTGTACTCATTTTTATTTCAAATTAAACATACAAATATAAGGTAAATTGCAGATTTTTGCTGCCTAACCATTTTTATGACCTCAGCCCAACATACCCCGACATGCAGATAAACTATCTACTTGATATATTGAAATATACGCTGGCCGGCATCGGAACTGTCTATGTAGCGTTTTACCTGGTAAAGCCATACCTCGACCGCGCCGAGAAAGTCCAGTTAGCCGAGCTGAAAAAGACCATCGCCAACCAGACGCTGCCTCTGAAATTCCAGGCTTATGAACGGCTGGTGCTGTTCGTGGAGCGGGTGAACCCGGCCAATATGCTACTGCGACTGAACGGCACGGCCTATTCGGCGCACGAGCTGCATAGTTTGGTAGTGAGTGAGATCAGGAACGAGTTCCAGCACAACGTCACCCAGCAGATTTATGTAAGCGAACGCGCCTGGAATGTGATCAAGCGCGTAAAGGACGATACCATGAGCGTAGTAACCAACGCGGTAAAGGCCCTGCCTGAAACAGCTACCGGTCTTGAGCTGAGCAAAACCGTACTGGCACACCTGGCATCGCTGCAGGATAACCCCTACGACATAGCCACCAGCATGATCCGTAAGGATATGGAAGAGATCTTTTAATATCGGATGTCGGATTTGTGATTTCGGATTTAGTGATAGCGGCCTTCGATGCCTTTATTTATAAATTTGACCATTCCGAAATCCGCATTCCGAAATCCGAAATCAAATGAAATTCACAACCACATCCGGTATCGAGATAAAGGAGGTTTATACCGAACCTTCGGGCATGAACGAATTGCCGGGCGAGTTTCCCTTTACCCGCGGCATACAGAAGGACATGTACCGCGGCAAGCCCTGGACGATGCGCCAGTATGCCGGCTTCTCCACCGCCGAAGAATCGAACAAGCGCTACCATTATTTATTGAGCCAGGGCACGATGGGCCTTTCGGTGGCTTTTGATCTGCCGACGCAAATTGGCTATGATTCGGATAATGCCATGGCCGAAGGCGAAGTGGGCAAGGTGGGTGTTGCCATTGACTCGTTAAAGGATATGGAGGTTTTGTTTGAGGGCATACAGTTAAAGGACATCACCACCTCGATGACGATCAATGCCACTGCCTCTATATTATTGGCGATGTACATCACGCTGGCCAAAAAGCAGGGCGCCGATCTGAAACAGCTTTCGGGAACTATTCAAAACGATATATTAAAAGAATACGCCGCGCGGGGTACCTACATCTATCCGCCCGCGCCTTCAATGCGGCTGATAACAGATGTATTTGAGTATTGCAGCAAGGAAGTGCCCAAATGGAATACCATATCTATATCGGGTTATCATATTCGTGAAGCAGGGTCGACGGCCGTGCAGGAACTGGCCTTTACTTTGGCTAATGGCAAAGCATACCTGAAGGCCGCCACCGACAAGGGGCTTGACATTAACATATTCGCCAAAAGGCTGTCGTTCTTTTTCAATTGCCATAACAACTTCTTCGAGGAGATAGCCAAGTTTCGTGCCGCGCGCAGGATGTGGGCGCATATTACCAAAGAACTCGGCGCCACCGATCCCGGCGCTCAGAAGCTGCGCTTCCATACCCAAACCGGCGGTTCGACCCTGACTGCCCAGCAGCCGATGAACAATATCGTGCGGGTAAGTAACCAGGCCCTGGCCGCCGTGCTGGGCGGTACGCAGTCGCTTCATACCAATGGTTACGACGAGGCCTTGTCGCTGCCAACCGAAACGGCAGCTAAAATAGCCTTGCGCACCCAGCAAATTATTGCCTTTGAAAGCGGCGTAACCGATACCGTCGACCCCTTGGCCGGTTCCTATTTTATCGAAGCATTGACCGATGAACTGGAAACGGCTGCACAACAATATATCGACAAGATCGATGCGATGGGCGGCGCAGTAAAGGCAATTGAGCAGGATTACATTCAGCGCGAGATAGCACGATCATCGTACGAATACCAAACTGAAGTGGAAAAAGGCGAGCGCATTATTGTTGGCGTGAATAAGTATGCGGAAGAAGAACCGGCTGCCGAAAATGTCTTCCGTGTGGACGACTCGATCCGCAAAACACAAAGCGAAAAGCTGAAGAAGTTGCGCACAGAAAGAGATAACCAGGCTGTTCAACAAGCATTGGACAAATTACAGCAAACCGCCCGGGGTACCGAAAACCTGATGCCGCATATCCTGGCTGCCGTCGAGCATTATGCCACGCTGGGTGAAATAGCCGATACACTCAGGACAGTCTTCGGTGAATACTGACAAATGCTGCCAAATATTATATTATATCATTTGGCCGTGTCACTGACAAAATATCGTTTAAAAAAATATTTGCTTGGTTCCAGCAAATTAGGTCCTGACAGCAGGAATAACCGCCGGATATGGCTTAACAATTGTTGTGTCGATAGCGTAAAAGGAACAATAAATCGAATTTAAGTTGATAAATACGCGAGGTAATAAGTACAAAAAGGTGTCTTTGAAGAGTTTAATTATTTATACCGCGTGCGTGCAAAATATAACTCTTTTTTCTTTAAATTTTACAATAGCACAGGTTAATAAATGATGAATTTATTCAATAAAAATTTCAAATTTTATTTTTTAAATAGACTTTTTTTTGAATATTCGATGTTCCGTAGCAACCCCATTGGATGTTCGCTTGGGGGTTTGTAAATCAAGATTTTAATAAAAAATATATATGGATAAAACTTGTACCGCCGTTTGGAACAGCTGCCTTCAGATTATCAAGGACAACATACCGGCTCAGAGTTTTAAAACCTGGTTCGAGCCGATAAAAGCGCTGAGACTCGAAGGAAGTGTTTTGACGATACAAGTTCCGAGTTTATTCTTCTATGAATGGCTCGAAGAACATTATGTCGGTCTTCTCCGTAAAACCATCAAGAAACAACTTGGAGAAGAAGGCCGGTTGGAATATAATATCGTTGTAGAACAGTCGTCGTCTAACAAGCCGTATACAACCAATATGCCCTCGAACGGGAACGGTGCCGAAACTAAAAACCAGTCGATGCCCGTGCCTATCTCCATTAATAAGGACATAAAAAACCCGTTTGTAATACCGGGATTAAAGAAACTGAACGTCGATCCGCAACTGAACCCGAATTATACCTTCGAAAGCTTTGTTGAAGGTGACTGTAACCGCCTGGCGCGGTCGGCCGGCTATGCCGTTGCTGCAAAACCGGGCGGCACCTCCTTCAATCCACTGATGATCTACGGCGGCGTTGGTTTGGGTAAAACCCACCTCGCCCAAGCTATCGGCAATGAGGTTCGCACCAAGCTGCCTGATAAATTGGTATTATATGTATCGTGCGAAAAATTCACCCAGCAATTTGTCGACGCGCTGAAACATAACAACATCAACGATTTTGTGAATTTCTACCAGGCTATCGATGTGCTGATCATGGACGATGTACATAACTTTGCCGGCAAGGAAAAAACACAGGATTTCTTTTTCCATATTTTCAACCATTTGCACCAGTCGGGCAAGCAACTGATCATTACCTCGGATAAGGCGCCGAAAGACCTGACCGGTTTAGAAGAACGCCTGCTGTCACGCTTCAAATGGGGCCTTTCGGCCGACTTGCAGGTTCCGGACCTGGAAACCCGCATGGCTATTTTGAAGAACAAGATCTACCAGGATGGTATCGACCTGTCAAACGATGTGCTGGAATACGTCGCCCACAATATTGATAATAACGTTCGCGAACTGGAAGGCGCTATGGTGTCACTGCTGGCGCAGGCCACGCTGAACCGCAAAGATATCGACCTGGGCCTGGCCAAGCAGATGCTGAAGAACTTTGTAAAGAATTCGTCCAAAGAGATCTCCATGGAATATATCCAGAACCTGGTATGCGAGTATTTCGAAGTGCCTATCGAAATGGTAAAATCACAAACCCGCAAGCGCGAGATCGTGCAGGCACGCCAAATATCGATGTACCTGGCAAAGGCTCATACCAAAAGCTCGCTTAAATCCATTGGCAGCTTCTTTGGCGGTCGCGATCACTCAACCGTCATTTATGCCTGCCAAACCGTGGAAGATTTAATTGATACTGACAAGAAATTCAAAGGCTATGTAGCAGATATACAAAAGAAACTTAAGATGTCGTAAAACCGATAACTTTTACAATCACGGGCGCCGTTGCGAAAGCAATGGCGTTTTTTGTTTATATCGCATCTAAACCTCCGTCTTCCCTGACGTCGTTTGAACCAAAAAAAGAAAAAATTGATCAGGCGCAAAATATTCACAACTTATCAGAGGGACAGTTCCTGCCTTTAAGTAACCCTGTTGCCGGTTTTTCCTGCATTCACTTGTCTGTTCTCACTGATTTAGGAAAACAACGCTAACTATTTTTAAAAACCTTTTACCTTTGATCTTTCAGCTTTCACCTTTATGAAAAAAGTTCTGTGCTTTGGCGAGATCCTTTGGGACACTTTCGATGACGGTAAAAAACCCGGCGGTGCGCCCATGAACGTGGCCATGCACCTTGCGCAGCAAGGAACCAGCGTTGAATTTGCCAGCCGCGTCGGCGAGGACCACGCGGGCGATGAACTGATTGAATTCCTGAAGCAAAACAACCTGTATTCCGACCTGGTACAGCGTGATCCGCAATTACCTACCTGCGAAGTGACCGTCGAACTGGACAAAAATCAGCACGCCACCTATATAATCCCTCAGCCGGTATCGTGGGACAATATCCAGCCTGATGCCGCTTTGGAACGCAGCGCAAAAGAAGCGTCCGCTATCGTTTTCGGCAGCCTGGCATGTCGCGGCGAAGTTACTAAAAACACGCTGCTGAACCTGCTCGACGAAACCGATGCTTTAAAAATATTCGACGTAAATCTGCGCGCGCCACATTACACCCTGGAAACCATCGAAACGCTTGCTGCCAAAGCCGATGTCATTAAAATGAACGAGGATGAAGCTGCTTTATTGATTCACGGAAGTAATGGCTCGCTTAAGGAGAAGATCATTGAATTCAGGCAGAAATTTCATAACCAGACCATCTGTGTCACTCGCGGCAAGGATGGCGCCATCGTTTGGCACGATCATGAATTTTATGAAAATCCGGGCTGCGAGGTGGAAGTTGGCGATACCGTCGGGGCAGGTGATTCATTCCTGGCGACTTTTATAGCGGGAATTCTAAAGAAAGATCTTATGCAGCAGGTAGTTGATAAAGCCTGTAGGGTCGGCGCTTTTGTAGCCGGCCAGCGCGGAGCCAATCCGCCTTATAACGAGAGTATCAAAAAGCTTTTGGAATTACAGTAGTAGTAAGCACTCAAATGACCCTTAGTGAATATTGCGCGACGCTAAGTCAAGAAAAACTACTTGAAACTGCCATAGCTTGTTGCGAAGTAGCTCTTACTATTTGGGATGAATATGCTTTAGCAAATAAGCTCTCTTACAGAGACACGGTAGTTGGCATGCATCATGAGGTAAGGCCTGAATTACTCCACGATTCATTACTTTATTGCACGGGGAAAAGTTCAAAAGACTTCGCTACGTTATTAGACGAATTTAGTGATCCAAAAGTCGCGATTCAGGATTCCGACTGGGAACTGCCTTCTAACGTGGAAAAGGTATTTCATGCTTTTTACAATCTACTTGATGGGCTTAAGAAACCAATAACTGTATTCGACGAGCAAACGCATTATGTTGCGATTAATCAAGCAATCGATGCCATTTATAGTAGCGGAAAAATGACTGTCGATCAGATAAAGTCTATTATATACGACCAAGATAAGCAATAAGCAACCAATCCCTGTCATTGTCATTTTTCGTTAACATTTCGGCCTTTGCAGTCATTTACAAACTATTAAAGCAAAATATCCGTTACCTTTATGTTCAGAAAGGCTATCTATGCGTGGTTACGGATTTTCGAAGTTTATACCCCGGCAAATTCCTAAAGGCGGGTTTGATGAATTACTAAAGTTGTTTCTCGAATTGCTTAATTATACATCGGGCGATGCGGGCGAAGCTTTGGCCTGGATGAACGAACTGGATAAGCAATATAACATCACCAACGATCAGTATGGCATGGGTGATTTTATCGATGAGCTGAAACAAAAGGGTTACCTGGACGAGGATAACCAAAACGGCGAATTCCGCATCACAGCCAAAACGGAGCAAAGCATACGGCAATCGGCGCTGGAAGAAATATTCGGTAAGCTGAAAAGGTCGGGCAAGGGCAATCATCGTTCGCCGCATTCAGGACAGGGCGATGAAAAGAACGCCGAACGGCGGGAATATGAATTCGGCGATAGTCCCGACCAGATCGACATGACGCAATCCATTCACAACGCGCAGATCAACCACGGTATCAACGATTTTATGATGACCGAGCGCGACCTGGAAGTTGAGGAAATGGATTATAAAACACTTACCTCGACCGTGCTGATGATCGACATCTCGCACTCGATGATCCTGTATGGCGAGGACCGCATTACACCCGCCAAAAAAGTGGCCATGGCGCTTGCCGAGTTGATTCGCACCAAATATCCCAAGGACACACTGGACATCGTGGTTTTTGGCAACGATGCCTGGCCTATACAACTAAAGGACCTGCCTTATTTACAGGTTGGGCCATATCATACCAATACTTATGCCGGGCTTGAGCTTGCTACGGAGTTACTTCGCCGCCGCAAAACCCACAACAAACAGATATTTATGATCACCGACGGCAAACCAACCTGTCTGAAGGAAGGTACGCGTTACTATAAAAACAGTATCGGCCTTGACCGCAAGGTGGTAAACAAAACGTTGAACATGGCCGCGCAATGCAAAAGGCTGAAAATACCCATTACTACCTTTATGATAGCCAAGGACCCGTATCTGCAACAGTTTGTGCGTAAATTTACCGAAACTAACGGAGGGAAGGCATTTTACAGCACCCTGAACGGCCTGGGCGAGTATATTTTTGAGGATTACATTCGGAATCGCCGGCGCACGGTGCGGTGAATCCGAAAGCCTGAATTGCATTGAATAACATCTTCCGGACTTTCGGTCTTTCGGACTTCCGGACTAAAAATGAACTAATGACAAAATTGACAGATATAAAAACTTTAGGCGAATTAAAACGATCAGGCTACCAAAGCCGGTCGGTAAAAGAAGAATTAAGGCAAAATCTTATCCTGAAGCTGCAGAAGAAGGAAGGCGGATTTGAAGGAATCATCGGGTTTGAGGATACCGTTATTCCCGATCTGCAAACCGCGATCCTGTCACGCCACAACATCCTTTTACTCGGCCTCCGGGGGCAGGCTAAAACGCGTATTGCACGGCTGATGGTGAACCTGCTTGATGAATATATCCCATACATAGCTGATTCGGAACTTTACGACGACCCATTTAAGCCCATTTCATGGTTCGGCCGTAACGA